>NZ_WYET01000007.1 GCF_013376415.1 Flagellimonas chongwuensis
GGGTCATCAATGTTGACGGAATCGAAACTTCCCATGGCTATATTGACCTTGTTCCTCTCTTTTGTTCTTTCTGATTTATGACTATAATTTAATCAGAATCAAACTTAAGATGGCTATAAGTAATTGCTTGTTCTCGCCTACTTCTGAAAATCTTCACGGATTTTCAGTTTAGTATGTACTTGCTAAGTTAAGCGCTAAACGACTCACTACTCATGACCGAAACCGTTCTCGGTCATTTAAAATTACTATCAACAAAAACCAAAAGAATCATTATGAATGCACAATTTGAAGCAGGAATTAACATAGCAATAAAGATTCCCAAAAGTAAATATGAGAAAACGGTTGCCTTTTACAGAGATATCTTAAAGTTGGATGTGGAAGAAAGACCAATTACCAATCCAACTGTATCAAAAACCCATGAAGTGAAATTTGGAAATAATGTAATTTGGTTAGACTGTGTGGATAATTATACACATTCGGAAACTTGGTTACAACTTACAGTACCGAATGTAGAACAAGCCACAAGCTATTTAAAATCGAAAGGAGTAGAAACCTGTGATGAACTTGAAGAGCTTCCAGAAGATATGCACTGGATTCAAGACCCGGCAGGAACAGTTTTCAATCTGCAAAAGAGATAAAAATAACGGTTTAACCAAAAACAAAATCATATCAGCGACCGCTATGCGGAATGTTTATTAACCAAACAAGAATGTAAAAAATGAAAATTACGCGAATTTGGCACGGAATAACCAATTCGGAATATGCCGATGAATATTTAAAGTACGTGGAAGAAACTGGGCTTTCCGATTATAGGAACGTGGACGGAAATTTATCTGCAAAAATATTGAGGCGAATAGATAGAGATAAGTGTCACTTTCTGACTGTAACCGAATGGGACTCATATGAAAGTATAAAAAAATTTGCCGGAGATGATTTCGAAAAAGCAAGGTATTACGAGGAGGACAAAAAATATCTTTTAGAGTTTGAGGAGAAGGTAGCTCACTATGAAACTTTTGAATATTAAGAAACAGTACACTCAACAATATATAACCTCAAATACGGAGCATTGAACTATGATCCAAACCACTCGGATTTGCTACCGCCCCTTCTAATGTAACAACTTCAGGTTTGCTTCGTCTTAAAGCAAACCGTCAATTCATTTAGAAGAAGTAAAATGAAATCTATTTACATTACCTGTACCCTAGTATTGTTTTTTAGCAACCTAATGGCTCAAAAAACAGAACCATCCCATAAAGAGATTGAACAAGAAGTCAACACGTGGTTGGAAGAGACAAAAGTACCCGGAATAGCCATTGCACAAATTGAGAATGGTAAAGTGGTCCAAACCGTTCTCAAGGGAGTGGACGCCCAGGGCAATGAGATTACATCTTCCACCATTTTTGATGTGGCATCGCTAACCAAGACAATCACCACTTTAGCGGTTTTAAAACTTGCAGAGCAGAAGCAAATGGATTTAGATGAACCCTTATACAAATTTTGGATTGACCCGGATATCCAAAATGATGTAAGACATCAAAAGTTGACTCCACGAACTATTCTAAGCCACAGAAGTGGGTTCAAAAACTGGAGGTACATGTATGAAGACGAAAAATTATCCTTTGACTTTGAACCCGGAGAGAAATTCCAGTATTCTGGAGAAGGGTTTGAATACTTGCGAAGAGCCTTGGAACATAAATTTGAGACCTCATTTGAAGAGCTGGTAGACACGCTTGTTTTTAAACCCATCGGAATGGAAAACAGCACTTTAGTCTGGAATAAAAAAATGGAAAACCTTGATTTTGCAGGCTCTCACAACAACGAAGGCCAAGCTTATGATTATGAAAAATCATATAAAGCCAATGCAGCAGATAATTTACTGACTGATTTGTCGGATTTTATCAAACTGACAAAATCATTGCTTAACGAATCTTACCTTAACGGTTCTCTGTTTGAAGAAATGGGACGACCCCACTCAAAAGTTCGGGAAGGTATTGATTTTGGGTTGGGGTGGATTGTATTTCAAGACCTACCTAATGATGAATATGCCCTATTCAATGCAGGCAGTGATCAAGGGGTGAACTCCTTAGTGGTTATTCTACCAAAATCAAATAGGGGTTTAATAGTTATGACCAATGGGGATAACGGAAGAGGGCTTGCCATGAAAGCAATTTCTGTATTTCTTGAAGATTCAGGCAATCAAATCTTAGAACGTTTTTAAAAATTAAATCACGTTATCCTTATAAATTTGCGTCTCCTAACACTCACGCCACACTGGCTATAATTCATTACTTCCCTCCTGCCTTAAACTAAATTCCCTACTTTTAAGACAACAAATACGTGAAGAAATATGAATAGAATAGCGGTCAAAGTTTCTGTTAAAGCTAACATTGACAAAGTTTGGAATTATTGGACAGCTCCGGAGCATATTAAGAACTGGAATTTTGCAACGGACGAATGGTGTTGTCCAAAAGTTGAGAACAATCTTCGACCGAATGAAAAATTTTCGTGGCGAATGGAAGCTAAAGATGGTAGTATGGGATTTGATTTTGAGGGAACATATAACCAAATCGTTGAAAAAGAATTGATTTCATATAAGATGTCGGACGGACGAAAAGTTGACATTGAATTCACTCAAAACGGAAATGAAATTCAAGTCAGTGAAACCTTTGATACAGAGGGAACGAATTCTGACGAACAGCAGCGTGCAGGCTGGCAAGCTATACTAGGGAATTTTAAAAAATACGTTGAATCCGAATAAGAAATGTAAATATAATTCATTGCCCTTCCTGCCCTCAATTAAACAACAATACTAATTTTGTACTGCAGCCAAGGCCCACCAGCCACCATGTTATCACAACCAGGTCCGTTGGAAGACCATTGTATGCAACCCTAAGAATCCGCGATCAAAATAATGAACGAGCATCCTTTAAGAAAACAAATAGAAGAAATTGTAAAACTGAACGATACAGAATTTGACTTTGTACTGGAGCATTTTCAAAAAAAATCGTTCAAAAAACATCAAATAGTTTTGCACGAGGGCGACTATGCCCATTTTGAGTTTTTCGTGGTTAAAGGATTAATGAGGGTTTCAAGACTTGACTTTGATGGAAAGGAACATATCTTACAATTTGGAATGGAAAATTGGTGGATTACGGATGCCGAAGCATTTCACCACAAAACCAAATCGACACTGATCGTTGACTGCCTTGAAGATACCGAAACACTTTCACTTACGTTGGAGAACAAAGAAAAATTGAGCAGCGAACTCCCCAAAATGCGAGACTTTTTCCTCAAAAAAACGACCAATGGCTACATTGCCCTTCAAAAACGAATCCTCTGCTTTTTAAGCAGTAACGCCAACGACCGGTACCATAACCTCATTACTTTATATCCAGGTTTGATTCAGAGGGTTCCTAAAGCAATGATAGCTTCCTACCTTGGCGTTACCCGAGAAACATTGAGCCGCCTCTCGAAAACCGAAGCGTAGAATGTGACATTTCTCACACCAAATCTTTGACAAATGTCCTGTTGGGCCTGCCATACCCATCGGAACTTTGTCGTATGAAAAATAACAGTGCATTAGCTGCAGAACAGAGCCGAATGCCCATTGCCATTTGGGCGTTGACACTGAGTGTCTTTGCCATCGGAACCACCGAGGTGGTTATGATCGGCCTCTTGCCCACCATTGCCAAAGAATTTTCAATAAGTGTAGCCTCGGCAGGTTGGCTGGTAACTTCCTATGCCATTGGTGTAGCAATAGGCGGACCTATTGTTACCGTGTTTACCAATCAAGTGGACCGCAAAAAATTACTTTTTTCCATAGTACTGCTCTTTGTGGTCAGTAATGGTTTAGCCTCCGTTTCATTCAATTTTATCCTTTTGGTTATTGCAAGAGTTATGTCGGGCGTTGCACATGGAGTATTTATGGGCATTGGAGCGAATATTGCCAGTAGTATGGTTTCCAAAGAAAAAAGAGCTTCAGCAATTGCGGTTATGTTCACAGGCTTAACCGTTGGTATGGTAACCGGTGTTCCTTTGGGAACATACATTGGTCAGCAATTTGGATGGCGATATACCTTTGGTGGAATCGCCGCCATAGGATTTATTTGTTTGTTGGCAAACCAGCTTTGGTTACCAAATGGTATGAAACAGAGCGATCCCATTCGGCTTAAAGACCAATTTAAGGTCTTGGGAAACAAGTCAATGCTACTGGGTTTTTCCATCACACTATTCTCGTTTGCGGCAATTTTTGGAACATTTACCTATTTATCACCTTTATTGGGAACCATTTCAGGGTTTTCGGAAAATCAAATTACCCTAATATTGTTACTTTATGGGATTGCCGTAGCATTTGGAAACCTTCTGGGTGGAAAGTTCTCCAATAAAAACCCGGCCCAAAAACTCCTTCTCTTGTTCACAATACTATTGATTACGTTTGGAGTGATGTTTACCTTATTGCCTTATAAAATTCCTGCTCTCCTTTTGGTCGCAGCAATGGGTTTTATTGGCTTTGCAACCGTTCCCGGGATGCAGTTGTATCTCATCCAACTTTCAGAAAAATATCTACCGGGCACCGAAGACGTTTCTTCAGTCTTGAATATTTCCGCCTTCAATATTGGTATCGCATTGGGTTCTGCCATTGGTGGAACGCTCATCTCAACCGCATTGGGATTATCCTCAATCACATTGATGAGTGCGACCTTCTTGGTAATCGCTATCATAATGACCATCATCAGTATAAAAAGAGAAAAATAATTTTAATATAAAAACAGATAAAATGGAATACAGAAATTTAGGAAAATCAGGCTTAAAAGTACCTGTGTTGAGCCTTGGAACAGGCACTTTTGGCGGAACCAATGAATTTTTCCAACGTTGGGGGCAAACTGATGTAAGCGAAGCCACACGGCTTACTGACATTTGCCTTGAAAGGGGTGTTAATTTTTTTGACACAGCAAATGTCTATTCAATAGGTGATTCGGAAATTGTTTTGGGAAAAGCGTTAAAAGGAAAAAGGGAGAAAAGCATCATTTCTACCAAAGCCACATTCCAAATGGGAGAACATCCCAACGAAAGAGGGTCGTCAAGATTCCACTTGATGAATGCGCTCGAGGACAGCTTAAGACGATTGGATACCGATTATATCGATTTGTATCTAATGCACGGTTTTGACCAAAATACACCAATTGAAGAAACCTTACGCACACTTGATAATATGATAAAAAGTGGCAAGGTACGATATATCGGCTGTTCAAATTTTGCTTCTTGGCAGCTGATGAAATCATTATCAATTTCGGAAAAGCTCAATTTGGAAAAATATATTGTTTATCAAGGCTACTATTCTCTAATTGGTCGTGATTACGAACAGGAACTGATGCCTCTTTTGGAAGACCAAAAAATGGGGCTGATGGTTTGGAGTCCTTTGGGTTGGGGACGATTGACGGGAAAAATAAAAAGAGGAATGGAAATGAAGGGCGGTAGAATAAAATCGGGCGGAGATATTGGCGCACCACCGGTCGAAAACGAATTTCTTCTGAATGTGGTAGATGTTTTGGAAAAAATCAGTAACGAAATTGGAAAATCCATTCCACAGATCGCCATTAACTGGTTACTTCAAAACAAAACGGTTTCCAATATCGTCATCGGGGCGAGAAATGAAAAACAACTGCTCTCGAACATCGATTCTGTTGGATGGAGCCTCTCCAAAGAACACCTAGACCTACTCAACAACATTTCAGAGCAAACACCAATTTATCCACATTGGGTCGGAGAGAGGTAAAAAAGTGACGTTTAGCTTTAAGCCATAGGAACAAATCCTTCTCTTTGGCTTTTTCATATCTTTAAAACCTAAATATTTGCGTGTAAAATCAGCTACGACCAATACGTGATAGGGTTACCCATGATTATGAAAAAAAAGAGAATACCACTAACATTCCTTATTCTGCTCACAATAACAATAAACGGATCGGCTCAAGAAACAACGTTCTTCAATGCTGACGGATTCTTTTCAATAGGAACACAATCAAACCGAACCGCATCAATAACCTTATTTGACATTGACAAAGATGGGGATTTGGATGCACTCGTTGCAAATGGTAGACATTGGGCAGAACAGAATTATATTTATTACAATGATGGTAAAGGAGGCTTTAAAGTAGCTCAACCCATCGGAAAATTTCTTGATGCTTCCTATGCCATCAAAAGTGCCGACTTCAACAATGATGGGTTTATGGACATTGCTGTCGCCAATGACAACATTCCCAATAAAATTTATTTTGGTTCGCCCAATCAAAACTTTGATCATGCAACCTCTTTTGGTTCAATATCGGCTTCGAGAAATCTTGAAATAGTAGATATTGACAATGATGGAGATTTTGACTTAATCCTATCGAATCGAAAAGCTGAAAACGAAATTTGCTTAAATGATGGAAAGGGAAATTTTGAAAATACAATCGCTTTCGGGAATAAATCCGACCAGACAATACAAACTAAAGCGGTTGACATTAATAAAGATGGCTTTTTGGACTTGATAACAGCGGAAAGACAGAGCAAAAATCGAGTTTATATAAATGACGGGAAACAGAATTTTATAAAAATCATAGCATTTGGCAATGAAGAGGATCAAACTCGTTCAATCGATATTGGGGATTTTGATAAAGATGGATTCTTGGATATTGTAACTGGAAACTTAGGTTCTAAGAACAGTATTTACTTCGGTGATGAAAGCTTGGCTTTCAATCGCGTTTTTGATTTTAAATCAGAACGTAATACTTCCTCGATTAAGATATCTGATTTAAATCAAGATGGATATTTGGACATCATTGAGGGAAACTCGGAAGAAAGAAACTATGTTTATTTAGGACAAAAAAATGGAACGTTTAAAGAAATTGGTTTGAGGGAAGATTTAATGGACGATACCTATAACATAGAAACAGGGGATTTGAACGGCGATGGTTTTCCAGACATTGTAGAATCGAATTCCGGAACTTGGAACTTATACTATAGAACACTAAAAAAATAGCTTTGGGCACAATGTTTAGAAAAAAAATAAAGAACAGAACGGTACTGAAATGAAAAAAATAGGATTGGTTGGTGGGATGAGTTGGACTTCCACGTTGGACTATTATAAATATATAAACCAAAGCATCAACGAAAAATTAGGAGGACTAAACTCTGCTGAATGCATACTATATTCCCTGAATTTTTCTGATATACAAGATAGAGGATGGACAAATTCTTACGATTTGATCCTTAATGCTTGCAAGAGTTTAAAATCAAACAATGTAGATTTTATTGTGCTATGTGCCAATACGGCTCATTTGTTTGCTGACGAAATCCAATCAACACTCGGAATTCCAATTGTTCATATAGCATCTGCCACAGCAGAAGAAATACGACGACATAAACTACTAAAGGTTGGATTATTAGGTACAAAATTTACAATGGAAATGGATTTTTACCGAAATAAACTGAGGGAATATCATATTGAAGCTATAGTTCCATCAGAAAAAAAGGATATTGAAGATATACAGGATATTGTAAAAAATGAACTTGGAAAAGGAATTATAAGTAAAACATCCAAACAAAAATTTGTGCGGTATACCAATGAATTGAGAGAAAGAGGAGCTGAAGGACTTATTTTGGGATGCACAGAGATACCTATGCTAATCGGACAAACCGATTTTGAATTCCCTGTATTCGACACAACAAAAATCCACGTTGAACGCATTGTAAATTTTGCACTGGATAAGTAAAAGCCTCTGCGCTGAAAACATGGGTTATCATCCATTGCAACTTTCTTGTTAACTTTAATCCAACAACTTATGAGGACCTGAACCTCCGCGAAAAGCCCAAACCGATAGTATGACAAAAATTGTATCGACCCCCAATTGTGGAAATTCCCCAAAAATGGAGTTTTTAAAAAATTTCAATATTGCATTTGCCAAAGGGGATGTAGCGTTTCTTGAAAAGAGCGTAACGGAGGATATTGTTTGGAACATAATTGGAGATAAAAAAATTGAAGGTCAACAACAGTTTATCTTTGAACTGGAAAAAATGAAAGAAGAGAAAACTTCTGAATTAATTCTTCATCAAGTAATGTCCCACGGTAAAGAAGGGGCCGTAAATGGAATTATTACCACAGAGAACAACCAAAAATATGCCTTCTCAGATTTTTATGTCTTCAAAGGGGCCAAAGGCGCCAAAATAAAATCCATAACTTCATACGTAATACAGGTTTAATTATACCACCATGCTTATGAAAGAAGAAATCCAAGCATATAACAATGGGCTAAATCCTTCGGAAAAAGATATTTGCGACCTACTCCAAGCCACTATTGACCGTGAACTTCCCCATACCGAAAATAAAATTTGGCACGGCCATCCCGTCTGGTTCTTGGAGGGGAACCCTATAGCGGGTTATAGCAAACAGAAAAAAGGAATACGTTTAATGTTTTGGAGCGGGGCTGACTTTAACGAAGATGAATTGTCTGTTCGGGGGAAAAAATTCAAGGATGCCTCCATTTTCTATAATGATGCTGCAGAAGTCAATACTGAAGACCTTAAACGTTGGTTATCGAAATCCGAGGAAGTACAATGGGATTACAAAAATATTGTGAAACGAAAAGGAAAATTGGAAAGACTTAAGTAATATGAAAACAACACCGGAACATGATCAGCGAGTGGCAAAACTGACTTTTGCATCGGTATATCCGCACTATGTTACCAAGGTCGTAAAGAAAGGAAGAACCGTAGAAGAGCTCGACGAAGTAATAACATGGTTAACTGGTTTTGACAAGAAAAAAATGGAAGAACTGATTGCTGAAAAGGCCACATTTGAAACCTTTTTTAATTTAGCGGAATTGAACCCTAATGCAGAACTGATAAAAGGTGTGATTTGCGGCTATCGCATTGAGGAAATTGAAAACCCCATCACTAGGCAAGTTAGATATTTGGATAAATTGGTAGATGAGCTCGCCAAGGGTAAAAAGATGGAAAAAATTCTTAGGACAGGTAATTAATTGACGCATAGATTCTACAGCAAAACCAAAAAAGAGCAAAGCCGAATCCTGATTTGGATTCTTCTGTTGGCCCTGTTTGTCATAATTCTATCCTGTTGGTTGGCTTGGGTTTCCCAATTTTATTTTTTTGGTATTATCGTCATTTTGGGAGTGCTCACGCTGGTAGCTCCTTTCATTGATGTCCCGTCCATGAAAAAAAGCGGTAAACTTCGTTATCATTCATTATTGATGCTCTCGGAAAAACCTAAAGACGGTGTTATCAAAATTCATGGAGGCACATTGTTCGACTATGTCTTTGTAATAGATAAAAAAATGAACGGGAATCAGCGGAGAACCTTTATTATTCAGCAATATGTTGAGGGATTGCTTAATCTTATTAACAACACTGACATGGGGTCAACTACCAAGCTGCAGGGAACAAGCTATATCATCAATAAAAGAACAGCACAGCGAGTAGGTTTCGAAGTAGTGCCTACAGACTACATCCAAAAATTTATTTTCACTTACAATTATTTAAATGTACTGGTCACCTACTCCATTGCTAAAGGAAGACTATCGTTCCCCAAAATAAACAGGACCATAACGTTCGAGGCAAACCTTAAAGATATTGGGCAAAAAAAAGATTTTTTAGTTACCTTGAATAAAAAGTTGAAAAGTGAAACAGGGTTCTGAGCAATCCCAAAAACACTTAAATATAAGCCTATTTAATCCTTGGAAAAATCCTATCAACAATACCTCGAAGACTACCTCCAATCATTTGTAAACTTATCCTCCGAAGAACTAACGCTCTTTCGCTCACAACTGTCTATAAAGGAGTATGCGAAAAAGGATTTCTTTTTTGAGAGCGGGGAAATTCAAATAAAAATGGGGTTCGTTTGCAAGGGATTGTTAAGGCGATACTACATTAACGAAAAAGGAAAGACCAT
The DNA here is from genome assembly GCF_013376415.1 of Flagellimonas chongwuensis. Classification (GTDB taxonomy): domain Bacteria; phylum Bacteroidota; class Bacteroidia; order Flavobacteriales; family Flavobacteriaceae; genus Flagellimonas; species Flagellimonas chongwuensis. Next base: position 9,944 of record NZ_WYET01000007.1, read on the forward strand.
TACCACAGGGTTTGTGAAAGAAAATGAATATGCCACTGACTATCCGGCCTTTATACAGCAACGTCCCAGTAAATATTATATGGAATGTCTGGAACCCTGCATTATAATAGAACTTGCCTATGATGATATCCAAGTGGGGTATACCAACTTCAAAAGCCACGAAAGGTATGGGCGGCTTATTGCCGAAAAGGTGCTGACAATTCAAACGGACCGAGTGGAAAGCTTCCTTTTTGATACTGCTGAACAGCGCTATTTAAACTTTATAAAAGACAACCCTGGGTTGATCAACCGCATAAGCCTAACGCATTTGTCTTCCTATTTGGGTATTGAAAGACAATCCTTGAGCAGAATACGAAGTAAAATCGCAAAAAAATAAGATTGTCACATATGTGTCAGGTAGCACCAAATATTGGTCTGCATCTTTGTTGCATCAAACAAAACAAAATTAATAATCATGCTGAAGACACCATCTAACACATTAACTATATTCTTTTTCCTTTTGGTAACCATTTCCACTTTAGGTCAAAATACCACTAAAAATATCCATACGGAAATTCAACAACATACCGAACAGATTTTTGATAGTTTGGTCAAAATAAGAAGGGACCTGCACATGTACCCTGAAGTAGGTGGAGAGGAAAAAAGAACATCGACAAAAATAGCCGCATACTTAACGGAACTTGGACTGGAGGTAAAAACAGGAATTGGCGGTTATGGCGTTGTTGGCATATTAAAAGGCGTAAAACCTGGTAAAAAGATTGCCTGGCGGGCCGATATTGATGCAATGCCATCCAAAGCTCCCGACGTAGTTGACTTTCCATCAAAACATGAAGGAGTAAGGCACATTTGTGGTCACGATGTACACACTGCGGTAGCTCTTGGCATTGCAAATACTTTGGTACAGCAAAAAGAGGATTTAGAGGGAACAATATATTTTGTATTTCAGCCATCCGAAGAGAACATAAAAGGGGCTCTGGCAATGATGGACGATGGCTTGTTCGATATGATTCAGCCCGAGGAAATGTACGCCATGCACGTTACGCCATTCCCCGCAGGCACTATTGCCGCTAAACCTGAAGAAATGTTTTCAGATTACAAAAAAGTGGACCTTTTTTTTAAGAAAGGTAATAATAAGGATGCGTTGTACGAATTTGCAAAACAGGCAATCCTATCCCTTGAAAATGTCTCTCCCGAAAGCAAATTCTGGAACATGCAGAACATGGGCGACCCAGAAATAGGAATCGCTGGAACAAAGTCTATTTACAAAAATTATACTACGGTAGACAAAAATAATTTTTCAATTAAGGAAGCCAATAATGGTGTAAAAATCAGTGGTTTTATAAGTTTCAGTGACAAAAAACAACGAGATGCCGCCATTCCTTCTCTAAAAAAGAAGATAGCGGATTCTGAATTTGCGGAAGATTTTAGTACCGCCGAACTTGTAAACGTCTTCCCTACCCTTGACAACAATGAAAGATTGGTCAATGAGAGTTTGGAACAATTGTCGGATATCTACGGGGAGAACAGAGTACTTCGTTTACATGGGGTTGTAGCTGACGGTCGTAGTGATGACTTTGCATTTTTTCAACCCAAAGTACCAAGTGTATACTTTTTTATGGGTGGCTCCAATTATGAAAAAGGGATTATAGCCCAAACACACTCACCGAATTTTGCCGTTGATGAGAGCTGTATCAAGACCGGTGTCAATCTTTTTTCGTCCTTGATTATTGAAAGATTGAATCCATAAACCTAAATGTTGCCTCAAATAGTGCCAGACATCTAATAATATTGTGGGTCAGCCCTCTTTTTGATAGATTTAATGTATCAACCCACTAGCTATGAAAAAGTTTACGCTGACCTTAACCGTTACAATGCTATCGATATTTAGTTGTTTTGGACAAAGTTCAGATTTCGTCGGGACTTTCGTTAATGGGTCAAATAGCATTTCAATTCAGTTTAAACGTGTTGGTGATGAGTACCATGGTTTGCTTGCTGCAGTAGGTGCCAGCTTTGCCATTAGGGCTACAGGGTCGTTCAATAAATTAAATGGTGAAATATATGGATTGGAAGGGCCCATGGGTTTCGAGGCCACATTGACCGGAACCAAGATGAAAGTCCGCGCAACTGGATATAACGGGCCATTTTATAAATATTCGGACCTACACAATCTAGGTGGTTTTGATTTGACATCTTACATGAAGGACAACAGTAAGCCTGTTAATACTATCAACACTCAATTAAATGAAATGTCACCAACTGAGATTGTAAATGACCAATATCCAGAATTGGACAATCAAGGTTTACTGAACATAATTTCTGGAAGTCAGTTAGTGTTTTATCAGCGAACCTCCAATGTAAACGATAGCATGGCCAGTTCCATTACCTATGTAAATTTTTGTGACAATGGCACTTTTTCCATGAACATGGATGGTTCATTCATTGTGGAAGGTGATTATGGCGGAAATTCCCAAGGAGTTTCCGGCGAAAGCAGTTCAGGAACTTGGCAACTGGTATCATACCAAGGTCAGCCCGCAATTTATCTGCAATATTATAATGGTGATACCAGCTTAAATCCTTTTAACGAAAACGAAGTCCGGCAAGGAAGATGGCAACGCGGTAACACCCAATACGCATTGCAGCGGAACAAAGTCCGCTGCAATTAAAATATATTAGAAATATTGTAGTATGGGACAATTATTCGCCCATTGCCGCAGCTACAGCTGCTGAAAGTCTTTTGTAAGTTCCGTTCTGTAAACGCTCCCTAATTGAAGAGAAAGCATCAAGCGTTTCCTCGATATCCTTCATAGTGTGGGTTGCCGTTGGAATCAAACGGAGTAAAATCAAACCTTTCGGAATTACTGGATATACCACTATAGAACAGAAAATTCCATGGTTTTCACGCAAATCCTTCACTAAGGCCATTGCTTCTGGAATACTTCCGTTCAAGTAAACTGGAGTTACACAACTGGTGGTGGTACCAATATCAAAACCTCTTTCTTTCAATCCATTTTGAAGAGCGTTTACGTTTTCCCAAAGCTTAGCTTTAAGTTCCGGCATGGTACGCAACATATCCAGTCTTTTCAATGCTCCCTTCACGTATAGCATAGGCAACGATTTGGCGAACATTTGAGACCTTAGGTTGTACTTTAAATACTCAATGATTTCTTTATCTGCTGCCACAAAAGCTCCGATACTGGCCATAGACTTGGCAAAAGTGGCCAAGTATACATCGATTTCATCCTGAACACCTTGCTCCTCTCCTGCTCCTGCTCCAGTTTTACCAAGGGTTCCAAATCCGTGGGCGTCATCTACCAACAACCTAAATTGGAACTTTTTCTTTAGGGCAACGATTTCTTTCAAAATTCCTTGCTCTCCACGCATACCGAACACACCTTCGGAAATCACCAAGATTCCACCTCCGGTTTCGTTGGCCAATTTGGTAGCACGCTCCAAGTTTTTCTCCAAACTGTCGGGGTCGTTGTGCTTAAAGGTGAAACGCTTGCCCATATGCAAACGAACACCATCTATAATACAAGCGTGGCAATCCACGTCATAAACAATAATATCATCCTTGGAGACCAAAGCGTCGATTACCGACATAAAACCTTGGTAGCCAAAATTCAATAAGTAAGCGGCATCTTTGTTGACGAATTCGGCCAATTCGTTCTGTAATTGTTCGTGTAGATCGGTGTGACCACTCATCATTCGGGCACCCATTGGGTAGGCAGCTCCATGCTCCATGGCAGCTTCCCCATCCACTTTTTTGATTTCAGGTAGATTGGCCAGGCCGAGATAGTCATTGATACTCCACGTTATCACGTCCTTACCTTGAAACTTCATTCTGTTGGAAATGGGTCCTTCCAGTTTGGGGAAAACAAAATAGCCTTCTGCTTGTGAAGCCCATTTTCCTAAAGGTCCTTTGTTCTCAATGATTCTATCGAATAAATCTCTCATCTACCTTAATATTAATTCATCTGCAAAAGTATATATTTTTACGAACCTTCCATAAAGAATTATGAACATAAAAAAACGGCAATGAAATACATTGCCGTTCTGAGGTGTTTATGTGGTACTGGTTTATTTAATATACTTGATTTCTTCTGGTACTTCGGCATTTTGGATATCGAAAAACCCTTGGTTTTCCATCCATTCGTTGCTGTATACCTTGCTCATATATCTTGATCCGTGGTCAGGGAAAACAACAACAACATTGCTATCCTCTGTAAATTCACCCTCGGTATTCAATTGATACAACGCCTGAGTGGCTGCTCCACTGGTATATCCTGCAAAAATACCTTCAGTATGGGCCAATTTACGGGCCATGTGGGCACTTTCGCCATCGGTAACCTTCACGTATCTATCAATGGCATTGAAATCGGTAGCCGCCGGAATCAAGTTCTTACCCAAACCTTCAATTCTGTAAGGATACACTTCATTGTGATCGAACTCTCCGGTCTCATGATATTTTTTCAATACAGAACCGTAAGCATCAACACCCAAAACCTTGATTTTTGGATTTTGCTCTTTAAGATAACGAGCAATACCTGAAATTGTTCCGCCTGTTCCGCTACATGCCACCAAATGGGTAATCTGACCATTGGTCTGCTCCCAAATCTCAGGTCCTGTACTGGAATAATGGGCATCTATGTTCAACTCGTTAAAATATTGGTTGATATAGATAGAATTTGGTGTTTCGCTATGCAAGCGCTTGGCCACTTCGTAATAGGAACGTGGGTCGTCTGCACTAACATGCGCTGGACAAACATATACGTTTGCTCCCATGGAACGCAACATATCTATTTTATCCGGTGATGATTTTGAACTTACGGCCAAAATACATTTGTATCCTTTAACAATACTCACCATGGCAATACTAAAACCTGTGTTGCCCGATGTTGTTTCTATAATGGTGCTACCCGGTTTAAGAATACCTTTTCGTTCGGCCTCCTCTATAATATGAATTGCGATTCTATCTTTTGAAGAGTGTCCAGGGTTAAAGCATTCCAGTTTAGCATAAAAATTTCCTGTAAGCGGGGCGGTAATTTTGTTAAGCTTGACTAAGGGGGTACTTCCAATTAAGTCTAGAATATTGCTGTGCGCATTTATCTGTTTCTTCATAACTGGTATTAGGTAGGGGAACAATTCTTATTTAAAATAAGTAATTGTTCCGTGCAAATGTAACATTTTATTTTTAAAGGGCTTTTCCTTCGAGATCTAAAATGAAGGCATATTCCTTTGCTGTTTCCTTTAAGGCTTCAAATCTTCCAGAAGCTCCACCGTGTCCTGCATCCATATTGGTGTCCAAGAACAAAAGGTTATCCCCTGTTTTATACTCTCTTAATTTAGCTACCCACTTGGCTGGCTCCCAATATTGCACCTGGGAGTCGTGCAAGCCTGTGGATACATATAAATGTGGATAATTTTTGGCCTCTACATTGTCATATGGGGAGTAAGACTTAATGTAATCATAGTATTCCTTTTCGTTCGGATTGCCCCATTCATCATACTCACCTGTTGTCAACGGAATGGTATCATCCAGCATCGTTGTAACCACATCCACAAAGGGTACGGAAGCAATTACACCATGGTAGAGTTCAGGTTCCATATTAATGATGGCACCCATCAGCAATCCACCCGCGGAGCCTCCCATAGCGTATAAATGCTCTGAACTGGTATATTTTTGGTCTATCAAAAACTTGGAAACATCAATAAAATCCGTAAAGGTGTTCTTTTTGTGCAACAATTTGCCATCTTCGTACCAAGGTCTTCCCAAATATTCACCTCCTCTTATATGCGCTATGGCATAAATAAATCCTCTATCCAATAAACTCAATCGAATCGAAGAAAAATAAGGGTCAATGGTAGCACCATATGATCCATAGCCATATTGTAACAACGGACTGGTGCCATCCAATGGCGTATCTTTGTGATAGATTATGGAAATGGGAACTTTTTTTCCATCCCTTGCGGTGGCCCACAAACGCTCCGTTTTATAGTTATCTTGATTGAACTTACCGCCCAAAACTTCTTGTTGTTTCATAACAGTTTTGGTCTGCGTTTCCATATCAAAATCGATGATGGCATATGGCTCGCCCATTTCATTAAAATAATAACGCAGCACTTTGGTATCAAAATCCAAATTCACGGAAGGGCCGGCAACGTATGTCTCACTATCAAAAGGCAAATAATAACTATCCGAACCGTCCCATTTGGCAATCTTCATTTGGTTGAGGCCATTGTTGCGCTCGGTCACCACATAGTAATCCCTAAAAATCTCAACATCCTCCAACAAAACATCCTCTTGGTGAGGGATAAACTCTTCCCAATGCTCAGATGATGTATTGTTCTCATCGGTTTTCATCAACTTAAAGTTGGTCGCCTTGTCCTTGTTGGTCAGTACGTAGAAGTCACCTTCAAAGTGGGAAATTGAATATTCAACTCCCTTTTCTCGTGGTGAAAATATTTTAAATTCCCCTTCGGGATCATCTGCATTCAAAATTCTGTATTCCGACGTCAATGTGCTCCCTGAACCGATTACAATATATTTTCTAGACTTGGTCTTGTACACAAACGTATTGTAGGTTGAATCCTTTTCATGAAAAACCACCTCGTCTTCATCGGAAGAAGTTCCCAATACGTGTTTGAAAATTCTATCGGAACGTAAGGTTACCGGGTCCTTTTTGGTATAAAAAAGGGTCTTGTTATCGTTGGCCCAAACAGAGCTTCCTGTTGTATTTTCAATGATATCAGGATAAATCTCTCCTGATTCCAGGTTTTTTATCTGAATGTTGTACTGTCTTCTGGAAATTGTATCCGTCCCAAAAGCAGCCATAGCATTGTCCGGGCTAATGGAAACTCCTCGTAGATTGAAGTATTCATGGTCCTTGGCCATTTCGTTACAATCGAACAACAATTCCTCCTCTGCTTCCAAACTTTCCTTTTTTCTGGAATAAATGGGGTATTCTTTACCCTCTTCATATCGAGTAATGTACCAGTAGCCATCCAATTTATAAGGTACTGATGAGTCATCTTCCTTTATTCTACCCTTCATCTCCTTAAAAAGTTCCTCTTGGAATTTTTCGGTATGGGCAGTCATTTTTTGGAAATACTCGTTCTCTGCGTTCAAATAGTCAAGAACCTGTTGGTCTTCCCTATTGTTCATCCAATAGTAATCATCTATTCTAACATCTCCGTGCTTTTCGAGTTGGGTCGGATGTTTAGGGGCAACAGGGGGCGTAATGTTCATTGATTCGTCTTTGTTGTTTTTGCAAGCGGATGCAAAAATAAGGCATAATACCAGAAAAGGTATTGTTAGATAGGATTGTTTCATTGGTCAGTGTTTTCACCAATTTACTACTTTTGAGCTTACATTGAACAAATAGTACAAGTTTGTATCTGATTTCATAATCCAGAACAAGCCAAAACCACAAATACTTTTAAAAATTAAAGATATGTTTGGAGATTTAATGGGCATGATGGGAAAAATAAAAGAGACCCAGAAGAAAGTAGAAGCTACAAAAGAACGATTGAACACCGTAATGATTGATGAGGCCTCATCGGACGATTTGCTCAAAGTCACTTTAACGGCCAACCGTGAAATAAAATCCATTACAATAGATGATTCCCTTTTGGAAGACAAAGATCAATTAGAGGATTATTTGGTGCTTACCTTGAACAAAGCCATAGAAAAGGCCACTAAAGTAAACGAAGCCGAGTTGGCGGCCGTGGCCAAAGAGGGCATGCCGAATATCCCCGGCATGGATGCTTTTATGAAGTAATGTATCAGGTTGAGCGCAGTCGAGACCTTTTACTACGTCTGGACTGCGCTAGAAGTATCACATTCTTACCCTATACTTTTTAAAACCTTTAGGAAATGCTGGTGCATGGAGTCTGTATAATCTAAATGGGTTACAATGCGCAGTTTGCCCTGCCCCATACCTATGATAGAGACTTGATTTTTGGACAGTTGTTCCAAAAATGCTTCGGACGACATCTTAGCCTCGTTGATTTCAAATATGATGATGTTGGTCTCAATGGGTTCCACTTTTTTGATGAAATCCAACGATTGAAGCACATCCCCTATTTGTTCAGCCTTTTGATGGTCTTCAGCTAATCGATTTACATTATTTTCCAAAGCATAGATTCCTGCTGCGGCCAAAAAACCGGATTGACGCATTCCTCCACCGAACACTTTTCGGATTCGTATGGCCTTATCTATATCGGCTTTGCTTCCCACTAAAACGGAACCTATGGGGCATCCCATACCCTTGCTCAAACATACACTTATGGTATCGAACAACTTCCCGTATGTTTTTGGGTCTTCACCTTTTTTCACCAGAGCGTTCCAAAGTCGGGCACCGTCCAAGTGATATTTTAGATTGTGGGCATCACAGACTTTTCGAATCTTTTTCAATTCCTCAAAATCCCAACAGGCACCACCACCTTTGTTCGTGGTGTTTTCTATACAGACCAATGTGGTCAAAGGACTGTGGTAAAAATCTGGTGGGTTTATGGAGGCTTCCACCTGTTCAGCGGTCATCATGCCACGGTTACCATCTACCAATCTACAGGAAACCCCACTATTAAAGCTCACTCCCCCACCCTCATAATTGTAGACATGGGCGTATTTATCACATATCAACTGGTCCCCGGGTTGGGTGTGGATTTTTATCGCCGTTTGATTGGTCATTGTACCGCTAGGAAAAAATAGTGCAGCTTCCATACCAAAGTACTCGGCCACTTTGGCTTCCAATTCATTTACCGTAGGATCGTTTTTGAAAACATCGTCCCCTACTTTTGCATTCATCATGGCCTCCAACATCCCGGCCGAAGGTCTAGTGACCGTATCACTTATTAAGTTTATTTCCATATAATAATTTAGTCCATACAATCCATTCCGATGGGTGAACCATCTGGAATTGTAGAAACTGGAACAAGTTTGAATTCCGACGGCTTTTCCATAAACGCATCAATTCTTTTTACCATTTCAGCAGAGATTGTGTTTTTACCATCTGTCAACAATTGGGTTTTTAAATTATTGAGCACTTCATTGGCGATGGCGTTCACTTGTGGATGCACATCATTATGGGCGGCAAGGTTCATGATATGGTAAAGCACTCTAAAGTTGATGGTGTTCTGAACCTCTTCCTCGTAATCATCACGGTGGGAAAGATCAAAAGTACCTTTTATGGTTTCGTCCAAAACCTCTTTAAGCCCCATTTGATTTTTATCCAAACTTTTTTGCTGGATCAAACGGGAAGCTCGCTCAGGATGAAGCAATAGTTCCAAGGTCATATCAGCAGCGGTTTCAGCAACGGACAGCGCATCAAAACTTACGCCGGTCCTACCTTTGAAGGATTCCCTTGAACGACCGAAACCAATAGCTCTTGGAGGAAAAAGATCTAGCTTTTCCTTAGGAACTGCAATAACTTCAGCATCCAATGTCTTCAAAATGGATTCCATTGCCTTTTCTTGTACTGTTTCATTAACGGGTTTCACTGGTATTTGTCCGCCATCTTTTACAGCATAATTATAGTCCAATCCCCCGATAACCTTTGAAACTGCCTCGGTCTGATATCTATGGAAGAAATATATTGGTACAAAAACATCTTCCAAAACGGAATAGGCTTCACCTGTTCTTATATTGTCCACTGAAAAGTTCTTGATGGCCTTTTCACGGATCTCTAACATACTTTCCAATTCCTGGCTGGCGCTTTTACCGTTGTCCCATAAATGTGCCAGTGCATGTGCTCCTCCCTTTGGGCGCGCATCACTATCGGATATGTAGCGAAGACCATCGTCTTGGGCTTTCTTTAAAATAAAATTCAATGCTTCTTGTTCGTTTGTACCGCTTGGAAAATCCGAGTAGGCATAGGCGACAATAACCTTATCCCATTCTCCTATTCCTGTATCGTAAGCATTTTTAAAACTGATTTCACCTCCTTCCAACTCAAATTGCGGGTGTGGATAGTCCATAACCGAGGCTCTATCATTGGTGCTGGCTGCAAAGTTGTGGGTAAACCCTAACGTATGTCCTATTTCATGTGCAGAAAGTTGGCGTATTCTGGCCAAGGCCAGTTCCAACATGGGCTGGTAATTGTCGTCCCTTTCTTCGAAAGGTCGGTTCATTAAGGCCTGAGCTATCATAAAATCTTGACGAATCCTCAAACTTCCCAAACTTACATGCCCTTTTAATATTTCTCCGGTCCGTGGATCCACAACACTGGCCCCGTAACTCCATCCCCGGGTCGAGCGATGCACCCATTGCACCACGTTATATCTGATGTCCAGTGGGTCTGCATCATCGGGCAGAATTTTCATTTGAAAGGCATTTTTGTAACCTGCTGCTTCAAAAGCTTGATTCCACCATTTTCCGCCGTCCATCAATGCAGAACGGATAGGTTCCGGAGTCCCATTGTCTAAATAATAGATGATTGGCTCTACTGCTTCACTTACTTCGGCATTAGGGTCTTTCTTTTGCAAACGATGTCTTCTGATAAATCGCTTTACCAATGATTCTTGCACAGGAGTGGCATAATCATAATAAGAGAATGGGTATCCGCCACTTCGGGGGTCGTACAATCTCTTTTCATAATTTTCATCAGGTAGTTCAATCAGCGAATGATGCTGGGCTACGGTAACCAGGCTTGGCGTAGGGGTCACGGAACGAATCCAAGCTCCTTCCGGTTCTCCCTTAAAAGTTAGGGCAACATCAAACTCAACATTTTTAGGGAACGCCTTGGTACGGTCAAAGGCCCAAGCACTTTTTCCCTTATCCAAACTATACGAACCTTGCTTGGAACGTTTCAATCGGTTGGAAACTCCGTGGGCGTCTCGCATTAAAAAATCGGTAATATCTATCAAATAACTGCCTTTGGACTCCTCAACAATCTCAAAACCTTCCAAAATAGATTTTGCAAAGGCTTGCTCCACCGATTTACGTTCCAATTCGTTATCGGTTATGGCCCGATATTCCAAGTTGGGCTGAACCAATAACAGTTTTTTGCCCGCTTTGCGGAAGAACACCACTTGTTCGTTACCCAACTGTCCGCGGTCCAAGCCAATATCGTTGCTACCTATACCACTGCTCAACGAATAGACGTATAAAAAATCCTTTTCTAGATTATCTACTTGCAGGTAGATTTTATCAGTAGAATCATCATAGAAAAAATTGAAATATCCACTGAATTTTTGAAAATCCTTGGTCTTTTCAAACGTTTGTGCTCCCAAAGAAAGGCAAGTAAAGTAAAATAAAGCGATTAGAGTAGTTGTGTTCTTCATAATTTGGTTGAAATATTGCTTAAAAATATGGAAATCATTTTTAAAAAGCGTTCACATAAATCTTTAACTGACCGTAAAATAGAAATTGATAAAATTGAGTACAGAATTTTACATATTTCCATTTTAGTATCCATTGTTTACTGTTGAGATTTTAATTACAGTATTCCATATTCGGCAAGGTCATGTGAAGAAAGAAACTTATTTTTACCCCAAAATATATTAGATGGTAACTACAGATCAGCAAAAAGATCTTATTGAGCGCCTTGGTGCGTTAAGGAGGTATCTTTGACATCGATGCCAAACTTATTGAAATAGAGAACGAGGAAGAGAAAACCCTTGCTCCGGGCTTTTGGGACAATCCACAAGAGGCCCAATTACAGATGCAATCGATAAAATCCAAAAAGAAATGGGTGGAGGATTTTGAGGAAGCCAAAACTTTGGTAGGCGATCTTGAGGTTCTTATGGAATTTCAGCAGGCTGGTGAGGTATCCGAAGACGAAGTCACCAAACAGTTTGAAAAATCCATCTCGTCCATTGAAAAATTGGAGTTCCGGAATATGCTCTCCGATGAGGGCGATGAGCTTACCGCAGTTCTTCAGATTACTGCTGGTGCGGGAGGTACGGAAAGTTGTGATTGGGCATCCATGCTTATGCGCATGTATATGATGTGGGCCGAAAAGAACGGTTACAAAATCAAAGAACTTAACTACCAAGATGGCGACGTTGCCGGTATAAAGACCGTAACCTTGGAAATTGAAGGAGAATATGCATTTGGTTGGCTCAAGGGCGAGAATGGTGTACACCGTCTGGTGCGCATCTCCCCCTTCGATAGCAATGCTAAAAGGCATACATCCTTTGCCTCGGTTTATGTATATCCATTGGTGGACGATAGCATTGAAATCGAAGTGAACCCTTCAGAGATCGAGATAACCACAGCACGTTCCAGTGGAGCTGGTGGGCAAAACGTGAACAAGGTAGAAACCAAGGTACAATTGGTACACAAACCTACCGGCATCCAAATTTCATGCTCGGATTCTCGATCACAACACGATAACAGGGCCACGGCAATGAAAATGTTGAAATCGCAGTTGTACGAAATAGAGCTTCGCAAAAAACAAGAGGCCCGGGCCGAAATTGAATCATCCAAAATGAAGATTGAATGGGGATCCCAAATCCGTAACTATGTAATGCATCCTTACAAATTGGTGAAGGATGTACGGACAGGTGAGGAAACAGGAAATGTGGATGCCGTTATGGACGGTGATCTTGATGCATTTTTAAAGGCCTATTTAATGATGATGGGGCAGAAAGAAGAACAAGATTAATAGATAATCATGATTAAAATATACCATAATCCAAGATGTAGGAAATCTCGAGAGGGATTGGCCATCTTGGAAAAATCGGGAAAGGAATTTGAAGTTGTAAAATATTTGGATGACGTTCTTAGCAAAGAAGAACTTAAATCATTGATAGAGTATTTAGGTATTGCCCCAATTGATTTGGTTCGGAAGACGGAAGCCATCTGGAAGGAAAAATTTAAAGGAAAACCCCTTACCGATGATGAAGTGATCGCAGCCATGGCCGAAAACCCAAAATTGATAGAGCGCCCGATTGTGGTTAATGGAAAAAAAGCAGTTGTAGGAAGACCTCCCGAGAATATATCGGGTCTGCTATAATTCTGAGAACCAATTACATTTAACACAGGTTGGGCCGTAAAATCCGACCTAAATAGTATCTTTACCTTTATGAAAAGTAAACAAACACTCTTCCTAATAACCTTATTTATTGGCCTACTGGCCATGAACGATGTTGTCGCCCAATACGGCTACGGCTCCCCTTATGGTTATGGCAGATACGGGAGAGGACGAAGTTATGTCCCCCAAGCAGGCCCTGTTGAAAGTCAAAAAGAGGAGACTCCACCTACAGCCGAAGAACTTGTGGACGAACAAATGCCATCCATTACCGAGGCCATAGATTTAGATCCTTTTGAGCAGGCCGTTGTGCGGACCTCATTGGTCACATCAGTTCAACAACGAATAGAACTTCAAATTCTTGGTTTGGAACCCCTAAAGATGAAAGAAGAGGTCGAAAAAATAAAGCGGCGCCAAGATGCCGAACTAAAAGCAGGCCTTCCCGAAGACAAGTTTGAAGCCTTTATGGAACTACAAGAAAACCAATTCAAGGCCAAGAAGAAAAAGAAAAAGAAGAAAAAGAACAAGGGTTAACAATTCTTTAAGGTCATTCGCAGGTTCAATTACGTTGTTGGGGGATTTATATTTCGCATCCACTTTTTTTCCTTCAATTTTTGCAGCGTAAAAATCAAACTATGCAAAGGATATTTATCCCATTGCTACTAATCTTATTGACTGCATTTCAGGGATTAGCCCAGCAAAACCAAAAACCCATTACAATTTCAGGAAAGGTAACCGATTCAGAATCAGGCCAACCTTTGGAATATGCGACTTTCGTGCTGCAAAAAGCAGATAGTCCAGATCAGGTAACCGGAGGAATTACGGACCTCGATGGAAACTTTGAAATAGAGACTGCTCCCGGAACTTACAACATCAGGGTCGAGTTTATTTCTTATAAAACGTATTCTCGACAAGGACAAACCTTTAATTCCGATACCGATTTAGGTTCAATTACCTTGTCCCCGGACGTAGCCCAATTAGCCGAAGTTGAAGTTGTAGGAGAAAAAACTACTGTGGAAGTTAGGCTGGACAAAAAAATCTATAATATCGGAAAAGACCTGACCACTAGTGGCGCAACGATTAGTGATGCACTAAGCAATGTTCCTTCCGTAAATGTTGATATTGATGGTGCCATTAGTCTTCGCGGGAACGAAAACGTTCGTATCCTGATCAATGGAAAACCGTCTGCCCTTGCTGGTTTTGGGTCTACCGAAGCGCTTCAACAATTACCTGCAGATGCTATTGAAAAAGTTGAGGTTATCACCAGTCCATCTGCAAGATATGATGCCGAAGGTACTGCCGGTATCCTAAATATTGTTTTAAAAAGAGAGAAAACGCTAGGTTTTAACGGATCCGTTAATTTGTACGGGGGGCACCCGACCAATGGTGGAATCACCGCCAATGCCAACCTTAGAACAAACAAGTTCAATTTTTTTACCACAGTTGGTTACCGATATAGAGAAGGGCCTGGGAACGGATTTTTTGATACTAGATATTTCGACCCAAGACAAGACGCCTTTTTGGACAGTATCGCTTACGATAGAAATGTTGAAGATAGGGATATCAGCAGAATTAATCGCGGGGTGAATGCAAATTTTGGAATGGAATATTTCTTTAATGAACAATCATCCATAACCGGTTCCTATTTTTACAGAACAGGTAGCGATGAAGATCTTACTACCAACGTGAACGATTATTTTTTAAACAATAATCCACAGGTTGGCACCACAAGAAGCGAGTTGGAAACAGAAAAGGATAATACCCACCAAGTTTCTCTTAATTATATTAATAGATTTGATGAAGATGGACAAGTGTTGACGGCTGATGTACAGTTCTCTGTCGATGAAGAAGTTCAAAATGGATATATATCCGAACCTGTTCGTTACAACAATACAGCCAATACGGATATAACCATTCCAATGGAAGAAATTTCTTCTATACAAGATCAAACAGAATACTTGGTACAAACCGATTATGTGCTTCCATTTGGTAAAGGTTCTCAGTTCGAAGCCGGTTATCGTGGAACTTTTGAAAATGAGGTTACAGATTACCGATTGCTACAAGAAAACTCAGGCGGAGTTCTTGAAGTTAACGTAAATCAAACAAATCTCTTTGATTTCACTCAGAATGTACATGCACTATATTCGCAATACGGTTCAAAATTCGGTGACTTTAATTTTCTCTTAGGTCTTAGGATGGAGAGTACCCAACTAAAGGGTAAAATCGAGTCAGAACTTACAGAAGAGGAACTACAGGAAGAATTTTCGTTCCCTATAGACACAGATTTTGATAATAACTATACAGGTCTCTTCCCCACGGTAAACCTGGTTTATGAATTCACTGAAAGAGAGAATGTTTCTTTGGGCTATAACAGACGAATCAATCGTCCTTGGAGCTGGTTTTTGAATCCATTCCCATCAAGAAGCAGTAGGACCAATATTTTTCAGGGTAACCCTAACCTTCGACCTGCATTTTCAAATGCATTTGATTTGGGGTACTTAAAGCGATGGGATAAACTTACCTTGACTTCCTCTGTCTACTATCAAAGAGAGACCGATGCATTTCAAAGGGTTCAGGAGCAAGTTTTCATTACGGGGCCAGGTGGTTCGCAAGTGGAAGTAATCAGGAACATCCCATTTAACTTAGCAACAAATGATAGAACAGGTGCTGAAGTTGGTATGCTTTACAATCCTACCAAATGGCTTAGATTGAACGGTAGTGTCAACTTCTTTAGGTTCAGTCTTGATGGAGAATTCAATGGGGTCGATTATAGTCAATCCAACAATAGCTGGTTTGGGCGCTTTAGTTCCAAGGTTACATTGCCCTGGAAAATTGACTGGCAGACCAATGCGTTCTACCGAGGTGCATCCGATGATATTCAAGGGCGTTCTGATGGTATCTTGTCAATCGACCTAGCGTTCAGTAAAGATCTTTTAAATGATAATGCCACTATTTCCTTGAACGTTCAAGACCTTTTGAACTCAAGAAAGAGAAGCTCGTTCACTACGACAGACTTTTTCGAGCAGGATAGTGAATTCCAATGGAGACAGCGCCAGATAAGGGTTTCGTTCATCTATCGTATCAACGAACAGAAAAAACGAGGCAGACCGGAAAGACAAGGTGGTGAAGATTTCGAAGAAGGACAGTTTTAAAAAAACGAATACGTTCCCCCGGGACTTAAATTAAAAAAGCAGTCAGTTGGCTGCTTTTTTTTTGTGTTATCTTGAACAGAAAAATTATAGCAAAAAAAATTAGTCATCAAATCCATGACAACCAATTTTGTACATCAGTTAAAAACAAAAAAGAAGCCGAGGAGGCTTCTTTTGTTATATCTTATTCTTCTAGTTGGGCTCGTTTGGCCTCTTTTCTTTCTTTATACATTTCCCTTAGGTTGCCAATCAACCAGTAAGGTACTACAAAGGTCAACAAGAATATCATCAACCAAAAACCGATTGTCAAAATTGTTAGAAAAGCTAGAAAACCTAAATATTGGTCAAAATCAAACATCTTTATTCCTTTTGTTTTAACAAAGATACTTTCTTCTTATCAAAAAAAGCAAATAGATGTATAAAAAAAGTGTATTTATCTAGATCAATTACCATATAAATCCCCTATATCCTACCTTTGTGTGACAAAATTTTAAACTATGAGTTTCAGGATTGAAAAAGACACCATGGGCGAGGTAAAAGTACCCGCCGATAAATATTGGGGCGCCCAAACCGAACGTTCCCGAAACAACTTTAAAATTGGTGCACCGGCATCTATGCCTTTGGATGTTGTATACGGATTTGCCTATTTAAAAAAGGCCGCAGCCTATACGAACCACGAATTGGGAGTGCTAAGCCAAGAAAAAAGAGATTTGATCGCTCAAGTTTGTGATGAAATTCTTGAAGGAAAGCACGATGACCAGTTTCCCTTGGTCGTATGGCAAACAGGCTCGGGAACCCAGAGCAACATGAACGTGAACGAGGTGATTGCCAACCGCGCACACGAAATTGCCGGTAAAAAAATCGGAGAGGGCGAAAAAACCATCCAGCCCAACGATGATGTGAACAAAAGCCAGTCCTCCAACGATACTTTCCCTACGGGAATGCACATTGCGGCTTACAAAAAAATTGTAGAGGTCACTATTCCAGGTGTTGAACAACTACGAGATACTTTGGAGAAAAAATCCAAAGAATTCAAGGATGTCGTGAAAATTGGTAGGACTCACCTTATGGATGCCACTCCCCTAACCTTGGGCCAGGAATTTTCCGGCTACGTTTCACAATTGAATCATGGTTTAAAAGCATTGAATAACACCTTGCCACACCTTGGCGAGCTTGCCCTTGGAGGAACTGCCGTAGGTACCGGACTGAATACGCCAAAGGGTTATGATGTTCTTGTGGCTAAATATATTGCCGAGTTTACTGGAAAACCTTTTGTTACTGCAGAAAACAAGTTTGAGGCACTTGCAGCGCACGATGCCATTGTTGAAAGCCACGGTGCACTTAAACAATTAGCGGTTTCTTTGAACAAGATTGCGAACGATATCCGTATGATGGCCTCTGGCCCTCGTTCTGGTATCGGGGAGATTATAATCCCTGCCAACGAACCGGGAAGTTCCATAATGCCAGGTAAAGTAAACCCCACACAGTGCGAGGCCATTACCATGGTATGCGCCCAAGTTATGGGCAATGATGTGGCCATTAGCGTTGGTGGAACACAAGGCCATTACGAACTGAACGTTTTCAAACCTGTTATGGCGGCGAATATTTTGCAATCTGCTCAACTTATCGGAGATGCATGTGTAAGTTTTGATGAAAACTGTGCTGCTGGAATTGAACCAAACCACGAGACCATTAAAACTTTACTGAACAATTCTTTGATGCTGGTTACCGCTTTGAATACCAAAATCGGATACTACAAAGCTGCCGAGATTGCCAATACTGCACATAAGAATGGTACTACCTTGCGAGAAGAGGCGATTAATCTAGGGTATGTTTCCGCAGAAGATTATGATGAATGGGTAAAACCGGAAGATATGGTGGGAAGTTTAAAATAAGTTTCAAACCAATAGCAATAAAAAATGCCCATCCAAAATTGGACGGGCATTTTTAGTTATGGTGATAGTGTGTGTTACTATTTCAATTCAAAGCTGGAAGTACCCAACAGTTTCAATTTGTTATCATAAACATTTACCATGTAGTTTCCATCTTGGAAATCACCACTAGGCTTGTTTATATAATCACAAACATCCAAAGCATCGTTCTCGTAGTAGAAGTTGGTTCCTTTACTATAGGTAAGAGAATTACCTTCTTCTGTAGTTTTTGTCAAACCTTCACCCAATACATTTCCTTGTGGCCCAAGAACTTCGATATAAAATTCTCTGTCACCAGCTTCAGCGATTACGTTATCGGCAATGGTAAAACAAACTTTGAATTTATCAGTGGCTCTAGCTCTGGAAGTAGATACCAATTTACCACTGTTTCTCTCTTTAATAGCATCAACGCTTATAGTGCTAAGGTTAAGTGCAGAACCTTTTTCAACGGCATCTGCCAATTGAGTGTTCTGGATAATCAAAGAATCGTTGAATACAGTTTGTTGTTCCAATTCAGCAAAAGTGCTGTCTCTTTGCATAGCCAACAAGCTGTTGGATTGCGTCAAGGAATCAACTTGTTTCAATAATTCTTCTCTTTCTGCTTTAAGTACGCTTACTTGTCTTCTGTAACGGGAAAGTGTAGCGATATCAGCTTTCATGCTACTTACAGAATCAATGTATTTTGCGATGTTGTCTCTAGCGGCAACCAATTCTTCATTGGTAGCATTGCTTTCCAAAATAGCTTTGTCGTACTCGGACTTCAAATTGTTCAAATCCTCTACAACCAATTCTTTTTCTTGAGTAAGTGCTTCTGATGTAGCTTTTTTATCTTGATAAAGACTAACCGTGTAAATAATGGTTCCCAAAAGAACTACCCCTAACAGACCTGCTATTACTTTCAATCCGTTATTGTTATTTTTTGTTTCAGTCATAACTTTTTGTTTTAATTGATTCTACGTTTAAGGTTTTTTAATCAATCGTATTTGGTTTATATACGCATCAGATTTATGTTTGGATTATTTGGATGAAAATAATCTTCACAAAAAATTACAATTCTGCCTATAATCCCTTATTTTTAAAAGGATAAAAAAGAATCCATTATGAGAAAAAATATATTCGTAACCATTAGCGTATTAGCATTGTTGATGGTTTCTTGCAAGGAAAAGGAGAAACAACAGGAAGATACAGCGGATGTTGAGGAAACCGCAATCGAGGCTGAAGCACCAGCTGCTGCCATGATTATTCCCATTGAACATGCCACCGCCGTAATCGAATGGGACGACCATACCATATATATAGATCCTGTTGGCGGGAAGGCAGCTTTTGAAGGTCAAAAGTCACCTGATATCATTTTTATTACGGATATACATGGCGACCATTTTAATCCTGAAACCTTGAACGAATTGGATTTGGAAGGGGGCAAAATAATTGCTCCCGATGCGGTGGTTTTACAAATGGAAGAAAATCTTTCCTCCAAAACAACCACTATGAAAAATGGGGAAAGCAAAGAGATTGCTGGTTTTCAAGTAAAAGCCATACCTATGTACAATTTACGGGAAGAAGCTAAAGACTTTCATGTAAAAGGAAGAGGAAATGGCTATGTGTTCACTTTTGGTGATGAACGCATTTATTTCTCTGGAGATACTGAGGACATACCTGAAATGCGTGCTTTGGAAAATATTGATAAAGCATTCATCTGCATGAACCTTCCGTATACCATGACAGTGGAAAGTGCAGCCGATGCCGTATTGGAATTTAAACCTGCCCAAGTTTATCCATACCACTTTAGAGGTAGACCTGATGTAAGTGATGTGGACAAGTTTAAAACCTTGGTGAACGAGGGTGATTCTAACATTGAGGTAGTACAATTGGATTGGTATCCAACAGAAGATTACTAAAAAATGAAATAATGTTGTAGTTTAGCCGTTAGAAAACAAACTTAGTAACCTAAATCAAATACTCGAATATGGCTCCCAAATCCCATGTTTTTGTAGTGTTGGCACTTCTATTTGCCATACAAACTACCTACTCCAATCAATGTGATAATTTTTATGCTAAAGTTACCTATGCGCTAAGTCATGGAAAAAAAGCCATGGAAGCCACTAACTTTGAGCACCAAATGTACTACGCCGAAAGAGCCCTTACCGCTTTGGAAAGCGGACAAAGCTTTATGGAAGAATGTAGCTGTGAGAAGGCCAAAAACAAGACCTTGGATGCAATGGAGACCCTAGACAAGGCTATAGAGCCCGCTGACTGGGAAGCTGGAAGGTTTTTTACCAAAAAGGCCATTAGTGAAATTAACGAACTTATAACCATTATAGATGAGTGCACTCTTGGAACGTCCCCATCGGTCGTTTCTGAAGAAATTTATACCGATGATGAAACTGAAGAAATAGTTTCGGAGACCGCTTCCGTGCAATCCATGGAACTGGAAATGATAAAAGTTTTTGAAAAACATGCGGGTGATAAACTCCATTCCGCGGAACAAGCCATTCAACAATTGGTAGAACTTTCAAATTCCATTGGGTCTACTTCTGGAAATGGTCAAGATGCCAATAGCTTAGCTGCCCACCAAAAAGCTTATTTGGAAAAAGCGAAAAAATTATTGGAGGAAGGAATCAAAAATCTCGGTGGAGAAGAATAATTCCTCCCCCTTTTATTAACGAATCAATTTTTTGTACTTGATACGCTTGGGCATGATATCCGTTCCCAAGCGTTTCTTTTTGTTCTCCTCATAATCAGAGAAAGAACCTTCAAAGAAGTATACTTGTGAATCGCCCTCGAATGCTAAAATGTGGGTACAGATTCTATCCAAGAACCATCTATCGTGAGATATGATCACCGCACAACCCGCAAAGTTCTCCAAACCTTCTTCCAACGCGCGTAGTGTATTTACATCCAAATCGTTGGTTGGCTCATCCAATAGCAGCACGTTGCCCTCTTCCTTCAAGGTCATCGCCAAATGCAAGCGGTTTCTTTCACCTCCGGATAGCATATTCACTTTTTTGTTCTGCTCGCTTCCTGAAAAATTAAATCGACTCAAATAGGCACGGGAATTTACTTGCTTTCCTCCCATCATGATCAATTCTTGGCTATCACTAAAGTTTTCCCAAATGGTTTTCTCCGGGTCAATGTTTGAGTGTGATTGATCCACATAGGCCAACTTGGCCGTATCCCCAACAATAAATTCTCCTTTATCGGGATTTTCCTCGCCCATAATCATTTTGAATATGGTGGTCTTACCTGCACCGTTCGGACCAATTATACCTACGATACCCGCTTGTGGAAGATTAAAATTAAGTTCCTCGTACAACAATTTATCTCCAAAGGCCTTGCTAACACCTTTTGCCTCGATTACATTGGTTCCCAATCGAGGCCCATTTGGAATATAAATCTCCAACTTCTCCTCTATTTGTTTTTGGTCTTGGCTTAGGAGTTTGTCATAATTTTTTAGACGTGCCTTTTGCTTGGCCTGTCTTCCTTTTGCACCTTGACGCACCCAATCCAGCTCGCGTTCCAATGTTTTTTGCCGTTTGGAGGCCTGTTTGCTTTCTTGTTCCAATCGTTTTGCCTTTTGGTCCAACCAGCTAGAGTAATTCCCTTTCCATGGAATTCCCTCTCCGCGGTCCAGTTCCAAAATCCAGCCTGCAACATTATCCAAGAAATAACGGTCGTGTGTTACAGCGATAACCGTCCCTTTATACTGAGCCAAATGGTGCTCCAACCAGTGCACGGATTCGGCGTCCAAGTGGTTGGTAGGCTCATCCAACAATAAAACGTCAGGTTCCTTTAACAATAGTCGGCACAAGGCCACTCTTCTTCTTTCTCCACCAGAGAGCACCCCTATTTTCTTATCGGATTCAGGCGTGCGAAGCGCATCCATCGCAATCTCCAATTTTGTATCCAACTCCCAAGCATTTGACGCATCAATCTGATCTTGGAGCGCTGCTTGCTTATCCATCAATTTCTGCATCTTGTCTGCATCCTCATACACTTCTGGAAGACCGAACATATCATTGATCTTATTGTACTCATCCAAAATGGCGACAGTTTCGGCAACACCTTCTTTTACTACTTCAAGAACGGTCTTGTTCTCGTCCAGCTGTGGCTCTTGTTCCAAATAGCCCACGGAATACCCTGGTGAAAACACCACATCTCCTTGATAATTTTTATCGACCCCTGCAATAATTTTGAGCAAAGTGGATTTACCTGATCCATTAAGACCCAAAATCCCAATTTTGGCTCCATAGAAAAAGCTTAGGTATATATTTTTAAGCACTGGGGTATTGGCCGTTTTATAGGTCTTGGTAACCCCAGACATTGAAAAAATGACTTTCTTATCGTCTGACATCTATTACTGAATTAAATTGTTAAGAAAAAGAGCCTACACTCTACCTTTTAGGGCATTGAACACCCAAGCTACGGCAAAAAAACCGATTCCAACAGCAGCAAAGCCCCAGCCCGCTACTTCATCATATTTAAAAGCTCCAAGTGCGATCATACCGACTCCCACAAAAATCATAATCCATGTGGCCCAAGCTAGCACTGTGTTTTTATTCATTCCCATTCTGTTAGTTTCTGAAGAATTTCAAATATCGTAAAAATCGAGATAATGTAAAGTCATTATTAAGGATTATGTTTCAAAAGGAAAGCTAACACCGCACTTTTTTCTGACAGTGTCCAATAACTCTGACAAATCAAGGCTATTTTGATGCGACCATATATCACTCTCAATTTTATTGTTTCTTAAACATTCATGAACCTCTAGAATTTCATAATAGTAACCAATACCTTTCAAGGGTAGACTGAACTTTTTGGTTTCGTCTTCCTTCACCATCGTATATTCGTCTGCTTCGTGCCATCTAGATTTTAAAAATAATTGTCCCTTGTTACCAGAAATCTCGGCTTCCATTCGCGATCGACTCGTAAAACCACTGTACAAAATAGCCTGAGCATCAGGATAATCAAAAATCATGCTGGTCTGGAGTTCCGTTCCGTTACTGTGAAATTTTGAACTTGCCATAACATTTTCGGGCATGCCCAGTAATAGGTAGGATAGAAAAATGGGATAAATACCAATATCCAAAATGGTTCCCGAAGCCAGGTTAGGGTTCAACAATCGGGAATCTTCATCCCTGTCGAGCGCATAAAATGCAAAATCCGCATAAAGATATTTTAGCGCCCCTATCTCACCAGCATCGACCAATTCTTTTACTTTTTTGATGGATGGATTAAAACGGGACCACATAGCTTCCATCAAAAAGGCATTGTGCTTCTTTGAGGCATTTACCTGCTCTACCACTTCGTTCCTATTGACACCCATCGGCTTTTCACATAAAACTCCTATGCCATTCTCAAGCGCCTTAATGGACAAATCTTTATGGAAATTATGGGGCGTGGCTATGTAAACAACATCCACTGTTCCCGATCGGAACAATTCATCGTAACTTCCAAAAGTATGTTTTACATCGTACTCTTCGGCAAATTCTTGAGCTCTTTCCATTGACCTTGATGCTACGGCAGTTACCTTTGCATCCTCTACGAGCAAAAGGTCCGAAACAAATTTTCTAGCTATTTTTCCCGGGCCAACAATGCCCCATCTTATTTTGGTTTCCATATCTTCAAAAGTAATAATTATAACTCCTTATCTTTAACCAGCTAAATGAATTTATAGTAGAATGGATATAAACTTCAATAAGAACGAAGACCATAATAAATTAAAACTGTCTGACCTGAAGCGCAGATTGGCGAAAGTGAAGCTCGGTGGCGGCAAGAGACGTATCGAGAAGCACCATGCCAAAGGTAAACTAACCGCAAGGGAGCGTATGGATTATCTACTCGATGAAGAGGCCCCATCCATTGAAATTGGAGCCTTTGCAGGAGAGGATATGTATGAAGAACACGGAGGATGTCCTTCTGGTGGAGTGGTGGTTAAAGTTGGTTACGTTAAAGGCAAGCAATGTGTGGTTGTAGCAAACGATGCCACGGTAAAGGCCGGTGCTTGGTTTCCTATTACCGGGAAGAAAAATCTACGGGCCCAGGAAATTTCAATTGAGAACAAATTGCCCATTATTTATTTGGTGGACAGTGCGGGGGTATACCTGCCTATGCAAGATGAAATATTTCCGGATAAAGAGCATTTTGGCCGCATTTTCAGGAACAATGCTGTAATGAGCAGTATGGGAATCACACAAATAGCCGCAGTTATGGGAAGCTGCGTTGCCGGTGGTGCCTATTTACCGATTATGAGCGACGAAGCCTTGATCGTGGACAAAACAGGAAGCATTTTTTTGGCCGGAAGTTATTTGGTGAAAGCTGCCATCGGTGAAAGCATTGACAACGAAACTTTGGGCGGTGCTACAACCCATTCTGAGATTAGCGGCGTAACTGACTACAAAGCCAAAGACGATAAAGATGCCTTGGACAAAATCAAAAATATTGTTGACAAGATAGGTAACTTCGACAAAGCAGGTTTTAACAGGGTTGAACCTAAAAAACCCACTGAAGAACCCGATGACATTTTTGGAATTTTACCAGCATCCCGAAGCGACCAATACGATATGGTAGAGATCATCAAGCGATTGGTGGACGACTCCGAGTTTGAACAATATAAAGAAGGCTACGGACAGACCATTTTAACCGGATACGCACGTATCGATGGTTGGGCCGTAGGCATAGTTGCCAATCAGCGCAAAGTGGTAAAGACCAAAAAGGGTGAAATGCAGTTTGGAGGTGTCATCTATTCCGATTCTGCGGACAAGGCCACCCGTTTTATCGCCAATTGTAACCAGAAGAAAATTCCCTTGGTGTTTTTACAGGATGTGACCGGATTTATGGTGGGCAGCAAAAGTGAGCACGGTGGAATTATTAAAGATGGTGCCAAAATGGTGAATGCTGTTAGCAATTCGGTGGTTCCTAAATTTACCATTGTCATTGGGAATAGCTACGGAGCCGGAAATTATGCCATGTGCGGAAAAGCTTATGACCCCCGGTTAATCGTGGCCTGGCCAAGTGCTGAACTTGCCGTGATGAGCGGAAACTCTGCCGCCAAGGTACTTTTACAGATTGAAAAAGCCAGTTTGGAGAAAAGTGGCAAGCCTGTTGATGCGGAAAAGGAAAAGCAACTTTTTGATGAAATAAAGCAGCGTTACGATGACCAAATATCACCGTATTACGCTGCTGCTAGACTTTGGACAGATGCCATAATCAATCCGTTGGAGACCCGTAAATGGATTTCTATGGGAATCGAAGCGGCGAACCACGCACCCATTGAGAAAAAGTTTAATATGGGAGTGCTGCAGGTATAACTGAAGCAATTAGGTTTAAGGGCGTAGCTTATATTTCTTGTCAAGAAAATCGCCTACTGCTTCACAATCATCAGTTTCATATAAAAAAACATCCACTACTTGGCCTTCTTCATTTACATCAAATAAAGACCAAAATGGGTTGCCTGTATATTCATCTATATAAAAATCATATTCTTCCTTGGGAAGTTCACCTTCCTCTATCAATTTATTAGGGTCATAAAAATCTAAAACATAATTAAAGCAAGCTTCCATATCCTCATTGGAAATAGGTCCTTCATAAATCTCATTATTGCTTTCTAGAAGGGCTTTAATATTAAGCTCCCAATACTTTGTTGATTTAGCTTGCTCTCGAAGCGTTTTGGCATGCATGCAAATCTCGTCCATGCTCATACCTTTAAATTTATCCATAAATTAAGTTTAAAATATTTTCTAAACTAAATATTTATAGGCATGTTGTGCGTGTTGATTTATGAATGCGCCTTTTCAATTGATGAAACAGCGATATGAATTGATGGATTAGTTTTACCTCAACTGCAAAGATGGTTTTTCTTCACTATGGAATGATGGAAATCTGACCATTGGCCAAAGCCAATTTACCATCGGCGAATCATCCTTCTTTATAGATTTACCATAAATCAAACTGGGAAGCTAAATGAATATTCCTGCAAAAATCAGAGGATTGCCTGATTTACATATAATCAGTTGCCCAAGTGCGATTTTGGCCTTGGAATAAGCAGTAATTCCGTTTGTCTACCATTAATATAGCGGAAGCCATCTTCACCAAAAAAACCGGGCTCCTCCAACATAATTCGGATATCCCTGTTCCATTCCGGGATGTTGACCGTTGCATTCAATTCAATGGCATAGGCGGTGTTCGGGTTCAATGGGTAATTTTCGCCATCGTCCTTCATGACTCCCCCTTGGGAATCCCACATACCAATGGTTGTACCGGCAGAATGGCCATACATGCCCAATGGATGGGTATAAATGGATGGTTGCAGACCTGAGGCCTTGGCATCTTTAAGAGCTTTCGCCAAAATCTCGTTCCCCACTTTGCCCTTGACCATATTCTGGGTCAAGAAATCCTGTACACGATTCCCATCATATAAGGCATTTACCAAAAACGAGGGGGCTTCGGTTTCCTCTGGTTTTAGAACATAGGCTAATTCTTGACAATCCGTGTTCAAACGCAAGTAGGTGATACCAAAATCGCAATGCAACAAATCTCCACGTTGAATAACTTCATCGTCCGGTCTTCCTGAAAATGAATACAGATGTCCTACCAATTCCTCACTGGTACGTTGCACATCAACTGTAGGGTGAAACCAAGTTTCCAATCCCAAATCAGTAACTTTTTGACGCATCCACCACTCCACTTCGGTTGTTGTGGTTATTCCTGGAGTGATTACTTTTTCTGAAAAAGCCTCGGCAATAATATCATGGGTAATGTCCGTCAACTGGTTGAAAATAGTCATTTCCCGTGGTGTCCTGGTTTCTATCCAGCGTACAGCCAACTGTTCTGCAGATACTACCTTAGAATGGTATTTTTTGGGTAAATTGGCCATAAACTCATCGTAATCCGTCTTATCCAATCCATCCGCAATATTATGGTCCTTAGAAAAATTAAGTCCTATTTTCTCCGGGTTCCGTTCGGAAATCAATTCCATCAAACGTTTCCACTGATTAGGCTCCTTTTCCTTATCCCAAGCGGAAATAATGCTTTTTCCAATATTGTAACGGGCAACGGCCAGTTTATCGATGGTATTCTTTTCTTTATCCCTATAAAACAGAATTATCGTTCTTCTCCTGGCATTTAGCCAAGTTGCTGGCAACATGGTTCGTAGTACAGGATCTTCATTGTATTCTCGGGAAATCAATACCCACATATCCAAACCTGCATCGTCCATTAGTTTAGGAAGTACGTTATTGAATCTTTCATCGAGTATTTCGTCCACAACCCGTGCCCGTTCCACTTCGGGAAGGATTTGTTGGGAAATAGCAATAAAAGGTAAGAGCAGAAGTACTAGGTTGATGGTTTTTCGCATGGTTGATTTTTAAAGTTTTGAATGTACAAAACTTAGCCTATTTGTTCCAAGGTTTTTTTTCTATCCACCTTTCTTGTTGAGGTTTCCACAAAGGATTTCATAAAATACACTTGTTTGGGAACTTCATATTTTGATACCCCTTGCAAAACCTTAATAGCTTTTAGTAGTCCTGCTTTATTCATTGGTTCACATTCCATTACAAGCACCAATTTTTCACCCAATCGGTCATCTGGTAAGCCCGCTACAAAGAAGCGTGGCTCTATTAGGATTGAAAGCTTTTGCTCTATTTTTTCAGGAATGATTTTGATTCCCCCTGAATTGATTATGGAATCATAACGGCCCAACCAAAGGAATTGATTTTTATTGATAAGCTCAACCACATCATTGGTGATGATATTACTGTCTGAAATTTTCGGTGCCTCAATCACAAGGCATCCTCTGTCATCTTGTGAGACAGAAACATCTGGAAGAGTTTCAAATGGATTCACTTTCTTTCCATCTATCTTTTTTACCGCAATGTGAGTGATGGTTTCCGTCATTCCATAGGTTTCATAAGCACGGACAGGCAATTTGGATAGTTCGTTTCTTAAATTCGAATCCACAGGGGCACCACCGATTATAATTTGGCCTACCCTATCCATTTGATGCATCGAATTTTGGACCTGCAAAGGTACCATGGCCACAAAATCATAGATGTTATCAGTATCGTTTAGTGGGCTTGAAGAAGGTTCTACCATATCTAAATGCAGCCCGAGAATCATGGTACGGACCAACATCATTTTGCCGGCAATACCTGTGCAAGGAAGGCATAAAAGTGCTCTCTGTTCTGGCTTTAACCCAAAATATGTACCTGTGGCCAAGGCCGAATTGACCATATGCTCTTTTTTAAGGACTATGGTCTTTGGTTTTCCTGTTGACCCCGAAGTTTTAACTTGGACGGTAGACTCTTTGGAGGTCCAATCCAACAAAAAATCACCTATAGACTTTTGAAAAGGTAGGCCTTCTTTTAATTCTTGAGCGAACTTTGCAAGCCCTTCAGTCGAATAGGAAACATTATTTAATTGAAAGTCAGAGTGTATCTTATGCCAAGTCGGATTTTCCATCATTTAGTGCCAAATATTCTTCCCTTGACAAAACTCTTCCAAAAAGTTTCTCCTTCCAGTTTTTCCAACCATACTTTTTAGAGAAAATAAACAGTAAAATTGGATAAATTACAAACACCGGAATTAATACATCCCATCCTAAAACTGGTTCGGAAACATCCCTGTAAATGGAATGGGTTCGGAATGCTGTCCAATCAGCGGTGACAAGGAGCGCCGTAAAGAAGTTGTTGGCCGCATGAAAACCCAAGGGCAATTCCAATCCTTCGTCCATTAATGTCAAAATACCCAAAAAGAAACCTGTTCCTATGTAGTAGATTAAGATGCCATACCCCAATTTATCAACCTCTGGATTGAGAATATGTAACAATCCGAACAAGGACGAACTCACCACAAAAGGCAACCATTTATTTTTTGATGCAATACCGATAGACTGCATAAGGTAGCCTCTTGTAAAATATTCCTCGAAGCTAGTCTGGATAGGTATAAAGATGATGGAAATCAACAATAGTACTAAAAATGGACCTGTTTCAAAGGAAAACTGGTAGTTTTCCGGTGATAAGTAAATGTCCAAAAACACCAGTGCAGACGACACCACTCCCCATAAAACGAATGAAAATGTGATTCTTTTCCAATCGATTCGTCTTCTCGATGTGGTAAAGTCCTTAAACGAAAGTCTATGTATGAATTTAACAGCCACCCATAAACTTATCATGGCCGCAAAAAAGGTGAGCAACACCAATAAAAAGAAAAAGTTGAGGCCCAAGGTATCGGCCATAGCCCCATAATCCGTGGATATTGAATTGATTGACTCCGCCTTTAAGATCATTGCCGCAATTAAGGGTATACCTCCCAAAAATTGCCACCCAATGATAATGATCAAAAATCCAACAAAATATCTCCAACGCTCGGTTAAACCTTTATATGCTTGTTCTATGTACATATTTCCTGTATTAAATCCATATTCCAGGTCCTCATTTGCCTGTAAAAAAGTTTGCCTTCGGAAACTTCCAAAGGACTATCAATATTATTGGTGAACAGACTTCCAGTTCCTAATCCTTGTGGCATTTTGATATTCAAAGAATACGTGAACTGTGCTATTGCGTTTAATCCAATGTTACTTTCCAATGCACTGGTTATCCACCACCCTATGTTGTTTTCTTCTACCAAAGCTATCCATTCATTACTGCCACCAATACCCCCCACCAAACTTGGCTTTAAAATAATGTATTGTGGTTGTATGGTTTGTAACAGTTTCTTCTTTTCCGTTACATCAAAAACACCGATTAATTCCTCGTCCAAGGCAATAGGAAGTGGAGTACTTTCACAAAGATTGGCCATTTCTTGCCATTGGCCAGCTTTTATAGGCTGTTCAATGGAATGTATCTTGAAATGCGACAGCCTTTCCAACTTTTCCTGTGCTTCTTCGGGTTCAAAAGCGCCATTGGCATCCACCCTTAGTTCGATGTCTGCAGGGGAAAATCTTTCTCGAATGGATTTTAGTATGGATATTTCCTTTTCAAAATCTATGGCTCCTATTTTCATTTTGATGCAACCGAAACCATCCTTTAGTTTTTGTTCCAATTGTTTGAGCATATAGTCTGTGTTCCCCATCCAAATGAGGCCATTGATTGGAATCGGTGATTGCTTTTGGGAGAAATCTGAAGCGAATAATTCAAATGGATCGGTGGATTGTAAGGACAACAATGCTTGTTCAAGTCCAAACTGGATGGAGGGAAACTCTTTAAGTTTATTCAATAGTTCTCGCTTATCCAAATGGATGTTGGCACAGGTCCATTGCAATTTTTCTTGGTAATCAGGTCTATCATCCACGCTTAATCCACGTAAAATACCACATTCGCCTATACCAAATCCTTTTTCACTTTTTATTAAGATAAACCAGGTTTCCTTTTGCGTCATAACCCCGCGCGAAGTACCGCTGGGAACTTTAAAATTGAGGATATACTTTTTATAGCTTGCTTTCATGGAGTGGATTCAAATTTAGTTTTTTTTTGAATCCTACAAGACCATATATGGCCAAATCAACTAAAGTTGAACCAAAAACGGACTCCTTCAACCTGCCTGTCCACATTTAATTTGGATTGAAGCTGATTTACCAATCTGTTGATCAAACGAATGCCCATTGAGGAGTTTGATCGTTCATCGGTATCATCCGGAAGTCCTACGCCATTGTCGGTATACTCAAAATAGCCCTGGTCCCCGTTTTTACGAAGGTGAATATAGATTTTTCCGTTGTCGTCGTTTTCGGGAAAGGCATATTTAAATGAATTCGACACAAGCTCGTTCAAGATCAATCCAAATGGAATCGCGCGGTCAATATCAAGCTCGGTACCTTCCGCATCAATGGTGATACTGATATTGTGTCCGCCCTTCTTGTAAACGGATTGCACGCTATTGATCAAACTTTCAATATATCCTTGCATCTCAATTACGGAGAGGTCATCATTCTGATACAATTTTTGATGAATCAATGCCATGGCCTTCACCCTGCTCTTCCCTTCTTCCAAAGCAACTATTGCTGCTTTGCTACGGGTGTTCTTCGTCTGTAAACTCAATAGGCTGCTCACCATTTGAAGGTTGTTCTTAACCCTATGGTGGATTTCTTTCAACAATGAATCCTTTTCTACCAGAGAGTTTTCGATAATATGTTTTTGTTCGGCGATCAATCGCTGATTTTTTATACTTTTTAGATAGGCATAAACCAGTCCAGCAAAACCCAACAAGGTAAATATCAATGAAATAAATACTAGGTTGATCCGCTCATCCTTGGCTTTCATTTCGCTACGTGCCAGCTCGTTGATACGCTTTTGCTCGTCGATAAGCCTTTGGGAATTCTCTAAATCTTCATTGGCCACAATGGTCACCAATTGTTGTTTGATCAATGCCGATTGTTTTTTTGCCAACGAATCCTTTATTCTTTCGTTGCGTTTGTAGTAGATGGAAGCATTCTTGTAATTTTCCACCTTATCATAAAAAGCCGCTAAAAGACTGTTCCTTTTAATGATTTGAAGCACGGTAATATTGTCAAACTCGGTATCCAAATGCTTTTTTGCTTCGGTAAAGCGTTCCAATTGCAGATTGGCCTCGGCCAAGAACATGGTGTTCTCCACCACCTCACTCTGATCATTATTGTTCGGTGATTTCTTTAAGGTTTCAATGCTCGTTTCCAATAGAGGTATAGCCTCCTCATATTCTCCCAGCATTACATGGCATTTAGCAATATTCCCCTCTATTTCTGCTTTTAGCAGTTCACTTTCGAATATGTCCGATTCACTCTTTTGAGTGGAAATATCGTTCATGTACACTCCAAGGTAGGAGTTCGCTTTTTTAAGCTCGCTCAAAGCCGTAGGTGCAGAATCATCGAGACGTAAATAATTGCCGACCTTGCTATGGTATTGGGCGAGTTTAAAGCTTTCGTTATCGGCAATGGTCGGCTTTACCTCCATTATATATTGGTTCCTGGCCTTTCTGTACAAACCAAGATTACTGTAGATGTCGTAAAAGGAAACGTTATTGGTGAGGCCCAACTCTCGTTTTTGTTTTCTTATTTCGATTTGTTTATCGAACAATTGAAGATTCGCGTAGTTATCGTCGAGCACATCTAAAACAATTTTCTGGGAATTTGAGTCCAATGAATCTTTGACATCATAAAGTTCCTTTGCCAAGGCAGTACTCTTGTCGTATTCACCCAAGTCGTTGTAAACCTGTGCCTGCATCACCTTATAAAGTTGTGAAGCAGTGGTATCGGAGGTTTTTTCGGCATTGGAGAGGTAAATTTTGATGGTATCCAACCAATCGTACGCGGAGTTTACATTGTATCGATCTAGAGAGTTGAAAAATACTTCAAACCGTTGATCAGCATTGTCTTTATCCTCAAATTCGGTAAGTACACTTTGTTCCTCTCCGGTGGTTATTTGAGCCGAAGCGGTAAAAAGAAAAACAAAATATACTATGGTAAATAAATATCTTACGTAACGTCCCATTAATTTAATTGATACAGTGACCGCCGAAATATTCCGTAAGCCCTATATTATTATCGTGCCCTTTTTTCCTTTATTGTACCCGATATCCTAAATCAATGCCAAAATTGAACATTATGTGAAATTAAAAGGTATGGGGTATATAAAGAACGCTAGTTTGACTACAAAATTAAATTGCAAGCTATAGACTTGACCGTTATTGTTGTGAAAGTGTTGTTTTATGTTGTGAAACAATCCAAACAGTATGTGAAGTTACAGTTTATCGATGTTTTCTGCCTTTTATGGAATCTTCCAGTAAAATAGGATACTTGTAAAATTGAAAAAGGCCCTGCTTTTTACAACAAGACCCTTTTACGAGAACACTATATGAAAATGAAAAAATTACTTTCTGAATTATTAACATTGCTAAAATATGACCGATTCACCCATCAAGAAAAATATTGTTGCGAACTCCTAAAAAGTTGTTGTCTTTCTCTTATAAAAGTGTTGTCGCATAAAAAAAGCGCCCTAATGGAGCGCTTATATATTTTGTTAAATCTCTTTGACATCAGCTATTCATCGAAGAAAGGATAAACTCCTTAAAGTCTTTTGAAATAGGTATCAAGTTATTATTGATCATAATATCCTTTGAGTTGATGGCATCTATGTGATCTACATTAACGATATATGACTTATGCGCCCTATAAAACTTATTCTTCGGTAATTTCTCTAAATAATCCTTTAAGGGGGAACGTACCAAAAACTTTTTATCAGCCGTATTTACTTCCAAATAAACGTTATCGGCCTTAATAAATTGAATATCACTAAACTGGATTCTGTAATAAAGATGTTGCTTCTTGACAAAAATAGAATCTTTCAATATGGAATTGGATGTTATCTCGTCTGCTGCATCGTCATCCGCTATCTTCTGATTACCTTTTTTTTCGTAGTTAAAATTGGAAAGTGCTATTTCTATCGAGGTATAAAGATCTTGTTGTTCAAAAGGTTTTACCAAATAGCCATCTGGTTTTACTGTCTTGGCGTTCTCTACCGTGGCGCGGTCTGAGTTGGAGGTAACAAATATGAACGGGATGTTATAGGTATTGCGGATATGCTTTCCAAGGTCGATACCTGTTTTGTCCGAGGCCAAAATAATATCGATAAGGACAAGGTCCACATGATTGTTTTTCAATACGTCCACGGCCTGCTCATAAACAATTACATTGTCCACAATTTCATAGCCGATTTCCTCCAACATGGATTGCATGTCATCTGCGATGATGACATTATCCTCTACGATTAAAATTTTTATCGGATGTTCCAAGTTCCTACAAGTTTATTTGGTTGTATTCAAATTTACAAAAAAATATTAACAGATATTAAGAATAAAATAGCTAAAAGAAAGGTACTCAGGGCCACTTTTTTCAATTCTGGATCCAAATCTCCAGGATTTTGTGTCAGCCCTACTTTGCGTAAATGTATCAAAAGGGGAACAAATGCCAACATAAAAAAAGACGTTTTCCAACTTAAGCCTTCTATCCAAATAAACAATGCGAAACAGCACAAGGCCATCAATATCAAGAAAAAGTGATAACGCTTCCCATTATCGAACCCCATTTTTACTACCATTGTTATCTTACCGTGTTTTTTGTCCGATACGGCATCTCGAAGATTGTTCAGGTTCAATACCGCAACACATAAAAAACCAATGGCAACAGCTGGTAATACATCATTCCAATCTAAGGATTTTGTATAGAGAAACATGCTGCCCAATACCCCGAGCAATCCAAAAAACAGGAATACGAACAAATCCCCCATCCCTCTATAACCATAAGCATTGGAACCAACAGTATACTTTATAGCGGCCCAAACGCTTAAAAGACCAAGTACAAAAAAAATCAGTATGTAAAAGAAATTCTCAAAGCCAAAAGCCAAATAAATAAGTGCTATGGCGATTAGCATACTTATAACAATGGAAATGATTATCCCTTTTTTGAGGGAGTCCCTGGTTATTGAACCACTTTGGATGGCCCTAACAGGCCCTATCCTATCTTCGTTATCGGTTCCCTTTACCCCATCACCATAATCATTGGCAAAATTTGAGGTAACCTGAAAGCCAACAGTGGTCAAGAGGGCCAAAATAAATATAGTACCATCGAACTGGCCTTCCATTACGGCCAATCCGGTGCCTACAATGATTCCCGAAAAAGAAAGAGGGAGTGTGCGCAGTCTAGCAGCTTGTACCCAAGCCTTAGTGTTTCCCAAGATTAATACGGATCTTCTATTTTAACTCTTTGGCCATCCTTATAAGATGCTACGAATGCATCTTGGAAACCCATTTGCACCAATTGTTTTCTAAATTTCTGAGCTTCTTCCAAAGTCTCAAAATTTCCCAGTGAATAGGCATAAAAAGGATTGGTCTTTACAAAAAGTGTATTTGTCAACGCTTCGGAGGCCAAGGTCACATTGTTTTCGACAAATGATTTTACTTGGACTGAATAGATTTTTTCTTTGTTCAAAAACTCTTTGGCCAAGTAAAATTCCTTTACCAAGCTCAACTCTTCGTTCTGGGATTTCAGATTGTTTATTCTTGCCTTTATGACATCCAAACTATCCAATGATACCAAGACGTTGCTTTGGTTTTCGAAGGACTGCTTACTGCTCAGTCCGGCCGTAAACGATGTAATGGCCAAGGTTCCGATTACAAAGAGACCTACAAAACCCAACAAAATGTTTCGCTGTAGTTTAATCTTTTTTAAATCTTTATTTTTGAATTTTATTTGATCGAGGAGTCTCTCGTTGATAATCTGGGCCTTGTCTATATCCTTATGAAGGTCCAACAAATCGCTTTCTTCAATAAAAGGCATATTGTATAGGGAGTTATAATTATGCGCTACGCTAAAAGCATAACAACCAATAAGTTAATCTGAATTGTTACAAAAATAAAATATTTGTTCAAAGAAAAAAACTTTATGGCTCTAAAGCTTGCAATAATCTGCTCTCCAGGACTTTTATTACAATAAATAGATGCCATCTTCTTGAATGTTTATTTTTCGCTGTCGATATAAAATGCCCGCTCCTTTTTTGAAAGCTTTTTTGCTCATGTGAAGGGTGCTCATGATTTCATCAGGTGATGATTTATCATGCAAGGGTAAAAATCCTTCGTTCTGTACAAGCTTATCCAAAATCATTTTAGCCGTTGGTTCCAGCATTTTTGCTCCTATGGGCTGCAGGGAAATATCTAGTTTTTTATCGTCCCTTACATTTTTGATAAATCCTTTAAGGTAATCACCAACATTGACCGGCTTAAAAATATCGCTATCAAATATGAGTCCTTTGTGACGATTATCCACGATTACTTCCCAACCCAATGGAGTCTTTCGGTGCACTAAAAGGTCGACTTCATCATTTTGTTGGTACGCTACATTTTCATTGGATAAAAACTTATCTACCCTGCTTGAACCGGTCAAGCGCATACTCTCTTCGTCCATATAACAATGAACAATATATGTATTGCCTTCCTCCATGCGTTGGGACTGTTCCCTAAAGGGAACAAGTAAATGTTTCTCCAACCCCCAGTCCATAAAGGCACCATATGCACCCACTTCTACTACTTTTAAATGGGCGAATCCGTTTCGAATGATTTTGGGCTTCAAAGTGGTCGAAATCGGACGTTCCGCATTGTCCAGATAACAGAACACCTGCATTTCTTGGTCAATTTCAAAATCCTCGGGCACATATTTGTTCGGCAAAAGTATTTCCGTGCCTTCATCATCTCCCAAAAAAAGTCCTATACTAGTGCTTCTGAGCACCTTAAGGGTATTGTAGTTTCCCAATTCTATCATAAGGCAAAGGTAGCTGTAAATTATGGGTATAAAAAAAGCTGCCCTAATTTGGACAGCTTCTTTACATGGTTCGTAATCTTAATTATAAACCGATTCCTTTCCAAAGTGTTTTGTCAACATATAATAGATGACAGCACGATGTTTATTTTTTTCCGATTTTCCATACGCATCAATAACGCTGTTAACAGATTCCATTAAAGCTGGTGTCTCAGCCAATCCCAATTTCTTGATCAAGAAATTGTTCTTTACCGTTTCCAGTTCCTTTTCGTCAGACCCAGAAACTTTGGAAGCATCCAAATTATAAATGGCTGGTCCCAAACCTATGGCAACTTTTGTCAACAAATCCATATCTGGGGTTTGTCCAAATTTACTTTTGATGTCCTCGGCGTACTTTTCAATTAATTCGTCTCTTTTACTCATAGTATGTTAGTGTTCTTAATGGATTTTATAGCTAGGCTTCTAAGATATAAAATCGAAGTACCCAAGCAAAATTTTATTGTTCAAAACCCGTGGTGTTGCGACTTCTAGGATTTTTGGCCTTTCCGAGCTTGAATAAAATTCCTCCAATCCAACCTCTAATTCATTCTCGTTTTTTGCTGTGATGTGGTCAAAACCATACATTTCTGCTAGATGCTTTGCAGATAGTTGGTGGCTGGTCTCAAAAAAGGTCTCAAACTCTTCGGTATCCTCCTTGCCCGGTAAGATCCTAAAAATGCCACCTCCCGAATTGTTGATGAGTACGATTCTGAAATCAGGTCTCAAATACTTGTTCCACAGCGCATTACTATCATAAAAAAAACTAAGGTCGCCTGTGAGCAAAACGGTTGGCATGTTGTTGTAAATGGAACTGCCTATAGCTGTGGAAGTTGTGCCATCAATTCCACTTGTTCCACGATTGCAGAACACTTGCAAGGAAGGGTCCATGGCAAAAAGTTGTGCATACCTTACCGTGGAGCTATTGGCCAAATGTACCTGATACCCTTTGGGTATGGTTTTAATGATACGGTCAAAAGCCATAAAATCGGAAAATGGAATTTCCTTCAAATAATCCTTGCGCTTTTTCTCGTAGTTATCTTTTCTATGTTCCCAAAACGTTTTAAAATTGCTCTCATCAGAACCATTTGCCCCCATTCTTTTAAAAAACTGATTGGGATTGATTTTGATGTGCTTTGTCAAACAATAAAAAGTGTCGTTAGCTTTCTTGGTATCAATATGCCAATGCTGCTCGGGTTTGTACTCCCTCAAAAATGCCTTTATTTTTTTGGAAACGATCAACCCTCCAAAGGTTACCAAGAGTTCAGGTTGCAACTTTTGGAAAAGCTCTTCCCTGTTTTCGGATTTTTCAATCGGTGCGATAATACTGTCTATGCTCTCAAAAAAATCTGGATGATGCAGGTTGGATGTAGTCTCGGTGAACAACACGGTGTTTGG
The DNA here is from genome assembly GCF_013376415.1 of Flagellimonas chongwuensis. Taxonomy (GTDB): domain Bacteria; phylum Bacteroidota; class Bacteroidia; order Flavobacteriales; family Flavobacteriaceae; genus Flagellimonas; species Flagellimonas chongwuensis. The sequence goes on from NZ_WYET01000007.1 coordinate 47,703, forward strand.
GTCGTTTGCCAACATTTCCAAGACCTCTGCTTCAATGACACTGTGGCGATTAACGCCAACCAAAATCATTTTTTTAGAACTGTTGCTCCAAATTTTGGACAACTCATCCCAATTTTCTTCCGTAGAGGTGCCTAAGCCTGTCTCAATTTCAATATTTTGTATCTGGATAGAAGGCTCCTCTACCCTTCCATACAAAGGCTCCTCAAATGGAATATTGATATGAACGGGGTACTTTTCATCAAAAGCAATTGCCAGTGCTTTGGCTATCTCTTTCTCGTTATGCACCTGTACTTCTTCCTGACTATTTCCCAACAAGGATTCTCCATATTTTGAAATGGTCTTGGTTGCATGGGAAACGTCCTGCTTCAAATTAGCAGAATAGCCAATATGCCTTTCCAGCACGTTTTCCTGTCGTATGGTCTGTCCATCACCAATATCAATTCTGTAACTGGGTCTGTCGGCAGATACCACGACCAATGGAATATCACTATAATAGGCTTCCGCAACGGCAGGGTAAAAATTCAACATGGCACTGCCCGAAGAGCAAATCACTGCAACGGGTTCTTGTAAGTGCTGTGCCATGCCCATCGCAAAAAAAGCGGCACAGCGTTCATCTACAATGCTAAAACAGTTGAAAAACGAGTTTTTGGTAAAACTTATGGTCAATGGGGCATTTCTGGACCCCGGAGAGATAACAATATTTTTAACACCCTTTGATTTAAAATACAAAACCAAGGTCTGTGCAGCGGGTATATCTGAGTACATCATGGACTACAAAAATACATCATCTGGATGGTAAAAAGCCTAAATAACCAGCATCAATTTACAGAACACCCAGCATAGTCTTGCTCTTGTTCTGGGTCTCTATCCATTCGCTTTCTGGATCAGATGCTTCCGTGATTCCGCCACCAACAAAAATAGAAGCAATATCAGTCTCCAACTGCATACACCGTAGGTTGACGAATAGGGACAGCTCTCCTTGAGCCCGTAGATTCAACTCTCCCAAAAAGCCCGTGTAGAAGGTTCTTTGGTAATTTTCGTTGGCCTGTATAAATTGCTGTGCCTCTTTGGTTGGAATTCCGCATACGGCAGGGGTTGGATGTAAAGCCTTGATTACTTCCTTAACCTTTAGGTTAGGCAGCATGGTTCCGCTTACCTCCGAGCGCAAATGCCATAAGTTACCGGCTCGTACGGACTCTGCTTCATCTATTTCCAAACGTTCCATGGTATGGGCCAATTTATCGCCAATATACTCGGAGACCATCTGTTGTTCCTCGATTTCTTTGTCACCCCAATCGGGCTTTTTGTTATCGACATAGGGTAAGGTAGCGGCCAACGACATGGTCTGTAATTTCTTATCTTTTATCTTCACCAATGTTTCTGGAGTTGCCCCGCACCACGTTCCAACTTCGGGGTGGTAAAAAAGATACCCAAATGCGTTTGGGTAGGTATTGAGAAGTGTTTCGAATATTTCCAGAGGTGACTTGGAAATGGGCACCTCGATTTTTCTTGAGAGCACTACTTTTTGCAACCTTCCTTTTTCAATTTCCTTGATGCCATTCCTTACCAAATCTATATGGGCTCCTTTTCCTGATTCATCCAGAGAAATAGTCTTTGTGGATGGTTCGTTTTCGGTTCTGAAACTTCCCTCCAACACATTATCCGGCTGGATAAGGACTGCGTTGCTTTCTGAATTGAATGGTGCAAAAACGAAGCCTTTCTCTGTAAAATCTTTGGAGTGATGTAGTGTATTATTCGACTGAAAAACGCCGTGAATTTCAATTTCATCAGGTTTTCTGTACAACGCAAAAGGCAAGCCTTCTTCGAGACTGGCCTCTGCCCTATCCCATATCTCCTGATAATCCTTAGTTTTTGGGTAGCGCAATGGTGGTCAATTTACAGTTGGAAATCAAACGGTCCTCCTCGTCGGTGATTCTTATCTCCCACAGTTGAGTGGTTCGCCCTTTGTGAAGAATGGATGCCTTGGCATATACAAAGCCTTCCTTAATGGAACGGACATGGTTTGCCGAAATTTCGATTCCACGAACAAAAAACTTTTGTCCGTCCAAGAAAATATAGGATGCGGCGCTTCCCACGCTTTCAGCCAAAGCCACCGATGCTCCTCCATGTAGAACGCCATCGGGTTGGTGAACTTTGGGCGTGACAGGCATTTTGGCCAAGAGAAAGTTTTCCCCAACATCAATATAGGTAATATCCAATGTTTCCATTAATGTGCCCTTGCAAATTTCGTTGCAAACAGACAGAATCTTCTCTTTATGCTCGTTCATCCTTCTACTTTTTTGTAAAATTACATAAAGCTTTGCCAATATCTAAATAAGCAATTTTAAACATGTCCAATACCGAGAAGACTGTTACATACACTACCGAAAATACATACTTGACCCAGAACGATTTAACCTCCAAAACCAAGAATGTATGGTTGGTTTTTCATGGAATAGGCTATTTGAGCCGTTATTTTGTGAAATATTTTAAGGGATTAAATACTGATGAAAACTACATTATCGTTCCTCAGGCACCGTCCAAATATTATCTGAAAAATGAGTACAAATATGTTGGTGCCAGTTGGTTGACCAAAGAAAATACGGCAGCAGAAGTAAAAAATGTCTTTAATTATATTGATGCAGTGCTTGAAGCCGAGAGCATACCAAATGATGTAAACCTTATTCTCTTTGGATTTTCGCAAGGAGTTTCCGTAGCTACCCGATGGCTGGCCAGCAAAAAGGCGAATTGTAAATTAGTTGCATTATATGCCGGGGGCATTCCCAATGAATTGACACCCAAGGATTTTGATTTTATGGACTTCGACGCCACAGCGATTAAAATAGTGTATGGTGATCAAGATGAGTTTTTGACACCTGATAGATTAAAAGGGGAAAAAGTGAAAATTGACAGGCTGTTTCAAAACAAGGCAGAAACCTTGGTTTTTGAGGGTGGACACGAAGTGAAGCCTGAAATTATTGAAGGACTGACGAAATAAGTTTAATCGTTTGTCTCTTCCTTTGCTGTTTCTTGTTGATAATATTCGATGTTCCTTGTAATATAGGTATTATTGGGCGTTACAATTTGTTTTACCCAATTGCTCGGTGTGTGATTATCGAACTGAAAAATGTATTTATCGGTAGATTCTGTGTTCACCGTTTTTTTCACCATTCTGCTCAACTTACCGTCAGTGTAATAGTAAAATCTCTTTTTTTGCGATACAAATTCTTTCCCTGCTACGTCGTATAAAAAGTCTTCGCTGGTCACCACCTTTCCGTCTGCATTAAAAACTTCTTCCAAGGCAGTATTGGGCTCACCGTCAATATATTCTTTGGTCAACACAACCTTTTGGGTACCATTTGGTCCCTTTTTGGTAGAGGTCCTCACAGTTTTTTGTAAAATTCCATTGGTAAAGGTGCTCACTGTTTGCTCATTCTTTACCTGAGAGTATTCAAAAGTGGTCTCATCAACCCCTTCATCATTTGAGGAAATCATTTTTATCAATTTCCCTTCGTCATCATAATGGTATTGTTGCTGCTCCAAGAACTGTTTGTCGTATGAGATGATTTTTTCGATAACCTTTCTGTTGGGAACGGTATCAATCTCATAGAAATTCGCCATGGAAGTAGACTCGTCCAAAACCTTGCCCTTATAACTTTCCATTCGCTTCTCCATTAACTCTCCATTATCATATTTATAATAGGTAATGTCCTGGTCAGTATCGTTGTATTGGGTTATGGTTCTTATTAACACACCATTCTTATTGAACTCGAACAGCTCCTTTCCATAGTCCGTAGTTACCAAACATGATTTTACAGGACCCTTGAGATCAAAATCTTCCACGTTGAAAATTTGTACCTCTTGGGACCAAAGTCCGATAATCTGCAAAAATGAAAAAAAGGAAAAGATGGTATAGTGTTTTTTCATGCTGTAAAATTAATCGTAAAATACTCAACTGAAAAATCTTAACGGCATATATCCTGCCACAATCGAAAAGAAATCACCTAAAATTTACGTTGGGGGTCAAATGAGGAAATATCCATGGAAGTTTTGTTCCCTGATATAATTTCGGTCACCAATTTTCCAGTTGCCGGACCAAGGCTCCAGCCCATCATCGCATGACCTGTGGCAATGGTTAGATTGTCCAAATTCTTGGGCTTTCCTATGTACGGAAGACCGTCGGGCGAAACTGGTCGAAGTCCGCATTTTGCATTGTTCTTGGCACTTTCCGGAATTTGTAGTCCTCTGTAATAGTCCTCCACCCCTTTAGCTATAGCCTCTACCCTTTCCTTTCGTATGGTATGATTGATACCGGAAAACTCCATGGTCCCAGCAAATCGGGTAAACCCTTCCATTGGGGTTACGGCAATTTTTTTCTCCATTAATATGGCCGGCATTGTAATGTTCGTGGTCTCTTCCATATTGATGCGGTATCCCTTACCAGCCTGTAATGGTAATTTCAAATTTAATTTTTTGGAAAGTTCCGATGTCCACGAACCTGCTGCAAAAACAACCTCATCTGCTCTGTATGTTTGATGGGGTGTTTTTACTTCTGAAATTCTTCCTTCTTCTACGGATACATCGATAACCTCTTCATTTTTTTTAATCGCAACGCCTACACTTTCTAAATACTCGACCATCCTTTTCATGATCAAAGGTGGTGTGGTGTGCCTGTCACATTCCCAAAGTATCGCACCCTCGGCATTAAAATCAACATTAGGTTCAATCCTTTTCAATTCTTCTTTTGAAAGATGTTTACCCACCAAACCCAGTTCGGCACCTTTTTCAACCACTTCCATTTCATGTTCAAACGCCTTATTGGTCTGGTACACCATCAACAAGCCTTGATCACCAATATTAAAAATCCCCAAATCACCGGAAGCCTGGATATCTTCGTACAGCTCCCTGCTCAAAAGGTTGATATCCCGTATTACCGGCATGGCTTTTTCTACTTTCGCTTTAGTGGAAGCCCTTTTAAAATCTAAGGTCCATCTAAAAAAATCCAAGTCAAGCCGTGGTTTCATATAAAAAGGGCTGGAGGAATTGAACATATATTTCAACCCCTGCGTAATCATACCCGGTGAGGCCAAAGAAACGATATGGCTCGGGGTCAAGTATCCTGCATTTACAAACGAAGCTCCAGAAGTAATATCCGATTTGTCCAACACGGTTACCACATGTCCTGCCTTATGTAAATAGTATGCGGTGGAAAGTCCCACGATTCCACCACCGACCACAATTACGCTTTTGTTATTGCCCATTGCCCTACTTTAAGGTATTCATAATAGAGGCGCCAAGATACGTAAAGGGCCGGAGAATGTTAATCGGCACAAACAGATTTCTTTACCAAACTTTTGACTATTTTTGGAGGATTTTGAAAATATACAGACGAATGAAAAAATTATCTTTACTGGTCTTGGGATTGGCCTTTGCTTGCAATTCTTCACAGAAAACAGTTTCAGAAGGCCCTAAACCAGTTGTTGACCCTGTTCCCTACGCGGAAACAATTACCCAAGAAGACTTAAAAGAACACCTATATACCTACGCCTCGGATGAGTTTGAAGGTAGGGAAACCGGGACCCCTGGCCAAAAGAAGGCGGTAGAGTACATTAAGGCGCACTACCAATCTTTAAATGTGCCCCCTGCACAATCCAATGGCGACTATTTTCAAAAGGTACCTTTGGAGGTATCTAAAGTTCCCGAGGGCAATCTAAGCATCAACGGCACATCTTTTGACGTTGGTGAAGGTGTATTGACCTTCTCTCAAGCCAAAGGAAACTACAATACGGTAGTTTATGCCGGATATGGGATCGAAGATGGCGACTATTCGGATTACAGTGGAATTGATGTAAAAGGAAAATTTGTGTTGATCAAAGCCGGAGAACCTGTAGATGATAGCGGAAACTATGTGATTACAGGAAGTATGGAAAAGTCCGTTTGGAGCAACGCATCCGAAGCGATTGGAAAAAAACGTGATATCGCTAAAGAAAAAGGGGCCATCGGTGTACTTTATTATGATATGTTGAGCTTTCCTCGGTTCCAAGGCTATTTTCAGTTTATGAAGAACAATGACAGCGGCAGAATGCAGCTGGCTTCCGATAGCAACGATGATATCCTTATCTATTTAAATGAGGATGCCATAAAGGCCTTGAAAAATGATATTGAAGAGGATAATGTTCCCAAATCAATTGCTACCGACATCAAAATGGATATCACCAGCGGAAATGATGAAGTCGGTTCGGAAAATGTGGTGGCGTTTATCGAAGGAACAGAAAAACCGGATGAATATGTAATTATTTCTTCCCATTTGGACCATATTGGTATTACGGGGAACGGAGATATTAATAATGGGGCCGATGATGATGGTTCTGGAACCGTAGCGTTGTTGGAGATAGCCGAAGCATTTAAGAAAGCTGCCGATGAGGGCAATGGTCCTAAGCGTTCCTTAGTGTTTTTGCATGTTACGGGCGAGGAAAAAGGTTTGTTGGGCTCTAGATATTATACCGACATTGAACCCGTTTTCCCGTTGGAAAATACCGTGGCAGACCTAAATATTGACATGATAGGGAGAATTGACCCTAACTATGAGGGAGCTAGGAACTACCTGTATTTGATAGGTTCGGATAAATTGAGTACAGAATTGCACAATCTGTCCGAAGAGGTCAATAAAAAATACAGCAATATTGAGTTTGATTACACGTATAATGATGAGAACGACCCCAACCGTTTTTATTACCGAAGCGATCACTACAATTTTGCCAAGAACAATATTCCGATCATTTTCTATTTTAATGGTACGCACGCGGATTACCACCGCCCTAGCGATACACCCGACAAGATAAACTATGATCTTTTGGAAAACCGGACACGTCTTATTTTCCATACGGCTTGGGAAATAGCGAATAGGCCGGGAAGATTGGTGGTGGACAAAGCTGCCGATTAAACTCCGAAAACTTAAAAAAATAAAAGCCCTCACAATAGAGGGCTTTTTTATTATCTAAGAATAAAAACAAAAAAATCCCAAACCAAAATGGTTTGGGATTTTACAAACTCAAGGGTGGAAGACCGGGTTCGAACCGGCGACCTCTGGAACCACAATCCAGCGCTCTAACCAGCTGAGCTACAACCACCATTTAAAGCGGATGCAAAAATACTTTTTTGTTATGATTCAACCAAAATATTTTTAAAATTCCAGTGATTTATTATTTCAATCCATATCCATTGTCATTCCAACCTTCTGAAAATGTGATGGTCAATTATAAAACTCCTGAGGTATAATTTTCCGATAAAAAGCACGTTTTTAAGACCAAACACACATTTTTGAACATTTCACAACAATTAATTTCCAAAATCGTGTTGTCAAATTATTTTTGCCACATATATTTTTAACTGGGTGCTGTCAGAAAAAAACCTCATAATCAACCGTAAAAAGACACTATATTCCATAGTGGTTTGCACCCTTTTGCTCTGTACCTCGTCCTCAGTTCAAGCACAATCTTCCAACGAAAGAGATAGCTTGGCCTACAAGCTACAGAGCCTCAAATCCACCAATAGGTTCAACCCTAAGGATACGACTCATATCAAGCTTGTGGCCGACCTTGCTTTCTCTTATCAATATTTGGACAGCGATAGTTTATATTCCATCGCCAATAAAGCACTGGAATACAGTAGGGAAATCAACTACCCCCACGGCATTATCAGGGGACTCAACGCACTGGGATCCTACCATTACAATAAAGGGAACAGAGACGAGGCCATTCCAATGTTCAAAGAGGCACTTGAACTTGCCAAGTACATAGGTGACATAGATTCCGAATTGTCCATCATTAATACCATGGCCCAAAACTATAGCTTTGAAGGAAACTATGCGGAAGCCTTGAATCTTAACCTTAAGGGAATAGATTTGGCCAGGGAAATCAACGATCAATCAACACTATCTGTACTCAACGAAAATATCGCCGGCTTATACGCTGACCAAAAGGATTTTAAAAATGCACTGATGTTTTATGACACCGTGCAAAAATTCAATAGAAACTTGGGCAATGAGGTCGTGGATGCAGAAACACAGAGTAACATGGCTTCTCTTTATAAAGATGCCAAAGACTATAAAAATGCAATGTTCAATATCAACAGAAGCATTGTCACGTTTGAAAAGCATAAAATTTATGACTGGCTTGCATATGCCTATCAAGTGAAAGGAGATATTTATCTAGATCAAAAAAAATACAAATGGGCCCTCTATTGGTATGATCAAAGCGATATGCTCTTTAAACACCAGATTGAGGATGACCGTATTCAAATTCAGTTGATGAATGGTATGGCAAAAGTATATTTTGGATTGGAAAACGATAGCCTATCCTTGGTATATGCGAAAAAAGGATTGGCCATGTCCAACAAGATCAAATCCTTGCAAGGTCAAATAGACTGTTCTGAAACGTTGTACAAAGTCTACAAAAAAAAGGGTGACAATACAGAAGCTCTATCCTATCTTGAATCTTTCAAGACCTTGTCCGATTCATTGTTTATGGACAAGAACAAGCAAAGTTTATCACTTTTGGAAACCAAGTTAGGGTACGAACAAGAGAAAAAGGAATTAATCGAGGCCAACGAAGAAGCTCTTGCCAAGCAACGGAATTACATCTATTTCTCCGTTATCATACTTTTGATTTTGAGTATCATCACTTTTGTGATCAGAAGGAGTGAAAATATTCAGAAAAAACTGAACAAAGAGCTTAAGGACAAATCGCAGGCAGTGACCCAGCGTGAAGCCCAGTTGCATGAAATCAATAAAACCAACACCAAGCTCTTCTCTATAATTGGTCACGACCTGCGCGGCCCCATCGGAGGTTTGCAGGGCATTTTGAAAATGTTTACTGAAGGGGATATAACCACAAAGGAACTGGTCTCCTTCATTCCTAAACTAAAAACGGATGTGGACAATATATCCTTTACATTGAACAACCTTCTTTCTTGGGGGCTTAACCAGCTTAACGGTGTGGTTACCAAACCAAAAAGGGTTTCCTTGTCCTATTTGGTGAACAATAATATTAAATTACTTTCAGAGATTTCCCAGAGCAAATCCATAAAAATAATCAATCAACTTCCTGAAAATCCACGAATTTGGGCCGATAACAACCAAATTGATATCGTAATAAGAAATATTTTAAGCAACGCAATAAAATTCACCCCAGAGAATGGGCTTATTACTATTGAAGCCGAGGAGAAGGGCGATATGTGGCAAATTTCCATTAGGGATACCGGAGTTGGTATGACCGCTGAAGTGCAAAGGACCATTTTCCGGGATTCTTCCAACATTACCACGTATGGTACCAATAATGAAAAAGGGACAGGACTTGGTCTTTCCCTATGTAAGGAGATGGTACACAAAAACAATGGTGAAATTTGGGTAGAAAGTATACCCCGTAAAGGCACAACCTTCTATTTTACCCTTCCAAAAGCCCAAAACAGATATCAAAAAGCCTCTTAGATCAAATCATCTAGGCTGTCCACACCTATGTAGCGTTCCACTGTAAAGCCTTCCGCGTATTCCACACCAATTATTCTACCTAAATCTCTAGCACGGTAATTTACACTATCGGTAAAGTTTTTGCTACTAATCGGTGTTTCCGGTTCTTCGCTGTCTGGATCATAAAATTGGGACCCGTAGGCCATTATGGCCTTGGTCTTTGTATCAATAAATCCAGAAACATCAACCACAAAGTCCGGTTCCAGGTTTTTCCACTGGATAAAATGATAGACCAACTTCGGTCTCCAAGCTTTTTGCCACTGGTCGTCTCCGTCCATTTTGGTCTCAATTTTCATCAAACCGCTTAAAAAGCAAGCATCGCTTACCAGTTTACTTCCTTTGCCATGATCAATATGACGGTCCTCGATAGCATTGCAAAGCACTATTTCCGGCCTATATTTTCTAATAATCTTGATCAATTCCAATTGATGCCACTTATCGTTCATAAAAAAACCATCGGCAAATTCCATGTTTTCACGCACGGTCACCCCTAAAATTTCTGCAGCCTTGGCCGCTTCTTTGCCTCTGATCTCTGCAGAGCCCCGGGTTCCGAGTTCGCCACGGGTCAAATCAACGATACCTACTTTTTTTCCTTTGGAAACTTCCTTTGCTATGGTGGCACCTGCTCCCAGTTCGGCATCATCTGGATGCGCTCCGAATACTAAAATATCTAACTTCATAAGAATCTTAAGCCGTAACGGTCATGGATTTTACCTTGGCTATTGCCTGTTCAATATCCGCTATTAAATCTTCCGTTTCCTCAATTCCAAGGGAAAAACGAATCAAAGAATCCTTTATCCCCTGTTTTGCTCTGTCCTCCGGACTCATCAATGCATGTGAAGTTTGTGTCGGCGAAAGCACTGTACTTTCTATACCTGCCAAACTCATGGATGGTTTGATCAACTTTAACTCCTTAAAGAATCTGGACGCATCTATTTCTGGGTTCAATTCAAAAGAGAGCATGCCTCCAAAACCTTTCATCTGTGATTTGGCCAATTCGTGCCCGGGATGATCTTTTAGTCCCGGATAATATACATTGTCCACATCATTGTTATGCTGAAGGTATTGGGCCAACTTCAAGGCATTTTCATTTTGGGCCTTTACACGAATGGCCATCGTTTTCAAACTACGTTCCAATAGCCACACAGTATAATCGCTAAGGCTTCCTCCAAAACAAATTCCTGTTTGCCAAACCTTGTCCATGTTTTCTTGGGATGCCGCAACAACACCTGCACAGATGTCGGAATGTCCGCCCATGTACTTTGTGGCACTGTGCACTACTACATCGATTCCAAAATCAACTGGGTTTTGATTGATGGGACTGGCAAAGGTATTGTCGATCATTGATAAGATTCCTTTTCTCTTGGCCAAATCCGCCACGCCTTTCACATCAGTAATGGTCAATAAGGGGTTTGATGGGGTTTCTAAATACAACACTTTGGTATTGGGTTTGATTTCTTTCTCAAAATCCTCTACTTCCCAACCTGTGGTAAATGAGTACTCAATGCCAAATCTCTCGAATTGGCTAACGGCAAAATGATACGTACCGCCATAAATGGTCTGCTGAAGTACCACATGATCGCCAGATTGAAGAAAAGCCATCAGAGCGGTACTGATTGCGGCCATTCCACTACCAAAAATCAAAGCGGCCTCGGTATGCTCCAAGGCTGCCAGTTTTTTGCACAATGCCTCTTGATTGGGCGTGTTGTAATATCTTGGGTATCTTTTGATGTCTACATCCTCAAATTGATAGGATGTACTCATGTATAAAGGGGAAACAGCTCCTTTGAACTCCTTGTCCTCCAACTCCCCAACGTGGGTGCAGATGGTATTGAGTCCTTTTTTATCGTTTTTCATGTTGGTTTTCTTTAGGATAAAGATACGAAACCCATCATACTTGGACTTTCTTCCAATTCCCTTTTTTAAACCATACCATGGCCAAAACCGCAATAAGTACTTCCGCCGCGGTGATGGCGACAAAAACACCGGTCGCACCCCATCCCAAAACCAGAGCCGATATGTAGGCCAATGGCAATTGGAAAACCCAAAATGCAATCAAGTTTATCTTGGTGGGAGTTCCTGTATCCCCCGCTCCATTAAAAGCTTGTGTCATAACCATACCGTAGGCATAAAATACATATCCCAACGCAAGTACCTGAAGACAAAGCGCTCCGCTTTTTACAACTTCTGGCGTTGTATTGAACCACGATATTATGGTATTGGCAAAAATTAGATAGACCAAAGAAACCGTTCCCATAAAGTAAGCGTTGTACTTTCCTGTTTTCCAAACGGACTGCTCGGCCCTATCCGGCTGTTTTGCCCCGAGGTTTTGACCGACCAAAGTGGCAGCGGCATTGCTCATACCCCAAGATGGCATCAACGTGAACATCATTACACGAATGGCAATGGTGTACCCTGCCAGTACTTCGCTTCCAAACTCCGACATAATGCGCATCAAGAAAATCCAACTGGAGGTTCCTATCAAGAATTGAGCGATACCTCCCAAGGAAACTTTAATCAAATTAAGCATCACCTTAAAGTTCAAAACCAAGTCCTTGGCCATTAGTTTGATTTTGCCCCAACCAAAGAACAAAATCCCCAATTGAAAAAGTACCGCGGTTCCCCTACCGATATTGGTAGCTACGGCCGCACCCTTTACACCCATTTCCGGAATTGGACCAAAACCAAAAATGAACATGGGGTCTAAAATAATATTGAGCCCGTTAGAGAGCACTAAAGCCCACATGGCAATGGATGCATTGCCTGCACCACGGAATATCGCATTGATTAAGAACAATAGCACCACGGTTATGTTACCTCCAATTAAAAATTGGGTGTAACCATATCCTTCGGCAATTAAATCGGGCTCTGCCCCCATTAATGCTAAAATATCCTTGGCAAACATGATTCCGACAATACCAATGATAATGGAAATTACCACACCTAGACTAATAGCCTGTACGGCCGCAATACGTGCACCGTCAACATCTTTTTCGCCAATCCTACGGGCAACAACAGCCGTGGCGGCCATACTAAGGCCAATGGCAAGCGCGTAGACCAATGTAATCACGGATTCCGTTAAACCGATGGTTGCAACAGCATTAACGCTCACTTTGGAGACATAGGCAATATCTACCAGTGCGAAGATTGATTCCATGAGCATTTCCAAGATCATGGGAATGGAAAGCATAAAAATGGCCTTTCGGATGCTTCCAGTGGTAAACTCAGTTTCTTTACCAGAAATAGCTATCCAGAAATACTGAATAAATTTTTTAAATGAATTTGTATGTTGATGTGTCATTATCTAAGAATTACGTGTAAAAAAAACAAGTGAAATGTCAAGTTTCCGAAAAGTGTTCGGTTACATAAATCGGGTTTCCCCAATGGTGACATCTATCGCGTACATAATTCTTATAGCTTCATGATGATGCAAATATGCAAAAAAATCCGATATATTATTAAAAATTTTTTATTTAGATCTCCGACTCATGTCGTTACCTTCGTAACCAAACCAACTCAAATAGTTCAAAAACCATGCGTATTAAAAGTTTGATTGCCATTGGAATACTTTCTTCCATGGTACTTACTACATCTTGTAAAAAAAGTTCAGAAACTACAAAACCAGAAGAAAAAACAGGTTACCAAGGGCAAGGAAAAAGTCCAGTCGTACCTACGGTTGACAAACCTATCCAAAAACAATGGAGAGGTGTTTGGGCCTTCAACGATAGTACCACTTTTTTTTCCAATAAATTTGATGGTGCCCGATTGAACGGTGTAGCCAATGATGGCAACGACCACTACACTATTTGGGTGACCGCCGAAAATACCCCAATCAACGTGAGTCCATGGTACGCCTTTCAGGTCTGGTCAGAAAAACCACGCGACATTACGGTTCAGTTGAATTATCAAGATTCGAGAAGCAGATATTATCCAAAAATCAGTACCGACGGAAGAAACTTTACTCCACTGGACAGCACAAGATTTAAGGCCATCAATCCCGGCGAGGGTGAATTTGGTATCGAAGCGGCCCCAGAATCAGCGGAATTGACCATCAGTGTGACCGAAAATCCAACTTGGATAACCGCACAAGAGCTTTACACATCATCTGTAGTGCAGGAATGGGTGGACTCCTTGAGCCAAAAACCGTTTATTGAGAACTATCCAATCGGTCTTTCAAAAGAGAAACGTACCATGTACTTAATGGAAATCAATGAGAGTAAGGATTCCAAAAAGGCAATTATGATTATTTCCAGACAACATCCACCTGAAGTAACAGGCTTCTTGGCTATGAAGTCCTTCATCGAAACCATTTCCGGCGATTCGGAACTGGCCAAAGGGTTTAGACAAGAGCACACGGTTTTTGTAGTACCATTGATGAATCCCGATGGAGCCGACAACGGACATTGGAGACACAATATGGGGGGAATTGACCTAAATCGCGACTGGCAGAACTTCAATCAACCTGAAACCAGAAACATTCGTGATTTTCTCGTAGAAAAGGATAAAACCTATGATTTTGTTTTCGGAGCAGACTTCCACTCCACTTGGGACGACATCTACTACCCCATTGATACTACGGTGACCGGTAAAAAAGGAAAAATCATTTTCGACTGGATAGAGAAAATCAGCCAAAGACTACCACAAAAGAAGACCAATCTAAGCGCATCTGATGAAATCGACCCGACGATGGTTTCCAGCAAGTATTTTTATGTACACCACGGAATGCCCGCCATTGTATTTGAGCTGGGAGACAATACCTCTAGGCCTTTCCTAAAAGAAAAAGGCAATGTGGCCGCAGAAGAAATCATGAAGCTTTTAATGGAGCAATAAACTATTTTTTGGCATAATGTACCTTGTACCGCCAAAAACTGATACCTCCCAAAATAAAGACCCCGAGTACTGTGTACCACACAAAGCTTGGGGTTATTACTTGATCACCACTGGCATAACTGTGCAGTCCTACCAAATAGAAGTTTACCCCAAAGTAGGTCATCATAATACTTGCATAGGCAACAATACTGGCAAAATTGTAAATCCATTTGCCACGAAGACCGGGAACCAATCGCATGTGTAGAACAAATGCATAGATCATAATAGAAACCAAAGCCCAAGTTTCCTTAGGATCCCAGCCCCAATAACGGCCCCAACTTTCGTTGGCCCACTGACCTCCCAAAAAGTTACCTATGGTAAGCATCACCAAACCTGCTGTAAGTGCCAGTTCGTTGATAACGGTCAGCTCCTTTATATTGATGTCCATTCGCTTTTTGTTCTTTTTGGTGGTAAGCACCATCAGCAACAATGCGACCACACCCAAGATCATTCCTACGGTCAATGGCCCATAGCTACCCACAATTACCGCTACATGAATCATCAACCAATAGCTATCCAATACTGGAACCAAATTTGCAATGGCAGGATCTACCCAACTTTGATGCGCTACCCACAACAACATGCAGGTCACAAAAGCACTGGAAGCAATGGTCAATTCACTCTTTCTACCAAGTGCCAAACCTATCCCCATAGTTGCCCATGATACGTATAGAATACTTTCATAAGCATCACTCCAAGGTGCGTGCCCGGATATGTACCAGCGCAATATCAAACCTATGGTATGCCATATAAAAAATATGATAATGGTCCCCTTCAACCCATACGCAATGGCATCAAGAATTTTGCGCTCCTTAAAAATCTTTGCTATCAGAACAAAGAACAATAGCAAACCGACCATTGCATAGTACTTGTACAAACGGTTGAAAAGATCCAACTTGTTGTAAACAATCTCAATCTTCACCTTGTTATCGGATGGCAATATCTCCTCCCCGTGATTTTTCTGGTTCTGCTTGAAGGCATCAAGCAATCTATCGGGTTGCGAATAGTCTCCGGTAACAATCGACTGCTGCAATGAATTCAAATAGTAGGGCATCGCATTTTTGATGAAATTGGCATAGAGCGAATCCTGAACTTGATATTCCCCACCACGATACTCCACAGCAGAAATCCATTTGTTGTTTTCATCGTTCAGCAATGGAAAAATCTTTACTATTTGCCCACTCAATGCGATGTCCAACAGGCTTAAACGTTCCCCTACCTTTTTAAAATCCTTTTCAAATTTATTGGGGTTCGCCTTGGATGTTGCCTTTTCTAAAAAAGGTCTGAGCTTATAATTTCCTTTGGCATCAAAAAAGTCAGTTGCTTTGGCAAACTTAGTGTCTTGGGGAACACCAACAACCTTACGAATACTATCGTTTCCCTTATCTCCCAAAGCAATTATGTCTGCAGTATACCAAACACCCGGGTTCAACATCATGGAAAGGAATACTTGGTTGGCGGAAAGTTTTTTGTATTTGTCATTTCCGCTCAATCTTCGCAATAATTCAGAAGCAAAGGTATTAACGGGTTTCATTCTACCGTTTTCATCCTGGATGACCAATGCACCAAACTTTTCTGCATGTTCCTTTGCCACAGTAGTAGCTTGGATTACAGAATCAATCTGTTTTTGAGTGGGTATGGTTGAATGTTCGTGCGCATCTTGTGCATTTACAGATACAAAGGCAAATAATAGTGCAATTGTGGTCAAAGCAGCCTTCTTTTCCTTTATTTTTTTAAGCATATCCTGTAAATCCCTAAAACGTGTTTTTCCAAAGAACATAATTCCCATCAAACCTATATATAATAGAAAATATCCAATATAAGTTATCCATGTACCCCACCAGTCATGGTTTACGGAGAGAACTGTTCCTTTTTCATCGGGGTCAAAACTGGATTGAAAAAATCGGTATCCTTGGTGGTCCAGCACATGATTCATATAAATATCATAATCAAAAGGACGGTCATCGTGTACGGTAACCTTACTCATAAAGGAAGCGTATCCTGCTTCGGTCCCGGGATATTTTTCCGCGATAAAATCGTTCAATTCAATGGAAAATGGTAGTTCGTAAACTTTAGAACCATAACTCAAAGAGAAATCCAGTCCACCTACATTAATTTTATCTGAGAAGTTAGCTGTTCCCTGGCTACCCAGCAATTTTACTTCCTTGCTTTCACCATTTGCAGAAATAGAAACCACCAGAGCATCTTGCGTAACCTTGGTAATTTCTTCATCGGGAACTTTAACAATACCGTAGCTTCCTTTAACTAGAGGTTCTGGAACCACGAACTGCATCCCGCCCATATTGTATAGCGAGCGTAGTTGTAGTTGCTGAATACTATCGCTTGTTACCTCACCTCTAAATTGGTCTGCCATTCTCATAAAATCCCCTTCAAAAGGTGATTTGATGCGATAACCGTTCTCCTCATCATAAAAAATGTTGATGGCACCGTCGGTTTCGTTGTTCAGGGCAAAAAGAATATTATGTACACTGGCTATTTTCCCATTCTCCAAATAATGCTCATGGCGTTGTCCATTTCCAGCTTCAACAATCTGAAGATATTCGGTGCCATTCTCGTCCGGAATCAATCCTTTTTCCGCACCTTTTATAAAATCGACATAAGAGATGGAAAATGGTTGACCATTAAAATCGGATTTCCATGGTAGACTAGTACGTTTTCCTTCAGGCGTTACCAAGACATCGTCTTCCAGCACCCTTCGTTTGGTTTCTCCATTGATATCTCCATCAACAAAAGCAGTCAAATAGGTTTTATCCGAATAAAAAACTTTTTCTGTTGCGCCTTCCCTAATGGGCATCATCCCCTCGTAACTAATGTAACGGGTCACAAAAGCACCTATAATAATCAGAATCCACGAAAGATGAAGGATCAGTACGGGCCACTTTTCCCACTGCAACAACCGATATCTGTAAATGTTTCCGAAAAAATTGATTACAAAAAAGACCATAATGGCCTCGAACCAAGTAGCGTTATAGATGTAAATTCGTGCGGTTTCGGTACTGTACCAAGTTTCCACAAAAGTTCCCATGGCCAATGCCGCAGCAAAAACCAAAAATAGAACAGCCATAAGTCTTGTGGAAAAAAGTGTTTTCTTAAGGATATCAATCATGGAAATTCGGTCTACTTTCGGCTTGCAAAAATACGGCCTTTTTAGAACTTCCTTACTGCCTAGAAGAATAAAAATCGTACATATTTGTTAATTCTCAGTATAATCCATCTACCCTAAATTTGTAGTTTTGGGCATGCTAAAGATTGTGATTTTTGGTACCGGGAACCTCGCCAAACACCTCTACACCGCTTTTTTAAAAGCAGATGGTGTTGATGTGGTGCAGGTTGTGGGCCGCAATGTGAAAGAATTACAGCAGTTTTCCGAGTATTCCACTATTTCCAATGATTTTAATGCCATAATTGATGCAGATGTTTACTTGATAGCGGTAAAGGACGACGCCATTTCAGAAGTTTCAGAATTTTTGATGGATAAAAATGGAATCGTAGCCCACACTTCGGGCGCCATCAGTTTAAATACCATACAAGCTGCCAACAAAGGTGTTTTTTATCCGCTACAGACCTTTACCAAGGATAAAGAAGTGGATTTTTCAAACATTCCCATTTGCATTGAATCAGAAGGAAAAGATTCTTTTGAAACTTTGAATACCTTGTCTAAATCTATTTCCGAAAACGTACATTATATTGATTCAGAACAGCGAAAAAAATTGCATCTTGCGGCTGTTTTTGTGAACAACTTTACCAATTATCTTTATAGTGTTGGTGAAGAACTTTGTTTGGAAGAAGGCCTTTCTTTTGACTTATTGAAACCTTTGATCATGGAAACGGCCCATAAAATTCAGAACATGTCACCCCAGGACGCGCAGACGGGTCCGGCACGCCGTAACGATATCAAGAGTATGAAAAGCCACCAAGAACTGCTAAACAAAAAAGAACACATTACACTCTATAAATTATTGAGCCAAGCCATAATACAAGCCCATGAAGAAGAATTATAAAGAGCTATTGAGCAACATTACCACATTTGTATTTGACGTTGACGGAGTTTTTACCGATGGAACAGTTTTGATCACCACTGATGGGGAATTGCTCCGTAAAATGAGTGTTAAAGATGGCTATGCGCTAAAAACTGCAATACAAAAAGGATATAACGTCTGCATAATTACAGGCGGGACCAACCAAGGGGTAAAAGAGCGCTTAAAAGGTCTTGGGGTTACCGATTTTTATATGGGAGCCCACCACAAGCAAGAGCCATTGGAAGAATATATGGAAATTCATGGAATTGACCCACAAACCGTTGTTTACATGGGAGATGACATGCCAGATATTCCTCCTATGAAAATGGTAGCACTTGCTACTTCTCCACAAAATGCGGTGCCAGAGGTAAAGGCAATTTCTGATTATGTTTCCCATAAAAATGGTGGCGATGGCTGCGTTAGAGATATTATTGAACAGGTTTTAAAGGTTCGTGGGGACTGGAACGATAATTTTAGCGCCAAGAATGACTAAGAATCCACTCAAAGAAAAGCTCAAGGACAAAAAAATCATTCTAGGCTCCGGTTCACCAAGACGGAAAATGTTTTTGGAAGAATTGGGAATCGACTTTGAGGTACGGCCCAAATCCGTGGAAGAAATCTACCCCGAAGAACTGAGAGGGGGGGAAATATCTGAATATCTGGCCAAATTAAAGGCTACACCGTTCATGAATGATTTGGAAGACAATCAAATTGTGATTACTTCGGATACCGTAGTCTGGCACAACGGTGTATCTTTAGCGAAAGCAGCCAACCATGATGAAGCTTTTAAAATGCTTCGCACCCTCTCCGGTGATTGGCACGAGGTAATCTCATCCGTATGTTTCACTTCAAAACATTTCCAAAAAACCGTTAGTGGCGTTACCAAAGTGAAGTTGAAAGATTTTTCGGATGAAGAGATTAACTACTATATTGAAAGTTGCCAACCGTTCGATAAAGCTGGAGCTTATGGTATTCAAGAGTGGATAGGAATGATAGGCATCTCGGAAATCCAAGGGTCTTATAACAATGTGGTAGGACTTCCTACCGATTTGGTCTATGAGACCTTGATAAATCTGGTTTCTTGAGTTTGGATGCGTAACTTTACGTAAATCCTGTTTTATGAAACCTTCAGATTCAGCCAAGATATTAGTCAGTTTAGTGGCTTTTTTCCTATTGGGAGCATGCAATGACAACGGTCAAAAAACTGATGATTCCACATCTTCTACCTCACTAAAAGAAGACACTCTAAAACCGAGGACCACGCTTTCTGACGAGTTCAAAGCATATTGGTATGCCGGCGAAGCAGAAATCACATCCTATAAACTGGAACAAGCAAGATATGGTGAGCTCAGGGATGGTAAAGCTGTTTTAATTTATGTGAACGAGCCCTTTCTGCCCCAAGAACAGGTAAAGGCAAACAACAACAATCCCGAGAACATATCGGTCTTAAAATTGAATGCCACCAAAAAGTTTTTGACAGGTATTTACCCCTACTCTATTATGAGCAGCACCTTTTATCCCGTTTATGACAATCAACATGCGCTTAAAACAAGTTTATCCGTACAGGAATGGTGTGGACACGTGTATTCCCAGTTGAACAATAGGAATCAATTTGAGTTTACTTCGCATTCTTATTTTGAAGGTGAGGCAGACCAAAATTTCTCTATGGAAAAAGCAATCCTAGAAAATGAAATTTGGACCAAAATCAGAATAAACCCAGAAAATCTTCCTACCGGTGAAATTTCAATAATACCTGCTCTGGAGTATTTAAGGTTAAGGCATCAAGAAGTGAAACCATATAATGCCATTGCCCAAATTTCATCAAAAGAGGGAATTACAACCTACACTATTTCCTATCCAAATTTGGAACGAAATTTGATGATAAATTTCACGACAAACTTCCCATATTCCATCGTAAGTTGGGAGGAAGAATTTAAAAGTGGATTTGGTTCAAACGCAAAAACATTGACCACGTCCGCATCCAAAATCAAGACATTGAAAACGGCCTATTGGAAACAAAATGAAAATAAAAATCTAGTTTTAAGGGATAGTTTGGGGCTTTAAGTCCCTTTAATA
This sequence comes from Flagellimonas chongwuensis, assembly GCF_013376415.1. Taxonomy (GTDB): domain Bacteria; phylum Bacteroidota; class Bacteroidia; order Flavobacteriales; family Flavobacteriaceae; genus Flagellimonas; species Flagellimonas chongwuensis. The sequence goes on from NZ_WYET01000007.1 coordinate 68,214, forward strand.
ACACTCGGAGAGCGTTAAAACTCTTCTAAACAAACCAATAACTGAATACAAACTACCTATATTTGATTTAACCGCTAAACGACCAACTATGAAGCATTTTTGGGTACTCCTTTCTTTAACCACATTACTAGTCACAAACTCCTTTGCCCAAAAGCCCGATAAGCCTACCTCTGCTGAGCTTTTTCATGAAATCCAAAAATTGAATTTTTTGGGAACGGCACTCTATGTTGCCGCGCATCCGGATGATGAAAATACTAGCCTTATTTCTTATATGGCCAACCATGAAAAGGCAAGAACAGTATATCTTTCCATGACACGTGGAGATGGCGGGCAAAACTTGATAGGCCCTGAATTGCGTGAACTTTTGGGAGTGTTGCGAACCCAAGAACTTTTGGCGGCAAGACATATGGATGGCGGAGAACAACGCTTTACACGCGCCAACGATTTTGGTTTTTCCAAACATCCAAAAGAGACATTGAAAATTTGGGACAAAGATAAAGTCCTGGCCGATGTAGTCTGGACAATCAGACAAATTAAACCCGATGTTATCATCAATCGTTTTGATCACAGGACCCCGGGCTCGACCCATGGACACCATACATCCTCTGCCATTTTAAGTATGGAGGCATTTGATTTGGCTAATGACCCCAATGTTTATTCCGAGCAATTGGAACAGACAACCACATGGCAGCCAAAGCGCATTTTCTACAACACATCTTGGTGGCAATACGGAAGTCAAGAAGCATTTGAACAAGTGGACAAATCAGGTATGGTAAGTTTGGATGTTGGCACCTACTATCCGGAACTAGGGCTTTCCAATAACGAAATAGCTTCAATGGCGAGAAGTCAACACCTCTGTCAAGGGTTTGGTAGGCTGACTGATAGGGGTTCCGATATGGAATACATTGAGCTTTTAAAAGGCGATATGCCTAAAAACAATGACGTTTTTGAGGGTATCAATACAACCTGGTCCCGAGTAAAAGGAGGCGAGGCAGTAGGAGATATTTTGTACAAGGTGGAGGCCAATTTTGATTTCCAGGACCCATCCAAGCACATTCCCGAACTTGTCAAGGCCTATCAATTACTTCAAAAAGTTGAGGATAAGCACTGGAGAACCCTTAAATCGGAAGAGTTAAAAAATATAATTTCGGCCGCTGCAGGATTATATTTGGAGGCCAGTTCAGCAAGTGCTTCCACAACTCCGGGCAGCAAAGCAACAATCAATATTGAAACTATCAATAGATCATCGCAAAATGTCACTTTAAAAGATATTCAAATTGTTGGGGCCGGTGCCAAACTAACACCGAATAAGGTTTTGGGAGACAATCAAAAGGAGAATTTCGAGGTTAACTTTACTGTACCCGCAAACACCCCTTACACTAGTCCATATTGGTTGAACGAACCTGGAACTTTGGGGACCTATACGGTAAATAACCAAAGCCTAATTGGCAAACCCGAAACCCCAAGTGCCTTTAAGGCAATTTTCAATCTGGAAATCGATGGTGTGGAAATTCCATTCGAGAAATCAGTCGTCCACCGCTACTCTAAGCCCGATAGAGGAGAATTGTATGAGCCATTTGCTATTTTGCCCGAGGTTACCTCCAAAATTGATGAGAAAGTCTTGATATTCGCCAATTCCGACACAAAAAGCGTACAGGTAAAAATCAGAGCCGGAAAAAATGATGTGTCAGGTACAGTGGAATTGAATCATCCTTCTGGCTGGGCAGTTTCTCCAAACAGCATTCCATTCTCCATAGCCCAGAAAGGTGAGGAAATTTCAGTAATATTTGAGGTTACCCCTCCAAGTAATGAAAGTGAAGGAAAAATTGAACCTAAAGTAAGCGTCGGCAGTAAAATTTATGGAGATGAACTTGTAGAAATTGATTACAATCATATTCCAAAACAATCTATTCTGCTTCCTTCAGAAGCCAAAGTGGTTCGTATGGATATAAGAAAATCTGGTGAGCACATTGCCTATATTATGGGTGCGGGAGACAATGTTCCCGAAAGTTTGGAACAAATCGGTTACCAAGTACATGTAGTAGACCCAAACGACATCCATAATGGAGATTTGGACAAGTATGATGCTGTAGTTGTGGGCATCAGGGCCTACAATGTTGTGGACGCCCTAAAGTTCAAGCAACCCGTTTTGTTTGACTATGTCAAGAATGGTGGCACTATGATCGTTCAGTATAACACAGCAGGAAGATGGGCAAGTCAATTTGAAAATATTGCACCTTACGAGGTCACCCTTTCCCGCGACAGGGTTACTGACGAGAATGCAGAGGTAAAAATATTGGCACCCAACAATTCATTGGTAAACTTTCCAAACACCATCACGGAAAAAGATTTTGATGGATGGGTGCAGGAACGGGGACTGTATTACCCAAGCCAATGGAGCTCAGAGTTTACGCCTATCCTCTCCATGCAAGATGAAGGTGAAACAGAAAAACAGGGCAGCCTTATAGTAGCACCATATGGAGAAGGTCACTATATTTACACAGGACTGAGCTTTTTCAGGGAATTGCCTGTTGGGGTTTCGGGAGCATATAAACTGTTTGCAAATATGCTTTCCATAGGAAAAGATGAAGTAAAAAGCGACAATAATGTCAAAGGATAATATGGATACCAAATTCGAATGGAAGAAAGAATACAGCATTGTTATTCTTTTGAATGCCATATATATTTTAGTGTTTTACCTCATAATGATATTAAACAATTAAACCCTGAATGGCATTACTCGATTGGATTATTCTTGGTAGTACCCTGATTTTTATCGTTGCTTACGGTGTTTGGAAAACCCGTGGCAACAATAGTGTAGACGATTATGTTCGCGGAGGTGACGATGTAAAATGGTGGACCATTGGCTTATCCGTAATGGCAACACAGGCAAGTGCCATCACATTTTTGTCCACTCCCGGCCAAGCCTTCCACGACGGTATGGGGTTTGTTCAATTCTATTTTGGACTTCCCTTGGCCATGATTGTCATTTGTTTGGTATTTATCCCCATTTATAAAAAGCTAAAGGTATTCACCGCTTACGAGATGCTCGAAGGTCGTTTTGATCTCAAGACACGTACACTAACCGCCCTACTATTTTTGGTACAACGTGGTTTGGCAGCAGGGATTACCATTTTTGCGCCTTCAATAATCCTCTCCGCCGTTTTGGGGTGGGACTTGAGAACTTTGAACATAATCATAGGTATTTCGGTGATTATCTATACTGTTTCGGGAGGTACCAAAGCGGTAAGTGTTACACAAAAGCAACAGATGTTCATCATAATGCTGGGAATGTTTTTTGCGTTTTTCTTTATTTTGGGAGCTCTTCCCACCGATATTTCTTTTGATAAAGCTTTAAAAATAGCCGGGGCGAACAACAAACTCAACATTCTTGATTTTTCTTTTGACACCAACAATAGATACACATTTTGGAGTGGAATCACAGGTGGTTTCTTTTTGGCCTTGGCCTATTTTGGGACAGATCAAAGCCAAGTACAACGCTATTTGTCCGGTAGGAGTGTTAAAGAAAGTCAATGGGCATTGATTTTTAATGGAATTTTTAAAATTCCAATGCAGTTTTTCATCCTTTTGGTGGGTGCTATGGTTTTTGTCTTCTACCAGTATAATTCTTCGCCATTGAACTTTAACCCTGCTGCCACCGAAGCTATCATGCAGTCAGATTACGCCAATGATTATCAAGCCCTTGAGAGCGACCATAAAGAATTGGAAAAGGAAAAACGCATGGCACAACATTCCTTTTCCGCTGCACTAGAATTAAAGGAATACAATGCCATTGAACAGGCCAAACAGGATATCATAAAAATCAATGAAAAAGAAACAGCAAATAGAGAAACTGCCAAGGACCTGATTGCAAAAGCAGATGCAACGGTGGAGACCAACGACAAAGATTATGTTTTTATCCATTTTATACTGAATAACCTACCTGTGGGACTAATTGGTCTTCTTTTGGCCGTTATACTCTCAGCCGCCATGTCATCAACAGCTTCTGAGTTGAATGCGCTTGGCACCATTACCGCATTGGACCTATACAAAAGGAACGTAAGAAAAAAGCATGGCCAAGAACATTATTTAAAGGCAACCAAGGCCTTTACCCTACTATGGGGAATAATTGCTATCATAATTGCAAACGTTGCCAGTCTCTTTGATAATTTGATTCAGCTGGTTAACATCATAGGTTCCATTTTTTATGGAAATGTGCTTGGTATTTTTTTACTGGCTTTCTTTCTTAAGTTCGTAAAGGGAAATGCGGTGTTTGTAGCGGCCATAGTTACCCAAATAATTGTGATCATTGGCTGGTATTTGGACTGGATGTCCTATCTATGGTTGAATGCTTTCGGGTGTGTTTTGGTAATTCTGTTGGCAATAATCACACAATTGTTCGATAACTTCTTGGGCAATTCTCCCATTGAACAATAAAAAACCCACTAAAAAGTGGGCTTCTTTATTATTTAAAAATAGGATCTAATTACATTTCGGCCCACTCCTTTAAAGAGTCCTTGTTCATTTTTACATAATCTTGGTTGCCAGCGGCCTGAGCAGCAGCCATGGATTTTTTAGCAGCTTCGATAGCAGCCTTTTTATCGCCCATTTTTGCGTAAATCAACGATTGTGTGCGCATCATCCAAAATGCCTTGCCATCACCCATTTCAACGGCCTTATCAACCCATTCTTTTGCCTGTTCCATATTCATGCCCTCGGCAAAATAATAGGAACCTGCGGCAAAATAATCATTGGCGGTCAGGTCCTCTTTGTTCGCCATGGTCGCCTCGATGCTTTTAATCGCCTTGTCCACAGTTGGAACAACAAATTTTACCCCTACATAGGTATTCTCCCACATAATTCCAAGAGTTCCTCCGTTATTGTGAAGGTCATCAAAAGTAATGGTGAAAGTTTCAATGGGCATTGGAATGTCAAATGTTTCAACTTTTACTGTAGCAGCAACTTTAGAGGCATCCCATTCCTGTGGAGTCCCCCAATTGTCAGTTGCAGTGTAAAAGAAAACTTCCCAAACCGCCTCATCCGGCCTTGTATAAATGGCATAGGTGCCTGCTTTCAATTCCTTTCCCTCCACAATAACATCGTCACTAAAGGAAATTGTAGTGTTTTCATTGGCGCCAGTTCTCCAAATAGCTCCAAAAGGAACCAAATCGCCAAATACCTTTCTTCCCTTCATTGCGGGACGGGAATATTTAACGGTAACATCGGTCAATCCCACTTTTTGCTCCAAAGTTGAAGCAGGACTGGGTGCTGGTGTCTGTATTTGTGCTTGTAGCGAAAAACACATAGACACCGCAAACAATAAGAGTGTAAAATTTTTCATAGTTGTTGTATAAAATTAAATGTTCAGCAAATCAAAATTAAGATAAAGCGATGCTCTATTTGTTAATTAAATCTTAAAACAAAAATAAGGATTAATTGCTTTCATTTTAATTTTTGTTTAACTATTTATTATTTTTATTAAACATTTTACTACTATCTTTGTATAAACTCGTTAAGATGCAACTGTATCAATTGAAATCTAGGCAAGTATTTCCCATAAGCAAAAAGAGGGCTTGGGACTTTTTATCTGACCCAAAAAACCTAGCAGTAATAACACCTCAACACATGGGTTTCCATATTTTGGCCGGTGCGGATAGACCAATGTTCCAAGGCCAAGTGATACAATATATAGTAAAACCATTTCCTTTTGTTTCCACTAAATGGGTTACTGAGATAACCCATGTTAAAGAAGGTGAATATTTTGTGGACGAGCAGCGTTTTGGCCCCTACTCCCTTTGGCACCACAAACACTTTTTAAAAGAAGTTCCCGAAGGGGTGGAAATGGAGGATATTATCGATTACAAATTGCCTTTCGGCTTTTTGGGACAACTCGTCCATCCCATATTGGTGAAAAGACAACTACAAAAGATTTTTGAATTTCGAGAGAAAAAACTTGCTGAGCTATTCGGTGAGGTGGAAGGAAAAGAAAACTATTTAAACATCAGAAAAGTTTAAAATGAAGAAGAATATATTATTGATTGGTGGTTCCTATGGCATAGGTTTGGAGATGGCAAAAAAGCTTTCCAAAGAAAATCAGGTATTTGTCGCCAGTAGAACTAATGAGCAACTTTCAAGCGTGGACGTTACCCACATTTCTTTTGATGTTCTAAACGAAGATATCTCCGAAAAATCTATCCCCGAAAAGCTCGACGGCTTTGTCTACTGTCCTGGCAGCATCAACCTGAAGCCGTTCAAAACCATGGGGGTCGATACCATTCAAAAGGATATGGGGATCAATTTTATTGCCTTGGCCAAAACAGTCAAATCCATCATCAATAGAATGAACGAAGGTTCCAGCATGGTATTCTTTAGCACCGTAGCAGTTGGTACTGGAATGCCTTTTCATACCAGTGTTTCGGCAGCCAAAGGAGCTATCGAAGGTTTTGCACGGGCCTTGGCTGCCGAATATGCTCCTAAAATTAGAGTGAATGTTATAGCTCCTTCTTTAGTAGACACGCCTTTATCGGAACGATTGTTGAACAACGAAAAGAAAAAAGAGATGATGTCGGAAAGACACCCCTTGAAAAGAGTCGGCAGCACAACGGATATAGCTAATATGGCCACCTTTTTATTAGACTCCGATAATTCATGGATAACAGGACAGGTTATCGGAGTTGATGGCGGAATGTCCAGCTTAAACGTAAATTCATGAAAGATAAAATCAATATTTTTTGGTTTAGGCGAGATTTGCGTCTGGATGATAACGTTGGATTATATCAAGCACTTCAAGATGATGTCCCCGTATTGCCTATATTCATTTTTGATTCCGAAATACTGGAAAGCCTCCCAAAAGATGATGCAAGGGTAACCTTTATAAACGAACAACTCCAAAAAATAAGTAATCAATTAGGTGTTAACCACGATGGCGGAATAGCACAGTTTCACGATACACCCAAAAAAGTTTTCAAACAATTATTGGAAGACTATAACATTGAAGCCGTTTACACCAACCATGATTATGAGCCTTATGCTAAAGAGCGCGATAAGGAAATAAAATCCTTTTTGGAGAAAAACGATGTCCAGTTCAACACGTTTAAAGATCAGGTAATTTTTGAAAAGGACGAAGTGGTAAAAGATGATGGAGACCCCTATGTGGTGTACACCCCATTCATGAAGAAGTGGAAAGAAAATTTTAATCCGTCCATACACTTGGTAGAGTACGATACCTTGAACGACCTTAACAAAAAATTACATCAGTCCAAGAACTTGCCCCGACTTTCATTGGAAGATATAGGGTTTAAGGAATCCTCCATTAAAGTCCCCGATTTCACGGTCACTTCCGATTTGATTCAGAAATATGAAGATACACGGGACTATCCCGCAAAGGAAAAAGGAACCTCCCGATTGGGACCACACTTGCGGTTTGGAACTGTTTCCATCCGTAAAATGGTCAAAAAAGCAATAGATGAAAAAAACGAGATCTTTTGGAACGAACTGATTTGGCGAGAGTTTTTTATGCAGATTCTCTGGCATTTTCCACATACAGTCAATGAAGCATTCCGGGCCAAATACGACAGAATCGAATGGCGCAACAACGAGGATGAATTCAAAAAATGGAAAAATGGAAAAACAGGATACCCATTGGTAGATGCAGGAATGCGGGAGCTGAATAAAACCGGTTATATGCACAATCGGGTGCGCATGCTTGTTGCTAGCTTTCTATGCAAACATCTTTTAATCGATTGGCGATGGGGCGAAGCTTATTTTGCCGAAAAACTTCTCGATTATGAAATGGCCAGTAACGTGGGTAACTGGCAATGGGCCGCAGGCAGCGGTGTAGATGCGGCACCCTATTTCAGAATTTTTAATCCCACTACACAGATTAAAAAATTTGATAAGGATAAGAAATACATCAATAAATGGGTTCCAGACCTTCAAGAAATGGATTATCCCGAGCCTATTGTCGACCATAAAATGGCCCGCGAGCGATGCCTAAAAACGTATAAAGAAGCGGTAAGTTGAAGCTTTTTCGTTAATTTTAGTTCTCTGTTGGGACGATTTTGTTTTATCTCAAAAAAACTAGGTCAAATCAACAGGACATAACTAACTCAAAACCTTAAAAATGAAAAAACTTTCAACCTTACTCCTTTTGGGATTGGTGTCGCTTAACCTATCCGCCCAGAAGATGTCCAAGGACAAAAAAGCCGTTGTTGCTTCCGTGGAAAAACACAAAGAAAACTTGATTAAAATCAGTGATTCCATTTGGGCCTTAGCCGAAACTGCTTTTGAAGAATCCATTTCTGCCGAATTGCTTGCCGATTATGCCGAAGAAAATGGAATGACCGTTACCCGTGGTGTTGCGGACATTCCAACGGCATTTATCGCCACTTACGGTTCCGGTTCGCCTGTAATCAGTGTGTTGGGCGAGTTTGATGCCCTCCCTGGACTTTCACAAAACACCGTTCCCTCTAAAGACCCCAGAATCGAGGGCGAACCTGGGCATGGTTGCGGACATAACATGTTCGGTGCCGCCAGTTTGGGAGCGGCCATTGCCATTAAGGAACAAATTGAAGCGGGTACAATTAAGGGAACCGTAAAATTCTTTGGAACTCCCGCGGAAGAAAAGTTTTTCGGAAAAGTTTGGATGGTAGAGGCCGGACTTTGGGACGATGTTGATGTGAATGTAAGCTGGCACCCCTCCGCCGAAATCGAAGCCGATGTACAGAGTGGTTTGGCTTTGGTGGATTTTATGGTAGAATTTTATGGACAAGCCGCTCACGCTTCCGCCGACCCATGGAATGGCCGTAGTGCTTCCGATGCCTTGGAATTGTACACTACAGGAATCAATTACTATAGAGAACATATTAAACCTACATCGCGCATCCACTATCACATTCAAGATGGCGGACAAGTGGTAAATGTGGTTCCCGACTACTCAAGGTTATGGGTACGTGTTCGTGATCCAAAGAGGGATGTAATGTTACCAACTTTTGAGCGTGTTAAAGCTATGGCCGAAGGTGCCGCTATTATGGCCAATGTCGAGTACAAATACTCATTGATTTCAGGTATTTACGAAACTTTGGTAAATCGTGAAGGCGGTAAGATCATGCAGAATAATTTGGAGCTTTTAGGCCCGATTACTTACACTGACGAAGAGATTACCTATGGTAAAGCCATTCAAGAAGCGACCGGAAAGCCACAAGTGGGCATGGATGGAGAGGTTCATCCCCTAAAGGAGACGCAGGCACTTCCTGGCGGAGGTTCTACCGATGTGGGTGATGTAAGCTGGAACGTACCAAACATTAATCTCGGGGTTACTGTTGCTCCAAAAGATACGCCATGGCACTCTTGGGCAGTCGTTGCCTGTGGAGGAATGAGCATTGGCCATAAAGGAATGATCTATGCTTCCAAAGCAATGGGCATGACCATGCTAGATTTATTTGATGACCCTAAATTGGTAGAAAAAGTAAAAGAAGAATATAAAACAAGAAAAGGTGATGTTAAATATGAGGCCATGATCGATGGCCCACCACCGATTCCTGGTAAATAATTAAATTATAATTTATTTGAAAAGCCTGCGCCCCCGCAGGCTTTTGATCTTAATAAAATTAAAAACAACGCTATGAAAAATCCCGTTATACAAACCTTTCCATTGAGTTCTCCTTGGCAAACCTTAGACCCATTTTTGTTCAGTGTGTACCATTTGGACCATTTTCCAAAAGGAAACGGTGATATGGGACCAGACGAGTCCTTGCTAAAAGGTAGAAGTCTGGGAAGCGATTTTAATCCCAGTGCCAAATGGCGTATGTACCATGGTCAAACAATTCCCGGGTTTCCCTTCCATCCACATTGTGGCTTTGAAACCATTACCATCGTAAATAAGGGTTTCTGCGACCATTCCGATTCCCTTGGGGCCGCCGGTAGATTTGGCAAGGGCGACGTACAATGGATGACCGCAGGAAGAGGTGTACAACATTCGGAAATGTTTCCTCTGCTAAAAGATGATGAGGAAAACACGTTGGAACTTTTTCAAATTTGGTTGAACCTACCTAAAGTCGGAAAGTTTGTGGACCCACATTTTAAAATGCTCTGGAACGAGGATATTCCGATGATTGAAGAGGAAAACGCCAAAATAAAAGTCGTAGCGGGTACTTACAAAAACGTGAACCCAATTGACCCCGCTCCCGATTCATGGGCAGCCAATCCAGATAACGAGGTAGCTGTTTGGAACATTCATGTAGATTCAGATTCGGAATACACGTTGCCAAAGGCAAATTCTCCTGAAGTAAACCGTGTGCTCTATTTTTATGACGGTGATGAAATTTTTATCGGGGGCCAAAAAATCAATCCAAATTTTGGAATTGTTTTGAACCCAACGCAAGATGTGAACATCAAAATAGGTTCTAAAACAGCGCATTTTATGATACTGCAAGGAAAACCCATTGATGAACCTGTCGCCAAATACGGACCTTTTGTGATGAACACGCAAGAAGAAATTCAAAAAGTAATGGAGGATTACCGCCTTACGCAGTTTGGAGGATGGCCATGGCCGCATCCGGACAATGTGCATGACAAGGACAGGGGACGTTTCGCACTTTATCCAGATGGGAAATTGGTAGAGAAGTAATCAGATTACACCCTCACAATATTTGCCCCAATGGCACGCAAGCGTTCATCGATGTTTTCGTAACCACGATCAATCTGTTCGATATTATGTATGGTGGAAGTTCCCTTGGCGGAAAGGGCCGCGATCAAAAGGGACACTCCTGCCCTAATATCGGGGGATACCATGGTGGTGGACTTTAGTGTAGATTTGAAATCATGCCCTATCACTGTTGCCCGGTGAGGGTCACAAAGAATAATCTTTGCTCCCATATCAATAAGTTTGTCCACAAAGAACAAACGGCTTTCGAACATTTTTTGATGGATAAGCACCTCTCCCTTGGCCTGTGTTGCCACAACCAAAATGATACTCAACAAATCCGGGGTAAGTCCTGGCCACGGAGCATCTGCGATGGTCAAGATAGATCCATCGATAAAGTTTTGTATCTCGTAACCGTCTTCATGTTTTGGGATAAAAATATCATCTCCTTTTCTTTCCACGGTTATTCCCAGCTTACGGAACACATTGGGAATTACGCCCAAATCGTCCCAGCTCACATTCTTAATGGTAAGTTCACTCTGGGTCATGGCGGCCAAACCTATCCAGCTACCAATTTCTATCATATCGGGCAACATGGTATGTTCGGTACCTCCCAAAGAATCCACCCCCTCAATGGTCAACAAGTTGGAACCGATACCAGAGATTTTAGCCCCCATACGGTTCAGCATCTTGCATAATTGCTGCAGATAAGGTTCGCAAGCGGCATTATAAATGGTGGTAGTACCTTCGGCCAAAACTGCGGCCATTACAATATTGGCCGTTCCCGTGACCGATGCTTCATCCAAAAGCATATAGGTCCCTTTTAGTTTATCGGCCTCTACCCCATAAAAATGGTCTTCTTTATTGTAACGGAACTGTGCTCCCAATTTAATGAAACCTTCAAAATGGGTATCCAGTCTTCTTCTTCCTATTTTATCTCCTCCTGGTTTTGGAATATATCCCTTTCCGAATCTTGCCAAAAGTGGACCAACCAACATTATGGACCCTCTTAGTCCCCTTCCATCTTCTTTAAACTTTGCAGATTGTAGATAATCCAGGTTTACATCGTCTGCCTTGAAAGTATACGACCCCTTGCCTTTCTTTTGAATCTTTACACCTAAATCTTCTAAAAGGGCAATAAGTTTATTGACATCTACAATGTCGGGTATGTTATTTATGGTAATTTTTTCTTCTGAAAGTAAAACAGCGCAAAGAATCTGTAGTGCTTCGTTCTTTGCCCCTTGAGGTGTAATTTCACCATGCAATTGGTGCCCACCTTCTATTCGAAATGTACCCATGAATTCCTTTGGAGTTTAATATCTTTTTTTACGGCCTCTCTGTCCTTTCTTTCCTCTGTTATTGTTGTTATTGGACGACCTACTCGGTTTATTTTTAAGAAACTGTCCACTTTCGGTAAGGCTCTCGTCACTTTTTTCCAAATCAATCTGTCCATCACTAAGCTCTTTAAGGTGATTAAAGATGACGCTATCTTCTACCGTATCCTTATTCCAAACCAAGTAGCACTTTTTCATGTGGTTGGCAATCGCATACTCCAAACCTGAACGCATATCACCTTTGTCCCAGCTTACGGCAACATCAATCATTCTTTTGATATTGTTTCCGTAAAAACGGTACTTTGGATGGTTTTGTGGATAATCCAATGGTTCCGGACGTTGTTGCAACATCTCTTTAGAAGTAATCGGGAATGGTGAATCCACATCCAACTTAAAATCGGCCATAATAAACAATTGGTCCCAAAGCTTATGCTGAAAATCGGGAACATCCCTTAAATGGGGCTGTAAATTTCCCATTACACTAATAATGGATTTGGCCACTCTGTTTCGTTCGTCACGGTCTTCAATGGACACCGCATGATCTACCATTTTTTGGAAATGACGACCGTACTCCGGGATAAAAAGATGTGGACGCTCCGTGTTGTATTCTAAATTAAATATTTCGTTCAAAGTAATGTGTTTAGAGATTTGATACTTGGAAAGTAATCCGATAACGTTCGCAAAGTAATAAAATTATAGCAAATAAAGGGCCTACAAAGAAATTACGCCTTCTACCACCGATACTTCCTTATATTTTTCTATCACAGCATCTGGATCTTTCAAATTTACTGTGATGGACAAACTGGTATAAGTACCTTTTTTGGACTTTTTTGACTCGATTACGGCACCGGTGTTGTCAAAAATATCCTGTATCTGTGAAATTCGGTGCTCATCTGTCGGGACTATAAATTTATAAAGGTAGGTAGATGGCCAACTAGTGCTTTCCAGTAACTGGTCCTTTAACTTTGCATAAAACTCCTCCGTATCCTTATTATCCATACCTCATTTTTATACAAATATATGGCTTACCGGTCAATTTTTTTTCCTTAAGTCGATTTCATTACTTTGTAACATAAATTCAAGGTCTTTGGGAAAGAAGAAAATAGTCATCACGGGAGCGCCGGGAACTGGTAAGACTTCCATTGTTAATGGATTGGAAGGCATGGGTTACCATTGCTTTCATGAGATTATCCGTGATATGACCTCTAAAGCGAAAGAAGAGGGACAAACCGAACATTATATTTCCAACCCCTTGGTTTTTGTGGATGATGCATTGCAGTTCAACAAAGATTTGTTGGAAGGAAGAACATCGCACTACAAGGAGTCCCTTAAAATAGATGTCCCGGTCAGTTTTTTTGACCGTGGTATACCGGACGTATTGGCCTACATGGACTTTTTTGGACAAGAGTACGATGACTTTTTTACTTCTCACTGCAAAAACCACAGGTACGACTCCATTTTTATTGTTCCACCCTGGAAAGAAATCTATGTGTCGGACAATGAACGAATGGAAACATTTGAGGAAGCGGAGAGTATTCATGACTCCTTGATGAAAATTTATACAAAATTTGGCTATAACCCCATTGAAGTGCCAAAAGATGACGTCCCAAACCGGATTGATTTTATTTTGGAAACACTTAAAAAATTATAGTGCATAAGGACACCACAGGCATTTTAAAACAATTTTGGGGTTATGATGATTTCAGGGGATCCCAAAAGAACATTATCAACACCGTTTTATCCGGGCAAGATGTTCTCGCATTAATGCCCACCGGGGGCGGAAAATCCCTTTGCTATCAGGTACCCGCACTCGCCAAAGAAGGCATCTGTATTGTAGTCTCACCTTTGGTGGCGCTTATCCAAGATCAAGTATCACAGTTAAAAAAAAGAGGAATCAAGGCCATTGCTTTAACGGGTGGCATTCCGCCCAGTGAATTGAACGACCTTCTGGACAATTGCGTCTATGGCAACTATAAGTTCTTGTATCTCTCCCCAGAGCGGCTACAGCAATCCATTATCCAGGAACGTATCCAGCAAATGAACATCAACCTTATCGCTATTGATGAGGCACACTGCATATCCCAATGGGGAAACGATTTTAGGCCAGCATATCTGGATTGTTCCATTTTAAAAGAATTGGTTCCCGGTATTCCCATGATGGCCCTTACGGCTACCGCTACGCCGCGCGTTGTAGATGACATTGTGGCGAATTTGGAATTGGAAAATGTGGCGATTTTTAAAGATTCCTTTTCTCGCTCCAATATAGAATTTAGGGTAAAACACTCTGAGGACAAGCTGTACCAGCTCAAAAAATATATGGAGCGGATTTCCGGTAGCGCCATTGTGTACGTACGTTCGAGAAAAATGTCCATTTCATTGGCCAACTTTTTGATCAAAAATGGTATATCGGCATCTTTTTTTCACGGAGGGATTCCTAAATCCGATAAAGAAGATAAACTCAACCTCTGGTTAAACGGTAAGGTACGGGTGATGGTGGCCACCAACGCTTTTGGCATGGGAGTTGATAAACCGGATGTTCGTTTGGTTATTCACTATCAAATACCGGATAGTTTAGAAAGTTATTTTCAGGAAGCAGGAAGAGCTGGTCGCGACGGGGAGCCATCAACGGCCATTATTATCACATCCAAAGAAGATGAGGATAAGGCCAAACAACAATTTTTGTCCACATTGCCCGATGTTTCCTTTGTGAAGCAGGTGTATTCCAAACTCAACAACTTTTTCCAGATATCTTACGGGGAATTGGTTTCGGAACCTTTGTCCTTCAAGTTCAACGAATTTTGTAAACGTTACGACTTTAACCCCAACATGACCTTTAATGCCATCCGCATATTAGATCAAAACTCGGTTTTATCGCTATCGGAGAATTTTAAGGAGAAAACCACACTTCAGTTTGTCGCGTCCAAGAATGAGATATTCGATTATTTGGACAAAAACAGGAAGACCGCTCCAATCATACAGACCATTCTGCGCACCTATGGTGGTATTACAGAATACGAGACCAAGATCAACCTATACATGCTGTCCAAAAAAACGGGTATGGCCGAGGGACGTTTGAAACAACTCTTGCAACAGCTTGCAGACGATAGCATTGCAGAATACGTGAACAATACTTCTGATCTGGAAATTACGTTTTTGGTACCACGTGAAGACGACCACACAATTAACCTGTTCGCCAAGAAAATCAAAGATTTTAATCAGGTTAAACAGAATAATATGGCGGCGATGTTGGGGTACGTTTCCAATAAAAAACTATGCCGCAGCCTATACTTACTTAATTATTTTGGTGAAAAGACCAGTGAAAAGTGCGGTACGTGCGATATTTGCACCAAGAAAAAGGTAGTGGCTTCTCCACACGATTTGGAGAACCGGGTGATGGAGCTCTTGGAAATCCGTCCGCACACCTCCCGACAGCTTGAAAAGGCCATTGGGGCAAATGAAAAAGAACTTTTAAGAACATTGGAGCGGTTACTGGAAGATGAGCTGGTCTCCCTAAATTTTAAGAATGAGTACATCAAAAAATAATCCCCTTCGTATTGTATTTATGGGTACGCCCGACTTTGCCGTGGGAACCTTAAAAAATATACTGGAAGCCGATTTTAATGTTGTCGGTGTCATAACAGCTCCAGACAGGCCTGCCGGCCGTGGCCGTAAGATGCAAGAATCTGCTGTGAAGCAATTTGCGGTACAGCATAATTTAAAGGTATTGCAACCTACCAATTTAAAGGACGAAGGCTTTCTGGAAGAATTAAAAGCGCTAAATGCCAACTTGCAGGTAGTGGTCGCCTTTAGAATGCTGCCCAAAGCAGTTTGGCAAATGCCGGAATTTGGGACCTTTAACCTTCACGCTTCCCTCCTGCCCCAGTATCGTGGGGCGGCACCCATCAACTGGGCAATAATAAATGGAGAAACAGAAACAGGTGTTACCACATTTTTTATTGATGAAAAAATTGACACCGGAAATATTGTCCTTCAACAAACAGAAAAGATATTGCCCACCGATAACGTAGGCGATTTGCACGACCGATTGATGGTCATTGGAGCTGACCTTGTTGTGGAAACCTGCAAACAGATTGAAGCTGGAACGGCCACCCGACAACCACAGAACGAGAATAAAACTCTTAAACCCGCTCCAAAAATCCATAAAGATACCTGCCGCATCGATTGGAGCGCTTCCATGGAAACCATTTACAACCATATTCGGGGATTGAGCCCTTACCCCGGCGCGTGGACCATGTTGATAAACGACGGCAAAGAAGACCAAATAAAAATCTTCAAAACAGAAAAGCTTCAGGCTGAGCATAACCATAGTATTGGAAAAATTCTTGTAGAGAAGAAATCATTAAAGGTTGCTGTAGAAGGAGGCTACATTTCACTCTTGGAATTACAGCTTCCCGGAAAACGAAGAATGCAGGTTAACGAGGTTTTAAATGGGTTAAATCTAGAAAATGACGCCCACCTGCGCTAAGCCCTTGCTATGATTGGGCTGCGAAAATTTGTCGTTTTTTTCCCACTTTATCAACAAACGTTTCAAGTTATCAACAAAAAACCCGATTTCCCTTGGTTTTACTTGCGTGAGACGCAAATCCATATAAATTTGTTCAGCATTAAAATTATATTAACAACAATTAATTTAATTCCATTATGAACAAAACAGAATTAATCGATGCTATGGCAGCTGATGCTGGCATCACTAAAGCAGCAGCAAAAAAAGCATTGGAATCTTTCTTGGGAAATGTAGAAGGAACGCTTAAAAAAGGAGACAGAGTTTCCTTGGTAGGTTTTGGTTCTTGGTCAGTTTCTAAAAGAAGCGCTAGAGAAGGTAGAAATCCACAAACTGGAGCTACTATTAAGATTGCCGCTAAGAACGTTGTAAAGTTCAAAGCAGGTGCTGAATTGAGCGGTGCAGTTAACTAATCAATTATTTATTTAATATACGAAAGCACTCCTTTAGGGGTGCTTTTTTAGTTTATATGCGTTGTGTTTTTTGCATATATTGAATAATATGTTAAATTTAAGTACAAGAAAAAATGTAAATGGTAAGTCAAAAGCCTAAAAAAGGGAATTTACTTGTTGCGGAACCTTCACTTACCGGTGATGTTTCTTTCAATAGGTCAGTTGTACTTATTGCTGAACACAATCACGAAGGTTCGGTAGGCTTTATTTTAAATAAACCTTTGGACTATACCATTTGCGACCTTGTTTCCGATATTACCATTCCTTTTCAGGTTTTTAATGGTGGGCCCGTGGAACAGGACAATCTTTATTTTATACACAAGGTTCCAGAACTGATTGAAAATAGTATTGAAATTTCCGATGGTATTTTTTGGGGCGGTAATTTTGAAATGACCGTTGACCTTATCAACAACGGAACCATTACCGAACAGGACATTCGTTTTTTTTTGGGCTACTCTGGTTGGGGAATCAGCCAACTGGACCAAGAACTTTCATCCAAATCGTGGGTAGTGCTGCCCAATGAATACGAAAGCAGCATTTTGGAAAAGGGGCCCAATGCCTTCTGGAAAGAAAAAATGATGGAACTTGGCGGGGATTATGTTTTATGGTCGAATGCCCCCGAAAACCCTTCGCTCAATTAACCGATTCGGGCCTTCGCATTTAATTTTCCCACAAGGCTTTTTGCCACCTTTTTATCGAACTCTTTTTTCCTGTATTTACTGATGGGTTGAATACCAGCAATGGAATTGGTAATAAACAGTTCGTCCACTTTTTGAAGTTCGAAGGGAGAGATGGAATCCTCGACCAAATCGTATTCTTCGGAACCTGCAATGATTTTCATCAAATTTTTACGGATGATACCATCCATACAACCATCACTTAAAGGCGGCGTCTTGATTTCGTTGCCCTTTACCAAAAACAGGTTTCCGTTAATGGCCTCTACCACCTTTTTATCGGTATTGACCAACAAGCAATTGGCATAGCCATTTTCTTTGGCATAGACTCCTGCTACCACATTAAGTATCCTGTTGGTAGACTTGAGATTGGAAAGCATATCCTTATTGACATAGTAATCTTTGAACAACTCCACTTCATAATTTTCTTCTTCAATAACAAAAAAGGGAGACTCCATGGTATTGGTCTCGATTACATAGGAAATCTGATTGGTAGTCGGGGTATACAGGCCTCCTTCGTTTCTAAAAACAGTCAACCGTACACGAACAGCGCCGCTATCCTGAGCATTGGAGGTTATGGTCTTTTTTATTTCCTCCTCTAAAAATTCCATGGTGAATTCCATCGGGATTTCCATACGCAAAATGCGCATGGACGCCATTAATCTAAAATAATGGTCTTCCCAAAAAAATAGGGTACCGTTTACGTACCTAACCGATTCAAAAAGGGCATCGCCGTATTTAAAAGCTCTGTTGCTTCCTGTAAAAATTGACTTATCCGTTGCTAAAAGTTCTCCGTTGTAATTGACCATAAAAAAGTCCCGATTAAAATCGGGACCAAAGATACGGTTTACCTGAGAAAAGGACTAGGTTGAACCCAGAACCTGTTTTAGGTCGGAAATCTGGTTTTCCCAAAGCATTCTTGCCTCGTCAACTTCGTCATCCTCAGCAAAGTCTGTTATAAATAATGAAACATCCTTTGTTATCTCATCAACTATTATCCGCATTTCAAAAAATGAACCATCCTCATTTTCTTCCCATGCCAGCTTTACAAACTCCTCACTTTTACGCTTGAGCAATTTTGCCCTTTCTTCAGCACCGTCCCAAATAAAGGTAAATATTTCTCCACGGGAATTAACGTTATCGGCATACCATTCAGACAGTCCCGAAGGAGTGGAAATATATTGGTAAAGCAACTGAGGTGAAGCTTGAATAACAAACTCCAGTTCAAATTTAACCTTATCACTCATTGTCGTGTTCTTTAATCGTTCTTCAACTTTTGTATAATTTGGGAAGATATAAAAATAAATATCAAATAATAAATTAATAATGAATTTTGATTCAGCGAAAATTTAAACATATATTTGCACCCGCTTAGCGAAATAACGGCGAGGTAGCTCAGCTGGTTAGAGCGTCGGATTCATAACCCGGAGGCCGGGGGTTCAAGTCCCCCTCTCGCTACAAAAAAGACCACTTTAAAAGTGGTCTTTTTTTGTTTTGGATGTTACTTCACAATTGAATTTTCCATTTATACGGATAGTAAATACCTGACTCAATGTCCATTAAAATATCCATACATCTGGTAGGCAAACAAACCGAATCCAGCAATTATCAGATAAACGTTGGATGCTTTATAAAACGCTTCATAGCTAGACTTACCTTTCCATATATTAATCAGAAGAATAATTGGAATCAAAGCGACGATTTGTCCTAACTCTACACCAACATTGAAACTAATGATTTTCAACAAAAATTGATCTTGTCCCATATCAAAGGTCTGTAATCGTGTGGAAAGTCCCAGACCATGTATAAGTCCAAATAAAAATACCATGAATAACAAATTGGGTACTTTAACTCCCAATTTGTTAAAGCCTTCCAAATTTTCAAAACCCTTATACAGTACACTCAATGCAATTATTGCATCAATTAGATATTCATTTACCTGAATACCCAAATAGGTTCCACCCAATAACGTAATGCTATGTCCTAGTGTAAAAATAGTTATGAACTTGATAATATCCCGAAATCCTTTCAGAAAAAAGATAACCCCTGCCAAGAAAAGCAAATGGTCGTACCCAGTGACCATGTGTTTAGCTCCTACCCAAATGTAGGACCAAAGCCCTCCGTTATCCAATAGTAGTTGGTCGCTGGAGCTCACATCGTGAGCCATCAAAAGGGTTGGAAAAAACAGTGTGGTTAAAATAAATGTTTTAGTCCTTATGGCTTTTATAGGCATTATTTCTTCTTTTTAAAGTAGAAGAAAAGACCGGCAACAATGATCAAACTAACAAGAAGAAAAATGTAGCTAGGAAAACTTTCTTCTTCATGTGCGTGATGGTCATCTTTGGTACCGCTACCATGTGCTGCACTATGCCCAGAACCTATCGCGAAGGTAAGTGTGGCCCAGTTGGACTCGTGGGTGAGACCTTCTTCCTCCGACTGTACCATATAAATGGTTCTCATATGCCATACTCCTGCATTGGTTATTTCAAACTCTAAAATACCAGTGTCATCAGTACGAAGTTGCAAACCAGAATTATGATCATGGTCCGGTGCTTCCCCACTACTATGCGTATGTGGTTCCCCTCCATCATGACTATGTTCGATTGCGGAATTTTCTTCGGATTTCTCCGTGCCAACAATCACCAATTGGTTGGCCAATGGTTCTCCTTTGTATAGCAATTGAACCTTTAAAGAATGGCCTGGGTGAATATCATAGGGATTTTCTTGTGGAATAAATTCAATAGGATACCCCAATGCGGTTTTCCAGTCATCAGACAGCTCTTCTCCTACTTGAAAAATGGTCTTCACGTGCTTGGAATATTTCTCAACTGCATCCTGGTCCAAAGCGTTGTTCTCTTTTCTCCATTCCAACATGTCTACAACTCCATCGTGCTCTAAATAATCGTTGAACGATTTTGCATCCAATGCGATATTATTTGCTGCAGTTGAAACACCTGCCACCCAAGTACCTGGAGCACCTGTCTTAAAATTCAAAAATGTAATACTGTCCTTTTCGGTCCATTGAGTTGAATCTACTTGGATACGCCGACCATTCCCAACCAAGCTCATATCGAGCATACGGTTCCTGTCGATAACATTTTCACTCTTCTCAAAAGTGCCGTTAAATAGTTGGATTACTGCCTGTGTATCAGGCTCAAGGAAATAATTGTCCATTTTTAGGAACATATCGTGACTACATAATAGCACGATGGCCAAAACGCCAAAAAAAACTTTCTTCATTATGATTTTGTTTATTAAAGATTAGGTGGTGAAATCAATTCCCGACCTTGTGATACAAATATCCACAAATCATCTATTTTGTCCATACTCAAAATTTCAAAAACATAAGAATATCGTCCGTTTTGAGGTCCAGATAATCGGCTACATATTTACAAATCGATAGAGATCATCGGAAGCTTGCAAGAGTTTTCCTTTTAATGAAGGTTCAAGGTCCGGGTGACTCTTCAGGTATTCTTCTACCATTTGATAAGCTTCCTTGGACTGATATTGTCCAACCGTAGCGGACAACCACCTTTTGGGAAAGAAAATGTCTCCTGTCCTTTGAATCTCCTCCAATAAGTCCAATGCCAACGGAAGTTGTTGTATTGCGGTTTTTTGTCTTAACGGATGGTGCAGATATCCACAGGCAGTACCTACCCAAGATTCTTTTTCTCTGTTTTTGGCATCCTTGAAAGATTTAAAGAGGGTCTCTCTTACGGCAACATCGGAAGATAATGCCGGCAACAAAAATTCAAAACGTTTTATCTTATCCGGGTTGTCCAATTCGGTCTTGGCCGTCTCCAAAATTGCTGGAGCCTGTTGGTGATCATATAGGGCAAGTGACATGGCCATATCGGTGTAGTCATCTTGATTGAGCTTTAATTCTGGAATTTTCACTTGCTTGGTCCAAACCGAGTACAGTTTTTCTTTAGCTTTTTCGGAATATGCTAAACCTTTCCAGAGTCCAAAAATATTCTTCTTGATATTGGGCCCATATGTATCCTTAAGCAGTTCGTTCCATAGCAAGTTTTCAACCAATGGCTGTTTTTCCGCTCTTTGTTCTTCGGTAAAGTAACTCCAAAACAATTGTGAAGCTTCACCACTGACCATGCCATGAACAAATTCGTTTTCCTCTTGTAGGATTACATCGATGTATAGATCAAAAACCTGAAGAGGAGGGAGTTGCCCAGATAGAACATTCTCATAGGCATTGAGATAGGCATATCCACGTGCGACCTCATCTTTTAGCGTTGGGATTACGTTCAATTTGGACGAATCCAAAGGAAAAACTCCATAGCCAAAGGCGTTTGAGTTATAAATTATCGTCTCGGGTCGTGGGAGTCCCTCCGCTAACTTCACATTTACAACACTATCTGATATCGTCACTGGGATGACTCTGGTGCTATCCGGATATACCAAGGTTATCTCAAAGGATTGCGGCCATAATTTATCGCTTCCATCTTCTGCTTGCTGAGAAAGTGTAAACCTTGCTATTTTCTCATTTTCATACTCAATCCCTTCTGTTATGATTGGTCTGCCTGATTGATTTACCCATACTTCACTCCAATCTTTTAGGTTTATGGGCGTCCTTTCATCCAAAATCTCCACCAAATCGTTCCAGGTAGCATTTCCATAGGCATAGGTCTGTATGTATTCGCGTATACCGTCTCGGAAAGCCTTCTCCCCTATTGCAGCCTCCAATTGTCGCATCATAATTGGTGCTTTGTTATATATGATGCCCCCGTAAAGACTACCGGCATTTTTTAGGTTATCCAAATGTTGCCGTATAGGATTGGTACCACGCGTCCTGTCCTCACCGTAGGCACCACGGTAATGGGAAATCATAAACTGGAGCTTATGGTTGATTTCGGGAAAGGTCGGGTTCATGATCTTATCGGCCATAAAATTGGCAAACACCTCTTTCATCCATACATCGTTGAACCAATCCATGGTGACCATATCCCCAAACCACATATGTGATGTTTCATGTGCTATAAGCTTGGCACTACCCATACGACGGCGTTCCGTAGCACTTTCATCCAAAAAGATAGAAGATTGACGGTATTGAATAGCTCCTACATGCTCCATTCCTCCGTATTGAAACCCCGGAATGGCCGCAAAATCCAATTTCTTAAAGGGAAACTCATATTGGGTGTAATCTTTTAAAAAATCGATTGATCGCTGATGCAAGTCGAAAATATTGGGGACACTGTAAGCAATTTTTGCGGAATCTGTTTCACGATAAAGCATTGTCATATCAAACACACCTGGGTTTTCGGTAACCGATTCAAACTTCCCTGCAACCAAAGAAAACAGATAAGTGCTCATAAAATCGCTTTCCTCAAATGAGTAATGCACCGTTTCGCCTTTTGGCTCCGCTTCCCTTAATGGTGCTCCGCAAAGAACTTTCCAGCCGGCAGGTGCGATAACATCCACTACATAACGTCCCTTGATGTTGGGTTGATCAAAACAAGGAAACAATGTACTGGCACGATCAGGTACCAAAAGGGTGTATAAATAATTTTCATTCCGATTCAAGGACAGTTCTCCCGCATTAAAGGTAATTTCAATCGTATTGGGCCCTTCCTCAAGGTTTTCCGAAATAATAATATGTTCTTGTTGATGAGCAACGTCTTGCTTTTGACCATTTACTTGAATGGTTTTTAACAATGAAGCGTCTGCATTAAAATCAAGATATAGGGGTTGCGAAAGATCATGAAGGTCCACATCCAACTTTAATTTTGAGGCTATTGGACGATTTTTATCGGCTGGAATATCAAAAGAAAGTCCATAGACCACATTGGACACCTGGCCAACTCGGTACTCTGCCAGTTGCAGCGGAATACCCTCTGCCAATAAATCTTCTTTTTTTGTTGACTCACAGGAGGTTGAAATTATCAATAAACTCGCACAGGCCAGAATGCTTCTTTTCATAAAACTTGGTTGGTTTCGTTCCCTTTTGCCCATCAAGGTAGCTAAAATCATGGTGATAAAGCATTAAAAAGCAAATACTTAATCTCTTATAACGTAGTTGACTATATCTACTCCCGTATTCCCTGTTTTTGGGTTGTAGGCATAAACAGTGATTTGATAATATCCAGCTTCCTTGATTCCAAAGTGGCCTTGAAAGCTGTTTTGGGACGGATTTTCCAATTTGACCTCCCCTATAATTTCTCCATCTTTTTTGACCATGGCTTTGACTTCCATTAATTTGGAATCCCAAATTCCATCTACTTCTATTGGGCAACCGCACATCATAACGATATGGGCCTCTATGGGCAACCCGGAGGCTGGTATGGATTTCAAATCAATATATTGATGGGTATTGGGCTTTAAAATATCTACCACAAAACCGGGTATTTCCAATACTATACCATCTCCTAAAATGTGTTTACCTGGAATCAACCAAAGTTCCGTACTGGCCTGTACACGCGCATTTTTCTTATTGATTGGTGAAATCACCTCTACGCTTACAAAAGTGGGTTCGGCAATATCCAAAATTGCCATAAACCCGGCAGTTTTATCATCGCTAAGTTGCGTGTAACGTTCATGGGCACTTTTCATGATCAAATCCGTGTTTCCCGTAGCGCCTGTAGTATTGCCCTCGGCCATGATCTCATCGTTCAAACTGTTACGGACAATTATGTGGGCTCCTCCTATGGAACTTCCAACGAACTTGGCATCCTTTGCCTTGGCACGTACCATGAGTTTTGTCTCGGTGGCAAAACCATTTAAACAGATAAGAAGTAATGTTAGGGATAAAATTGATTTCTTCATTTTGGTTGATTTTTCAATCCTAAAATTAAGGCTTTTGAAAAGTTCTCAGGGGAGGAAATCCGATTTTTATCCCAATTCAATTGCTACGAACCAATTTGTGAACGTAATAGCTTAAGTTCATCTCTGGCTGCCTGTATAAGCTGTTTTAATCGATTGGAATCCTTTTTGGGGCAAGATGATTGTCCCAGATGATATTCGGAGCTTTCTATAACTCTTTGACAATAGGAAATTTGTTCTTGTAAAGGACATTTACAGATGGTCTGGCCGTATAAATTGTCCAATTGGCTCAAGGAAGGGGTCGGGGCACTATTTTTAAAAATCTTCAACATAAATCAAACAGATAATCTCATCACACAATACTGCAACAAAAACCAAGCCACAGTATTTTGCTACTCGCCCTCCACCCTCAGCATAAATCCACGACGGCTTACATTTACTATGCTCAGTTTGGGGTCGTGCGCCAGATGTTTACGTAAATGCGATATAAAAACGTTGAGACTTTTTTTGTTGAAATAATCATTCTTGTCCCAAACCGTGGTCAAGATTTCTTTATGAGTACACAATTGATTTTTGTTCTTTGCCAATAATGCCAAAAGGTCAAATTCCTTTCCTGTCAATTTGATAGGCTTCCCGTTGTATTTGAGTTCAAAATTATCCATGTTGAGAACGTAATCGCCAATCTCATATTCGGATACTTGAACTTCTTGTTCCTCATCCTTTACCAACCTGGCCAATAATGCATTGATACGCACAACGAGCTCCTCTTCATCTATGGGCTTTTTAAGATAGTCTACAGCACCTAATGAAAATCCTTTGAGAACATCTATCTTGAGCGACCTTGCAGTTAAAAAAATAAAGGGGAGCTCGGGATTGATTCCTTTGATCTTTTGAGACAGTTCAAATCCATCCATATCGGGGAGCATCACGTCTAAAATAGCCAAGTCAAAAACATTGGTCTTGGTTTTTAGCACAGCTTCCGAAGCATCTTTGGCCCAAGTGACCACAAAACCTTTCATTCCTAAATATTCCGATAATAGATACCCTAGGGAATTATCATCCTCAACCAATATCAACTTATACTTTTTATCCATTTTTGGTCAATTTAAAGGACATGGTAAATGTGGTTCCATGTCCCGGTTCGCTTTGCACCGTAATTTTTCCACGGTGCATTTTGATTATTTTTTGCACATAATACAGTCCTAAGCCGTATCCTTTTACCTTGTGGACATCTCCATTTTTAACCCGATAATATTTTTTGAAGATCTTGGGCATATCCTCCTTGGCAATACCTTGTCCATTATCGGTAATCCTGATGAACAATCGCCCTTTTTGTTTGCTTGCGGTCAATTTTATTTGTGGATTGTCCGAATACTTCTTTGCATTTTCCAATAGGTTGCCCACCACATTTTCCAGATGGAACTTTTCAGCCCTAATAATGTATGGACCTTCTTCGAGTTCGAACTCAAACTGGATTTCTTCGTGCTTAGCCAACAAACTAAAACCTTCGCAAATTCGCTCTAATTCTGGTTTAAAATCGATTTCCTGAAACTGTAACAGCTTATTTCCGGACTCCATGCTGGCCAACTCCAACACTTTATCGATATGTTTTTTAAGCCTGTTAGATTCGGCTCGAATCAATTCCACCACGGCTTTTTTATTCTCAGGCACATCTTCTTCCAAGATCTTACTTGCCAATCCTATGGAGAATACAGGCGTTTTTAATTCATGTGTCAGGTTATTGATAAAATCGTTCGTGGTAGTATTGATGCTTCGTTGCAAATAAAATGATCTAAGGACCCAGATTACCACTATGATTATCATCAATAAGAATAATAGTCCTGGAACAATCAGTCCTCGCAATTGGCCCAAAAAGTACCTGTTCAAATCTTCAAAACCAATCTCAAGAATAATTTCCTTTTCGAGCAATTCTGGTAAATATCCCTTCACTTTAATTGGGTAAGTAAGGTCTTCTTGCGCTTTGATGTGAGGGCGAACGGAACTCAAATACGTTGTGGAATCGCGGGAATACAGTTTATAGGTAAAAGGGGCATCAATTCCGGAAAGGTTTAATTGGTAAGATATATAGTCATTCAGGTAATATTGGGAGGCCTTCTCTAGGCTATCCAACCCAATCTTAACCTCGGAAGTATCTTTTCTGATAGTGTTCCCTAGTGTATAGGTCAATGAGTTTACCGCTGATAGTTCACTATTGATGTTGTCCCTAGCCCTATCCATCTTATCAGAAAATTGGACACGGGCCAAACCTAGTCCCACTCTCAGATATTGGTATTGCACCACCAACAAACCGACAACTGCGATTATAAAAAAAATAACATAGAGGTTCCTTTTGGTCAGCATACCGCTAAATAAACAAAAATATACCAGCTAATTACCCAATGGTTAACCCTATTAGTCTTTCATTAACCTTTTTGATCTTTCATTAGTTCCTGTGCTTAAACACATAGTTTATATTAGCATTGAGTTTAGTTAAGACATATAAAGTAGCAAATCTTCAAACCGACCTATTCTAGGTCGGTTTTTTTTATTTTAATGCAACTGGAAGCTCTAATTTCATTTTCCGCTATGGATTAAGCTTTTATATACTTTATCTTTGGATTCCAAATTTTATGCATGATAAGTATTTTTCAGAAGAAAATTTACTTGGTCGATTATTTGAGCGGCCTTGTGGATATCCACAACCACATTTTACCTGGTATTGACGATGGCGCCAAAACTATTGGGGATTCGTTGGAGTTAATCAAAGGATTTTCTGATTTCGGTGTGACTAATTTTATATGCACGCCCCATATCATGCACAATTACTATGACAACACCCCTAGTTCAATCAAAAAGGCATATGGCCAACTTTCTAGTGAATTGCAAAAAAATGATGGATGGCAAGTCAATCTGGAGTATGCCGCTGAACACATGATCGATGATAATTTTGAAAATATCTTAGAAGCCAATAAGGTAATGCCCTTGAGCAAAGACTATTTACTTATTGAAATGTCGTATTTACAGCCATCCTTTAATTTTGATATAGCAGTTGACCAAATCGCCAAGCACAAATATTTTCCAATATTGGCACACCCGGAAAGGTATATGTACTATCACGGTAAATATGGGAAATACGCATCCTTAAGATCTGAAGGAGTATTGTTCCAGCTCAATCTACTGTCGTTGGCCCCTAAATCCTATGGAAAGGCGGTGCATAAAACAACTGAAAGGTTATTGAACGATGGTATGATCGATTTTGTTGGAAGTGATGTCCACAACATCAGACAACTGAAGCTGCTGAAAGAAACCAAAATATCAAAAAAGACATTAGATCATCTCTTCCCGATTATTGAAAATACCATTCAGACCTTTTATTAATCATTAGGAGAAGCTCCACCATTTCTTAACGGACTTTCCGTAACCATACCCATATTTTCCACCATAGCCCAATTCGGATTGCTTTACATTATTGACCACAAAGGATAGTCCTTTTAACTTACCTTCCTCTTTAAGCTTTAACGGAAAATCGATGACCTTAAGTTCAGTAGCACCTGCTTTGACCACATATAGGATTTGGCTGGCGTACTCACTAATAAGCAACGTGTCGGTTACTACCATCAATGGTGCAGTGTCCACAATAACGTAATCGTACATTTTGGATACCTTCTCAAATAATTCGCCCATTCTAGGATTCATCAGTAGCTCTGTTGGGTTTGGCGGTATTTTTCCAGAAAATATAAGGTCTATTTCGTTTTCATTGATGTGTGCCGGAACGGTGATGTCCTGGACCTTTAAGTCAGAATTGACAAGAAACTCTGTTAGTCCTGCCTTTGTACTTCTTCTGGGTTGAACATTCTTTCCCACTTCCACATTTTCGTCACTGGAAAAGAAATCATAAAGCTTAGGGTTACGGATATCAGCTCCCACCAATAAGACCTTCTTTCCAGTATCGGCATAAATCTTGGCCAGATTGGATGAAATAAATGTTTTACCCTCCCCAGGAACGCTGGAAGTTATAAATATAAGATTGTCCGGCTTCGATTTCTGGCTCTTTTGAATATAGTTGAGATTGGTCCTTAAAATCCTCAAGGACTCCGCCAACACTGAACGGTCGTCCTTCTTTACAATTTTTCTGTCTTTTTTTCCAATTTTAGGGAGTTCGGCAATAACTGGGATATTATTCCCTATGACACTTTCCAAATCCTGTTTGCTATTTAAGGTGTTGTCCAATAACCCAGACACATAAATAAACATGAACGGAAGTACAAACCCAAGGAACAAGGCCGCCACATAATTGATCATCTTGTTAGGTGCTACGGGGGCAGAACTGGTGCTATAAGCAGCATCCACAATGGATGATGGTGGAGAAGCTGAGGCAAAGGCTATTTGAGCCTCCTCCCGCTTTTCCAGAAGATATAGGTATAAAGACTCCGTGGTCTCCAATTTCCGTGTAATATCACGTAGTTCGCGTTCATTTCCGGGAGCTGAATAAATCCTACTGTTGATTCGGGATTGTTGCCGAGCCAAACTATTGATCTGCAGTTCCAGGTTTCCTGTGGTATTGTTCAAACTTGAAAGCAAACTACTTTTTAAGGTATTAAGTTCCTTGTCCAAATTTTGAACCACTGGATTCAGATTACTGGAACTTTCCAACAACCTGTTTCTTTCTGCAACCAATTGATTGTACCGTGCGGTAGTTCCTGTAATCGTTTGGTCGGAGAGGCCAAGGTTTGATGGCAAAATTTCATAACCGTCTTGGTTTTCGACCATATCTTTCATGGAAGATGCCATATTCAATTGCAAAGAAGCACTTTCCAACTGTTGCCGGTTCTCCATACCCACACTTAAGTTGATATTGGATTCGGATGAAATATCCGTAATTCCACGATTGGTCTTGAACTCTTCCGCGGATTGATCCACACTGTAAAGATTAGAGTAAATCTCTGTAATACGGGCATCAATAAAATTGGAGGTTTTGTCCGCTGCAATCTTTTTATCCTCAATTGCATTTTCGTTATAAACTGCTATAAGTGCATTGATAATGTCCTGTGCCCTTTGCTGAATCCTGTCCTGAAGGTAAAGGGACAAAATATTAGAGGACCGTTCCAATGGAGTTATTTGAACACGGCCTCGATAACTATCAGCAACCACGGTAGCAGGTCTGATTACAATTCTAAATTCATTATCCTTGTAAATCTTTATGTTTTCAACACTTGGTGTTATAATCATATCTCCCAAGGGAGTTGAAATATTAGATCCAAAAGTGTTTTGTTTATAGGGCTCATCTTCTTGCCTCTTATAACCAAATGTCGCATCTGACATCACGTTTAAATAAAAGCTGAATCCAGATTGACTTACTATGGAATCCGACTCTTTAAAATTCAAATTGAAAGGAGAGTCTTTATATATCTCAGAATCTAGAATATTACCCAATCTAAAAATTTGTGTGTTCAGCTGAAGCTTTTTTACAACTTCTACAAAATTAGACCGAGATTTGATGATTTCAATCTCATCGATAATCGGATTCATCTGTCCCTGAAAAGCACCCAAATCCTGAAAAACCGCAAGTTCGGGGTTATTGTTTCCCTCCATCTCTATTTTGATTCGAGCCTGGGCATCATAAAGCGGTGCCGTATAGCGATTGTAAAGGAAAGCTATACCCAAACAAAATATAACTGCGAGCAAAAACAAATACCACTTGCTCGTATACTGTCTAATTATTTCCTTGAAATCAATACTTTTAAATGAAAACTTGTTTTCCAAAGATTACTATTTAAGATTTAGAAATGGTATTGTAAATTAATTACGTGTCAAAAACAACGTAGTTGTTACGATTAAAGAAAGTATTGAAAGTGCTATCGTAGTTCTATTGTCCAATGAAGAAGAGACAGCAGCCGATTTGTTTGGTTCTACATAGACCACATCATTTTGTGTGAGGTAATAGGCAGGAGAGTTCATTACATTCTTGGAAGTCAAGTCCAACCTATTATACACCTTTACGCCATCAAAATCCCGAATCACCATCACATTTTCTCTTCTACCTTTAATGGTTAAATCTCCAGCCAATCCAAGCGCTTCCAATATGGTCACTTGTTCTCCAATAATCGGGTATGTTCCCGGACTACGTACCTCACCCAATACAGTTACGGTGAAGTTTCTTAATCTTACATTAATAATTGGATCCTTTAAGTAAGATGAAAGCCTTTCCTTAAGATCAACCTTAAGTTCCTCTGGGGACAATCCCAGTACATTTACTTTTCCAATCACAGGGAACTCAATATCCCCGTTTTTATCGACGATATAGTCCAATGATTCCGATTGTCCGTTGGCCGCAACCCCTATGGTTAGATTAAAAGGAGCACTAGCCTCAGGGTTTAGGGTCGCCACATAAATACTAATCACATCATCCACCTTAAACTTGGGTTCAAATCTGTTTTCGGTAACAATTGTTTCAAAATCCTGTGAATCTTGAAAATACACAACTTTTTTTGATGATGTGCAGGAGACTACAACACAGGCTATGGCAAGCAGTATTATGGCGTGTTTAATTTTTTGATACATCGGGAAAGTGTTTAGTTATTGAATTGAGGATATCCAATCTTAGAGGTTTTCGGTGTTTCCTTTATTGGTGTTTTCTTGTCCAATTTACAAAAATCTGAATTGTTGGAAATATATTCCGGTACTATGTCCTTCATCAATTTCACCACATTATCTTTAAAGAACAAGTTGGAAATACAAAGTTCGTCTATCATGGTTCGAGTTCCCACATAATCAATTTCACGCACCTTGCTGATCATAATCTTATCATGATAGGTCGGAAGCGTATTTTCTCCATTTGCCAAAAGTTCTTCATAAAGCTTTTCTCCTGGCCTGAGCCCTGTTACTTTTATATCAATATCATCCGGATAATGGAGACCTGAGAGTCTTATCATATTCTTGGCCAAATCCATAATCTTAACGGATTCTCCCATATCAAAAATAAAGATTTCACCGCCTTTGCCCATGGCTCCGGCCTCCAATACCAATTGCGAGGCTTCTGGAATGGTCATAAAATACCTGGTAATGTCTTTGTGGGTAACGGTCAATGGGCCACCTTTCTCGATTTGCTTTCTGAACAAAGGAATCACCGAGCCATTTGACCCGAGTACATTTCCGAACCTTGTTGTAATAAATTTTGTTTTGCCCTCTTGCTGTCTGCAGCTTATGTACATTTCTGCAATTCGCTTGGTGGCCCCCATAATGTTGGTCGGGTTTACCGCCTTATCCGTCGATACGAACACAAACTTTTCAACTTCATATTCGCAAGCAAGGTCAACAATGGTCTTGGTACCGGCAACATTGATCTTGATCGCCTCATATGGGTTTTGTTCCATAAGGGGTACGTGCTTATAAGCCGCAGCATGGAAAATCCTATCTGGTTGATATTGCTCAAAAAGCACACGCATCTTGTTCTTATCCCTAATGTCGCTCACAATGGGCACGTAATTGAAAAAGCCGGCCTGTTTCAACTCTTGCTGCAAATCATACAGCGCAGATTCCGCTTGATCGATAACAATCAAAGAGCGATAGTTGTATTTGCAAATCTGCCTTACCAATTCACTTCCTATAGAACCAGCACCTCCGGTAACCATGATCACCTTATCCTCGAAATCTTTCAACACCTTACTGTTCTTGATCTCGATAGGTGGGCGGTCCAATAAGTCTTCAATCTGAACACGCTTGATCTGTGAAACCTTGAGTTCTCCATTGATCCAATCTTCTACAGGAGGCACAATTTTTACTTTTACCGGAAGATCGACAATCTCATTTACAAGAGTTCTCAATTGTTTGGGATGGATACTCTGTATAGAGAAAATTACTTCCGAGACATTGTGAAACTTCACAAAATCCTCCGTCAAAATTGACTTGTCGTAGACCTTAACCCCATTGATCTGCTTTCCTACTTTCTGCAAGTTATTGTCCACAAAACCAATGACCTTTGCTCCCATTTTGGAGTGATTGGTCAATGTGTTATATGTAATGATTCCTGATTCCCCGGCACCATAGATAATCAAGTTCTTTGTAGGTACCTGATTGCCTTTCATCAAGCTTTCAAAAGCAATCTTAAATACCATCCGAGATGCAGACAATGCTATGAAGGTAAGCAAGCTATTAATTATTATTATGGACAAAGGGATGGTGAATTTTTCAAAGAACACCATATACCTATTGAACATTACCACGGCAATGGCTCCTATACTTGCCAAACATACAGCATTAAAAATAGCGTAAACATCCTTTATACCGGTGTGTCTTACCACACCCTTGTAACTACTCGAGATAAGGAAGGCCAAAAAGAACAATACAACTACGACCGGCAATTGCATCCACAGCTGCTCCACATCAAAATCGAAGCTCAGGTTAAACCTGATAAAGTATGCAAGGATAAAGGAAAAAGAAACAATACAAAGATCGATCAAAAGTACGGTCCACTTTGATGCGTATCGCTGTCCGGTCCTAAAAAAGAATTCCTTTATCATTTTAGTTCACTTTTGATAATTCCACAAATTCTTTCCAAATCACTAGTTTGCAAACTAGACCCGCTTGGCAAACATAGTCCACGGTTAAACAGGTCTTCGCTGACACCGTTTACATACGAATTGTTATTCTTGAATACTGGCTGTAAATGCATCGGCTTCCACAACGGCCTTGATTCTATGTTTTCATGTTCAAGGGCAATTCGTATGCCCTCCCTGTCCTCAAAAGAAGGGGTTAAAATACATGTGAGCCAACGATTGGATATACTACCCTTAGGTTCTTCCAGAAATGTGATTTTGGACTGATCCGACAGGTGTTCCCTGTAGTATTCATAATTTTTTCTTCTTGCGGCCACTCTATCTCCCAAAACCTCCATTTGCCCTCGCCCAATACCAGCGAGCACATTGCTCATTCTGTAATTGTAACCTATGTGGGAGTGTTCGTAATGGGGAGCATTATCTCTCGCCTGTGTGGCCAAGAAAACGGCCTTTTCCTTAGTTTTTTGATCTTTACAAAGTAGGGCACCTCCACCTGATGTGGTAATAATTTTGTTTCCATTGAAGGATAGGATTCCTATGTCACCAAAACTTCCGCAGTTAAATCCTTGATATGAACTTCCCAGGGCCTCGGCACTGTCCTCTATCACAGGAATGTCATATTCCTTTGCTATGGCGTGGACTTCATCCACCTTATAGGGCATACCGTATAAATGTACCGCTACAATGGCTTTGGGTTTTTCACCATTTGCCAATCTATCCTCAATGGCTTCCTTTAATAAGGCAGGGGAAATATTCCAGGTTTCTTCTTCACTGTCCACAAATATAGGCGTGCCACCCAAATAGGTAATCGGATTTGCAGAGGCGGCAAAAGTAAAGCTCTGACAAATTACCTCATCACCATGGCCTATACCTAAAAGCTCAAGACCTAAATGTATAGCTGCCGTTCCAGAACTCAAGCAGGCTGCGTGGACATTGTTACCTATAAAATCTTCAATTGATTTTTCAAACTGTTGTACGTTGGGACCCAAAGGGGCTATCCAATTGGTTTCAAAGGCTTCCTTTACATAGGTTTCCTCATTTCCGCCCATGTGTGGCGGTGACAACCAAATTTTTTTTAATACTGTGGTTTCCATTATCAGTTTTGGGTTGATATAAGTAGGACAAGAATTTCTTCTCGAAAGTAAATGTAATAGTAAAATTGGGGCTGGAAACCATTTCGCTTTACTATTCGCCAAACACAAAAAATAATCGATTAAGTGTTGGAATGATGGTAAGTTGAAAGAATTACAATCCGGTGAAACGTGAAAATCTCGGTTTACGGCACTGTACTTTTTACAGTGCATACAGAACCCTCCATACTATCTAAAATAAGAACACAAATTAGTTTTACTAAAAAGTAGTCCGCGAATTCCATTAATTCCCCATTTTTGTATAAACTTTTCAACTATGAGAATTCTGGTAACCGGGTGTGCAGGATTTATAGGATATCATCTAACCCTAAAGTTGATTGAAAATGGCCATAATGTGATGGGTATCGACAATCTCAACGATTATTATGATGTCCGGTTAAAATTGGACCGTTTAAAAGAGCTCGGTATCGATTCGGATAATGCACTTCATCAAAATAAGACCGTGGCAAGTGATTCTTTTAAAGGCTTCAAATTTGTTAGAATGTCCATTGAAGACCGTGAAAATTTGCCACAATTGTTCGATCACAATCATTTTGATGTCGTTTGCAATTTGGCCGCACAAGCAGGGGTACGTTACAGCCTTGAAAACCCAGAAGCTTATGTGGATAGCAACATTGTTGGATTTTTGAATATTTTGGAATGTTGTAAGAACCATAATATCGAACATTTGGTGTATGCCAGCAGTTCCAGTGTGTATGGAATGAACAAAAAAATCCCCTTTAACACTACTGATTCTGTAGACCATCCCATAAGTCTGTACGCTGCTTCCAAAAAAAGCAACGAGTTAATGGCCCATACGTACAGTCATCTTTATGGGATAAGAACCACCGGGTTGCGATTTTTTACCGTATATGGTCCTTGGGGGCGACCTGATATGGCTATGTTCTTATTCACGGAGGCCATCTTGAACCATAAACCAATAAAAGTCTTCAACCATGGAAAACTTGAAAGGGATTTCACCTATATAGACGATATTGTACAAGGAATCACCCAAATAGTTGAAAACAAGCATACCGCTGCGTATAATTCCGATAACCTCTATCATCTGTATAACATCGGAAATAGTAAAAGTGTCAAATTGCTAGACTTTATCGAAGCTATTGAAGATGAAATTGGCTTGAAAGCATCTAAAGAAATGATGCCCATGCAACCAGGGGATGTGGAAAAAACGTGGGCCGATGTATCAGGACTGGAAAGAGATTACAATTACCGGCCAAACACACCCATCAAATCCGGCGTAAAAAAATTTGTTGCCTGGTACAAAACGTATTATGGCAATTCAAATGAATAATATGGAATTATAAGCTCGTTACCCTATAAATGGTTTGATCTCCAAAACACCTCTTTCCTCAATTAGACACTCATTTTAACACTAAACATGTATTTTATCCGTTTTATCAAAAGTTCACCTAAAACCAGCGTGGTTCTAATTACTTTTCTTCATATTTGCTCGAAATTTTCTTAAACACCCATGGATATATCACACCTTGACCTAAACAAAGAACATACTATTTTAGTTACGGGAGGAGCTGGATTTATTGGCTCCAACCTATGTGAAGCATTGTTGGACAATGGAAACAAAGTAACCTGTCTGGACAATTTTTCCACAGGTAAAAGAGAAAACATCTCCCACTTACAATCCAATCCCAATTTTAAATTGATAGAAGGAGATATCAGAAACCTTGCCGATTGTCAAAAGGCATGTGAGGGCGTTGATTACATTTTACATGAAGCTGCCTTGGGATCAGTCCCTAGGTCAATAAATGACCCTATTACAAGTAATGAAGTGAATGTTTCTGGATTTTTGAACATGTTGGTAGCTGCGCGCGATGCCAAGGTGAAGCGTTTTGTATATGCTGCCAGTTCTTCAACTTATGGCGATTCCGAGTCACTTCCAAAGGTTGAGGACAAGATAGGGAAGCCACTGTCCCCCTACGCAATCACTAAATATGTGAATGAGCTTTATGCCGATATTTTTTCCAAAACTTATGGGCTTCAAACCATAGGGCTACGTTATTTCAATGTTTTTGGAAGAAAGCAAGACCCAAATGGCGCCTATGCCGCGGTAATCCCAAAGTTTGTTATGCATTTAATGCAGCACGAGTCGCCGGTCATTAACGGAGATGGTTCTTTTTCAAGGGATTTCACCTATATTGATAATGTCATCGAAATGAATGTAAGGGCATTGACAAGTACCAATGAAGAAGCTGTAAACACAGTATACAATGTAGCCTTTGGAGAGCGGACCGACCTAAATGAACTTGTTGGGCTTCTAAAGGAGTTTTTAGGGGAGTTTGATGCCCAGATAAAACAAATCGAACCAAAATATGGTCCTAACAGACAAGGAGATGTCCCCCATTCCCTAGCCTCTATTGAAAAGGCAAAAACCCTACTTAACTACAGTCCCAAATACGATATGAGATCAGGTCTCAAAGAAGCCGTGAATTGGTACTGGAAGAATCTTAAATAAAATACGAGAACAAAATGAACTTAACGATAATAGGAACTGGATACGTTGGATTGGTAACAGGAACTTGTTTTGCCGAAATGGGAAACAAAGTTACCTGTGTCGATATTGATGAAAAGAAAATAGAGAACCTAAAAAAAGGAATTATCCCCATATACGAACCTGGTCTTGAGGCTATGGTACAACGCAATGTTGACAATAAAACCTTATTCTTCAACACCCAGCTGAAGGATTGTTTGGCAGATTGCGACATGGCCTTTATCGCCGTTGGCACTCCGATGGGGGAAGATGGTTCTGCGGATTTGAAATACGTACTCAATGTTGCTTCTGAAATTGGAAAGCACATGAGCCAACCTCTCATAAT
The DNA here is from genome assembly GCF_013376415.1 of Flagellimonas chongwuensis. Classification (GTDB taxonomy): domain Bacteria; phylum Bacteroidota; class Bacteroidia; order Flavobacteriales; family Flavobacteriaceae; genus Flagellimonas; species Flagellimonas chongwuensis. Next base: position 105,149 of record NZ_WYET01000007.1, read on the forward strand.
TGTGGACAAATCCACTGTTCCAGTTGGGACGGCCGACAAAGTAAAGGATGTTATCCAAGAAGAGTTGAACAAAAGAAATACCAACATCGATTTTCATGTAGTTTCAAACCCTGAATTTCTAAAAGAAGGGGATGCCATTGGCGACTTTATGAAACCGGACAGGGTTGTTGTTGGTACAGAGGACAAAGCTACTGCGGAAAAAATGCGCCAACTTTACGCTCCATTCTTTAGAAGTAGCATGGACCGTATGTTGGTGATGGATGTGCGTTCTGCAGAAATGACCAAATATGTTGCCAACGCCATGCTTGCCACAAAAATTTCGTTCATGAACGAGGTGGCAAACATTTGCGAACTGGTGGGCGCCGATGTAAACAAGGTGAGAATTGGTATCGGGTCCGACAGCCGAATTGGTTACAGCTTTATCTATCCCGGTAGCGGCTACGGAGGGTCATGTTTTCCAAAAGATGTTAAGGCACTTAAGAAGACAGCTCAACAACACGGTTATCAAGCACAATTGCTCAATGCCGTAGAGGATGTTAACGATAGACAGAAATTGGTCATTGCAGACAAGGTAATCGAACATTTTGGGAACGATTTATCTGGTAAAACATTTGCTGTATGGGGTCTATCCTTTAAACCAGGAACTGATGACATGCGGGAAGCCCCCTCAATTTATATCATAAATAAACTTACAGAACTCGGGGCTAAAATACAGGCCTATGATCCCAAAGCGGTTCACGAAGCCAAAGAATTTTATTTAAAGGACAACAAAAATATTGAGTACGCCGACTCTAGGTACGAAGCATTGGAAAATGCCGATGCGTTGTTGCTTTTGACAGAATGGAAGGAGTTTAGATCACCAGATTTTATGGCAATCAAGAATAACCTTAAGAACCCTTTAATTTTTGATGGTCGTAACCAGTATGATGGGGAACGAATGGAAAATATTGGAATCAAGTATTATCAAATCGGAAAAAAATAGGATTCAAAGAAAAACAAGATACGCTGTCCAAAAGCATCGCAGTATAACAAAAACACTAACATGAACAACAATAAAATAGCTGTAATAGGATTAGGATATGTAGGCCTTCCCTTGGCACGATTGTTTGCCACAAAGTATCCTGTTGTCGGTTTCGATATCAACGAATCCCGAATTAAAGAACTACAGACCGGAGTGGACTCCACACTGGAAGTGGAAAACGAGGTGTTGCAATCTGTATTGACAGACAAACCATTGGAAACCAACGGGCTCTACTGCAGCAATAAAATCAATGATATTGCCAATGCCAATATATATGTAATTACCGTCCCCACCCCTGTTGATAAAAACAATAGGCCCGATTTGACTCCATTGAAAAAATCCAGTGAAACCGTGGGCAAGGTATTGAAAAAGGGAGATGTTGTTATTTATGAATCTACCGTATACCCTGGGGCAACCGAAGAGGAATGTATTCCTGTACTCGAAAGCATAAGTGGATTAACGTTCAATGAGGACTTTTATGCAGGATATTCTCCGGAAAGAATCAATCCGGGGGATAAATTACATACGGTTGAAAAAATATTAAAGGTAACCTCTGGCTCCACCCCAGAAATCGGAAAAGTTGTGGATGAGCTTTACTCCTCTGTCATAACCGCTGGCACACATTTGGCGCCGACCATAAAAGTTGCCGAAGCAGCCAAGGTTATTGAGAATTCCCAAAGGGACATCAATATTGCCTTTGTGAACGAGCTTGCCAAAATTTTCAATCTCATGGACATTGACACGCATGCTGTTTTGGAGGCAGCAGGCACCAAATGGAACTTTCTGCCCTTTAAACCAGGATTGGTCGGCGGACATTGTATTGGTGTCGACCCGTATTACTTAGCCCAACGTGCACAAGAATTTGGTTACCATCCAGAAATTATCTTGGCAGGTAGACGATTGAATGATAGTATGGGAGGCTACGTTGCCTCTGAAATCATCAAATTGATGGTCAAAAAAGACCTGCGTATCAAAGGGGCCAAGGTTTTGGTGTTGGGGATTACTTTTAAGGAGAACTGTCCGGATGTACGAAATACGCGCGCAGTAGATGTAATCAAGCAATTGATGGATTATGGCACCGATGTCACTGTATATGACCCTTGGGCCAACCCTGCCGAGGTGGAACATGAATATGGTTTATCCATCACTAAAAACCTTCCTGATGAAAAGTTTGATGCCGTTGTGCTCACCGTCGCCCATCAAAAGTTTTTGGAAATGGAGTTAAGGCCATTGCTCAAACAAGATGGTGTACTCTATGACGTGAAGGGCATTATTAAGGAAGCTGTGGAGGCTAGGTTGTAATAGCTAAGCCCAACTAAATAATTAAAAGCATATGAGCCAAATCAAAAAGGGGGCTGCTCTTAACTATACTAGTATAATACTAACCAATATTGTAGGCTTATTACTAACACCTTTCATTATACGAAAACTTGGTGATGCCGAATTTGGTCTTTACTCTTTAATAGGAGCTTTTGTTGGCTATATTGCCATTTTAGATTTAGGCCTAGGCAATACAGTTGTAAGGTTTGTTGCAAAATATAGGGCTGAAAAGGATAAGGTTGGCGAGGAAAACTTTTTGGCCACCACACTGATTATCTATGCAATTATTTCTTTTTGTGTAGTCGTGATAGGCACGATATGTTACTTTAACATTGAATCAATTTTCAAAGACTCTCTTACTCCTGACCAGATCGGTAGTGCAAAAAATATGTTTGTCATTTTGGTGTTTACCCTAGCTGTTGGTTTACCCGCTGGAACATTTGAAGCTACATCCTATGGTTACGAACAATTTGTCTTTCCTAAAACTGCCAAAATAATTCACTATGTTATACGCTCTCTATTAGTAGTTGGACTTCTATTTTGGAGCGGGAGGGCTCTTTCTTTAGTAATATTAGATGCTAGCTTGAATCTAGTATTATTTGGGGTTATGATTTATTTTGTTATTGTCAAACTAAAAGTAAAAATCAAACTTCATTCATTTAGCAAACAACTTCTCAGAAAAATATTTGGATATTCACTTTGGATTTTTGTGTTCGCAATTGTCGGACAATTTCAATGGAGAGTTGGACAACTAGTACTTGGCATAATGACCGACCCCACTATTGTAGCGGTCTTTGCAGTAGGAGTAATGTTAGGCACCTATTATGGTGCATTTTCCACCGCGATTTCCGGGGTTTTTCTTCCTAGGGCAACACAAATGACAGTGACTAATGCGAACCCAAAGGAACTAACTGACATGATGATAAAAATTGGACGTCTATCATTTATCGTCTTAATGTTTATCTTAACCGCATTTATCCTCTTTGGAAAACAGTTCATATTTCTTTGGGTAGGTGAATCATATCAGGATTCATGGGTAATTGCCCTTATAATCATGTTTGCGTACACCCTGCCTCTAGTTCAAGCCTTTGGGAATTCCATTTTGGAGGCTCAAAATAAATTATCATTTAAAGCAATCATCTACCTTATTTTTTTAATCCTGGGAACCATTTTTGGTGGTTATCTAGCAAAAGGTTATGGCGCTATAGGAATGATAGCGGGAACGGTATCCGGATGGCTTATTGTTCAAAATATTATGAATTTTTACTACTATAAAGTAATTCATTTGGAAATCCCTCGTTTTTTTAAAGAACTACTGAACAAAACATTTTTGGCAATACTAATAATTTTGGTTTTTGGATATTTTATAAGATTCATTCCAGGAAAAGATTGGTTCAATTTTGTTTTGAAAGGAATCAGTTATTCCATTGTATACGCCTTGGTAATGTACAGAATAGGGCTGATAGAATTTGAAAAACAGCTGTTCAAAACTACTTTTTCTAGTATAAGAACCAAATTTGGAATATAGATTATGATTACTCTAGATAAGATTTTAATTGCTGATAATGGTACACGCATAGACTATGCATTTACCACAAGCCCAGATATCAACAAATTTGTAAATCAAAAAGATAATCTCTTTATAAAGTATCTGGAAAACATAACACATGTTCCCAAAAGCATTCTGGCGATTCCATTTATTAGCAATTGGCTTCCTATAGCATGGTTTGCAGGTTTTGATATTGTAGTCGACGAAATAGATAGTGAGTTTTACACTTCCATGAAGGACCTAAAAGATGAATTTGCAAAACAGTTCCCCGATTATAACCTAAAAGGAAATTTAAAGGCAAAAACTCTTGTTGAGAATAAATGTATTGGTAAAAAAACAGCAATGTTATTTAGCGGAGGTGTGGATGCTTACGCTACCTATATACGCATAAAGCACAAAGAACCCGAGCTTGTTACAATATTAGGTGCTGATATAGAAATTGAAGATACAGAGCAATGGGGTCGTTTCAAAAGCTTTATCGAAAATGAAGAGTTGTTGGCCAAAAATCAAAAACAATACATTACAACCAATGTGAGAAGTTTTTACACCTATCAAGTCGAATTACTTCTCAAAGACATTGGTTGGTGGGGCAAAGTACAGCATGGGCTCTCTCTAATAGGTTCTTTAGCCCCTCTTGGCTTTAATAGAGGCTATGAAAACATCTATATAGCTTCATCTTACACGAAAGAAATCCAAATTGCATGGGGTTCAACACCTAAAACAGATGAGACAATCAGATGGTGTGGCACAAAGGTATTCCATGACGGATATGAACTTAAAAGACAAGATAAGGTAGATTTAATAGCTGAGTTTGCCAAGACCAATAAAGTTCCTTTCAGATTAAGAGTCTGTTATTCAGAGTTACGTACAGATTTTAATTGTAGTAATTGTGAAAAATGTTTTAGAACTATCTTAGGTATTCTATTAAACAATGAGGATCCCAACGATTATGGGTTTGTTGTTGATGAAAGTGTCTATGATAAGATTTTTTCCACAATAAACCATGGTGGAGCTAGTAAAGGCATGCAATATTTCTGGCTCGAACTAAAAGATAAAGCCGATAAAGCCAATTCGTTTTTTGTCTTTAAGGATAAAGAATTGGAAGGGGCCAAACTTGAGAAAATCAAAAATGGAGAGCTTAATGCCATCATTGAAACAAAGTTGAAAAATAAAACCGGTATTCTAGCCAAGGGACGGTTTATTATACGCAACAAATTTCCTTGGTTAAGAAAAATATACAGGAAGATTAAATACTAGAATAAAATACTATTCACCTCAACACTTTTACTCAACCACAAAAAAAAAATCAAATGAAATACGGATTATTAACATACGATGAAAACCGAAAGTTTTTCAATGTCGGCGATAACATCCAAAGTCTTGCTGCCAAGCAGTTTTTACCCCAAGTAGATGTTTACTTGAATCGTGAGCGATTGGGTAATTACAAAGGAGAAAGAGTAAAGTTGATAATGAATGGGTGGTTCACACATAATATACACAACTGGGTTCCTTCAAATGATATCGACCCTGTTTTTGTTTCTTTCCATATGAACAATACTGCCGCTCCTTTTATGTTAAGTGAGAAGGGGATATCGTACTTAAAGCAACACCAACCTATTGGATGTAGAGATCAATTCACGGCAGATACTCTTAACGAAAAAGGAATTGAAGCCTACTTTACGGGTTGTCTTACTTTAACATTGGATTCCTACAAGGTTGATGATTCTGAGCGTGAAGACAAAGTATATATTGTTGACCCGCTCTATAACTATCCAAGGCCGGAAAAAGTGTTTTACAACCCAAAAATAACAGTTAAAAACATTCTGAATGGGAAAGCATTTCAGCTCGGAAAAAAGAACAAACATCTTAAGAATTTTATTAGTAAGGAATTATTAAAAAAAGCTGAATTTATTAATCAAGAGCCCCCTTCTAATACATATTCAGATGAGCAAAAATTTCAAATGGCCGAAGATTTATTAAATAAGTATGCTCGTGCCAGAATGGTTATTACTTCAAGGATTCATTGTGCTCTACCTTGTTTGGCATTAGGTACCCCGGTCATATTTGTTAATGGCTTTGACAGCTTTGTCGATTCTTGTAGGTTCGATGGCATTCTTGAACTCTTTAACCGAATAGATATTAATAGCCAAACTGGGGACTTTACTTCCAACTTTGGACTTGAAGGAAAGGTTGATGCAAATACCAACATAAAAAACCTTGAAAAGCACCATGACCTGGCTAACGCCTTGAAAAAAACTGTCAAAGAAGCATTATCGTAACGGTCCAAAGACTATGAAACTTCTTTACATCACAAATCAAATAAGCGGTCCGGGCGGATTGGAAAGGGTTCTATCCATTAAAGCAAGCTATTTTACAGATGAACTCGAGCATGATGTACACATTTTGACTTTAAATGACACAACAGACTCCCTTTTCTTCGATTTTAGTTCTGCGATCCAAACACATAATATTGAGCTAAAAAACTCCCCTATCCATTATATTAAAGGTTATTTAAAAGGGATCAAGAATACCATTTCCAAGGTTGATCCCGATATTATTTTGGTTTGCGATGATGGGTTAAAGGGCATGCTTCTTCCCCTTTTGATAAGAAAATCAAGGCCAATGATTTATGAAAGGCATGTTAGCAAAGAAGTGGCTAAAGGAATCGGTCCCAACAATCTTTTTAATAGATTAAAAACACGATTGATTTATTTACTGATGAGATTAGGAGGTCAAAAGTTTGATGCATTTGTTGTTCTAACACAACAAAACCTAAAGGAATGGAATTTCCCAAACAACATTGTAATTCCCAATCCACTTCCATTTTGCAAAGGGGAGGTTTCTACTTTAAATAACAAAATTGTAATTGCTGTTGGTAAACAATCTTTCCAAAAAGGCTATGATCGGTTGGTCAAAAGCTGGAAAGACGTAGAAGAGAAATTTCCTGAATGGAAATTACATATTTATGGTAGTGAAGATCCATCAAAAAAAATCGAAAAAGATATTGAGAAATTAAATCTCTCAGATTCAATTAAATTATTTAAACCAGTAAAAAATATCAAGGAAAAGTTTATTGAGTCTTCTGTTCATGTTCTCTCTTCCAGGTACGAAGGTTTTGGCATGGTCATTATTGAAGCTATGGCTTGTGGCGTGCCATCGGTTTCCTTTGATTGTCCTTATGGGCCTTCTGATATCATCGAAGATGGTAAAAATGGATTCTTAATCCCCAATGGCGATATTAAAGCCCTTGGACAATCCCTTATAGATATAATCGGAAATTCAGAAAAGAGAAAAAAGATGGGAGTGTACGCATTTAAGAGCGTTGACAAGTTTCAAATGTCCGTTATCGGTGAAAAATGGAATGATTTATTTGAGCAACTACAAAAAAATTAGTTAAGCCTTTAAGAATGATTTTTAATTCAGTCGTATTTTTAATTTTCTTGCCTGCTGCCTTCGGCCTCTATTGGTTGATATCCAAAAAGTCTCTAAAGTTCCAGAATATATATCTTTTGGCCATCAGCTACTTTTTTTATGGTTGCTGGGATTGGCGCTTTCTTTTTCTTATATCATTTAGTTCACTAATTGATTATCAAATAGGTAAGAGTATTCCGAAAGCAAAAAGTAAAAAATCCAAAAAAATACTTGTGGGCATTAGTTTGCTCATGAATTTAGGGTTATTAGGCTTTTTCAAATACTTTAATTTTTTTATAGAATCGTTTACTGATCTTTTCAACCTAGTTGGGTTTAAAGCAGATTATGTAACTCTTCATATTATCCTTCCTGTAGGCATTAGCTTTTACACATTCCAAACTCTTAGCTATACTATTGATGTTTACAGGGAGAAAATTGAACCCTCGAAATCTTGGATTCAATTTTTTGCTTATGTAAGCTTTTTCCCTCAACTAGTAGCTGGCCCTATTGAAAGAGCAACAAACCTATTGCCTCAATTTCAGAAGAAACGTACATTCTCTTATGATAAAGCAGCGGATGGAATGCGTCAGATGTTGTGGGGATTTTTTAAAAAGGTTGTTGTAGCGGATAATTGTGCTGTTTTTGTAGATGCTGCATTCGACAATCCTGGAGCGAGTTCATCTGGCGAGTTATTTATAGGCATGCTATTTTTTGCTTTTCAGCTCTATGGCGATTTTGCAGGATATTCTGATATTGCAATTGGCAGTGCCCGTTTGTTTGGGTTTGATCTTAAACAGAATTTTGCATACCCCTATTTTGCACGTGACATCGCAGAGTTTTACAGAAGATGGCACATGTCTTTGACTAACTGGTTCAAAGATTACCTGTATTTTCCATTGGGAGGTAGCAGGGTCAGCTTAAACAAAAACATTCGAAATGTTTTTATTATTTACCTCGTCAGTGGCTTTTGGCATGGCGCCAATTGGACATTTATTTTTTGGGGGTTTTTAAATGCGTTGTATTACGTGCCTCTAATGCTTTTTAAGAGAAATCGTAAAAACTTAGAAATTGTTGCCGCAAACAGCTATCTGCCCAGTTTGAGGGAAGGCTATGCAATTCTTGAAACTTTTATTGTGACCTGTTTTATACGTGTGTTTTTTAGGGCGAATACTATTGAAGATGCTTTCCTTTACATCAAGAGAATTTTTATGTTTGAAGGCAATTCCTTTGATAATTTAGATAAAGTCTCCGTTTTAGTGATTGTTTTTATGTTAATGGTTGAGTGGCTTAATCGAAAAAAAGAACATGGCCTTTCTATTGCCAATCAACCGGTATTGTTACGATGGGGTACGTATTTCTTAATTTTTGGATTCATCCTATTCTTTGGCAAAGCATCGGACGCATTTATTTATTTCCAATTCTAACCAGTTATGAAGAAATACTTATTTAAGACACTCATATTTCTATTAGCCTGCTTTGCTGTGATTACACTTGTTTTACTAAAGTATGGAGGCTATGTGGATTATTTCTACGTTAAGTTCACTACTCCCAAGGCAAAATCAATGATTATTGGAGATTCTAGGAGTATGCAAGGAATACAACCAAGTGTTGTGAACGAGGCCCTATCAAGTAAGGACTATTCCTTGCCAGTTTTCAATTATAGTTTCACCATTGCCCAAGCTTCAATGGGGCCCCTGTATAATGAAAGCATTTTAAAAAAACTAGATACATCATCATCCAATGGTTTATTTATTATTTCAGTTACTCCTTGGATGTTTGGTTCTGATAAAAACAATGACAACGCCAAAGGAGAATTTAGAGAGGAAAATAGTCCTCCACATAACATGCACTATGTAGATGTGAACCCAAACTATGAATATCTTTTAAAAAACCTCCAGTACTTCCATTTTAGAACTATTTTTAGACAATCCGCCGAAATGCACAAAGATGGCTGGTTAGAAGAAAAAAACTTACCTCAAAGTGAAGCGATTTTTAAAGCTTGGAAAGAGGGACAATCCAAAATATTTGACAATATGATGGAAGAATATGTGGTTTCGGACATACGTTTAGAAAGCTTTCATAAACTAGTCGTCAGACTTCAAGAGCATGGTGAAGTCATCTTAGTTAGAATGCCTATTGATTCAGACTTTATAGAAAAGGAGCATTTATTTTATCCAAGTTTTGACAGTGATATGGAAAGGGCTGCACAAAAATTTAACATTCCTTATTTCAATTTCAACAAACAATTCTTTGCAACCAAATTCAAAACCTACGATGGGCATCACTTGGATAAAATAGGCGGGCAAAATTTCACAAAAACCCTGTGTGATTCTATAATATCTATTAAAAACTCTATTAATATCCCTGCCACAAATAGTTAGATGGAAAAACAAAAGTTAAATATTGTAATTCTAACAGACCAACTTCATAAAATTGGTGGGATTAATAGCTTAATCAACATAAAAGCGAATTATTGGTCCACCGTTAAAAAGCATAAAGTTGACGTAGTCACTACAGAACAAGAAGGTAAAGCGACCTTCTACCCATTTACCGAACAAATAAGTTTGTATGATTTAGGTATTCTGTACGATAGAAATAGCAGCTACTTTGGCAAAAACAACATTGTAAAAGTTTTCAAAAACTATAGAAAGCTAAAAAAGTTGTTGAAAAATTTAAATCCCGATTTAGTTATTATAGCCAATCATATTCCTGTAACCTTCTTTTTTCCGTTTTTGAACTCAAAAGCTAAGTTTTTAAAGGAGTATCACTTTACTCAATTTTACAGGTCCAAGGTAAAACTCACTCCCTTAATCCGATTTGAAAAGTTAATTGAAAGAAAATTGGATTTTAAAGTCGTGCTTAACGAAGAAGAAAAAGGTTTCTATAATTCTGGGCGTATTGTACATATTCCCAACCCAATACCACATAGTTTTATAGAGAAACCAAGCTTTAGCATTGAAACCAGAGAAAAAACCGCCATTGCCGCAGGACGCTTTTCACCTGTAAAACGATTTGATTTACTTTTAGAAATATGGAACGAATTTAAAAAATCAGATAATGAATGGAATCTGGAAATTTATGGAGATGGAACTGATATAGACGTAGCTGAGTTAAATAGTTTGATAACCAAATACCATTTAAAAGATTCAGTACGTCTTATAAAGCCAGTTGACAATTTGATGGAAATCATGCAAAAAAAAGGACTTTACTTAATGACTTCTATCCAAGAATGTTTCCCTATGGTTCTTCTAGAATCACAATCTTCAGGATTACCTATTATTGCTTTTGATTGCCCAACCGGACCAAGGAATATCATTGAAAAAGATAAAACAGGTTGTCTTATTGAGATGGACAATAAAGTTATGTTCATAAATAAATTGCTGGAGTTAACACATGAAGATAATAAACGAGAAGAACTTGCGAGAAACGGATTCGAATCCGTACAAAAATATCTTTTAGACCCGGTGATGAAACAGTGGGATCAAAAAATTTTAAATCATTTGTAATGAGACATTTGTTTTTAAGCATATATCAACTTCTGTTTATTCCGCATGGATTGCTTTTTTCTTTCTCTGCCAATAAACACCTGATAAAGGAGGATTTATACTCTGGAGGAACAATCCCTAGCTTGAACAACAAAATATTTTTTGATTTATTAAAAAAATTAGCTAATGATAAATATTTCCGGACCTTATTTTATTTCAGAACAAGAGGACTAGCAAGTAACTTTTTGAGGATTTTTTATCCAAAGGACAATCGCTTTACTATAGATATCAACACTCAATTAGGTGGTGGCGTAATTTTGGCTCATCCTTATAGTTCCATAATAAATGCTGAAAAAATAGGCAAGAATCTTTATATAAATCAACTTGTTACTATTGGAGAGAATAACGGACTAAGACCACGAATAGGAGATAATGTAAAACTTTACACAAATTGTACAGTTATTGGAAACATCTCTATAGGCAACAATGTTATAATAGGGGCTGGTTCGGTGGTTGTCAAAGATATTCCTGATAATTGCACCGTGGTAGGTAATCCGGCTCGTGTAATTAAAATTGACAACAAAAACCAACTTGATGATTAATTTTGTCCCTATAGAGTCATATTACCCAATCTATATCAATATTTGTCTGTTTTTGGTATTGTTCACAATTCTTCATACTAGAGTTGTGCCTATGGAGAGTCCTAAAAACTTATCATTTATAAATATTTCTGGACTATTACTTCTCGCCTTCCTCGTATTATATATAGGTTTAAGGCCTATTCATCCCATTTTTGGTGATACTGTAAACTATGTTGTTACATATTCGAACTATCAGATAGGACTTCCCATAAAAAACGCGGAAGACTATGGATGGCATGTATTTATGAAAGCATTGGCACCATATATGTCAATACATGCCTTTTTTACCATAATTAGTTTCATTTATATTTTCCCACTATATAAAATTTCAACTACTTATTTTAAAGAGTACTGGTACTATGCATTCTTGATGTTCGTGGTGTCCTTTTCTTTTTGGACATATAGTGTCAATGGTATTCGAAATGGGGCTGCGTGCTCCTTGTTTTTATGGGGACTATGTTACGAAAAAAGAAAAATACTTATGGTAATGTTTTTTGGGTTTGCTCTCTTATTCCACAAAACACTTTTCCTACCTATTCTGGCTTACTTAGCCACCTATTTTTATAACAACCCAAAATTTTATTTCAAGGGATGGTTAATGTGTATTCCTCTTTCCTTGGTTCTTGGTGGGGTATGGATAAGCCTTTTTAGCAGTTTGGGATTCGCAGATGATAGACTATCTGGATATTTATCCAGTAGCTCTGAAGAAGGGACTTTTTCGGCAACTGGATTTAGATGGGATTTTTTATTTCACTCTGCTTTTGCAGTTTTTGCAGGATGGTACTTTGTTGTTAAAAGAGGATTCTCCGATGCGCTTTATAATAGGTTATTAAATACTTATCTCATTTGTAACGGGTTTTGGGTTCTTGTAATTCGTGCAAATTTTTCCAACCGTTTCGCATACCTTTCATGGTTTATGATGGCAATAGTTATCATATACCCTTTATTGAAGAAAAATTTTTTTAAAAATCAACATGCTCTTTTAGGAAATATTATACTCGCATATTTTTCGTTTACTTATCTGATGTTCTACCTTTATTACAGTTAAAATGAAAACCATAACCATATTTACCCCTACATTCAATCGTGCATATTGTCTACATCAATGCTACAACAGCTTGGTTTCACAAACTAATAAAGATTTTATTTGGTTGATTATTGATGATGGATCAACAGATAATTCCAAAGAACTCATTGCAAGTTGGATCAAAGAGAATAAGATTGAAATTAGATACCAATATCAAAGCAACCAAGGTATGCACGGTGGTCACAACACAGCCTATTCTTTGATCGAAACACCACTTAATATTTGTATTGATAGTGATGATTTCATGCCCAACAATGCTGTCGAACTAATTCTTGAAAAATGGGAGTCAATAAAAGATAAGCCTCAATTTGCCGGAATTGTCGGCCTAGATGCTGACAAAACTGGTAATATTATTGGAACTAGGTTTCCAGAACATCTGGAAGAGACTACGATTTATGACATATATAATAAACACAAGGTCAGAGGAGATAAAAAACTTGTATACAGAACAGAGATCATCAAACAATATCCTAAGTACCCTATTTATGAAGGGGAAAGGTTTGTCCCATTGGGCTATTTATACCAATTGATTGATCAAGATTACAAACTTTATCCTGTAAATGAGGTATACTGCATTGTGGAATACATGCCGGATGGATCAAGTTTAAACATGTTAAAACAATACCGTAGACATCCTAAAGGTTTTGCCTTTACAAGGATAACAGGAATGAAATATGCTAAATCATTTGGTGTCAAGTTTAAGAATGCTGTCCACTATGTTTCTTGTGCTCTCTTTACAAAAAACGCAAAATTCCTTACAGAGTCACCTAAAAAAATAACCACCATTGTTGCGATTCCCTTTGGAGTTTTGCTCAATTTGTACATACGCCTTAAAACAAAAAGCGGAATTTGAATATGGCCATGAAGAACAATAGTGCAGAACAACCCATTCGTATACTCCAAGTTTTAACCATAATGAATCGTGGTGGAGCTGAGGCCATGATTATGAACTACTATAGAAATATAGATAGAAACAAGGTCCAATTCGATTTTCTATTACATAGGCAAGAAAAAGGTGCTTATGATGACGAAATAAAATCACTTGGAGGTAAAATCTATATTATGCCTAATATAAGTCCCAAGAATTATTTTTCTTATATCTCAGCTGTTCGAGCATTTTTCAAAACACATACGGAGCATCGAATAATACACTCCCATTTGAATGGATTAAGCGGTATAATTTTAAGCCAAGCTAAAAAAGAAGGTGTTCCTTTTAGAATAGCACACAGCCATACAAGTCTTTTCCATTTAAACATAAATCCTTTTTCCAAAAAAAAGGCTTCATTGGGATATGCTTTTAAGTTCTTGGTACAAAACTTATTACGTAAGTCGGTACGGAAAAATGCTAATTATTACTTTTCGTGTGGGGATAAAGCAGCTCGATGGCTTTTTGGTTTGGATAGCAAGCCTAATGTGAAAATTATAAACAATGCAATAGCCACAGACGAATTTGAATATGACCAAGAGACTTCTTCGAATTTGAGAAAAGAATTAGGTCTTCAGGGGTATAAGGTCATAGGGCATGTCGGAAATTTTGTGCCAGAAAAAAATCATGTCTTTCTATTAGATGTATTTAATGAAGTGCAGAAAAAATTACCGAAAACTAAATTAATCCTTGTTGGTGGAGGTCCAGGTCAGCAGTATTATAAAGACTTATCCGAGCAAATGGGAATTGCCGAAAATGTGATTTTTTTAGGTGTTAGAAAAGATGTTAACCATCTATTGCAAGCATTTGATGTTTTTCTATTTCCATCTACAAACGAGGGGCTGCCAGTTACCTTGATAGAGGCCCAAGCTTCTGGGCTAAAAATTATAGCTTCTGAAAACATTTCGAATGAATTAGATATCACTGGTAACATCACTTTTAAGTCCTTAGAAAGTACACCTGTAGAATGGGCAAACCAATTAATCCAAATGTTCAATTACAACCGTGTTAGCACCCACCAAAAAATAGTAGATGGGAATTATGATATCAAAAATAATGCGGCCGAGCTACAAAACTTCTATTTAACCAAAGTTAAAAACTAATATATGTGTGGTATTAATGGTATTCTCCAGGATAATCATATAGACTCATCAGTACTTACCAATAAAATTAAACTGATGAATGATCAAATCATTCATAGAGGGCCTGATGATCATGGATGCTTTACAGAGTCAACCAAGGAATTTTCAATTGCCATGGGAATGCGTAGATTGTCTATAATAGATTTAAATTCTGGACAACAACCTATTTACTCCGATGACAATAATATTGTAATTGTGTTCAATGGGGAAATCTATAACTATAAAAAACTCAGAGCCGATCTTTCTTCTAAAAATATTACATTTAATACAAAAAGTGATACCGAAGTAATATTAAAGCTCTATCAATATGAGGGAGTGGAAGGGTTTAGGAAGCTTGATGGTATGTTTGGCTTTAGCATATACGACCGTATAAAAAAGAAGGTTTTTATAGGAAGGGATTTCTTTGGAGAAAAACCTCTTTATTTCACACAATACAAAAATCAATTTCTCTGGGCTTCTGAACTTAAATCAATCCTTAAAGCTATTCCAACCGTCCCCACAATAAATAAGTTGGGATTGAATCTTTTTTTTAAGTTAACATACATTCCTGCACCTTTTTCAATATATGAAGGAATACATAAATTACAACCTAACCATCTTCTCATATATGATTTAAAAAAGTCGTCTTGGAGTACTGATTCAATAAAATCAACGCAGGTGAATGAAAAAGAAGACATTTCTTTTAATTCAGCAAAATTGAAAGTGAGAGAGCTTGTAGCGGAAAGTGTCAAAAGCAGATCCGTATCAGATGTGCCTATCGGTACTTTTCTTTCAGGTGGAGTTGATTCTTCCATAGTATCCCTATGTCTCTCAAGAATATCAAACCAAAAAATCAATACTTTTTCTATAGGATTTGAAAAAAAAGGTTTTGATGAAAGAGACAAGTCTAGAACAGTTGCCAACTTGATAGATAGCAATCATCATGAATTCGTACTTAATGAAGATGATTTAAAGACTAATGTTAGCGAAATATTGGACAATTTTGATGAGCCCTTTTCGGACTCTTCATCTCTCCCAAGCTATTTGGTGGCACACCAAACCAGTAAGCACGTAAAAGTTGCTCTTACAGGCGATGGAGGGGATGAAGTTTTCGGCGGATATAATAAATATTATATTGGCAAGATTAATGAACGTTACACTCAGTTAATTCCCAATCAGTTACATAAATTAAGTAAAAGAATATTGCAGCCTTTGCTTTATTCCAAAAGTGATAAGAGAGGTATTAGATTCAAAATAAACAAGTTGTTGAATTCAATTGATTATTCAAATCAATATTATTGGGACATAATTTCCTTAGGTTTCGCAAATAATAGCTTACAGGATTACCTATTACCAAATTTTATAGAGCTAGATCCATTTGCCTATTATAAATCTTTGACCGGAGTATCAGCTCCTAATTCACTCACTGATTATAGGGAAGTGGATAGAAATATTAGCTTGGAAGGTGATATGTTAGTGAAAGTTGACCGAACAAGTATGCTAACATCTTTGGAGTGTAGAGCTCCTTTTCTGAACAAAAAGTTATGGGATTATACCAATAGTCTTCCAGAAGACTTTTTGATGAAAGGGTGGAACAAGAAATACATTCTAAAAGAAGCATTTAAAGAAGATTTTCCGGAGGACTTCCTT
The DNA here is from genome assembly GCF_013376415.1 of Flagellimonas chongwuensis. Classification (GTDB taxonomy): domain Bacteria; phylum Bacteroidota; class Bacteroidia; order Flavobacteriales; family Flavobacteriaceae; genus Flagellimonas; species Flagellimonas chongwuensis. Next base: position 121,359 of record NZ_WYET01000007.1, read on the forward strand.
GATAAATCAAAATCTGGATTTGGGGTTCCCATTGGGGATTGGTTAAAATCTTCACTAAAGAAAGAATTAAAGAAATATATTGAGCCTTCCTTTTTGGAAACCCAACAAATTTTCAATACCTCCTCAATACAAAAATTGGTGAACGATCATTTAAATGGAAAAGACAATACTTTTATGGTATGGACATATTTTTGTTTCCAAAAATGGTATTGCAAAAATTATCTAGGAAGTTCATCATAATTGCTTTTCTCAAAAATATAATCCTCCAATTTTTCATTTAAAATCTGTGAAAATTCTTTGGCTCCGGAAGAATTAAGATGATCTACGTTGTAATAAAGACTTTCATCCGATATAGCATTTATGAGGTTCCAATAAGGAACATCATAAGTTGTTTGCAATTGTTGAATGTACTCTGCATTCTTTTGCATTATTTCTTGGTCTAACCTATCTGTCAATCGTCTTTGCACTGGTGGCGTAAATAATATGGGGTTGATTCCTTTATCTTTTAATTTTTGAATAAACGACTCTAAATCTGACTGGACCATTTCTCTTTCAACCGACCCGTGCACAAGATCATTGAAGTATTTAGCACGAGCATTAATAGTAGATTCCTTGAATGCACCATGCTCCATCTCCAAAAGAGGCTCCCAGCCATTTATCAACCTAATATCCTTAACATTTTTTATTCGATCCAGTAATTTAGTTTTCAACAGGGAGAATGTTATTCTGGGAGTATACCCGAACCAGAAATAAGATAATCTTTCTTTGAAATATGAGCTGTCTTCATACGGTATTCCATACGAATAATAAGACCAAACATCCCTTATCCCTTGGCTAGAAAAATAAAGGGAATGATAGTCCATGCTAATTAAAACATACTGAAGTTGAGGTAAATCATCAAGATATTTTAATGTAATTCTTTTGTCATAATAAATTGATTGGTTTAATCCTGCTAAATTGAAGGCCTTCTTTTCTATAATATCTGGAGCAACATCATTAAAAGCGTGGGAATTACCTAAAATAAGAACTTGAATATTATCCTTTTTTAAGTTTAGCCCCTCTAACTTTTGAGCATAATCAGATTCATAGCTGCGCAGATAAAATTCTAGGCCCAAGGTAATCACTAAAATTGGCATGAAAAAAATAGTCAAAACTTTTAGAAACTTTTTCATATGCTAAAATTGGAAATAAATGAACTCTTGCTGCTGTCCGCCTAATAAAAAGATAGATGATATAATTAAATAGTAAATGAGAAACCTAAGTGGTCTGGGTATCCTCCAATCAGAAAAATCAAGTACTACTTCCCTATCTCTTCTGAGCCATTCAATGATAACAAAAATTATTATCAATATGATTACTTTAAGGGGCATCAATTCTGGCATCGCAAACAAGGATGGAGAAATTATTTTGAAATAAATTTGAGCGGCATGAGACATACTATCTGCTCTAAAAAAAATCCACGCTAGATTCACCATAACAAAAGTGACAAGCATTTGAAAAACTTCTCTAAGATTTGGCAAGAACTTGTCTTCCGCAACCAAATCTGTATTAATTCTATTTTTTTTCAAAACTAAAAGAGGTAAAAAGAACAATGCATTCAAAAAGCCCCAAGACATAAAAGTCCAATTAGCGCCATGCCAGAATCCGCTTAACACAAATATTACAAATGTGTTTCTTACTTTTTGCCAAAGTCCTCCCCTACTACCACCCAAAGGAATATAAACATAGTCCCTGAACCAGGTGGACAAAGAAATATGCCACCTTCTCCAAAATTCAGCTATATCTCTTGAAAAATAAGGGAATGCAAAATTACGCATCAATTTAAACCCAAATAAACGAGATGTTCCAATAGCAATATCTGAATATCCAGAAAAATCTCCATAAATCTGAAATGAAAAAAGTATTACTCCTAAAAAAATTGTACTGCCAGAATAATTCTCCGTATTACTAAATATTATGTTTACAAACGTTGCTGCATTATCGGCAATTACAACCTTTTTAAAAAGCCCCCAAAGAATTAATTTTAAACCACTGACAGCAAAGTCATAATCAAAAGTCCTTTTTTTATAAAATTGTGGTAACAAATTAGTTGCTCTTTCTATTGGACCAGCTACTAGTTGAGGAAAAAAGCTTACATAGGTAAAAAAGGAAATTGCATCTTTGGCAGGTTCAAGTTTCCTATTGTAGACGTCAATGGTATAACTTAGTGTTTGAAATGTATAAAAGCTTATACCAACAGGCAGAATAATATTGAGGGTAGCTAAATCAAAATTGTTTCCAAAAAATCGAATTGTATCATTAAAGCTCTCAATAAAAAAATTAAAGTATTTAAAGAAGCCCAATAAGCCAATATTAAGAATAAGACTTATAGCGAGCAATCTCTTTCTAAGTGGTACTTTATTTGTTTTTCCCAGATAGAATCCTATTGTATAATCAACAAAAGAACTAAATATAATAAGACCTAAAAACCTCCAATCCCACCATCCATAAAAAACATAACTTGAAGCCAATAAAAATGCATTCTGCAATTTTAATTTCTTATTGAGGAGAAACCAATAAACTATAAATACTATTGGAATAAAAACGGTAAACTCGAAAGAATTGAATAACAAGTCGAATAATTTTGGAGTTGCCTTTCAAATATAAATTGAATTTATAATTCACATAATGATTGATTCGATAAGTGATCATTATATACGACCAAAGTTGCTTATAAATTAAAAGGAGGTGCCATTGGCACCTCCTTTTAATTTATAAATCCAGTTAATTCTCTATTGACAAGTATTGTTTCCAATAGACACACTACCTGTAGATTCGTCCAGGATACAGGTATAATTGCCGGATACATCAATATTGTTGTCTCGAATAGTTGTTTCTGTCAAACCACCTTTTAAATGAATACCATTTGAATTATCAGGAGATAAGGTATTGTTTAATACATCAATATTTGAAGCATTAATAACTTGAACCATTCCATTTGAAATATTGTTACTATAAGTCACTCCTGAAGAGCTAGAGATAACAGAGGTTGCGCTACTTGCGAAATTATTTCCAATCACTTGCACAGAATTATCTAATCCTGCATCTCTATTTAACTGGACAAAATAAATGGCATTATTTCTAACATCAATGTCGTTGTTTTGTATAACGACATTGTTTGCAGTGGTGATTTGCCCTGATATACCTCGTCCGCTGGTGGTATTAGTAATCCTATTTTCACTTATAAAAATATCTTCAGCATCTTTTATTTGAATACCTGAATTACAATCATTTATGATGTTACCCGTAACCTCTATATCTTTATAATATGTTGCAATGGCTAATCCATAACCCTCAATTGTATTACCAGACACTGAATTATTAAATACAGTCTCTCCTGGTCCACCGACAATAATTGCAGGTTTACCAGCAGAAACATTACTTGCTGTAAATTTATTGTTTCTGATTTGTGTATCTGAAGCTAAAGAAAAGGAGGCGCTGGTCTCAAAGTCATTGTTTTCAATTACGATTCTTTGACCAATAAAAACGATTATCGAGCCTTCCCTACTACCCCTTTCAACATTATTTCTTATTGTAACATCATGAACCTTTTGATATTCAACTAATTCATTGGATGAATTTCTTGTTCTTACAGGCTCAAGATTAATTGCAAAACCTACTACTCCTCCATCAGAATTTGAGGAAGGCTGAGCATTATTTAAGAAGGTATTCGAATTTATATCTATGTTATTACCGTCTGTCAATGCAATACTCATCATTCTATTGGAATCGAAAACACAATTTCTGACCACAACATTGTTAGTTGGGTCATAGTTGGAATCAAATGTATGTCCAACTGAATTTATGTTTAGTCCTCCTAATGATCCTTTTGTAAACTTTATACCGTCTAAAACAATATTCTTACCAGACCGAATCGTCATTAAATGGGCTCCCTCTTCTGCGTTTTCCCTAGAATAAGAACGATTATCCCTATCTCCAACTAAAATACCTCCCCGAATGGTAACATTATCGACCTCTCTAACACCGATTAAAGCTGCTGAAGTAGTACCTATTGTTGGAAAGACTCTCAAAAAGGTATTATTAGTCATTGACAAAGTAAAATCTGAAGGTAGGTTTACTGCCTCTAAACTTGGATAAAAATTCTGATTTGTTGTGGTAGAAGTAACCTTGGTAACCTCAAAGTAGGCATCAAATTCATCAGTTTGAAAGGTAGTAGCCCCTAACTCTTTTACATAAAACATTAATCCTTCAAAATTGGTATTGTTCTTCAAAGCGCGATCAGAATTTACTTGTCCCTGAACAATATCCCATCGCTCTGGATAAAACTGAAAAATTGGGTCATCCAATTTAACATCACCTTCAATGGTCAAATCCTTATTGAGCAAATCACCGTCAATGGTACCTTGAGCAGAAAAGTTTAATGTTCCGTTTATAATTTCACCTCCTGCAAAAACAAAAGTGACTCCGGAAGGCACCGTTATGGTTTGTCCTCCCAAGTCCATCCGACAGGCAATTTCCAAGGTTGAGTTGCTTTCAATACCATCCAATGTATAGTCACATGGGGTATTATCTATTTTAAGCCCCTCTGAGGAATCAAAATCAGGGCCATTGTCTGTTTCTCCCAAATCTGGAGTATCTTGATCATTGGAATCATCGGAATCTCCATCAGAATCTCCATCCGAACCATCAACGGTTTCCTCATCAGGGTCTTCCAAACCAACTAAGTCTATAAGGTCTTCATCTTGCGAACAAGAGATAAATGAGGCTTGAATTAAGCAAAGAAAAATTACCGAAAAGAAAAGTAATTTTGGGGTGTTCTTTTGCATCTGTTACTTTTTAATTTACAAATTTGTTCTTTTAAGTTCAAAAAACGACAAAATGTGTCTTTTTTTCGACGAAATACACCAGCACTTACGTTCAATACCAAACAATTAGATGTTTAACCTATCGATTTTAACAAAAAAATCGATGAAATGCATCTTCTTTGCTATTTTTCAGGTTAGCCCCCATTCACTTTATCTATAATTTATCACACTAAATCTAAAAGTAATTTTTATTTAACCCTTTTCAACTTATATGGAATTATATTTGACATCCTGAAAAGTCCCCATATTTTAAATCAATTGCCACCTAACCCATTACCTATTCCATGAAACAAAAATTAATAAGGATAACTACAGTTCCAATTTCACTTGGGGGACTGTTGCAGGGACAATCCAAATTTATGAGTCAGTTCTATGAGGTTGTCGGTATCTCATCGGATAAGGAAAACTTGGAAAAAGTAGGGGTCAAAGAAGAAATAAGAGTGATTCCCGTAAATCTTACAAGAAAAATTACCCCTTTTCAAGATTTACAGGCTTTAATAAAGCTTTACAAAATCCTAAAAAAAGAAAAACCGTTCATTGTCCACTCCCATACACCAAAGGCAGGGACAATAGGCATGATGGCCGCGCGCTTCGCCGGTGTTCCACACAGATTACACACTATTGCCGGGCTACCCCTTGTGGAAGCTACCGGACCAAAAAGAGTTTTGTTGAATACCGTAGAAAAATTGACCTATTTCTGCGCAACTAAAGTATATCCAAATTCGTTGGGACTACAGGAAATTGTATTGGACCACAAGTTCACGGATGCAAAAAAATTAAAGGTGATCGGCCATGGCAGCTCCAATGGTATAGATACCTCCTATTTTGACCCAAGCTTATATTCCAATGCATCAAAACTTGAGCTTCGCAAAAAACTAAAGCTCGCCGATGATGACTATGTGTTTGTATTTGTTGGCCGATTGGTAGGGGACAAAGGAATCAATGAACTTATTGCTGCCTTCAAAAATATTTTGGATGAGTATACCAATGTACAACTGTTGTTGGTGGGCAATCCTGAAGAAGAGCTTGACCCCATGTTACCCGAAACAGAAGATTTTATCTTCAAGTCCGATAAAGTGATTGCCACGGGGTGGGTAGATGATGTGCGCCCCTATTTTGCCATCAGTGATTGTTTGACGTTTCCCAGCTATCGTGAAGGTTTTCCCAATGTGGTAATGCAATCCGGGGCAATGGGGCTTTATAGTATTGTAAGTGATATTAATGGTTGTAATGAGATTGTAGAAGAGGGAGTCAACGGAACCATTATACCTACTAAAAATACCGAGGCGCTATACACCGCTATGAAAAACGTGTTGGAGAACAAAGAGAAGTTTGCTGCAGAAAAAAATGTTTACCGGGAAATGATCAAAAAGAGGTATGAAAGGTCCTTTATTTGGAACGAACTCTTAAAAGAATATCAAGAGCTGGAAGGTACCAAAGATTGATTCAAAACATACAGTTTACCCAAAGCTACGCTCCAATATCTAAAGGATTCTGTAAAGTTCAATACTAAATGGAATTGAAGCCAAACTCTTCTTTTAATCTAGAACTTTTACAATTCGTCTAAAATATCATTTCCTTAAACCATTAATCAATGCATTTTGCCAATGTTGCCCTAATTTTAAAGAATCGTAGTGCTTTTTGTTTGTACTAAATAGAATATTATCCCTAAATCCCTGTTTAACCTCATATATGTACAGCGTTTTTATAAAACCGATCATAGATTTTCTCATTGCATTAGTTCTACTGGTGCTCCTGTCGCCATTATTGTTGGTCCTGATACTTTTACTATTGGTCGTTAACCATGGTAGACCATTCTTTTTGCAGCCTCGACCTGGAAAGAATGGTAAAGTTTTCAAAATCATTAAATTCAAGACCATGCGCGATTTTAAACCTGGGTCATCAATCGATATCCATAGCCCCAAGCGAGTAACACCTATAGGTGGATTCGTTCGCAAATACTCTCTGGACGAGCTCCTGCAATTGGTAAACGTGCTTAAGGGCGATATGTCCCTTGTAGGCCCAAGGCCTTTATTGGTAGAATACCTGCCGCTTTATAATGAAGAACAGCGCAAACGGCACAATGTAAGACCTGGAATAACAGGGTGGGCCCAAATAAATGGCAGAAATACAATCGATTGGAATCAAAAATTCAAGTTGGACGTTTGGTATGTTGAAAACATTTCTGCAATGTTGGACTTGAAGATTATCTATAAAACATTTATAAAAGTGATCAAGAAAAGTGACATCAATCAAAATGAAAACAAAACAATGCCTCAATGGGCCGGTAATTGACCGATCTATATAAATTAATTTCCCTGAACACTACACAACATGAAAAAAGTAAGAATCTATGGAGCAGGCGGACACTCTCAGGTTATTCGAAAAGTTCTCGAATTAAACGACATCGTCGTTACAGACACTTATGATGACAAGCCGTCAACAGTTCACAGTGCTTATCAAAATACAAATATTGAAACTGGGGCGAGGGATGGAAAGGATGCATTCCCCCACGAAGGAGATCCGGTAATCATAGCTGTTGGCAATAATTTACAACGAGCGGAAATTGCTGAATTTTTGAAAAGTACGTTTGAGAAAGCTATTCATCCATCATCAATAATTGCCGAAAGTGCAATAGTTGGAGAAGGAACAGTTGTTTTTGCAGGCGCAATCATACAACCGAACACTACGGTCGGCAAACATGTGATTGTAAACACGGCAGCAAGCATTGATCACGATAATAGTATTGGCGACTATGCCCATATTTCCCCAAAAGCTGCACTTTGCGGACATGTGGAGGTTGGTGAAGGTTCGCATGTGGGAGTAGGTGCAGTTGTGATACCAAAAATAAAAATAGGAAAGTGGTGTACCATCGGAGCTGGGACCGTTGTTATAAAAGATGTGCCAGATTATGCAACGGTAGTGGGCAATCCCGGTAGGGTCATCAAGATCAATAACCCATTTGTGTCTCAATAGTTTTTAATGGTTGTTCACATTTAAACGTAGTGGAAGGTCAAAATAAAAATATAAGATTATACGGTGCTGGGGGACATTCCGGGGTAATAAGGGATGTAGCCGAACTTACTGCCTACAAAATCATTGAAATTTTTGATGACCATCCATCCGATAGTGTGCATTGGGATTCTGGAGTTGTCAAGATTGGGCTTTTATCTTCCGAGGACTTTCCCCATGAAGGGGCTCCTTTTGTCATTGCAATTGGTGATAATAAAACAAGGGCGGAACTATCCCATAAAATAAAAGCTATTTTTAAAACATTGATACACCCCTCTGCTGTCATAAGCAAAGAGAGCAGTATTGGTGACGGGACGGTAGTATATGCCGGAGTGGTAATTCAACCCAATACAACCATTGGAAAACATGTTATAGTAAATACTTCGGCAAGTATTGATCACGACAATTACATAGCTGATTTTGTACACGTAGCCCCCAAAGTTGCACTTACAGGTCATGTTGAGGTCGGAGAGGGTTCGTTCATAGGAGCCGGTGCCGTGGTCATACCAAAAATAAAAATCGGCAAATGGTGCACCATAGGTGCCGGAAGTGTCGTTATAAAGGATGTCCCGGACAATGCGGTCGTTGTAGGAAATCCTGCGAAAATTATCAGATATCAAAATTTAAACGAAAGTAATGGAAAATAAAATTCCTTTCAATCTTGCATTCATTGGTTCGGGAATTTCGTCAACTTTCACCTTGTACCATACCCTCAAGAAACTGGAGAAAAAAGAACATGGTGGCACAACTCGAATTGCTGTTGTGGAAAAGTTTGAAACCTTCCATAGTGGGATTCCCTATGGTGAAAGGTCGGGAAGCACGACCTTGCTGATCACCTCACTCAAAAACTTTTTGCCGGAACCCGAATTGTCAGAGTTTATAGAATGGCTCAACAAAAACAAACAACGGCTTTTGAATGAGCTTGAGGAACAAGGAGGGCCATTGTCTCTGGAATGGATACAAAAACACCATTATGAACTAGAGAACAACCAATGGGAAGACCTCTTTATCCCAAGAAGGTTCTTTGGTTATTACATGGACGAAAAAATAGGGACAGTTGTACAGGCCCTAGAAAAGCAAAAAGAAGTCTCAGTTTCATATATCAGAGGTAAGGTAATCGACTTGGCACAAAATGAAGGAGCATGGGAAATCCATTTTAAGGAGCAATCCCCCATTTTTGCAGAAAAGGCCATCTTGGCCATTGGTTCTTTGCCTTCCAATTACTTGTGGAAAAGAAAGAAACGATTTAAAAAAGACAACTTCCTCTTGATCAATGACCCTTACAAACCAAGGTTATCGAAAACCATTGAAAGTATCAGGGACTTCGCTTTTCAATCCAAAGAAGCCATTAATGTTTCCATTATAGGAGCCAATGCCAGTGGTCTAGAAATGCTTTACCAGCTCAACGACCATCCGGATATCAAGGAAAGGATCAACCATTTTTACATGATATCCACTCAAGGACTCCTACCCGATTCAAAAATAGACCATACTAAGCTAAAGCAGTTTAAAACTGTCCATTTGGATGGTTTAAATAAAAAAGAATCCTTAAAGGCATCAGAAATTGCCGAAGCCGTATATCTAGATCTAGATTTAGCGGATAATATAAAATTGGGTGCTTCCAGTACCGTTGGTATTGTATCCCAAAAATTTGGGGCGCTCCTGGAAAAGCTCGACCGAGATGAGTTGGAAAGATTCGCCTGTCATTATGGGAACCAGATAGGCAGAAGACAGCGATGCGCAGGGGAACATTATGCCAACGTGGCAAGGATTCTAAAAAAGAAAAAAAAGTTTACCCACATTGCCGGTAGATTCGCGGATATAATTCCAAACCCTTCGGGATATGAGCTTGTATATACAGATCAGGACAATTTGCCTCAAACTGTTGAGAAACCAATACATATTGTTATCAATTGTATTAGTGGGATTACGCTTTCGCATCCTAATATTCCAAAATTGATAGCTGGTCTGATTTCCAAAAATAGGATTCAGGCAAATGAATCCGAGATAGGCATACGGGTGAACAACGAGTTTGAGGGCGCTGAGAACCTTCATGTCATAGGCCCTTTATTGGCCGGCAACATTATTGGCGGCAAAGCAGTTTGGCATGTCGAGCATTGCGGAAGAATCATTGCCTTTTCGAAAATGCTCTCTGATTTTTTAGTTGATGATTCCCCATATAATTTCGAGCTCGACATCATTCAGTTGAACCAGCAAGAAGGCATAGACTCCTACAAGCATCTGATAAAAACAGAATGGAATAACAATCCATATTATTTATATGAATACTTGTCCCATCACAAATCGGACAACAACAAGATCATAGCGTTCAACTTTAAGGTAAACGGTGCATCAACCATAGTAATGCCTATGATATTGCGAGAAATTGAAGTTTCAGAAAAACCTTTTTATGATATCATTTCTCCCTATGGCTACAATGGACCGCTCTATGAAGAGGGTATCAATAAACAGATAATCAAAAAGTTCTGGGAACTTGTCGATGAGTGGTACTCCAAAAACAATGTGGTTTCAGAGTTCGTTCGGTTTCATTTAAATGGTAACCACCAAAATTATTCTGGTGAAACGGTATCAACATTGAACAATGTTTTTGGTCCATTGATGAACAATTTTGAAGAACAATGGGATTCCTTTGTTTCCAAAGTAAGAAACAACTATCGTAAGGCAGAAAAGGAAGACCTTACCATAAAATTTTATGAAGGAACAGCTATTGAAGACCATCATATAGCTACATTTTACAACATTTATGTAAGTACCATGAAAAGGAATGGGGCTTCTAAAATGCTCTACTTTTCTTTGGAACATTTTGAGAAAATGATTCTCAACAATAAGGAAAATTTTACCATAATACTTGTCTATAAGGATGATGTTGCCATATCCACAGAACTTGTTATTCACCTCAACGATTGTCTGTATGCATATCTGGGTGGCACCCTATCGGATTATTTCAATTGTCGTCCAAATGACTACTTGCGGGTAGAGGTCATCCGCTGGGGCATTGAAAAAGGAAAGAGCCATTATATTCTTGGTGGGGGCATCACCAATGGGGACGGATTGTACAAATTCAAGAAATCCCTGTTTCCAAATTCCACTGACCGTGTTTTTTATACGGGGCGGAAAATCATAAATAAAACTAAATACGATGAACTTTGTGAGTTGGTCTGTGGACCTGTGAACGAAAAAGAGACAGGTTCCTTTTTTCCGCTTTACCGGATGAAACCTTCATCATAGAGATGAACCAAGCTATTGTATGTTTAAAGTTATTACAGAGGAAAATGAATGGAACACGATAATAAGTTCTTTTGAAAAAAAGGACTTTTATCACTCCTATGATTATCACCAGGTCTGCATAAAGGACAATGAAGTGGCAAAGCTTCTTTTCTACAGTTCCGGTGATACGTCCATCGCATTCCCTTTGGTAATAAGGCCCATCAATGGCAGTGGTTTTTTTGACGCTACATCGGTATATGGATATGCTGGACCATTGATTTCCCACCTTCCCTCCCACTTCGATTTTCAAGATTGGAAAGAACAAATGCTCGGGTACTTCCTGGGTGATAAGATCATCAGCATTTTTTCAAGTACAAACCCTTTTATCGATGATCAAGAACAGCTGCTTTCGCATATGGGAGAAATCGAGTCCCTAGGCGATATTGTATATTTTGACCTAATGGAATCCACAGGACATAAAAAACAATACTCAAAGACTACAAAAAGATACATAAAGCGAAACAAAGAGCTTTTCAATATTAGAGAGGGAAATTCTGAAGATGATGCGCGTCAGTTTTTGGAAATATATTATCAAAGTATGGAACGCGTAGGAGCCAGTAGCCAGTACTATTTTAAACTTCCCTACTTCATCAAACTTTTACAGAACAACAGTTTTTTTGATGCCAGCTTTGTATTTGCAACTTCCAAAAAAAACGGAGATGTTGCCTCTGGTGCTTTTATCATCCGTACTAAAAATCACATCGTTCAATATCACTTGTCCGGTACGGTAGATGCCTACAGGCACTTATCGCCAATTCGTGGTGTTATAGACCATGTGCGGAGCAAAAACAAGTCCGACAAATTCAATTTCTTTAATCTGGGAGGGGGCGTTGGCAGTAAAAATGATTCTTTATACGATTTTAAGGCTTCCTTTTCCAAGAAAAGAGCACCTTTTAAAGTTTGGAAGTATATATCCAATACCGAGGTATATGACAGGTTGTGCAAAATAGCAAAAGAAAAAGAAGGAAAAGAAAGTTTAAACACCAATTATTTTCCAGCGTACCGTACCAATTCGTATTTTGATACTCCCTAACCTCTAAAACTTACTAGAACCAAATTGGGGCAGTTACTTTTTCAGGTTGATTTCACAGCTTCTTCAAGCTGTTTCTTGCGGTGTACATCAAAGCTCTCAATAAAAGCATTGGGATCCTCAGCAACATCTTTGCCCAGCAAAGCCTTTTTAAAAGTCTGTAGCAATATTTTAGCATCCATCAAAAAGCCTATATTCTCCACATATTCCACATCTAGGTCAAACCTTTCCTCCCATGTCAAAAAATTTCTTCCGGAAATTTGTGCCAATCCTGTGATACCGGGGCGTACCAAATGTCTTTTTTTCTCCACCTCGTTATAAAAAGGCAGATAGTATGTTCTCAACGGTCTGGGTCCGACCAAGCTCATATCCCCTTTTACTATATTGATAAGTTGTGGAATCTCGTCCAAGGAGGTCTTTCTTACGAATGCGCCTACTTTGGTTATACGTTGGTTGTCGGGCAGCAACTTTCCGGATTTATCTGTTTTGTCGTTCATAGTCTTAAACTTTAGAATATGAAAAACCCTCTCATTTTTACCGGGCCTCTCTTGAGTGAAAAAAGGAGAACCCTTAAAATCGATCCAAAGTAAAATGGTCACCAAAATAAAGATTGGCGATAACAAAATCAAACCAACCAATGCGGCGGTTAAATCAAAACACCTTTTAAAAAAATTACTGTACAACGGGATATAAGTTTAGTTGGTTGTATTATTCAAATCAAAACCTTGGTTCTGGCTTTCCATCAATCTCATAGTCTCAATGATCAATGGAAGTCCCTTGCTTGAAAACTTCGGATAAAGCGTATCAAAAGTATCTCCCTCATCTATCCTAACAGGCTCTTGACACAAGATGATTCCTCGGTCGAACCTGTCATCTATAATATGGGTAGTGATTCCGGTTACTTTCACCCCGTAATCAAGGGCATCCTGTATGGCTGTCTTAGTAGCCAAAAAACTAGGAAACAAGGAGGGGTGTATATTCGCTATTCTATTTGGGAATGCATCCAACATTTGCTTTCGGATAAGGTGTTCGAACCCGAGAAGGAAAATGTGCGTTATCCCCTTCTCCAATAAAATATCGATCATTTTAGCTTGATGGTCCCTCTTATTGTCAAAATCTTTTAAAGGCATATGGACATGATTGATTCCATTCAATTTTGCCTCTTCGGCTGCCCCACAATTTTCCTGTTCATAAATGACCATTCCTATTTTATCTATTTGACCATTTTCAGCGTGCCATTCAATGGCATCTTTGGCATTTTTGCCCCAAAAACTACATAAAAATGCCCATTTGATGTTTCTATCCATATAAAGTGTTCGTTAATAACTTCCGCAAATAGGAAAGAAATGCCCTAACTGATTGACCAATTCCCGATACGGTTCTTCAACAATTGCTAAGATAATCTGTGGTACTACAATACACCAAGAATTTCTGCCGAACGTCCTTATTTTACCTATAAGATGGCAAACGCCTTTAAATAGTGTGTTCATCGATGAAACCTGCTAGATTAACTCTATGGTGTTTTAAAATATCCAATTAATCTTACTTTTACAAAGAACCAACCAACAGTTTTCCAAACACAAGGATTAGCCATGCTTTTCAATTCTTTTGAGTTCCTACTTTTTTTTCCAATAGTACTTTTAATGTACTATCTGCTACCTCATAAACTACGGTGGCTGTTCTTATTGGCTTCAAGTTATTATTTCTATGCCGCATCGGAACCCTATCTGATTATCCTGTTGCTCATATCCACTCTGGTGGACTACTATTGCGGCCTAAAAATCGGCAATGTAGATCCCAGAAGGAAAAGATATTATCTATGGCTCAGCATAGTGGTCAACGTAGGTATCCTTGTTGCCTTCAAGTACTTGTTTTTCTTCATTGATTCCACAAACAGCATCTTGGAATATTTTGGGGTAGAGATATCCTCTTCCGAACAGGTACAGTCCTACAGAATTGACCAAATCTTGTTACCGGTAGGTATCAGCTTCTATACTTTTCAGACTATGAGCTACACTATAGAGGTATACCGCGGCAATATGAGGCCGGAGAAACATCTTGGTAGATTCGCCCTTTTTGTTGCTTTCTTTCCGCAATTGGTCGCTGGCCCTATTGAAAAGGCCACTAGGCTGTTACCTCAGTTAAAAAAAACGATTTCTCCCGATATATCCCAAATCAAAAGAGGAATGATCATTATGGCATGGGGATTCTTTTTAAAGATTGTTGTGGCCGATCGTTTGGGCATTTACGTGGACGCTGTGTATGCTGATCCAGACGGTCATCAGGGACTTCCCACTTTGTTGGCAGCTTTCTTTTTTGTTTTCCAGATATACTTTGATTTCGCTGCCTATACGTACATTGCCATAGGAGCTGCAAAGACCATGGGGATTTCATTGATCAATAATTTTAACAGACCTTTGTTCTCAATCAATATTACGCAGTTCTGGCAACGCTGGCATATATCGCTTACCCAATGGATCAGGGATTATCTCTATAGTCCTTTGAGAAGAAAGGCCCATTTAAATCGGTTGGTTTCCGTACTGTTGGTCTTCTTTATTATGGGACTATGGCACGGAGCCAATTGGACATTTGTGGTCTGGGGATTGCTCAATGCCTTGTTTTTGATAATTGAAGTGGCTACCAACAAATGGAGAAAAAACATTTTTGACCGTTTGCACATCCCCTCCAAGCTTAGATCCATTATGGGTTGGGCAATATCATTTACTTTAATGATGCTATCCTTGATTTTCTTTAGATCGGCATCGATACAGGAGGCAATCCACTTTATTGGCAACCTTTTTGTTGTTCCAAACTTGCACATCAATGTACTCAACAACTATCTGGAGCTCTTTTTGAGCATCCTTTTGATCGTAGGTGTACAATGGGTTCACTTTGTTAAGGGGAACAATAGAATATATGAATTGGTGGAAGGGCGGCCAATTTGGGCCCGGTGGTCCATGTACTTGGCATATATCGCCATTATTGTGATGCTCGGCATCAATAGGCAAGAGAGTTTTATTTATTTTCAATTCTGATTGTAATGAGATATTTTATCCTAAAACTCATTCTGTTTTTTACGCTATTTGCAATGGCATATGCGTTTATGGTCAATAAACTTTCCGAAGGTTATGTGGATATGTATTACCCTAAATATACCCAAGATGCCGGTAGTTTGGTGATTGGGCTCTCAAGGGCTGACCAAGGAATTGACCCCAAAACGGTGACTAAAAACATCAATCATGAAATAGATCTGCCATTGATAAATTTTGCAGCTAACCAGTACTATTATGGAGAGATATATCTGGAAGCCATCAGAAAGAAACTCATAAAGGCCAATGGCAAAGGCTTATTTATACTAAGTGTATCTCCAGGTAGCTTTACTGCCCCTATTGGCTTTGGAGCTGAAGGAATCAAAAAAATGGATGAGAAAGCCGCTATTGGAAAAACCGAAGACTTCAACTCAAATCCCAACTATAGTTACATCATAAACTGTTATGGACAGGGGCTTTACCATGCCCTGTTTGCCCAAAGGGCACCAGGAAATGTAATTACGCATAACAATGGATGGAACGAGGTCTTGGTATCCGGAAGTGACTTTACCCTGAGCGATGCTTTGAAAATGGACTGGAAAAGACAAAATCTTGCCTATTTTCAACGTAGACTACCCAAGGAAGAAACTAAAAGTTATAGATGGGAATGGTTTGGAAGGACCATTGAGTACCTTAAGGACAAGGGACAGGTAATTTTGGTTAGAATGCCGGCCGACAAAGAAATTATTGATTTCGAAAATGAGAATTCCCCCAATTTTAGAAAGTCAATGGACAGCATTACAAAAATTCATCAAATTCCCTATCTCGACTATTCCAAAAATACCCCCGATTACGAAACCTATGATGGGTCGCACCTACATTCTGAGAGCGCTATCCAATTTTCTACACAATTGGCCAAGGATATGGCCGTTCATATAAAAAAGTGATAGCCGCTTGATAAGTGAAAAAAAACATATAATTCCCCCACCATTTGATGGCCCGTATACTTCGGATACCTTCACCTCCATTTGGTCACAACACTTTGCAACAGGTTTGGAAACCATAAATGTTGATTATTTTGAAGGAATATCGTTTTATAAAAAAGGTAAGCTTGCCATATATAACAATGTTGGGGCCACTAATACAAAAGGTATTCACTACAGTACCAATCCCTCGTCCATGACCATTGTGAATGATAACAAGGTCTATCTTATTTACGATGTTCCAGATTTTGGGTTCCGAGGCAAACAGATACCAAATGGCCTTAGATTGATTACCGTACCACAATACGAGGGCTACATTTGTGATTTGACCAATGAGAAGTCCGCCGAAGGATACCTCACTACCCAACTAAGCTCACGGAGCCGGTCCAAGTTGAGGAATTACGGAAATAAATTGAAAAAGAAATATTCGGTGGAATACCAGATGATATGGGGCGATGTAGCAGAAAACCAATATGATGCCCTTTTTGAAAAATTCCATGAACTTCTTATCCGCCGGTTTGATGAAAAACAGGTGGTGAACAACAATCTTGACCCAAAAGAATGGTCTTTTTTTAAGGATGTCACTTTACCAATGATGCGCAATAAGGAGGCTGGTTTATTTGTTGGCTCTGTTCAGGGCAATCCAATAGCCATTACACTGCTTAATTTTTCCAAGGACCATGCCTATGACGTCATACGGGTTTTTGATATCGATTTTTCACAGTATAGGATAGGTAGTCTCAGTATAGTTGAGCAAATAGACTGGTGCATTAAAAACAGTTTTAAGATTCTGGACTTTTCCAAAGGTCAATTTGATTATAAGGAGAGATGGTGCAATCGTTCCTATATGCTAAATTATCATATCTGGTACAATCCCAAGAGCTTGATGAGCAGGGGAATTGCCATCCTATTGGCTACAAAGTTCAAACTTAAATACTGGGCGCGTAGACAGGGAATTCATAAAAGCTTGCATAAAATACGCTATAAACTGGGACACAAACCTAAGTAAAAAGTTGAACAATGACTGGCCTTCCCAAGCACTATACCGACCATTGTCTGTTTCAGTTATACCTGAATAAAACCCTGCATGCCGTACACCAAGGGAAAGTTCAGAACCTGCTTGTGAATCGTTATTTATCACTAACCCCCTCAATCTATCAAGAAGATGGGAAATCATTTTATATAATCAAAGACGTACCCGACTATCTTTATTTTCAAGAACATGTTCCCCTTGACCATGGCTTTATCAAGGTACCACAATATGATGGACATTTGGTCAACCTATTTACCTACCAAAACCTCTCTGAATATTTGAACGACCAGCTCAGTAAACGTAATATCAAAAATCTTAAGAGTAAAAAAAGGAAATTGGAATCCTTGGGGAAGATAGAATATAAGGTATTGTCCGGTGATTTGGCGGAATCTGAATATGAAAAAACATTCGTCCGTTTTAAAGAACTTCTGTCCAAAAGGTTTGATCAAAAGGGTATTCTAAACAGGGACCTTGCCCACTGGCAGCAATTGTATGGTTTTACACTGCCTAAGTTACGTGCGGACGAGGCCAAATTGTTTGTTATATATAAGGATAAATTACCCATATGCATTGCCTTGAACTACATTGTGGACCATGTAATGTTCAGTCATATCCAAACCTACGACATTGATTATTCACCATACAATTTGGGCGATATACATATGCAGTTCCAGCTGGAATGGTGTCTTTCCAATAATATTGACATTTATGACGTTTCCAAGGGTACCAACCCTTACAAGGAAAAATGGTGTAACCATCGTTATCGTTTGTTCCACGAAATCGTATATTCAAAAAAATCCGTTGTGTGCATCATAAGGGCCAAGTCTAAAAAAATGAAACTGGACATCTTACAATGGCTTCGGAATATGGGAGTTTTGGGAAATCTAATAAAGGTAGACAAATGGTTATATACCATAAATAAATGGCGCAAATAGGTTATTTTCTATAACAGGTGAGAATCACTAATCATGTCGAGAATTCTTAACATACTATCCAATCACATCGATTTTCATGAACTTGTTCTTCTTGAAAAAAGAGCGGACAAGTTGTATCGCTGGATAAGGAATTCATTTACCGGCAATTTGACATATCAAAAAAAGCTTCCCCAAGAAAATCCTAACTACGGTGGACAAAGGCCCATGGTACTAACCAGTGTGCCTAATTATATTGATACGGAACTGGACCTTGGAACCGATATAATCATTAAAAAAGTCCGGACCTTCCCTGGCTCATTGATAAAACTATCGGCCTATAAAAGTTACGAGGAGTACTTAAAAAAGACCTTTGATCAAAAAGGGCGGTCTCATTTTGCCAAATGTCAGAATCTCCTGAATGAGTGTTTTACCATCCGGCATCAGATCTATTATGGTTCCATGGAAAAAGAACAATACCAAATAGTTTTTAATGCTTTTGAGCAAATGCAGGCTAGGCGTTTTAAACAAAAGGGGATACAATCCGCTACTGATCCTATGCTATCGGAATACCGAGAAAAAACCTTGGAACTTGTTCGCAATAAACAGGCTTGCATTTCGGTCATATATAACGGGGATACGCCCATCGCCATAAGTCTGAACTATATACTGGGAAAAATTATTCATGGTTTCACCAAAACCTTTGATTCGGCATATTCCAAATTTAGTCTAGGACACATTGAACTTCTCAATGTCATAAAGTGGTCTTTTGATGAAGGATTTGAAGTGTTCGATTTTATGAAAGGTGAATACAGCTACAAAAATAGGTTTGCAGATACCTCCTACCCTTTTTTGGTCGAAACCATATACCACAAGAAAGGAAGCTTAAATCGCATTTGGGGCCATTCCGTTTTTTTGGGGCTAAAACTTTTTTATTTTATCTATCACGCAACAAGACTTGCTAAATCATCCAATCCCAAAAGGTCTAGGAACATATCCAGAAATTTGTTGAAAGTTCAAAAGATACCTGTAGATGGTAGTACCACTAGCGTTGAGGAGAAAAGAGTACATTTCAATGAAATACAGAGCCAATATATTCAAAAAGCCATCTGTGATTATTGTTATCACAACAGAGAGCCCATGGATTCCTTGAAATTTTATTTAAATGAGGACCATATAAAAATGATATCCAAGAAAGAAGTTCTGATATTTAAGGAGCTATAGACCAATATGAAGAACGTTTCCTTTTTAGCAGAGCTACTCGAAAAAGACAGTATTACCGAGCATGTAAGGTCTATCTCCCTAAAAAATGATCCTAGCAAGGTGTATCTAAACACCAACGATAGGCAGGAATCCATTGGAGAAAATGTGCTCTATACTGATGTACCGGGATACTTGAATATTTCTTTTGCTCAAAACGGCCAGAAAAAATGGGAAAAATCAGTGGCTACTTTTGAAGGTTCCTATATTGATTTAAAGAAATACAATGACCTTGACCATTTCTTAAAAAGCAAATTGAGTTCCAAAAGAGCGTCAAGATTAAGAGCCTACAAAAGAACCTTGGAAAAGGTATTCCCTATAGAATATCAATATTATTATGGTGAGATACAGGATCATACCTATGAAAAATTGATGAACACCTTGAAACGGATGGTCACCACGCGTTTTGATGAAAAGCAAATGAACCATATGGCCCTCACGGAATGGGATCGATTCAAGGAACTAGGAAAAGGACTTATTCGAGAAAAAAAAGCATCCTTGATCGTAATTTACCATGGTGATGAGCCTATACACATTTCCTTCAATTATATCTGGAAACAATTGGTTTTTGGCTATGTCAGGGGTTTCAACATTGATTACTCCAAGTTTTATCTGGGGTATATCGATATTATGATCCAACTACAATGGTGTTTTGAGATGGGCTTCGAAATCTATGACCTTTTACGGGAAAATATGGAGTATAAACTTCGTTTTGCCGATCATACCTATCTCTATGCCAATCATATAACGGTTGCCAAACAAGGACCTTTTTCTATAATAAGTCCTTTAATAACTTGGCTCTCGCTCTCACTAAAATTTGACATCTATTACCCATTCATTTCAAGATTAAGAGCCATTTACCACCGAATCCCATTCTTGCCCAAAAGAAAGGAAAAGAGAATTCAGCCCTTATACCAATTGGAAAAACTGGACAAAGAACAATGGGCAAAAATGGACAAGGAAAGATTCTCGCAAACTGGAATAGACTCTTTGAACGAACCCTATGGCAAACGAGCCGTATATCACTTTTTGTACCTTTCCAAAGAGAAACTGGAGCATCTCAAAATCTACACCAGTTTGGACGATGAGCATTCAATTATTTTGGAATGCCCCGACAGTTTAGGAAAAGTCATTTTCAAAAACAGAGTGGAAAAGCATGGGAAATAAACCATCCAATAAAATCATCTTTTTGAGATCGCTATTAGCAGATGAAAGATTTCCTGATGCCATCGAAAAGGTGTTGGACTCCAGAAATGGCCTTCCACTCTATGAAAAAAAATCAGCCAAACCACTACTGATAGAAAATAAGTCCTTTGTCCTTCAAGATGTGCCCGGTTACGTAAATTTGATATTAGGTCAACATCAGAAAAAGTTTTCAATCCATACCATTACCACTCAACATACGCATGTAATAGAACTCGAGCGATATTTGGATGGGAACCAATACATGGAGCAACATTTTGGTCCAAAAACCCGGTCTGCCCTTAGAAGGTATAAAAAACGCTTGGAGGAATGTTTTGATATCCGATATGAAGTATTTCAAGCCAACATCGATAAAAAATGGTACAATGAAATCTTTGAACAACTTAGAACACTCATGATAAGAAGGTTCAAAGAAAAGAACGAAGAGAACTATGAACTGCCGCATCTTGACGAAATAAAGGCAGATCTGTACCCAATGCTATTGCAAAATCGGGCAACATTATTCGTCATATATGCAAATGGAGAACCCATCAGTATCAGGATCAATATGATGAAGGACAAACTGGCCTTTTACATACTCAGTGCGTATAATCCGGATTATGATGTGTTTCGATTGGGAAAATTGGACATGTGGCAAAATATTTCTTGGTTCATAAATCAAGGCTACATCGCATACGACCTGCTAAAAGGATATGCCTACATCAAGGAAAAATGGTCGGACAGAACGTATGCCAACAACCTGGTTTTTGTAAACGGGAGCTCAAGTTTATGGAACCGGCTAAAGTTTTGCGGTACCCTAACAAGTTTGCGACTTAAGCACACCATGGTAAAAAAATTAAAATATATAGGGCTGGACAAAATCATACAGCGAACAAAAACAGGAAGAGCAAAACATCTTGACAAAGCCAACTATGTGGTTTTACCTTTGAAAGAAACAGAAGCCATCGAAATAATCCAAAAAAATGCCCGGATAAACCTAAAAGAAAACAAATCACTGATTGCACCGATTATTGAGCTAGCGTATAAACATCGATGCCGTTTCGACCAGATACAAGTGTTCTTAAAAAACGAAAAATCCATGGAATACTATATCCATATCAAGGACCGTTACTATTTTTTAAAGGTAAGTTGATCCCTTCCAAAACCACAGACCAATGAGAGCTAGGTTTCTTCTTGACATACTTTTGGGGCCTTCCCATATCATAAAACCTGTCCTTACGGGCAAGGTGGATGACGAGGGGAGATATCAGGTGTCATTGGGCGAAAACCAAGATAAGGATAAGACTTACACCATAATCGATGTGCCCGACCATCAACCGGTAAAATTTATGGAATCGCTTGCTTCCCATAGCAGGCTTGTTTCTCCTCTATACCAAGGTTATCTTATAGAATTAAACGGACACGATAGCTTCGAAGATTATTTCAGGGCACGTTTTAACGCAAAAGGAGCCAGAAATCTAAGGAGGCAAGGTAAAAAGCTTATCAAGGAAACCTTTGCCCGTAAGGTCACTTATTACGGAAATACAGAAAGAGAAACTCTGGACATGCTATTTGAAAAATTGGGCCAGTTCTTGGAAAAGCGGTTTGAGCAAAAGGAAGTGTCCAACTATGAGATTCCACTCTTGCCCCTTTATAAAAAGATGTTCCAAAAATTGCTCCCAGAAAAAAAAGCTGTGATTTTTTCCTTGCTCGATGGGAACGACCCCATAGCTTTGGGCATCGGTTTTATTTATGGAGATACGCTTTATCTTTTCAATATTGCATATGATATGGACTACTCCCAATATGGGCCGGGAAACCAAATTATGATAGAGGCCGTGGCTTGGTGCTTTGATAACGGTATCACCCGTGTAGATATGGGCCGGGGCGATTTTTTACACAAAAGAAAATGGGTAAATACTTCGTACACTTATACACAAATAGACCTGTACGACCCTAAAAATATTGGAACAAGGTTGCGGGCTTTACTTTCTTGGACCTTGAACACCTCTCGCTTTTATGGAATCCGATTCCTAAAAAAACTACAGGTGCACCAATTGGCCAAAAGATGGTTTATTTGGAAATATAGGGTCAAAGGTCTGCTAAGTGCTAAAAAAAATCATTCCCAAAAAAATATATCTGAGTCCTGACCATGAGCAAAGTAAAACACATAAATATCTTTCAATCCCTTTATGAACGGGGGAACTTGCCCATGGAATTGATGTATGCCAAAATAATGGACACCTCTTTAGAAGAGGATGGATATACATGGCTTCAACAGGGCAAAAATGCAATTTCGTGTCGTTTAGTCCCCTCCTATTTTACGGTTGACCAATTATTCTCATGCAACATCAGAACTGTTGATCAATACAATTGGGGGTATTCCATTGATCTCTCCAATTGCTCCTCCATCGATGACTACCTATCTTCACAGTTCAAATCAAAGCCAAGGAGTATCATTCGACGTTATGTCAACAGACTGGAAACTTGTTTCCCAATATCATACAAGCTGTATCATGGGGAACTTGAAAAGGAGATTTACAACGCTGTTTTTGATTCACTACGTGATATGATCAAGAAACGGTTTCAAGAACGCGAAGAGACCCATAAAGAAATGTGGAGATGGGAAGGACTAAAACAAAACACCTATCAACAAATCTTAAACAAGCAGGCCTCGTTATTTGTGATTTATGATGGAAACAAACCCATAGAGATATCCTTAAATTATCATATGGGTCCAGTTCTTTTCAGTTCGGTATCGTCATACGACCTTGACTACGGAAAGTTCGGCCTTGGCCATGTAGAAATCTACAAACAGCTGGAGTGGTGCCTATCCAATGGATATAAATTATTTGAAATGGGTGTCGGCGGAATGGATTACAAAAGAAAATGGAGCAACCATATCTACCAGTTTTCTCACTGGATAATAACCCCAAAAGAAAATTTTTTCCTAGGGTTGGTCGGTAAGATTGAACTCTGGAAGGTTCGTCTGAAGGAATATCTAAAATCAAAAAAAATGAACGAACTCCGTGATAGGGTTATTGAACTCATCAATTTTGATAAAACAAAGAAAATAGTTTTGGATGAAGTTGATTTTTCAACTGAAGCAGTCAATGGTCACATCGACTTTCAAATGCTAACGCTGTTAACTCCCAAAGAGGTGGAACAGATAGAAGGGCTTAGAAAGGCTATTAACGATTTTCTCTATACCAATACCTTGGGCTACTCAAAAATCAAAGTATATAAGGCCAATAGCAATTCCAGAGGCTTTTTGGTAGGATATAATTACCAAGGAAAAGATAAATTCATCGAACTAACACGCTAATAAAATTAAACAAACCACTATTGGCTAGATTAATTAGGAACATATTAAATAAATTATGTCGTCTAATTTGAGCATTATATCATAAAAATATCCCTATTGATAATTTCTCTTTTTATTTTTAAACCATATAGACAAATAAAAGAATTAGGCTGGCTTAATTAAAAGCCTATCAATAAAAAAAGATGACAATATACTCCCCAAAATTGTCTTTTCCTGAACTTATTTATTATGATAAATCATTTTATACTTATTGATATGGGCCAGACCAAATCATGGTGCTTTACCCCATTGGCAAATAACATTTTGAAACAGGGATAAGGCTTATGAACAAAAATGATCTACAGGTAGTTTTTTTGACTAAAAAAGAACTACGAGAATATCTTCAATCCCCACAGGACCAGCGTACATATCAATTACCTTTTTCCCTGAACAAGGCACAATGGCTCTTGGACAAACCGGGACTTGATGAAAACGATCTCTTGGCCGTAATGGCAGTTTCAAGAGGGGAACTACTGAGTTTTGCCCACTTGGTGCCGGATTTCCTGTCTTCACCCGACCAAGATACCGGAACTAAGATATACTGGATAGTGCAATGGTGGGCGGCACCTTCTGTCAAAAGTACTGTTGTCTCTACCTATGTTTTTAGTGAAGCCCTACGGTTGAGCAACAACATGGCATTGACCAAGGCCTATGAAGAAAATGCCGATACCTTTTATAAAAAGCAACCTTTCACTGTCATCGGAACCATGGACCGGCACACCATTTTTATAGGGGCAGCCAAGGACATGGTAAACCAAAAGCTACATTTACCCAAATGGTTGAGCCCCATTACGAGTTGGGTGGAATCCATTTCAATGAAATACTATAATGCCATCAATAGTTCACGGATAAATACTCTGACAAAGGATTTAGACCTCAGGTATATGAACCAATTGGATGGAGAGGCTTGGAATTTTATTCAACCTTACATCCAAAGTGACTTGGCTGCAAAAAGTTTGGCCCAAATCAATTGGCAATTGGACCCTAGGCAGTATGTATCAAAACCATGGAACCATGGTAAAATGGATGGTTCAAAAATTAAGGGATTTGCCGAGAGGATAGGCATTGTCAGCTTTCTTGTGTACCGTGATGGGAAGTCGATCGGTTTTATTTCCTTCCACTACATACACAGTACGGCCTATATGAAATATTGTATTGCCAACGATGCCGATATGCCAATGGTATGTGCTTGTTTATATAAGAACCTATACAAATTGAACATTTCTTATATGTTCACGGACAATCAAACTTTGGCGGAACATTTCACCAAGACCTTGTCCGTTTTTTATCATTATCGTCAAACCAAAAAGTCCATGGCACATAATACCTTGCACAAAGAACTACAGGTATCGCAATTGGCCGAACAGGATGGACACTTTATTTAACCCAGCAATATGAAATTTCTCGAGACCCTTCAAAATTCCATTGAGGTACACAGTGACCGAAATGCTTTTTTTATCAACGGAAATCATTATACCTATCGGGAACTGGGTACGGCCATAACGGCAATTAGAGTGGCCATACAGAAAGAAATACCATTATCTGAGAAATATGTGGGACTGATCACCAATGATGACTTGGAGACCTATGCGGCTATCATTGCGCTTTGGTTCGAGGGGAAAGCCTATGTTGCCATCAATCCCATTTATCCCAAATCAAGAAACGAAGAGATTCTTGCCCAGACCAATTCAATGTTTGTAATGGACTCTTCACCATCACCGTATTTTGAAAAGGGGTTTAAGGTCATTACAACCCATACGCTGGATATGGTTGATAATAATGACCTTTCTGCTCCCAAAAAAGTGGAGCCAAACGATATTGCCTATGTCATCTTTACATCGGGAAGTACGGGCATACCTAAAGGGGCTCCGGTCAGTTTCAAGAACCTGAACGGTTTTGCCAATGCCATTGACAACAACCTTTCCTTCTCGCTTTCCGAGACAGACCGTTGCCTACAAATGTTCGAATTGACCTTTGACATGTCTGTGGTATCCTACCTTGCCCCTTTGTTAAAAGGAGCTTGTGTATATACGGTGCCAAAGGATAGCATCAAGTATTTTCAGATCATTAAATTGTTATCCGAGCACCAACTTACCCTGTTGATCATGGTTCCCTCAATTATTCATTTCCTAAGACCTTATTTCAAAGAAATTCGAAGTGAAAGCGTCCGATATTCCTGTTTTGCCGGAGGCAAACTCTATAGTGATATTGGCAAGGAGTGGAACGCATGTATTCCAAATGCCCAGATCATCAACTACTATGGCCCTACCGAGACCACCATATATTGTGGAGGTTATCTCTTTGACAAAGAAGGGAACAACAAAGAGGAAAACGGAGTGGTGTCCATAGGCAAACCTTTTGACAATACCACCTATTTGGTCATCGATGAAAACAACAATGAAGTAGAAGATGGACAAACGGGAGAATTATGTATTGCGGGGGAGCAATTGTTCCCTGGTTATATCCAAAACGAAGAAAGGAACAAGCTAGTCTTTTTTGAAAAACAACATAATGGTAAATCTCTACGGTTTTACAAATCAGGCGATATGTGTTATCGTGATCAAGATGGGGATTATATGTATGTGGGCCGTGCCGACTTTCAGGTTAAAATAAGAGGGTTCCGTGTGGAACTGGGGGAAATTGAATACCACGTAAAGAAAAAATTACCGGGCTTGGATATCACGGTAATCGATTTGGATGACGGGAACGGAAATACCGAACTCGGTCTTGCCGTTTGTTCGAAGGAAATAGACTTGAAACCTACCCTTTCATATTTGAAGGAAAACTTACCTCCATATATGATTCCAACAAGGTTCCTATTTGTAGACAAATTGCCTCACAGTGTCAATGATAAAATTGATATGAAGAAACTTAGAACACTTTTTTAAATAAAATAGAATTACAAAGCAATGACAAACGACGAAAAGATATTGACTGAGCTTAAAGAAATATTCATAGAGACCCTTGGTCACGATAATTTTGAGCTCGATGGGAACACCACGGCCAACGATGTTGACGGTTGGGATTCCGTGACACACATGATGCTCATCAATGAGGTCGAGAAGAAATATGACATGAAGTTCTCTTTAATGGACCTAATGAGCCTTGAAAGAGTGGCCGATTTGGTGAAGGCCATAGAAAATAGACAGGCTTAGATTTATGAACTAGTTGATAATACCGGCGACTTTTAAATCTTCTACCAATAGTTCCGCAATCAAGGTACGTCCAAAATTGTTCCAATGCCTATCGTACACCAAAGTGGTATTACGATCGGCATTGTTGAGCTTTTGTCCAAAATCGATGTAATCAAAACCATTGGTATCCAAATAGTCTAAAAACAGTTTTGGCGTTGTGGACACATCCATCAACAGAACGGTCTTGTCCTTGTCATATCCGTACAGGGCCACTAAATTCTTAAAGTTTTCAAGGAACATTTTATCTTTTGATTCCGTCTTCTGCTGTGTTACCGATTTTGACCTGCTTGAACCCTGCACCAACATCCTGGCATCATTGATCATGTTCTTAACCGGTGTCAGTGCTCCTATTTCCGAGAGGTACACCAACAACTTACTTTTTTTTAAGGCTTTGTTCAAGGGCGACTCCAAATTCAACCTTTCGCTCTGTATATAATACTCTCCCCTATTGAGATCGTTGGAGAATTTCATTTTGATATATATGCGGTCTATCAACTCAAAGTCTTCCCGGTAGGCATGGATCAAATGCATTTGGTCTGCCATATCATAACCGGCATAACCATATTCAAACACTTTTATTTTTTCCCCTAGTTCCAATTCTATTTTTCTGCCTATAGAAGATTTATAGGGCTGGTGAAATCCTTCGATAAAGGAATCACCTACCAAGGCAACTTCATAACCATCTTCGGTGGGCTCAAACTCTTGGTAAGAATTAAAACCTGAACTATTTATATTATATCGTACAAAGTTTTGGTTTCTATTACCGGTAACAGAATACCCCTCTTGGTTCGGTCTCCATTTTTCAACCCTGTTTTCGTCCACAAAACGGGATGGCTTATCTTCTCCGAGATAAAATATCCGGACTAAGACTTCCAAGGAAATCAGGATGAGAAAAGCATAAACCCCTAATTTGATGACTAACTTTTTCATGGTTAAAACTGGAAATATATGAACGATCTATCAAAACCACTATCGTAGAACAATAGCATGGCAAAAATGACCAGGGCATACGCTAAAAAACGGACAGACTTCGATTTGAACTGGAACGGATTCCTTTCATCTCTTCGGATTCGATACTCATAAAGAACAAATACGGCCAGAAGGATAAAGTAATCCAACATACGATACCCATTGGGATGCTCATACGGTGCATAACTAAAGTCACTGAATATTCTCCCTATAAAGTTGAAGGAGTCTGTCAACGATTCGGACCTAAAGAAAATACGGGAAAAAGTAACGATACCGAACGTAAGTACCAATTGGCCCAATTCAATCAAGGAGGGAAAGAAAGAATTTTCACCTACAACATTATCCTTATAAATGGTATTTCTTCCCATTAAAAACACAGGAATGTACGCTAAGGCATGGAAACCTCCCCAAAAGATAAAGGTCCAATTGGCACCGTGCCAAAATCCGCTCACCAAAAATATGATACAGATATTTCGTAATGCCCTTGCTTGGCCCACACGCGATCCTCCCAGCGGGATATATACATAGTGCCTAAACCAAGTGGATAGCGATATGTGCCACCTTTGCCAATACTCGGCAACATTTCTTGAGAAGTTCGGGAACTTGAAATTGGACATCAATTCCACTCCGAACAATTTGGCCGTACCAATGGCTATGTCGGAATATCCACTAAAATCACCATAAACTTGGAAACTGAATAGTGTTACACCCAATATCAGGGTGGATGCGGGATATGTTTCATGATTCAAGAAAATATCATCCACAATCGGCGCTATGCCATCCGCTATCACCAACTTTTTAAAAAGTCCCCAAAGAATGAGTTTCAGCCCACTTACTATTTGATTATAGTTAAACGTTCTCTTATTCGTAATTTGATGTAATAAATTAGAAGCCCGCTCGATGGGACCAGCCACCAATTGTGGAAAGAATGCAACAAAGGTCGCAAAGGATAGAAAATCGTGGCAAGGCTTTATTCTTTTGTAATAAATATCCATGGAGTAGGACATCGTTTGGAAGGTATAGAAGGAAATCCCCACTGGCAATATAATCTTGAGTGTCCAAGTACTTTTGATGGAATATCCCATAACCTCAAATAGGTCTATAAAGGAATCCACAAAAAAATTATAGTACTTAAAGAAACCGAGCAAGGATATATTGAAAATGACACTTGCCCATAACCACAATTTCTGCTTTGGCCTATCGCCCTCGTTCCTGTGGATCATGATGCCCACAAAATAATCTACGGCCGTACTGGCAATTATAAGAAACAAAAACCTCCAGTCCCAGAGCCCATAAAAAAAATAGCTTCCAACAAGAACAAGCGTATTTTGAAGTCTTAATCCCTTACCAAGAACGAACCAGTACAAAAGGAACATTATCGGCAGAAAAATAAAATACTCAAGGGAGTTGAACAACATAATATATTCTTTACTTTATTATGGTGGCACTTTAAAATTCAATAATCAAGAACTCAGATCTCCGGTTTTTTGAATGCTTTTCCTCGGTACAATAAACTCCATCTGTACACTCGTTGACCAATTGTGTTTCCCCGAAAGCCGCATGGACTATCCTGTCCTTTGAGATTCCTTTGGACACCACATAATCGACTGTTCTTTGCGCCCTACGCTCGGATAGCCATTGATTATATTTTTCGGTACCCCTGGAGTCCGTATGGGCGGTTACCTTGATGTGCAAACTTGGTTCTTCACTCATAATGGCGACCAAACGGTCCAATAGTTCTTTGTCTTCAGCTGTCAAATATGATGAATTGAATTTAAAGTATACATTCCCCAGTTGGTTCAGTTTTGTTTGTAATGCTCTCTTCTCTGCTTCTTTTGCTTCCTTCTTCGCCATTTCAGCTGCTGCCAGTTCAGCTGCTTCTTTTTCCTTTTGCAATTGTTCTGCAAGCAAACGAGCTTTTTCATCAGCTCTTGTAATGGAATCTTGAATTCTCTTTTGCTCTTTCTCCATTTCTTGTAGAAGAGCCAGTTTTTCTTGACCTTTTCGGGAAAGCCCTTTTTCTGCTTTAAACCTGTAGGCAACGGCTATGGCATGTTGGATATGGTTGGTGACGCTTTCTGTGTCCATAGCCCATTTTCCTGTTGTATTAAAATCCAATCCCCAATGATTTGAAAACCAAGTTTTAAAACCAAGCACGCCGTTATAGGTGCCCCTGCCCTGATTATTCGCGTCGGTATATCCTGCACCGATACCAATATAGGGGTCAAAAAAACCGGTATGTCCCAATATTTTGTTCAGGTCATAGCTTAACCTAAAGTCAAAGGCCCAGTAGCCTATATCATCGGTCAAAACAACTTCATCAACCACCTTACCTTCTCTGTATCGGTTATGAGATCCGATTGCCTCCAATCCAACGCCGTTCTTAAAATAGCGACCGATACTTATCCTCGACGGATAAGGAGCAATGTTCCAAGCCGAGCGAACATCAAAAAGTTCCCGGAATTCGTCTCCAGAGTCATCAACGGCATTGGTTCCAACAGAAACCATCCAATAACTTTGCACAATACTGTCCTTTTTTGTCAGTTCCATGTCTTGAGCAAGTCCAAAAGTAAAACAAGCCAATGCCATTACCATAATGGTAGGACGTAGAATATGCATTCTTAATGATTTGAGGTTAACGCTTTCAAAGCTATGTTAAGCGTTCTAATCTTGGAACTTTGCCCTTTCAAGTGCGCTATTTATCGATAAGAAGTAGGAATAATATTGAAAAGACTATTCCTCAATCTTTTGAAAAACCACTGCTTTATCGACCAATGGCATTTTGTAGAGATAAAATGGGAAGTATACAGGCTGAATTGAAATTTCTTCTTCTATTGATATATTTTGGACATCCAGTGCTATCAACATTTCTTGGTCCGTTTCTTTTAATTTGGACAATTGAATCGTTTTTTCTCCATGCTGCTCACCTAAACAGACCAAAATCAACATATCCTTGGAAAAGTCGACCATTGGCACCGGCAATCCAGGTTTACGTGTTTTGTTGATTTGCTTATAAAATTTGCCCAATGTTTTTGTATCCCGTATCACACGGGTTTCAAAAGAATCAATATTTGTAAAGTTTTGATGCTCGATCAATGTCAAACCATCAATATGCTCACCAACGGTAGAGTTTGCAGACTTTTGAGCCTTGCAGGAAAGTAAGCAAATCGACGCTATGATAAAAAAGTGTTTGATATTAAAATGTGTTTTTAAAACGTGATTTAAATGCCTTTTCATAAAGGTCTTCATATAAGGGAAGGATATGTACGATGTCGAATTTAGAAGCAACATTGAAAGCGTTTTCCTTGAACCTTACAAGGGTCTCATCGTCCCTCAGAATCTCAATGGCCTTTGCCGACATGGTCTCTACATCACCAACATCTGCAAGATAACCGGACACACCATCTATGTTAACTTCCGGGATACCCCCTGTGTTGCTGGAAACTATCGCCACCTTATTGATCATGGCCTCCAATGCCGCCAAACCAAAACTTTCGGTTTCGGAGGGCAACAAGAACATATCGGAGAAACAAAGAATGCGGTCAATCTCGTTGCTGTTACCTAAAAACAGGACCTTATCCTTTATCCCCAATGAATCGCACAAATCTTCCGCTTTTTCCTTTTCCGGCCCTTCGCCTACCATGATAAGTTTAGCGGGCATTTCCTTTTGGATGCGATGGAATATTTTGATGACATCGGGAATACGCTTTACCTTTCTAAAATTACTTATGTGTGTTATGATGCGTTCATTCTCCTTCGCCATCATACTACGTTGGCAATCGGTGTAGGTCTTTTTGTATTTTGTTGTTTCTATAAAATTCGGAATCACCTCAATTTCCTTCTCAATATCAAAAAGTTTTAAAGTCTCGTTCTTAAGTGCCTCGGAAACGGAAGTAACCACATCGGATTTGTTGATACTGAAGGTTACCGCTGGTTTATAAAAAGGGTGTTTGCCCACCAAAGTGATATCCGTACCATGGAGCGTGGTGATCATGGGTATAAAAATCCCATACTCCTGAAGCATTTTTTTCGCCATATATC
Source organism: Flagellimonas chongwuensis (assembly GCF_013376415.1). GTDB lineage: Bacteria > Bacteroidota > Bacteroidia > Flavobacteriales > Flavobacteriaceae > Flagellimonas > Flagellimonas chongwuensis. The sequence goes on from NZ_WYET01000007.1 coordinate 153,520, forward strand.
CGGCATAGGCATGTGGAATGGCATAGTGCACGTGCAGCAGTTCAATATCATATAGTTTGATGGTGTCCACCAACTTACTGGACAGCGCCAGCTCATAAGGTTGATAGTGGAACAACGGGTATTCCGGTACATGTACCTCATGAAAATGGATATTATTTCCCAAAAGCTCCAATCGAACGGGCTGACGATACGTAATAAAGTGTACTTCGTGGCCCCTTTCCGCAAGGGCAATACCCAATTCCGTGGCAACAACACCACTACCGCCAAAGGTCGGGTAACACACAATCGCTATTTTCATAAGAACAAATCTACGGCAATATTTTATACCTAATTAATAATGGAATCATAAATGGCCTGCTGTATTCGTGTCCGCAGCCCGGATTTTATGAGCAAGGTGTTCGTTGCCGACGGATAGGTCCTATTGGACAAAAACACATAAACAATTTCCTCATCAGGGTCGGCCCATGTATAGGTTCCAGTAAACCCACTGTGTCCAAAACTCTTTTGGGAGACACATCCACAGGTAGGCCCACTTTCATTCAACTGGGGCTTATCAAAGCCCACACCCCTCCTCACATTCTTGTTACAGAAATAGCACGTGTTGAACCGTTTCACCGTTCTCGCATTAAAAAACTGCTCTCCGCCATAATAACCTCCCTGCAAATACATCTGCATAATTTTGGCTACCTCGTTGGCGGTACTAAAGAGCCCCGCATGTCCACCGACTCCTCCTTGCATAGCCGCGCCCATATCATGTACATACCCTTGTACAGTTTGATATCTATAATAGTCGTCCTCTTCTGTAGGAACTATCTCTTCTTTGGGAAATTTTTTTAAAGGATTAAAGGTTGTTCGTTGTAAACCCATGGGGCTGTAGAGGAATTCATTGACCAATTCATCAATAGGCATGGCGTAGGCCTTCTCAATATATTCCTTAAAAACGTAGTAACCTACATCGCTATACCTGTACCGATTCGATTTTAGGCTTTGCCGACCGATTCTATTGTAGATCGAATCCTTGTATGATCTGGTTAGGTATAAATGCTCAGCTACTTTATATGGAAATGCTTCGGATGGATTAGGGCTATAAAACTCTGATGATGGTTTCCTGTCCTTGTCCAACGTATCCAAATAAAAAGCTATCCAGGAGGGTAAGCGCCCATAGTGAGAAAGTGCCTTTAATACAGAAACATCTTTAAGCTCCGTATCCGCATAAGCTGGAATTAGGTCTTTAAAGGTATCGTTCAAGGCTATTTTTCCTTCTTCCTCCATTTTCATGATCATGGGCAGGGTAGAAAGTATTTTTGTCAGGGAAGCTAAGTCGTAAATGGATTCTTCAGATATTCTTTCTTTAGAATCATACGTAGGGTGACCAAAGTTCTTGTTGTAAATCACTTTTCCCTTTCTCGCAATCAATACCTGCGCACCCGGAAACATTAAGGAATCCAATCCGTGCTGCATCAAGGTGTCCACCTCTGCCAAAAGCTCCGAACTCATCCCGACCCTTTCAGGAATACTGTATCCCAAACGTTGAATGGGTTCTACATCGACCCCTGTCCCAACGGGAAACTCATCGTGGGCCGATACCGGAAGCTTCCCTGTAGCCCCTGTGGCGCCAAAAATGACCTCGGCCACCTTTTCTTGCGCAATCTTGCTGTTCTGATAACCGACCACTACGCCGTCCATGGTATCAAAATTGAGGACATCCAACAACGCATAGGGCCTTGCAAAAAGGGCTAAAATAGTATTGCTAGTCCTCATACGGGAGATTTCCTCCATCCAAAAAAGTTCGTTCTGGGAAAATTTATATCCTTTCCAAGGACTCGAATTATCCTTATGGAACCCAATTATGACCAAGTTATAGTTTGCCAGCTCCTTTTTATACTGGGCAATATCTTTAGCCTTAATGTGGGTTACTTTAAAATATTTGTTCAATGATTCATGAAAAGTGGTTCCAGAATCGTCCCCGAAATGAACATAGGCTATTTTCTTGTTGTCCAATTTTTTGATGGGCATCAAGGAAAAATTGTTTTTCGCGACCGTTATGGCCCCCTCGATGGCCTCTTCGTAAATCACATCATTTTCAACTCCGTTCAAATCTTCATACAAATTCTCCAACTTTACGGGTTGATAATTGTACAGACCAGCTTTGTATTTGGCCATCAATATTTTTTTGACGGACTCGGCCAACCTTTCCTCCGTAATCAATCCCTCATTATAAGCTTGGATGAAAGTTTCTTTTGCTTTTAGAACGTTCTCCGGCATCAACAACAAATCATTACCTGCCAAAAAAGCTTCCAGTTCCACTTTGCCCTCTGGAGCAAATTCGGATACCGCCTTCATATTCAAAGCATCGGTGATAACCAAACCTTCAAAACCTAACCGGTTCTTTAAAACTCCCGTAACGATACTTTTGGACAGGGTCGAGGGATGCCCTTCCCTACTCTCCAAGCTGGGAACGTCCAAATGTGCTACCATGGTAGAGCTAAGTCCAGCCTCCATTGTTTTCTTAAATGGATAGAGCTCTATAGAATCCAACCGTTCCACGGAAGAGGTGATGATAGGTAAGGATTTATGGGAATCCGTAGCGGTATCTCCATGACCTGGAAAGTGTTTGCCACTTGAAAGTACGCCGGCCTTTTCCATTCCCCGAACAAAAGCACGTCCTTTTTGGGCCACATTTTTTGGGTCTTCTCCAAAAGACCGGTTTCCAATGATGGGATTCTGTGGATTGTTATTGACGTCAAGGTCCGGAGCAAAATTGATATGGACTCCCAACCGCTTGGCATGTTTTCCAATCTGATAACCTACCTTTTCTACGATGGTACTATCTCGAATGGCTCCCAACGTCATGTTCCAAGGAAATGCATAAGTAGAGTCCAGACGCATGGCCATTCCCCATTCAGCATCGGAACCAATCAATAATGGCACTTTAGAAACGGATTGGTATTCGTTGGTCAATTTAGCTTGTTGTACCGGTCCGCCCACCAAAAAGATAACACCTCCTATACCCTGCTTCTCAACAAGGTTCTTGACCTTATCGGTCGCAGCTTTGCTTTGATTGGATGCAACGCTTACCATGAACAACTGTCCTACTTTTTCCTGTAGAGACATGTTCGCATATTGATTTTCGACCCATGCCATTTGAGCCATCGAGTCTTTGACAATCAAGGGATTTGATTGACCAAAGGTTTGAATGCATACGAGTAGGAAAAAGGGGAATTGGAATATTATCCGCATAAATATCTTGTCTTAAACCTCAACTTAATGCTCATAAAAATATTGCATTTCGTCGAGGAAAGTATGGAAATTAAGATAAATTAAGGGTTTTACGATACAAATCTGGAGTGCCAACTTTCGCTAGCGGGAACCTCCCAGTTTTCCAAGTATTCCTGTTTGGTAGCGACCAAATTATTGAATACGATGGTACTTGGGGAAACTGATTTGGCCTTGGCCATTTTCTTAAAATCCACTAATGGTTTATAGGCAATGTATTCTCCTTGCTTGAAAGAAACGTTCATCCTATCCAAAAGCTCCACACTATATTTTTGCTCCAAACTTTGGATAAAGTGCACAGAGGTATCAATGGAACATCCTGATGCACTGACATTGGTCTGGTCCAATCCAATTACAATAAACCGTTTGTATTTTATCTCGAACCCAGCGTGAAGATCACTGCCATGGGCCGTCCATTCCTTCAAAAAAGCGGTCAGGCTTTCCTCCAATTCTTTCTGTTCTTCGTCAGTAAAACTCCTGTTGGCTTGGTATATCCAAACTCTGGAGTGGTCTGGCAATTCATTAAAATCTGCTAGCATATATTTTTTCAATAAGGTCTCGACAATGCTCGACCTGAATTTTAAAACTTCTTTTACAATCCCTGGGAATTCGCCAATACTTCGGCTACATCCAAAACTGTGACACTGTCCTCCTTCTCATGTGCCTTGATACCATCCGTCATCATAGTGTTACAGTAAGGACATCCTGTGGCTATAATATTGGGATTGGTCTCCAAAGCGCCTTTAGTCCGTAGCACATTGACATCCATATCTCCCTTTTCGGGCTCTTTGAACATTTGTGCACCACCAGCCCCACAGCACAGTGCCGTTTTTTTATGACGTTTCATCTCCACCAGTTCCGCATTGGTCTTCGTAAGCAGTTCTCTTGGTGCATCAAAAACGGAATTTGCCCTGCCCAGATAACATGGGTCGTGAAAAGTGATTCGCTTGCCTTTATACCCATCCCCGGTAATGGTCAAACGACCGTTGTCGATAAGTTCTTTAAGGTATTGTGTATGGTGCAGTACATCATAGTTCCCGCCCAAACTTGGATACTCGTTTTTTAACGTATTGAAGGAATGTGGGTCACAGGTTACAATTCGCTTAATTTCATAGCCATTCAACAACTCGATATTCATCATGGCCTGCATCTGAAACAAAAACTCGTTCCCTGCCCGTTTGGCCACATCGCCCGTTGAACTTTCTTCTGTTCCCAATACCGCAAAATCAACATTGGCCTTGTTCAACAACTTTACAAAAGCTCTTGATATTTTCTTGGCACGATCATCAAAACTACCGGCGGAACCCACCCAAAACAATATCTCTGGCTGTTTTCCTTCTGCCATAAACTCTTGCATGGTCTTAACCTTCAATTGTTCGCTCATAGTTATAGATTTATTCGTTTACCCAGTTCAGACGGTCCATTTGGTTGTACGGCCAAGGGGCTCCGTTGTTTTCGATATTGGACATCATATTGTTCAACTCGGTAGGCGCCGCGGACTGTTCCATCACCAAATATCTGCGCATTTCCACAATAATGGACAATGGGTCGATGCTTACGGGACAGGCTTGTACACATGCATTGCACGTAGTACACGCCCAAAGTTCCTCCGGGGTGATATAATCGTTTAATAATTGTTTGCCATCGGAAACAAATTCTCCGTTATTGGCATCCATGATTTTACCCACTTCCTCCAACCGGTCACGGGTATCCATCATTATTTTTCGTGGTGATAGTTTTTTACCTGTTTGGTTGGCCGGACATTCTGATGTACATCGCCCACATTCGGTACAGGTATACGCGTTGAGCAATTGCACCCAATTTAGGTCCATGACATCGGATGCCCCAAATTTTTCTGGCTCGGCGGCATCTTCTTCGGCTGGAGCGGCATAGGGGTCGGCATCAGGGTCCATCATCAATTTAACCTCCTTGGTGACGGATTCCAGATTGTTGAACTGCCCTTGTGGTTTTAGCTTACCGTAATAGGTATTGGGGAACGCCAACAGAATGTGTAAATGTTTAGAGTAATAGAGGTAGTTCAAAAAGGCCAAAATTCCTAAAATATGTAACCACCAAGCGGTTCTTTCTACCAAAATCAAAGACGATTCGGAAAGATTATCCAACAATGGCACCATAAATTGACTTATTGGAAATGCTCCCGCTTCGTGATAATGCTCGGCACCCAGTTGCTGCAACTGAAAATCGGCTGCGTTCATGGTGAGAAACAAAATCATCAATACAAACTCAATGTAAAGGATCATATTTCCATCTGTCTTGGGCCATCCCTTCATTTCGGGTTTTATGAAACGTTGAATCCTGATAATGTTCCTTCGTATCCAGAAGACAATGACCGCCACGATGACCAGTAGTGCTAATACTTCAAAAGAACCAATCAAAAAATCATAAACAGAACCTAGTGGCGAAAACAATCTATGTGTTCCCAAAAGTCCATCGAGGATGATTTCCAACACTTCAATATTTATAATGATAAAGCCTACATAAACAATAACGTGCATAATGCCCGCTACAGGTCTTACCACCATTTTCGTTTGGCCCAAGGCTATCCTTGCCATGTTCTTCCAACGCTGCGATTTGTTGTCGCTTACATCAACATCCTTTCCCAGCTTAATGTTCCGGGTCAACTTTTTTACGTTACGTGTAAAAAAGCCAATGCCCGCTATCAGGGCCACGGCAAATATGATATTGGGCAGATATTCCATTTACGGGTTGTTTTCTTTTTGTTCGGTAGAATTTCCCTCTTGTTCAGCAGGATCGTCCTCCGGAAGTGTGTACTCCTTTTGCTTTTTACCGAATACGGAAACGTTGACGTATCGTTTTGGGTTTAGCCTAAAGTCCTGAAGCAATAAATCTAGTTCGCGCGATGCTGACGCCAAATTATTGTAGAGGGCATCATCCTTATGCAGTTTTCCCAAAGAACCTTCGCCCTGCTCGATCTTGGCAAGAATACCATTCAATTTACCTACAGTACCCTGAAACTGTTCCAGAGTTCCGCCCAAATCGGCATTGACCAAGGAGTCGGAAAGTTTTGAAAAGTTAGAGGTAATATGGCTTACATTTTTCAAGGAGCTGTCCAGTTGCATTTTGTTGTTATCCAACAGAACGTTTAAATTATCGGCACTTGTCTTAAAGGATTTTACCAACTGATTTAGCGAAGCTATGGTTTCCTGAAGTTGCTTTTTGGTCGGGTCGTCCAAAATTTGGTTTACGTTCATTAACAATGAATCCGCATTGGAGACCGCCCCTTCCACCTTCATCTGCAACGGGGTCAATTTCTGTTGTACCAATTCGGTAAGTCCGGGTTTTATTTTGGACTGTAGTGTGTCTCCCGATTTTGCCGGTGGCGCATTATCCAATACCGGCACAATTTGTACTCCCTTACCACCAATAATACCTGTATCAAACAATTCTGCGATACTATTACCGGAGAACTCAAATTCGTTGGTAACGGTCAAGGTCACCAATAATTTCCCGGACCCATCCCTGAACCTGATATCGGTAACATTACCGACATCAAAACCGTTGATCGTCACCTTTGTTCCTGGTTGCAAACCTCCTACATCATCATAAACGGCGTAAAAAGTTTTACTTTTTTCAAAAAGAGCGGAGGATTTTAAGTAGCTAAGTCCAAAGATCAAGGCCACTATTCCAGCGACTACAATGATCCCAGTTTTTATTTCCCTGGATAGTTTCAAAAGATTCGGTTTATGTTTTAAACAAAATTAGGAATAATTTTCACAAGAGGGCATTTGAAGCATTGCTACTTCAACGCGTTCGTTATCGGAACCCTTACCCCATTTTTGTATGCAACTATATAGGATGTGGTATAACCCTTTGCATCCGCATCATTTTTCAACCGTTTAGCCGCCTCATAATTGCTGGCATTACCATACATATATCTAAACATGTTCTTATATGGCTCTTTGGACAATTGGTCCAGCCCGTTAAAATTATCCGGTCTTAAAGGTATCGTTTTTCCACTTGCCATGAGCTGCACTTTAAAAACTACACCCGTATCCTTGGATTCCACAACAGTTTCTTTTTCCGAATCTGATGAAGCGGCAGTATTGGTTTCTTGTTTTACCGACTCCTTTTCAACTATTGTCTCTTTGATTATTTCTTTAGGCGTTTCTTCTTTGACATTGTCATCAACTTCAACGTCTTCGATCTTTTGCACATCGGGAACGGAAATTGAAGTAGTAAGGCCCATTTCTTCTTTATATGCCAAAACCGCTTTAGCAATGGCATTTCCCATTTCTTCCTGACCGTTTTTTGAATTAAGATAGCTTCCTTCACTCTTATTGGTCAAAAATCCGGCCTCGACCAAGACACTTGGCATAAAAGTCTGGTGAAGTACAATGAATCCCGCCTGCTTCACTTTTCGGTCCTTACGCTTTAACTGTTTTGTAAAATTGTCCTGAAGCTTTTTGCCCAATTGTATGCTCTGGTCCAAAAATTCTTCCTGCATAATGGTAAGACCAATTACTGATTCGGGTGAATTGATGTCGTACTCGGCATACCGTTGTTCATAATTATCCTCCAAATAGATCACAGAGTTCTCTTTCTTGGCCACTTCAAAGTTTTGACGATTGGCATGCAACCCCAATACATAGGTCTCGGTACCATACGCATCGGAACTATGGGCATTGCAATGTACGGATACAAATAAATCCGCATTGGCCTTGTTGGCAATCTCCCCTCTCTCGAACAGATCCACAAATGTATCGTCATCCCGTGTATAAACGACCTTAATGTCTTGATGCTTCTCGAGATGTCTTCCTACATTGAGTACAATGGCAAGGGCAATTTTTTTCTCCAAATAGCCGTTTCCAATGTTTCCCGGGTCATGCCCACCATGCCCTGCATCCAAAACAACAACAAATTTATCCTTCGATTGAACCTCGGTATCATTTTTGTTGAATGAGGTCAAAGGAAGGGCCAGAAGTATAAAAACTAAAAATGCCGACCGACTTTTATTCATAAGATTTGAGTAATTATAGTGTTCAGTAATGGTTAAAAATATTGTAATCCCCAATTAGTAGAACAAAAAATATATGTAAGTTTGACCCCTGAACTGGGCCAACTAGCACAAAAATAGGATTTATCACGTTGCAACCAAATAAACATCTTTTACTTTTCCTATTTGTTCTTCTTTGCGGCATCGCTACCTTAAGTGCTCAGGAAGATCCAATTAAACCCTTGCCCATCAAGGCCATAAAGGACACAATTTATGCTCCTTTGCTTCCTGCGAACATTCTTAGCAGTTCCACCAAAACCGATTCTGTTGAAACTGATACCGTGACCAAAAAGCAACCTTTGCTATTGGATAAAATAAAATATAAAGCTAAGGATTATGTAAAGTTAAGTCAAAAGGACAATAAAATTTACCTGTACGACGAAGCGGAAATCTATTACCAGGATACCGAACTCAAAGCTGGTGTAATTGTAATGGATTACGTGAAAAACGAGGTATATGCCGGCCGTATGAAGGATTCGTTGGGCAATTACTCCCAATTGCCTTTTTTTAAACAAGGAGAACAGGAAGTTCGACCTGACTCGATACGGTTCAATTTTGATACACAAAAAGCATTGATCTGGAATTCGAGAACAGAACAAGAGGCTGGTCTCGGGCAATTGGGCAGCGACGCCATGAAAGTTTATGCCGAAAAGACCAAAAAGGAGAACGATTCCGTCTATTTCTTGAACGAAGGCAAGTTGACCACATCCAACGATACCGTTAACCCCGACTATTACATTCGGGTGCGAAAGGCAAAGTTTGTCCCCAAAAAGAAAATTATCGCAGGGTACAGTAACATGTACATTATGGATGTTCCCACACCCATAGCGCTTCCCTTTGCTTATTTTCCTTTAACCACTGGAAGGGTGGCAGGTATCCTGTTCCCTACCTTCGGTAACGACCCTAGAAGGGGATATTTTATACAAAATGGCGGGTATTACCTGCCCATTAGCGACTATGTTGATCTTAGTATCACCGGTGATTATTATACCAATGGCAGTTATGGATTGCAAGGTAGGTCCATTTACTCCAAAAGATACAAGTTCAACGGAAACGTAAATATAAGCTACGAAAACTTGGTGACCAGCCAAAAAGGTTTTGATGATTACAGTCGAACTAGCAATTATAATATTCGGATTTCCCACTCCCAAGACCCAAAGGCCAGTCCAAATTCCCGGTTTTCGGCTTCCGTTAACTTAGGTTCCAGTCAATATTATTCGAACTCCCTGAACCAATTTAACCGGAACAATTCACAAACAAACACCTTTGCATCCTCCATAAGTTACTCCAAAACATTCCCAGAATACCCGTCCGTAAATACCAGTCTTACGCTGAGCCATACGCAAAACAACCGTTCGGAGGAAAGGACGATAAACATGTCATTGCCAACTTTTCAGGCAAGTATGGAACGTATCTACCCTTTTGTGAAGCGGGATGCAGTGAAAAAAGGTGTTTTTGAGAACATCAATTTTCAGTATGATGTGAATGCACAGAACAGCATCACCACTACGGAGGAAAACTTTTTTAAAAGTGGAATGTTCGATGATGCCCGTATCGGGGCCCGCCATAGAATCCCTGTTGCTACCAACTTTAAGCTGGCAAAGTACCTTAGTGTAAGCTTGAACGGTAACTACGAGGACGTATGGACCATGGAAACCATAAGGCGCCGGTATGATGCCGAAATAGAGGAGGTAGTGACAGATACTATTTCCGGATTCGATAGGTTCAACAGGTATAGTTTCGGTACCAGTATCGGAACAACGGTCTATGGTACATGGAACCGCGGAGAAGATAAAAAAATACAGGCTTTGCGCCACGTAATGCGTCCCTCCATAAGCTATAGTTACACCCCATCCTTTGAGCAATTCTACGATAGTTATATTGATGAAGATGGAGATGAAGTGGAATACACCCCATACGAAACTAGTTTATACGGGAGACCTTCACTGAACAAAGGGAGTTCCTTGAGTTTTTCCCTTCAAAACTCCTTGGAGGCCAAGGTAAGGGACAAGGATTCCACGGCTACGGAACCGAAAAAGGTCAAAATCCTTAGCAACCTGAGTTTCAACGCCAGTTATAACCTTGAAGCAGATTCATTAAAGCTCAGTCCAATAAGTATGAGCGGTGCAACGGAAATCATAAAAAATGTGCCCATCAACTTTGCGGCAACGTTCGATCCCTATGCCATCGACAATAGTGGTAGACGAATTAATACGCTGAACATAAAAAATGGTGGAGGTATCGCCCGTTTAACATCGGCCCGAGTCAACACCAGTTTTTCCTTGAACAGCGAAATGTTCCAAAAAGGTGGGGCAAAGGAGAATACCGACGAGGAGAAACAGTCCAACTTTAGTGACAACCCATTTGCCATGGACGATGTTCGAGGGGAGCAGTCCAGGTTTGACAGAGGAAGAACCAATGAGAGGGAAAGTAATAAGAACGACGAGCAACAATTGTACAACAACAAATTACCGTGGGATGCAAGGTTCACCTATGTTGCCTCTTACAACAATAGTAATAGGCAAAGTGAGATAACCAACCACTCTCTGATGTTTTCCGGAAATATTCAGCTAACGCCGAAATGGGAAGTAGGGTTCAACTCCGGTTACGATTTAAAGAACAAGGGCTTTGCCGATACCCGATTTGCTTTTAAACGTGACCTTGGTAGTTTTAGGCTCAGTTTTGACTGGACTCCCTTTGGAAGGTACGAGCGTTGGTACTTCTTTATTGGGATAAAGAGTTCCATTTTGAGCGATATTAAATGGGAAAATAGAAGTCAGCGTTAGTAGATTCTATTTTATCTTTATCCTAAATTCAATAAAAACTATTCTCATGAAAAAAATAATCAACACCTCAAAAGCACCAGCTCCAATCGGGCCATACAATCAAGCAGTACTTGTAAAAGACACTCTTTATATTTCCGGACAGATTCCTATAGACCCGGCTACGGGTAAATTGGTCGAAGGAGACATTAAGAAGGAGACAAAACAATCCATGGAAAACCTAAAGGCAATTCTGGAAGAAGCGGGAATGACTTTTGAGCACGCGATCAAGTCCTCCATTTTTATAAAGGACATGAACCAGTTTGCTCAAATCAATGAGGTTTATGGAACTTATTTTGATGCTGATACTGCCCCCGCCAGAGAAACAGTAGAGGTTGCAAACCTTCCCAAGTTTGTTAATGTAGAAATATCGATGATCGCGGTTAAATAGTATCTCTGTGGAACTCCACCAAGCCTTCTATAGGTCTTCTTCTGATAACACCAAGAATCAGGTCGTTTCGCTCAATACAAGCTTTTAATTCGTCCTGCAAGAAATGTGCGATACTGCCCACGAAGCTCACAGGAACCTTTGTGGCCAGTTCATATTGCATAATATAGTTGTTAACGAACTGCTGTAGACCTTTTTCAATGACTCCCTTGCAGTAGGGATGCTCCTTGTTCTCAATAATGAACCTGGCAAAAGTGGCCAAATAGGTATTGGGGTTGGGTTGTTTGTAGAGATGCTCTTTGATTACATCGGCATCGAGATCGTATTCCTTGGCAAACTTCATTCCCAAATCCTGTGGCATTTTGTGGAAATAATAATCCCTGATCAGTTTACGTCCAAAGAAATTACCACTGCCATCATCCATTAGGATATATCCCAAAGATGTTACCTTTTGTATCAATTGGTGACCATCATAATAACTACAATTGGATCCTGTACCCAAAATACACACGATACCTTGTCTTCCAATTTTAGTAGTGGCGTAAATGGCCGCATAAGTATCTTCCCGTACCTCCGCCTTAGCATTGGGAAAGAAATCCTTGAAAATGGATTTTAAAAAATTCTTCATTCTATCGGTTCCGCAACCGGCCCCGTAAAAATAAAGTTGACGTACTTTTTCTTTGTTCTTGGACAGTTCAAAATTGTTGGCCAATCTATCCTCTATTACTTCTTTAGTAAGTACTTCCGGACTAAGTCCAAGTGTCTGGGTAACAAAAAGCTGCTCCCCTTTTTCATCAAGGGCAATCCAATCGGATTTAGTGGCGCCACTATCCACGATCAAAATCATACGTCGAGATTTAAGTATATAAACCTGAAGAGGGGTCAACCCTCTTCAGGATAAATGTTATGTAAGATATAAATTAAAGGCTAGCTGCGTGCAGAGCCAATTCTACCAATTTGTTGGAGTACCCAGTTTCGTTATCGTACCAAGATACTACCTTGAAGAATTTGGAATTCAGTTCTATCCCTGCATCAGCATCAAAAATAGAAGTCCTTACGTCTCCTACAAAGTCTTGAGAGACCACCAACTCCTCAGTGTAGCCCAAAACACCGGCCAATTCGCCTTCAGAGGCAGCCTTCATTGCAGCTTTGATACCTTCGTAAGAAGTTTCTTTTTCCAATTTAACGGTCAAATCCACTACAGAAACGTCAGCAGTAGGTACCCTAAAAGCCATACCTGTCAATTTACCTTCCAACGAAGGAATAACTTTGGTTACGGCTTTTGCCGCACCTGTTGCTGCTGGAATAATGTTCAAAAGAGCACTTCTACCTCCTCTATAATCCTTTTTAGAAGGACCATCAACCGTCAATTGGGTAGCTGTGGTAGCGTGTACCGTTGTCATCAAGGCCTCTGCTATACCGAACTCATCGTTAAGTACTTTGGCAATTGGCGCCAAACAGTTGGTAGTACAAGAAGCATTGGAAATAATGGTATCTGTTGCCTTAACATCTTTATGGTTAACACCCATTACGAACATAGGAGCATCTTTGGATGGGGCAGAGATAACTACTTTCTTGGCACCTCCATCAATGTGTGATTGGGCCATATCCAATGTGGTGAATATACCGGTACATTCTGCAACGATTTCAGCACCAACAGCGTCCCATTTCAAGTTCTTTGGGTCACGCTCGGCAGTAATTCTGATGGTATTTCCGTTTACTACCAGGTTTCCGTCCTTAACTTCTACGGTACCATCAAAATTTCCGTGGACCGAGTCATATTTCAATAGGTATGCAAGGTGTTCAACATCCAACAAATCGTTGATTGCCACAACATCCACATCACCTCTTTTTACGGTTGCTCTAAATACCAACCTTCCTATTCTACCGAATCCGTTGATTCCTATTTTCAAATTTGACATGTTTACTTTTTTTGTGTTTAAATTTAAGTTGTCATTATATCGGAAACTCTAATGAGTTCTTCGTCTATTTCTGTATGTGCCTTAATGGCTTCTGCCAATGGGGTAAGCACCAATTTAGTATCCCGAATACCGACCATTAGATTGGTTTTCCCCTCTAATATACTTTCCACTGCCTTTACTCCCATTCTACTGGCCAGCACGCGATCAAAACAAGTTGGGTTGCCTCCTCTTTGCATGTGCCCTAGTACGGAAACCCTAACGTCGTAGATGGGCAGATGTTCCTCTACATATTCCTTAAGCTCAAATACGTTTTTACCAATTTTATCGCCTTCTGCAACAATAACAATACTGGACGATTTTCCAGAAGCCTTACTTCGTTTCAATGAATCCAACAAACGTTCCAATCCAAGGTTCTGCTCGGGAATCAATATTTCTTCCGCTCCGGCCCCAACACCCGCATTGAGTGCAATATGACCAACATCGCGCCCCATTACCTCAACAAAAAAGAGCCTGTTATGTGAGCTAGCTGTATCACGTATCTTATCAATGGCATCCACCACTGTGTTTATAGCGGTATCAAAACCTATGGTAAACGATGATCCCAAGATATCGTTGTCAATGGTTCCGGGAATTCCTATTACCGGAAAATTATATTCTTCTGTAAACAAAAGTGCTCCTGTAAAGCTCCCATTTCCACCGATTACCACAAAAGCATTGATACCCTCTTTGGTTAATTGGTCGTAAGCTTTCTTCCTTCCTTCCTTGGTTCTAAATTCTTCGCACCGAGCGGATTTTAATATAGTCCCTCCCTTATTGATAATGTTGTTTACACTACGGGCATCCAAAGTTTTAAAATCTCCTTCGATCATCCCCTGATATCCACGGTAGATTCCAACACACTCAATATCCAAATATGCACAAGTACGGACTACGGAACGAATTGCGGCATTCATTCCAGGAGAGTCTCCGCCAGACGTAAAAACTCCTATTTTTTTGATTTCTGAAGCCATTCAAATTTTTAAGAGATCAAAACTAGGAAACTTTATTCAAATTTTAAATGTCTTAATAATTTATTTGTTTTTAAGGCGTCTCTCAAACGTTTTCGTAATAAATTAGTACAAAAACACTTAAAAATATAAAATATATCAGATTGATTATGGCCGATTTATGGGCTTTTCCGAAAAACGAATCAAGCTATCCTTCCCCATAACCTGAACCTGCCTCTCTTTCGGTAATGAATCCTCAACTTTTGACGGCTCTTCCCGCTTATTGAACACCTTTCTCATCAACTCTCTAAAACTATCAAAATCCACCTGATAGGACAATCCCAGTCCTTGAGTATAGCCTTGTCGTTCGGCCAAGAATTGTTGTATTTGATTTTCCCGGTTAAATATCTTGGCACTCAAGGTACCTTCATCGTTCAATAGTACTTGCACCTCAACGTCCCCTGCCACTACGGTTTCCGAAACTCCACCTACCGGCACCCCTACTCTTCCGTTTACCAAGATTCGGTCGGATAATTGGGTGGATACCGTTACCCCTATCCTATCCTCTGTGGCAATATCTGCATTGGGATCGTTATAGCCCTGTTCGTAGGATACACCAAAGTTCAGTTTATCATTATTGCCCGAGAGAATTTGATTGAAAAGTCCCGAAGCAGTCTGAATCAGGTTGCCGGTTACGGCCTGTTGATTTATCCCTCCTGATTGCGGGTTTACAAAGGTGCCCTGCGCCAATAAAAAGAATGCGTTTCTTTCCTTGATAGTTGGGTCTTGCAACCGATACTCCAGTTCCGATTGCACAACGGATGTAGTGCCCGGAAAGTCGATATCAAACGTGATATTTGGACTTTCAAGTTCGCCATCCAATCGCACCACGACCTCGGTAGGGATTCTACCCGTGTATCCGGCATTATCCAAAAGTGGGGCGGGGTTTGCATTCAGGGAATAAACGGCTTCCAGCCCTAATTGGGCGGCCAATGGGTCTTGCTCCCACAAAATAGTTCCTCCTGGACGCACTTGGAATTTTTTATCGATAACACCACCATATTTAAAGTTATACTCCCCTGTGACCACTACGAAATCCCCATACATGTTGAACTTTCCATTGGTATTGATCTCTATCAGCAAAATACCTTCACCGGTTCCCTTCAGAGAACTCCCGGTGGTCTGGTCGACCACTATCTCCACTTCGGCCTCCGGGGTTACGGCAAGGTCAAATGCCATTTCCAGCCCTTGGTATTCTTCAAGAATCCGTTCTTCTTCCAAAGCTCCTTCGCCTCCCCGTTCTATAAAGTTGATAAAGGAATAATCACCTACGCTGGTTACATCGCTCAATGGAATCTTTAGCGAGGTTCCCCTTGCTGTGCTGGCATCCACTGATATGGTCAAAGCGTCTACAGGACCATAAATACTTCCCGTTCCATTGATAAATCCTTGTCCGTAGTACAGTGATTCCTCGTCGTACTCGGTATTCAAGATCATAAAACGATCGTTTTTGGTATCAACATCCAATCCAAGATACCAATCATCAAAACCTGTATGGCTAATGGTCCCGTCCAAGGTTGCGGTGGTTCCCTCTTCCACATCCGACAATAGCACATTTTCAAAATAAAAGGTTTGATCAAAGAGCCTTACCTGAGAGCGCGGAGCAAAATCATAGTCCACATTGAGGTATGGGATTCCGATTCCCGCATCGTTCAAAGCCAACTGTCCATTAATCGAGGGATTGTTCACATCTCCTGTAATCACTGCATCCCCACTTATAAAGCCTCTAATGTTCGAAATGATATCTTGTCCCAATGGTTTAAAGGGTTCCATGGCAAAATCCTTAAAATTGGCCGTTAGATCAAGTTCCTGTTTGTTGTTGATATTGGTTACCCTACCATTTACGCTCATGCGTTCCTTTCCATCATCATTCAGCCAAGTACTGACACCAAATTCGGTAAGATCGTTGTTCCCATAGATTCCGACCTCCAAATCACCCATTCGCATATCGTTGACGGTAAAGTTTTTGATATTTAGGCTGGAGGTGGGCAAATAGTTGCCATCTTTCTGCAAAATGTTGAGAAACCCCTCTACTTCTCCATTGAGCTTTAAACTATCTATAGTCGGAGTGATCTTGTTGAGGGAAACCAATTTGAACTGAAGATCTAAATCCTTATATGTCGAATCTGCCAACTCGCCCCTTAACCGAATCTGTTCCTCGTTATTGTTGTCCATCACCACATCCTCTATCCGGATGCTGTCCAAGGAACTATTGAAGATGACCTTGTTCTTGTCGTTTCCATTTTTGTTAAGTACCCACGTATTGCCCTTAAAACTCACATCCGATTTTTTTAGACCGATCACCGAACGATTGTTCTCGTTGAACGTATGGTAAAAATTGAGGTTATAACTGTCATTGAACTCGCTCCCTCCTTTGAACTCCGTTCTAAAGAAGAGCGTATCCTTCAAGGTGGTATTGATCAAGCTAAAATCCTTGATATCATAATACACCGTGGACATGTCCTCAACGGATACGAAGGTATTGAACAACGGATTTTTATTATCTATCTTTAATTCGATATTATCAAACTTGTTCCCAAACGCTTCAATACTGGGAGATCTAAAGGTGAGCTTAAAATCGCTTTGGTCGGCCCGAATGGCCCCTCGGATGAACGTGTTTGCATCAAAAGCAATTTCTGGTACGAACACATCAACGATTTTATTGTAAATCCTAAAATTGAAATCGAGGTATTGCCCATCGGAAATCTTGAAGGGTTGATAGTTAGTATAAATGCTTCCTACTGAGTTCTGAACCAATTGGCCCAGCTCGTTGATCTTGAAGCTGCCCCTCATGTATCCTGTAATAATATCCGGGGAGTTGATCTCTATGGTACGGATAGTATCGCTATCAAAAGAGGATACTACACTAAAATCCTCAAAATAATAGGTGTCATTTTTATTTTGATATGTGGTGTTGGAAAATCGCAATTGTCCGGCCATATCGTCCAGATTGTTGCCTTCGATATCCATGTTAACGTGCCCCTTGAAAATTGAAATGCTATCGTTGATGAATTTCAAGGCTTTTAAATCCGCGTAATCGACGGCTGCAACAAAATTGAATTTGTTCTCACGCTCACCAAAGTTGGCCAACCCTTGAAAATCGAATCTGAAGTTTTCGTCGTTACAGAGAAGGACCCCATCGAACAATTGATTCCTTAGGATACCTGATACTTTTATTTTATTGTATTCGTAGCCATTGAATTCAAATTTGTAAACATCACCCGAAATCTCCGTGTTCAAACTCTCTGCTACAAAGCCTTTTCCTTCAACATTCATGTCCATCGAAGCCAGCCCCAATTGGTCATTGTCTATAAATTCTCCGAGATTAAAATCGATCAAGGATATAAAACCAATGTAAGAAGCATCTTCAATTGTCTGCACATTTGTCATTTGCAAATCAACATAACTATCCCCTACCGCAGTATTCAGGTTCACAGTAACATCTATTGAGGTCTCCGTGATCTCAGTATCTCCACGGACGGTGAACTGCCCGAGTTTTTGTACGGACGAAGGAATATTGTCTCCCAAAATTTTGGGCAGGATGCTCCGTAGCTGATAGTAGCTGGAGGTGAGGTTATCTATATCGCCCCGAAGTACGAAAGGAGCCTGCTCGCTGAACATGTTGTCGAACCTAAAATCTCCCCTGATACCTGTATTGTCCGTAAAAAGAAACAGATCATCTACTTGAAGCTGATTAAGTTTACCGCTAAAATTCCCAGTAAAATTCACAATCTTGTCCTGTCCGAACTCATCAAAAAAGGCATTTACCTCGTTCAGGGCAACCGTAGATTCCGTAAAGTTGGCCTCAATATCTACCAGGTCAACAAAATTGGCAAGATCTTCCCTATTGTATTTAAACACGAGATTCCCCTTGAGCTCGGACTGCTCAGTGTCTATCAATAGGGAATCAAAACGCATGTATTCCGTGGTATATTGAAAATCGGCAGCAAGTTTTTCCAATCGGATTCCCCTTTTGGCCAACGTGGAGAGGTTTTCAATTTTTAAAGAAACATCTGGACCAAGGATTTCAAAATCATGTGCCAGAATATCTATTTCGGAAAAGTTCAAGACTTCGGCAGCTTCCAAATTTTCATCGACCAGCCTGAATTTTCCGTTATGGATCTCTACCTCTCCCGATGACAAGAAAAATGGAGGAGTGCCCGGGGCACGGGGCTTCCCATCATCCAACTTATCCACAAAAACATCCAGATTGGTCTGAGACTCGTCTTTGTACGTCTTTAAATTAAAGGTAAGACCGTCCAACTCCATATCGCCAAATTCCATTTTATTATTGGCCATGTTCCGAAGGTTTAGAATGGAGGTGGTGAGTTTGCGTATATAAAAGAGGGTATCCTGTTTATAGTCTTCAACATAAACGCCTTTCAACCCCGCATTTAAATTAAATAGCGATATACTAACCCTATCAACTTGGATATTGGTCCCAAACTCCTCGTTTAACCTATCCGTTGCATATTTTCCCAATTTGGTCTGTACCGATGGCATGGAAAGCACCAATGACCCCAAAACCAGAATAAGGATGATGGCCATTAGGATACGCAACAGTATTTTACGAAGTTTTTTGATAGGGCTTTTATGTTTTACCTTTGATGACCAATTTTTGTTCCAAAACCTGTGGAAAATTCAAAAAAATATATTCTAGCAATCGAATCATCCTGCGATGATACTTCGGCGGCCGTACTTTGCCATACAAAAGTACTGAGCAATGTTGTAGCCACACAAGAAATCCACAAGCAATATGGAGGTGTCGTCCCCGAATTGGCATCCAGGGCCCATCAACAAAATATTGTTCCCGTGGTGCACCAAGCCTTGGCCAAGGCAAATATCGATAAAAAACAACTATCTGCCATAGCATTTACCAGAGGCCCCGGACTTATGGGATCATTATTGGTCGGGACTTCTTTTGCCAAGTCCTTGGCACTTGGGTTGGACATTCCCTTGATCGAGGTCAACCATATGGAAGCACATATTCTTGCCCATTTTATAGAAGATGAGGCGCAGAGGGCTCCTTCTTTTCCTTTTTTGGCCATGACCATTAGCGGTGGACACACACAAATTGTAAAGGTGACCGACCATTTTACCATGGAGGTTTTGGGTGAGACCTTGGACGATGCAGTTGGTGAGGCTTTTGATAAAAGTGCCAAATTAATGGGACTGCCCTATCCGGGAGGCCCACTCATCGACAAATATGCGAAGCTGGGAAATCCGACCGCCTTTACCTTTCCCAAACCAAAGGTCGATGGTCTAAATTTCAGTTTTAGCGGATTAAAAACCAGTATTCTTTACTTTTTGCAACGCGAGTCCCAAAAGAACCCTGATTTTGTGACAGAGAACATAAACGATATTTGCGCCTCGGTACAGTATACCATTTTGGAAATACTAATGGAAAAGCTTCAAATCGCTGTTGAGCAGACCAATATAACCCAAATTGCCATTGGTGGCGGAGTTGCCGCCAATTCAGGAATCCGTGGGAGATTAAGAGATGCTGAGGAAAACTTGGGCTGGCAAACCTTTATTCCTAAATTTGAGTATTGCACGGACAATGCCGCCATGATCGGTATTGTGGGCTACCTCAAATTCAATAAAGGGGAATTTACCCAACAAAATATTGCCGCCAAAGCAAGATATGCCATAGGCAGCTAACTAATTTAAACCTTAGCTATGCAACTTTTTTACAATGCCAAATTGGACAATAGCGCCAAGCAATTTGTTTTTCCTCCGGACGAGAGTAAACACATTGTAAAGGTGCTCAGAAAATCCGAAGGGGATACAGTCCAAATCACCAATGGCAAAGGCTACCTCTTCGAGGCAGAGATTTTGGAGGCGAACCAAAAAAGGTGCAAGGTGCGCATTATTTCGGAAAGTAGGACCATTCCCAAGAGATACAAACTGCACATGGCGGTAGCCCCGACAAAAATGAACGACCGCTACGAATGGTTTTTGGAAAAGGCTACGGAAATTGGCGTGGATGAGATCACTCCTATCATTTGTGACCATTCCGAAAGAAAGACCATCAAACTGGAACGGATGGAAAGAGTGCTGCAATCGGCCATGAAACAATCTTTGCAAACCATTTTACCCAAGATCAATCCACCCATTTCTTATAAAGAATTCATGGAAACAAATATTTCTGTGGGCTTCAAGTTCATTGCACATTGCCAGAACGGGGAAAAGATGGAATTAAAACGAAGAGTTATCGCTGATAACGATGTCACCATACTTATCGGTCCCGAAGGTGACTTCTCAAAGGAAGAAATCGATTTGTCCAAAGAAAAGGGCTATGTCCCCATTTCCTTAGGCCAAAATAGACTCCGTACCGAGACTGCTGCCATTGTGGCTTGTACTACCGTTGCGATTATCAACAACTAAAGAGAAACACTTCATTTTTTTACAAATGATTGTCCTATTTTTAGGGTCGGTTAACCACTCTTCATGAAAAAGAATTTCATTTTTATGGTTTTGCTGGTACTATTTGCATTAAATATGTCCATTGGTCAGCAAATAGCCATTCTCAAATACGGAGGTGGTGGCGATTGGTATTCGAACCCCACGGCACTACCCAACCTGATTGAGTTTTGCAACACCAACATAGACACCAAAATAGATGTGCAACCCGAAACTGTTGAGGCAGGAAGCGTTTCCATATTCAAATATCCCTTTTTGCACATGACCGGCCATGGAAATGTGTTTTTTAATGATGATGAAGTCCAAAATTTACGGACCTATCTTTTATCCGGTGGGTTTCTGCATATTGATGACAACTACGGTATGGAACCCTATTTAAAAAGGGAACTGGAAAAACTATTTCCGGACAGGCAATTGGAAGAGCTTGGGGTAGACCATCCCATTTTTTCTCAAAAGTTCACTTTTCCCGATGGATTGCCTAAAATCCATGAACACGACGGCAAGCGTCCACAGGCGTTCGGCATCTTTGAAAAGGGACGACTTGTTTTGCTGTATACCTACGAATCCGATCTTGGTGATGGCTGGGAAGATCCTACCGTACATAACGACCCTGAAGAAGTTAGGACAAAGGCTCTTCAAATGGGGTCAAACATAATCGAATATGTATTTAAAGGTTGATCAATGAACTCAAAAACAATAGCCAACGGAATATTGAGGGCAGTAGCCATAATGGTAGGTGCAGTACTCATTTGCTGGTTCTTTTATAAAATACAGTCCGTATTGGCCTATTTGGCCATAGCGGCCGTAATAGCCTTGCTGGGGCGCCCTGTTGTCAGGTTTTTGAGGGACAGGCTGAAATTTCCCAACACATTTGCGGTCGTGATCACCATGATATTTATGTTGTTCCTTTTCTTGGGAATACTTGCGCTATTTATCCCGCTTGTTGCCGAACAGAGCAAAAACCTTTCCCTATTGGATATGGAAACGCTCAAAAACGATCTTAATTCGCTGTACCTTCAAACATTGGATTATTTTGGAGCATCCACACGAAGTGTGAACAATATGCTTGACGAATCCAAGATTGAAGAAAACGTGCTCAAGGGACTGGATCTAAAGTTTATTCCCAACTTCATCAATTCCATAGTCAATGTTTTGAGCAATTTTAGCATTGGCCTATTTTCAGTGCTCTTCATCTCTTTCTTTTTTTTAAAGGACAGTAAATTGATGCAAAACGGTATTCTGACTTTTGTTCCCGATGACAAGGAAAGTAATCTGGTAAAATCCGTTGACAAGATCAATAATTTACTTTCAAGATATTTTGCCGGTATCCTATTACAACTGTTCATTCTCTTTGTAATCTACACTATTTCGCTGTTGATTGTAGGCGTTGAAAACGCAATCGTGATCGCGTTCCTCTGTGCCCTTTTCAACATCATTCCATACATAGGTCCGATCATAGGCGGGGTAACTATGGTTCTTTTAACAATGACCACTTTTATCGATGCCGATTTCAGCACCGTAATTCTCCCGAAAGCGATGTATGTTTTAATAGGTTTGACCGTGGGACAATTGATCGATAATTTCTTCTCCCAACCCTTTATTTTTTCCACAAGTGTTAAATCGCATCCGTTGGAAATCTTCTTGATCATTATCATCGCCGGACTTCTTTTTGGCGTGGTGGGAATGGTTGTTGCTGTTCCTGGATATACAGCGATCAAAGTAATTTTGAAGGAGTTTTTAGCCGAAAACTCCTTTGTTAAAAAACTAACTAAAAACCTATAGTTTTAGTTTGAATAAACTAATTTTAAATACTGGTCCACAGGAATTTATACTAAAAAATATTTCAACTGACATCGTGTCAGTTTTACTGGCGAAACCTATTTTTGAAGGAATTCTGCAAAAAGAGCTAGCCGAGCAGATTGAAGCTAAGAAAAAGTGCAAGAACAAACTCCCTACGTGGTTCCGAACGGCCAACATTTATTATCCGAACAAACTGAATATTGAGCAAACCAGCTCAGAGACAACCGCAACATATAAAGCTAGGTTAACAGATGGAAAATCACTCTTGGATGTTACCGGAGGGTTTGGTGTTGACAGCTACTTTTTTTCCAAAAGAATCACCACCATTTTTCACTGCGAAATCAACAAGGATTTGAGTGAAATTGCACACCATAATTTTAAAGTTTTAGGACAAAAAAATATTGAATGTCTGGCTGAGGACGGTATTGAATTCTTAAAAAATTCCTCCTATAATTTTGATTGGATATACGTAGATCCTTCTCGAAGAAATGATGCAAAAGGAAAAGTATTTTTGTTGGAAGATTGTCTGCCCAACCTACCCGAACATCTCCCCTTACTTTTTCAAAAAACCCAAAATATACTGGTAAAAACTTCTCCGCTTTTGGATATAAAATTGGGTGTTGAAGAATTGAATTTTGTGAAGGAAGTTCATGTGGTCGCCGTTCAAAATGAAGTAAAGGAACTTTTGTTTGTTTTGGAAAAGGAGTACCATGGAAGTATCAAAATAAGAACCATTAACGCAACCCCGGTACAGGAAGAGACCTTCGATTTTAAACTGGAGCAAGAGCAAGATTCCCAAGCTGATTTTGGCAAACCATCATCCTACTTGTATGAGCCCAATGCCGCAATTTTAAAATCAGGAGGGTTCAAATCTGTTGGAAAAAGCTACAACCTTGCCAAATTACATCCTCATTCCCATTTGTACTCGTCGGATAAAATCATCGACTTTCCCGGCAGAAGATTTAAAATCATCAAAGCACTGCCTTACTCAAAAAAATCAGTTAAATCAATGGACGTGGCCAAAGCAAATATTACGACACGTAATTTTCCCATATCAGTGGCCGAAATCCGTAAAAAACATAAAATAAAGGATGGTGGGAACAGATACCTTTTCTTCACCAAATCCATCGATGATTCATTGTTAGTATTGAATTGCGAAAAAATACAGGACTAGTCCAGATTGGCCACCCAATCAAAAAAGAGGTCTATCCAACCTTTCAACTTTTGGTCCTTCAATGCAAGAGAAAACCCATGGCCACCTGTTGGGTACACATGCATGGTAGTCGGAACATTGTGCTCCCTCAAAGCGTCAAAAAACATGATGGAATTTTCCACGGGAACCGCACCATCATCCATTGCATGCAGTAAAAAAGTAGGCGGAGTATTAGCTTGCACATGTTTTTCGTTGGATAAATAATTCACTGATTCATCAGCTGCATCCTCACCCAGCAGCGAAACCCTGGAACCTGTATGGGTACTTGGCTCCCCTAACGTAATCACAGGGTAAATCAACGCCATGAAATCTGGACGGGCGGATAAATCATCAACTTCATCCTGCCTTTTGTAAACACTTTCATTATAGTGTGTCCCCAAAGTTGAGGCCAAATGCCCGCCAGCAGAAAATCCCATTATTCCAATTTTTTTGGAATCGATGTTCCACTCATCGGATTTGGACCTGACCAATCTAATAGCGCGTTGCGCATCCTGTAATGGGACAACATGTTTACCTTCGGAAATGGATTTGGACCCGGGCAATCGGTATTTTACCACAATGCCAGCTATCCCCTTTGTCGTCAACACTTTGGCTATATCGGTTCCTTCCCAATCATATGCAAGACCAGCGTATCCGCCCCCTGGGAAAATAATCACTGCCTGTCCGGTCATGTTTCTTTTTGAAGGAAGGTACACTTCCAATGTAGGTTCTTGAACGTTTGTCACCCAAAGAATACCATCATCAGATTTACTTATCACCTCTTCTCCATTAGATTGATGTTGATTAGGTATGGATTTTGGCCAAAGTGGCATTATGGTATCTTGTGCCGACATTCCAACTGAAATTAATATTATAACTAAGGTTGATTTTTTAAGTGTTTTTATAAAGTTGAAATGGTTATTGATTACATTCCCATTTAAAATTGGCCACTGGATCATTGGAGGCTGCGGATAGATTGTAATGCCACCACTCGGTTCTTATGGACCAAAAACCATGTGCTTCCATGGTTTCCTTAAGTAGTTTCCGGTTGTCTAATATATCTTGTGGTAAATCCATGTTATCGTGATAGGCCCTTTTTCCAAAGTAATCAAAGTCAGTCCCCATATCCAGTTCTTTGCCGTCCATGTCCACTAACGTAATGTCCACGGCCCCACCCTTATTGTGAATAGAGCCCTTATCAGGATTGGCAACATATTGAGGATTGGGCACTATTTCCCACATTTTGTATTGTACGGAGTTGGGTCGGTAGCAATCATAAAATTTGATTTTGACACCTTTTTCCATAAAATCCTTGTTGGCCTGTATCAATGCTTTTGCTGTTTTTACCCGGGTGAAACACTCGGCACAATCGTAAACTTTGGCCTTTAGGAAATTATTCTCTGTCGCATAGCGCATATCATAGGCAAAATCCTCGCTAAAGTCAGCGAGCCTTACAAAAGTGGTATCTGGCAGCCCTTCAAAGGTTTCTAGTTTGGGCTTGTCAACCTTTATGATAGAATCTTTGGACATAGAATCCATAACGATTCCCGTCTCAACTTCCGCAGTATTGTTTTGATCGGTCTTTTTTCTTTGATTACAACTTATGGTAAGAAGAATTGAGAATAAAACAATTGAATATTTCATAGGGTTTATTTAGTTCGTTTTTTGCTGGCCAACCATGTATACAATGAATCTGTGGTGTATGCTCTGTCCCATGCATTATGGCCAACGCCCTTATATCTTGTATAGCGAACATCGTATCCCATTTCACGTAACTTATCGACCATCTTATCGGACTCCTCCACATTGATTACATCGTCTTTATCCCCATGGAAAACCCATATGGGCATTTCTTTGTCTATCCAATGGGCGTAAGGCAGGGGCGTCATGCCGCAGACCACCGCCATGGCGGCAAACTTTTCGGGGTATTGGGTCGCCAGCTCCCAAGAGGCACTACCTCCCCTACTCAATCCTGTTAAATAAATCCTGTTCTTATCCACCCGGTTGGCTTGCGTTACAGAATCCAACAATTGGACGACCGCATCGGTATTCCACCACTTTTGTGCATGTGGGTTCTGTGGGGCAAGTATTAAAAATGGAAATTGTTTGCCTTCAACCAACATTTTGGGCGGGCCAGTATCTTTGATTTCCTCAACATTCCTGCCCGACTCACCTCCTCCATGAAGAAAGAGCAATAGGCCGAATTCTTTGTTTTCGGATTTAAAATAATCCTCAGGATAGTAGAGGTAGTATTTTAAATGTTCTTTGGTAACGGTTTCCAGCTCATCTTGAACTAAATGGGATTGTCCGGCACAGGCCTGAAGCATCAATACTGCGAAAAAAATAAAAAACCGGGATAGTTTGTTTTGCATTGTAATTGCAATTTACAAAAGTTTCTCCGCTATATCCTTCCAAGTATCCGCTCTCTCAAATGATGTGACATTGGTATTATGTGGAGAGGTAAACATAATTGACCTACCATCAAAAAAATCAAGGTTTTTGCTTCTATCATCTATAAGGACATCGCCTTTTAAAATATGTTTGTTACCACACAGTATTCTATTTTGCCATGGAATAAATGGAAAATGTGCATCCAGCCAATCCGATTTTTCCCGTAAAGATTGTGGAAACTCCATCGCTGCGGATGCTATATATACCTCGTGTTTCTTGCTCAATTCTTCGAGTACTTCTTGACTGTCGGGCATCACCTTTAAACCGGCAAAAAATCCATCGCGCCTTGTATGGCCTTTAATGGATTCTTGATGAATTTCGGGAACGGTTTGCCAAAATTCCTTACCAAAACAGTCCTCAATTTTTACTTGGGCGTTAAACTCCTGATTGTAAATTTCCAGATGGGCGGTATAAGCATCTGCAATAACCTCATCCATATCAACAAAAATGACCATAGAAGTAGTATTTAAGTTGTGAAGTACGCAAAAACTGAATAAAAAATCAAAGTTTTCCACAATTCAAAACACAGCTTTTACAATTTGGTCATAAGGCTATGATCAACCGATGAAATACCGGTTTAAGAATAGCTTAACGCAATTCAACGTCAAATAAAAACTGTTCAAAAAACTCCTTAAAAACCATATTGCCAAGCATTTATTACTCAATACTTTTGCACCCGAATTTTAAGATTATGAAAGGATTTAGCAGAATATTAGGTGTTTTAATGGTGTTTACTTTTGTTGTTTCTTGCTCCACAGATTCTGTAGAGGATGTAGAAACTTTTCACTACGAATCTCAATTATCACCCATGGAGATGGAGATTCTTGACCTTGTCAACCAGCATAGGGATTCAATTGGTTTGAGTACACTTGAATTTGACAAAATTGCCTACGATTTTGCTATTGAGCACACCATGGATATGATTGATAAAAATAAAATCAGTCATGATAATTTTGACCGAAGATCCTCTGACCTTACCATAGCGGCCAAAGCCAACTACGTATCAGAAATTGTTGGACGAAATTTTGTTACGGCTAAAGGTGTGGTCAATGCCTGGCTAAAAAGTGATTCGCACCGTAAAGCAATTGAGGGTAATTATAAGTTCACTGCGGTAAGTGCAAAATTAAATGACAAAGGTGTTTTTTACTTCACCCAAATGTTTTACAGATAGTCTAACTCCTTCTTTATTAAAAATATTTTCCTACATATTTTTTATCAAAATATTTAATATCTGATTTCCCTGTATTACCAGATTTTATGCGTATTTACACGAAAACGTTGAATATCAGTTATTTATTCATTTTTCCTATTTAATAACGAGTTTTTTCCTACAATTTAAAATATTTGACATATAATTACGTTTTAAACAATAATTAAAACATTTTTTTATGGATCAAGTATTACTTTGCTTAAAAAAGTGCTTATTTACTATTTTAATCTTGTCTATTAATTGGACAGTAGGAGCACAAACCTTCGCGACAACCGTCAATAGCGAAAATGAAGTTGACAATTCTGCTAATGCAATTGACGGGAACCTTTCTACCCAAGCCACTATCAGGGCAAGCTCAGGCCTTGCTCTTGGTGCAGGAGCTTATGATGGACATTTAGAGTTAGAATTCCCATCTACATTACCATCGAATACACAATCGTTTGTTAAAATTGATACAGAAGATGACCTACTGCCTTCGCTTTTGGGAGGTAGTTTAGGGGGACTATTGGCTGATGTCCTAGGAACGGTCCTTATAGGAAATCAAGAATTTACGGTAACCATAAGTAACAATGGCGCCATGTTACTACAGGAATCATCAGGAAGTAACAATGCTTTTTCGTCAGATCAACTTAGAGTCGTAACGGATGCCAACAACGATTTTTTTCTGGCCATATCCCCTAGTGCGGATTATAACCGCGTCAGGATCGATAACCAAATAGGTGCTATCCTTGGTTTGTTCAACACTCGGGCTTTGGATGTATTCGGAGCTTTTTCCGGTAGTGACCCCAATGTATGCGGAACACCAAGCTACACCTCCTTTGATGGGAGCGGTCTTTCCTTGGACCTATTGGGATTGGGAGGGGCCGGTGTCACAGATTCACACTTGGCCATAGATGGTGACCCAAATACAGCTTCCGAAATAGGTCTCGGTGTTCTCGGTGTAGCTGCGAGCATTGAACAAACTATATATTTCGAATCCCTTTCCCAGTCTGGTGACAATTTTTATATCCAACTCGCCATTGATCCATCACTATTGAGCTTGGGATTGGCAAACAACATACAGGTTATTGCACAAAATGGTTCTAACTCACCTACCTTTAACGGAAGCCTTTCCTCATTACTGGATTTGGACCTTTTAGGGCTTTTGGAAGGAGGTCAAGTCGCTACCATACCCATAGATCCCACTGGTCAGGCCAATCGAATTACACTTCGCCTATCGTCGCTATTGAATGTTGACATTGCACAATCCATCAATCTATATGAGGTTTTTCGTGCTCCTGCATTGCCCGATTTGGATGCCGATTCCCAAGACGTGAGCATCTGTTCAGGAGAATCTGTTGATTTGGTCGCCACAACGGTTGGTGGAGCTGAATTAAGATGGTACAATGCACAGACTGGTGGTACACTTTTGGCTACGGTAAATTCAGGTGATCCATACACAACCCCTGTTTTAACTTCCAGCACTACCTATTTTGTTGCTTCTGCAGATCCAGCGTGTCCAGAAGAGTCACCAAGAATTCCAGTAGAGGTAAATGTCGTGGATATTCCTACAGCCGCCGATATAGACATTTCTGGAGATGAATCACCTATATGTTCATCCAACGATGTGGTACTGATCCCGTCAAGCGATATTGATGGAACATACACTTGGTTTTTCGATGTCAATGCGACCAGTGAAATTACCGATGGACTTACCGTTGGTTCGGTCAACTATTCCATTGACCCCCAAGATGGATCACTCACTATTACCGGACTAGATGAAGCTGGTAGCCCATACAACTATTTTGTACGAGTGACCGAATCATCCGCAGGCTGTGAAAATCCTGCTGGAGATCTACAATCCACAACAGTGGAAATTGTGGACTCGGGAGCAAGTATCTCCATAGATGCCACACCAGAAATCACTCTGGATATACTGGCGGATATTTTTCAACTGGACCCTACATTTAATGTCTCTGGAAGTATAAGTGGCGATGCCAGTCCTGGCGATGCCATTATCCTAAACGTAAACGGACAGAGCTTTAATGGCGTCTTGGATACAAATCTGGATTTCAGTGTAGACGTGAACGGTATAGACCTATCCTTGGATGCCAATAGCACCATTGATGTATTTGTGGATGCTGGCCTGTGTACACTGACCGGGGGCATCGAAATCGACATCCCTGATTTGATCATCGATGATTTGGTTCAGACATTCTGTGCATCGGACAATCCCACCCTACTGGATTTAGTGGTCAATGTGAACGATGTACTCTTCTTTGATAGTCTTGATGCTGACCTTGCCCTAGACCTTAGCACACCCTTGGTTGACGGCGAAGTATACTTTGCTGGAATCTTGGATGTTCCCATTGAAGTACTGGTGCGTGTAGGCATTTCAGTAAACCTTATTGATCCCCCGGCTCCAACCACTAGCGAAACTGAACAAACTTTTTGTGCAAGTGAAAATGCAACACTGGCTGACCTTCAAGTCAACGAATCCAGTGTCCTGTTCTATTCGGATGCCGAAGGAAATAATCTTCTTGACCCATCCACACCACTTGTAGACCAAGAATCCTATTTCGTTTCCAATGTAAGTCCAGAAGGCTGCGAAAGTACATCGTTATTGGAAGTATCCGTGCTGGTGGAAGAAGGGGAACCAATTACCGTTAGCGGCCAATCCGAGGATACGTGCTTGAATGAAGAGTACACCTATACCACCGAAAGTGGAAAACAGAATTACACATGGACGGTTACCGGAGGCACTGTTGTTGATGGTGGCGGCACATCCGATGATTTTGTATCCGTTACTTGGAACAGCCTTGATAATAATTCCATCAGTGTAGCATACGACGATCCTGTTTCTTGTACATCTACAGATTCATTTCAATTGGATATTGCGACCATAGAATGTGGAGAGGTATTGGATGAGGAGTTTTGCCTACGGGTATACAATGAGTTTTCGCCCAACAATGACGGCTTCAACGATTTCTTTGAAATTGAATGCATTGAAGACTACTCCAATACCATTGAAGTTTTTAACAGGAATGGAAATACTGTGTTCAAAGCGGTCGATTATCGCAACACTTGGGACGGTATAGCAAATGTGAACGGAATCCTGAACAAAGGAGACCATCTTCCTTCTGGAACATATTATTATGTAATCAACATTCCAGAACTGGACCGTAACCTTGTAGGCTGGTTACAACTCGCCAGGTAGTCCCAATATTAAAAATCAATTCCATCAATTATGATAAAGAACATTCAATATAAAATGGTTGCTTCTCTGTGCATAGTCTTGGCTCACTTTGGCACAACAGCACAGCAAGCCCCACAGTACACACAGTACATGTACAATACCACTGTACTCAATTCCGGATATACCGGTACATCTGCCAACTTCGAGGCAAATGTCCTGTACCGCTCGCAATGGGTAGGTTTGGACGGGGCCCCGGAAACCCAATCCTTTACCGTTCAGGGAAGGACTGGTGAAAAAATAGGGCTCGGATTAACAGCGATCAACGATAATATCGGAGCATCCAACAATGTTCGCGTAAACGGACATTTTGCTTATGAACTTACCACCGGGGCAAGCACAAAACTATCCCTTGGAATCAATGCAGGTGCCGATATCCTGAGCATTGACTGGTCCAAAGGGGTCTTTAATGACGATTTGGACCCTGTTTTTAGCGAAAACCTGAACAAGACAAGGCCCATCGTTGGGTTTGGGGCATTCTTTTATAGCGACCATTGGTATTTGGGAGCTTCGACAGATAACTTTCTGAACTCAGAAATATACAATGATGATGACCGTGAAGTAACCGATAGAAAAAGTCAATATTATTTTATGGGAGGCTATGTGTTTGACCTATCCCCATCCTTAAAGTTCAAACCAGCACTGCTTACAAAACATATAGCAGGGGCACCCCTAACAGTGGACATCTCGGCCAACTTCTTGATTCAGGAAAAAGTGAACCTTGGTCTGGCCTACAGATACGACGATGCGCTAAGTGCATTGGCCGGTTTTCATTTGGGCAGCAAGTTCTTTATTGGCTATGCCTATGATTACTCTTTGACAGGACTCGAAAACTATAATGATGGGTCCCATGAAATCATTCTTAAGTTCACTGTTTTTGATAGGAACAAAAGAGCATTATCACCCCGATTCTTTTAAAAAATCGCATCATGAAAAAAATAATACTACTTATAGTTCTCGGTTACTCAATAGCGGGCCTCGCCCAGAGCAAATTGGATAGGGCCGATCAATACTTCGATGAGTTCAAGTTTGAAAAAGCAATTACACTTTACAACGATCTTGCTTCCGAAGACAGAAAAACTTCCATTCACGTTATCCAGCGATTGGCCGATGCCCATTTTAATATGAGCGAGTACCAAAATGCAAAGGATTGGTACATGAAACTCCATGCCATGCAAGGACAAAATGTGGGCGAAAGCAACATTATAAAACTTGTACAATGTTTAAAAGCCAGTATGGAACCCCAAAAAGCGGATCAGTTGCTCAAGGACTTTTATTCTTCCGATCAAGATAGGTTGAATATGATTCTGGCACAAAAGGAACAATTGGAAAGTCTTAAGGAGGAAAATCCAAAGTTCGAAATCAAAAAATTGGACTTTAACAGTAAAAAATCCGACTTCGCCCCGGCAATGTTCAACGATATGCTAGTTTTTGCATCGGCAAGGGACACTTTAAGGTCCAGCGGTAAGATATATCCTTGGAACAATCAACCTTATCTGGATGTGTACCTGACCAACCCGAACGTTGCTGATTATGTTCCAGAAAAGTTCTTGGACAACATGGACTCAGATTTCCACGACTCCAATGTAGCCTTCGCTCCGGGGTCACAGACCGTATATTTTACCCGAAACTACATTAAAAAGAACAAGTTGAACGCCAACAACGATGGTCTATCCAATATGCAAATCTTAAAAGGTAGTATTTATCAGAACAAGCTTATTGAGGTTACATCACTATCGTTCAATAGTAAAGATTATTCCTGCGGCCATCCTGCAATAAGTTCGGACGGTAAATTCCTATACTTTACCTCCAATATGCCCGGCGGATATGGGCACAGTGATATTTATGTGGTAGAAATTGGAATGGAAGGGGATGCCATATCGCCACCAAAAAATTTGGGGAAACAGATAAATACCAAGGGGCGTGAAATGTTCCCCTTTGTAGATGGTGATACGCTTTATTTTGCTTCTGATGGGCATTATGGCCTTGGTGGGTTGGATGTTTTTGGCTCCACTATTTTATCAGAAAACAAGTTTGATTTGCCTAGTAATTTGGGTGAGCCCATCAATGGAAACATGGATGACTTTTCCCTTATCTACAATGCTAAAAAGGACCTTGGCTTTTTTGCATCCAACCGATTCGGAGGCGCTGGGGATGACGACATTTACCAGATAAATAAAGCCAAACCAGTGGACTGCCTAGTATATTCCGGCTATGTCTTGAACAAAAATACAGGGGATCCCATACCTCTTTCCAAAATTGAACTTTACGATGGCGCAACTGGATTTGTAAGTGCGCTTCAAACGGATGGTAATGGCTACTTCAACATTACGCTGCCTTGTAACAAAGAGAATAAACTTGTATTCTCTAAACCCCGTTTCACTAAAGAGGAAGTAAGCATCATTACCGGAGAAAACCCTCAAGAACCCTCCGAGGAAAATATGATCTACCTCACTCCTTTTGAAAGCCTAGTTGTAAAGGAAGGAGACGTTGAAAAAATTAAGGTGAACCCCATTTATTTTGAATATGACAAATCAGATATCACCCCTAGAGCGGAAATAGAGCTGGAAAAAGTGCTCTACGCCATGAGGGAGTTTCCAGGCATCAAAATAAAAATCGAATCCCATACCGATTCTAGAGGTAGTGACCAATATAATTTTAAACTATCGGACGATAGGGCCAAATCGACCATGAGATATCTAATATCCAAGGGTATAGATCATGGCAGAATTGTAAGTGCCGACGGTTATGGGGAATATCGATTGAAAAATAGATGCTCCAACGGTGTCAAGTGCAGTGAGCAAGAACATTTGCTCAATAGACGTTCGGATTTTATCATTGTTGAAAAAAATGAAAATATGGAGAACGTCCAAAGATAATGTAAGCGGTAATCCAATTGTGGCCATGGATATGATTTTGAAATTTTTAAAGGTCAATCCTCATAATTCCCCTAGTCAAAACCAAGTATCCATAGATAATGGGCACTTGGTTTTACTTTTGGCAAATATCCACTACCTTCACACATTACAAATACGTAGGGGGATACCAAATGTTTTCTTTACGTTAAAAACCAACCTTGCATGCTGCCAAAAGGAAATTTTCCCGAAAAAGTCTTTTTGAATGGAGAAATCGTATCTGCCGAAGATGCCAAAATATCAGTTTTTGATCGAGGTTTTTTGTTCGGAGACGGCATTTACGAAGTTATGGTACAATTGGAGAACGGTATATTCTACAAAAAGGCCCACTTGGACCGATTACAGGACAATTTGAATAAAATCGGTATATCCTACGATGTCAAAAATATTGATGATGCATTGGAACCACTTCTCAAAGCCTCGGGTCTCACGGAAAAATCTTGTTTGATCTATATGCAAGTAACCCGTGGGACAGCTCCAAGGAAACACTCCTACCCAAAAGATGTTCCTGCAAGCGTGATGATGTATGCGCTTCCCTATGTGCTTCCCACCATCAACCTAAAACATATAAAAGCTATCTTGGAGCCAGATTTTAGATGGCATCGATGTGATATTAAATCCATCTCCCTGCTGGGAAATATTATGGCCAATGAAGCAGCAATGGACCATTTGGCCGATGAAGCTGCGTTGGTACGTGATGGTATGATTTCGGAGGGCTCGCACACCAACATCTTTTTTGTAAAGAATGGAACCGTAATCACTCATCCTGCTGACAATCATATTTTGAACGGTATTACTAGGATGATTGTACTGGAACTTTGTCAAAATCTTGATATTTCA
Source organism: Flagellimonas chongwuensis (assembly GCF_013376415.1). GTDB lineage: Bacteria > Bacteroidota > Bacteroidia > Flavobacteriales > Flavobacteriaceae > Flagellimonas > Flagellimonas chongwuensis. The sequence continues at coordinate 188,072 of NZ_WYET01000007.1, forward strand.
GTAATCGAAAGACCTATTGCCAAAGACGAAATTAAACACATGGACGAAGCATTTTTTACAGGTACCACGACCCAGATTGCATCCATTGCCATATTAGGTGAGCATCAATTTTATGAAAACGACAATATTGGCAAAACAACCAAAAGACTCCAAAAGGCATTTGCCAAACTAAGAAGCATGGACACATCACAATCAAAACTCTAAAGTTTACCCTTTGAAACGAACCACTAAAACTTCAATTATGAAACAAATCACCTTAGGCCTAGTTTTGACGTTTGCTTTATTTGGCCATACAATGATGGCTCAAGAAATCGAAAAAAAGTATTCCAAAGAAGTAGAACGCTTGACTAAGAAAAAAGAGGTCGAAAAAGCTTTTGACATTATAAAATCTCAAAAACAACAAACGACTCAAGACTTGATCACCTTGACAGAAGTGTTGGCCCCTCCATTTATGGAAGACGAAAGAGGCAAAGTTTTTGCCAAGATGTTGGAAGAAGCCGGAGTGGATAGCCTGTGGACGGATAAAGTCGGAAATGTAATCGGATTACGAAAAGGAACTTCCGGTGAGCCAGGCTATCTTGGTGTGGACGCTCACTTGGATGTTGTTTTTCCAGAAGGAACGGATGTTACGGTAAAAAAGGTCGGAGATACACTTAAAGCGCCCGGAATCGGAGATGATACCAGAGGTCTTGCGATGTTGATCAGTATGCTAAAGGCCATGAACAAATCTGGAATAAAAACCGAAAAAGACCTGCTCATTGTTGGCTCTGTCGGCGAAGAAGGTCTCGGTGACCTCCGTGGTATGAAATATATGTTTAACGAATCTGGACTAGATATTGATTCCTGGATTGCCATAGATGGCGGTAGTCTCGGCAGAATTAGCAATGCGGGATTGGGTTCCAAAAGGTATAAATTGCTCATCAAGGGAAAAGGTGGCCATTCTTGGGGGGCTTTTGGACTGGCCAATCCTCACCATGCTTTGGGCAAAGCCATTGATATCTTTTCAAAAAATGCTTGGGAATATACTTCTGGCGACGTTACTAAAACAAGCTTCAATGTGGGCAGGATCGGTGGAGGAACTTCCGTCAATTCAATTCCGTTTGAATCGTGGATGGAAGTGGATATGCGAGCCATTGACCCTAAAAATCTTGATGAAATCGAAATCATTTTCAAGGAATCCGTGAAAAAAGCAATTGCAGCGTATAATGCCAGCGGTGTGCGAGGGAGAGTTACTTACGAACTTATTAAAATTGGCGACAGGCCATCGGGAGAATTGCCAGCTTCCCTGCCCTTGGTCCAGAGAACCATGGCAGCCACCAAGTTCTTTGGAGAAACCCCTAGACTGGGTCGTGGTTCCACCAACATCAACATCCCTGTTGCCAAAGGAATACCCGCGGTCTGCATTGGTCGAGGCGGACAAGGTGGTGGGGCCCATTCCCTACACGAATGGTACTTGAACGATGAGGAAGGAGATGAGTCTATTCAACTAGCCTTATTGATTACATTGGCTCAAGCAGGCCTTAGCAAATAGCATATAACTAAACATGGTTTGCTCACTCAAAAGAGTAAACCATGTTTATCTAGTTTCGACTAAAAAGTTATTTTGTTTTGGTAAATACCAAAGCCTTGCCCCTATTTTGTGTTACCACAATGTAAGGGTCTCCCCCTCCAGCTCTTTCCACCTGTACCATATCCTTAGCGTCTCCGGTAACCTTAAAACCACTTTCCTCGGCATTCTTAAATTCAAAACCTCCTGTGTTATCGCCTAACAATATTCCTCCATTGAAAGCATCATACCTTCCAATGAAAGCCTCATTGCCAAAATCGTTCCCTATCATTAGAATGTCGGTCGCAGTGTTTCCTGTATTAGTGGTTATCATACATTTGATTGGTGCCGATTGTGTCTCCCAAGGAAGTTTTCCCATTTTAAATTGTCCAGTTCCATCATTTTCAAAATAGGTGGTTTGGTCATGGTTCGCCATGAGCTCATCTGCTCCTTCGAGCTGTTCTGGAGTGAACAGGTTGTCCTTGGTAGTTTTGGCATACTCCCTAAAATAGTTGAATTTTTTCCTGAACAGGGGACTTTGTCCTATTAGGTCACCCCAAAAATTAACTGGATAGGGGTTGTAAACGGTATCGCCAAAATTGCCTTTAAAGTAAGCGAACATTATAGGGTCAATGGCTCCATTATTATCAAAGTCTTTAGCTAACATGGTAACGGGCCTTTCCTGTGATGGCTGGTACAAATTGTTTTTTCCTAAGTTTCCAGCAATCAAATCCACATCTCCGTCATTATCAAAATCTTGGGCCAACACGCATTCCCACCATCCAGAAAGTTGTTGCATCCCGGTTTGATCCATCCTTTGAAAAGAGTCTTTTTTATTTATAAAAACGGTCACGGGCATAAACTCTCCCACCAAAATCAAATCCTTTAGATTATCATTGTTTAAATCGGCCCATTTAGCATCGGTGACCATCCCTGGTTTTCTAAGTTCTTTACTGTAGGCATCGGTCACATCGACCAGTTTTCCTTTTTCATTTTTCAATAGATAGCAATCATCTGGTTTTGGATATTGGGAAAAAGGAGTACGCCCACCTATAAATAAATCCACGTAGCCGTCACCATCAAAATCCTCCGCTTCCACTACGGAACCACTTGAATTTATTTTTGGCAATTTATCCGTTGATCTTTCGAATTTTCCATTTCCTTGATTGATCATAAGGTAATCTTGATAGTACGGTGAGTCCAAATCGAACTCATTACTACCCGCCACCATGTATATATCCAGGTCACCATCGTTGTCCAGATCAAAAAGGGAAATACTTGTTTCCTCCCGCTTTTTGTTACCTTCATCTTCGAACAAAGGTTTTCCTGTAAAACTCCCATCTGAATTTTGGGTAAAAATCATAGGTGAGTACCCAGATGAGCTTCCAACGATAAAGTCCTCAAAACCATCACCATTTATATCGCCCTTTGCTAAACTTGGGCCATTTTGGGTCAGTTTGTGCGGAAGGGTTGGCTGCACATAAAAATCGGCCTTATCCATCTCTTTGTGAACGTAGTCAACACCAATCTGGTCAGAAATTTCCTGATATATTGGCTTGGTTTGTTTAGGAGCCAAAGGAAATGCCAGCTCTTGTCGGTCTATGGATTTGGACTCGCTATGATCAATGGTCAACTTTTGATTGACCTCTATATTTTTTATTGTTTGATATCTCCCATCGGGCCATAACACTTCGAGCGATTCTATTGTTTTTTGCGGTCCAAGACCAAAGTGTGCTATACTTTCCACAGTGGATAGGTACCCCCTATTCAACTGATGCTCATAATACTGGAAAGTTCCATCTGCAAACCGAACCGCCACTTTTGTTCCAAGACCTGCGGTATTGGATTTTGGCCCTTTTAGGTTTAGTTGCAGGTAATTGTTGGTTCCTGTTTGCTTACTTTCCAAATTATTCTTGAACAGGAACGCTTCATCATTAATGTTGCTCACCACATAGTCCAAATCGCCATCACCGTCCAAATCGACAAATGCTGCCCCATTTGAAAACGATGGTATGTTCAGCCCCCATTCCTTGCCCACATCTTTAAATTGTCCATTGCCTTCATTACGGTAAGCATAGTTTGGTATTTTCACCACTGGAATGGAATCCAAGATTTGGGCCGTGCTCAAATATTTTTGAACATTAAAATTGAACTCGCCAAAATCAAGGTCGGTGATGTCCCTTGGAAAACCATTGGTGATCAATAAGTCTTTTCGACCATCGTTATCGGCGTCGACAAACAATGGTGACCAGCTCCAATCCGTTTTTGCAACTCCTGCCATAAGACCTATTTCGCTATAGGGCATATTGGGCCCCTGGCCCATTTGAAGCATGTTACGCATATACTGATAGTCGTAACCATACTTGTCGTTCATGTAGTAATCGTTATAATTTGTTGCCTTGATGGTAGTCTTTAATCTATAATTTGTTTCACCGAGCATATCCAAAGTGAGAATATCCAAGTAACCATCGTTATTAAAGTCGGCAACATCGGAACCCATGGAAAATTTACTTTGGTGTTTTACATATTCCCCTATCTTATCGGTAAACGTTCCATCTCCATTGTTTATATAGAGGATATCGTTGCTCAAGTAATCATTGCTTACATAAATATCGGGCCATCCATCGTAATTGAGGTCGGATACGGCAACACCCAGTCCATAACCTTCAATGGTAATGCCAGCCTCCAATGTTACATCGGTAAAGGTATTGTCGCCATTGTTACGATATAGACGGTCGTTACTTAAAGACGAACCATCGGTTATTTTTTCTCTGTAATTGGCAGGCAAAATATGTATGTCTACATTATTAAGCACATAAAGATCCAAGAGACCATCTTTGTTGTAATCAATAAATGCAGCGTTCATGCTGTTACCCGTATCAGCCACGCCATATTCTTTTGCCATTTCTTTAAAAATAGGGACTCCATTATCATCCACACCTTGGTTGATGTACAATATATTGGCCTTCTCTTCAGGACTTTCATACATCGCCGCGCAGACATAAATGTCAAGAAGTGAATCATTATTGATATCGATTACCGATGCCCCTGTCTTCCATTTATCCAATGCCTCGACACCTGATGCAGCAGAAACATCCTTGAACTTGAAATCTCCTTGGTTAAGGTAGAGTTTATTGGTGACCTGATTTCCTGTAAAAAAAAGATCAGGCTTGCCATCATTATTAAAATCGCCGACTGCTACACCACCTCCATTGAAGATATACTCACTGGTAAGAATATTAAAGCTGTCGGTCTCAACTATCTTATTATTGAATGATATACCAGAGTGATCGGAAGAAATTTTAGAGAATAAAGTGTCCTCTTTTTTCTTTGAGCAAGAAGCAACCAGTAATAATGAAAGTGCAATTAAAATATAACCTTTAGTCACTGTGCTTAAGTTTTGATGATTAACAACAATTTTGATGAAATTTCGACGGATTTAAAGCATTTGTCTCCGTTCCATTGAAAATTTGATGTGTTTATGTTGATGGATATACCCAATTACTAAAAATACAAATTCGATTTTTCCATCTTACCTATCTATGATTAATATTGATTAAAAACGAATTAATTTTTAATTAATAAGGTTTGTCCCTAATTAAAATAGGTTGCCAATAAAATTGACAACCTATCTCTCTACTCGAATTAAATTAAACTAACTCAGATCTACTCAATATTTTATCAATATCCTGTGTTCTGTTCCAAAACACCACCACTTTGATCAATAGCATTGATAGGAATTGGAAAAAGATCGTGCTTTGGCGACACATAGTCACTAAACCTATTAGCGTAATTGGCCTGGTCGATATCTTCACCTTCGTTCGCCACATAGGTATTAAGTACTGTTTCTGCGTTGCCCCATCTTCTTAGGTCGAACAATCTATGTCCTTCCATACCAAATTCCAAGCGACGCTCAAAACGTACGGCTTTTCTAGCAAATACTTGATCTGGAAAAGCTGCATAAGGTTCAATTTGATAGTTTGCCGCATCAGTATCTGGTATTGGGTTGTCGTTGGCATCAAGCGCTTGTACGTAGCTCATGTTCTTTGCTCTGTTACGAACTCTGTTCACATAATCCAAAGCCATTGGAAGGTCTGGACTTGCTTGTTCAACTGCAGCTTCAGCTGCCATTAGCAATACATCCGCAAAACGCATAATGTTGTAATTGATACCGGACCAATCAGAACCCCAACCACCAATACCGCGGTTATCACCCACCTCAGAGGCTTGGTACATATTCTTTTTAGGCAAATAGGGGCCAGAGATATCAGTAAAGTTTGCCCTTATCCAAGATTTACCTGGATTTGCGCCAAAACCGTTATAATCGATTCCTCTTCTACCAATCGTGTAATCTATACGTGGATCTAATGGTCCAGTATGGGGTGTAAATGGCTCATCACTGTTGATTCCATAATCGCTCGCTACATCGGTTGCAGCATAGGTATCCAATAAAGGAAGTCCAGAACCATCTGTTTGAAAGGCATTGGTTAAATCTTGTGTTGGCTGAAAGAAACCACAACAAGTACCCAATGGCCCACCATTTAAAAAGTTCAGCGTACCTGCACCGTTTCCGTTGAAAGAGCGGCCACTATCGGAAGCAAACTGAATGGCGAAAAGAGATTCAGGACCATTCTCTCCTGCTGCGTTAAAATTGGCTACAAACTCTTCGTTCAGAGCATACGGTCCATTATTAATAACATCATTAAATAGAGGTAAAGCCTGCTCATATTTACCTTGATATAAGTATGCCTTTCCCAAAAATGCCTTGGCCACCCAAGCATTCGCTCTGCCAACTATAATATCATCTCCTAGTAGTGCAATTGCATCAGTAAAGTCCTGCTCAATCTCTGTCCAAATAGGGCCAGGGTTAGGTTGATTGTATTCTTCATTGACCAAGTTCTCTACAGAAATAAACGGTACGTTACCATAAAATTTCTGAAGTTCGAAATTAAAGTATCCCCTTAGGAAAAGGGCCTCTCCCTGCTGTTGGGTAAAGTCCCCATCAGGAATTTGGTTAATTAAATCTAGCACTGCATTGGCACGGTTTACACCTCCAAAGATTGCGCTCCATCTTCCCAAAAACCAAGGGTTACTGGTCGCCCACTCATACATCTCTATTTGACGAAGGAAATCGTTGTCCCCATCGTTACTTCCCCTGTGGGCATCATCGGAGGCCACATCGGACCACCAGTTATCACCTCCAGCAGCAACTCCCTCTCCTTGTCTGTTCACACGCTCGCCGTCCATAGCAGAGTATGCGGCGGTCAATTTTAGGTTAACACCAACAGCTGTTTGCAAATCCTCGGTAGGAATATTGCCCGTGGCCGGTTTTTCGGTGAATTCCTCACTACAGGCCCATAGCAAGAGTCCTGCAACCAATGTTGAAAATATTATCTTCTTTTTCATTTTTTAAAATTTTAGATTAACTCCGAAGGAATAAATTGAAGCTAGAGGGTAGTTGTTGTCAGAAACCCCAATAGTAAGGTTATCCACCGCTCCATTTACAAATCTAGGCTGTAGTTCTGGATCCACTCCATCATAACCTGTGATAGTGAACAAGTTAGTCCCTTGAAGATATAGACGAACGCTGTCCATTCCCAAATAACCGGAAACATCTTCATTAAAAGTATATCCAATTTGCAAGTTCTTTAATCTCATGTAAGAACCATCCTCCACAAAGAAAGAGTTCGCATCACTTTCCCCGTTTGAAATACTCCAGCTCAACGCTGGCAATTCAGCATCCAAATTGTCCGGTGTCCATGAATCCAATACTCTTGTACTTCTATTGGCATTTGGGAACGTAGGGAAATCAGTATACACCTTGTCGTTGTTAAATATATCGTTTCCTTGTGATCCTTGGAAGAAAGCGGACATATCGAATCCTTTATAACCAAAAGTTAGGTTTACACCGTAAGTGAAATCAGGGTGAGGTGAACCAATAAAGGTTCTATCATCGTCATCAATGGTACCGTCATTGTTCAAATCTCTATATCTGAACCTTCCAACACCATCAGCATCGGTTGCAAAACCTTGATTAGCAGCACTGGCCACTTCTGCTTCAGAAGCAAATATTCCATCTACTATTCTACCATAGAAAGAGGATAATGGTTGACCTTCCTGAGTCCTGGTTACAGTTCCTGTGTTTCTAAAGCCACCGAAACCGGTCTGGAAAGCACTGATCAAATCAAGTACTTCGTTTTTATAACTGGAGAAGTTTACATCAATTCCATATGTGAAACCGGAATCTGTACGGTCTCCATAACTTAATGTTGCATCCACACCTTTGTTCCTAATAGAACCGAGGTTTACGTATGGAGGAGCAGCATCAAGCGCTGTTGAACTATACAAACTTGCGTCTTGGTTGATCAAATCTTTGGTTGTGATAGTAAAGTATTCTGCAGAAAGGTTCAACCTGTTATCAAAGAAACCAAGTTCTATACCAAAGTTGGTAGTTTCAGAAGTCTCCCATCTTAAATTTGGGTTCCCTGCCGCTGATAAAATCGCTCCTTGCGTAATACCCGCTGCACTACCATTATAGGCATAATTGGCATATTGCTCACTTAAGATGGAGAAGTTGACAGTAGGGTTATTGACCGGCAAGGTTTGGTTACCCAATTGTCCCCAAGAACCTTTCAATTTCACACGGCTCATAAATGAGTCGGTAGGCCAGAAACTTTCGTTGCTCACGACCCAACCTGCACTGAACGAAGGGAATATATCGCTCTTATTGTCTCCAACAAATCTTGAAGATTCATCTCGACGTACCGTAGCGGTCAAAAGATATTTGCCATCGTAGTCATAGTTCACCGTACCAAAAACGGAGAACAATGAAGATGCGTTATCGTATGCATATGCAACGTTGGGTGCACCACCACCATTACTCAATAAGTAATAATCAGGTGTTTCGAAAAAATAATCAGTTCTTGAAATTTCCTTTCCCTTACCATGATTATCCAAAGCTTCGATACCTACCAATGCATTAATGCTATGGTCTCCAAAAGACTTATTGAAGTTTAAGGTATTGGTCCATACCCACTCATAATTATCTTGTTCCGCCTCGGTCAACGTATTTGTTGAAAGTGGCTCTGGAGACTCGGGAATCAATGCCCTAAAACGTCTATCATTATAAGCCCGGATTGATCCGCCAATAGATGTTTTGAATTGAAGACCATCTATAATATCCAATGTAGCATAGATATCACCAAACACCCTAAAGGTCTTATTGAAATCATCCTTTTGACGAGTGGCCTCAGCTACAGGATTGTTTGGGTTTGCAAGTCCGTTGGCATTACTATAACTACCTGCAAAATTACCCTCAGCATCGTATACAGGGACCAAAGGAGACATTCTTGTAGCGAAGTTGAACCAAGATTGTCCACCGCTTCTTCTATCAAAAGAGATATTGACGTGCTCACCGATCCTAAGTTTCTCACCAATCTTAAATTCAGAGTTCAACCGCACATTTCCTCTTTTAAACCCTGTGTGGATCTGGATACCTTGACGGTTCAAATATCCAGCAGAAAAAAGGAACTTAGATTTTTCATTACCATTCTCTAACGTAATGGAAGCATTCTGAGTTATTGCAGTCCTATAAATTTCATCCAACCAATCCGTTCCGTTCGGTCTTACGTTCATGGTAACTGGAACGTCACCTTGTATCGTAGAAGGAACTACTGGGTTAGGACCATTACCATATTGTATATGGGATGGTGTGTTACCGTCATTCAACATACTTTGCCAAAAAACTTCCCCTAGTTGCTGAGCGTTCAACAACTCTGGCACATTGGTAGGTGCTGAAAAACCAGTATACATATCCAAGGACACTTTTGCTGTATCTAGGTTATACCCACCACTTTTTGTAGTGATAATCACAACACCATTCGATGCTCTTGCACCATAAATGGCGGCTGCACCATCCTTAAGTACGTTCATCTGTGCGATGTCTGCAGGATTTATCGAGTTCAAAACCCCTGGATCATCTGTTTGTACCCCATCTATAATATATAATGGGTCGTTACTGTTACCTGTTCCATACCCCCTGATGCGTACTACAGGTGAGGCACCTGGAGAACCGTTGTTTGTGATGGTAACACCCGAAACCCTACCTTGTAAGGCCTCTGCTGCGTTTACCACAGGTGTTTTGGTTGCTTCAGCAACATCAACCGTTCCTACGGAACCTGTCAATTCACCTCTGGTCTGCGTACCATAACCTGTTACAACCACCTCATCCAAGGCAGCGGCATCTTCCTGCATGGTCACATCCACAGTAGAATTACCGTTTACCGGAATTTCTATGGTTTTAAACCCTACATAAGAAAAGATTAGAGTAGCATCTGAAGCTGCAGTAATGGAATAGTTTCCATCAAAATCTGCCTGAGTTCCATTAGTGGTACCTTTTACAATAACATTGGTACCTGGCAAAGGTGTTCCAAAATTATCCACAACCGTACCCGTTATGGTTAATTGGTAAGGGGGCGAAGTAGCATCACCCGAGTCCGGGGCCGCTGCAAACGCAGATCCACCCACCAACATCATTGTCATTGACAAAAAGAATGTCTGAAAAGCCTTTAGGGCACCAGACAACCTTGTCAAAACTTGAATTCTGTTTTGATTCATAGATAGTCTATTTAGTTTAGTTATTTCTAATGATCTCGACCGTGCATATTGTCTCAATCAGGAACAATAATAGTTATTTTTTTATAATTGGCAATATTTTAACAGTAAATATTGAATATGACAAAATCTATACTTTCAAAATATAAATCTGGTAATCCTAAAAAAACGTTAATTATACTGGACGTAGAGCGGGATGGCAATTATGGCAATGAAATATTCTTCTGCTCAGAAAACAAAAAACAAACAAATTAGTCCTTCTATGTTACAATTATAATATATCTCTCCTCCAGTCTGAAAAATGTTAGCAAACATTAGATAAAGAATAAGCTCCCGACTAAATTATAGTTCATGTTCAGTAATTATTTCAGTATCTCCCCTTTATATTGTATCAATTTGATACAATAATGCCCCTGTTTTTTTACTTTTATATTTTTTTAGTGTAAATTTTGCGATGTTTACAATATGTTGCCTTCAGAAAACAAATACCTAACCAACGTTTCTTTTGATACCGTAATCTTTGGTTTCACAGGGGAAGAACTAAAAATTTTGGTGCTCGAATACCAGAATACAGGTTTATTTGCATTACCTGGTGGCTACATTAGAAGAGATGAAAACTTATTGGATGCTGCCAAAAAGGGCATTATGAGGCGTACAGGTCTCAAAACAATTCACTTGGAGCAGTTCCATACGTTTGGAAAGCTGAACAGGTCCAATCCTGAACCATCTAAAAGGATTGCCAAGGGCCTGGGCTATGAGATGCCGGATGATCACTGGGTATTGGATAGGTTCATTACCGTAGGGTATTACTCTTTGATCAATTACAATGAGGTTCGCCCAACACCTAACAAGTTCTCCGATTCCATAAATTGGTATAGCATCAATAACCTTCCTCCTTTGATGATGGACCACGAGGAAATCGTAAAAAAAGCATTGGAGGCCATCAGGACCGACCTTGGTAAAAAACCTATTGGGACCAATCTGTTGCCCGAAAAATTCACCATGAAAGAATTACGAAAAGTATACGAGGCCATTTTGGACAAAAAACTTCGACGGACTACTTTTCAACGCAAAATTCTAAGTATGGACATCCTTATAAGGCATGAAAAACTCTATACCGGAGCGGCCAACAAAGCACCTTACCTTTATAGCTTTGATAAAGAAAAAATTGAAAAGCTATAACCCATTGCACAACGTCCATTAGAATTGAGCAAAAATTATAACCTTTAAAAGCTAAACTAAATACCAAAATGCCAAATTTTAATATTGATGCCGACCCAAAACAAACATATGATGCCATTGTAATAGGCTCAGGTATAAGTGGAGGTTGGGCAGCCAAAGAACTTTGTGAGAAGGGATTAAAAACCTTAGTTCTTGAACGTGGCCCCGTGGTAGAACATCCAAGTGACTATACCACCGCTAATTTGGACCCATGGGATTTGGAACTTCGCGGCGGCCTTACACCGGAACAAAAGGAAAAACATTATAAAGCTATAAGGTCTGGGTTTATAGGTCAGGACACCGAACATTTTTTTGCCAACGACAAAGAAAACCCATATACGGAGGTTAAGCCATTTCTTTGGATACGGGGACACCAAATGGGAGGTCGCTCCCTACTTTGGGGAAAACAAACCTACCGTTGGAGCGAAATGGACTTTGAGGCAAATGCAAAAGATGGACATGGGGTGGATTGGCCCATTCGCTATAAAGACCTCGAGCCATGGTACAGCTACGTGGAAAAATTTGCAGGAATCAGCGGAGAGGCTCTTGGCTTGCCACAACTGCCGGATAGCCACTTTCTCCCTCCCATGGAATTGAATTGTGTAGAAAAAGATATCAAAAAACGTATTGAAAGGGATTTCCCTGGTAGACATATGATTATTGGTAGGGTTGCCCACTTGACCCAGCCCCTGAACGGAAGGGGGCAATGTCAATATCGAAACCGATGCAGTCGAGGTTGCCCGTACGGTGCATATTTTAGCAGTAATGCCGTAACGCTTCCAGCAGCGAACGCAACAGGAAACCTTACTTTTAGACCGTATTCCATTGTACAATCCATAATGTACGATGAAAGTACAGGAAAAGCATCCGGGGTGCGCATTATTGATGCCGAGACCAATGAGGACATTGAGTTCAAGGCAAAGATTATTTTCTGTAACGCCTCAACGTTGAGTACAACTCAAATTCTACTGAATTCAACCTCAGACCGTTTCCCGAATGGTATGGGTAATGATAGCGGAGAACTGGGCCACAACCTTATGGACCATACTTATCGTGTTGGGGCCTTAGGAAAAGTTGAAGGCTATGAAGATAAATATTATAGTGGGCGTAGACCCAACGGCATTTATATTCCGCGCTACTGGAACATTGATGAAAAATCAAAAACCGACAAGTTCCTTCGAGGTTTTGGTTTTCAAGGTGGAGGATACCGAATGGGCAATAGTGAAGCTGCCAACCGCAAGGAATTCGGTGGCGACTACAAGGACAGTATCATGAAACCCGGACCTTGGGAATTTTTCATTACAGGATTTGCAGAATGTTTGCCCTATCATGACAATAAGGTTTTTCTCAACAAAGAAGTTACAGATAAATGGGGGCAGCCTACCCTATCCATTGATGCCGAATATAAGGAAAACGAATTGGCCCAAAACAAACAAATTCAGGAAGATGCCGTGGAAATGTTGGAAAAAGCCGGTGTAAAGGATATCATTGGTTTTGATAACGAACACGAACCTGGATATGGTGTTCATGAAATGGGTACCGCTAGGATGGGGCGAGACCCAAAAACTTCCGTTTTGAACGGCACCAACCAGATTCATTCGGTGAAAAACGTATTTGTTACCGATGGGGCCTGTATGACCTCCAACTCCTGCGTAAACCCATCTTTGACCTATATGGCACTCACGGCACGAGCCGCTAATCATGCTGTAGAAGAACTTAAAAAACTCAACATTTAATCTCATGGACCGTAGAAAAGCTTTAAAATTTACAGGAAGTATGGCCGCGTTGGCCGTTTCAGGCCCGTCCTTGCTATCATTGTTACAATCATGTAAAAATGAGGCCCGAATGGATTGGCAACCCATATTTTTGACTATAGATGAAGCAGCATTCGTCTCCAAAATCGTGGATATGATATTGCCACGAACCGAAACTCCGGGAGCACTCGATGTAAAAACGGATATATTCATCGATAAGGTTTACGCCAATCTTTATGACACCGATGCTCAGGAACATGTAAGGAAAGAAATTGAAAAATTCAATCAAGATTGCATTTCTGATTTTGGCGACAGCTTTGTAAACCTATCCGAATCGGACCAAATCAAGGTTTTACAAAAAGCGGAAGAGAATTCAGGACAATTTGGAAGCGGCGTGTGGGGAACCACAGTGGGCAAACCTGAACCTGTAGGTTTTTATCGTTCCTTAAAATCAACTGCGCTCTGGGGCTATTTCACTTCGCAAGAAATCGGTGAAAATGTTTTGAGTTATGATCCCATACCAGGAGGATATAATGGTTGTATTCCCTTAAGTGAGGTAGGCAACAAATGGAGTCTGTAATATGGACTCCAAACCCTTTTATATCAACCGAAGAAAGTTTTTAGCAAGTTCCACGGCAGCTCTGGCACTCTCAACATTTGGTGCCTATGGTCTGGATTTGATTCATTCCCCAAAAAAATGGAGAGTTGGGCTTATTGGTTGTGGCTGGTACGGTAAAAGTGACCTCTTCAAACTCATCCAAGTTACCAATGTAGAAGTGGTATCACTTTGTGATGTGGATAAAAAACATCTCGAGGAAGCTGCCCAATTGGTCGCCCAACGTCAGGCATCGAAAAAAAGACCACGCCTATATCATGATTATCGTAAAATGCTCGCTGAAAAGGACTTGGATATCGTTCTGATAGGTTCTCCAGACCATTGGCATGCATTACAGGCCATAGAAGCTATGGAAGCTGGTGCGCACCTTTATCTGCAAAAACCCATCAGTTTAGATGTTTTGGAAGGCGAAGCCATTTTGAGCACTGCACGGAAACTTGGGAAAAAAGTACAAGTAGGTACGCAACGTAGAAGTACACCACATTTGATAGAGGGCAAGAAAAATATCATCGATGCCGGACTATTGGGAAAAATATCCCATGTAGAAATGTGTTGTTACTATCACATGCGGTGGAACGCCAACCCTCCCGTACAAGAGGTTCCAGATTATTTTGATTATGATTTTTGGTCGGGACCTGCCCCACTCCGCCCCTACATTGGGTTGCCCCACCGAAGTTGGCGCGCCTTTATGGAATATGGCAATGGCATCGTTGGCGATATGTGTGTTCACATGTTGGATGCAGTACGTTGGATGCTTGACCTTGGTTGGCCCAAAAAGGTAAGCTCCACCGGGGGAATCTATGTTCAAAAGGATTCCATCGCCAATATTTCCGACACCCAAACAGCCATTTTTGAATTTGATGAACTAAACTGTGTATGGCAGCATCGTAGCTGGGGAAATCCGACGGACCCAGATTATCCATGGGCATTTTTCATTTATGGTGAAAAAGGTACGTTTAAAGGAAGTGTTCATCAGTATGAATTTATTCCTAACGGAGATGGAAAAACCATAAAAAAGGAAGTAGTCTACGAACGTGAAAAGTATCCCGAAGATTTAAAAGAAAAGGATATAGAGTTGCATACCGCACCTGCTACCCGAGGACACATGTTGGACCTATTGGACTCCATAGAAAATGATAGGCTTCCGGTTGCCGATGTGCTGCAAGGACATATTTCAACGGCTAGTTGCATCTTGGCCAACCTGTCCATGAAATTGGAACGACCCTTGGCCTACAATCCTCAAGAAAGGATGATAATCAATGATGCCGAAGCTTCGAGTTTATTGAAGAATACGTATAGAGGGCCATGGAAGCATCCTTACGAATCCATTTAAAAAACTTAAAAAGTTGTGTCAAACGATGTCACTTGAACATATTATGAAAAATATCAGCCTCCTACTCTTCTGTATTTGTTTATGCACCATATGCCAGGCCCAACAAAACAATAAACGGACCATTGTGACCACAGATGGTGAAATCGACGATGTGGATACCTTTATCCGCTTTTTGATGTACACCAACGAATTCGATACCGAAGGACTGATCTACTCCAGTTCCATGTGGCACTGGAAGGGAGATGGCAAAGGCACCACCATGGTATCGGAAATGGAAATGACCCGTAACATGTATGGGGAGCGAAGCGAATTAAGGTGGCCCGGTACCACTTGGATGGAAGAATTATTGAGCGAATATGGCAAAGTTCACCCCAATCTACTGCTGCACGATAAAAATTATCCTTCAGCAGAAAAGCTTTTGTCATTGGTGAAGGTGGGCAACATCGATTTTGAAGGAGAAATGGACCAACGGACCGAAGGTTCCGAATGGATTGCCCAAAAATTGATGGATGATGACCCGCGGGAAATATTTCTTCAAGCTTGGGGAGGAACCAATACCATTGCCCGTGCCCTAAAATCTATTGAGGAAGATTATTCAAACCATAAGAATTGGGAAGAAATCAAAGAAAAGGTATCCAAAAAGGCCATTATTTATACCATAATGGACCAAGATGCCACCTACAAAAAGTATATCGGCCCCAATTGGCCCAAAATCCGTGTATTCTATAATGCGAATCAATTTTGGTGCTTTGCCTACCCTTGGAAAAGAGTGGTTCCAAAAAGCCAGCAGCCTTTTCTAGAAGGTAGTTTTATGGGCCCAAATATCATTAATGACCATGGTCCACTTTTCAAAAAATACTATTCCTACGGGGATGGACAGAAACAAGAGGGCGACCCCAACCATTTTGAAGGTGATATCTCAAAAATTGTAGATACAGAGAGGGGCAGTTTTTCAAAATATGATTTTATCTCTGAAGGAGACTCCCCAGCATTCCTGCATTTGGTAGATGTGGGATTGGACAACTATGAAGACCCGTCAAGAGGCGGTTGGAGCGGTCGTTTTGTGCAATCAAAAGAAAATCCATACAGATACGAAGACGGGGATGCTGCTTCCGACCTAAATCCAGAAACAGGAGAAATGGACAAAAGCTATCCGCAGACCAGATGGATCAAACCTATGCAATTGGATTTCGCTGCTAGGGCGGATTGGTGCATCAAACCATTTTCAGAAGCAAACCACCCACCAAAAATTAACGTAGCGGAGGGGAATACCATAACCTCAACAGCTGGTGGAACACTTACGCTGAACATTTCCTGCGAGGATGTAGATGGCCATCCAGTTTATTTTAAAGCTTGGCCCTACTCGGAGGCGGGAGACGGCGCTGTACAAATTGAATTGAACCAGGACAGAGCTAAAATACAAGTTCCTAAAACGGCTAAAACCGGTGAAAAATATCATGTGATCATAGAAGGTACGGATACTGGTTTTCCTGCTTTGACAAGATACCAGCGTGTAATCATTGAAATTAATTAACTTTCAAATAAACCTTGAATACATAGAAAATCAGGCTATTGGCTGTTCCAAGAATTGAACTTGTTTCTTTTTGTTATAAATCTACTTTCTTAACTTTCAATATTCTGATTTAGCAGCACATAAAAACTAAATAACAATATGCATACTTTAAAACAAAACCTCAAACTGGGCAGCTTGTTCCTAGCAACAATTTTTGTGGGCTGTAGCCCCAAGTTTACAGAAGAAACCAAGGAAGGTTTCAACCTTGTAAAAAATGAAGATGGAGCAACCCTTGGCTATAGCCCAAGTTCTGGAGTCTCAATTTTGACCGTTGACCAGATGGCATTTAAAGACCTGAACAAAAATGGCACGCTTGATCCTTATGAAGACTGGAGACTCTCGGCAGATGAAAGAGCCAAAGACCTTGCTTCCAAAATGAGTGTGGAGCAAATAGCTGGATTAATGTTATACAGCGCACACCAATCCATCCCCGGGGGAGGGAATAGCTTTTTTGGAGCTGTAACATACAATGGAAAGCCTTATAAAGAAAGTGGTGCTAAACCTAGTGACCTTTCTGATGCACAGAAGAAATTTTTGCTCGAAGATAATTTACGCCATGTTTTGATTACCAGCGTTGAATCACCGGGAATATCTGCGCAATGGAACAATAATGCCCAAACTATGGTTGAGAGTATTGGGTTGGGCATTCCTATAAATACCAGCTCCGACCCTAGACATGGCAGTGATTCCTATGCAGAATTCAATGCGGGTGCGGGCGGAAAAATTTCCATGTGGCCCAGTACATTGGGACTGGCAGCTAGTTTTGATCCATCTTTAATGCAACAGTTCGGGGAAATCGCTTCTCAAGAATATCGAGCATTGGGCATAGCAACCGCACTTTCCCCTCAAATTGACCTTGCGACCGAGCCTCGTTGGTCTCGTTTTGATGGCACTATGGGAGAAGACCCAAAGCTAGCGGCCGATATGGCCCGTGCCTATGTGGAAGGCTTTCAAGCATCGGAAAACGGCGATTGGGGCATGCAAAGTGTCAATGCCATGGTAAAACACTGGCCAGGTGGCGGACCTGAAGAAGGTGGTCGTGACGGACATTTTGGTTATGGGTCCTATGCCGTTTATCCCGGAAAAAATCTGGAAGATCATTTAAAGCCCTTTACGGAAGGTGCATTTGCCTTAAAAGGGCCAACCAAAATGGCAACTGCCGTAATGCCCTATTATACCATTTCTTATAATCAGGATAGCAAAAACGGGGAAAACGTTGGGAATGCCTACAACAAATATTTGATTACAGACCTTCTGCGTGGAAAGTATGGTTATGATGGTGTCGTCTGTACCGATTGGGGTATCACAGGCGATGCTCCCAATGTATATGAGTTTAGGGGCAAGCCATGGGGTGTGGAAAATTTGAGCGTTGCCGAAAGACATTATAAAATTATCGAAGCCGGTTGTGACCAATTTGGGGGTAACAACGATATGGGCCCAGTTATAGAAGCCTATCAGATGGGGGTTGAGGAACATGGAGAAGAATACATGCGGAAGCGTTTTGAAACTTCTGCTGTCCGCCTGCTGAAAAACATATTTAGAACCGGACTTTTTGAAAACCCTTATTTGGATGTGGCACAAACGGAAAACATCGTTGGCAATTCAGAGTTTATGGCGGCAGGTTACAATGCACAGCTCAAATCCATAGTGATGCTTAAAAACAATGAAAAAACACTTCCTGTGGAGAACAAGAAAAAAGTCTATGTGCCCCAGCGTTATGTAGCCCCCACAGTAAATTGGTTCGGGGTAGCTACCAAAGAGCGCACTGAACATCCTTTCAATATGGAAGTTGTTGCCAAGTATTTTGAGGTAGTGGACACCCCTGATGAAGCTGATTTTGCCCTTGTTGGTATTGAAAACCCAAATGGTGGGGTAGGTTACGATGTCGCTGACACCGAAAATGGTGGCAATGGTTACGTTCCCATAAGCTTACAATATGGCACTTACACCGCAACCAATGCAAGAGAGCAGAGCATAGCGGCTGGAAGTCCGCTGGAAGAAGGTGTGGACAACCGCTCCTACAATGGTAAAACGACCACATCCATAAACATTTCCGATATGAGTTTGGTGACCGATACAAAAAGAAAGATGGGAGACAAACCTGTTGTAGTCATAGTGAGAGTCGCCAAACCCCTGGTCTTTGCGGAAATTGAATCGTCTGCTGACGCTATATTGGTACACATGGGCGTTCAGGACCAAGCCCTAATGGACATAGTTTCGGGCAAAGTAGAACCTTCTGCTTTGCTACCATTTCAAATGCCCAAAAATATGTTGACCGTTGAGCAACAGTTTGAAGATGTTCCACGGGATATGGACCTGTATACCGACACTAACGGCAACTCCTACGATTTTGCTTTCGGGCTGGATTGGAGTGGAGTAATTGATGATGAAAGAACCCAAGCATATAAATAGATAGTCGAGCAATATATTTTAAGGTCCCCAAATAATTGGGGACCTTTTTTTAATCAAAATTTTACATCAAAAACGTTTTATCGTTTATCTGTGATTTTAACCCCAACAAAAAAATAATTAAAGTACAATACATTAGTTTTGCGCCACCTAAAATCACTGAAAACCAAACCATTTTTTGAATGCTCACCAAAGAAAATCCCAAGAAAAACCTTTACATCCTTTCCTTTCTCAATTCCATTTACCCTTTGAGCCCAGAGTTAAAGAATTACCTTACTCTGAAAATCAACAGTCGTTCCTTTGAAAAAAATGAGTTCATCAATAAGGCCGGTGAAATCTGTGATTGTCTATATCTGATCAAAAAAGGAATGGTTCGTGGTTATTTTGTAAGTGATTCGTCGGAAATCACCACTTGGATTGATTCTGAAAATGAAGTGTTTACATCTATAACTGGCTTCTTTAGAAATCAAAGAAGCGAGGAGTACATACAGAGCCTTGAAAATACGTATTGCGATTACCTGAAATATGAGGATTACAAATATTGCCTAAACCATTTCCCAGAAATGAGGCACATCAATCGTATTTTGCTCGAAGAATATTACATATTGGCAGAGCAAAGGGTATACCTGGCCAGAATTCCAAATGCACGCAAAAGGCTTGAATTTTTTATGGCGAACATGAAACCCCAAATTATGGACAGGATTCCGAGAAAACACCTCGCTTCCTATCTAGCCATAAGACCGGAAACCTTATCCAGACTTATGAAGGACAAAAGTTGAATTGATACTTTTTTGAGCAATGTATTTTTTCAAATTATCCAACTCTGGCTTTTATTACAAAAATCCATTCCTTCCCAGAAATTTATTTCCTCTTTTATAATATTCAGAAAACCAAAGCAAAACCCCGATTGACCGCTTACATTTCCACAGGTTCAAAAACCATCTTTTCTGAACCACACACAGAGCAGGTGTACTCCTCGGGTACATCCGTAAATTTTGTATTGGGCTCGATACCAAATTTTGAATCACCCACTTCATAATCATATACCGTCAAGCATTTTTGGCATTGATAGACCTGTTTGGGTTCTCGCTCCTTTGTATCTTTCTTTTTTATTATTGTATTCTTCTCTTGCCCGAGTTGCTGGAAGTATGCTTTGCTCAATTCAATCAAAAGATTGGGCAATTCCTTTTTATCTACATCTTGTGCATAGATCAAATACTGCCTCGTATTGGGGTCAAAATCTTTAAAATGGCATACATTATAGGTAGGTTTTACTTCAAAATCCAATCCTATTTGAGTGGTTGGATTCTTCTCAATGACTATGGATGAAAAATGGGATTGTTTACCTACATCTTTACTAATACCAAAGGTGAGTCCGTAAGTGCTGATATCGTTCTGATCAAAATTATTGACTAAATATTGTTTTAGTTCCAAAGCTTCTTGATCATCCACGGGCAAATGCCAGTTCATTTCCAATTGGGAATGCCGTACATTGATTCCCTTTTGACCAAGGAACCTTTCCAACTCAGGCCGACTTTCCTTGGAAATCCCCTTTACAATAAATGATTTCCAAGGTGTGATACATATTTTCCCTATACTATTGTCCAAGCAAAATCCACAGAATTCCTTTAAAAACTGCAGATCATAACGATTATTACGCCAATAAAGCCCCAACCAATATTGATCTATGCCCATACGGTTCATCCCTTCGTAGTATGGAAAAGTAACAAATGGTATTTGTAGTTCTTTCTTTATGGTCTTGTTGTTATTTGCCTGCAGTTTTTGATTCAATAGGGCAAAGAGCTGATCTACATTGTCCATGGCATGGTACACTTCCTCTACGGCCCTACAGACCGAAACAATGTCCCAACTATAAATCAGTACTGGATAATAGGCACTCTTTTTCCAATGGGGCAATAGTATGTTTAAATACCAGTAATCTTCGTCTTCGGATGCCACAAAATTGAGGTTTCCACTAAAAATGGGCACCAAGCGTTGTTTTGGATCGGTAATATTAATCTTCAATCTTGGTACAAAATCAAACTGCTCCAAGAGGTACAGGTAAGTGGAACCTTTGAGCCAATGGGTTCCATCAAAAATATCTGCCGATACATAAGAACAAACAATGTTTTGATACGACCTGTCAGCAACAATATCAGTTTTATATTTTGATGTTTTTTCCAACTGTCCCTTATGCTTATTGTCAAGGGGAAAAAGCAGGTCCTGCCTTGAGCCAAAGTAAACTTCCGACAACCCTGCCGCTTCGAGCATGGCTACACTGTCCTTGAGCTCGCCCGGAGAGGTAATGCCACCACTTATCAATATCCTGTGCAAATCGTCGTTCATGATCTTAAACCAGTGTTGTTTTTAATTGTCCGTTCAATATAGCTTGCACCTCGGGCTTACAACTTCCACAGCCTAATCCTGCACCTGTTTGAGAACACAGTTGCGAAAAATCCGTACATCCGCCCGCTATGGCATCTTTGATGTTCCCATCCCCCACTTGGCTGCAAGAACAGACCAAACTCCCTTTAAGTGGTTCCATTGTTGATGTACCCCGTAGCAATTCCTCTCTTTTTTCGGAGAGCTCTATTTCTTCTTCAATGAGCCGCTTAAACTCTGCGAACTCATTCTTGTCGCCCATCAAAATAGCTCCTTTCAAGGTGTCATCTTTCACAATGCACTTTTTGTAGAACCGTTTGCTCACATCCATTAACAATATCTCTTCATAGGAAGAATCGTCCTTTGGAGCATTGACCATTCCAATGCTGCATAGGTCAAGGTTTTCAAACTTTAAAATGTTCATCAATACGGAACCTCCATAAATGCTCCCTAAATCCCCTAGAATGTAATTTGCTGCTACATCGGCCTGTTGTTCCGCGGCCGAGGTAATGCCGTAGAGTGCATTTTCGAACTCGGCAATCTCTCCCAATGCAAAGATGGACGGATCGCTCGTTTTGAGATAAGGATCCACCAAAACGCCTCTTCGGGTCTCCAACCCGGCACTTGTTGCCAAAGATATGTTGGGTCTGGTTCCGATAGCATAAACAATGGCATTACACCGGAGGGTCCGGCCTGTCTTTAGATTGACCATCAAAGTATATTGAGATTCCTCTTCCTCAAAAATGGTGCTTACCTCATTGTCAAAAAACAATTGAATTCCCCTTTCGGAAACATCTTCGGCCAATAATTTACTGGAAACGGGGTCCAACTGGCGTTCCATTAACCTGGGAGCACGTTGTATTATGCTGATATTTATATTGATTTTTTTAAGTGCTGCTGCGAGTTCGAGACCGAGCAAACCTCCTCCCACAATGACCACGTGCTGTTCACTTGCTGGGAGTTCCGTTTTGGACAAATAGTCTTTGAGTCGGTCCGCATCGCCCCTTTCCCGCATCGTAAATCTTCCTGGCAGGTCCATCCGTACCTCATTTGGCACAAAAGCGCGACTCCCCGTTGCCAATATCAAAAGGTCGTAATTGTGTGTGCTTCCCAAATCATCGGTTACCTTTTTTTCTTTGGCATCGATGTCTTTGACACCATTGTTAGGGTACAATGTGACCTTGAGCTTTTCCAGTTCCCCTTGCTTCAATTTTTGAAGGGCTTCCCAAGACAGTTCTTCATTCACATATTCCGGGAGCAAGACACGGTTGTAAAAAGGATGTTCCTCTTTGGAAAACACATGGATTTCATCCGTTCTATTCTTTTCCCGATAGGTTTGGATAAAACGGTAAGCTGCCGCCCCAGCTCCAACAACAACTATTTTTTGCAGGGGCTTTTTGTATTTTTCAACCTGAACGGCACAGTATTTAAAATCGGGTTCTTTGGATACGGGGTCTACAATATCATTGGTAAGGTTGTTGGCCCGACTAAAATCATTGTTCAGGATTTTGCCCCAGTGCATAGGAAGAAAAACTACCCTTTCGCGAATATCATAATTGATTTTTACCTTGACCCTAACATTGCCCCGCCTGCTCTTTACCACTGCAATATCGCCCTCTTTAAGATTGCGCACATATGCATCTACCTTGTTCATTTCAAGGAAAGGAGATGGGATATGGGTCAATAATCGTTTTACTTTTCCCGTTTTTGTGCGAGTATGCCATTGATCCCTGACCCTTCCTGTATTGAGCACCAATGGAAAGTCCGTTGTTGTGACTTCTGATTTGTTGTACAGGTTTCTGGGTGCATTGAAATGTACTTTCCCATTTGCAGTGAAATATTTTTGATCTTGGAAAAGCCTCGGTGTTCCCTTATGTTCGGGCGAAGGTACAGGCCATTGAAAGCTTCCTTCTTTTTTTAGACGTTCGTGGGATAGTCCAGAAATGTCAATATTGGTTCCCTTAGTCATCAAGCAATATTCATCATAAACTTCCGAGACATTGTTGTAGTCAAAACCGCCATACCCCATTTCTTGGGCAAACCTCCACAAGATTTCTGCATCCGGCAAGGCCTCACCGGGAGCAGCAATGACCTTGGGCAGATAACTTATCCGACGCTCGGAATTGGTCATGGTGCCTTCTTTTTCCAACCAACCTGCTGCCGGCAACAACAAATCCGCATATTTCGTGGTCTCCGAATTATGGGAAATATCTTGAACAATCACAAAATTGGCCTTTTCGAGAGCTTTTTCTACTTTTTTGGCATTGGGCAAACTCACAATGGGATTGGTGCAGATAATCCATATGGCCTTCATTTTTCCAGACTCCAGCGCATCGAACATTTCCGTTGCCGTGAGACCGGGCTCGCCATTGATTTCCTTGCCACCCCAAAATTGCCGGACTTCTTCCCTGTGCCTAGGGTTGCCCAAGTCGCGATGGGCCGCCAACAAACTGGCCATACCCCCTACTTCACGCCCCCCCATGGCATTGGGCTGGCCCGTTAACGAAAAGGGCCCGGAACCTGGCTTGCCAATCTGTCCCGTCAATAAAGAAAGGTTTAATAGCGAAACATTTTTATCCACCCCAATAACGCTTTGGTTCAATCCCATGGTCCACATGCTAATGAATCCTTTGGCATCTGAAATCATCTTAGCGGCCTTACGAATTTCCTCGGTGGTTATTCCACATTTTTCTGCAGCCTTGCGAATGGAAAGTTCAAAAGCCATTTGCTTACATGCTTCAAAATTAGAGGTGTGTTTTTGTATGAATGATTTGTCAATCTTCTTTTTTTCTATCAACCATCTGGCCATGGCATTGAAAAGAATCACATCGGTACCCGGCAAAATTTGTAAGTGCAGGTCAGCCAAGGCACACGTCTGTGTCTTACGGGGGTCCACTACAATCAATTTAACCTTGGGGTTTTGCTCTTTGTGCTTTTCAATTCTTCGAAACAAAATGGGGTGGCACCACGCGGGGTTGGCGCCGGCGATCAAAAAACAATCTGCCAACTCTATATCGGCATAAGCAATGGGAACAGCATCGTTGCCCATGGTTTTCTTGTAGCCCACCACGGCAGAACTCATGCAAAGCCTGGAGTTGGTGTCAATATTATTAGTTCCCAAAAAGCCCTTGGTCAGCTTATTGGCCAAATAATATTCCTCGGTAAGGCATTGCCCGGACACATACAGCCCAACACTGTCTGGGCCATATTTCTCCATGATACTTCCAAAAACGGCAGCTGCCCTTTTAAATGTAATATCCCAAGTAACCTGCTGCATGGGATGATTTCTACTCCATCGCATTTCTGGATAAAGTATTCTATCCTTGGTATCTTGGGCGACGTAATTCAACGTTTTTCCTTTGGTGCACAGCATTCCCTTGTTCACGGGGTAATCCTCATCCCCTTTAACGGACAATATGCCCTTGGCATCTTTGGAAACCTCGATGCCGCACCCCACTCCGCAATACGAGCAAATAGTTTTATGTGTATCTTTTTTCTGCATTCTGGCAACACCGTATTTTTTCGATGTTGAAAATTAAAAATTTACGTATAAATACGTAGTGATAATTTAATAAAAGTGATGCCCTAAATCGAGAGAATGATAAAAATTGTGGCAAAAGGTTGAAAAAATGAAACCTAGACTAAATTGTATTTGTTTGCCTTTTTGGAAAGATCTATCAAGTTTTTCACTTCCATCTTCTTCATCAGGTTGAAACGATGTGTCTCGATGGTACGTTTACTATTCTGTAGTTTCTCTGAAATCTCTTTGTTCGTATATCCGGCCAAGACCAATTCCAATACTTGAAGCTCTTTGTTGGTCAACTCAAAAGGATTGTTTTTATTAGTTTTGGACGATGGTTGATTTGTTATTTTATCAGAGCTAAATAAATTGTTTACCAGTACATTGGAAATATCCCCACTAAAATATTTACCACCTTCTTGAACCATGTGAATTGCTTTTACAAACTCCGCCTTGCCCGTATCCTTTAAGAGGTAACCGTTGGCGCCTGCCTGTACGGATTTTAGAATATACTCCTCGGAATCGTGCATGGAAAGAATGATGCATTTGGTATTGGATTTGCCTTTGGCATTAAGACGCTCAACGGTCTCGATACCTCCCAATTCCGGCATTCGGATATCGATGATCAAAATGTCCGGTGACTTTTCATCTACCATTTTGAGGGCATCCAAACCATTGGACACTTCTCCAATCACATCCAAATCTGGTTCTTCTTCCAACAAGGCACGTATGCCATCCCTGACCAAGGAATGGTCGTCGGCCAAAACAATGGTAATGATCGCTTTTTGTTCCGAATTTTGCATTGCACAAAAATAATCGAATTATTGAAATACGTAGAACATAAAAAAAGCTGCTCCATTCAACAAATGGAACAGCCTTAACTCCAACCAACTCTACTTATTAATTTTATTTGTTCGTTGAGAACAACTTTGGTTTGATGACCAACATGGCCCACGCCCAATTTTGGGCACTGGCGGCATCTGTCTCGGCCACGCCCTTAAGTTCATACATGCCATCTGCAGGAAACAATTGGGAATATCCCACTTTTAGTGCGTAACCATTGAATTTTTGGGTGAACACCAAATCGACTTCGGTTCCCAAAGAGTTTTCTCCACCGGGCAGGTCCTGCGCTCCCTTAAAATTTAAAACCTTGGCCAAGAGGCTAGATTTTTCTCCTAATTTTATATTGGTACTGATATGGACATCAAACAATCCAATGGAATTGGCATGATTTCCCACATAGAAATAATCCATAAAACCATTGAATTTATGATTGGTGCCATATAAAGGGAAAAAAGCACTTGTCTCACCTTCAGCTTGGCCGTCATTTCCACTTATGATTTCAAATCCAGCCCCTAGACCAAAAGTGTTCGATGCCTTGTAATTGGCATCAAACCCTAACAAATATGCCCCTTTCACATCCAACTCCCCTTGTCTTTCCCCTGTTTGTAAAAATGCATTCACGGCCAATCCAAAATCTCCTTTTTTATACGCAAAGTGCGCACCCAATGTCTGCAAATTACTTACACCATTTGCAATATCATTCCCATCAAAATTTTGAAAGCCATTATTGAGCATCAACAGACTTGTTGCAAAACTTTCCCATTTTTGTTTTAGGTAGAGCATCTGCATGGTCTTATAACTAAAAAAGCCCAGGGTATTATAGGTATTTCCTATAGATTGAAAACCACTTGGATTATCAAAGTCCTGATTAAAGGCAAAGGCAGCATCGATAACCAAATTATCTTTAGAATACTGTATCAGGGCTGCATCATGATTTCTGGCCTGTTGGGTCCAGTCCACTTCGCCCAATATCCTCTGGTCATCATAGGAAAGTACTTGTCTACCCAATTTTGCGGACCAGCCGGAACCGAGATCAAGTTGGGCCCAAGCTTCGAAAACAGCAAATGAATTGTTTTCATCCTCAGGCTGTAATTGACGGTTTTCACCCCATACAAAAACATCCTGAAGACTCAAGTAGAACCTATACTTTTCGGTTTGGTAATCCGTATTCAAGCGAACACGCGTAGCGGTCGCAAAACCAGGGTCGGAAGCATCTGAAATTAAATTTCCAAAGCCATTTCTATACTCTGTTCTTGGTCTAAACTGCCCGTCCACAATAAATTGGGCAAAGGAAAAATGTATTCCCATAAGGCATAGGTACACCAATAGCCTTTTCTTATTGAAAAACTTCATATTGTTTACTGTTTGGTTGAATTATAAGGAAAACCCAGGGTTCTAACTTTCCACGGTCGACATGGCCATTTTACCTTCCATTTCTTGAAGTACGGCTTCTTCATCCACGGTAGAGAATTTAATGGCAAATGCACTGATGGCCGCTACGACCACAAAAATTCCAATAATAAAATATCCGTTGGATACGGCACTTGAAGCAGCTGCAGCTTGTGCCGCTTTTACCGCTTCTTCACCTAACCCCTCATTAGCCTTTATAGCCATGCTTTCAGCTATTGCCGATTTAGATTTTAATAAAAGTGCGGCCAAAAATGCACCAACATTCCCCCCTGCCCCAACGATTCCCGAGATGGAACCAATAGCTTTTTTGTTGATAAAGGGAACAACAGAAAATGTTGCACCCTCGGCCATTTGAACAGTTAGACTAAAAGCCACCAAAAAGATGATTCCCACTGCAAGACTTGTGGTCAATGAGAACACGGAGAGCATAACGCCTTCGGCCATCAAAATAAAAGTCAGGAACAAAACCCTTCCACGAAGCCCTTTTAACTTTCCGAAACGATCTCCGAAAAAGCCGCCCAAGGTACGAGCAAAAATATTCATCAGGGCAAAGGACAAAACAATGTTCCCTGCCGTAATCCTCTCCAAGCCAAAGGTGTTTTGTAGATAATCGTCCATGGTACCATAAACGGTAAGCTCCATACCAAAACAAGCGGCATACACCAAAAACAGAATCCAAACGCGGTAATCTTTCAAGGTACTTAGAAAAGATATTTTATCCTTCTTCAAAACCGGCATGTTTCCTGTTTTCCGCAATTCTGCAAAATTGCCCTCTGGGGTATCCTGGGTAAAGAAGTAGTAAACAAGCCCCATTAAAAAACAAACTATTCCAGCAATAACCATGGAGTAACGCCATGCAATTTCATCGGCAACACCAAAACTTACCACGGCAGCAGCAATCAAAGGCATTCCCAATCTGTTGGCACCACCACCAAGATTTCCCCAACCGGCCGATGTAGCATTTGCAGTACCCACAATGTTGGGAGCGAACATAATGGAAGTATGGAATTGGGTAATAACAAAGGAAGCCCCTATGAATCCGATAAGAAATCTACATAACAAGAACTGTAAGGGTGTTTGGACCAAACCTATCAAGATTACGGGAATAGACCCAATAATCAATAACCAAGTGTAGCACAATCTCGGCCCAAACCTATCGCACAACTTACCAATAAGCAATCGGGCAAAAACAGTACCCGTAACGGCTAAAATTATAGAATTCCATTTTTGCGATGGAGTCAATCCCAAATCCTTAACAACATCAGGCATAAAAGGAACAATTCCAAACCATGCAAAAAAGCAAATGAAGAAAGCAATGGCAGAAATCCAAAACGTTCTAATGGGTATACTTTTAAGATTCAATAGATTTAATCGTGTGGCTTTCATAATACTTAGATTAATTGATTAGATAATCAAATCTAAGTATTTATACGTATTTATTGAATTTTACATCTGTTTTCTACGTATTTTTATGAAATATACTGAAGAAACCTTGTCATATTATGACATCATAAAAATGAGCCTTCTGCTACTGATAATTTGAAAATAGGCATTGAACACAACAGGAAGCTATACTATAATAAGGTATGGCTTTAGAGTTCCATTCCTACCACTCTTTGGATGGCATCTTCAAAAAATGATGGATGGTCGGCCACCACATCACCCACGATAATTATTCCGGGGCATGATAAATCCAATTCGCTGGACATATGGACAGCATCATTTAAGGTGCCCGTAATACAATTCTCGTTTGGCAAAGTTCCATTTTGAACAACGGCAAGTGGTGTGTAGCTTTTTCTATACTTTCCTATTTCCTTGGCTATTTCCACCAACTTACGGACTCCCATCAAAATGACCAGTGTTCCGGAAGATTGCGCAGCTAATTGAAAATCCTTGGAGAGCCCACCTTCTTTTGTAGTCGCGGTCACTACCCAAAAACTGTTGCTCACTCCTCTTTTGGTTACAGGTATCCCTTGACTTGCAGGCACAGCTATGGCATTGGAAACACCTGGTACCACCTCCACAGGGATTCCAAAAGATTCCGCATATTCGACTTCCTCCATTCCTCTACCAAATACAAATGGATCACCTCCTTTTAGCCGGACCACATGACCATACCTAAATGCATTTTCTACGATAAGGGCATTGATCTCATCTTGATTAAAGCTATGTTTCCCACACCGTTTTCCTACGTATATATTCGGAATGTGCCTTGGAGCTTCGGTTAGTAAATCAGCATCCGTTAATGCATCGTACAGAACAACATCAGCCCGCTTCAAAGCGCGCAATCCCCTAACAGTAATAAGGTCTGACGAGCCTGGACCTGCACCAACCAAAGTTACTCTTGCCTCTTTCTTATATTGCTTCATTATAATTATTTGTTTTGATTTTTATGGATTCCACAACAAGAATACGTATTTATTTTTAAATAATTATTAATTATATACGTAATTATACTTAGTTTTGGTTTGTATTTCAAAATCATATATATATGAAAACTGTAATTGTAGTGGGCAACGGAATGGTGGGATATAAGTTTTGTGAAAAATTTGTAGCTAAATCCTCCAGCGATGAATATAAGCTTATTGTGTTCGGTGAAGAACCCAGACCTGCATATGATAGGGTTCACCTCAGTGCATATTTTGAAAATCAAAATGCAAATGCTTTGGAACTTGCACCTGCCTCTTGGTACAAAGAAAATAACATTGAACTTATTACAGGGCAGCGGGTGTCAGATATTAAAAAAGAGAATAAGGAGATCCATACCGCTTCGGGCAAATCCTATACCTATGATTATTTGGTCTTGGCTACAGGTTCCGTTCCTTTTGTGCCTCCTATTTCCGGGGTTGAAAAAGAAGGTGTCTTTGTCTACAGAACCATAGAAGATTTAGAGGAAATGATGGCCTATGCTTCACAAATCAAAGCCATTAAACCCAACGGAAAAGCAGCTATTTTAGGAGGAGGCCTCTTGGGGCTCGAAGCAGGAAAGGCTGTTTTGGACATGGGCCTGGAAGCCCACGTAGTGGAATTCGCTCCCAAACTGATGCCCCGACAATTGGATACCCGAAGTAGTAATGTGCTCCAGTTAAAACTGGAGGATATGGGAATACAGGTACATTTGAGCAAGGCAACCAATAAAATCTTGGGCGACAAGGTAATAGAAGGAATGGAGTTTGGGGAGGATGACCGACTGGATGTGGATATGCTCATCATTTCGGCAGGGATACGCCCCCGGGATGAGCTTGGTAAAACCTGCGGACTGGAAATGGGAACAAGAGGTGGAATCATCGTTGACAATAGAATGCGAACATCCACTAAAGATATATTCGCCATTGGCGAAGTGGCCCTGTACAACCAAATGATATATGGTCTTGTCGCTCCCGGTTATGAAATGGCCGATGTTGCCGTGAACCAGATAATGGGCAATCAAGAGGTCATTATGCCAGAGCATATGGATATGTCCACAAAACTTAAATTAATGGGTGTGGACGTAGCCAGTTTTGGTATTCCATATATGCCCGTGGAAAAGGGGTTGTCCATCATTTTTGAAAACAAGACAAAATACCTCTACAAGAGAATCAATGTAAGCCATGATGGAAAAACGCTCTTGGGAGGGATTCTCGTTGGGGATGCCAAGGACTACAATATTTTGCACCAGATGTACTTGAACGG
The DNA here is from genome assembly GCF_013376415.1 of Flagellimonas chongwuensis. GTDB lineage: Bacteria > Bacteroidota > Bacteroidia > Flavobacteriales > Flavobacteriaceae > Flagellimonas > Flagellimonas chongwuensis. Next base: position 218,964 of record NZ_WYET01000007.1, read on the forward strand.
TATCGCTTTGCCCGATAATGCCGAAGAATTGATCGTAGGGGCACGTGGTGGGGAAGGCTCTGCCTTTGGCAGTGCCATAGATTTGCCCGATACTGCCCAAATCTGTTCCTGTGAAAGTGTTTCCAAAGGAAACATCTGCTCCTCTCTTTTGAATGGCGAATCCAAATCCCTTAAAGATATTATAAGCTGCACCAAAGCCACTACAGGTTGTGGAGGATGCAAGCCCATGGTGGTGGAGTTGGTCAATGAGACGCTAAAATCCATGGGTAAAAAGGTGAAAGATGTCATTTGCGAACATTTTGAATATACCCGACAAGAACTCTATGGCATCATCAAGGTAAAGGGCATCACAAGTTATGATGAAGCTCTTGACAAATGTGGACAAGGTGATGGATGCGAGGTGTGTAAACCTGCACTAGCCTCCATTTTTGCCACCATTTATAACCATACGGCCAACAAAGAAGACATAATACAGGACTCCAATGATCGTTTTTTGGCCAATATCCAACGAAATGGCTCCTATTCGGTAGTTCCAAGGATACCCGGTGGCGAAATAACCCCCGATAAACTGATCGTGCTGGGAGATGTGGCCAAACAATACGGTTTGTATACCAAAATCACGGGAGGCCAGCGCATTGACTTATTTGGTGCCGAACTGAACGATCTTCCCGCCATTTGGAAAAAACTGATCGATGCTGGTTTTGAGAGTGGCCATGCCTATGGGAAATCCTTACGTACCGTAAAAAGTTGCGTAGGCTCCACATGGTGTCGATATGGCATGGACGAGAGCGTGAGCTTTGCCATTGCCCTGGAGGAACGCTATAAAGGGATTCGGTCCCCCCATAAACTAAAAGGGGGCGTATCGGGATGTATCCGTGAATGTGCCGAGGCCCGCGGAAAGGATTTTGGGGTAATCGCAGTGGAAGGCGGTTGGAACCTCTATGTATGCGGAAATGGTGGTGCCACACCTAAACACGCCCAATTATTGGCGGAACAAATAGACAATGAAACGGTCATCAAATACCTGGACCGCTTTTTAATGTATTATATCCGGACCGCCGCACCACTAATGCGCACTGCCGCTTGGCTGGAAAAACTGGAAGGTGGCATGGAGCAACTCAAAAAAATTGTCATCGAAGACAGTTTGAACATTGCCGAGGAACTCGAAACTGACATGCAGGGCCTTGTGGACAAATATGAATGCGAATGGAAGCAAGCTGTGGAAAATGAAGAAATCGGTAGGCGTTTCAAGCATTTTGTCAATACGGATGACAGGGACGATAATTTGGTCTTTGTTCCCATGAGGGAACAGAAAATGCCAGAACCATGGACCAACTAAATTATAAACACTATGGAAGCATTATTTCAACAATACAGCCCGGTTGCTTTGGACAAGGTAACGGTTTGGTTCAAAGCTTGCCAAGAACATGACATACCGGAAAACGGGGGGGCATGCGTAAAATATAAGAACAAACAGATTGCGCTATATCATTTTAAACGAAAACAAAAATGGTATGCCTGTCAAAACCTATGCCCCCATAAAATGGAAATGGTATTATCGCGGGGGATGTTAGGGGATTCCGAAGGTATTGCCAAAGTGGCCTGTCCCATGCACAAAAGAACATTCTCTTTGGAAACTGGGGAAAATCTCAACGGAGACCTGCCCTCGATCGCTACTTTTCCCGTAAAAGTGGAAAATGGCTTTGTGTATATTGGTTTTTCTGAATAGTTTTAAGAAAAACCAATGAATATGGCCAAATCCGAAAAACTTCTGGAAGCGTTCAAACTGTTTGATCAGGCCAATGCCCAAGACCCCAACAAGGAAAGCTTTGAAGGAAGATCATATCCGAAAGAGCTATTGTACGCACAGCGTATGACCGATATTCTAAATGAATTTGAACCGGATGCTTCGGAGGCATTGCAATTAACGGCACGTTGCCAGCATATTTGCAGGTGGGAAATACCTAGGGAATCCTATGAAATGAATCGGGTCGGCTACCTGAAATGGAGGCAAGAACTCAAAAAATTCCACGCGGAAAAAGCGAGCAATATATTACGGAAAGTAGGCTACGATGAAGATACTATTGATAGGGTATCGTTTCTATTGCTCAAAAAACAATTGAAAAAAGATCAGGAGACCCAAACATTGGAAGATGTTATTTGCTTGGTCTTTTTAAAGTTTTATTACGAGCCGTTCCTCACAAAGCACGATGACGATAAAATTAGCTCCATTTTGCAAAAAACTTGGGTAAAAATGTCACAAAAAGGCCATGAAGCGGCCTTGGCCCTGGCTTTTTCGGAAAGAGGAATGGAACTGGTCTCCAAAGCCCTATCCAACTAATGCCCAAAATGGGAGCGGACAAACAAATGAAAAGGAGCAATCAGCAGCAAACATTGGAGACCTCAACCTTCTTGAGGATCCGAAAGTGGTATGTATTGGCACTATCGGCCATTGCCCTTACCATTATCATAGCCCAAATTCTTATCCAACAGCACCTCAACTCCCAACTGGACGACTCCCGGGTAATCAATGTGGCGGGGCGACAACGTGCCTATAGCCAGAAATTGGTCAAGGAGGCCTTGTTGCTCAACCAAGAAAATCTACAGGAAAACCAGCGACAGGAGCTTTTAAAAGAACTGAACAGTACGCTTTATATCTGGAAGACATCCCACGAAGGGCTTCAAATGGGCAACGACAGTATTGGACTTCCCAAAGAGGACAATATATCCGTTCTGGAACATTTTGATGAGCTTTCCATACATTACAATTCCATGGTAAATGCTATAAAAACCATGCTTTCCCAAAAAGATACATCTGGAAAGGCATTGGATGTCCTATTGGCCAACGAAGGGCCCTTTTTAGAAAAAATGGACACCATTGTCAATGAATTTGATGCCATCAGTAAAGAACGGTTACAAAAGCTAAAGGCCAAAGAATACCTGTTGTTGTGTTTTTCTCTATTGATTTTGGTTTTGGAGGTCCTGTTCATCTTCAGGCCGTTGTCCGTTCAGATCAAGGAAACCATACGTAATCTGGTCAAAAGCCAGTTACAATCGGAGCAGGACGCCGAGGAAATCAAAAAAATATTCGAAGAAAAGGAACGCTCGCTCCAAGAACTGAAAGAACTGAACTTTGTTATCGACCATGCCGCTCTCTTTGCCAGTGGCCGCAGCGATGGTACCGTTGTTTTTATCAGTAAAAAATTCTTGACGCTTTTGGATGAATCCAACATTCCCCCCAACACCCATCTTTCCGAAATATTGACCACCGATGAAGGACAACGGCAATATCTTGGAGAGATTTTGACGAAACCCAGAAAGAGCATCAGAACGGAGGAAATTGAAATAAAGACCAAGGCGGGCAACAAATTGTGGTTGGACATGTCCATTGTTCCCATGCACCAAACAAGCCTAAAACAAAGTGTTTTGCTGTTATGTTCAGATATAACTGAGCGCAAGAACAACCAAGAAAAGGTGGAACAACTTACGCTTCAAAATTATGAAGATCGCATGCACCAGAAACAATTGCAGGCAAGTCTTATCGTGGAGGGCCAGGAAGAGGAACGAAAACGTATCGCCAAGGACATCCATGATGGCATTGGGCAAATGCTTACGGCATTAAGGTTCAATATCGAATCCATCAACTTGGACCAAAAGGAGCGCACCAAAGAAAAAATAGCTTATCTAAAAGAGCTTACTTCTGATCTGATCAAAGGCGTACGCACCGCTACCTTTAATCTTACCCCTCCGGAATTGGGCGACCACGGTATTTTTCCCGCTTTGCAAAAAATGACTTCGGAATTGGGTAAATTAACGGGAAAGAACATTTTGTTCGAGAACAAGGCTGAACAGAACATCCGTTTTGACTCGTTGGCGGAAACCAATATTTATAGGGTTACACAAGAAGCCGTGAACAACGCCATTAAATATGCGGATGCCAATTATATTTTGGTCTCCATAAACCATACGGACAATTTGTTGAGCGTGGTCATAGATGATGATGGCAAAGGTTTTGACCCGACTATTTTGGAACGTCCTCCAAAAAACAACAGTGAGGGTGGAATGGGCGTATTTTTTATGAGGGAGCGCATTAGCTACATAAACGGTAGATTGTTCATCAACTCCAGCCCCGGTGACGGAACACGTGTTACCATCAATTACAATTTGAACGAGACAAAAAAGCAAAAAAAAAGAGACGTATGAAGATTAGGATAAAAGGAAATTCGATACGGTACAGATTGACGAAAACCGAAGTGGAAACCTTTTGCAAAACAGGGTTGTACAAGGAAACCACAGATTTTGGTCACAGTGTTTTCAGTTATGTACTAAAAGCAAAGAAAGGCATTGATAGCCTAGAGGCCTCTTATGAGGAAAATACCATTACCCTATATCTGGACGATAAGAAACAATCGGGATGGGACATTTCGGATAAGGTTGGTTTTAGCGGCACAATGGATTTACCCAACGGAAAACAGCTTTCGCTGTTGGTTGAAAAGGATTTTGCTTGCTTGGACAACACTACCGAGGATCAATCCGACAATTATCCTAATCCAAAAATAGGAACCAATACCTGTTAACCCGAAAAATCTTCTAGGAAACAATCAATGAAAGCTTCAAAGTAAAAAATGAATGGCGGGAAACGGTTTTTTAAATGGACAGGATTCCTCTATATTTTGCTGTTGATGGAACTGAAGTATATGTAACCCAAGCCCCTGTTGGCGAAAGGGAAACTTGTATTTTATTGACAACTATACTGGGGAAAGTTACTCAGGGCGACCTGTTAGTGAATCTGGAAGGAAGTGACTTTATTGGAACCTGCCAGGATAACCCTTAAGCCATATATTGAAGAAGTTTAAAGAATCCAAAATAATAAGTACAGATTGTAAGAAGCCTTTCAGAGCCGTAACTTTTTTGAGTTACTTTTTCAATCATTTAAGCCAATTTAATATTGTCATTAACTATATCTTTTTCAGGTCAAAGTACTGACTACAATACTATTGAAGCAACCGTAAATAACCACCATCATAAATGACAACGATTTTAAAGCATTGTAGAACTTTTATTTCTCAGCTAATGTCGGAACAGATAAGCAACAACTATTTGTTCCATAACCTTAGTTTGACCAAAAATACCGTAGGCACGGCAGAAGAACTGATTGAAGGTTCGAATGAGAGGATTGAAGAAGAGGAAGTGATGGTCGCATCATGGTTTCTGTATGCCGGTTTTTCGAAAGGATATGAAAATCATGTTGAAAAAAGTCAAAAAATTGTCCGACAGTTTTTACATGATCAGGACTACGGCAATGATAAGGTTGAAAGAATTGTTTTGTTAGTAGGGGCCGCATGGAACAGCGAAGCTCCGAATACAATTGAAGAGGGCACGATAAAAGATATTAGAACATTCCGTTATGCTTCCAACAATCTTAGTGAATTATTGGAGTTAGAACGTATGGAAATGGATAACTTAGGTCAAAATCCTCCTTCTCAGAACCAATGGTATAAAAATCATATAGAAATACTAAGGACCGATCATAGATATTATACGGTTTATGCTTTGGAAAATTGGCAAGCCCAAAAGGAGGACAATATAATATCCTTAATTAAGAAAGCGGCAAAAATCGTCAAGACCAAGCAAAAAGAAAAGCTTAAGGTAAAACTAAAGAACCAAAGCCCGGAAAGAGCAATTCAATCTATGTACAGGACCCAGCTAAGAAATCATTTAAAGCTAAGTGATATAGCAGATACCAAGGCCAACATCCTATTATCCGTCAATGCAATTATTATATCCTTGCTCTTAGCTAATTTGATTCCCAAACTCGGTGTGCCTTCTAATTCTTATTTAATATATCCAACGGTAATCTTTGTCGTATTCAGCATAGCTTCCATAATCATGTCTGTTTTGGCCACACGACCCAAAATAGAGAACAAGGCTGTTGTTGAAGGAGATATACAGGCCAAAAATGCCAACCACTTGTTTTTTGGTAATTTCCACGCCTTGGAATCACAAGCATTCAAAGAAAAAATAAGGGACATCATTGAGAGTAAAGAAACTATCTACGACTCACTAACGCTTGATTTATACTATCTGGGAAAAGTATTACAATCAAAATACCAATTGTTACGATGGACCTATACCATTTTTATGGTGGGAATTATACTATCCGTGCTGGCTTTTGCCATTGCCCTACATTATTTTGGAATGGAGCAAGAGATTATAGACGCTGTTACTCCTAAACCTAAGGTTTAGCACATATTTCAAATGAAATGGTGTGCTGGGTTATTCCCGAATTTGGGCATTAAAAAAGCCGGCATACGACCGGCTTTACTTTGTAAGGCTTGTAATTAACTACATTACATCTTCCAGTTTTTTATTGGCTTCCAAGTCTTGCACAATCCAATCCCGTTGTTTTCTTATAACATTTGCAGAGTTGATTGGCAAGTGTGTATCGGCCAAAACCTCGTTGTACTTTTCTACTGCTGCTTTATCCCCTCGAATGGCTTCTTCCAGCATGGACTCATCATTATCACCGGAAAAGAAAGCTTTCATATCCATCCATGCTCGGTGCATTGCTCCTTTGGCGCTCCCATCCATACCTTTGTCCAGATCTAGGACCGGTGTTGCGGCTTTGAGCTCATTTAGAAAATTTCTACGTTCTCTTGCCTTGTTTTTAAAATAATTTTGAAGTCCAACTTCTTTGGCATTTTCGGCTGCCTTTTTATATCCTTTGATGGCATCCTCATTTTTTTGAACAATTTCGTTCAGATGACCCTCTACCTCTTTGATATCTTTGTTCATACTAGTAAATTTTGCGGTAACTATTTTGCCTACCGTTTGGCGTTCAATTTAAAATTACCATGAAAATCCAGGGTGGGTTGATGCAAACAATCATCTTTTGGACTCTATTGATCTCAATGCTCGCAAATGGCAGAATCTCGTGAAACTAACTACATATCAGGACGGAAGGGCAATAGATCAATATATTTGAAATCGATTTGACCCAAATGGTCCACTTGGATATTACCCGATATTAAGTTTGTTCCCATCTGAAGTTCTTGCCTGTCCTCTTGACTATAGCTCGAAAGAATATCCCTTGAGAACAAGATATATTCATCCGTAGGGATGGTATTTTTTAAGAGCCTATGTGCCACAATAATATCCTCCCCCATTAATTTGATGTTCTTTCCAATGGGCACCAGACCTACCTCCTCACCATAATGAAGAATTATTTTAAGTCCTAAGAGCTCGGGTATCTTGTCCACACCTTTATGTCCATTATTCATACTGCGCAGTACATTCATCTGCTTATAAAATTCGGTGTAAAAATAAATACACTGGTCAATTAAATCCTTTAAGCTCGGGAGCTCACCAGTACGATAAAAAAGTACAGCGTCCCCCTCTATTTCAGATATTTTAAGCCCAATTTCGTTGGAATATATAATCTTGTTCAACAGTGATGGAATAATCTTGGTGCTCAATTCAAAGTCTATCTCCCCCATAAAACGGGTAAATCCACTTATATCGGGAATACATATTAATGTCGGGCCAGTATGCATAGTTCTCTTTTTTTTGAAAAGATAATCTAACCCTTCCATCAAGGTGAATGCTATCCGAATCAATGTTAATCCTAATAGCGTTAATCAACTAGTGTCAAAGGCCTTACTTTTAGCAGTACAATCAACAACCAATGAATTTAAAACTGAGTACTTATACTAAAAGGGCCATCACAGGCGGGTTTATATCGTTGATAGTAATTTTATTTGGATCCTTTATGTTGGGAGAACTTAGTGGTTACGAAGCCAAGGTTCTCATAAACAAATCTCTTTCGGGGCTGAATATGCTTTGCAATACCATAGTTCTCGCATCTGCAACCACATTGACCTTGTTATTGACTTTGTTAGGACTGAGTTCTGGAACTAAATCAAAACTTAAGAACGACCATTATCTACACGTCCTTCAGATTGCAAAATTTGATACCGTGGTTTTTATAGCCGCATTGATATCCTTTGTTCTGTTCAATCTACCTATAACAGAATCAGAGAATGTACCCAGTAATTGGTATAGCGTTATTTACTACTCTAGTTTGGCTATATCCAGTATTCTTAGCGCTGCATTAATCGTGGTGATTCTTATGTTGTACAATACTGTGGTGAACATAATTAAGATAGTTGGTCTTGGACAAACCGACCATTATCTTACTGTGAGTGAAGATGAAAAAACGGGGGAGCAAGACAGCAATCCCGACAACTGAAACTATCATCTATAAAAAATAACCAATATCAACTTTACATCTTAAAAAAACTACTCTTTTGGATTACAATTGAATGTTTTAGAAGCATTCCTTAATGTAAAACCACAATATCTTAAGTAGGTATTTAACCATTATATCTACACATAAAAAACAAACTATTTCAATATGAAAAAAATAGTAATGTTGGCAATCGTCTTGCTAATTGGATTGGTAGGCCTCACCTATATTTCGGTAAACAGCACTTCGGAAAAATTCAAAACCTGTGAAATACTTGACATTTCCGAGGTAAAAGAAACGGATTTTACACAATATGATTCGGTCGTGGTTGCCGCGAACACTCTTTATGAAGGTGATTGGTTAAAAAAAATAATGCAAGGAGAGCAATACAGGGATGCATGGAGTGCTCCTATCCGTGTACCTATCATTTATCTCGATACTTTGCTTGGAGGCTTAAAAGTGATTGAACAAGGGGGTGGCATGCAGACCCACTCATTGGAACTGGCCGATAACAACGGAGTCCGGTATTCCTTACGTTCCATTACCAAGGATCCCTCCAAATTGATTCCCGAAGCAGCCGAGAAGTTGGGCTTGGAAAACATCGTGGTGGATGGTATTTCTGCCCAGCACCCCTATTCGGCATTGGTCGTGGCAGAGCTGTCAGAAGCGGCAAAGATAATACACACACATCCTAAGGTATATTTTGTGCCGGAGCAATCCACATTGGGAAAACATAACGACAAATACGGTAATCGTTTGTTCTTTTTAGAGTATGAAACAGAAGGGGATGTAAACTGGACGGATTATACCAATGTAAGGGAACTTGCTGATACCGATGACATTCAAGAATGGAAAAGCGAAGGCAAACCGATTATCTTGGACTATCCCGAAATTGTACGTGCCAGGCTTTTTGACCTGATTATTGGGGACTGGGACCGGCATGCCAAACAATGGGGCTGGGCCATAGAGGAAAAAGAAGATAAATGGATAGCACACCCCATAGCAGGCGACAGGGACAATGCTTTTTTCAAACAAGACGGTGTAATCCCTTATATTATATCAAATGAACTTTTTCTACCAGAAGTGCAATCATACGAAGAGGATATTGAGCATATGCCCGGTTTGGTGCAGGCGTTCGATGTGTACTTTCTAAAATCGGTCCCAGAGGAAACCTTTATCGAACAAGCAAAGCTTTTACAAGAAACACTTAACGATTCTGTAATAAATAACGCCTTTCGGGTATGGCCAGAAAACATCTATGAATTGAACGGAGAAGAAATAAAAACAAAATTGATCGCGCGCAGGGAGGGCATTGTGGAATATGCCAAAATCTTTAAGCAGATTCTGGACGAACGTGAATTGGAGCCGGTAGTGCTCAACGGCTCCGAAGATTTAGAGCTTAGTGAGAAACTTTCCAAATGTTTTGACTGTTTGGACTAGTCCTTTGCCGAAGAAATAAATGATGTATTAAAAAAGCCCCAATTTCGGGGCTTTTACTTTTAATCTGTTGTTTACTTGGATCAGGCATCCACAGTTTGGTCTTTGTGCTTACCTTCCAATGTCTCCTCGATAATTTTGGAAATAAATGCAGGTAGATCGTTAGGATTTCTACTCGTCACCAAGCCATGGTCTACCACCACCTCCTTATCTTCCCAATGGGCGCCTGCATTAATCACATCATCCTTAATACTTTTATACGATGTCACCTTTCTATTTTCAATAACACCGGCACTTATCAATAGCCAAGGTGCATGGCAAATTGCGGCAACTGGCTTACTATTTTTAAAAAAGGATTTTATAAATGCGATTGCATCCTCATTGATTCTAAGTGTATCAGGGTTTATGACTCCGCCCGGGAGTACCAAGCTATCATAATCTTCTGGATTGGCATTGCTAATGGTAATATCTACCAAAACACTTTCTCCCCAATCCTTTTTGTCCCAACTTTTAATGGAACCGCTCTCGGGGGATACAACATGTACTTCTGCGCCCTCTTCTTTCAAAGCATTTAAGGGTTCGAATAATTCTGATTTTTCAAAGCCATCTGAGGCTAAAATCGCTATTTTTTTATCTTTCAATTTCATAGTGCAATTTACTTTTAGGGTTATTATTGATTCATTTTTTCCTTTTGCTTTCGTAGTTGTCTTTCTAGATTTTCTACGGATTCACCGATGGCATTTACAAAATTTTCTTTGCTTGAATCAGCAAACAAACGCGGGCCCGGAAGGCTCAATCGAATGCCACATATCTTCCCTACTTGGTCGGAAGAAGTGTTCTCTTCCTTAAAAAAGACATCTGCCCTGATTACCATGTCGTATTTGTTCGAAACTTTCTCCAATTTTTCCTTAGCTATCTGTTCCAAACGGTCGCTTTGGGCGACATTGTCATATTCAAAAACTATCTGCATATTAATTTTATGTTTTACGCTTGATCGATTTTCAATCATGCAACATTAAACTAATACAGTTTTGCTATTTATCTTTGCTCGATAACTTGGATTATTGATTCAAACCGATGAAGTACTGATTATCAAAAAGTTGATGACAAAAATCAGGTATTGGAATCTTTCCGAAACAATTCCATCAAATTGAACAATAGGATACAGAAGAACACCCAAATTGCTCCTGCTATAAATCCACCTAAAATATCGGAAGGAAAGTGTACTCCTAAATAAATGCGACTGACCCCTATACTCAAAATAAGAAGTGACACGAGCACTATAAGTATATTTTTCACCAAAGGTTTTATCCTAAATTTGTGGAGGAGATAAATTAGAAAACCATAAAAGGCCATAGCGCTCATGGCATGTCCACTTGGATAACTCAGTGTCTCTACAGTTACTATATGTTCCAAATCCGGTCGTGCCCTATCAATAAAACGTTTAAGTACCATATTTGAGGTAGTTGCCAATAAAAGGACCAAAAATATCTGGCCAACATACTTCCATTTTTTATAAATAAATGCGGTGGCCAGTACCATTAAGGCAAGAATAACCAGATAACCGTTCACATCTCCTATGTTAGTGACAAAAATGAAAAAATCGGTGAGTGTTGATGAACGAAATGAAAAAACGAATTGGGTTATTTGGCTATCTATCGTGCCTAAATACTCTGTTTTAAGTGTCTCGGTAAGCTCAACAAAAACATTGATTCCCAAAACAATCAGAACCAGTGCGATCAATGCGGTTACAAAATAGGCTCCCTTGTGGCGGTATTTGTCCAATATTGGGGCGAGCCACTCCTGCACGTTGGAAACTAACTGCTTTAAACTAGATTTTATAGTCTTTCTTCTAAATTTCATATACTTTTCAAATTGGTCACATTTAGCATTTTAATCCCTCCCAGAACAATGAAATGAAGAAAGTGATATTTGCCAAATGCTGTTCATGAATTTAAAAAGGAACACTTAAACTTACCTGGAACAAATTGTTTTCTTTGGAATTGAAGTATCCCAATTTCAGAGTCAACTCCTTTAAACTTCCAATCCACAATCCCCCACCTTGGGATGTATGCCATGTATGGGAGGTATCGTTTTGCACCCATACTCTCCCATAATCGAACCCACCAAAAACACCGAAGGTCACGGGCGTGAATGCGGTAACATATTCCTTTATTCGAAATTTAAGGTCGGTGTTCTGATAAAAATAGGACCGTCCCGTAAATCTCTGGTCCCTAAAACCACGTAAACCATTGTCCCCGCCAATGGAGGGAGCATGGTAGAAAAAGTATTCATTATCACCTATGTTGGTCCTATATTCCGCAATAGTGGAGAATACCAAGTCGCCCGATGGAATCAGTTTATGATCAAAACCAGCTTTTACGGAAGCGTAGCCAAATCTATTTTCTTCAATGCCAAGGTTGGCTTTGTACCCAACAGTGAGCCCAAAATACATTGCTTTGGTCGGGAAATCCCCTGCATTGTCCCTATCGTAATGTCCTGTGACTTCCGCACCTATATAGTTTTGAGATGCAAATGCCTCTGGATTCAGATTCTGTAAATTGAAGAAGCGATCATCCATTTGTTTTACCTCATAAGATTCAAAAATCAATCTTGGTCTTAGATGGTAGTAGGCCAAGCCAACGTACGATTTAAATTGACGAACACGTCCTCTGTAAAAATCAATATCCAATTGATTTTCTTGGTTGACGGTTTCGTTGCCATAACCGAAAAAGTTTTTTACATACCTGTCGTTGCTATAGTAAGCTCCAGTTTCAAAGTTCCACCCTGGTACTACATTGGCGAACACCCCATCATATTGTAGTTCAAAAGCGCCGAAAGAGAAGTAATAATTGGCCCTGAACGTATGCTGTTGTTTGTAAGGAGCACCATTTAGGCCATTCTTGGTGTATTGTTCCGTGAGGCCTAAAAACACATTATCATCCGACCTAAAGCCAAGGTTGGGAGCTAGTATATTGTTGTTTGGTGTAAAATACTTCCAATGAAGGGTATTGCTTTGATATAAATTGGTGAGCTGTGTTTTGGGTTTCTCTTTCTTAAAATCCGACTCTTCATGTTTCCAGTCATAAACGGTAACTTTTTTCTTGTTTTGTATATGGTACTGGTCTCTCCCATACCCCCCAACTATTTTTATCTTGATGTATTTGTCCCCATCACCTGTTATCTCAAATACATCATCATCTCCAAGTCCGTACGCCCAAACTTCATGGGTTGTTGATTTATCCAAAGTCCTCCGATAAATTTCTTGATCGGGTTCATCCGAAAGAATCCGATTAACAACAACGATGGTTTTGCCATCATCCTGCCTTGCGAACTCAAATTTATCATCCTTCTCCGTACCTCTTACGATTACCACCTTGTTTAAATAGGTACCATATGCCAACGCCCAATCATCAAGCTTTTCCAACCTCAACTTAAGTGATTCTTTTATGAAATCGGAGACACTGTCCCGTACTTCCATTGGAAGGTATTTAAAGGCATCTTCAATTTCTTGTTCCCCCAAATTACTTTGAATGTATTTTGCCTCTTCCACCCAAGATTCTATTCCCAAATTTGTTACAAGAACTTTATCAAGTTGGCTGCCTGATAAATTGAGCCATTTAATATCGTCGATGTCATCATCAAAGGTTTGCCATCTTCTGGAATTTGGCACGAACAGTTTGATCAGTTTAAGGGCAAATCCATCAAAACGCGGAAAAATATTGTCCCTATCCCTTGGAATGGGCATAAATTCTTTTATTCCGTCCTCTCCTTCATACTCTACCCATCTCCACTGATCTTGGTGGCGGTCCCAGTCTCCAATGAGCATATCAAAGATCCTTGCTCGTATATAGGCCTTTTGATCAACGACGTATTCCTCATCCTCTTTGATTTTCTCCAGCATACCCGTAGTGCTTTCAATGTCGGTAACCTTACCATTTTCATCGATGGTTCTTCTATACCCTTTGTAATTTTCCTGCTCTTCGGATGGACGCCTTTCTATAAAATAAAGTTCGTCACCATAGTCCTCATTAAAATCACCCAATGTTTCCTGCTTTGGAACATAATATAATTTGGTGTCGGAATGGTTTACCTCTACCGCTCGTGCCAAAGGGTCTACAACTAACTGCATAAAGGGGTGTGCCGTGGAAAAAAAATCCGAAACCAATTCCTCCGGCCACGAATCACGATATTTGTCTTCGTTATAAGCTATTCCCGGGAGTTTGAACTTTAGAAACTTTAATGCACTTTTTCGTAACGATCTCATTGCATATTCACCTCCATCCTTATCTTCGAGGCGCAAAGAAAAGGATTGATGGCCCCCACCTTCTTTGGTGACTTTCACCCCTCCATAGAGTGTATCTAAATTTACAGTAGGTGCGGTCACCTTTTTTCCAAAATAAGAACGGTACCGCTCTCCCCACAAAAACTCATAAAATCCTGATTTATAATATGCATCAGGATCATCCAAAACCTTTTCCGAAACTTCTTTGGGAAGGTCTGAATCTATCTTGATGATGGGTTTTTTCTCAGGAAATTTTGGCAGAACATCCATGGTAGTGGTGTTTTCATCCCCATCAAAACTATAGAAGGTGGTTTGGGAAGAACCATCTTTAAAATATTCCAGTTTTGCATAACCCAGGGTTCCATGTGCAAATTTGCCTTCGAAAGGCAGAGAACCACCAAGGGACACCAATTCATCCTTGGAAAGATAGGTCGCCGATTTTGAAGCCAACGCTCCGCTGATGATTTGACGCACATTTTTGGCTACTAGGTATTGTAGGTTTTCCTCATGGCCCGAAACAATGGTTATCCTTTCTGATTTCTGCGCCTGAGTGGTAACAAATACCCTGAGATAATTATAGCGTCTTGAATTTAAATGTTCTGGATCAAAAGCTGCTAGGTCTTTTAGGCCCTCATTTAGCGTTCCCAAAACTGGAAGGGGTTTCATATGGTCGCCAAAAGTTTTGTGGCCGGCATATTGTCCATTACTGAAAACGGGATGGTGCATCGCTATTACAATGTTTTTGTCCAAGTTGTCATCTATGGCATCTTCAAGTTCCTGAACAAATCTTTGCCTTGTTACAATATCCGTACACTTTTTATTAATATTCTTAACCTTGGACCAATTGGACACAAACCAGTTGGAGTCCACTAAGATTAAAATCAATTTGTCACTTAGTTCTATCCGTTCTATTGGACATGCATTTTCTGGAAAAAAATCTACGCTTTCCAAATTCAGGTCCTTTATATAGTTTTCAAACTCTTCTATATTCTCTACGTTTTCTGATTTCCATTCATTATTTCCAGGAATCAGAATGGTGCTGCCCTTGTAGTTTTTGGTCAGACCAATGTGCTTGTCCAACAGTTGCCTATCCAAATCCCAACTATCCGTTCCATCCGTAACATTGTCACCTGTAAAAATTAAAGTGCTATTTTCGGAAGCTTGGCTTAATTGATTACCTAAACTTTCCAGAATAGGACTATTGTCCATTGCAGAAATGTTTCCCATCCCCCCCGCTATAAAAAAAGTATAACTGGGCTCTTTACCACTATTCTTATTTACAATTTCATCGCTTTGCTGTAGCTTGAGTGTAGCGCACGATGCAAATAACATAGACCCGAAGAACAACACCATTCTCCTACAAACCAATGGTTTAAAAAATTTTGTCATAGATAGAATTAAAAAGACTTTTTAGTCTTTTCGAAAAATATTAGGTACTCTAATCTTCCTTTAATATTTGGACCTGAATCAGTTCAATTACTGGGAATAATTTTATTCGGTGACTACTTTTGTCTTGAACGGATTACCTGCTCCCAATAATAAGTACCCAATGTAAACAAGAGACATGATTTTAGGACATCCTATTGATTATAAGTTTAACTCTATCAAGTTTAATTGCTTGTAGTTTGAATTATCAAGCTCTAATTTGATGTTAGTGATGACAGGTAAAAAGGGTTTTACCAATTTAAGATGGAGAGGATAGAATAGTTCATGTTGAGCGTTGTGAAGTAAGTACTGTCTTTTATAGTATCATATAGCCCGATATCTATGTAGAATTTAATAGGCTATCGTCATTATTGGTAAGATTAATTAGAAGATGTACACATATAGGACGTAGCAGGTGAAGTCTCTGTGTACAGAAAGATAAATTGAGCTTTTTATAGCAAAATTCATGTAAGCAATAAAAAAGGCCTTAAAGGATTTAATCTTTAAGGCCTTTATTTTTCATATCGTCGTGTAAGGATTTGGACATCCGCTAAACCCTGAATTTTATTGGGTTTTTCCCTGCACACACTTTTATTTCTAACCGAATTAGAAACCACTACAAGCAAATCGTTCATCTGTATTTAAACGACAACTGACCCAATTGCCAAATGATCTTAATGGAATCCTTCATGGACAATTTTGAGCCATCAGCATGGATCCAGCGCTTTAAGGGTTGCTCGCAAATAAGGGAAGTAGCCTTTTCTTTTCCATATTTTTTTCCCATTCTGATGAAAATCTCCACATCGAACAACCATCGTGTCTTAAAAGGTTTGTCAAAAACAGAGGTCACAGTAGTAGGTCGCATTACCTTTGCTCCACATTGCGTATCCTTAAAGGGCATTCCCAAGATTTTTTGGATGATTAAGTTGATGGTCTTACTGATGATTTTTCTTGCAGACTCTTTTGTGATGTCGGCTCCCATTCGACTGATTCGGGATCCGCTCACAATATCGAATTGTGACCCTTCAATGGTTCGTACCAATTCATCAAAATCCGTAAAATCCGTGGAAAGGTCTGCATCCAAATACCCCATATAATCAAACTGACCATCTTTGGCCAAGTGAATAATTCCCTGTCTCACCGCTTCTGCTTTACCACCATTCTTCTCACAGTTGTATATACTGATGCTATCTTCGTTCCCCTTTCTGATTTCCTGTAGAACCTCCAATGTATTGTCTGTACTGCCATCATTCACAAAGCATAAGTGATATCCTGGATGGCGTCTGGCAAAATCTTGAAACTCTTTGCCACTCAAACGGTCTTCTTCATTATAACAAGGGATGACAACACCCACACAATGCTTTTGAATCAATTGTGTCTCCTTCTTTACCGAACGTTTCTCCAAAATTGGAGCGCCAATAGTACGCTTTACCCGAGCCACCATTTCATCCAAACCAATCGGTTTCTTCATGTAATCCACGATACCCAGTTCAAAACCATTCAAAATTACACTTTCATCATTGTTACCGGACATGACCATAATAGGTACGTTCATATCAATTTCCTTGAGCTGATCAATAACTTCCAACCCGGTCATCTCGGGCATATTCATGTCCATGACCACTAAATTAGGCTTAAACTCCTTAAAGATTTCAATACC
Organism: Flagellimonas chongwuensis; assembly: GCF_013376415.1. GTDB lineage: Bacteria > Bacteroidota > Bacteroidia > Flavobacteriales > Flavobacteriaceae > Flagellimonas > Flagellimonas chongwuensis. Next base: position 236,016 of record NZ_WYET01000007.1, read on the forward strand.
TTCTTTGCCGCTAGAGGCCGTTTTTACCAAATAGCCAATCTCTTTAAGTTTTCTCTGTACGGATAACAGTATTAACTGTTGATCATCAATTGCTAAAATTTTCATAGGTTAAGGTTTTATGTTATTGATCAAACTTGAAGCAAATCTATCACCAATTGATGTTCCCCAACGCTCAAAAAAGTTGGAAATCAATTAAGTGTAGACGAATGGTAAAACTGAAGCGATGGACAGTTCATTGGTTTTCCGACAATATTTAGACCTTTAAACTGTTATATTTCCTGATAGATATTCATGAAAAAACAAACCAACATTACCTTGGCCATTGCATTGGTTTTTGGGCTCATTTTTCACGGGGCGACCATCTTTTTTACGTTGGAAACCACCTATGATGCGCTCATTCACCTATTCTTTGCAGACCACTATGCTGATAGTTGGTTCGAGCCTTGGGATTATCGCTGGTATACCGGTTTCACTGTACAGGGGTATCCGCCATTGGTTCATCAATGTATCGCATTGCTTTCGTATATCGGTGGATTAAAGTTTGGAATGTTTACCATGGCTTTGCTCATCATCGCCCTGTTCATTACCGGAGCGTATCGATTTGCGCTGGTCATTTCAGGAAATCGAAAAATAGCGGGCTATACCGCTCTTCTTGCGGCATTCTCCTCCATGTTTTTGGAAACACTTCACATTTTTGGTCAATTACCTAGTTTGATGGGTATCTCCATCTTAATGCATGCGCTTCCCGAGATTTACATGTGGATAAAGACGGGACGAAAATTTAAACTGATTTCCTCGCTTTCCATGATTGCGGTAACGGTTACATCTCATCATGTGACACCGATTTTTGGGATGGTCTTTTTTATCTTCCCGTTGATTGGACTTGTAATTATGGATGCTTCTAAGGAAGCGGTAGAAATCAATACCAAGATTACTTTCAAAGTATTTCTGCAACAATTCAAACGTCTTTTTGGGCGCATTGTCATATTTGGAGGCGGCTCCTTGGTGGCCATTGTAGGTTGCATATTACCGTATTGGGTCAACTCCAAAAGAAACCCGATTACCCAAGTTCCGATTCCGCATGGATCTCGTGACAACTTTCTGGAAGTTACCTCCTCGGGATTAGTGTTCTTTTTGATTCCCTGGGGGATATTATTGTTTATCCTACCCTACCTATTTTACCGTTTTTACAGCAAGCGTTTGTTGTTTTTTGGACTATCGTTTTCCATGTTGACATTATTGGGAACCGGTGGCACCACCCCCCTACCTAAAATGCTGTTGGGCGACACGGCCTTTAACATCCTTACACTCGACCGTTTCACGCTATGGGCCACCATTATGTCTTTGCCCCTATTTGGAGAGTTTGTGTATCGTTTGGTGGAAGGCGACATTAGGGAACAACTCCTTAAAGCGTTTAAAAAACCATTACACTATGTGCTGGCCGGTGGATTGGGTATATCCTTCATCGCCGCGGCTATATTTGCCATGAGCCTCAACTATTTTAGGCCTTCGCAACCACAACGGATCAATATGCTGCCCATTGTCAATTTCCTGAACCAAGATCAACATGATCAATGGCGTTATTTGCCCTTGGGGTTCGGAGATCAAATGGCATGGCTCTCCGCGCAGACCAAGGCCATGACGGTGGATGGCAACTATCATTCGGCCCGAAGGTTGCCCGAGCTGACCACAAGGGCCATTGAACGACTGGAAAATTCAAAGTTTAGGGGTGTGGAGGGTATTGGTTCCCTACAACAATTTTTGACCGTTCCGGAGAAATACAATCTCAAGTACATATTTTCCAACGATAAGTTCTACGACCCTATTCTCTATTTCTGCGGATGGCAACGTTTACAGCAACTGGAAAATGGTATTATGGTCTGGGAGCGCCTCAATATTTCCCCTTTGCCCAAGGTGATTCCCAAAGAAGACGTGCCCAACTTCTTGAAGCTCATGTGGGGATTGATTCCTGTAGGGACTTTGCTATTGGCTTTTATCATCAATATTCAACTGCCATGGTATTGGAAACTCAAAGGAAAATCCAACAAAGTGGACGATTACTTCTACCACGCACCAAAATTCAACGGTATTTCCAGGGGCCTTTCCTTCATCAATGGAGCTTGGGCCATCGAAATGATCGGAATTTTCGTTTTTGGCATCTATCATTTTTACTTGGACAATGCCACCCAGATCAGTGCCGAGAATGTGGTCAAATCCTATTATGACGCGCTGGATTTTATGGAATTTGAACGGGCACACTCCTATTTGGATCCTGATGCCGACGTGAGCCTATCCCAATATATGTTGGAAGTATCGGTCACAGACGGTTTATTGAGCTCTTACGCCAAGATGGATTCCATTGGCATAACAAAGACCAAGGAAACCAATAATACAATAGAAATGGAAGTGGCCACCAAATGGATCACCCCCTTGGAGAAAGTAGACCGCACCTATCAACATACGGTCATCAAAAAGAACGGGCAATGGTACATCAAACCAAAAAAAGTGGACAACGATATTCCACCCAACCAGTTGATTGCTTCCAACCAGACCCAATATTACAATCATGGACGAAGGCGCATCACTACACAACAAACGTATCATGAGGATATTTTACGCCAACCGCTTTTGGAGGTATTATCTGCCAAATTGGTCAAATATAAAGGCAGTTACAGTATTGTCGGTGAGCTTCAGAATATTGACAATGTACCCGCGGATATTTCCATAAAAGGGACCCTATACAACGAAAACGACAAACAGTTGGCCCAGCACGATGTCAAGTTCCACTCAAAGCATAAACTCATGCCCAAGGAAACCACATCGTTCCGCATAGATTTTGAGGGAATTGCCTGGTCGTCCACTAAAGACACCTTACCCCCCACTTTTGATCCCGACCAGTTTACACCAATCAGTTTGGCGGAACAACCCGTCACTTTTGATCTACAATGTGCAGGTAATGTGGCAACGACCGACCTCTACAAATCCGTGGCACTCCAAGAATGGCATATGAATCAAGATATCTTAAGAGGGACATTGTTCAATTTCGGTACACAAGAGGTGACCATTCCTCAAATCTTGACCTCGTACTATACTGAAGCTGGAGAAATTTTATGGTTGGAACATCATTTTACGTTGGATGGCATCCGCATTCAACGGAAGCAAACTTTTGAAATGCCGCTGTTGGATTTGAGCGAACTGGAAATCATTGCGGAGGGATTGGAAAACTGCTACGTGAACGGCCTGCCCAATGCTGAAATTGCGGAACGGTACTTTTCCGATAGAAATGAGCAGCTTAAATGGGAAATGATGCGTCCTTACAATGGGGATGGCTTTTCGTATTTTCAGGTGGAGTTGAACAATTACATTGGAAACCCCAAATAAATGAGGTGTAAGCATTACATATGGTTGATAGTTTTAGGTGCATTGGGTTGTTCCAAATCCGCTGATGTTCCTTCTGAAAAAATCCCCAATGCCATAAAACTCATTTCGACAGAAAGAGAATTTACTGCCGACGACTCCATTGTCTTCAAATTTGATGGAAAGACAGCAAAACAGTTGTTATTGATACAAAATGGCTGGGGAACCATAGCATTGCAGCCAGATTCCACAAACACGGACCTGACCTTTACCCTACCCCAAACCATAACCCAAAAAAGTGGTTTGGCCCATTGGAGTTTGCATTATCAAAAAACCAAGGTGGCTGAAGGGAGCATAAATATTCTTCCCAGCAAAACATTGTCAGAATCCATGGAATCCTATATTGGTCCTACCAGCATCTTTGCCGACAATCAAGATGAAGCAATGATTGTGTCGCTTCCTCAGGACACCTTTGGAAATCCATTGCCTGATAGAACAATTATCGAACTTACCGAGAAATTCAAAAATGTCCAAAATAATACATCAATGCCCATACAAGGTATGATTGCCCATGCCTACGTGGGAGGACATAGCGAGATTGGCGAATTGTTCTTGGGCACAAGTATAGAAAATCAAGTGTCCAAGGAATTTACGGTAAGTGTGCTACCGACAAAATCGGCGGATTTCAACATCACGATGGAACGACAGCACCACTTCGCCGATGGCAACCAGATTGTTTCCTTTACCACATCCACTGTTAAAGATCGTAACGGAAATACGATTGCAGACGGTACGATGGTCAATTTTGTGGTCGAAGACAGTTCTGGAAACCAATATCAAACTTACGGTCAGACCTTGAACGGGATTGCAGTCGGGAAAATGCTTCATCCAGAAGCACCGACACAATGGAAAGTAAAAGCGCACATTAGTGGTCTATCACAAAGTAATAGCTTGGAACTGGACTTTGAGGCGGCGGTCAGGGATTATACTGTTCATGTTTCAGAAAACGGAAGAACAATTACCGTTGGACCTATTCTTAGCTATATGAAACAATGGATTCCCGACGGGATGGGCATTTATCTAGAAATAAAAGGTCCTGATGGGGAATTGTTGCTCACACAAGAGACAACTTCAAGAAAAGGAATGGGCAAGTTTGAATTGCCCGAAAACATGAATGCCCACGAAAATACCATGATAATCACGGTGGCAGGAATTGAAAAAAGAATAGAAGGTACCATAGAGTGATGGCAAAGAAGAATTTATATCGTGCGTTGCTCCTCTTGAGCTTTTTGGCCGTAAATGCTGGAATCATTTATGGATTGGCAGCTGCTTGGTCCTTTTTGAATACCGGGGCGGACAAATCCGCCATTCTTCACATAGGTGGCACCATAGAACAGGCCTACCAACCCAAAATAATCTGGACCATCGAAGGCCAACGAGGAAGAAAAATATCCAAACAAGCCCTTGGGGAACTTGAAAAAGATTACCTGAATGCTTGGTATGTAAAAAATATCGCCTTGAACTCCTATGATCAATTGGGCATAGCGGATTATTACACCGAAGATGCGAGAAAGCAGGTCAACAACTTGGTCCAAAACAATCAGGATAACCATGTAAGGATTGCGACAACTACGCTATCACATCATCCCCAACTCGAGTTCTACAGTTTGGATGGGAAATTGGCCGTGCTGACGGATCACAATGTGGTCCAGTTTGAAAAAGTCTACATCGATGGGACCTTAGTACATCAACAACGGACATTGCACAGCTATCAAGTGATTTTGATGTTGGAGGACGGCTTTTGGCGAATCCGTCAAATGGTGAAGATTCCCAATCCGGATGAAACCGAAAATGAACCTAAACAGCTTTCTTTTGATACCAAAAAATGGAGGGGCATCAACTATTATCCAAAGGATAACCCTTGGAATATGTTCGGGAGAACTTTTGATGAATCCTATATCCAAAAAGATTTCAGGACAATAAATACAATGGGGCTCCATTCGGTCCGTGTGTTTGTACCCTTCGAGGTTTTTGGAGGTGCCTCGGTGAAAGAAGAAATGTTGGCTCAACTGGAAAAACTATTAGATATCGCTAAAGAACATAATCTCAAAGTGCTAGTGACCCTATTCGACTTTTATGGGAATTATGATCTCATGGATTGGACATTGACCCATCGACATGCTGAAACTATAGTTTCTCGATTGAAATCTCATGAAGCCTTGTTGGGCTGGGATATTAAAAACGAGCCTGACTTGGATTTTGAAAGCCGCGGTAAGGATAATGTCCTAGGTTGGCTTTCAGAAATGGCGAAACAAATCAAACAAAACGATAGCATTCATCCCGTTACCATTGGATGGTCCACTCCAGAAGCAGCTGTGCATTTGGCCAACGAAATGGATTTTGTTTCCTTTCATTATTACGAAGCACCTGAAAATTTTACTGAGCGTTTCTTGGCTTTGAAGGATTCCGTCTACGACAAACCTTTGGTTTTGGAAGAGTATGGAAAATCAAGCTATAGCGGCATTTGGAACCTGTTCTCCAATTCCGAAGATGCCCAAGCCAGCTATTACGAAAAAATGCAAACCATTCTTACAAAGGAACAACTCCCCTATTTTATATGGACTTTGTACGATTTTGAAACCGTTCCGAGTTCCGTAGTGGGGCGGAAACCATGGCGAAAGGCGCCACAAAAGTATTTTGGACTGATAGATTCCGAGGGCAAAGAAAAACCTGCCTATCGTATAATCGATGGAAAAAGAAAGGGGACAACTAACTAAAGTTGCCCCCTCTTCACACTTAACCTAAAACCTATGCGATACTAGTTTTTTCAATACGTTGGAGTTTTTGGGCCTTGGGTTGTTTCAATCCTTTTTTTGATCGTATTGCATTAAAATGGTCTAGGTACATTTCCGTGATTTTGGACATGGGCAGCGAACAAGCTGCTTTGTAATTCTGTTTTCCTAAATGGATTCGATAGTTCTCGTTCGTCAATATGCTTTCCAAAGCTTTGGCCAATGACTCCACATTTTCCGGCTCAAAGAACTCTCCGCGGTAGCCTTCCTCCCTGACCAAGATGCCAAGGTCTCCCAAATCGGGCAACACCACTGCCTTACCATAACTACCTGCTTGGTGCAACACCCCGGAGCTTCCCGTTGTTGAGGTGTACGGGAAAACCACCACGGCACTGTCCCCGAATATTCTAGGCACATCTTCCTCGGCCACATAGCCCGTAAAACGAAGGTTTCCAACATGGCTGTAGATCTCTTTCATGCTGTCCAAATACCCTGGGGTGTTGGGACTATCCGTTCCTGCAATCACAATTTCGATGTTCAAATCGGATTTGTAACGCAAAACTTCGACGGCTTCAATCAAAGGCTCCACCTTTTTGTAGGTTCCAAATTTTCCAAAGGCCATCACTTGCATGGGCCCCACTGGCAAATCATAATTTGGTGCAGGTGGTGTTTCAAAAGAACCGTGAGGCACCAAAGCAACATTCTTCACTTTATATTTTTCTTCCAATATGGTCTTGTACTTGCTAATGGTTACTGCCAATACATCGGAAGCCAATACAAAACGTGTTAATGTGGTGCCGATAAAGTTGTATATTTTTTGAAGGAATCCGTTCTGGGTGATTCCTGCATTTTCCAAGTCTACCTGCTCCAAAATATTATGCAATAAGGAGATGGTGGGGATGCGCATCATTCTGCAAACAAAAGGCAATAAAAGTCCAAGCGCGGCAGGAACCTTTTTATCGCCAAACTTCAAAAACTGAAGATTGAACAAAACCGCATCCGGTTTTTCTTGTTTGATGGCCTTGGCCACTTTGTACAGATTTTTAAGGTCGTTAAAGCTCCAACATTCTTTTACGGTAATGGGACAGCCTTCTTCTTCGAAGGATAAATCCTTTGGTGCTTTGGTCACATCGGTAAGCAGTACAATTTCGCTCACTTCATCTTGAAGCCTAAAATGTTTTACCAGATGGTATCCATATTCGGTAAGGGTTACTTTACTTGGTGGATACGCTGTTACAATTGCTAGTTTCATAAGGTTAAGTTTTTGTTCTATAAGATTTTAGTGATACAAATATCCGCACAAAACCCTGTAAAAAAGGAGATTAAAAGACGGTTGAACAAAAAGTGTAGACGAATGGAAATGATGCGACGATTAGGTAAAACCTATAAAAAAGGGCCGGAAAACAACGAGTGTTCTCCAGCCCAGCGCTTGCCCTCTATTATAGGGGAACTCTATCTTCTGTGAGATAAAAAATAGAGTATTTGAACGGCAAGCAAAACCAACATCACCAAAATCTGTAGCTGCACCACTAGGGCCAGACTACTATGAAAAAACACAATCAAAACTATCTGTGACACGCCCAAGATTGCTGAAAACCAAATGGGCCTGTATTGATCTAAAGACAAAAAGTAATACGTGAAGATATTTGCGACTGCAAACAGAGAGGTCGCCAAGGCATATTGCCAAAGCAACGAGGCCATGGACAAATAGGCATCTCCAAAAAGCAGGGTAATGATCAATTCAGGGAACGTCGCACAAACCACTACGATGACCGAGGACAACAGTCCAATATATCCCACATATTTAAAAAGGATATGTCCTGTAGGCTTTCCTTCTTTTTTGAGTCGGACCACGGTAGGCAACAACAACATCACAAACATCCAGGCCACAAAATAGACCACCCGGCCAATCAGGGCCAAGGAAGCATATAGCCCGGCTTCTTGTGCTTGAAAAAAGTGCTTTACCAAAATAATATCACTATTGTTGATGATAATCTGGGTAAGCTCGTAACAAGCCGTAATCAACATAAAGGTGCGTACTTTACCCCATTCCAAATCCGGCGAAGTAGTTCTGGCAACGTTAAATCGCAACTTTTTAAAAGGAAAAAGGCCCAAAGCCAAGGAACCCAGGATTCCAAAGGATACCAACACTCCAAAATGATCTCGAACAATCAAAAAGGCCAAAAGCGTGATGAGCAACCTGCCCCACATTTCGGATTGATAGGAAATAGAAAGTTTAGCAAACGATTCCTCACCTTGGTATTGTCCTCGATTTACGCTCATTACAAAGTAAAGTGGCACTCCTATTCCAAAAATTTGGAACATCAGAGGATTTTCCGTTTGTAATATATTTTGCAGAAAAGGTGCGGCAAAAAATACTGCAGCTCCCAAAACACAACCAATCACGAGGGCTAAAACACCGATACGGTTTCTAAATGATTCCCATTGCTCTTGCGGCAGCGCCGCTACGAACTTGGCCGTTACCAATTGAAAGGTCATCCCTAAAAAGGAAAGGACCAACAATAAAGTAACCAATAGGGCGGCATCCGCAAATGCCTCTGGACCCAAAATACGTCCCAAAAGCAAATTATAGATGTAATTCCCCCCATTTACCAATAGGGCACTCAACATAAAGAGCTGCTGAGGGGAAACTCTTTTTTTAACTACACTAAACACGGTCATGGCTCAGAATGTTTGAGGTTTTTGTTTGACTCATTACCGAAAGTATATTGGCATTCTCCTGTCCAATAATGGTAAAATGAGCTTTGATTTTCATTGCTCTTTTATGCATCTGTTGCAACATATGAGCAGCTGTTTCATCAAGCTGTCCAACGCGTCCCAAATTCAACACTACCTTATTTTTTGTATTGATGAACCGACTCATGTGTCGTTCTAGAATGATGATGTTGCTGCTGTACAAGTTGCCATGAACCGAGAACATCCCTGCGCATTCTGTAATTTGTAAAGCCATGATTTTTAGTTTTATAGGTTAAGATTATTTGACTTGTTGCAGCAAATATCCAATGGTTTGACGTCTTAAATTGGTGGGTATAGATGGATGGCGGATTACTGTAGATGAATGGAATACTTCGCCCTTCGGTTGCGGAGGAGGTCGATTTAACTTTACATCATCGAAAAAACCTTAAAAGCTTAACCTATGAAACGCTTTATCAACATCATCATTTTAGGGATTGCCGCCAACGGAGTTTTTGCCCAGTCGCCCATGGATGAGGGGTTCCAACTTTTGGAGAAAGGAGATTTTTCCAAAGCTGAAATCTTCTTTGACGATTTCCTTAAAGACCATCCAGACAATAAGACAGCACAAATCTGCTACGGTCGTGCAGTAGGTCTTAACGGGAACCCGAACAAAGCGAACACCTTATTTAATGTTTTGATGACGCAGCACCCAGACGATTATGAGGTTCGTATCAATTACTATGAATCCTTTTTATGGGGAAAACAATATAAGGCAGCCGAAAAATTGTATGCGGGCCTTGTTGAGGATTACCCAAACAAGTTCGGTGCGATATTAGGGTACGCCAATACATTGAGTAATCTTCAAAAATATGATGAGGCTTTGACTTGGATTGAGAAAGCCTTGTTGCTTCAACCTGGGAATCCAAGCGCCCTGATTTCCAAAAAATATATGAACCTTGGTTTGGCCAACACTTTGGTACAGACTCAAGATTATGATGGGGCCAAAATCAAATTGAAAACCATTTTCAATGATTTTGAAAACGACAGGGAAACTTTACTGAACTTGGCCAATGTGTTTTTGATCACCAAAGAAGTCGATAGTGCCAAAGCGACCTATCGCAGATTGGCCATAAATGCCAAGGACTCCATTGTGGCATTGAACGGAATCGCATTGGCAGAACATATTGGGGAAAAGGACAAAGAGGCCCTCAAAGTTTCCGTTTTGGCTAAAAACAAAGTTTCCTCAATTTCAGATAGCGAACTTAGAGAGAAAACTTACGAACGGTATGCGCAAGCCCTCATCTGGAACCGCAAGTTTGTAACCGCAAAAAAGTACATCAATAGTCTTTCCTCTCAATATGGAGATAGAAATTGGGTCTTGGCCTTAAGGGCCACCTTGGGAATGTACACGGGGAACATAAAAAAGAGTCTAGCACATTATAATGCAATCTTAGCTTCGGACAGCACTTCTTTTGATGGAAATCTGGGCAAGGCCAATGCACTTTTGGCATTGGGCCGTATAGATGAAGCCTATGCAGCTACATACAAGACCTTGGATATTTTTGAAAATCAAAAAGATGCACAAGGGCTTATTGAAAAAATCAATGGGCAATACAGTCCGTATGTGCAAGAAACGGCGTCCTATAGTTTTGATAACGGGAATAACTTGGCCTATGCCACCAACACCACTGTGAACTTGCCGGTATCCGCCAAGTTTCAATCTTCCGTAAATTACCAATATCGTTTAACGGAAAATGCGGCAACTTCAGCGAAGGCAAACACACATACAGCCACGGTTGGACTTACTTATGCTTTGATTCCAAAACTAAAGGTAGTTGGTGTAGCTGGTATGAACAATGCACAATTCGACGGAAACGCATATACCCAACCTATTTTGAACGCCAAGTTGGTCACAGAACCGTATCGCTTGCAAAATTTAGAATTGGGCTATCAGCGAGAGGTACAAAACTTTAATACGGATTTGATTGAGCGTGAAATTGTGATGCAACACTATGGACTCAACTATAATTTGGGTTCCAATGTCGGTTTGGGCTGGTATACGCAACTCATCCATACCCAACAGAGCGATGACAACCAACGCGACCTCTTGTTTACCTCTTTGTACTATACGGCATTGCGAAAGCCCACATTAAAGTTTGGACTCAATTACCAATATTTGAGTTTTGCCGAGCAAGTATCTACCATTTATTTTAGTCCGGAGAAATACCAGGCCGGAGAGATTTTCGCTGAACTGGGCGGTAAGTTTGCTTCAAATTCTACCTACCGTATCAATGCGGCTACGGGACTACAACAGGTAGAAGATGGCGACATGACCTCCATATTTCGAGTGGAAATGAACGTGAAACATCAATTCTCCAAAAGATTAAGCGGTGGTTTTTATGGCAAGTACAGCAATATTGCTTCGGCCACAGCTGCTGGCTTCCAGTTTACCGAAATAGGCCTTCAGCTGAAATGGTCGTTAAAAAAACAACCGTTTTTCTTTGATAAGGTCGCAAGCAGATAAATCAATTTTAGCAATACAATAAAAGCCTGATCAAAATGAATCAGGCTTTTTACATTTGTACCCCAATAAAGGAAAAGCTATGCTTCAATGCTGTTTCACCCACGCTGTTTTATCACCTTGCTCCATGATACATTTAACAACTTTTCCATCAGAATCCTTAACAAATTCAATAGTTGCTAGAGGTTTTACAATGTCGACTACGAAAGTAGTACCGTTCAAAGAGGTTAGGTTTGATTTCCATTTACCTTTTTCTTCTAGGAGCAACTTGTTCCTTTTTAAACGTACCTCAATCGCTCTATTCCCTTTTATATAAGTTCCGGCATATTTTCTCAAGTCAATATCATTGAGCTCTACAGTGGTTGAAACTGTTAAGGTCTCAAAACCAGGCCACTCGTATACCAACCCTACGCTTCTAATGATTTCTTCAATAATCTCCGTATTTGTGCCATTGGACATAACGACAACCCCATTTCCATTATCAGCGCTAAAGATGAATTTGCCCCTAAATCCCCTATTGGCACCGGAATGCTGCAGATACAATGTTTCATTTTTTATTTCACGAAAAAGGCCTAGTGCCGAAATGCTTCCCTCAAGTGTTGGTTCTATTATCTCAGTCGCCGAATCCTTTGCTAGTATTTTACCATTACCAGAAGAGAGGCACATTTGAAAATCGATGATCAACCTTCCTAAATCAGTTGGCGTTGTCCATAAGCCCGCTGCTGCCGACTCTGGATAGATATTGTAATTATTACTCAAAAGTTTACCTCTTTCAGAATGAGCAAAAGCCAATTCTTCAGGATATTTATCCAATTCTATCGAGTAAAAGGATTGGTCCATTCCCAAAGGAGTGAATACGTTTTCATTTACAAAGCGCTCATAGGCAACTTTGGAATTATCCGAAATGATAAGTTGGGATATAGTGACACCTCCCCCTGAGTATTTGAATTCGCTATTCGCTGGTAAAATCTGTACAACTTTTTCAGAATTCGATGGCTTTATACCATTCAAAATTTGAACAATGCTTGGAAGATGCTCCGAGTTCCAGTATCCTCTAAAACCATGAACGGATAACCCTGCTGTATGGTTCAACAGTTGACGTAAAGTAATTGGCTCTTCACCAAAGTCTATATTATATGGGAATTTCCAAGATGTCAAATACTGATTGATATCCTTATCCAAATCAATTTTATTTAATTCCTTCAGCCTCATCATTGCCACTGCATTAACGAACTTACTCATAGAAGCGGCTTGAAAAACTGTCTGTTCAGTAATATCTGGTTTTATTGGGTTACCAGTTTCTCCATATCCTTTGGCCCATTCAATTATATAGTCATGAATTACAGCAATGCTAAGTCCCTTCGTGTTGTATTTGTGCATTCGGTCCTTAAGCTTCCATAGAGATTGGTCTTTTCTAAGGACTAAGGGGGCAAGGCTATTTTCAACCTGTTCAATTCTTTGATCAATAGTTGTATTGGTCTGAGAATATGAGATGACACTCGTATTGGCAATCGAGAAGATGACAAGCAGCTGCTTTTTTATTGTCATGGTTTGGTATTTGGTTTCCAATATCAAAGATTGTTCCAATTTACAGGTATTTAATTCGAACAGTATGCTCTATTTCAGATTTATACATAAAAAACTCCCCTTAAAAGGGGAGCCTTCATCAAAAAAACAACAACCTATAAAAACCACAATTACTGTCGTATTATTTTCCCACTATACGTCTTATTATGGACCACATCGCCAATGCGGTAGAGGTACATGCCCTTGGGCAGATGGCCCAGCTCCAAACGAATGCTGTTCTCGTAACCTGTTGGAGCTTGGGTATCTGCATAAACCACCTGACCGCTTAAGTTGACCACACGCACGTATACTTCATCTGTTTTTTCAGGAATGGAAATGTCGGTGTAATTAACAAAAGGGTTAGGGTAACTTTTGAGGGTCAAAACTGTATCCACTTCATCAAATGTGGTAATTGCCTCTTCATCTGGCTCCAATTCATTTTCTACTATACCAATTTCCTCTTGAGATGGTTGGTCCATGGCCGACTTGGTCAAAGCCACCTTATCCACTTTCAATTCAAAAGGTTGATAATTTTCATAATCGCCCTGTATAGAAATGACTATGCTACGCAATTGATCAAAACCAATGTATTTACCTTCGAATTCTGAAAATGCCAAGCTAATTGTCTTTGCCTCAGTATTGGGTTCCACGGCATAACGTAAACGTTCGGACCAATCGCTCGTAGTATCGGTCACCAAACTTATTTCTACGGGGACATCATTGACAAGGTTGAACTGTAGGTATTGATAATCCCCAATGGGCAATTGAAGGTCTCCAGCCAAAACATTTCTGAATACATTTACTGTTTCCTTCACTTCTCCTTGAACCACAACACCACGTTCCACGGCATGACCGTCAACTTCCCAAGCTTCGTGGGGAGTTACCTCAAAAACCTCCAAGCTATCTACTTGAGCGTTTAAATCAACACCCCATGGACCGTCGGCCAGGTAAATGGCATCGTGCTGATATGAATTTTCCGCGATAATAGACAATCCCATATCGAACAGATGACCTGAATCCACTGTAATCTGCTGCTCCCATTCCCCGCTTAAATCGATGTATTTATTTAAATTTTGAAGCGTTTGCTGTTCGGTCGTTTTATAATTTCCATCTAGCAACAGCCAGCTCGCGTTGCTCTTATTAATGATATTCAAATGCAATTTTCCGTTTTGATAATATCCATTTTGGATAAAGACAGTAGGAAGAACATTATCAACATTATTGATTTGCAAAGGGCCTTCTTGCTCGAGATTCATAAGGATTTCATTGACCACCGTACTCACCTGCCCCATACTGTTTCCCCAAACCTGAAAATTCATATAATCGCCTGCGGGGTATTCATCCAAGTTCCAACGACTATACAGGCTGCGTTGGGAGCCTTCTTCGCGTACCGAAAATACAACTGCGTACTCCACATTGCCATTGGCCCTTTCCAGTTCGGAATACACTAATCTATGACCATGCAATTGAATGGTCCGTAAATCTTTCAATTTGGAATCATTGAGCCTATCGCAAATGGTCTTGGTGTGATTGTACACCTCACCCTTTGTATTCAAAGCCAAAGCGGCAGAGACCCTATCGCCATCTTGGTAATAATCTATTCCGAATACCTCATCGGCATTGGTAATGTTGAGCAAATCCTCTGGACTTGAAACATAAGACGTTTCTGTGCCAAACATTCCAATGCTGGGAAAATAACCATCCAAATTACCCGATTTGGCCATAAGGGACTTGTAGGTCTTTTTATCGTACTTGCTTTGCAAGGCACGCTTATTCTTAAAAGTATTAGCCTTGTTTCGGTCAAAATTTCGCTTTGCGATCAAGCTAGCGAGGTCACCGTTGCTTTCCAGCCCCCCATCGTTCCCAGAAGTTACGGGAGCGTGGTCGGTAATTTTATTATAATTGGTTGTTTTTACCGCTGTGTAAGGACTTGCGGTTATGTAGAAAAGTGCATCATTAAAATCATTATCACAACTCGCGTAATCCCTTCGAATGTCCTCAAAACCTAAAATAATTCGCTCGTTGTCCGGGTCGTTCAACAACACATTGTGATACCTCAAAGATTCTTCTGCTTCAGGATTAAAATCAGGATTGGAGAACAGTTGCCAATGACCTGAAGTTACATATCCCTTCCATCCATTGGCCAATAAAACCCATCCAATACCCGTTCCTGCCTTGAAATCACCTATTTTCACTCGGTGTCCGGTCTCCAAACTTCCACCGCTGTACAAAGCGGATACGTTTGGAAAAATTATGGTAATGTCCTCTTGTTGGGGTGTTCCTGTTAAAGGTTGGTCGGTTTGATAGGTATAATAGCCCAATACGTTTTTGTAACCTGCACCTTCAGCCACAAAGGTGACCCAGACTTCTGCATCTTCCACTAATATAACATCAGTATCATAGCCGGAAGTAATATATTGAGGATTGTAATCGGGCACTGGATATCCTTCCGGCAATGCATTGTTGATCATATCCAAGGTTTCCTGTGATACATCGTCCTTACCATCCAGGTATAGTGGGGTTCCATCAGATGTATAGTCTCCCAAAAACTTATAATTATACTCTTGGGCACTTGCCCAGGAAAAAGTAAGCATGGTTGCCAATAGAAGTAATAATTGTTTCATAATTGTAGGTTTAGAATATGGTTCAAAATTGCTGATTTCCTGCTCCAAAAATGGAGTAGCTTCGGTGAATCAAAATTTTCTATAGACGGATGGATATTAGAAAAGGACAAGCATAAAAAAACACCCCGAAAGGTGTTTCGTATCATATCCAATAACTATTTGCAATTACATCAATCCATAATGATGAACTGTTCCTATAACAACTATATAAAGAACACCTAGGTGTAAGAATATCAATGTTTTAAGAACCAATTTAAACACATCACCTGTTTCATGGTATAAGTTTTATGATTAACACTGGCACAAAACTAGCTCTCTTTGCCTTAGTGAATTTAGATGAAACGGTGAGCGAAAAAAAGTGTAGATAAGCTAAAAGATTGTTGTGTTGAATTTTTAAAGAAGGTTCAACCTTCGCATTAATTCCGGTCTATTGGACCTGCTGATCGGGACAACGCTCTTTTCGATCAATACGCTATTATCCTCAATATCAATAATTTTATTAAAGTTGATCACAAAAGACCTATGAATCTGTAAAAACTTGTCGTCAGGGAGTTTGTCCAAAATTTTCTTCAAGGTGGTGTGTACCAAATAATCCTTGGATTGTGTTTTGATATTGATATAATCTCCCTTGGCTTCAATAAGCAATATCTCGGTATATTTTAGTTTGATGAGCCTGCGGTCTATATTTATATAGAGATCTTCTCCCGAGGCATTCTCTTGGTCGGTAGGAAATCCGCTAGAAGTTTTTGAACCAGATGACTTGCCTTTTAAGACTTTCTGTACACATTTATCAAATCTTTCTTGAGTGATGGGCTTAACCAAATAATCCACGATCGCTTCGTATTCATATGATGCGATGGCAAATTCCGTATCGGAAGTGGTCATTACAATTTTGGGTGGGTTTTTGAGTGTTTGAATAAAATCAATCCCCGTAAATCCAGGCATATGGATGTCCAAGAAAATAAGGTCCACTTTATATTCGTTCAAAAATTTGATGGCCTCTATGGCACTATCAAATTCCTCCATAACATTCAATTCAGGAGCCTTGGAGCATAATTGAGACACTATTGCTCTGGCTGCCGCTTCGTCATCAACTATAATACAATTCATTTTTAAATGGTTTTTAGGTATTGTTCCACTGTTTCCAGGACCGACAAAAATTCTTGTTTTAAGGAATGCTCACCATTTCGCAGTTCGTTTTCGTGCTGAACGGCCAAAGTGTAAGCATTTTGTATACCTAGAACGTTGAGTTTGTGCTTTATCTTGTGTACGAGCTCGGACGCTCCCCTAAATAAAGAACTTTCCATCGCTGTTAGGTACTCATTTTTTTCCGCAGGAAACTCCTCCTTTAAGATACCAATGAATTTTTGGCGAAAAGCTTCATCACCATCAGCTAGATTGTCAATGTAAGTTAGGTTTGGAGTCTCTTTCATTGTTCTTGTTTTTTTAGTGTAAAATGAAATGTAGTGCCCAATCCTTCTAAACTTTCCACCCAAACCTTACCCCCGTATAGCCCTACAATTTTTTTTACCAATGCCAAACCGATACCCGTGGCCATTTCATCATTTTCTAGTTTGTTGAACATTTCAAATATGTCCGTTTGGTGTTCCTCCGGGATTCCCTTTCCATTGTCCGCTACGGCAAAATACCAGTTATCACCCTTATCCTTGAAATCGATTCGAACTGTTCCCTTCTTTTTGTTTTCCAATGCCTTTACTGCGTTGGTCATCAAGTTCATGAACAATTGTTCAATTTTATATTTATCAAAACAAAGCTTTGGAAGGTTTTCTTGAAATTGGAAAGAAACGTTGTTAGGTACAAAAATGTTTTGTTGAATATCGCCTAAAAGCTCTTCCAAATTGAATTCTACATTTGATGAGTTTTTGTTTCCAAGTGTGGCATGCTTTAAGATTCCCGTTATGAGCTTGTCCATTTTCTCCAAATTTTGAAGAGCAAGGGAAAGGTTTTGTTGACTCTGCTCAGAAAGTGTATCCCTTTCATCCTCCTCGATCCAGGCAATCAAGGCACTAATATTCCTAATGGGCGACTTTAAATCGTGGGATACAACATGTGCGTAACTGTTCAAGGATTCATTCTGACGGGCCAAATCCTTTAAAAGGCCATCCTTCTCTATTCCCATTTCGGATGCACGCTGAGCCAACTCCTTAATCTGTCTGGCCAACTTTTCCGCATCAAAGTTCTCGTCTACGATATTCTTTGTGACCTCTTGGGTCTCAAAGTTTGATTGCAATGCGGTCAATGCATTTTCCAATGAATTGAGCACTTTTTTTTGCCGGGCGGCCTCTTTTTCCAATTCCCGATTGGCGTCATAAAGTTCGTCGGAACTAATTGCCGTGGCCCTTTGAAGCATGGACAATTTTTCATCATAATGCTCGTAAGACTTTCCTATTGCCTCAAAAAGTTCTTCCAGAGAGCTTTCATTACATAAGGCTTCGGGCAAGTATTTGTTGAGCTGTCTTTTGAGCAGGCTGTGCATTATTCGCTAAATAAAGTTAGTGTCATAGTTTGATTGTGGAGCTTGCAAGAGCGATGACCCGCAAAAGGTGCCATTTCACCGTAAGAATAAAACCCTGATATGGGAACATGCTTACCTACAATCTGGCTCACTTCCTCTATTTCTTCCTCGGTACGCTGGTCCATTACCAGTTTTCGGCCCACACAACTGATCAGAATGGCCAATTGCGACTCGGTATTGCGACCTTGAACTGCGAGTTTCGCTGCTGACCGTGCACCGCTGGCAATATCGTCCACAGTGGCCATCATCAATTGTACTTTAGATCCTTGCGGTACATCTCCGGCCAAAATCATTGCGTTCCTTTCTTCATCTATGTTTAATATGGTTCTTACAATGGCGGCACCTCCATCCGTTCTTACACTTAAGGGATATAAAAGTGCCGATTTTGGCAATTCGCTGGCCTTGTCGCCCAAATAACGTTTGTAAAGGTCAAGAGCAGGTTTGCCGTCGAGTTCGAACAGAATATTGTTTCTTGATTTTGTTATCATCCGTTCTGGACCAAACGGTATCCAACCTCCGAAGTTTGCGCAACTGATCTCGAGCGATTCGCCATAGAAACCTATGGCAACAACTTCTCCTTCTTTTGGAGATTGATTATAGGAAGCCAACGTCTTTTCAAAACGGTCACCGTCCCCACAAAGCCCCCCGGACAGTCCAATACTACCGTTACCTCCATATTCCATACCTGTAATAAGGTCGCTCCCATTTACGGTGCTTCCTTCGGATACTACAAAAATGTGCTTTAATTGCTCTTTTGGAAATTCCTTGGAGAGACACCTGCCCAACGCATCATCGTTATGTTGAAATTCGGAAACATTTTTACTCTTTACCATAAAGTGTCCTTTTTCAAACTCAATAGCTGTAAGCACGACTGTACCATCCAAGACCTTCTCCCCCATTATCTCACCGGAGGTTGACCCAAAAACAAGATGGCCGTCGGGAAACAGTTCCCTTACTTCTTGAAACAACCCCTCGTCCTGAAGCATAAATCTATTGCCAAAGACCAAAACCAATGGTTCTTTTAGATCTATCCTTTCCGAGGCAAATTCAAATTTGGAATTAGATAACTTTTTGGCTTGCAATATCTTCATGTAGATTGGAATTTAATGTTTGTTTTTCAAGGGTGAAATAGAAATCGGTTCCTTTACCCTCTTCACTTTCCACCCATACCTCACCATTATAACGATCAATAATCTTTTTTACTATGGATAGGCCTATCCCTGTTGATTTTTTATCGTCTGAAGCAGATTGAAAAATTTCAAATATCTTTTTATGGTATTTTTTAGGAATACCTACACCATTATCCTTAATGCAAAACTCCCAAAAGCCATGTTTATCCTGATAAAGCACTTCGACTTTTCCATTTTCTTTTTCAATATGCACAACTGCATTGGAAATAATATTTTGGAACAATTGATGCATTTTTGTTCTATCGGCAATAATCGTGGGCAATTTTTCAGGGGCAATCACCTTTACGTTTTCAGGAATGTAGATACTTTCCTCAATTTCCGAAACCACATCGTGTAAATCTATTTCTGTATTTTTAAGTTCAGAAGTATTGGCCGTGGAATACGCCAAAATTCCACTGATCAAGTTTTCCATGGATTCAATCTTATCTTGGATTAGCTTGAGGTATTCCTTGCCTGCGTCGTCCAAAGAATCCCCATAATCGTTGCTCAACCAACTTGCCAAGGCCTCAATACTTCTCAAAGGAGACTTTAAATCGTGGGACACTACATAAGCATATTCCTTTAAGCTCTCGTTGCTCTGTTCCAATTTGGACAATAGTTTTTCCTTTTCGAGCTGTAATTTTATGTGTTCGGTAATATCCAAATGGATGCCGATAGAACCGATTGCCCGCTGAGCTTCATCAAAACGCGGTGCGGAGCTCACCAACCAGTGACGCTGTTCGCCTTTCTTGTTAAATACAGCCATTTGATGAGAGTCCTGACCCTTTTTCAGTTGTGCTATGTCCTTATCATCGATTATCTGTTTGTTATTGGCGGTTCTCAATTCATGGACAACACTGCCCACAAGTTCTTTCATTTCAAAACCGCTTATGTTGCAAAAACTTCGGTTTACAGTTTGAATTTGGCCATTTAAATCGACCTCGATCAAACCAAGGTTCATATTTGCAATAATTCCGCTGTACTTGTCTTTTTCAGCCTGTAGGTTTTGTCTAAAGGTTTTGGTGAGTGTAACATCCCGATAGCTCCATAAATGGCCTTTGTAAACGCCATCGTTGAATAGCGGTATGTAATCGCGCTCCAAAATTCTGCCATCTGTCATCTGCAATTCATCAGATAGAACTGTTTCTTGATTTTTCAAAATTTCGGTTATGCGATCAATGAATTGTTCCGGGTCCTTAAAATAGTCCTTGGATTCTTCTGCTGCATTTGCACAGTCCGCGCCGATCATATCCTCTGGATTGGCTTGGATACCGAACATATCACAGAATTTTTTGTTCGTAAGTGCAATTTTTCGGTTTTCATCTTCGAGCAGTACGGCCATTTCGAGGTTTTTTATCAAGGTGGCCAACCTATCCTGAGATTCTTTTAATTGTTCTTGTTGATTTTTAAGCAAACTTTCAACATCTTTTTCCTGAGTAATGTCTCGGATAATACCTTGAGCAGCAATGGGATTGGCTTTACGGTCATAGATAAGGCTGGCATTGATCTGCACATATTTTTGTTGGTTGTCCGGTAAAACAATCTTGGCCCTATAATTTTTTAAAATACCTGTTTCCAGTAAGGATTGGATGGATTCTGCCGTGTATTGAGCAAAATCTGGATGAACGTAACGGGAAAGGTTGACTTCGTTTTTTAAACGATTAAACTTCAAAAATTCTTTGGCGGATTCATTGCTTCGGATAACGTTGAAGTCCAAATCCATTACCACATAAGGATCAATTATATTAAGGAAAGCGGCATTTACTTCATCAGTCCTTTCATTCAATAGATTTTCGAGCAGTACATTGGCCCGTTTTAGGTGTTCTGCCGTATCATAAAGTTCCTTGGACTTATCTTCAAGGATTTTCTCCGCTTGTGCCCTCGCCTTCTTTTGGCGTTCCAGAGCTCTTTTTAACACTTTAACCTCGTTACTCTCCATCTTGCACTACATCAAATTTTACTTCGGTTCCATCGTTTTTCAGCAATTCAAAGGATACCTTGGAAGAGGTGTTGAAGTGTTCGAAACACTTTTCTATTAAACCGTGTGCCAAACGGTAAAGTCCACGGGAAGAAACATATACCATGGAGATGGAGGTATCCGTTTTGTCCAGGATTTTAAAGGTGGGCAACTCTGCATCCGGATATAATTTTTTTACATGTACATGAATATGATCTTCTATAGAGTACAGTAATCCTATGGGGGAAGTATAACTTTTGATCACATCTGGATGGGCTTTTCCCAAACTCACAAAAAGGTAATGACCAAAGGCATACAGTAAATCATCTATGGCTATGTTGGTCCTTTCGCTCAGACTTTGCAACAGAATTACCATTTCATTGAAATCATAAGTTCCAACGGAGGTATAGATTCCTTCAGAGGGCAAGTCTGAAGCTTCAATAATGGCATCCACGGTCTCCAATCCAAACTGATCCTCGACCATTTCCAAAAACTCGGTAAATACTATTCCCTTCATAATCTGGCTTATATGATTCAAAAGTAGGAAAACGTTTACCAAACAGGTAAGTTTTGTTGTGAAATTGCGTTTTTAACTAGGCTTTTACCAGTTCGTTGATGTCCCAGTACTCGATAACCGTTTTTAGCTTGGTCTCGTAATCTTCGTATTTAAGGGGCTTAATAACATATCCTGCAATACCGATTTTGTAGCATTCCAACAAATCGTCCCTATTCTCGGACGTTGTAAGAACGATGGTGGGCAAGTATTTTATTTTATCGTGCTGTTTAAGAATGCCCAAAAATTCTATCCCGTTCATCCGGGGCATATTAAGATCGAGCAAAATTATGTCTGGCAAAGATTTTCCCGACTCCAAATATGCCAAAGCTTCCTCCCCATTTTTGGCTTCTATCAAACTATGCTTGGTTTCCAACTTGGACATTGTGCGTTGGAACTTCATGGTTTCGATGGCGTCGTCCTCGATAAATAAAATGTACATTTTTATCCAATTTTAGCTGATTACAAAAAAAAGAATTTCACATGTGCAAAAATGCAATCCTTAGCCCAAACAAAGTTTAGTGTAGACGAATGGTATTTAAGTGTCGTTGAAAGATAAAAGGTTTTCTTTCTGATAGGGTCAAAAGCTTAATAAAGTGCCTGCCAGATTGATTAACTGAAAAATGATAGTGATTCGTAGAAAATTAGGAATCATTATATAAAACCAGAATATCACATTTTATTCTGCCCTGTATTTACAATCTTGTTCAGACGGTAAACAAAAACATAGTAGGTAAGCAATAAAAACAATATCCAACCGCAGCTTATAACGACCATACCGGTAATTGAGGTATGATAAAGACCAATCAATTGTACATACATACTGGCCATTATAAAGATATATATGCCCCAGTTTATGAATTTCCATTTGCCCAAAATGGGTTTGTGCTGCTTCTTCCTTTGATGTGCTCTTCGCTTTAAGGTAATCCATATACCCGATAGCACTAAAGATGATATCCCCAAGCCCATAAAAAACCATATAATCTTGGTTACCAATCCTCCCCAATATCCGAAATGCAGCGGGTCGGCGATATCATTGACCCACATAGTTTTACTTATTGTTCGAGCATTTTGAACCTCGGTCACTTCATAAGTATATGGATTTACATAAACCCTATTGGCACGCTGCCGAACTAATGGCACATCTGATTTGCCCCTTAGATAAACAGGGCTTTCATAATCAGTAGGTATGTTCATGTCTTCCACCCTTAAATGCGGAATTGCTTTTTGTGCTACATTGACAACCTTATCATAATCAATATCATAAGCGAGGTTCACACTATCCGTGACTGTGTAGTTTTCCAACTTGGGTAGTTTGGGATTGACTTTTGCTCGGACATCGGCAATGTTTGAACGCTCTATAAAATACCATATTCCCGTAATCGAAAACAATATGGAAAACGGAATCGACCATAACCCGATCAATCTATGAAGGCTTCTAAAAAACACTAGCGGCCCTTTTTTTACTTCAAGTACAAACAGTTTTCGCCACCATTTTTTATAGAAGAACAAAGCCGTTAAAAAGGAAATTAAAAGTAGAAAGGCAAAGCTCAACACGATGAAATACCCAAACTGATAAAAAGGCATGAATAAAAAGTAGTGCAGGTCTCTGAAAAAGCGTTGAAAAGTGAGGTTGGCATTCCCTTGAATTTTTCCTGTATATGGATTTGCAAAGACATAGGTCTGTCTGCCGTTGTCCTTCATGTAGATTATGTCGCACAAGTAGGGTTCCTCCGTACGCATCCAATAAGAAACCTGACCATCTGGATATTGCTTTTTAAGGTTGGCGAGAATTGTATTTCTAGAAGCAAACTCCTTTTGTGGCTTTGCCCTTATTTCTGATATAAACAGCCAGTCCAGCTCATGGCCAAGGGTTGCAATAGTACCAGAAAAGCATACTATAAAAAATAGTATGCTCAACTTGGTTCCAATCCAACTGTGGATTTTAAATAGTTTCTTTTTTGATAATTTCAATTCTAAAATGTATATGAGACTGTTGCCATAATATTACGGGGTCTCCCAGGGAAAGCTCTCAAGAAATCATATCCTCCTACCCAATGGGTCTTGTCGAACACATTATTAACGTTCAATTGTATCTGAAATTTATCAACCTGATAATAAACAGCTGTATTGACCAATCCATAGCTTGGAAAAACAGGGATCAACTCCGGGTCCCTTACAATGGAACCGTTTCGTTCCCCCACATAATCATAACCAAGTCCAAAGCCCAGACCGTTAAAATCGCCTCGGTCAATGATATATTTCGTCCAAAAATTGAAGGTATTTCTGGGTGCATTTGGTTTTTGATTGCCAAAAATAGCGATTGTGGATTCATCCGCTTCGGTAAAATATGCATGATTGTAGGCGTAGTTCATAATAACACTCCAATTGGGCATAATCTGTCCATAAACATCAACCTCCACACTTTCCGATTTTTCTTCCCCAACCTGTTGTAATAAATCGGAGTTGCTGGAATCATTGGCATTGTACAAGGCCCCTTTTTGGTTTAGGGTATACACTGCTAAAGTAGCACTCAGCCTTTTGTTGAACCACTCGGATTTTACTCCGGCTTCGAACAATTCACTGGTCAAAGGATCAAAAGGTCCTCCAGCTTCGGGATTATTTACCTCGGTCGCAGTTTGGGGTTGATATCCCTTTACCCAAGTACCATAGAAGTTTACATTTGATGTAGCTTTATAAACCATACCTACTCTCGGTAAAAAAGTGTCCTGCCTTACTTTTTCTTCCGCATTGGTATTGTAATTTAAGTAATCGGTAAAATCATCGTACCGAAGGCCTACCAATAGATTAAACTTTTTGTAGCTGAACTGGTTTTGTAGGTAAATACCATTCCCGGTTTGTTTATATCTATCATAATTTCTAATGGAATAAACGTAATTGCTCATGTCCCTCATGGCATTTCCGTTCGTAGAGGTTAAATCAAAAGGAGCTACATTGGCTACAGGGTTCCCATCGTCATCAAGTACATAATTATCAATATTTACTACATTGAACGAATTGGTCGCGGTTCCATTCTGCAAAAGATAAGCGTTTGCTTCTAATTGCGACCCCCCAGGTTCAAGCTCTTGTTGAAAATAATCGTACCCCACCAAAAGCTTGTTTTTTATGTCACCAAGGTCATAATCAAAATTGAGGTAGTTCGTAAAGTTCTGGTTGTTCCATGATCGCTTACGAATAAACACCCTCATAGCCACTTGGGTAATATCAAAAGAACCATCACCAAGTGCTAAAAAGTTATTGGCGGTTCTATGCTCCAATAGGTCTTCATCATAGGAGGAGTTCAGATAGGTACTGTTAAAACTTATGTTTTCATTGAACTTATGCTGGAACGATAATGTAACATTTAAGTTTTGTTCGTTCAGATAGTCATTTTCTGCGCTTAAAGATGTAGTTATTGGTGTTGAGTAAAGGTCACCGTCTCCAAAAACTGCCTGTCCACGATCCAAACGCCCTTTGTTGTCCTGATAGACCACATCAAAGTTCAAACGAGTCTTTTCGTTTGGAATAAAGGAAAATGAAGGGGCTACAACTATATTCTTGTTGAATTGCAAGTCCCTAAAACCATCCGTATTTTGATACCCGATATTTAAACGATACAGTAGTTTGTTGTCCTTGGTCATCGGTCCTGTAAAGTCGGACAATAATCTAAAAGTGTTGAAGCTGCCCATACTGGCACTAATGGATTGTTTGGTTGTTTCCAAAGGCTTCTTGGTAACTGTGTTTATGGTTCCTCCGGGAGAGGCGTTTCCAAACAAAGCAGATGCTGGACCTTTGATAACTTCAACACGCTCAACGTGTGGAATGATCTGTTGGCTCCAAAAACTGGTCATCATTCGAGAGCCATTTAAAAGTATACTATTGTTTCGTTGTCCTTGAACACGAAAACCCCTCATCGTCAAATCATTATAAAATGAAAACTGGTTAACACCACTAACGTTCTTAACTACATCATTAACCGTAAACGCTGCTTGGTCCAGTATGACTTCTTTTGTCACGTAACTCACTGCCTGTGGCACATCAACGAGTTTGGTGGCTGATTTTGTGGCTACAAAAGAAGTTGTGTTTTTATAGTTTCTTTCCTTTCTACCGATTATCTCAACTCCTTGCAATTGTGTAGTCGATTCACTTAAAGTAAAATTCAGCTCTAAGGCAATTCCTTCCTTTAATATGATTGAGTTTTCAATAGTTTCATAGCCAATATAGGAAGCTTGGGTAATATAGTTGCCCGATGTAATATTATCTATGCTATAAGCACCATTGTCATCTGTAATTGTACCAATATTAGAGTTTAATATAATAACGTTGGCATTCGCAATCGGCACTCCTGTATCGGAGATAACTTTTCCCTGAATGGAAGAATTTTGGCCAAAGGTTATGCTGAATGCTCCCAGCAAAAAGAAATATAGCAAGTAACTTTTATTCATTTTGAATTTATTTATATCTATTCTAAATAATAGGCTGCGAATTTATAGCGAACCATTTTTTGTCGCAACTTTTAATTAGATTAATTTTAAATAAATCTTAGGAAACATCATAAACAACTAATTAATAAGTGTTTAAAAATGTTAAAGTTGGGGGCTTTCCGAAAATAATAATGTAAACGTTTTCCATGCTTATCGGATATGACCTTTGGTTGACCTTCCATAAAACATCACGTTTAATTCATAGCCATACAATTTACCTCAAAGTAATCCATAAAAAGATTGGAAAGTTTGTTTGGCTATGGCTATGTAGTAGGTTTAATATGGGTACTTCATCCAATCTATCGGAAATAAACGAGCCTATCGATATAAGGGGAATCTCCAGTAAATTACTATCTGCTTTTTATTGTGATTCGAAGAGGAGTTATCAAAAAGAG
This sequence comes from Flagellimonas chongwuensis, assembly GCF_013376415.1. GTDB lineage: Bacteria > Bacteroidota > Bacteroidia > Flavobacteriales > Flavobacteriaceae > Flagellimonas > Flagellimonas chongwuensis. The sequence goes on from NZ_WYET01000007.1 coordinate 262,667, forward strand.
AAGCTTAAATTAAAAGTACTTCCCTGAAAGCATTGATACAACTTCTTCATCAAAATCAGTCATGTTGCAATAAAAACCTTTCACTCCAATTTGCAAATTGTTTGCAAAAAAATAGGCCTCAGAAAGTTAAACTCTCCAAGGCCTTGTTTTTACTTGTGATCGCGGAAGGATTCGAACCTTCGACCGTCTGCTTAGAAGGCCCTACTGATTGATTTTCAATACTTTACATTTATTTTCATTGTTTTGATTTTGAAGTAATTACAACTTTTGGGTTTTTCTTCTTTTTTCATCGATTTTCAATGTTCATCCAATTTGTTGCAGGAATGTTGCAGTCAAAAACATCAATCAAATCAATATATGTAACATTGCAGCTTCTGCAGTTTCTGCAGTTTTCAAATTAGAACATCATTGCATTGCATCAATATAAAGTTCTTTGAAGTATATCAGATGTCTAATCTCATCCTTGGGCAATATCACCTCAATAGTCCTCTCAGGATATTTTGTCTGAGTAACCGAGAACGTTTCTTGCAACACTACTACATCCTCAAAGAGAGTGCTGTAAAGCTTTAACCAATGCTCTGCAGTAACTTTACCCTTCTTTACCTCATCATGGTCTAAAATTGCTTCTATGCAGGTCTGCTCATTATTAAGCATTCTCTCAACGGACCACACACGATGATACAACTCAATGCTGGCACAAGGATTCTCTCGTTGAGGGCAAACACATGGAAAGACATGCATAGATTTATCCGAGTTCCATCTCCTCCATTTAAAGCAAGATGTTATTTCAACAAGTCGATTTATTTCCGTTGTTTTGGCAGCTAGCCATTCTGCAATGTTATCAATCTTGACCACCAATACACTAGCTTCGATTAGAGAAGAGTGAATATGGAAGTGCCAGTATAAGATGTGCCAATACGATGTAGGCATATAGGTTATTTACTCCGAACATCTTGAACATCCAATAAATTTCCGAAATGACAGGGATAAAAAAGGATATTGCTCCACTAATAAATCCCCCTTCTTTAAAAGCAATAACTACTGTCCAGATGTGTGTTATCAACGCAGTGATTGGGAAAATGATAACTACTAGTCCAAAAATAGATATAAGTACCCCATTTCCGAGGTTGTTAAAAATCTTCTTCATGTTTTTCATTTTTATTTATATCATCATATGTAAACTTCCATGATTACTTCAGGCATTTATCAATTGATTGAATAACTGTCGTCAGATATATCATATATGAAGGTCTGATCAATATCAACGGACAAATCACTACTTGAAAAAATGACTTCATCGTTCTTGTCACGTACCTCTACCGTATTAATTTCAGCTTGACTTTCCGGGCTTGTTTGATATTTGAACCCAATCTTATCATAAGAAGTCAAAGTATTGGATTCTATGATGTCCGTATTGGTAGTGGAGTTCACTGTAGCTGAGACCAAGTCTCCATTTTCGCCATCAAAATAATATGTGATCTCCAATGGGTATTGCTCAACTGGACTCCCAAAGCCACTAAAATTTATGGTGTATTCTTGGGCTCTTGGTGGACATGGGTCACATTCTTTGTACTTGGTACTTGTACTTGAATTATCATAAAAATCAGACGTATGAAGAGTATAATCATCTGTGAACTCGATATAACTTTTGAGTGTTGGGTTCTCCTGCCAATTCTCATAGCTCTCATCAGAATCGGGGTAGAATTCAATCAATACATTATCATCAATGATTTCCCAAACACCCTCGTACATGGTTATATCCCCATTGTGGTTGTTCTCATAGATTGCAGTTCCATCCTCATTGTATGTATAACTGTTGCCTGTAAAATCTTCGCTGGTATTCCAAGTACCAACCAACCATTGCTCGGTTTCGCTCAGATCAGATTCGGTCTCATCCTTGCTACATCCTACCATCATTAAAATGGCTATTAATCCTAAAAAAATATGTTTCATAATTTATGTTTACTGTTTGTTAGTTCTTTTGGTTATCATTAATGATTACCAACTAAGAACGGTTGAAGTCCACTTTTGTTTTATCATTTATGATAATCCAAGTTTGACTCTCGACAAGAAAAATTTACAAATAGCCATAGGGCAACGCATCAGGCAACTCAGAGAGGAACGCAATATTCCTCAACAAGATCTTGCTGCTGCCTGTGATTTTGAAAAGTCCAATATGGCACGGTTGGAAGCGGGCAAGACAAATCCAACACTTTATACGCTAAAGAAAATTGCCGATAATCTGAACTTACCTCTAGAAGCATTGGTCATTGACCTACTTTAGTTTCCGCTATTAATACTAATCTGAACAATTTTTCATTCGTTGATGTACCGCTAAATATTCAACTTTAGTGTACGTTCACGTTTAAGAACAAAATGAAAAGTTTTAAAGTTTTCCATGGTCCGCAAAACTGTAATATGCTTCCTTGGTAACAATCAAATGGTCCAACAGGAGCAAATCAACTTGTCTTGTCGCTTTTTTCAACTTATTGGTAATATCAACGTCTGCTTTACTGGGCTTTAAGTTGCCACTTGGATGATTGTGCACCACAATGATATGGGATGCTACACACTTCAATGCCACACTCAACAAAAGCTTCACGTCTACAAACGTTCCAGATATTCCACCTTTGGACAAGTCATAGATTCCCAAGAGTTGGTTGGAACGGTTCAATAGTATCACTTTCATTTCTTCCTGAAGTTCCAAAGTATCTTTGTTCCAATGCCCTAATACTAGTTCATAAATTTGTTGACTATTGTTAAGTCTCACTAAGCTGGACTTCCTAGGTTTATAGGAAATCATTATCTCTGCTAATTCCATAATTACATAAAAAAATTAAAGGCACTACCCTACGGCAATGCCTTTGTTTATTAGACAAGTTCATGTACTCCATTGGTACTAAAGGTACTTACATCGGCCTCTATGGCCTCTACAGGAGTCTTTGGTTCTCTTTTGGGTTCAGGAGCACCTTCTGGGAGATACACCCATCTGTGGGCCAAGGTAATTTCCTCGCCAGTCTCCTTGATAATGTACTGGTACGGCTCGCATTCTTCCTTGATGATCTTCCCCGGCATTTCTGTTCCTATCAATGCTTCACAGGTATTCTCGTCAAATGTGGAGGAAATAAACGCTCTCTTGGCAGTGGCATAATATCTGTTGGTAGTTTGGCTTAATACCATCTCTATGCCGCCTTGAAGTTCCAAGAGGAAGAAAGATTCTCCTTCTTCGTTCTCCCGTTCTCTGTAACCGATAATTCTAACCATTTCTTTTGATTTTTGAAGTTGAATATTCCCATTCTAGACCAAGCCACCTTGTACCAATAAAACAATCAGCTATCACCTTGATTTTATTTACCTGACAATAAAAAAGCTATTAATCTAAAGATGGGCGGGGTATTTCCCCAGCGAGCATTAGGTGGGGGTATTGCGAGGGGGTACTTTGCGCAAAAACAAAGGCGGTTAAAAAAATTTTTTATATTTTTTTTGCGTTTTATCGAATAATCTACCGTGCTTATACTAAAAATGTACTGTCACGTTGCTTTATATAGTATCGCCCAATCATATGGATTCCTTCAAAAAAATAAAAAATGACACCTTAGAATTTTTGATTCAACAAGGATTCCCAAAACCTTCGTTAATAAAAGTTATCAGTAAGGGGCGTTTCAATATTTTTCCGTGCATCGAAAACATATGTACAACCAAAAGGAAAAAGTTAGAAGAAGTTTCCATCGATGTTGATCGACTTCTAGCGGAACTCACTCCATTCAAGCTGCGATTGCAAGAATTAAATGTAGACCACAAAGACTATCCTCCAACAAAACAATCGAAAAAGAAAAAGCTTCTAAAGAAGGGACGTGAAGATTCAACGTATAAAAAAAGTATTGTCAGAATTCTTGAGAAAGAAGGATTGAACAAAAAGCAATTAAATGAGCTTTCCAAGATTAGAAAAAGTAAGGCTCTCAATGCTTACATTCTAAAAAATCTTCCAGAACAAGTCTTGCCATTGGCTAAAGCTGGCATTCTTATAACCCGCGAATCACCAAGAATCAAATCTTCGAACAAAGTTAGATACAGCAAAAACGAGCTTGTTCGGAAGAAGTATGGCAAGGGCCCAAGAAAAAAGAAAAACAAATCAAGTACCGAAGAAACTAACACTCCCAAAAAGTTCCACCCATATACAAAGATTATATATACCCCCATGGGAAATAAAAGGTAAATATGTAAGGACTTCGTTTGCTCTACCCGAATAAGATTTCTATTTTAACAGTTGATTTCCGTTGTATCCCCCTACAAGTTTTTCGGAACACCAACAATTGACTAATTAACAGATACATACTTATGTCATCCATTGAAAAGCTAGACCTATCCTCTCCGGATTTAGTGAATGAGAATTTTGAAAAACTGGCAGCACTCTTCCCCAACTGTGTAACCGAAGGAACCGATGGTAAGGCCATAGATTTTGACCTTTTAAAGCAAGAACTCAACCATGCCGTAGTTGAAGGCAACAAAGAACGGTATCGTTTGGAGTGGCCGGGTAAACGTGAGGCCATTGTGACTGCCAATCTACCACTCAATAAAACACTCCGCCCAATAAGAAAAAGCTCCTCTGATTTTGAAAATACCCAAAATCTATATCTAGAAGGCGACAATTTAGAAGTTTTAAAACTTTTACAAGAAAGTTATCTAGGTAAAATCAAGATGATATACATAGACCCTCCCTATAATACGGGAAACGATTTTGTGTACAAAGACAACTTTACTAAAGAACTACAAAAAGAACTCATTGATAGTGGACAAAAAGATGAATATAATCAGCGTCTAATAGCTAATCCAGAAACTTCAGGTCGTTATCACTCTGACTGGTTAAGTATGATGTATCCTCGTCTGAAGTTAGCGAGAAATTTATTAACAGACGATGGTGTAATTTTCATATCAATCGGTGAACAAGAGGTTCACAATTTAAGATCAATTTGTAACGAAATTTTTGGTGAAATCAACTTTATTGGTGGAGCTGGACGAATATCAAAGAAAGCAAACAATAAAGGAGATTATTGGGCTCCAAATTTTGACCATGTCTTAACTTACTGTAAAATACGTGAGTATTGCACTCCATTCTTTGGAGGAATTAATTATTCTGCGTATCAAGAAACAGATCAAAGCGGATCTCGTGCAGGTGAGAAATATCAATCAGTAAGACTTTACATGTCAAGTCTTGACCCTCGGCCTAATCAAAGATATTTTATCGAATGTCCAGATGGATCCTTTGTAATTCCTCCTGGAGATGTATTTCCAACAGAAAAAAAAGATGGAGCGTTCATAACTCCACAATCAAATAGAGATAAAGTCTGGAGATGGTCTTATACATCGTACTTGCAGAAAAAAGATGAAATAGTTGTAAAAAGAGTTAAATCTTCAAACCTTGTGGATCAAGATGGCAAGCCTGCAAAATGGAATGTTTTCACGAAAACTTATCTCAATGATGTAATAGCCAAATCATCCGCAACTCCCAATAACTTTATTGAAAATCATATTAATCAGAAAGCTTCACATGAACTTAAAAAAATTGACATCCCTTTCACTTTTGCAAAGCCGACATCATTAATAGAGTTTTTAGCTGAATGTTGTAGGTTGGATTCTGATGATATTCTTTTGGATTTCTTTTCTGGTTCTGGTTCTAGTGCCCATGCAATTCTTAATTTAAATGCGAAGGATAACGGAAAGAGAAAATACATTCAAGTCCAAATACCAATTGATACAGAAGAAAATAGTCTAGCAAGGAAAGAAGGGTATGAAAAAATTACCGATTTAGGGAAAGAAAGAATTCAAAGAGCTGCCAGTTCAATAAAAAAAGAAACAAATGCAGACATAGACTATGGTTTCCGAGTATATCATGTTGATAGCAGCAACATGCAAGATGTGTTCTATACTCCACAAGAGTACGACCAAGGGCAACTCGACTTGTTGGCAGACAATGTAAAACCGGACCGTACCTCAGATGATTTATTGGCCCAAGTAATGTTGGATTGGGGGCTGCCACTTTCACTAAAAATAGAACGTGCTACCATAGCTGGGAAAGAAGTATTCAAAGTTGAAGAAAATTCACTCTACGCTTGTTTTGATACCGGCATAGATGAAGCTTTTGCCAAGGTCATTGCAGCAGATGCCCCTTTGCGTATTGTTTTCAAGGACAATGGTTTTAAAGATGATACCGCAAAGACCAATGTAAAGCAACTCTTAAAACAGTTGAGCCCAGAAACGGAAATGAAGGTGATTTGATATGGATATAAAAGAATTACTTGATCAACTTAATCATTCGGATGAATGTAGTTATATAGAGGCCAAAAAAGGATCGGCTATTGATAGGTCCATAATGGAAACTGTCTGTGCCTTCAGTAATGAACCTGGTTTAGGAGGTGGATACATTTTATTAGGTGTAGAGGAAGAAACACAGTCTCTTTTCCCATCTTATATTAATTCTGGGGTATCAGACCCAGATAAACTCCAACTGGATTTAAGCAGCCAGTGTGCAAGTATGTTCAATACTGCGATACGTCCCCAGATAGATGTAGAAAATATTGGTGGAAAAAACATCATAAAAGTTTTTATTCCAGAAGCTGCTGAGGGAACTAAACCTATTTACTTCCAAAAGGATGGTTTACCAAGAGGTGCATATCGGAGAATCGGTAGTAGTGATCAACGTTGTACCGATGATGACCTTCTCATATTCTTCCAAAAAGAAGAAACCTTCGATAGTTCTATTGTTCATGATGCTTCTTGGGACGATATTAGTGAAGATAGTATAGCGCTGTATAGAAAACTACGTGAAAAGGTTAATCCATACGCAGAAGAGCTACAATACAATGATAAAGATTTGTTGTACAGTTTGGGATGTGCAAAAAAGATTGAAGGTAAATATTACCCAACCCATGCTGGGCTATTGCTCTTTGGCAGTCGAATAGCACATCGTCGATTACTGCCCATGGTTAGGGTAGATTATATTAGAGTGCCCGGGAATGAATGGGTGGAGGATCCGGATAACCGTTTTACCACTATTGATATGAGAGGATCATTGTTGGAAATGGTCCAACGGGTTTTTAGTCAAATTACAGATGACCTACCCAAAGGATTTCTATTACCAGAAGGGGAATTACAGGCAGAGAGTGTTGGCCTCCCTTCAAGAGTATTGCGTGAAGCAATCGTGAATGCGCTAATTCATAGAAGTTATAGGGAGCATCAACCTATACAAATTATACGGTACGGCAATAGGTTGGAAATCAAAAACCCTGGTTTTTCTCTTAAACCAGAGGATCATTTGGGCGAACCTGGTTCAAAAAACAGGAATCCAAACATTGCAGCTGTTTTTCATGAAACCAACTTGGCAGAAACGAAGGGTTCGGGCATCAACACCATGCGTAAACTCATGGAGAAAGCCAATCTTCTACCCCCAACTTTTGAAAGTGATCACAGTAGAAACACCTTCACAGCCCGTTTGTTATTACACCATTTCTTGGGAACTGATGATCTTGAATGGCTTAGTGGATTTGATTCTTATGGTTTGAGTGAAAATCAAAAGCGAGGTTTAATTTTAGTGAAAGAAATGGGAGCGGTGGATAATTCAACCTACCGACAGACCAACAATATTGACACTTTACGGGCAAGTGCAGAATTGAGGGATTTGAGTAAAAAGGAATTGCTTTCCCCAAAGGGTAAAGGAAGAGCTACCTATTATGTTCCTGGAAATAGACTTAATACACTACCACAGGCCCCAAGTACACCACTTCCAGAATTAAGTACACCACCTCCAGAATTAAGTACACCACCCCCAGGAATAACTACACCACCTCCAGGAATAACTAGACCACTCAAAGCCCGTGTACCACAAGAAATTCTAGAACGGATAAGCCAATTGGGAGCACGAGTTCATGATGAATCTTTAATAAAAGGAATTGTATCAGATATGTGTGCTGAATCATATTTTAAAGCAGCCGAAATTGCAGAATTGCTCGAAAAAAGAGAAGACTATATAAAAAGAAAGTATCTGAGTACAATGATTGATTCCGGTGAATTGAGGTATAAATTTCCCGATATGCTCAATCATCCTGAACAAGCTTACATATCAACTAAAAAAATCACTTCATGAAACTACAGTTTAAAGAACAGAGCTTTCAAGTAAATGCGGTTCATGCTGTAGTCGATAGTTTTGAGGGGCAACCCTTAAAGACCAACCGCTTCACATTGGAACGTAGTAAAGAGCTCATAAAGAAAGCCAAACAGGTCGCTACCGGTGCCCATACTATAGACTTTGAAATCGAAGAAGAAATTGGTTACCGAAATTCTTCCATTCAGCTTATGGAAAGTCAAATTCTGAAGAACATACAAGAAGTTCAACGAGGTAACGACTTACATGAAAGCACACAAATAGAACGTCCCAAAGGTGTTAAATTGGGGTACAACCTTACCATTGAAATGGAGACTGGTACAGGTAAAACGTATACCTACATTCGTACCATGTATGAACTTCACAAGAAATACGGATGGAGTAAGTTTATAGTAATTGTACCTAGCATTGCTATTCGTGAAGGAGCATATAAATCCTTTCAGGTAACCCAGGACCATTTCCAAGAACTCTATGGTCATAAAATTAATCCGTTCATCTACAATTCGGGCAGACCACAGGACATTGAAAACTTTGCTTCGGATAGTCGTATCAGTGTTATGATTATCAATACTCAAGCATTTAATGCCCGTGGAAAGGATGCCAGGCGTATTTACCAAGAGTTGGATCAGTTTGGTACAAGAAAACCTATTGAAATTATTGCCCAGACCAATCCAATATTGATTATAGATGAACCCCAATCCGTAGATGGAGCAAGGACTTTAGAGAGCATGCAGGACTTCAACCCACTTTTTACTCTGCGATATTCGGCCACACATAAAGTTGAGTATAACAAGGTATATCGGTTGGATGCCCTTGATGCTTATAATAAACGCTTAGTTAAGAAGATACAGGTTAAAGGTGTTAACCTAAAAGGTTCAACTGGTACCAATGGGTATCTTTACCTGGAAAGTATAAGTTTAAGTACCACAAAGCCACCCTATGCATACATCGAGCATGAAAAACGCACTTCATCTGGCACCATATCTAAAAAACGGGTAAAGGTATCTGAGGGTTATAACATCTACGAGCAATCGGGTAACATGCCAGCATATAAAAACCAAACCGTTACGGAAATAAACGGTTACCACAACAAGATAGTAGTCAATGGTCAGGACATCTATCCCGGTGATATACATAACGACAAGGACGAACATGCATTTCGGCGGGTACAGATTCGTGAATGTATTCTCTCGCATCTACAAAAAGAAAAACAACTTTTTGGACAAGGTATAAAAGTGCTTTCTCTGTTCTTTATAGATACAGTTGAAAAGTATCGTATATACAACGAAGAAGGAGAACAAGTTTTGGGTGAGTATGCACAAATATTTGAAGAAGAGTACAATAACATTAAGAATGAATTTTTAGACTTATTTGAACAAGAGTATAACGATTATCTGAAAGAAACCGACCCATCCAAAGTACACAAGGGTTATATGCCTACACACTACGGAGAATATTTGAAAAGAGATGATGTTTCCAATGTACACAATGGTTATTTTTCTATCGACAAAAAAGGAAAGGTTGTAGATCCAAAAGTCAAGAGAGGTAAAGAAGAATCAGAAGATGTCTCCGCTTATGACCTCATCATGAAGGATAAAGAAAGGCTTTTAAGTTTTGAGGAGCCTACCCGCTTTATCTTCTCGCATTCTGCATTGAAAGAGGGATGGGATAATCCAAATGTATTCCAAATTTGTGCATTGAAACATGCGGAAAGCGGCAGTCTTACAAGAAGAAGGCAAGAAGTAGGCCGTGGAATGCGACTGTGTGTTAATGACCATGGAATACGTCAAGATTTTGATTTAGTTGGTGAAAGGGTTCACGAAATAAACAAGTTGACGGTCATTGCTTCGGAAAGTTATGAGTCATTTGCGAAAGGGCTTCAAAAAGAAATTGCTGAAACACTTAAAGATAGACCGCAAAAAGCAGAAGTTGAATACTTTATAGGGAAAGTTGTAAAGAACGAACATGGTAGGGAACACAGACTAAATGAAGATGAATCCAAGAAGTTAAACAAGTTGCTTTACAAGAACGATATAGTGGATGAGGATGATAAGATTACGGCTAAAGGTAAAGAGCAAATAGAGAAAATGGATATACCCCTACCCGACAATCTAGAAGAGTATCGGGCAGACATTTGCAGACTTCTTGAATCAATATACTCTGGAGAAGAATTTAAACCAGAAGATGAGAGAGAAACCGTTGTATTAAATACAAACAAAAATTTCAAGAAAAAAGAGTTCCAGGAACTTTGGGAAAGGATAAACTTAAAGACAATATACGAGGTCCATTTTGATTCCAAACGACTCATTGAGGATTCTAGGGTCAAGATTGATGCTGACCTTTATATCGGTGATCGTGTCTACGAGGTCAAAACCGGGGAATTGGAAGACGGTACTGCTGAAGAAATGAAGGAAGGAAGCTTGGTCAGAGAGTCGAAGAGACAATATACTAAGCTCAAAAATGACCTTTACTCCAACACTCTATATGATATTGTTGGAGAAATTGAAGTACGAACCAATCTGACTCGACGAACTATTGTTGAAATACTAAAAAAGATAAAACAAGAGAAATTTCTACTCATTCGTAAAAATCCTGAAGAGTTCATTGGCAAATGCAGTAGACTAATCAATGATGTAAAAGCAAGTCTGATCATCAACAATATTGTTTACCACAAAACGGAAGAAAGACATGATGCCAAGACGGTATTCACAAATGACAAGTTCGCATTACGAAAATCTGAATTGCTCAGAAAGCATATATATGACTTTTTAACTTCTGATTCCAAAATTGAGGCAGACTTTGCTTCAGCTCTTGAAACAAGTACAGAAGTGATTGTATATGCTAAGCTTCCGAAAAGTTTTTATGTGTCCACCCCGGTTGCCAAGTATAGTCCGGATTGGGCCATTGTTTTTGACAAGGATAAGGTACGTCATATTTACTTTGTTACGGAAACCAAGGGTTCAGATTCAGACATGGATTTGCGAGAAATAGAAAAACTAAAAATCCATTGTGCTACAGAGCACTTCAAAGAGATAAGTGGTGCAGAAGTAAGATTTGAAAAAGTAAGTAGCTACGATAAGTTGATGGACATCGTACAATTGAAATAGATCAAATGAAAATTGCCCTACACGACGGTATTTGGTCTTTAGAGGAATTAACAATAAGTGTTTTGTCCATTGACTGCAAAGATGTATTCCAAATGAAGACCAATCGAAGTCTAGGGGAAATGTTGGAAAAAAGGGAATACAAGGCTCTGACCTTTGAATTACATGAAATGGATGACCAGCTCTCAAGACCAATTGGAACTGTGTTATCAGACCTCAAAAAGCAAAAAAACAATGTATACAAGATGTTTTTAAACAAGTATGGAGATTCTTCGTTTTGTAGTTATAAAGCAACCAGCCATCACTGGGATAAAGGCCTGTATTTCTATATTGTCGAAAATAAACCTGTTTATGTCGGAAGGTGTGCAAATACCAAATTTGGCCCCAGAATTAATGATTATGGTAAAATTACTGCCGCCAATGTTTATAAGACCGGACAATCAACCAACTGTAGAATAAATTCTAAAATCAATACGATTTTACGTGAAGAGGGTGAATTCAAAATTGGTCTATATATTATGAATCACTCTACCGTTGAAGAAATTAGTCAAAAGGAAAAGGAGGTTCTGAGTAACAACTTTTTTCCGTGGAACGTGCAAAAACGATAATGAAACTAATCGATAACGTAAACACTCTTTTAGGAGACGATTTAAAAGAAACGATAAAAAAGGGGAGCAAGCTAAGCATTGCGGCCTCTACATTTTCCATTTATGCTTTTGAAGCACTCAGGAAGGAACTCACTAAGATAGAAGAGCTTAAGTTCATATTTAGCTCTCCTACCTTCATAGAGGAAAAGTTCCAAAAGGAAAGCAGAAAATTCTATATTCCCCATATTATAAAAGAATCGGAGTTGTGTGGTGGTGAATTTGAACTTCGATTGATGAATCAACTCAACCAACGAGCTATCGCCAAAGAATGTTCAAAATGGGTAAAGCAGAAAGTAACCTTTAAGTCGAACAAGCACAGTAATGTACCTTTAAACGGGATGATTCATGTGCAGCAGGAAGATGGAGTTGCATCCTCCTATTCTAATGTTAGTAGCTTCACTACTTCTGATTTGGGCTATACATCAAAGAAAGGTTTTCCCACGTTGATTCAAAAGGTAGACTTCCCTGATAGTAAGGCATACTTAGAATGGTTCAACCAAGTCTGGAATAACAAGGAAGATTTAAAGGATGTAACCGAGAAAGTTCAAAGTTATTTCGAAAGTGCATTCAAAGAGAATAGTCCTGAATTCATCTACTTCATAACTTTATATAACATATTCAATGACTTCCTGGAAGAATTGTCTCTGGACAATATTCCCAATGAGCAGATTGGCTTCAAAGACACTGTAGTATGGAAGAAGCTCTATAACTTTCAACAAGATGCTGTCATAGGGGCTATCAATAAGTTGGAGAAATACAAAGGTTGCATCTTGGCAGACTCAGTTGGCCTCGGTAAAACCTTCTCCGCACTTGGAGTCATCAAATATTACGAAATGCGCAACAAGGATGTTTTGGTGTTGTGTCCAAAAAAATTGGAGGCCAACTGGAACACCTATCGCCATAATGACAAAAACAACATTTTAGCAGCAGACCGATTTAGATATGATGTGCTATTTCATACCGATTTAAGTAGAGAACGTGGAATTAGCAATGGCCGTGAATTGGCCAATGTAAATTGGGGCAATTATGGTTTGATTGTTATTGATGAATCACACAACTTCCGAAACAACAACACCGTAGTTGGTAAAGAAAATAGATACCAAGCCCTACTACGGAAAGTGGTTCAAGAGGGTATTGAAACTAAAGTGATGATGCTCTCAGCCACCCCAGTTAACAATAGATTCAATGATCTCAAAAATCAATTGGCACTAGCTTATGAGGGAGATCCTGACATCATTGATAGTAAGCTTGACACACAGAGTGGTGTTGACCAAATTTTCAGAAAAGCACAACAAGCTTTCAATATTTGGAGCAAGTTAGATGCTGGAAATCGAACGACAGAATCCTTATTGGATATGCTGGATTTTGACTTCTTTGAAATATTGGATTCGCTTACTATAGCTAGGTCAAGAAAACATATCACAACATACTACGATACAGCCGCCATCGGAAAATTTCCGAACCGCAACAAACCAGTTTCTATCCAAAGCCCTCTCACATCATCTGATGATGTGACCTATGTTGATATTGCAGAGAAACTTACGCTTTTAAACCTATCTATTTATACTCCTTTAAATTATATCCTTCCAAGTAAAGTTCAAGCATATGCAGACCTTTATGACAAGGAAGTACGTTCCGGTTCAGGTGGTAAGTTGTCACAAGTTGACCGAGAAAAAAGTCTTCGGATTCTGATGAGAATTAACCTTCTGAAACGTTTGGAAAGCTCTGTAGACTCGTTCAGGATCACATTGGAAGGTATTATCAACCAAATAGAAGATACCCTATCCACAATAGATAAGGGCACCTCAGATGAATATGAAGGCATACACAAAGTTCTAGATGACGAAAACTATGATTTTGAATCAAACTGGGCAGATGAGGAACAAGTCATCGGAAAGAAAATAAAAGTCCACATTGCTGATATAGATACTACTAGATGGCGTGAAGATTTAGGTGAAGATTTAGCAATACTCGACAATCTATGGGGCAGTATTGTTGATATTAGAGGAGAAAAAGATGTAAAACTTCAAAAGCTCATTGGCTTATTGAATCTGAAAGCTCAAACTCCTTTCAATCCAGGCAATAAGAAGGCCATCGTGTTTACTGCATTCGCGGATACTGCCAATTATCTCTACGAAAATATTCACAAATATCTCAAGTCTGCCTACGGCATTAATACAGCTTTAATTACCGGGTCCAGAAGAATTTCCACTACTAAAAATATTCCATCAGATCTGAACGCATTACTTACTTGTTTCTCTCCCATATCAAAAGATAAGGAGCAACTGTATCCGACAATATCTGATTCCATCGACTTGCTCATTGCTACTGATTGTATTTCAGAAGGGCAAAACCTTCAAGATTGTGATTACCTTATAAATTATGATATCCATTGGAATCCGGTCCGTATCATTCAACGATTTGGGAGGGTTGACAGAATTGGTTCAAAAAACGAAAGTATAACCATGGTTAATTTCTGGCCAGATGTAACATTGGACAACTACATCAACTTAAAACAGCGTGTTGAAAATAAAATGTTGATAAGCAACATGGCAAGTACGGGGGATGATAATATTCTTAACACGGAAGAAAAGGACTTGGAGTACAGGAAAATACAGTTGCAAAGATTACAGGAAGAAGTTATTGATTTGGAGGATTTAAGAGAAGGTGTGAGTATTACGGATTTAGGGCTCAATGATTTCAGAGTTGATTTATCCAATATGATAAAACAATATGGCGAACTCAAAAATATTCCAGAAGGACTACATGCTGTTGTAAAATCAACTGAACTACTGCAGAGCGGTGTAATATTTGTTTTGAAAAATGTGAACTCATCGGTAAATATCAACAAACTAAATAGGCTTCACCCATATTACCTAGTATACATTAAAATGAACGGCGACTTAATATTGAACCATGTAGAGTCAAAGAAAATTTTAGATGCTATGCGTATGTTGGCCAAAGATCGTACAGAACCTATTGAGGATGTATGTAAAGAATTGGCAGAAGAAACGGACGACTACCACCAAATGGATGAATATTCGTCACTGCTAAAGCAAGGAATAAGTACCATACTTAAAAAAGAAGAAGAGAAGGAAGTACTAAGTCTTTTTAAGTCCGGAGGTACAACTGCATTGAAAGAAAAAATAAAAGGCATCGAAGATTTTAAATTGGTATCCTTTCTAATTATTCGGTAATGAATTATTTCAACCTTCCTTCTCGTACTGTAGTGAACCGGGTTGTTCCTAAAAACGCATTTGATAGCTATATCAACACCAAACAAAAAAAACTCTTCACCGACCGCATACAGCGGATTACATGGACACATAAATTATCCACGGAAACAATTAACCTTGGTTTTAATGAAATACAAGAAATACAACTGTTCAGGGTAGAACTAAAGATGAAGTCTGACGTTTCAACACTTTTGGAAATCATCAATAAATCGATACCCTATAATATTGTTTTTTGGGTAGAATACAAGAAAGAATTTTACATATCAACTGCTTCCAAACACCCCCATCCCACCAATGATGATATTGCAGTCATTGATTGGACTTTTTCTTCAGACTGGGAGTCAATTGAAAACAACCCATTTAAATTGAACTTAAGTGAAAGTTTAGATGTGGTATTCAAGGATTTGTGCGTTCAACTTACGGATAATCCTGACCTTCATGATACAGGCTTAACCAACATTGTTGTTAATCAACAAGAAATTCATCGACTGAAAAATGAGATAAAAAAACTATCAGCTTCTGTGGCCAAATCCAAACAGTTTAATCGCAAGGTTGAATTGAATAAAAAGCTGAACCTTAAAAAAAAGGAGTTACATAAGTTGATGTCAAATGATGAAGGATAGAAATTTTCACTCGACATGTGAGCAATGTAACCCGCTAGAGGCTTAAAACCTGAATCATTTCTTATATCATGAATACTATTAAAGTTTTTGCAGAATATTTTGAAGAACAAAGTCTATGCTATCGAAAGACAACCATTATTCAATTTGGAGATTCATGGGAATTAATCGGTTCTGCTGTTTTGAAGAATCCTGGTAGTGCAAACCCAGTCTCCCCGATTTCAAGTTCAGATTTTGAAAATGTCAGATCTTTAGTCGGAAATGACATCGAAGCAAAAAAACACTGGTACTACTTCAATACAGACCCAACAATTGAAACTTGGCTACCTAGAATCTTTAACGGATATTACTTAAATAAAGAAGTTGAATTAAATGGGGTAATTCAATTGTTCAATCTATATCAAATCAAGAATCAAAATATAGAGCTTGCCCGTCAAGGAATGCAGGAAAATAATAGCTTGCATTTATATGTAGACCCCTCATATATAATTCCGAAGTTCAGGGATAAGCCTGTATATCTAGGTTGGTTTGATGAATGTTATTTGAACAGTGAAACATTAAAATTATCCCAAGAAATATTCGGGTTTATCGCCAACGGACAAAATACCTACCTAAAACATAAATTTGAAGACAACAAATTTTATCATCCCGAATATTTAGGCAGATTTGGCGGATATAAAAAAACTATGGATAGCCTAGAAAATTTCTATAACCTATTTTGTGGAAGTTAGACGAGTAACTCTTCATCCACTATCAATGAATTTTGGACCACCATATTTCAGGTGGCCCAATCATCAACTCAAAAACCAAGAGTAGTCAGAATCACCACTAATGGCTTCTTTTAAGCCGAGTGTAAAATTGAATGCATTGGTATTCCTATCAAGAAACGTATCTATGTAAGATGACTTATTTGCTGATGTGAATAGATTGAATACATTCCAAAGGTTGATATTCCCATCCTCTCCCCTACAAAAAGACTCGTCAAGATAATAGTCCTTGGCCATTGAACTAATTTGACCATCATTGAGCAACAAATCTGGAAGCCCTTGTCGAGTACCTTTAGGCAAATAATTGTACAATCTGCATTTTCCTATCAGTTGGGCAAATTGTGACTCAGAGAGACCATAATTCGGAAACTCCTTCATTGCCAATAAATGTTGCTCCATTTGGTAGGTTTGGATAAGTTCCATCATACTACTCTTTAGTTCAGCAAAACTACCTACCCTAACTTCTGATTTAAAACCATCTGTTGATACACAAAGGTTACAGCACACCATGTTCTGAAATCCAATGAAAAACTTGAACCGTTCCATGCTCTTTTTGGAATACAGATTCTCATGGTTATAGGCACGCACACCACCGACTATCAAAGACAACTGATTCCCATGTACTGTCTCCACAATGGAAGGAATCCGTATGATGAATGCCATACGTTCAAAATACTGCGTTCGCTCATGATCAAGTAACTCCTTGGCTGGCTTGTGAATGGCATCAGGAGTTCTTCCTTTTATCTGATGACTAACTCGAATCTCAGGAGCATTGATACTATGCTGCGGATACGCTGAACAAATACTGTCCAGTGCAGCTTCGATAAACTCCTGGTGAGAGATAGTCCGCTCATTGTCCTTAGAAAATACTGGTATGATACAATCGTTCTTCAATTCCAACATGGAGACTTCCTGTGTATTGGCCTCAATGAATGGCTTCTGCTGATATTGCAGGCTATCGCCCTGTACCTCTATACCTATTAACTCAACTGATTCGTTGGAATTATCGGATGACACGGTTCGGGTTCGCCTATTGGTTGACACTAGTTCCATTTTGACTAAAGTTATTGGGGTTGGACAATTGCTCAAGTTCAGACTTCCTTTGATTGAACTGTGCCTGATGGGATTTCTGGTAGTTGGGATGTTGTTTGTACAAACCCATCAACTCTGAAACAGAGAGGCACTCCTTGATTCTTGTATTTATACTCTTTGATGGTAAAGGTTCGATACGACACCATTGCAATAGTTTTTTTCCCGTTGCCGAGTTTATCACAAATTCTGGTTTGCCATTGAACAGTCCAGTACGATCCTTTGATACTTTCGCAAGGTGTTGGTCATTTACCAATTCAAAGTTGACGGTCAACTCGTACTCAAACCCTTCTCGGGTAATTTCTTTCGTACCGTGTTTCACTACTTTTGCCCTGCCGTTGCCACCCATATCCAAGGAATAGTCAACCTTCCGCCTAGTTGTTGTTATAATGTGGCACTTGGAGGAAAGAATTTTATCAATAAATGATTGGTGCCTTGGTGTGACCTTGGCCCAATCTTGAAACCTGCCCCCCAACTGTTCGTGTATCTGTAGGCATCCTCCTGTTCCATTCCATTCATGAGTAATGGAATCAATTATTACGACCTCCATTCCAGCTTCCTCACAAACCCCAATAGCTTCTATGTAACGTTCAGGTGAATAAGGATGGTAAAGGTCAAGGACATTGAATGTGCCGAGGTGTGAATAGAGAGATACAGACGAGTTTTCGGTATCTATGACACCAATCTTGGTCCAGTCCCCAGTAAGCCCATAAGCAAGCTGTAAGGCACTATATGTCTTGCCGAACCCACTCGGCCCAGAAATTCCCAAACGTAGTTTTACGTTCTCTCTTTTACTTTGTTTTAATTGCATAATATTTGATTTACTATTGTTTGTTAATTGTTGGTCATAAAAAAAGGCCAACTCATCGCTGAATTGGCCTTAAACGCTCTCCGTCACTAAAGTTTAGAAGAAATTTCTCCTGATATAATTAATACCATGCTCTGATATTAATGGAGTCAAATGTTTATTCTCAACATTCTTAAAAAAAGGGTGGTGCTCCCACTCGGGTGTCGGTACATTAAATCTGTCAAAGATTCCTTTTTCACGCATAATTTTTAATAAAGTATTCCTTCCAACTCCCTCAACGTTGAGCTTACTTGCAGCTTCAGAGAAATTATAGTACTTCATGTTACCTATCATGTCCTCAGGATTAAGGTTACTGCTAAACATGTTGTTTTTCATAGTTCTAAAAGTTTATCATTTGCTTCATCTATATCGTCATTACTAAAACTCTTCAAATAATTCATGGTAACTTGCAAATTTGCATGTCCCATTGACTCAGATATCTTGTCTGTAGAAACATTTTTTTCTTTCAGGAATGTTGCATACGAATGTCTTGCAACATAGCTTGTTATTTTTGTATTGATACCTTGAATTTTTGCTATTTCTTTCAAGTCACGGTTGTACTTCTTTAACGTTTTATCTTTTCTGTGTTCTATCTGCATTGCTGTCATGTTCTCTTTTAGCAATAAAGGAAACACATAGCCAGTATTATTAGGGAGTGATTTATAATAATCTAAAATCTCCTGTACAGGTTGCAGAACTTTAATCACAAAACGCTTACCTGTTTTGGACCTTGTATATACTATCCGATCGTTCCGAATATCGTCCCATCTTAGTTTCAGCATATCCATATAGTTCATACCTCTTGTGTAGAAGCTAAAAAGGAAATAGTTTTTCGCATCAATAAGATGAGGATTCTCGTTGGTATCCAATTCTTTGAAAAGTGAAAGCTCCTTCAAGTTCAATGCACGTTTCTCAGGCACGCTTTTCAATCTAGATATTTTGTACGCTTTAAATGGATAGTACTCAATAGAAATCACATCCTTTGCAATTGCACTGTTAAAAAGAGCTCTTATCGTTCGCATTTTCAATGATATACCGCCGTTGGTGTTATTCTTAGAGCGTAGATACGTTTCATACTTGTCCAATAAAGCCGGGGTAAGTTCTTTAAAACGAAGTAGAGTGTTCGTCTCAAACTTAAAGAATGAATTCTTGACATCACGGTATGCTCTTGCATTTCCTGCGGAACCAGCGATTTCAAGATCCTTTATCTTCTCAGTCCAGAACGAATGAATTGTAATGTCAGAACTGTCTTGTTCTGGCCTAAAACGCTGCTCAAAATCGCGAAGAGAAAAGTCCTCTCCTTCAATTTGATACTCCCTGATTATTCTTAACGCTCTCGACTTCATATTTAATAGAACTTCATTCTCTACCTGAAAGTCTGGATGTTGTTTGGTAAACCGCTCGTTAAAGAAATGATGTCTCTCGCATTTTAATCCAAGACTGATTATCTTCTTCTTTCGATTTTTAAGTATTCTTAGGCATACCGCATGCCTTCCATCTGACATAGGTTTCCCGTCAAGTATAAATTTAACTGTTGCCTTTATCATATTTTTAAAAGTTTTTGAATAACTGCCCCACAGAAATATGGGGCAGTTTGAATTGAAACTGCAGAAACTGCAGAAATTACAGACTTACATTTCAATTGGTTGTTCGCTTATAAAGACCATGGCTTATTTTCTTCACAACCCTCTTTTTCCTCCATTGAACTAGCTTGTCATCAACCGTTCTTTGAGGGATACCTAACTTTTCGCCATACTCTATGGCTTTTTGTCTAGTAAACTGGATTCCTAGCCCAAATAAGAAGTCGTCATCCGCCTTGGACAATCCCACTTCATCAATGGTGTTGTGAACAATCAAAGCATGTTGAAGTACCTTAATGGTAATCTTCAATGCACAATCGAAATCTTCATCATTGCAAATCCATGAGTCTGAACTGAGGTCTTGTTCCCTTAGAGACGTCAAGATCATACATAGACGGAAAAGAATAAGTCCATGTCGATTAAGATTGGGCAAAAAAGAATTGGGATGATTCTCAATAATATCCTCGTAAATATTAGTGAACTTCTCCAACATCGTTTCTTGCTGTTCAGGAGTTAATTCTACCTCAACAGAATTTTCCAATTCAAATAACCTTCCATATCTCTCCATCACAAATCTTGATGATTGTTCAAATACATCTTTATAACCGCGAGTGTTACTATCAAAGACATTTTTAAACCCTTGTAGCTCATCAAATGTGTATAGCAGAAACCTAGAGAACAAGCCATTTCCCTTGGATTGAACAACTGGCTGCAATTGGTCGGGTGTTCCACTCATAACTATTGACAGTCTTGGTTCTTTCACATCTATAAATGTCTGATCCATCTTCCTACTTAATGAAACAGGTTCATGTTGAAATGACTTTCTCATAACATCAGAATAGTTACTCCAGTCATTTTTAAGCATATTGCCCATGGTGTCTGCTTCACTCTCGATTATCAATATGCCATGTCGGGAAGATCCAAGAAATGAGTATAGTTCAGCAGTACTGATATTGGCAGGAACAATTTTAACTTCCAATGCTGGTACTTCTTGTACTTCTCCGTCCTTACTTCTTCCATTCTTCTTATTTTCCGCCTCAATAGCTGAGATTTGAGTTTTACTATCCATTAGTATCTTCTGATGAATAGGTTCTATCAAATCTCTCGAATAATTCATTACTCCCTTGCCAGAAGCAGGAGGAGCAATGATGAGAACATAAAAGTTTGGATATACGACATCTCCATCATAATGACCGTGAACATTTGGTAAACATGCACTCAACACACCCAGAGATGACAATAAAACAATGTCTTTCTCCCTACCAGTAAAAGGCTCCGTTACGGCCTTTAGAACAGGAGGTAAACTTTCGTATACCTCCTGTTGGATTAGTTCATTCTTAATCCCACTATATTCCATAACCACCTCCTTCCAATTTTCTAGGGAATTGTCTAACCTTAAAAACATCTGGGAAATTTCGACACCATTTCTCGCCTTTCCAATCCTTCAAATTCAATTGATTATGATGATACCATGAACCAAACTGCTTAAAAAACAATGCTGTACCTGACTCCCTGATTTGATACATCAATGATAAATACCATTCCAATTCCGTTTTTCTAAATTGATATTTTCCTGTAAGATTCCCTGATTCTCCACCAACAACTGCCCATTGAAATGAATTTAGCTCTTCATTTGATAAGTAAATTGGTCCTAATAATGGTTCAAATGAAACCCACCTAAGTTCACATTTAACCTTTGCCAATTCATGAATTCTAAACACTTCATCTTGACTTTCTACAGTAACACCTAACCATACATTTGAATAATTTTCTTTACCCCAATCTTTGGGCAAGCATTGTTGTATACGTTCAGGTCTCTTTGTTAATATCTGAAAATCATGCTGTGGACAGCTTTTAATAATCCTCCAAGCATCATCCCTCCATTCATCAGCTTCTTCTATAAAAAAGTCTGTCATTGAACCTGTAAATATTCTCATAACTATTTTAAAAATAAAGGTTTATTGAATTGAGATACGTTTTTAAAGACATGTGCTGGGCTACTTCCATTTCTTTCCAATGTTCTGTACATATAACAGAATTTACATGCTGCAGATACCTTCCTACAACCAATCCATGGATTCCACGTATAATCCGTCCATGATATATTTGATTCTCTCATCTTTTATTTTTCTTTAAATGATTATATACCTCCGTTTGTAAAACTCTAGCACTACCGGATTCGTTCTGTAACATCCAATTATCCAAGTCCGACTTCCTGAAGTATATTTTACCGCCATTGGGCTTGGTAAATTCAATTGCCTTTTTTGAAGTCAACTTGTATAAAAAAGATTGCGATACGTCCATGTATTGCAGTGCCTCTCTAAAACTCAAAATCTCCTTATGCGCTATTAACTGCACTTGTTGGAGATTTTCTTTCTTTTTATGATTTATATTCATCTTAATAACATTTTAGTAGAGCCCTCATTTGAATCCCGGGGAGAACTCTGAATTAATTGCTGCAAATGTTAATGATGACTTTATGCAGGAGAAATCAATGCACTGTAGATATCTACAAATATTGTAGAAGCTTTGTAGGAGAATAAGATTTTGGACTTTCTATAGGTAGTTACTGATAATTTGAGGTAAAAAAGAGTCCTTTACTACCCTTGTAGTAGTTCCAAATTGTTTTTTAATGGAAGAAACTTCACTTTTATTAAAATTTGAAAATACTTCCTTGACAAAATCGTAAAAATAGGGTCTAATCCTTTTTGATGTGTACAGTTTATCATGAAGTACCCAAAAAGAAAAACGTAGTTGGTCATTGGAAATTTTAGGGGAAATTTGATGGTCTACCTCTGGTACTTCTTCCTTTTGCACTAGATGAGAAATTAACTCAATCAAAGTATTGAAATCATTATTGCTAAGAATCTCTTCTTTTTTTTCATTTCGCCCTTTCATAAAGTCAAAAATCTCATGGATAATTTCGTCCTCAGATTTATCGGTAACATTTAAATCACCTGAAATATTGACCCTAATTTCTGATTCATCCAAAAGAAATTCTTCTTCTGATGGTTCTTTGAGTCTTTGATTAATATAATCGACGATACCTCTCAGAGGTAATAAAAATAGTGGGAAGTTCTTTATAAATTCTTTGTTTTTTGAAACAATTGATTGAACAGTATTGAATTGATATAATAAAAAGTTTCTATTGGTATCTCGTCGACTCTTCAAAAAGATTGAGTACATCAATTCTTTGGATTGATTGAATTTTCTTCTTACAACTGGCAACAAAAGGCTTTCCATACTGATTTCGCCATTCACATACTCCCCATTATCATTCTGTTCCATGTAATGTATACACTTATTGGGCAAGTCAAAACTATAGGTAATGAATCCATAATATTGAAGTTGATTATTTAAAACTTCAACCATATTGGATTCGTTGACTACATACTCAAAGAAAGAAAGTGGATATTCTTCTGAACTGTTCATAATCGCAAAACGTAAAATGTTGCGGGTATGTTGCAGGAAGGAGAAACAAAAAAAGCCCCCACATCTGTGAAGGCTTGTTATTCTTAGTGATCGCGGAAGGATTCGAACCTTCGACCGTCTGCTTAGAAGGCAGATGCTCTATCCAGCTGAGCTACGCGACCAAAGTTTGCGGGTGCAAAGATACTAATGTAACCGATTGTAAAAAATATTTTTTTGATTTCTTGCCATTTTTATCAAATGACATCACAATCGGTTACCGTATTTTTTATTTGAAACCTATCTCTTTCAGCCCCTTATGGCTAATTTTGATAACCTCCAAAGGTTTTTTGTCCCAAGTCATATCTTGCTCAACAAAATACTTTTCCATTCCAGAGGTATCCTTTTTATCCAAAATCCTTTTAAAATCGATGGTACCTTCACCTACTGGAGCAAATTTACCTTCTTCGTCCATATCTTTAACGTGCCATAATTTAAAGCGTCCTGGATATTTTTCAAAATAGGATACTGGGTCTGCTTCCGCTCTGGTTACCCAATACAGGTCCATTTGAAAGTTGACATATTTTGAATCGGTATTCTCCAACAAATAAACAATTGGTTTTATTCCATCTTCATTGTCCTTGTACTCAAAATCATGATTGTGGTAAAGCAGTTTTAAACCGGCTGCTTCACATTTTTTCCCGATTGTGGTCAAAATTTCAGCAAAGTCTTCCATGGTGCCTTTCATACCCATAGTACGGTTCTCTGGATCAAAAGTAAACATGCCCATAGGTGGTACCGGAATAGTGAAATATTCAAACCCAGCTGCCTTTGTATCCGCTATCTGCTGATCCGCATTTTCCAACGTAACACCTCCCATGTGTGTGCTTACCGGAGTCAGTCCAAGACTTTCCACATAAGATTTAAAATCCTGCGGGGTCATTCCATAAAATTTTCCATCTGCATAGCCTGCTGCTTCAATGTAGGCATAACCTGCATCAGCAACTTTCTGCAAGGTCGCCTTTGCATCTTCTCCCATATTTTCTCGTACGGTATAAAGGGCAAGTCCACCAAAGCTCTCCTGAGCATAAAATGTTGTAGCAAAAAACATTGAGACCAGAGGAAGAATCCCTTTTGTAACTAGTATTTTTTTCATCATTAAAGTTTGAAGTTAATTTTAGTTTCTATGTGGTTACAAGATACTGATTATTGGTTTTATGAAATATGGGTAAAACTAAAAAATCCGTTAAGTAATTATGTACTCAACGGATTCTTCATTACCAGAAAAAACAGATAATTCTATATCTCGCTCATTTGTATGGCCAAATTAACCTTGATTTCGTTGTCTACCTTGATCATGCCCAACATTTTTTTGGGCGCTTCCAGTTCAAAATCACTCAACTTTAGCTCCAAGGTTCCCTTTACCTGAATGTTTTTTGTTTGCTCACAATAGAGCTGGGTTTCAATAGTACGCTTAACCCCTGCTATTTCTATTTCCAAACCTACATCTACCCTTCCTTTATTTGCTGCAGGAGGGTCTACGTAGAGTAGTCTCAAGTTTACCTTTGGATGCCGTTCTGTTTTGAGCAATTCCTTAAAATCTTTGTTGATGGCCTTTCCGCCACAATCAAAACAATCGTTCACCAATTTCAGTTCTGCATTTTTAAAGACAATATGCTCGGTTTTTTCATCGTAGATCAATCTGATGGGCATTTCCAGTTCCTCTAAATTGTATACGCAACTAAACTGATTTACATTGGTAGTACCCGAAATCACCACCTCGCTTTCCGGGGCTACCCTAACCTTGGTTTCTCTTTCGGGGTCGTTGAAGCTTAGCCCGATAAAAAAAAGTAATCCGAAGAATATAGTTTTTGTGATATGTGGCATTGAGGTCAACATGATAACTAAAATACTAGTT
This sequence comes from Flagellimonas chongwuensis, assembly GCF_013376415.1. Taxonomy (GTDB): domain Bacteria; phylum Bacteroidota; class Bacteroidia; order Flavobacteriales; family Flavobacteriaceae; genus Flagellimonas; species Flagellimonas chongwuensis. Next base: position 288,041 of record NZ_WYET01000007.1, read on the forward strand.
TTAAGGGTAAAGACCTAGGACATTGCTGTCCCAGGCCCTTTAAAATCAATTGTATCGGTTAGAAACTGATGACAGCTTCCAATAGAAGTCCTTTGAACTCCCCTTCGTGGAAGATACTTGTGGTATCGTATCCGTCGTATTGTTGGTTTACGTATTCTATTTTGGCCAGAATGTTCTTGGTCAAGAACACACCTCCGCCCAATTGGAACCTGTCAATGGTAATCTCTGATCCTGATGGGTCATCGGATGTTACGGTGTTGTAACGAGTTCCTAAGAAAAAGTTCTCACTGCCCCCGAATCTGTAGATCAGTTCACCTGCCAATTGCGTGGCGGTTCTGTCCTCTGTTTCGGCATCAGCTTTTCCTGAAGCGGTCTCAAAGGTTCCAAAGAACTCCAATCCTTTATATTTTACAAAAGGGTTGATCATAAAGGCGGTAATCTCATTTCTAAGACCAGGGTTGTATCTACCTGATCTAAAGTTACCAGAGGTTGACGCCTCTGTATCCTCCATCACCAAGTAGTATCTGGATCCTGAACGGTCTGCACTGTATAGGTAAACGTTACCTGATTTGCCTGTACTGTACATAGAACCTGTAAGTCTCAACCTCAAATCCTCACTAACTTGGGCATCGTATCCCAATTTTGCCAAGATGGAAGCTCCGGTGGTTTCTGGATTGTTCACCGCTTGGTTCAACTTACCATTGGAAAGTCCGAACATGGCAAGGAATCCATTTTTTCTGAAGTAAACTTCACCACCTACCTCAGTAGTAAACGCATCCATGATCAAGTTACCAACAAATGGGTTGTGCATCGCTTGGGCGTTATCGGTTCTTCTGAAGTGTGCATCACCATAGTTGTTTTCCATATGACCCACTTTAATGGTCAAATACTTCATGGTTTCTTCCAAGAATCCAGGGCTGATGAAATCCAAGTTGTCTACTTGAAAATAACCTCCTTTAACATATGGTTCTGGGTGGTGACGAGATGATAAATAAGTTCTTAAGTGCATTCTCACACCTTTGGCCAATGCCACGTCCAAATCCAAGTTGGCGGTTGCCAAGTTAAAGTTGTCGCCAATCGGGATAAGTTCCACAGATCCAGAGTTCTCATGATCAATAGCTTGAAATTGAAGTGTAGATGACCCTCCTACCCTTACCTTAATTCCATCAAAAGTGGAAACGGTATCTTTTGGGGCTTCAAATACATTCACTCCATCTTTATCGGGTGAACGGAAGTTGTCAAGATTTCGGTTTTGGGAATATCCCATAAGGCCCACTAAGAAAGCAGCAGCCAATAATCCGTATTTTGCGTATTTTTTCATCGTTGTATATTTATTAGTTGAGTATTAAGATTAAATTATTTCCAAACTGTGTTGTAGTGAACCTCTATTTCATCACCGGTAGTGATGGTGCCCAAAAGAGCTTTTGGAGGTTCAATTTTATAATCGGTCATTTTAAGACCCTTTTTACCTTCCAACAATATCTTTCCTTCATGGATGGTCAAATTGAAAGGAAGATCTATCGTATTTGTGCTTCCGGCAATCGTCAAGCTACCGGTAGCGACCGCTTTGTATTTGTTGGAAGCTGATGTCACCGGAGATATACTCTTCACGCTTTTGAGCTCAAATACTATTTCCTTGTGATCTTTTGTCTCCAAAGCCTTATAGGTATTCTTGTCCATGGTACCCTTACCACTTTTTAGGCTTTCGGACTCCACTGTAAACTTTAGGGAGCTGATTTTTGGCAACTCTCCAGTGTTGTCCAAAACGATTGTTCCCGATTTTTGCTCCGCAACCTCTTCCCAATCATGTAGGGTAGAAGTTCCTGTCACTTTAACTTCTCCTTCTCCATTGTTCAGCTTAAAATTTTGTGCTGAAAGTGCCAAGGGAACCAGAGTAAATGATATCCAAAGGATAACTGCTTTTAAAAGCGATTGTCGATGTGTTGTATGATATTGCATAGTTTTTGGTTTTTGTTAGGTCAAAGATCTATTACAGGGTTTTCCTAAAAGATGATATATGTCAGGTTTTTCTTAAAGGGCTGATATCTAAGGGAAAAAAGGAGATGTTTTTTTAAAAAGATGAGGATATATGGGAATATTCGGCGAGAAACATGCATGATAGAAATCCCTTTTTAAAGTAGAAAATCAAAAAGGGGTTTGATGGTCGGTCTCACCCTTCCATTTTTTGATTCCCGAATTTCATCAGTAAAAAGTCGGCAACCTTTCGTTTATGTCGAAAATGGAGTACCTTAATCATCTAAAAACCAACCTATATGAATAAATATCTGCTTCTCTTTTGTAGTTGTGCATTGGTATTGACCTCCTGCAATCAACCCGAAAAATCAAAATATGATATTACTGTTAGTTTTAATGAATCCATTAGCCCTGAAAACAAAGACGGCCGATTGTTGTTGATGCTTTCAACCGATGATAGTAAAGAACCTCGTTTTCAAATCAACGATGGTCTAAATACCCAACTGATCTTCGGGATGAATGTTGAAAATATGACTCCAGGACAATCCATTACTTTTGATGAATCCATTTTTGGCTATCCCTACCCTAGTTTATCAGATGTCCCTTCAGGTGAGTACAATGTCCAAGCCCTTTTGCATGTCTACGAAACTTTTAATTTATCCACAGGACATACCGTAAAACTTCCTATGGACAACGGTGAAGGACAGCATTGGAACACTTCTCCCGGGAATTTATACAGTAAACCGTTTAAAATAACGGTTGGTGAGAACGGTATTGAAAATGTTTCGGTTGTCATGGATCAAGAAATTCCTGCCATCCCCGAACCTGAAGATACCGAGTGGATAAAACATATTAAAATCAAGTCGGAAAAATTATCGGAATTCTACGGTAGGGATATGTATTTGGGCGCACACGTATTATTGCCCAAAGGTTTTGATGAACATCCAGAGGCCAAATACCCATTAATGGTATTTCACGGGCATTTTCCCAGTAATTTTGGAGGTTTTAGGACTACACCTCCCGACCCGGACCTAGAACCGGAGTATTCCGCCCGTTTTGGTTTGGAGGGTTATAATATTATTCAACAACAGGAAGCCTATGATTTTTATCAAAGATGGAACGAGCCCGATTTTCCCCGCTTCCTTATTATCGAGATACAGCATCCCACTCCTTATTATGATGACTCCTACGCAGTAAACTCGGCCAGTCAAGGCCCATATGGCGATGCCATTACCTACGAGCTCATCCCGGAAATCGAAAAACAGTTCCGAGGCATGGGCGAAGGATGGTCCCGATTTTTATATGGAGGATCCACAGGTGGCTGGGAAGCGTTGGCCGTTCAGGTCAAATATCCGGAGGAATACAACGGTTGCTTTGCTGCCTGCCCGGATCCCATCGATTTTAGGGCATACTGCCTTACCAACATTTATGAAGATGAAAATGCTTACTATTATGATTCCGCTCACAAAAAGCTGGAGACTCCCTCCCATCGAAACTATTTGGGCGATATACAGTCCACATTAAGACAGGGCAACCATTTGGAACTCGTTTTGGGTGATAAATCAAGGTCCGGACAACAATGGGATATTTGGGAAGCCACTTATTCCCCGCAGGGCGATGATGGTTATCCTGTTCGAATTTGGGATAAAATGACAGGTGAAATCGACCACGAAGTGGCGGAATATTGGAAAGAGAACTATGACCTTCGCCATATACTGGAAAGGGATTGGGACAAGCTCGGACCACAGCTCAAAGGTAAAATCCATATTTATTGCGGTGATATGGACAATTATTATCTGAACAATGCCGTCTATTTGATGGAGGACTTTTTAGAGAGCACCACCGAACCCTATTATGATGGCGAAGTTCTGTATGGGGACAGGGCGGAACATTGCTGGAACGGAGACCCCGACCAACCCAACGCGATCAGCCGTTTAAGGTACAATTCTATGTACGTGCCCAAAATCATGAAGCGTATTACCGAAAGCGCTCCGCAGGGAGCAGATTTAACCAGCTGGAGGTACAAATAATAAAAAATGGGGGCGAAAAAGCCCCCATTTCTTTGATTGGATATGTAGTTGTGGTTATCTGTACAGAGTAAAGTGCCCAACAAATTCACGTGTATCTTCATCTCCATTTAGTTTTATGATGTACCAGTAATCACCAGTTGGTAAATCGGCCTGGTTATAGAATCCGTCCCAAGGGTCGGTATCCTGCAACATTTTATAAATGGTTCTTCCGTACCTATCAAAAATGGAAATGGTAATGTTCGGGAATACTTCGATGTTTCTTGGTTTCCAAGTATCGTTCAATCCGTCACCATCTGGTGTAAAGAAATTTGGAATCTCAATATCTATGAATTCCATAAAAATTTCCTGGGTAACACTACACCCGTTTTCATCTGTAACCGTAACAGCATAGGTAGCTGTTTCACGAATCAAGAAAGTATTGTCATTTCCATAAGACACCCCATCTACCTCAAAGGTATAGTCTGGATTACCTCCTGTGACGGTGGCAGTTATCTCGTTGATATTGTCATTGCTCAATTCCAAGGTCAATGGATCAAACCCTTCCACTTCAAAAGTAAAGGTTCGGTCACAACCGTTGGCGTGGGCCACAGTAAGGGTATGCTGCCCTGGTGCCAAGTTGGTGAAATCGGGTGTCAATACCATATCGTTAGGATCATTGGAATCCAAGCCGTACAATAGATCTGCAACAACACTTTGGTCTTCAAAATTGATATCTAGATAGTTCGTTGGTGAATCGCCATCACACTCGTAAACTACCTCCACGGTACCTTCCAAGTTTACCCCTGGGTTTATGGTAACGATTTCGGTCGTCATACAACCATTCGCATCTCTTATGAATACTACGTAGTCACCACTGGCCAGGTTGCCATAACTCATCTGTCCCTCTACAAAATTCTCATCTTGACTAGAGTTCAAGCTTGTGCTATATGGGGCTGTTCCACCTTGGACTTCTAAGTTGATCAAACCATCTTCACTGCCAAAACAAATCTCATGTTCTGCAGTGGATGTAACGGTCAATGCATCCGGTTGGGTAATGGTAAAGTCCAATACTTCAAAACACCCGTTGGCATCTTGTACTATCACCGTATAATCACCGGCCGCAAGATCTGTGAATGTTCCTTCATCAACAAATTGATTCAGGTTTGGTGAAATGGCATACTGATAGCCTGCTGTCCCCCCCGATACATTAAGAACAATGCTACCATCATCGGCACCCATACAGGTAACATCGGTAACATCGCTGGTTATTGCAAGAGGTGCTGGTTCCGTAATATTTATTGCTCCGGATACCCATTCACAATCTCCACTGATCACTCCTGCATAGTACGTGCCTTGCGCAAGTCCATCAAAATAGCCGTTCGAATTGGTCGGTGCCACTGGAATGGTCATGGCACTATCTTGATACAGTCCATAAACGTAGTTTCCTAGACCTCCATCCGCATCTACGGAAATGGATGCGGTGCTTTCACCATTACAAGTTACATAGGCTGCATTCTCATCGACCACGGCGGTCAATGGAACCACATCGATTACGGTAACGCCACTACTTAATACGGGGTCACAACCATTGGCATCAATAACATAATATTGATACGGGTCGGTGCTGGCACTTACATCAAAAACGTGAGTGTTTCCACCAGACATAGCCGTATATGGACCTGATTCTGATGTACTAAATTGATACACATTTCCAGCAAAAGGAGTTCCTCCGGTTACCGTAAGGGTCAACTGGGCATCGGTATCACATGTAAGACTACGTGACATGACCAAATTCGCTCTCACCGGGGTAGGATCATTAATTACAACTTCGGTAGTTGTAACGGTACATCCTGCATCATCACTGATATTGATGGAATATGTACCTGCACTTAAATTGTTAAAGGTACTTGAAGTTTGAGTAGAAGAGGTTGAAACGGTGCTTCCGTTCTCAATCCTGTTCAAGCTATACAATACGGTTCCTACGCCTCCTGAGGTCAAGGTAGCGGTAATGCTACCGTCGGAATCACCGATACAATCCAATGTTTGGGTGGCCGGTGTAATATCCGCCAATAAAGGATCTACGGTCTGAATGGTTCCGCTGAGCGTGGCGTTGGTGCAACCTGCAGCATCGGTAACCTCGATGGTATAAGTTCCGTCAGTCAAATTGGTGAACACATAACTATACACATTGGTCTGCGATATTCCCAATGAGGGTATGGAAATCGTATACGGAGCAATACCTCCCGTTGGTGTGACCGACAATCTTCCTTGGTCGTTCGCGCAGGATGCATTACCAATCTCGGTGATGGCCGCATCCAAGACGGCATCTGCTCCGCCAACGGTAACCGTGGTTTCTTCGGTACAGAATGGGAAGTCCGTCTGAACGACCTCAACACGATAAGTACCCTTGGGCAAATCAATGTTACCACTAGTTGTTCCGGTTCCACTACCTAGAGGACCATACTGCGTATCGTCACTTGTATCACTCAATGTGCCATTGGTATTGAAAACGGTCCAGGTGAATCCTCCAGAGTATCCTCCTGTTAGTTCAAAACGATATTGGGCATCGTCACCGGCACATACCACCGGTGCATCTTCGAACATATTGATCTGGAACTGTTCGATTTCTTCCACATTGTGCGTCACAACCATGGAACAGCCCGTATCTGTATTGGTTACCCTGAAAGAGTGTAACCCTACCTGTAGTCCCGTGAAAGTTCCGACAGCGTTGGTATTTCCAGTTGAGATCTCTTCAAATTCATAGTCGTGGGGCCCTGTAGTGGAATCCGACAACAAGCCTTGTGCGGTTATGGTGATGGTTTCCCCTCCGTTGGCACAAGAAATATCGTAATCCACATTGATGGTCGCATCCTGTAACTCATCAAACTGTTGAATAGTTGCCGTGGTAGTTCCCACGCAACCTGTATTATCGTATACATTGATGGTATAAACACCTCCTGTTCTATTGGAAATGATCAATCGGTTATTGTTTCCGTCTTGCACCACATTGCTGGACGGGTTAACAAACTCATATCTAACATAAGTTCCGGTCCCTCCCGAAATTGATGTTGCATTCACTGTTATGCTCGCATTATCGGGGTTGTTCCCTGCTGCACATCCAAACTGTACCACATCGGCGGCTGGAATGGTCACTGTGATTGGTGTTGGCTCATTGATTGTCGGAACAACGATGTCCGTAGTACAATCGTTGGTACCTGTTGCCCTTACCACGTAATCACCTGGGGCCAAATCGTTGAATGTCCTTGTGGCGGAATCCCATGAAAAATCACCTGAAGGTATTGGTGTCAATCCGCTATCTAAAAGTTCATAGGTCAATGGTGTGATACCATTATCGGTCTGTCTTACCGCAATGCTTCCATCATTTGCACCATTACAGCTAACATCTGTAGGTGTGGCGGTGAAGTCCGGTTCTATTGGGTCTGGAACCACAATGGTAAATGTACGTTCACAAGCTTCGTGGTCTGTTGTGGCATCCACGTACACTTTGATTTCATAATCCCCTGCGGTCGCTGGATGGAATTCAATGGAATTACCTCCCATGGATGTCTTTGACACCTCCATCAAGGATGTGGTCAGGTTTTCCACTGAATAATCGTAACTGCCCGAACCTTGTAACGCTTTGATTTCAATAGTGCCATCCGGTGTACTGGAACAATCGATAAGTTTGGTCAATTGCGCATTTGCTTGGAGGGACGGGTGAACCGTTACAGATTGTGTGGCTGAACAGCCATTGTCATCTATTATGGCAACAATATAGGTGCCAGGAGTAATTCCATTGAAAACTCCACCATTATTGAGATATGTGGTTCCACCATCTATGGAATACAAAATATTTGGTGATGAGCTATTTACCCTAACCATAGCAGGCATGGTGCAATTTTCCACGCTTACGCCATCTATTACTGGATTAGGGGCCAAATCCAAATGCACTGTTCCCAAACTTACTGGGCAATCACCATATTGGTCATTGATTTCAACAGTATATGTTCCGGCAGGCGAATTTGCAGGAATTTCAATTGGGTTGTCCGAAGTAGCTGTTATGGTCGAGAAGGACCCAGGTCCTGTAACTGTATAGGTATAGATACCACCGCCGCCAGTTGGGTTCTGTACTTCAATCAGTCCCGGATTATTACAGCTGATATCTTCCAGTACGTTCAAAGTGCCTGTCATGGGATCAAGTTCAGCCAAAATAGCATTTTCACTTCCAACAAAACAATTATTTGGAGCTGCACCTTGGATTTCTACATAATATGTGCCAGGTGCAAGACCAGACAATGGAGCTGTAGGTGTGGTGAAGGAATCTCCTGAAGTGAATCCACTGACTGTTCCCGAACTAACAGGTACAGAAGTATTGGAAATTTCGAAAAGTTCCCAATCAAATGTTCCACCCAATTGTCCAGGTGTATCTTCTGTGATGGTGTAAGTGATTTGTCCGTTGTCAAGACCGCCACAAGAAGGTGTTACCTCACTCGTGATAGACACAGGGGGAGGGGCAATATTATTTACATTAACCGTACTTTGCCTTGTACAACCATCTGTACCGGAGTCATCCTTTACATAGAAGACATAGGTTCGTCCGGGTACCAGCCCCGTCCATGTAAATTTTCCATGTCCTGCTGGAACCGAAAAACCTTCATTATCAATATTCTCACCTGGAATCCATGTGGCTGTTGTGGGGTCAAAATTTGCCGGGTCTTCGGAATAGGCATATTCATAGGGGGCAAGCCCCTCTTCACCTTGCACAGTTACCTGAAGCTCATTACAATCCACTATTATGGCAGAAATGGTAATGTCCAGATCATCCAAAGGATAAGGCATAATGAACGAGGGCAAATCTCTTTCACAAATTACGTTGTTCGACCCATCAACGGTACGAATAGCTGGGTTTACAGTTGTCCCGGATGCAAAGGCTGCTCCCATAAAAGTGTCACTCGTCTGCCATGTCAAACCTCCATCTCCACTAAATTCAAGAGTTCCATCAAGTGTCAAAGGATAATTATCAAACTCAAAGCCATAGAGGTTCGGGTCTGGATCACAATTAGAGGGCAAAATAGGTAAGGTGTCCGCAGTCAATTCATCAGGATTGTTTAGCGTCTGCGTATCGGTAATGGTACAACCCGTGGCATCGGTTATGTTGATGGTATAATTTCCAGGTGAAAGATTATAGTATGTTCTGCTCGTCGCCAACACATTTGTATCGGTACGATTTGAAGCTCCTCCATTATCCACATCGATAATTTGAATAGTATAAGGGCTTATGCCTGAAGTTATATCAATCAATATATTACCCTTCCCATCATGACATTGAGGGTCGGACGGTGTTGCTGACATGGTCAATGGTGTTGCAGGATTTATGGTCACTGTTTCTATATATTCACAATATAGACCGGTACCAGAATTATCCCTTACATATACATCATAATCACCTTCATTACCCGAAGCTACCGAAAAATTATCCGTTAAAGAGAACAAACCAGTTGGGTCTCCGCCCGTCGGTACAAAAGCATATTCATAAGTCGGTGTACCTCCTGAGGCTGAAACTTCGATAGCACCATCCGCGCAGCTACTAACATCCGTTGCAGTAACATTTACCAATAACTGTGCATCAATGGTAACTTGGGTTACTACATCCTCACAGCCGAAAGCATCTTTTACATTAATATCGTAGGTGCCATTGGCCAATCCTGAAAAGGTATAGGAATCTGGTGTACTAGGGTCGGGACTTTGCCACGGACCGCCATCAATCTGGAATAGATATCCTCCATTTCCAGAAGTTACCGTAATATCGATGGACGCGTTATTGCCGCCATCATAACAACTTGTGTAATCTACATCGTAAGCCAATGTATCAGGAGCATCCAAGGTTATGATTGCGCTTCTGACCTCGCAACCGGAAATATCACGTGCCACAATCACATAATCCCCAGCGGCCAGACCATTAAACGTATTTCCTGTTGGGTTTGGAAAAGCTACAATAGACCCTCCAACACCATCTTCCAAAGCGTATTGATAGGTTGGTGTACCTCCTGTTACAGTGGCTTCAATACTTCCCAATGGGTCATTACAACTTGGATTTTGAAGAATATTGGCATTTATGGCAAGCACTGCTGGCTCGTCAATATCTTGGTTAAGTGTAATGGAGCAGCTGGTATCATCCGCCTTTCGTACAATTACGCTTTGGGTACCGCCTGACAATGTCGTTGCTGTAGTTACCGGCGATGTTGTTGATGCAATCCAGTTGCTACCCCCGTCTATGGAGTATTCAAAACCTGCTGTGGCATCAAAATTTTCCACTTCAAACGTGATGGAGCCATCATTTGCTCCGTTACAAGAAATATCTGTATGACCGATTACCGTGGCGCCAAAGCCATTTCCCGCTTCTATGACCACGGGAATATCCATAGTTCTTGGACAAGATTCTGGTACCTGTTCTACCAAAATATCGTCGATGGCCACATCGTTACCGCTATTGCCTATTTTTTTGGAAATCAGAATGAAATCCAGTTCGGTATGAACTCCTGGGTTTATGGTAAAATCAAAGGTGTTCCAAATTCGGTTCTTTGGGATATCATTGGTCTGAACCTCACCTATTACAGTACTTGTGCCAGGTATTCTCATCTGCACATAGATATCTGGATCTAGTTGACTTCCGCTTCCCAACAAATTGATTGCCGCGAAAGAAATACGCATATCTTGATTGGGTATAATGTCCTTAATTGGTTTTTGATAGATTATTTGACCCGGTGCTGGAGAACCTACATTGATTACCAAATATCTACCATTGGAATCGGAGCCTCCAGAAGTATGGTCTGTTGGCCTTATCCATGGGCCAAAAGGAGATACGATGTAGCTAGTTATGGAATATTCAAAATCATTGATTTGTGTATTACTACCAACCTGATCCTCATAAGTATAGCCCAATACGTAAGGACTATCAACGGTAGGTCCGCTCCCGAAGTCCTCTAGCAACAATACGCTTGGGTTTGGCGGGTCACTCTCTGCATATTCTGCCGTAATAGTATAGGTTCCAGGGGCAATACCAGTAAAAGTTCCATCGGTAGATGTTGTTGCACTGGGCGATGTATTTATGGTATAGCTATAATCGTAAACCCCTTGGTCCGGAGTCAGTACCACGTTTCCATTACCATCACAATCATAAGCTAAATCCAAATCAAAGTTTGGAATTGGCAATGGTGGATCTATGGTTATCGGCAATGTAATTTGACAACCTCTGGCATCTCTGGCCACTAAAACATGATTCCCTGGTGGCAATAGGCCAATTCTTACCGATGGATCCATAGGATCGTCAGCGATAAAGGAACTTCCTCCATCAAAACTGAATTCGTAAGGTCCGGTACCTCCCTCGACATTGGTAAATCGTACTTCGGAGTTTCCATTAACATCACAAGTTCCCGTACTGGAAATACCAGCATTGGCCTTAAAAGTTTCCGGATCGTCCAACGTAAATGTTGTGTTATCTTCACAACCATCAGCACTTCTCACTCTAATGGTATAGGTTCCTGGTGATAAATTCACAAAGGTCGGGTCGCTTTGCTGCGTCGCCCAATCATCGATACTATAGGTGTATGGGGTTTGAGACCCTGATACGTTCATGGTTACTTGACCTGTATTAGATCCTTCACAGGTAATCTCGGAGTCAATAGTTGGAGCTGCTACGGTCAGACCTCCTAAATCATTAATGGCAACCTCATTGGATAGTGACCAACAGTTGTTTCCGTCCACTACCACAAAACGATATGTACCTTGTTCGCCAGATGGAAAGTTAAAAACTCCCGGTGCTATGGTATCCCTTTGAAATTCAATGGAAGGAATGTCTGAAATATCGCTGTATGATGTACTTCCGTTTTTCTCCCAAATGGCATACAAGTAAGATGGACTTGGGTCGCCCTGTGAGGCATTCAAAGCAATGGTTCCATCTGTACAGGTTATTTGTTTGGTGGTTGATGCGGTAACTACCGGATCGGGAATTTCATCTATGGTGAACGACTCGGTTTCTTCACAACCATCATCGGTTCGAACAACTACAACGTAGTCGCCAGCATTCAGGTTTGCAAAAGTAAAATCACTATTGGCATTGGCCAAGTTCTGGTTGACAAAGGTGCCAGGGTTGCCGGAACCGTCATCCTCATATAATACATAACCATAGTTGGCCCTTGCTTGAGTTGCCTGTATCCTCACACTTCCCTGTCCTAAACAAGTTACTGGATTTGTCGTTAGGTTGATGCTAAGGTCCCTGCGCTGTATACCTATCTCTTCGGTACTAAAAACACAACTGCCGTCCAACGGATCTCCAGTTATAGGATCCAATTGGGTAAAATCAACACGGTAAGTTCCGGGGGTTGAGATATTAAAATTGGGTCCATTGTTATCAGCGTAGGAAACCAATACAGTTTCCGATGATGTATCCACCAATTGGTAACCATATCCTGATCCTACATTTTTAATTCTTATATGACCATCTGTTGAACAGAATATGTTCTGGGTATCGTAATCAAAATCAAGATTGTTCTGAAACACATCAAAATAGAAGATACTGTTACATCCTCCGGCATAGGACAACACCAATCGATATCTACCTCCAGTATCAGCGGTAAAGGAATTACCAGAATCCACTTGGTTCCATGTACATCCCATTTGGGTATTTGGACAGTCCGGATTGGTTGCGGCACAACTGGCCTCATCCAATTTTTCCCATCTAATGGCTTGGGCATCGGTAATATTTAGGACAATATCCTGGGTATCGTTTGTTCCACAAAGAAATATCTGTGGTAGTTGGGAACCATCGTTTGCACAGGTTACAATTTCACCTTGTATATCATTGGTGATATCCGCATCACCATTTAAGGTATTAAAATACGTTATTATCGGGTTTACCTGAGTGGTTCCAAAACGGGTAACCTCTACCGATTCTATATTGGTTCCACAACTGGCTGACTCCTTTCTAACCAAGTAAAAGCCTGTTTCGGTAACAGTTACCGTTGTTGGGTCGTTATCGGCGTCTCCGTCGGTATACACTGTATCGGTAGCATCAATTTGTCCATTCTCATTTAGGTCGCGGTACCAGGTATAGGTATCATAACCCTGTCCCGCTGTAATTTCAGCGCTAGCACCACAGATTTGAATCTCGCTTTCAAAAACACAATCTGTTAAATCATCCAAAAGGAAATTGGTTGCCCCATTGGTGACAAAACCACAACTGTTCACATTGGATACACTCGGGTCGTTTGAAATGGTCTGGTTGCTTGTAACTCCATCATATGTTGAGTAAGCTGTATTATGAATGGTAGAACTACAGGCTGCGACAAAGTCGTGACAATTATCGGATACCTCCACACGAATGATTATTTCATAAGTATTTCCTCCTTGAGTGACCAATCCATCAGGTACTTGGAAAATGATTTCCTCTGGGTCCGTTCCACTGGTTGTCATAGTTACACCGGGAGCACCAGAGAGGTCAATATTATTTAAATTGACGTTGTCAGGAAGTACATCTCGAATGGTAAAATTGGTAGCATCGTCGTTACCACGGTTCCAAAATCGTAAAACATACTCCAAGGACTGTCCAAGATTGACACCATCTCCAGTGATATCGTTTCCGACCAGATCTTTTACCTTTTTCTCTACTATAATTTCCGGGTTGATGATTTCAACCGCAACTGTGGTAAGAAAAAGAATTACTCCTTCGCTGGACGTACTGATCAATACTTCACCGCTATCATGGTCGTTGGGCAACACAGAATTTCCTGCGTTTGGCAGGTTCAATATATCCGCATCCCAGCCCAAAGTGTTCCTACTGGCGGGAGTACGGGTGTCAACCCAGCTTCCGAGGTGACTTATGGTACTGTTAAAAACGTTGTTGCTAGGGTTAATGGCATCGCTCAAATAAGTCCAGCTATCGGTTGGATTGGCCCTAAAACGCATACTTGGTCCATTTATGCGGTCACCATCGATTGTACTGGCCCCAATTACAGCATTGACCGGTAAAGGTGCCGGAACAGTTTTAAAACCGCTGAAAGGCACGTTTGTTTGGGAATAGGTACTGCCCATTGCTGCATACCCATCAAAAGTGGAAATATACTTACTTGTTGAATTCTGATTCTCATAAATAACCACCATGGTCCAGCCAGCACTTACATTGCTCTCTGCCGTAGATGCAACCACATTGGCCACGGTATACTCCCCATTAGGGTCGCTCAATCCTGAAAGTAGATGTGTGACATTCGCGTAATTAAGATAAGACGTCATATTGACCCCGCTTAAGTAATCTACATCCACAATGCCCGGATCCGTTACACCGTCTCCGTCCCTGTCACCATCCTTATCATAGATTTGTTCATACTGAAACTCTGGATCACTGTTGGGGCCTATATCCACATAAGAACCTCCGGGAATTTTAAATTTTACCTGTTTGTATGGGTCGTCCCTGTTAGTATCCCTGTAAATACCACCCCAATATAGGCCTGCATATACCACCGCAGAACAGCTTGGTGCGTTCAACTCGGCACTACTGGAACTAAAAGTGGATGGATCGCCATCAATATCGATGTAGTTCATGGTAACATTCTGGTTACTGGAACTACCATTATAATCCGCATTGGGATTACTGGCAATGCTCACAATATTATTGGCCACATATACCAAATCTCCTTTTACCTTCATATTGTCACCTGGCAATCTAGGTTCGAATGGTACGGAAAGTTGTGCTTGGGACAGCGATACAAAAGCTATAAAAAACAACAGGGATAGGGCCCTGTTTGAGTTCATAGCAAAGAACTTATATTTCATGCTTGAGGTTTTGGATAGTGCTTGGTTATTTAACTGCGGTATCAAATCTATCCAAAGAAGAAAACGTGAGGAATCTTATGTTGTAGAAGGCTTACAAAATGTTGCAAACCATACGTATACTGGTGTTTAGAACTATTCTAAATCGATGAAATCCCTTAAAAAACTTGGGGTTTACCGCATTCGACTTCCTCTAAAAGCGGTAAATCAGGACGATAATTTGGGCTCCAACCATAGCCAGCCCAACGATAAAAGAAGTATGAAATATAACCAAATTGGAGTTATGGTTTGCAGTTCTTTTTTTGAGACCGACTTTGAATCATCAAAAGTGCTGCTTGAACCAAATTTTTGATAATTCGCATTCCTTAATTGGGTTTGATGGATGTTTTGAAGTTGACCGTCATCATACACAAAGTAGAACCATGGAGAAATGGAGTCATTGGCAACCTGAAGCTGGTTCCATCCCGTTTTTCTAGGATACACCGTACCCGTGAATTTACCCGGTATCAAAATATCTTGAAGCAACGGAATTCTAGCACCTTCTTCCGTGGTAATCTCAACATCCGTTAGCAACGTTTGTAATTCAAACTCAAAGGGCTCATCCAATCTTGGAATTTGGGTAAGTGACTTCCACTCTAACACAGTTTCCTGCTTCCGTGTTATATTGTTGAGTATTTTGGTCCAGATTCGGGTATAAAGTGCTTCTTGACCATCCAATAGCAATTGATAGGTGTTTTGAAGCAAGGTTGTCCCCACTTTTCCTTTTTGCACCGGTATATATGATGCAACGGTGACGTAATCCAATAAAATCTCTTGGGTACGCAAGTTTTCTTGGAATGCGTAAGGATATTTTGGTAAGGTCTGCATGGGCTGACCCAATGCGATTTCGGTAACATAATCCTTATTGAACCTGAACGGGGATTGACTTTCCGAAAGCCTGAACAAACCTTCATCAGCCTGAATAAAAATTCCAAGACCTTCCGAAGCAGAAATCTCTTCCATCGCTTCTTTTGAGGTACGTCCTAAACCGGTGTACGAATCCGTATCGATAATCAATAGGTCGTAATCCTTTAAGTTTTCAGAAGTGAAACCATAAATGGTCCCCGATGCCCCATTAAAATATTCAAACTTGTATTTGCCCTTGGTGAGTTGCGTCCGCGCCAAAACTTCATGCCCCTTTTCCGTTAAGAAGTTTTTGAGGTATTTGGTCTCGAAAGTGGGGAACGTATTGACCATTAAAATTTTTAGGGGTCTTCCCTCCTTTACTTGTATGGGTATAGGTTCGTTGGATACAACCTGTCCATCTTGGTCTTGCTCCATGAGATGATACACAAACTGTCCGCTGGCCTTGGGTTCGGCACTAAGTTGTATCAACTGACTTTCCGTTTCTTCCAAAGGGATGGAATCCAAAGGATTACCTCCATTATCGGCCAATACGGCCCAATTTCCGGCTACAGGATTGGCATAAGTAGCGCTAAGTTCCAAAGGTTCTCCCAAAATCAGTTCACTCTTGTTGGAGATATCCTGCCCCCCCTGATTGGCATCGCCTCCCAAAAAAGCGACCGACTTATGCTCTACCTGCCAAAAATCAAATGGTTCCATTCCATGTCCCAACAGAAAAATGGAATCCACCTCCGTTAAAAGGAACAATGTTCGTCCTTTTGTATATTCTTCGGTTTTGATGCGTTTGTAGATTGATTTTAAACTATCCAGCTGCGAAGAGCGATACCCATCTGTCAACACAATTCCCTTTCCGCGCATGGAATCTTGATAGGTACTTGGTTTCAATATAATCATGCAGAGCGATACGATGGCCAGAAATGATGCAATCAGTTTCACATAAAACCGTCGTTCTTTTCGTTGTGACCATTCCTTCCATACAAAAACTGCCATAAGGACCAGTCCTACAATAATCACGGGCCAAAAAAGATTCTGGTTCAAAAACACCACACCATCATTCATAAACGCCCAATTCTTTTAAGTACAACAAATTGATTTCACTATCATACTTGGTCTTTTTCATGGGAATGTCCTCCAAAGGGGGCAAAACCGATAAAAGTCCTTTTTGTACTTCCATATAGTTTTCTTTGGACCTATTGACGGCTTTTTCCAAATCGCGCAGTCCCTGTAGAATTTTAATGTATTTTAAGGGTTGCGAAATGGCCTTTTGTGCCAGTTCGTTTCCTGCATCAACAAAAAGCGCGCTGTCATTGGCATCAAATATTTTTTTCTCTTGGATGAGAGTTTCTAAACGGGAGATCGCCTGCCTTGTTGATGCAAAGGACTTTTGATACTCGAATTCCTGTCGCTTATCGTAATTGGTGATATTTTCAACATCTCCGCTCAACCTATTTTCTTCTTTGATGGGTGGAGGGTCAAAACCAATCCGATGGACATAAATCCGCGCACTGTTTTTAATTTCTTGTATGATTGCCAGGGCATCGTACTGGAACGGCAATGACTTTTCTGGCTCGTATAGACGTAGATGAAGTTCTGCATCCCACATAATGTTCAAGGCATCACGAAGCTTTGCTTTCAAGGATTTCTCGAACAAGGTGGATTCTTCGGGATCCGAGTGGTTGTGGAGATAATCATGAAGCGGGTCCTCCTCCTCTTCGGTTTCCTCGTTTTCATGGCCATGTTCTTCCACTAAATTATGCTCGTTATCGCTATCGTGCTTGTGGCTGTACTCATCCAGCAAATCGGCTTCCCCTTCTTCAGAACCATGGTCCGCTTCGCCCTGCTCGTGGGACACCGCTCCGGCCGCCGCCTGCATTTCGGTCTCGTCCCCCATAAACTGACCGTATTTTAAGCGTAGCTGTTTCTGGTCAAATCCAAGTTCGTTGCTCCTAAATTTGAAGTCCTTTTCAGAAATATTGGGTTTTTCTGCAATCAGTTTTTCGGTATCGATGATCAATTGGCGCTGGCTCCTAAAATAGTCGGGCATCAGGTCCACCCCCAAGTTGCCCTCTACTGCGAACATATCGGTCACAGTATCGCGGATTACCGCAAAGTAAGTCTCGCTGCGCGCAACGTTTGGCAAAGGTGTTTTTTGGTCCAATGCCTCCACATAAAAATAGAGCTCATCCCCAGGGTCCATTTTTAGGGCGTCCAAATCCAAAGGTTGCCGTAAATTCATTTGCTTGTTCCCTTTGGGAACGCTTCCTTTAAATCGAATGGTTTCTTCCCTAAACTTTACCGATTCACCAGAGCCTTTGCTCACCGTTGCAATGATATAGGCATCATCAATTCCAAAATCGTCAGAAATGTTAGCGTTGAGCATCAATCGTTTGTCGTCATCAAACTCAAAATAGCTGTAACTGTCCAATCCTTCAATCTGGACCAGGGGAGGTTCATCCTTGACCATTTCCAAAGAATACAGATCACTTACATAATCGTTTCCGTTGGCATCTTTAAAAGTAAAACTATAAAATCCGGATGCTTCCAAATTCTTGGTCAGTTGATAAGATGCATCCCGTTTTGTAAAATCAATCCGTTCTCCCATCAAGTCCATCCGAACGGCTTGCACATTACCGTCAAATTCCAAATTCCATATGAGATTGGAACCCTGTACGGCCTTAATGTTGGGGTCCGTGGTGTTCAAAATCGATTTTCTGGTGTAGTTTGGATATTGAACAGTGATCGTGGTTTTGATCAACTCTGGAATTTTTGTGGCACTGGATAAACTGTCCTTTGGTGCAAAAGTGATTTGCTTCTTCGTTGAAGAATTACCTCCCGGTGAACCTCCATATCTTGTCAAAATAAAACCACCTGCGAGGCCTAAAAGAATCAAACCGAACATAACCAAAGTCGCCTTAAAAATGTTGTGCGGCGGTTTCAATCGGGACAAAACCGGCTCTAACTGCGATGCTACCCTAAACTGCTGCAATTTGGACAAATCGGATAGCTCGTTAGAGGGCGACAATAAAAGTCCACTACTAAATCCCGCTTGGGGCAAATGTGCATCGATATAGCCCACTGCATTTTTGGAACTGATGCTCCATGGTTTTAGAACAAATAAAGCAATCCCGGCAGATACCATAAAGCCAATGATCCCGTAAAACAGATTATGGGTAAGTAGGTAAACAAAGCCACCGAATCCAATTACGTACAGAAGCGCCTCCATATATTTGGATTGCTGCCATCGCTTTTGAAACCGTTCTATAGATGCCGCTCCCATCATTGTTTTTTATAGTTTGATAACACCCGTTCCACAATCATCAGCACGGCAAGGATTCCAAATACCCAGAGAGAAATATCCAAAAAGGACGCTCTTTCCCTTTTTCGCTTAGGTTCCACGTAATTCGGTTTGAGTTGTGACTCATCCAATTGACGCACATCGGCACTCGTCAATAAATTCTTAACATCCTCATCCAAATCCAATATTTGCAACAATTGCTCCGGTAAACGTTGTTCCAGCGTATTTTTTGGGTTCAGCCTTGATGTTAGATAAAATACATTTTTCTCCTTCCCGGATTCAATCAATTCATCTGCCAATGGATTTTCCTGATACACTAATTGTTTACCATCCGATTGACCGTTCTGCGCAGTACCCAAAACAATATTCAAATCGGCTTGATTACTCATTGAATCACCTTGTTTATGAATACGTATTTCCTGTTTCAAAAATGTAGATAATGCCTTGAAAGATGCTTCGATATAGCTTCCTTCCCGTTCAAATTCCTTTTCCACAAACATATTAACATGAAGGGTGTCCAACTTTCTTACTGGAATAATTTGCAGAGCATCAGAAAGTAATCTAAGGCTGTCGCCCTCGGCAATAATCTCAAAACCATCTACCAGAGATTCCGTTTTAATTTGCGTTGCCGAACTATTACTGGAAGCTGTCACCAATTCCACTCCGGAATCACGCATAAGGGCCATCAAAGGTTGGGACAAGGTCTCTTCCGAATCCATGACCACCCAATGGATTTTCTTTTGGGTATTGGGCCGCATCGACCGGAAACCTTTTGCCAATGCTTTGGCGAAGACCACCACACTATCCGAACTTAAAGAATCCATTTTTTGCACCAATTGCCAATAGTTGGCCTGTTTCCCATCCATTTGATAATCCCGGTCCGCCACCCAATCTGGAAAACCATCTGCTAACAGGAGAACCGTTGAACTATCCTGTACACTATCCAATATTTTACTTATCGTCGCATCGTTGGCAAGGCTAGCTTCCACAAGGTAGGTCACATGCTCCCTATCTCCTGTGTTTCGCCATTGTGGACCGGCCATCAATACTACGACAAGGGCAATAATCAACATTCGTAGCAATAACAAGAGCCACTCGTTCAATTGTATGCTACTGGACTGCCTTGAATTGGATTCATCCAACAATTGGATACTCCCAATTTTAATGGTCTTGGCTTCCTTCTTGCTCCACAAATGGATGGCCAAGGGAACTAAAAGTCCCAAAAGTGCCCACAGATATGACGGATTTGCAAAAACCATTTACACCAGTCGTATTCGTTTCTTTAAAAAGAGCTGTAAAGCATCACCAAGGTCATTGTCCATCCGGAACAGATGATAATGAACTCCTTGGGAGAGCAATTGCTCTTTGGTTTGATTTATTTTCTCCTCCAAGGTTTTCAAATAGGCAACCTTGGCCTTGTTGATATCTACTTTTATTTTGGCACCGGTTTCCAAATCCTCAAAAGTGACAGACTTTTTGTAATCAAAATCCATTTCACTACCGGACATAATTTGTAGCACCACCACTTCATTGTGTGCCGTTTTCAAATTCTTCACAAAGTCGGACAGCTCGGAAACATCCTCGTACATATCGGTCAGGAAAAAGACCAGCTCCTTTTCTCCTTTATTGTGAATCCTTCTGGAAGCAATGGAAAGTTCCGGCCATTTCCCTTTGGTGGATATTTTCAACAATTCCAATAGCAAACGGTTGAAGTGTTTTTGGTCGGCTTTGGGATAAATGCTCACAAAATCATCTTCATTGAGCGCAAAAAGGCCGACCGAGTCACCTTGTTTTTGAGCTAAATGAGATAAACACGCTACCATAACGCGGGCAAACTCCAATTTGGAAATTCCGTTTTCTTCGTGCTCCATGGAAGCACTGGCATCCAAAATGAATTTGACGGTGACATGGCTTTCCACTTCGGATTGTTTGATGTAGTACCGACCTGATCGGGCCAACATTTTCCAATCGAGCAGCCTTAGGTCATCTCCAGGTTCATAACCTCGGTACTGACTAAATTCCATACCGGGGCCCACGCTCTTGCTCCGGTGCAGACCAGAGGTGTATCCTTCCACCACAATACGCGAAATCAGGCTAAGGCCCGATACGGTATTGATGACTTCAGGTTTTAAAAGGTCGTGGTAGTCCCTTGAGGCCATTATCTATCTTTTAATTGAATTGCCTTCAATATCTCTTTTGTAACCGTATCCGAGGTGATTCCTTCCGCATCAGCCCTAAAGTTTACGAGCACCCTGTGTCTCAGTACGGGCAAGGCAACTCTCTGTAGGTCTTCCAAGGTCACGGCCAAACGGCCTTCCAAGAGTGTGTTAGCCTTTGCGGTCAAGATCATTGCTTGTCCTGCACGTGGGCCTGCGCCCCAATCCACCCATTGCTTCACATAGTCCACCGAGGTGGTATCGGGTCGGGTAGCTCGGATAACATCGCTTACATATTGAATCAATCCATCACTGATGGATACCTCTCGGACCAACTGCTGTAACCTAACAATATCCTCTCCCGACAATACTTTGTTTAGTTGGGCTTTTTTGGTTCCCGTGGTGGCCTTCAAAATTTGGGTCTCCTCTTTATCGGTTGGATAGCCTATTTTGATGTACAGCAAAAATCTATCCTGTTGCGCTTCCGGCAATACAAAGGTCCCCGATTGTTCTATTGGGTTTTGTGTAGCTAGTATAAAGAAAGGTTTGTCCAAAGGATAGGTTTTGTCCCCATAGGTCACCTCAAACTCTTGCATGGCCTCCAAAAGAGCTGCTTGCGTTTTAGGGGGCGTACGGTTGATCTCATCCGCCAAAATGATATTGGAGAAAATAGGTCCCTTGTTAAACTTGAAGAATTTTTTGCCCGTGGTATGGTCTTCTTCCAATATTTCGGTTCCGATAATATCCGATGGCATTAAATCGGGCGTAAACTGAATCCGTTTGAATTTTAAATCGATAGCATTGGAAAGTGTGCGGATCATTAAGGTCTTGGCCAATCCCGGAACTCCTTCCAGCAGGGCATGTCCGCCTGCAAGAAACGTAATGAGCAGTTGTGAAACGGTATCCTCTTGGCCAATGATTACTTTGCCAATTTCTTTTTTAAGGGCGGTCAGCTTTTCGGAGAGCCCTTCTACTTCATTTGCAATTTGTTGTAGTTCTTTATCCAAATTAGTTCCATTAAGAGGTTAAAGCATATAACACAATATTCACCCCGAATCGGGTATTGTCTATTTTATACCAGCGTTTGTTTCTAAAGTCATAGTCCCATTCGCAACCATAATCCTTGTTGCTATAGAGCACCCCGATTCTTCCATCGATCACAATGGCCTTGAGGTATTCGTGCACAAGGTCGTCTCCCCAGCCGTTCAGTTCTTGTGAAGTGGTCGGCGGACCATCATCGAATTCAAAGAAAATGGTGTAGATCTCATGGTCGTTGGGAATTTTCTTTAGTTCACCCGGACCGAATATTTCTTCCATTTGCCGTTCGAACGATTTGGCAAACAGTCCGTCAATATCATGGTTACAGTCATCTGCGAAGACAAAGCCGCCATTACGCACATATTTTTCAAAGTTCTCGCGTTCCTTTTTGGTGAACTGGACCAGTTTATGCCCGGAAATATAGCAGAACGGACTTTTAAAAATATCTTCGCTGGACAGGGTAATGATTTTTTCTTGGGTATCCACTTTTAGGGTAGTGTACTCCACTAGAGAATTCAGTAAATTGGAAGGCATGCGCTGGTCCACATCCCAATCTCCCGATTCGTACTGTAACCTTGTAAAAAAGAATTCGTTATCCAATGCCATTTGGGTGGTAGGCTAAAATCATTGTCAAAATAAAAACTGGCGATCAAGGATAACCTGACCACCAGTTTGTTTTGATTCTTCTGTTTATACCGCGTCAGAAAGACTTGTGAACGTAAAGTCACGGATCTTCATATAAGGTATTAAGTTTCCGTTGACACGAACTTGTTCCCCAAGAGATTCCAGATTATTCAGCATAATGATCGGGCTCTCGTTAAACCTGAAATTTTTGACAGGGAATTTGATTTGTCCGTTTTCGATATAAAACGTTCCGTCCCTTGTTAAACCAGTGTACAATAAGGTTTGTGGATCCACACTTCGGATGTACCAAAAACGGGTTACCAAAATACCTTTTTTGGTTCCTTTGATCATATCCTCGAAGCTTTCATCGCCACCTTCCATAATGGAATTGCTGGGGAATGGAACTGGTTCTACTCCCTTTTGTTCCGCCCAATAACGATCGTAAGCCAGGTTTTTGACCACTCCGTTCTCTATCCAACTGGTCTTTTTAAGTGGCTGTCCCGAACCGTTCCATGTAGATGTCGGCACATCTGGGTTTAACGGATCGGACCAAATATTCACGCGCTCATCTACAATTTTTTGACCGAGTTTGGTTCCTCCATCTTTTGCGGACATAAAACTCCTTCCCTCGTCTGCAGACCTTGCATCCAAAGAACGGAACATGTTTCTCAACAAATCGGATGCCGCGGCAGGTTCCAAGATCACCGTATATTTTCCCGGTTCAATGGCACGTGCCTCTCTGGACATTACCGCTTTGTCTATCGCCACTTTTGATGCTTCGGAAGCATCGAACTTATCGATATCGTTATAATCCCTGGTCACCCAACCGGAACCTGTACCATCGTTGGTACGCATGGTTACCGTAAAGTCAACATCAGTGGATTGATTGTATGCAAATAGACCGTTTGAATTGATCATGGCCGAAAATTGGGCCGAATCATCCAGAAAACCTGCTGCGGTAACATCCTTTGCCGCTGCTGGAACAATACTCTTATTGGCAACCTCTGCCCTGTATTCTGGTGTTACATTGGCGGTAGATTCCTTGTACGTGATGGCCTCATCATAGGTTTGTGGCCCCAAAGGGGGCATGAATTCAGGGTTTTCAGGAGATAGTTGAGCGAGTTCTTCCGCTCTTTTCACTACCTTTTCGAGCGATGCATCATCAAACTCATCAATGGTAGCTGTTCCTACTTTTTTTCCAAAGCTTGATTGTACCACCAAACTCTGTGTAGATCTATATCCTGCGGTGGACACGGTATTTCTAGCATATCGGATATTGCCGCTATTACTTCCACTTAGGTTTATTTCGCAGGCATCGGCATTGGAAAAGCTCAATGCTTTTTCCAAAATCTTTTTTGCTTCTTCTTTAGTATATATAGCCATTGTCTTATTATTTAATTTGAATAAACCTTAAATGGTCCTACCTGTGTTGATTACATTGATTCCGTTAAACCGGGATGTGGAACTACCATGCGAAACGGCGCTTACCTGAGATGGCTGTCCTTTTCCATCGAAGAAAGAACCGAACAACCTATAGTCGTCCTTATCACATATTTTAGCACAGGAATTCCAGAACTCTTGGGTGTTGGACTGATAGGCCACATCTTCGAGCATACCTACTATCTCACCGTTCTTGATTTCGTAGAACAAGGTTCCCCCAAATTGGAAGTTGTAACGCTGTTGGTCAATGGAGTAAGAACCACGACCCAAAATGTAGATACCTTTTTCCACATCTTTGATCATGTCCTGCAAGGAATATTTTTCCTTACCTGGCTCCAAAGACACGTTGGGCATTCGCTGGAACTGCACATCTTCCCAACTTTGGGCATAGCAACATCCATGTGATTCGTTTTGATCGATCATATGAACTTGATCTCGGATGGCCTGGTAGTTCACCAAGGTTCCGTTTCTGATCAAATCCCATTTTTTGGTCTTTACTCCTTCATCATCATAACCAACGGCACCCAAAGAACCTTCTTGGGTCTTATCGGCCACAATGTTCACGATATCGCTGCCGTAGTTAAAGTCCTTGGATTCCCATTTGTCCAAAGTTGCAAAACTGGTTCCTGCATAGTTGGCCTCGTAACCCAAGACACGATCCAATTCCAATGGGTGTCCCACAGATTCGTGAATGGTCAATCCCAGGTGGTTGGGCTCCAGTACCAAATCGTATTTACCGGCTTCCACGGATTTCGCGGACAATTTCTCTTTGGCCTGTTTTGCGGCCATTGTTGCATCTTCTACAATATCGTAGCTTCTATTGTATAGTTTGATGCCCTGTGGACCTGCTAGTTTTTCAGATTCCAGACCGTCCATATATTCATAGCCCATGCCCATTGGCGCACTCAAGGCCTGACGGCTTCTGAACTTACCCTCTGCACGATCGATCGCCGTAACGTTAAAGGTTGGCCAAATTCGATGCACATCCTGATCAATATAAGATCCATCGGTAGAAGCAAAATACTTTTGTTCGTTCACCATAAAGAGGGCAGAGTTCACAAAATTGGCGCCGTTCTCCATAGCGGCGGAGTTTGCGCTCAAAAGCAAATCCACTTTTTCGGAAATAGGCACTTCTTTAAAATCCTTCTTTATCGGGGTTTTCCAAGATACCTCGCCATGTCCCTGTACCGGTGCCAAAACAACGGGTTCTTTTTGAATCTTTGAATTGGCCTTGGCAATGGAAACAGCATGCTGTGTTGCTTTTCTGATTCCATCCTCGGTCACATCATTGGTAGAGGAAAAACCCCAAGTACCATTGGCTATAACACGGATTCCAATTCCAAAGGATTCGGTATTCACCACATTTTGGACTTTGTCCTCACGTGTAAAGACATACTGGTTCAGGTACCTTCCTATTCGGGCATCCGCATAGGTGGCTCCCATGGATTTAGCGGTATTTAGGGCAACATCTGCCATTTTCTTTTTAAGAACGGTATCCATACCCGGTTCGAGCAATGCTTCCGCAGGAATGTCGTTTCCCAAAAGAAGCGAGGGCATCATCATGGCCCCTGCACCCATACCGGCGTACTGTACAAAATCTCTTCTTTTCATTTTGATTAGTTATTTGATTTATTTTGAGTTAATAATAGGCAAGGATATCTTAATAATGATCGATTCAAATCCATGCTTTTAAAATTAAGTAGTGCATACTTAGTTTTATGTTAATTTTAACCTAAAATCCTTGAACAACAGGCTATAGGCCCCAAACGACCAACCATAATTGCGAATACCTTAAAATCCGGTATTGTTTATTCGCGACTATACAACCGAATGAATAAGCAAAGTACAAGGTTTACCTCACAATGGCATCGACCATTATATCTGTATTGATTTTCTACATTTTGTTACAGTACATTCCAAATTGATTATAATGTGACGAGAATCTTATCTTTGAAACAAACGTGGATTATATGGACCACATGCTCATACCTATCCTCATTGCGCTCTACATACTGATTGCACTGACCATGGTCGTAAGCTTGTTATTGAACGGGGTAAGGCCCAGCAAGACCTTGGCTTGGCTGTTGGCCATCTTTACCATCCCCGTAGCAGGTGTCCTGCTATATATTTTGTTTGGCAGGAACAGGAGAAGGTCCAAGATGTTTTCCTTGAAAAATCAGTTTGCCCCCATTCAACCATTGGAAAACGCAAATTGTAATCCCCAGATCTCAGATGATAAGCTCAAAATAACCCATTTGATCAACAAAACAACCCATTGCGGCATAACCTGCCATAACGATCTAGAGTTGTTGAAGGATGGAAAAATTACCTTTGAAAGCATATTTGAGGCCATCGAAGGGGCCAAAGAGCACATACATTTACAATATTACATTTTTGAAGATGGCGAACTGGCTGATAGACTTCTGGATATTTTTGAAAGGAAGGTGGCGAGCAACGTAACCATAAGATTGCTCTACGATGGTATCGGCAGTTATTCACTAAGTAAGAAATACCTCAAAAAACTCAAAGATATAGGTGTTGAAACAGCACAGTTCCTTCCCTTTAAGTTTGGGAGGTTTCTGGCTTCATTAAACTATCGGAACCATAGGAAAATAATCGTGATCGACAATAAAATAGGGTTTACCGGTGGCATCAATATTTCGGACAAGTATCTTAGGGGCGACCAAACATTGGGAAAATGGCACGATACCCATCTAAAAATAGAAGGTGAGGCCGTTGACTTTTTGAACCGATTATTTGTCACGGACTGGTTTTTGGCCAGTGGCAAAAAAGTGGAAGCCTCCAATTTTAAAACCCAAGCGATCCATAGGCATAAAACTTCACTACAAATTGTACCCAGTGGTCCGGACGATGATTTTGATGTAATGGAACAGGTCTATTTTTCCATTATCAATAGTTCTCAAAAATACCTATACATCGTAAATCCATATATAATTCCAAACCATGCCATACTGCAGGCGCTCATGACCGCCGCACTGAGCGGTGTGGATGTCAGGATTCTAATGTCGACCACCACCGATATCAAATTGGTGGACTGGTGCGTTAGGGCCTATTTTGAATCCTATCTCAAGGCTGGCATTAAAATATATTTATATGCCGACGGCTTTTTGCACAGTAAGGTCATGTTGTGCGACGATGAGATCGCCAGTGTAGGAACCGCCAATCTAGACAATAGGAGTCTGCAGCAAAATTATGAAGCACAAGTGTTCGTTTATGACAGGGACTTGTGCAAAAGGATGAAATCAGATTTTTTTAAGGATTGTGAAAAATCATTGATTTTGAACGATTACAACCAATACAAGGAAAGACCTTGGATCCAAAAATTGATTCAGGGCTTTGCCAAATTATTGAGTCCCCTTCTATAGTGTTACGGTCTGGAAACCCAGTTCGTTTTTGCAGGTTTTTCCTTTTTCCCAACAATCCAAATTGTAAATGGTGGTCTCGGCGATCCTCAACAACGCTTCTCTTGTGGCAAATGCTTGGTGTGGCGTCAAAAGTACATTGGGCAGATCGATCAATTCTTGAAGCAGCTCATCGGTAATGCCCGTTTTGCTGTTATCCTTAAAAAAGATTCCTCTTTCACGCTCATAAACGTCCGTGGCATATCCCCCAAGGTGTCCGTCCTTTAACACCTTGACTAGATCTTCTGTTTTTACGATACCTCCTCGCGCCGTATTGATCAATATGGCTCCCTGTTTCATTGCCAAGAACATGGGTTCATAAAAAATATGGTGTGTTTCATAGGTTAGCGGCGCATTGATACTGATAACATCGGATCGTCTGCACAGTTCTTCCAAGGGAAGGTATTCCACATCGTAGTGGCTTTCCAGATAATGGTTACGTCTTACATCATTGGCCACCACCTTGCACCCAAAAGCATGGAAAATTTTCACCAAAATAGAACCTATCCTTCCTGTTCCAAAAATACCGACCGTCTTTCCGTTCAAATCAAAGCCCATTAAATTATCCAAAGTAAAATCATATTGTTTTACCTGGGCATTTGCCTGAATGAGCCTACGGTTGATCGCCAACAATAAACCTACGGCATGTTCTGCAATTGCATGGGGGGAGTATTCCGGTGCATAAGCCACTTTTAGTCCGATTCTTTTTGCTGATTTAACGCTTACATTGTTATAGCCCGTTGACCTTAAAGTGATGTATTTAACCCCCAGATCATGGAGGATTTCCAGAACAACCAGACAGGCATCATCGTTTGAAAAGACACAAACGGCATCATAACCTGCGGCCATAACAGCCGTTGAGGAGTCCAATGTTTCCGGAACAAAGGTCATTTTATGCTTGCCGTTATTGAATTTTTCCAAGTTTTTTATCTCAAAATCCTTGGCGCTGTACACCAATACCTTCATTTTGTTCAATTTAATTCAACAATCGTTTTTGCTTTTTGCGCTTAATCACTTTGGATATAATATCGAACATGAGGTTCTTGGTGTGCCTGTACTTCATAAAGTAATCGGACACATCCATGGACAAATCGTTGTGGGTATCCAGATAGGCTGCTTCCATTTTTTCTTGATTAATATCATCTACCATGATCTGGAGCTGATTTTCATGCAATTGCACCCTTTTGAACAAGTCCACCAAATCCTTTTCGGATTGGTTCAAGGATTGCACCAGGGGCTGTACACTTTTGAACATATCCGAATCAATAATGTCCAATGTATAATCCTTCACCATGGTATTCAGAAATTTTTGCTCATCTCTGGCAAATTTCAATTCAGAAAACCACTTCTTTGATTCCTCGTGCAGCTCCTCTGCACTGAACCACTCTTTAAGCCTCCTTTTGTTTGATTTTGTTTCCATAACGATAATTTAAACATTGTTACATGTCATGTATTGCCAAATTCCTGGCCAATCAAAAATAGACCACAATCATTTGATGTATAATGATTTAAATCATATCAAACGATGATTATCTGGATTCTCAATTTCGACCGTCCTTTCCAAAGGATTTTTTAACCAATGCCTTTATCTGGTTCTCGGTCATGCTGTCCGCAGTCTCTTTCTTCTTTACTTTTTCGGCTATACGGGAATGTCTTGTTTTTAGAGCGTCCAAAAATTTATCCGGTGTTTCCGCAGGGCCAAAAATGACTATTTCGTCGGCATCTGAAACTTGCTCGGCTATCTCTTCAAAGTATTTTTTTAATTGGTGTTTCTCCCTTTCAAGATATTTGCTGTCCTGCACCACATCCTGTGGACCCCATTTAGTTTTGGAACGCGCACCTCCCTTGGGGTTAAAAAAATCAAGTTCTGAGGAAATATTAAAAAAACTTTCCTTGTTATTGTTAAGCACCACTCCTTTGGCTTCTTGCTTATCCATCCATATCCCTACTTGTTTCATACCATCATCCTTTTTAATTATAATTCCTTTTAACATGGGTGTTCTTCTCCCTTAACCAGTATATCGGTTTTGCTAGAAAATACAAGGATTCATACTTCTCTGCAATGATTTATATCACCTGAAGGAGACTATTTTACTCAAGAGGTATAGGAAGTACCATAAAAGGGACTTTGCTGTACAGGCCTATTTTTTTGATGACGGGTTCCAAAAAAAGACGCTCTAAAAATGAATGTTTGTTCTTAACCATGACCAGCAAATCAACAGGTTGTTTTTCCTGAAAGGCATTGATGGCCGCTATCAGTTCTTGGTCGGGCAGGTCGTAGAATTCATGGTTGTGTTCCAACAGTTTTCCTTCCAATCGTACTTTTTGGTTTACTTGTCCTTCATCGAGTCCTTCTGGTGAGGATATATGCAATATATGCAACTTGGAATGCTCTAGCTTGGAGAATTTGAGTAGAAAATCCAGATGGGCCTTTTGGTAATCCACTTCATAATCGGTAGGAAACAAGATATTTCTTGGCGGTTCATATTCAAAATCGCTTGGAATCATCAAAACAGGTACTGCAGATTTTTGGATTACCTGAACCGTATTGGACCCAAAGAGAATTTCCATAGCACCTGTGGCTCCTTGTGTTCCCATCACAATAAAATCGATACCCTCTTTATGGGAAATGGAATCCATCTCTTCTGCCAGTGTGTTAAAAGCGGCATGGGACACAAAAGTATGCTTGGCGGGATTGGACAGGGGCCTGATTTTTTCTATGGTATCTTCCAGAGCTTCCTCTGCACTATTTCTTTGAACATCCGGTAATCCCAACTGTCCAGGGCTGCCCAGTGTATAATCCACTCTGTAAATGGGCGGTGTGTATGTATGCACTAAATAAAACCTGCATGTATGGTTATGCAATAACTTCAAGGCATAGGCAATGGCATGGAACGCATTTTCAGAAAAA
Source organism: Flagellimonas chongwuensis (assembly GCF_013376415.1). Taxonomy (GTDB): domain Bacteria; phylum Bacteroidota; class Bacteroidia; order Flavobacteriales; family Flavobacteriaceae; genus Flagellimonas; species Flagellimonas chongwuensis. Next base: position 318,637 of record NZ_WYET01000007.1, read on the forward strand.
TCGGTGGGCAATACGACTTTGATCATTACTCAGTTGATTTTAAGATACTAATCATATCAAAGTTACACAAGCTTTCCCAGTCCTGATATGATTTGCATCACATGGTTTCCAAAAAATCAAAAGTATAATCTTCCACCCCTTATTCATGTATCACATAGAAGGGTATTTTTGTATGAAAACTGATTTGTTCCACAATGGAATCGAACAAAACCTGTTGTATAAAATTGATATTCTTGGCCACCATGAACATCATATCAATTTCCCGGCTTTCCACAAAACATTGAATGGCAGACTTCACTTTTTTATTGGTAATGGTGTGAAAGCTATGACCTTCTTGGAGGGTTTCCTTTATAAAGTCCAAAAGATATTCTTTATTGTTCTTTTGTTCCTCGGTCAGGTGGTCGCCCTCCTGTATTGCATGCATAATACGAAATTGCGACTTGCCCAGCTTCACCATTTCCATCATAGGTCGAAGGATTTTTAAAGAATAGAAAATGTTCAAGTCTGTGGGAAAGGCAATTTCCCTGGGTTTGGAGATTTCAACATCCTCGGGGACCACTAAGGTATTGCATTGGACTTTGGTGATGACATCTCCAGTATGGGTTCCCACTACCTTTTCCTTGATGCCAGATGCTCCCTTGGTCCCTATCACAATAAGGTCGATATTGTTTTCCTGTAGATGCTTTTTAATGGTGGGGATAAAAAACCCATATTCGTGCAAAGGGAAAAAGAAATGATTGGCCTCCAAACTGTGCTCCCTTGTTTCCTTGACCAGTTCAGCCAGTTCCTTTTTGGTGCTTTCGGTGACCTTATCGGTTTTTATGTAAAGTCCAGCATCGTTTTTTGTATCTAGGAGCGTACCAACATAGAGCAAATAGAAGTTGCATTCCAAAGAGCTGAACAGCATCTGTGCATACTTGAGTGCCCTGATGGAGTTCTGGGAAAAGTCGGTCGGTACCAGAATATTCTTCATTATGTCATAAATTGTGGGCACAAGTTTATCATTCACAAAAAAATAAGGAATGATAAATATCACTTACACTATTTATAACATTGATTTAGTTAATGTACCTGCTCCAGAGCCTCCTTGTCGAGTACCAAAATGTTTCTATTTTCGATGGCAATAAGTCCTTCTTGTTTAAAATCCGACAACGTTCGTATTAAACTCTCAGTTGCAATGCCAGCAAGGCCCGCCAAGTCGCTTCGCGTAATTTTTAAGGCCTGTTGCTTATCCCTGTTTATTGCTTTGGAAAACAGCAAAAGCGTTTGCGCCGTTTTTTTTCTCACCGAACTATAGGCCATTTGCAACAACTGCTTTTTTATTTCTGCGAGGTTGCCGGCAATAACATCCATCAATTCCAAGGAAATGCTTTTATTGTCCTCTAAAATGGCCTTGACTTTTTCTTTGGATATACCCGCGAGTTCCACATCATCGATAGCAATGGCATATTCCTGATACGGTAGATGGTCGGTCAATGAAGTAAACCCCAAAAAATCGTCCTCTGCATATATGGATGTAATCAATTCCTTTCCTTCTTCATCCAGACTACAACCTTTGACGACGCCTTTTAGGATAAGGAATACCATGTTTGAATGGTCTCCGCTATTATAGATGACCTCGTCTTTTTTAAAAGAGAACTGTTCTCCATGATCATCAAAGAAGTTTTTCAGTTCGTTCAAGGTACGAATCTCATCCTCCCTTACTTGTTCAGGCCGTTCTTTGAGCAAGGTATCCATTTGTTTTGCCTTCTCTAAGCGGCACTCAATGGCAGACAAAAGTTCCTCTTCTTCAAATGGTTTGGTCAAATAATCATCGGCACCAAGGTTCATGCCCCTTCTCACATCCTGTTTTTCGGTTTTGGCAGAAACAAAAATAAAAGGGATATGGCGCGTGCTTTTGTCAGACGATAATTCTTCCAAAACCCCATATCCGTCCAGTTCGGGCATCATAATATCACAAAGCACCAAATCGGGAAGTTCCTTTTTTGCCATATCCACAGCTATTCTTCCATTTGATGCAGAACACACATTAAAACCGGACAATTCCAACAATTCTGCTACATTTTCGCGTAGCGAGGTGTCATCTTCAACCAGTAAAATTTTTTTCATTTTCCTTGTTATTTATTGGTATGAACAGAGTGAACGTAGAGCCTGTCCCCATTTCACTCTTAAAAGTTACATTAGCGTTTAGGTTGTTCATATGTTGGCGCACAATATTGAGGCCTATTCCCGTCCCTTGAACGGTAAGCACATTGGTGGCCCTAAAATATCTGTCAAAAATAAATGGCTGGTCCTCGAGCGGTATTCCGAATCCATTATCCACGACATCAATTTTCAATTGGTCATTTTCTTGGGATACCCTTAATTCAATATCTGAATGCTCAGGAGAATACTTTATGGCATTGTGAACTAAATTGGAAAGGGCCAACCCCATAATTTTTTCATCAAATTCTACTACAATCCCATCGATATCTCTTGGATACTGTATCCGTTGGCCTTCTTTTAAGAGCATATTGGCGTCGTACACCACCTCATTTATCAACTTGCTCAGCGGAAAGGAGGTAATGGAATAATTCACCTTACCAAGATCCAAACGCTCTATGGAAAGAAAATCGGTAAGTATATTATCCAGATACCTTACCTTGGATTTAATGGTTGTAATGTGTTTGTCCCGCTTTTCCTGCTGTTCCGATGTAGTGTATTTTTTCAAAAGGGATGTTGAGGTCAAAATACTGGAAAGCGGTGTTTTAAACTCATGGGACACCAAGGAAAGGAATTTGGTCTTTAGCTCGTTGAGCTTTTTCTCGGCCTGTAGCGCCTCCCTTAATTGTTGGGTTCTTTCCTCTACGGTATTTTCCAGTTGCTGCGTGTAATTTTTCCTCTCGGTAATATCCAGAACAATCGCTACGCATACCCTTCTTTTCCCAATAAAGGAGAGTTGAAGGTGTACCTCAACCGGATATAGGGAACCGTCCTTTCTTTTATGGATGGTTTCAAAAATCACCTTTTCCTTTCGTCCCGATAGCAGTGGCGATATCAAACGTTCCAACACATCCTTGGTGACCTCTGGTTTAATATCCATTACGGACATCTTTCCCAAATCCTGCATATTGTACCCCAAATTCATTTGGGCACCACGGTTCACATTGATAAAAATAAAAGATTCCGCATCGAACACATAGATTTCGTTCAGGGACTCATCAAAAATCTGGAACCAATAATCTATGGTCTGTTCGGCCTTCTTTTTTTCAGTGATATCCATGATCAGGGCCAAAACATATTGTTTTTCTTGAATCTTGAACGGGTTAAGGCTTATTTCCAATGGGAACTCTTCCCCACCTTTGCGGATTCCAACCAAGTCCAACCCTTTTCCCATTTGTCTGGCCTTGCCCTCGCCCATAAATTTATCGGCCAGTTTGCCATGTTTGTGCTTTGCACGTTGTGGAATTAAAATGTCCAAAGGTTTGCTGATAAGCTCTCCCTCTTTATAATCGAACATTTTATTGGCGGCCTTATTGCTCGCAGTAATTTGCTGTTGGGCATTGACAATGACTATGCCCTCGGAGATAACCTCCGAAAACATACCCAAGACGTTACTTTCTTCGAATGTTTTCAAAACAATTACTAAAATTACTGATTTTGATCATGCATTCATGTCAATTGGATCAGTATATTTAATCTTGAGTTAAAAATTAAGAAAATGTTGGAATCTGGAAAAAAACAAGTGAACGAATTATACCAAAACCTAGGAAAACTCTTTTATGCCGTGGCCATGGCAGACCATAGTGTCCATATGAAGGAAATGGAAAAACTGAACGAAGTGGTCCGCGACCATTGGCTGGAGGTTGATGATATTGAAGATGAATATGGAACTGATTCTGCTTTTCAAATTATTTCTGTTTTTGATTGGTTATTGGAATATCAAAAGGACAGTGAAGAAATCTATGAGGAGTTTGAAGCATTCTATATGGAGCATAAAATTCTGTTCACCCCAAAAATCAAGCATTTGGCCATGTCTACTTCAAGAGCTATAGCCGCTGCATTTTATGGTAGCAATAAATCGGAACTTATCTTATTGGGTCGCCTCCAGTTACTCTTCGAAGAATAATTAAATTTTGATGGTCATTACCGGTATCTTGGCGTGATTGGATACATTCTCGGCCAAACTTCCAACAACAAAGTGGTCCAATCCCTTGCGGCCATGGGTTGGAATTACCAATAGGTCAGCGTTTCTTTCAAAACAATAACGCAGTATGCCCCGCTCCACGGAATTATCGTCATAAAAATGGATATCGATTTCCTTGCCCAATTCCTTTTTAAAGTTTTCCATCCGTTCGACCACATCATCCCTGCCCATAAAATTGGCGCCGGCACTGTGCACATATACCATTTCCAAGGAAGCGTTGTTCAATTGGGCAAAAGCCTCGGCTTTGCGATACACCGGAATGGCTTCCTTCTCCAGGTCACACGCCATCACCATTCGTTTAACATCAAATCCACTGGAGCCTGCCTTGATTACGATAACGGGAAGTTCAGAGGAACGCACCACTTTTTCCGTATTGGACCCAACAAATAATTCCTTCAGTCCACTGGTTCCATGCGAACCCATTACGATCATATCACAGTTTTGTTCAAGGGCCACTTGATTTACTTCTTCAAAGTCCTTATAATTTTGGATAATACTGTCCACAGGAATACCTTCGAGATATTTCTTCTTGGTAAATTCATTGATTTTATCCTTTGCCAATTTCAAGAAATACTTGGCTTCTGCCTCTTCGGCTATTTCGGAATTGGCCAAAACGGAATCGGATATTCCGATCATATGGAGCAAAACAATTTTGGCCTTATGTTGCTTCGCAATTTTTGATGCTGCTTCAAGGGCATATTCGGAATGCTTTGAGAAATCGACGGGTACCAATATTTTTTTCATGACATCAAATTTTAGGGGGGTGGAATGTTTCCAAACCAACTTATCCTTAAAAATAATCTCTGAACGATTATTTTCCTATGACGCCTGTCATGTCAAAAAAACATACTTATTCTAATGTATTGAGCCTTCTTTTTAAAGCTGCCACCTCTTGTTGCAGACTTTCCACTTGACCTAACAAGTGGTGAATGACCTGGATTCCTTCAGGGTTTATATCAAGTTCGTTATGTAGACGGGCCATTTTTTCCAAAAGTGGCAAATCTTCCAAATGTAGCTGTCCGTCTCCTTGTTCAAAATCTACATGTAGAATCTCATATTCGCACATGGAACGAACAAAAGATTCACCAACTCCATGGTGTTCACAAAATGTTTTTACCGATATATAATGTTCTTCCTTCATTTGTACTATGTTAGGTTGGTTTCTTCCAAGGATTCAAACAACGACTTTTGTTCCGGGGTCAGGTTTTTGGGCATTTTTACCACATACGTTAGGTACAGGTCGCCAAACTGTCCTTCCTTTTTATATTTCGGAAACCCTTTCCCCTTAAGTTTTACCTGTGTACCGTTATCGGTTCCGGGAGCTACTTTTAATTTCACTCTTCCTGTTAGCGTCTCCACCTGTATCTCTCCGCCCAAAACAGCTTTGATCAAAGGAATTTCAATGGTCTTGTACAGATTTTCCCCGTCGCGTTTAAAAGTTGTATTGTTGACGATGGAAAAGGTAATGTAGAGATCTCCTGCTGGGCCGCCTTCGATACCAGGGCCTCCATGCCCTTTGATTTTAATGGTCTGCCCATCTTCTACACCTGCGGGAATGGTCAAACGGATATTTTTTCCGTTCACCGTTAGCGTTTGCTTTTGGGTTGTGTAGACATCTTTTAGGTACAATTTTAATTCAGCATTGTAATCCTGTCCCCTAAACCGTACCCGTTGGCCACCGGAACCGAACCCGGCACCTCCGCCTCCGAACATCGACTCAAAAAAGTCCGAAAAATCCTGGGCTGAACCTCCTGAACGGCTGTACGTATACCCCGAACCAGTATTTTGACGAGCATGTTGTGAACGTGATTGCCTTGCTTTTTCAAACTCCTCAGCATGCTGCCAATCCTTACCATACTCATCATATTTTTTTCTTTTTTCGGGGTCGGAAAGCACCTCGTTGGCCTCATTCACACGTTTGAAGTTCTTTTCCGCCTCCGAATCGTTAGGGTTAAGATCGGGATGATATTTCCTTGCCAATTTCCGATAAGCCTTTTTAATCTCATCAGTGGATGCTTTATTGTCCACCCCCAATACTTTATAATAATCGATAAAATCCATAAGTCAATCTAGAAATCTGAGTTAGGTTGAACCGTAAACTACCTTATCAAATTTCGCTAAAATCTTCTTTCTTCACAATGACCTTTGTCAGAACACCACACTTTGCCTTCGAAAGTTTTTGATTTTCGTATCTAAGCTACAAGAAGTATCTTTAAGTTGATAAATCCAATACATGATCATTCATCAATTCGACCAGACCAATTCCATCTTGAATAGTTTTATTGCTGAAATAAGGGATGTTAATATCCAAAAAGATGCCATGCGGTTTCGCCGCAACATTGAACGCATTGGAGAGATTCTGGCTTACGAAATGAGCAAAACATTGGATTATAAACCAAAGGAAATCACAACTCCTTTGGGCACCAAAAAATCCTTTTCATGTTCTGATAAATTGGTGCTTTGCTCCGTGCTTAGAGCAGGATTGCCCTTGCACCACGGAATTTTGGGTTATTTTGATGGGGCCGAAAATGCCTTTATTTCGGCATACCGTAACCATCCCAATAATGATGATGATTTTGAAGTTATTGTAAATTATTTTGCAGCGCCTCCGCTTGATAATAAAATCTTGGTGCTAACGGACCCCATGCTGGCCACGGGAAAAACTTTGGAAAATGTTCTCAATGCCCTAAAAGGTCATGGTTCGCCAAAACAGATTCACATTATTTCCGTCATTGGTTCCAAAACCGGTGTGGCAAAAGTAGCTAAAACATTTCCCGATAATACCCAGTTGTGGATTGCAGCTGTGGATGAAGGGCTTACCAGCAAAGGTTATATTGTTCCAGGTTTGGGCGATGCCGGTGATTTGAGCTACGGGTTAAAATTATAAAATCAAATCGCACTCTCCGACACGTCCACTTCCTTGACCGTTCTTCCTTTTTGAATGGACAACCTCGCATCTTCAAGAATCAGGTATAGACATGGCACTATAACCAATATGATCGCCGTGGCAAACACAATACCGAATCCAAGTGAAATGGCCATGGGTATCAGATAAAATGCCTGACTTGAGGTTTCCAAAATAATGGGGGCCAAACCACCAAAAGTGGTCATGGTAGTTAAAATTATAGGTCGGAATCTTCTCAGCCCGGCTTCGTGAATGGACTTGTATATAAGGTCGCCTTCTTTCCTACGCTTGTTTGCATAATCAATCATGATCAAAGAATCATTCACAACCACTCCGGACAACGCGATAACTCCCATCAAACTGACCAGGGAGAGGTCGTAACCCAACAAAATATGTCCGATTACCGCGCCAACGATACCAAAGGGAATGGCCGTCATCACGATCAAGGGTTGTACATAACTGCTAAAAGCTATGGCCAAGAGGGCATAGATCAATAACATGGCTATGGCAAATCCAGCGCGTAACGTACTGGTGCTTTCCCGCATATCGGCCTGGCTTCCCTCAAAGGTCCAGGTAATGCCCGGGAAATCGGCCCGTAGTTGTGGCAGTGTTTCCTCTTGGACTTTTGCAATTACCCTGTTGACAGCATTAGCTGGTTCCACATCCATTCCAACATTTACGACCCTACGGCCGTCCCTACGGTTGATACTGGTAAATGCCTCTCGTTGTTGAACCTCGACCACATCCATTAAGGGTACCTCCACTCCATCCTGCGTTCTTATCAAAAAGTTTTCGAGGTTTTTGATATCCTTACGCTCTTCCATCGGGAGTTTTACACGGACCTCAATTTCATCCATACCCCGGAGCTGTCTCATGGCCAATGCACCAAAAAACCCGTTCCTTACCTGTCTTCCCACTTCATTTGAGGTTAGCCCCAAATTTCTACCTTGTGGCAAGAGCTTAAAATCGTACTGTAATTTTCCTTTATTGTAATTGTCTGTGACGTCCCGTGTATTGGAAAACATCTCCATTCTTTCAACAAATGCCGTACTTGCTTTTTCTAGCACATTGATATCGGTATGGCTCAAATCTATACTGATTGCCTGTCGGGCACCTCCGGGACCTCTTTCGGCTTCAAAGGTAATTTGATCAACACCTTCTATGTCCCCAATATTATCACGCCAAAGAGCAATTACCTCCCCGGCGGTAATATCCCTCTGGTCCGGCGGCAACATTACGATTTCCACATCAATAAAATTTTGTCCACGCACATTAGTCTTGATTCCTTCGGCAACCTCGTATAAATTATGTTCTTCGAACATTCTTTGGGTAGCATCGGAGATATCGTGGGCTACCTTGGCAGCTTGGTCCGGAGTTGTTCCTACTGGTAAGCGGACACCTGCCTCTATTTCATCCGCCGCTACTTCCGGCATCATGATCATTCCCATATGCCCACTGTAGCCATATCCTCCTACTATCAATAAAAGTGCTACAGCACTTGACAGGGTAATATATCTATGCTTAAGACACTTGTCCAGTAATGGGCGGTACCATTTATCGACCAGCTCATTGAACTTGTTGGCAAAAGCACCTTGCCAACTTTCAAGTTTATGCACCCATTTGTTCTTGCTCGGATCCTTTTTTAAATGGGCCAAATGCGATGGTAGAATAAATAATGCCTCTAACAAAGAAACCGCCAATATTACAATGACCACCGCTGGAAGGGGTTGCCAAAACTTACCTGTTTCCCCTGGCATAAAAAGCAGTGGTACAAAAGCAATAATGGTAGTGGTGATACTGAAGACCACCGGAAGAGAAACATCTTTGGTTCCTGCAATGGCCGCCTTAATGGGACTTAGCCCTTTTTTCCTGTATTCGTACACGTTTTCCCCGACCACGATGGCATCATCCACCACGATACCAAGCACGACCAAAAACCCGAACATGGATATCATGTTTACACTGATTCCGATTAGAGGAAGAAAAATCATTCCACCTATAAAAGAGACCGTCATCCCCATCATTACCCAAAAGGCCAAACGATATTCCAAGAACAAGGTGAGTATCAGCAAAACAATGATGATGGCCAGCACACCATTTTCTGTCAATAGGGACAATCGTTCACGGTAGTCGGACGCCCTATTGCTATCGGTACGGTAATTTACACCGGGTGGCAACTGGAAATCCTCAAGTATGCCTAAAGCTACATCCTCGATTTCCATTGGGGATTGGTCGCCTATCCTAAATATTTGGAGTTCCACATAATTTTGTTGATTAAACTGTCCGTGAAATCCGGTTTCTTCAAAATCATCGGTAATGGTCGCAATATCGCTTAAGCTTACCTTGGCCCCTGAAGGTGCGGATACGATGGTAATGTTTCCGTATTCGTCCGCCCATTGTTTACGTTCCTTCATCCTCAGCAATATCTCACCACTCTGTGTTTGTACTGCTCCTGCAGGAACATCGTTACTACTCTGCCTTATTATGTCCGCCACTTGGCCAAGGGTCAAGTTATATTTTTGAAGGTTGTTGCGATTAATTTCGATACGTGTCTCATAATCGGGAACATTGTTGAGCTCCACTTGGGTGATTGCCGGATTGCTCAATAAAATGGTCCTCAAACGTTCGGCCAGTATCCGAAGCGTCCAAATGTCCGCCTTTCCATAAAGACCGATTTGAAGTACATCACGTTGTCTGGACCGCAGGCTAACCTCTGGCCGTTCTATATCATCAGGGAAAGTTCGAATTCTGTTGATGGCCTGATCAATGTCCTGAAAGGCTTTCATTCGTTCGGAGCCTGCGATAAGTTCTATACTGATTTGACCCGACCCCTCATCGGCCTGTGAAACGATTTCCTTTATGCCCTGAACGCTTCGTACGGCTTCTTCCACAGGTTGAAGGACGCCTTGTTCCACCTCTGCTGGCGAAGCACCCGGATAGGCCACGGATACATCAACAAAATCCAACTGGAACTCAGGAAAAACTTCTTTTTGGATTGTATACATGGTAAAAATACCACCACCCAAAAGTATCAGCATCAATAGATTTGTGGCGATTGAATTTCGGGCCATATAACCTATGGCCCCTTCCTTCCTTACTTTTCCATCATTTTCCTTATCGTCCATCATAGCAGCTTTTAGTCGTTTTCGTTATCTGTGATTTCTTCCGAACGTGTTCTGAGTTCCACACCATTGGTAACCGTACTCAAATTTGTGGTCACCACATTCTCTCCATCTTGGAGTCCTGATTTCACATAAGCATATTCGTTGTCGGTCAGAATAATGTCCAGTTCACGGATTTCCAAAAGGTTGTCCTTCATTACCCATGCCGTTTGATTGCTCCGCACCAGATCACGGTCCAACCGAACCACATTTGGAATAGAATCCGCTTGGATATTTACCTCGACAAAAGTTCCGATCATCAATTTGGGAGCTCCCTCTAGTTCCTTACTTGTAGCCAAAGGGTCGTTCACGCGTACCAGTACCCTTGCCAACCTGGTTTGATTGTCCAAAGCGCCTATCTGTCTGTCCAAAGCGCCTTCGCGTTGTGCGCCGGATGGCCATGCGGATGAGTTTTCGATATGGACAACTGAACCCTTTTCATCCTCGGATTCGGGGAATTTTAACCATTGCAAACGAGAAACGGGTACCGTCGCCGTTACCCAATAGCTATCCGTTCCCACAATTCTTCCAAGGTCATCCCCTTGGGTAACTTGCGAGCCAACGGTTACATTTTGACTTAGAATATGTGCATCGAAAGGGGCACGGATGGTCGTACGCTCCAAATTAAGTTGTGCTTGATTCCTTGAGGCCCGAGCAGCTTCTATATTGGCCTTTACTGCATTCAATTGCGGTTTACGAAGTACCAATTGTGTCTCATTATCGGATAATGGGTTATCCCCGAACAGGGAGTCGTTATTGATGAGCTGTAAATCTTGTTCGGCTATCTGTTGGCGTCCCATCTCTGTGGCCAATGCTGTTTCGGATTGCAGGAGCTCACTTTTGCGAAGTTCCAAAGTATTGCGATAATCCGATGGGTCTATCTGCAATAACACCTCTCCTTTTTTTACAAAACCTCCCGGGGTAAAGGCTGGGTCTCGGCGAACAATCTGTCCGGGCACTAACGGACTCAAGGTTACGTCTTCCACAGGCTGTACCGTGCCCGTAGCCGAGATAATGGGTGCGTAGGTTCCTTTCTCCATAGTCACCACATCTACCAAAATCGCGGTTTCAATGGTCGCCCCTTCGCTTTCTGCCTCCGGTTCGGTGGAGAAGATAAGTGTGGTGACCAAAATTCCACCAACAATTATGGCCAAACATATCCAAATTACTTTTTTATTGCTCATATAATTCGTCTACTTTACTTTGTTTGTCTTCTATATTTCTACCGGTATCAAATCCTCCGGCCAATGCCCTGTACAGAGCAATTCTGATTTGAACGTGTTGCAATTGAGCGAATACCAGATCTCTTCGGAGCTGTTGCTCTTGATCTAGTCCCAACAACACATCCAAATATGGGCTAAAGCCGTTCAAAAATTCAACACGTAGTTGCTTGTTGCTTTTTTCGGCCAATTCCAGTTGACGCTGGATATTTTCCAATCTCGCGGTTTGCTGAACATCTTGCACCATGGCATCTTCTACCTCTCTAAAAGCTACTAGAGTGGCTTGGCCATATTCATACAAGCGTTGTTCCTTAATGGCAGTTGTCCTATCTACCTCTGCATTTAGCCTTCCTCCATAAAAAACCGGTGCTAAAAGATTTCCCGCCAAGGAATACGCCCAATTATCGAAAAGGTTATCAAAATTATTGGAACGCAGTTGCCCCCTACCACTCAAGGAGAGTCGTGGATATTTGCTCTGCACGGCTGAGGCCATATCCCTATCCGCTGCCAGTAATAATGCAAAGGACTGTTTCACATCCGGTCGTCGCCGTACCAATTCCAAGGGCAGACCGGTATCGGGCAATTCTGGTATATTGGGCATGGTAGATTCTTCCATTGAAATTCCGATTTGTGGTTGCTTGCCCAACAAAACAGACAACTGGTTTTCCAATAGTTGAACATTAGTCTCAAAAATTATTTTCTGCTCCTTTGTACTTTCCAAGAGCTGGGCTTGACGTAAAATATCAACAGCCCTGATTTGGCCTCCCACAAACCTTGACCGAATCAATTTGATGATGGCCTCATTCGTTTTAATTTGATCTTCTGTAATCTGTAACTGCTCTTTTGCCGCCTGTAATTGATACCAGGTGGTGGCTATTTCCGCAGAAAGGGACAGGGAAAGTGCCTCGTAATCAAAATAACTGGCTTCAGACCTAAATGTTTCTGCGTCTATCGCAGTACCAATTCGTCCCCATAGGTCTACTTCATAACTGGAAAAAAATCCCAACTGTGTATTCTCACCACCCACAAAATCGGGTTCGGGAAGCGTTCTTGCTGTTTGGGCGGATGCTTCCAGTGTGGGCCATCGGTTGGAAACCTGTGATTTTATGGATGCTCTCGAAGCAATAAACTGCTGCCAACTCGCTGCCAAATTTAAATTGGACTGCATGGCGGTATCTATCAACGTATTCAATTTCTCATCGTTAAAGACCTCCCACCATTTGCCGGACACCAATGTGTCGCCACTTGCCCTAAATTCCTGAAAATCTTCTATTGGAGGTGATAGATTCGAATATTTGGGGGAGCAATTAAAGTAAAGTGCCCCTACGGAAAGAATACAGACAAAAATCCAAAGGTTTTGCCAACGGCCAATTTTGGGATTCACCCGTACCATATTGTTTTTTACCATTACCTTGATTTGATGGACGTAGTTTAATAAAAACTCTACCTATATAATTTCGTGAATTTCAATGGATTTTAAAAATAAAACTGCTCCAACTACACTACCACACCTCTCAACGTCAAGTTTATACTAACAAGCCGTTTCTACCATAAAGAAATTTTTATCGAGGTGATGGCCGCTAATGAACAATACATAACAAAATACTTAGCTTGAAGTTGAGGGGGTCAGAGTTAATATTCCAAATAAGTTGGTATATTATACCGCCTTAAAAAACTAAACAACTTTATTATCATGAAATACTTATTTTACGCCTTAGTGGGCCTTTGCTTGTTTATTTCTTGCAAGGACAACAAAGAGAAAACTGCGGAGCAAGAAAAAGAGCACCACAAACGGCCAAATATTGTTTTTATCATAAGCGACGATCATGCCTACCAAGCCATCAGCGCATATGGCGGCAGGCTGGCCGAGGTGGCCCCTACCCCCAACATCGATAGAATTGCAGCGGAAGGCATGTTGTTTGAACGCTGTTTGGTCACCAATTCTATTTGTGGGCCTTCAAGAGCTGCCATCCTCACCGGAAAGTACAGTCATTTAAATGGGTTTATCGACAACACTATTGGTTCTAAATTCAATTTTGACCAACAGACCTTTGGTGAATTGTTACAGCAAGCAGGATATAAGACCGGTGTCTTGGGTAAACTTCATTTGGGGGATACACCTTCCAAAGGGTTCGATTACATTGATATTTTACCAGGTCAGGGATCATATTACAATCCAACCTTTATAAACGAACAAGGTCAATATGAACTCGAAGGTTACACTACCGAAATTATCACGGAAAAAGCCATTGAATGGATGGACTCGGTGAAGTCGGAAGAACAACCCTTTATGCTGTTTTTGGGCCATAAATCACCACATAGACCATGGCAGCCAGGGCCAAACGAACTGGGTATGTACGAAGACGTTGAAATACCTGAACCGGTAACCCTGTTCGATGATTATTCCGGTGGCCGTGAAGTAGCGGGCATGAACTACATGTCCATTTCCGAATCCATGAAAATGGGGCCAGACCTTAAAATTACCGACCAACCGCAGAATGGCTTTACCGAGGAACAACAAAAAATGTGGGATTCCATTTATGGACCCATCAATGAAGAATACAACAAGAACCAACCAACGGGAGATGCACTGACACGTTTCAAGTATCAGCGCTATATGAAAGATTATTTAGCAAGTGTTGCGGGAGTCGATAAAGGTGTTGGACATGTTCTGGATTATTTGAAAGAGGCAGGTTTGGATGAAAATACCATTGTTATCTATACCTCCGACCAAGGTTTCTATTTGGGAGAACATGGCTGGTTCGATAAGCGTTGGATGTACAAAGAATCTTTACGTACTCCTCTATTGGTCAAATGGCCCGGCAAGGTAAAACCAGGCACCATAAACACGGATTTGGTTTCCAATATCGACTTTGCAGAAACGTTTCTTGACATTGCCCAGACCAATATCCCCGGTGATATGCAAGGTAAAAGTTTGGTCCCGATTCTTGAAGGTGAAACCCCTGAAGATTGGAGAAACGAACACTATTACCACTATTACGAGCACCCTTCGGAACATGATGTTCGCAGACATTACGGTATAACCACCGACAGGTACAAGTTGATTCATTTTTATTACGACCTTGATAAATGGGAATTGTATGACCTAAAAAATGACCCTAGCGAAATGAACAATATCTATGGCGACCCAGATTATGCAGACGTTCAAGCAAAATTGCATGAAGATCTTGAAAAGCTAAGGGCAAAATATGAGGACAACGATTCTTTGAACCAGAAATTCATCGAGGAGTATAATGAAAAAGTAAAGGACAACCCATTGATCGAATATTGGAAAATCGCCCCTGAAGAACGGGCTAAGATGTTCGAAGAATACATGAAAAACAAATGGGAATAATTTTTTTCCGCTGTAGTGATACGTCCTAAAAAAAATAGTTTGAGTTTCCAGAAAATAAATTGATGATTTCCAAACCTTTAAATTTTATTTACCTCGTATCATTTATGTTGATATTGGGCTGCAAATCAAAAACTGAAAAATTGGATAATTCAGCAAATTCCAATACCGAAAGCCCTCAAAAACCTCCAGCAAAAGCGCCGGAGGGTATGGTATGGATTCCCGGTGGGGAATTTATGCAAGGTGCCGTCCCCAACGACAGAATGGCCATGGGACACGAAAAGCCTGCTCACAAAGTATATGTCGATGGCTTTTTTATGGACATCCATGAAGTGACCAACAATGAATTTGCAAAGTTTGTGGATGAAACAGGCTATGTCACCGTAGCCGAAAGGGAAATTGATTGGGAGGAAATGAAAAAACAGTTACCTGCGGGTACGGAAAAACCCCATGACTCCATTTTACAGCCAGGTTCATTGATTTTCAAAAAGACAAAGTCCAGTGTTCCTAATCTATACGACTATTCACAATGGTGGGAGTGGAAAATCGGCGCCGATTGGAGACACCCCAATGGACCTGATACCAACATCGAGGGCAAAGATGACCACCCCGTTGTCCATATAGCGTATGAAGATGCGCTGGCGTATTGTGAATGGGCCGGACGCAGATTGCCCACCGAGGCCGAATGGGAATTTGCTGCCCGGGCCGGTAGGTCCGATAGCAAATTTTTCTGGGGGGACGATATTTCACAATTGAGCTCCCATGCCAATTCTTGGGAAGGTGAATTTCCGGTGGAAAACACCATGGAAGATGGTTTTGAGCGCAGGGCGCCCGTGATGAGCTATCCCAAGAACGATTTTGGATTGTACGATATGGCCGGGAATGTTTGGGAATGGACCAGTGACTGGTACAACACCAATTACTACGAAGAACTGGCCTCAAGCAATGAGACCACCCAAAATCCAACAGGGGCGACCCGCGCTTTTAATCCGAACAATCCGTACGCGGAAGAAAGGGTAATCAAAGGAGGTTCGTTTCTTTGTAGCGCCTCTTATTGTGCAAGTTATCGAATTTCGGCACGTATGGCCACCAGTCCCGATTCGGGACAGGAACATTTAGGGTTTAGAACGGTAATGTCCGAATAATTATTCCTTTTCCTTTTTAAGTACGGATAACGGGGAATTTCTAACAATTCCAATACTGTTACCGACGCCCAAAGCAAAAACCAAAAATGTAATTGCCGGCAGTATAACAATAAATGGTATGGCCGAGGGTACAAATGTAGTCTCAAACAGCATCCAAGCCAGTAAGGTACTTCCCAAAACCGCCAGTACAACGCCCATAAAAGCACCTAAAAATCCTAGAACGGTATACTCGATGGCTATCATTTTTAATATTTGGGAGGTTTTGGCGCCAAGGGTCCTTAGCAATGCTCCTTGCTTCACGCGCTGATGCTTGCTGCTGTATATGGCTCCCATAAGCACTGCGACACCAACAAATATGCTGAAAAAGGCCATAAAGTTGATTATCCAACCAATCTTGGCCAAAATATCTTCCAAAAGGGATAAAATTCGCTTTAAATCCAAAATGGAGACGTTGGGATAGTCCCTTACCAATGTCTGTTGTAACGTGGCAGAAGTATCGTCATCAGGTGTTCGAAGGGTCATCACGCCAAATTGAGGTGCATTTTCCAAGACCCCGGCAGGAAAGACCACCGAAAAATTGGGTTGCAATCGACTCCAATCCACTTCTCGAATACTTTGCACGGCCGTATTCATAATCCTACCTTGAACATTAAAGGAGACCGGGTCCCCGATATTGACCTTGGCCATGTTGGCGAAATCACTGCTTACAGAAATCGGAATATCACCTTCTGAGTTAAAATTGTTCACCCATTCTCCCTCCAGTACTTTTTCCGAACCAATAAGGCTGTCGCGATAGGTTACCCTGAATTCATGGTTCAATATCCATCTTCCCACTTGCGAAGTCGTGTCCTTTCGGATATCCTCCACATGTCTACCGTTCAAAGTTTCTACACGCATGGTCACGATGGGAATTTTGTCTATTATGGGCAGACCCGAAGCTTCAATAGTATTGGATACCGCTTCCATTTGTTTACTTTGGATATCCATAAGAATCATATTTGCACTGTTCGCACTATCTTCAATGGCTGCTTTTTCCAGCAACATGTCCTTGGTAAAATACAAAGTGCTTATCAAAAATGTGCCTATACCTATTGACAGTACCAATACCAAGGTCTGATTTTGGGGACGGAACAAATTTTTCAGACTTTGGCGGGGAACAAACCCCCAAGAATACGGAAAAAACCTTTTCAATAGGGCCATAAAGAATCGGGCCACAGCGGTCAAAATCAAAAACACCACCAGTAGACCTCCAACGAAAAAGAGTGACCTTAACAAATCATCCAATAACCAATAGGAAAACCCGAACACAAAAAGTATGATTCCCAAGCCTACTAATGCCGTGGCCCTTATTGAGCGGGTTTGTGTCTCTTGTACCACACGTAGAGCCTGCAGGGGAGATACATATAGTGTTTTCATCAAGGGATAGAGCGCGAAAAGTACAGACATAGCCAACCCGAGTGACAATCCCAGAACAATGCTTTGAAGAGACAAAGTTATTTCTACTTCAACCGGAATCAAATCGCCCAATAGTACTGGGAACAATTGTTGCAGTCCATAACCGATTAGGGTACCCAAAAGCCCTCCGATAATACCCATACAGGCTATCTGTACAAAGAAAATCAAATAGCTCTGTTTCTTTGAAGCTCCCAAACATTTGAGTACGGCAATGGATTTTATCTTCATTTGAACATAGATGCCCATACCGCTGGCAATACCGACACACCCTAACAACAGCGCTATAAAACCAACCAGATTAAGGAACTTTCCAAAATTCTCGTATCGTCTGCCCAGACGCCTAGCTTCGGACAAGTGGGTATCCAGGTCGGCTTCTTCTGCATCCAGCACTGGTTCCACTTTCTCGCTCAAAAGGGCCATATCCTGACCTTCATCTGCCCTAAAATAATATTTGTACTCGATACGGCTTCCAGTCTGTACCAAACCTGTATTTTCAATAAATTGAAAAGGAATAAGCACAGGAGGCGCAATCGCACCGAAAACAGAAGTGCTGCCCGGAACGTTTTCCAATGCTCCTGCAATAGGAAGGGTAACGGCGCCCAGTTTGATGCTGTCCCCTGTCTTCAGATTGAGCTGTAGCATGGTGGTGGCATCGACCAAAGCTCCATTGTCCAGATAACTATTCTTCGCCGATGATGGATCGGTCTCCAAATCCCCGTAGAACGGAAAACCTCCTTCCACTCCCCTGACTTCCATCAACTTGGTGCCATTGTTACCTGGAAAAGCGGCCATTGACAAAAAATTGATTTCCTTGGCATCGGAGCCGCCCAAGGAATCCATTATGCCCTGAACTTTATCGTTTACAGGTTTATCGCTTTCTATGACATAATCCGCGCCCAATAGGGATTTGGATTGTAATGCTATATTTTCCTTCAACAACCTGCTAAAAGAATGGACACTGACCACTGCGGCCACTCCCAAGGTAATGGAAAAAACGAACAGTAGAAGTTTACCATAGCTTGCTTTTCCATCGCGCCAGGCCATTTTTAGAAGCCATAAGAATCCAGCGTTGTTTTTTCCCATAATCAACCTACGGTTTCTTCTATTTTCCCAGACCTCAACCGGATACTTTTATCGGTTTTTTTGGCCAATTCCAAATCGTGGGTCACTATAACCAGTGCCGTGCCCTGCTCCTTGTTCAGTTCGAACAGCAGCTCTTCTATTCGGGTTCCGGTATCGTCGTCAAGGTTGCCTGTGGGCTCATCGGCGAAAAGAATGGATGGCTTGTTGGAGAATGCACGAGCTAAGGCTACGCGTTGCTGCTCCCCACCGGATAATTGGGATGGATAATGTCCGGCCCTGTTCAGCAAACCTACCTTTTCCAAGAGTTCCCTACCCTGTTCGTAAGCATTTTTCACCCCTCGAAGTTCCAAGGGGACGATAACATTTTCCAAGGCGGTCAAGGTGGGCAATAATTGAAAATCCTGAAATACAAATCCTACGTTCTGGTTTCTTAAAAGTGCTCTTCCATCTTCATCCAATCCCATCAAATTTTCATTACAGAGCCATATTTCACCCTCATCGGTCGTATCTAGGCCGGCACAAAGGCCCAACAGTGTGGTTTTCCCACTGCCAGAAGGCCCGACAATGGCAAAACTTTGACCTTTATCCACATCAAACGACACATTGTTCAGTACATTTAGGTCGTGTTCACCGCTCCGATATGTTTTAGAGAGGTTTTGAACTTTTAATATCTTTGACATACCATACTTTTGGTTAAAACTCTCAAAATACTAAAATTGTCCATGATCAAGAAAAACTCTGCCCTCAACAATTCGTTAATGTTATGTTATTTTTTGATGCTGATACTCGCAAGCTGCGGGGAAAAGAAACAGCAAAAAGAGGACAACCAAGCTTCTGTTGAGGAAGAAGTGGTCGAGGAGACAACGGAGTCGAGTAAAAAAATCCTTTTTTTTGGGGATAGCTTAACTGCCGGTTATGGTCTGGAGCTTGGTCAAGCATTCCCGTCGGTAATCCAACAACGAATTGATTCCCTAGGTTTAGACTATACCGTAATCAATGCTGGGTTGAGCGGTGAGACCACGGCAAGTGGCAAAAACCGTTTGGATTGGGTTCTAGAGGACGATATGGATATCGTCATTATAGAATTAGGCGCCAATGATGGTCTCAGGGGAGTTCCGCTTTCAGAGACCCAAAAGAACCTTCAGGAAATGATAAATCAAGTACAAAACGATCTTCCAAATGCCAAAATCATATTGGCCGGAATGAAGATTCCACCAAACATGGGCCCGGAATACACATCGGAGTTTGAAAACATATTCCCAACATTGGCAAATCAGGAAAATATTGCCCTAATCCCCTTTCTATTGGAAAATGTTGCAGGAATTCCCGAGCTCAATCAAGGAGATGGTATCCATCCTACCGTTGAGGGTCAAAAATTAGTAGCTGAAAATGTTTGGGAGGTGCTAAAGCCAATGTTGTAGGCGGTCTCAAGAATAACCCACCGCTTAAAAATCCCAAAGCAAGGGCAATAATAGAAATACGGCCAATGACATAATCGCAATGGAAATAAGGTTCATTAAAAACCCGGCCCGTACCATATCCGGAATCCGAAGGTATCCTGAGCCAAAAACGACTGCATTGGGTGGAGTGGCCACTGGTAGCATAAACGCGCATGATGCTGCCGAAGTGCATGCTACCATCAGTAAATAAGGATTTATTCCCAAAGTCAAGGCCAGTGGAGCTAAAACTGGAAGCATCATTGCCGTGGTGGCCAAATTGGAGGTAACTTCTGTCAAAAAATTAACGCACGTGATTACCAACAATAACAATAAAAAGAGGGGCAATCCTTCAAAAAATGCCATTTGTCCTCCTAAATAGCCAGCCAGCCCTGTTTCTTGAAATCCTTTGGCGATGGCCATCCCCCCTCCGAACAATAAGATTATCCCCCATGGAATCTGTACGGCTTCTGCCCATTGAATAAGTGGTTTGCCAGACCTGTTTGCAGGGATAATAAAAAGTAGGATGGCGGACCCAATGGCTATAATGGTATCATCGATGTTCGGAATGATTTTTTGTAAAAGAAAAGATCTGGTTATCCAACAGAAAGCTGTCAAAACAAAAACAAACAATACCATTTTCTCTTCCTTTCCCAGAGGTCCCAGTTCCTTTAAAAGTCTATTGATTTCTTCTTTACCGCCGGGGAAACGTGATCTACGCAATGGATAGGCAAGTCTAGTAAGGTATAACCACGCCAATATTAAAAGTATGGATGCTACCGGTAAACCAAATTTCATCCATTGCCAAAAACTGATGTCCACTCCGTAAGTTTTTTGAACAAACCCTGCAAAGACCAGGTTTGGCGGTGTTCCAATCAACGTGGCGATTCCTCCGATGGATGCGGCATAAGCTATTGACAGCATTAATAATTTACTGAATATCTTGTTCTCATCTTCGGGTGTGTCGGGGTTGTCCTTGAATTGTTTTACTATCGAAATTGCCATGGGCAACACCATTACGGTAGTCGCTGTATTGGAAATCCACATGGACAGAAAAGCGGTCGCGACCATAAAACCCAAGACTATGGTGTACATATTTGTGCCTATGGTCTTTATAATTTGGAGGGCTATTCTTTTGTGCAGGTTCCATTTTTCTATGGCCATGGCCAACATAAAACCTCCCATGTACAAAAACACATATTTGTGGCCGTAACTCGCGGTTGTGTCACCTAATGGAATGGTTCCCAATAGTGGAAAGAGGACAATGGGCAACAATGCGGTAACTGCTATCGGAAGTACTTCAAAAACCCACCAAACCCCAATCCAAACGGTTGCAGCCAATATGTCCCGTCCTTGTGGCGAAAGCCCTTCTCCATTAAAAAAGTAGTGAATCAAAATAAATAGAATAGGGCCAAGAATAGCCCCAAACCGCTTGTATGACATATTGTTGTTGTTTAGTTGTGTGCAAAAAAAAAGGACGGCGGCCAATGTGCGGCGTCACCATCCCTTTCTGAAGATTACTAGATTTAATCGATATTCTCTTTGTCTATCCAGTACAATAAATAAGGAATATTATATGCGTGGGTCCAACCAAATACCCTGAGCCCTTGGTTGGTTTGCCAATTGGTAAATCGTCCCTTGCTCATAGGCAAATTGGAGATTTCCAAAAGGTCCTCGCTATAGGCCTCTGCATTTTCATAGTCTTCCGGTGACTTTGGAAGCTCACCTATTTTCAACAATTCGGCCCTGGCCAATGCTTCGTCCAAGTATACTTTTTCACCACTTATCTCATAACCAAGCAACAAAGGATAAATAGTGGCTAAATAAGATTCCATTTCGTGGTTCAATGGAGGTACGTCCCTGACCCATCTGGCATGCTTCAACAATGCCTTTCTTACTTCTTCATCACCTGTTATTTGCTGATATTTATAAAGTCCTTGCGCCACATAGGTCTGACTGTATCCATATCTATCCAATAGTAAATTGCCCCCTTGTCTTTCCTGAAGTTCCAACATTAAACCAACCCTATCATCTAGCTCTTCCTTGTATTTCTTCAATTTAGTCGCATCGTACAACTCTACTAGATTTAACACAGATAGATATAGTCTTCTACCCCTAAGGTCGTGCTCTCCCCAAATACGGTTGATATAAGTGTCTCCTGTCATTTTGGCCACCTCCAACGCTCTGTGGTCAGCTGATAGGTAATAATCCGCTATCCATCCCTGAATCCAAACATGGGCACTCAGGAGTGCATACCAATGTTCATTGGCATGTCTTCGCCCTATACCAAGGTATGGTGTGGATTCTGGCTCATCTTCATAATTCCAAAAATCAATGGCATCATTGATCTCTCCGTAATACGTTCGTTTTTTAGGCCAATGGATGTTGTCCACATCCATGGTATGCCTACTCATGGCTTGTGCCATTTTAAAATATTTGGGATTACCGGTACGCATAAAGTTGGTCCATAGCATAAAATCTACAGTAGGCTCATTGTTGGTCCATTGCACCCATTTGCCATCAAAGAAATAGCTTTTTCCGTCACCATAATTGAACATGCCATACCAAGGCTCGTTCTTTTGGTTATAGGCCCACCACTGATATCTATACTGCAATGCATTTTCAAACTCTGGGTGTGCTTGGGAAGCTGGTGCCATATTCCCATAAACCTTTGAGTTGGTGTACCATTCCGGAGCAGCATGTGCCACAGGGCTTTCGGTAATATACTCCATTTTGTCGCCCACAGATTCTGTGGCATCGTTATCGTGGAAATAATAAACAAACTCTGTGGTTTTGGTTATACCTTGGGCAAAATTGTCCAACATGCCCCCATCTGGCTCTGTATTGTGCCTGGCAAAGTTCATTGGGCCATTTTCTTTGGGCCAGATACTTCCCAACAAGATGTTGTTGACAGGATCTACCTCAATACCTTTTGGGTATTCTTTCATAAAATTCTTAATGCCCAGGCCAACACCTCTTTTTCCATCGGTTACATTAATCCATCCCTTGGCTTTTTGAGCTTGGGCCACATTGGTTTCACCTTTGGAGACGGTTGCCTCAAAATCCAACTCTGCTTCGGAATCACTGTTCTTTCCTTTCTTGCTGAAGTTGTTAAGATAAAGACTTCTTAAACTAATGCTTTTACGTCTATCCGGTCCTTTTTGCAATAATTGAACTGGTGTTTCATCATTTACGGCAACTTCCTCCATAACGGTATCCGCTTCATCATTTTTCCAAGATCCCTCATAAAGTGGCATCGAAACGCTTACGTTATCATCCAAATGATATTTTAACTGGAGTCCTATGGCGGCAATCTGATCGTTCGGCTCTGTCCAGCCCATATCGTCTTCTGTACTCTCCGAAATAATTTCGCTGTTCTGCGTTGCAATGTTCGCGTGCTCTCCCTTTTGTTTTTTATGCTTGTCGGGAATACCGGTATATGTCATGGTATGCAATACTTTTATATAGCTCTTGCCTGCATAGGCATGCAACCAAATGGTAAATGGTGATAGGTTGTTATCTTCCCTATTGTAGGTATAGGTCCCTTCTATTCGGAAAATGGTGTGCAAGGGGCCGGAACCCTTTTCCCTAAAAACTTCGTTAATCACTGCTTTGGACGCATCAATTCCCGAATCGTCCAAAAGGTCAAAGAAAGATCCTCTGTTTTTCTCTGGTGATGAACCGATCAGTTCTTCTTCGGTAAACTTTCCATCTTTGTTGGAATCAAGAAAGACCTCATCTAAAAAACCGTTTCCTTTTTTATGTATTGAAAATGATAGCGGTCCTGTATTTACATCTATTCCGCCTTGAGGTCTCATGTTGTTCATGGAAACCACCTTCTTCTCTGGAAGGATGGGCACCACGCCATCCCCATACTCCAGCACATAGTCCTGTGTATCTTCGGAAAAGAAGAACACCCATACCCATTTGATACTGTCGTCCGTTGGCCCCCAATTGCTTACTTCCGTGGTCTGACAAGGTATTTCCGTGCCATCGGCGGTGAGTAAACGTAGATGATCTACGGAATTCAACTCTCCTTTTGGGAAAGGTATTCCCAAGGTTATGGGAGCGCCCTTTTTATTGTTCTCTACCGTTATGGCCACCTGTTTCCCTTTCTCTATGGGTTGGGAGCAGGATTTTAGCAGAAAACATGCCAGCAGTAATGATAGTATTATTCTCATTTGTGTAGTAAGGTTATTTTTTTTACAGACATAGTGCAGCTGCACCCAAAATGGGCGAATCCACCAAATCTGATGTTTCGATTTTAAAGTTTTCCAATTGTTTTTGATAGGCAAATGAATCCAGGGCCTCATCCAACGAAGCCTTGAAAAATGTATACGCGTTACTGATAGACCCCCCAAGAACGATACATTCTGGTGCATACAGATAGAGAATTGCCTTTATGGCAATGCCCAGATGAACACCATACGTTTTAAAAGCAGACAATGCAGCGGTATCGTTGTCCATGGCTTTTTGATACAGTATCTTGGCAGATTCCCCATAAGTTTCATCAAAAAAGAAGCTTCCTGCATATTGTTCCAGGATTCCGTTTTTGTAGGGTAGCATACCTATTTCCCCTGCACCGCACAAAACTCCATTATAGAGTTTGTCTTCTATTAAAATGCCCATGCCCAGTCCTGTTCCCAATGAAAGTGCCACACAATTTTTATATGGCTTGGCTTTGCCAAAGTATTTTTCGCCCAATGCAAAACAGTTGGCGTCGTTGTTCAGGTATACGGGGACGTTGAACTGCTTTTGTACCAATTCTTTTAGAGGTACTTTCTCCCATGTTGGAATGTTTTGCACATCGTACACTATGCCGGAATCCGGGTCCACTACGGCGGGTACCCCTATACCGATAGCCTCGACGTCAGTGGTCATGACTTCATCAATGGTCGTCAATAATCTAGATAGTGATCTTTCGTAAGAATCGCTTTGGTTTACTTTGGAAAGACTGGTCCGTACTACCTCTTTACCAAAGACTCTCCCTGTTTTGATTTTGGTTCCACCAATATCAACCCCCAAAACCGTTTTTGCCCTCTTCTCCACTAATCCTTTTTTAAGCTTATGGTTTTATTGTTCACCAAGGGTTTGGCCCAAAATCCTATGGATAGGATAAACGCCAAGGGAATTATCAAAAAGAACATTCCTGATTTTAATGACATTAGTTCGCCCAAGCCTCCCACGATAAATGGTATCACTGCTCCTCCTGCAATACCGGTACAAAGAATACCGGATAACGAACCATGATGTTCCTTTACGGAGTTGAGTGCCAAGGAAAAGATTATGGAGTACATTACGGAAATGAAGAATCCTACCATTGGGAAACCTATCAACGCCATTTGCTCCGAGCCGGTAAGTGCCAAAATTAAACTTATGATGGTGATGGAAGTTGCCAAAATCAATAGCTTTCTACTGTCCATAAACTTTAACAACAATAAGCCCAATAGGCAACCAACAGTCAACATGGCCCAAAAATAGGATACTGTGTTGGCTCCGACTGTCTGTGGGTCCAGTCCGTGATATTGGTTCAAAAACTGCGATATCCAGTTTCCAACACCCTGCTCTGTGCCCACGTAGCAAAAGATTCCCAAGAAATAAAGTATAGTCCATTTATTCTTCAACAAATCCCAATACGAACTGGTATCTCCTGCCTTTTCTTCCTCGGTCTTTTCAAATTTTGGGTATTTGGTCAAAAAGACATAGAAAAACAACACCAACGATATCGCTGCAAAAACAATGTAAAGCGATGCCCATGGTAAATCCTGTGGCACCCATCCGCGCAACATTTCCGCAAATGTGTCACCTATGTTATTCTTGCTTACCAGGTATTTATATAAATAAGGACTTAAAAATGATGCCGCTCCAAAAACCAATTGAGCCAACACGGAATTGAACGCAAAGTGTTCTTCGCCTCCTGCCACCCTCAACATTGGATTTATAATTACTTGAAGCACCGCCATACAACATCCCAACACAAACAAGGTTATGCTAAAAACGCCGTATTGTGGCAATAGGGCAAAACCCAGGGAAGCAAGCGCCATGACCAAGAACGATATTGAAAGTAATGTCCTCTCACTATACTTTTCGGATAAAAAGCCTGCCGGTATGGACATAATGCCATACGCTATAAAAAAAGTAAACGGCAATAGGCCTGTTAAGGTAAGACTGAGGTCAAAACTATCCTTAACGTCCACGATTATTGAATTTAGGATATTGGTTATGAACGAAATCACAAAGAATACGATCATTACCAGTCCTATAATGTGGATGTATCTTTTGGTCTTGGGCTTGCTAGTCTCCATTATATAATTGGTTGGTTATTTAATTTGGATGCTACCTGGGTGGTCAGTGGTATGTACTTATTTGGACCCCAACATTGGGAACATTTGTTTGATTTCTTCATCCGTAGGTTGCTTTCCATACTCACAGATTTCGAAGAA
The DNA here is from genome assembly GCF_013376415.1 of Flagellimonas chongwuensis. Lineage (GTDB taxonomy): Bacteria > Bacteroidota > Bacteroidia > Flavobacteriales > Flavobacteriaceae > Flagellimonas > Flagellimonas chongwuensis. The sequence goes on from NZ_WYET01000007.1 coordinate 345,023, forward strand.
CTCCACTTGGCTTACTTTTGAGGTATCTACATTGGGGTACCATTTTTTGACAGCTTCCAAGGTACTTGCATCTGGTTTTCTGTTCATCCACCTTTCTTTTAGCCATTTCAACCGTTCCTGTTCTCCCGTTGGAATGGTCGAAACATCTACACCATTGGTCCATGGCAACCATTCGAACATTTGCGAATCGTGCGCAGCCAAGCCCTTTACCTTGGTATCAATTACATCGTCTACGATCACAGCTATATCTTTTTGGAAAGGATATGGTTTTTTAAAATGATCGCTCATATAAAGAAAGACCGGGTTTTTTTTCAATGGTGGCGTATCAGGTGCTACGTTGGGAACAATGTTCATGTATGCGGCATCCTGTACTACGGAGCCGGCATTTCTATGATCTGGGTGATAATCGTTTGGTCTTAGTCCCAAAACAATATCAGCATCCCAATCCCTGATTCTGCGGATTACCTCCAATCGTACGTTCAAGGTTGGGAACAACTCCCCATCGTGGTTGTCCAACACTTCATATTCTGCAATGCCCAGTGCTTTTGCCGCATCCTTGGCTTCTTGCCGGCGCTTTTTGGCAAGAACGCCACCGCCCATGGCATAATGTCCTGCATCTCCATTGGTCAAAGCCAAGAACTTTACATTATGCCCCATTTGGGCAAACAGTGCCGCCGTTCCCCCGAACTTGGAATCACAATCATCGGGATGTGCACCAATTGCCAGAATATTCAAGGCCTTTTTCTGTTGTGCTTGAATTGTTGTAAATGCAAAGCATAAACAAACTGCCATTACTAACTTTCTCATTTTTCTATTTTATTATATGGTTTCTTTAAAATTTTACAATTCTGGTCCTAGCCACCTCTTGTGAAGCAACCAAACTTTTGCATTAAAAACATTCCATTTACAGGTCAGTTATCGCACATAGTGATAAGTAGGAAATCCATGGTGTGGGTGCACTGATCAATCAAACTAACCTAATGAATGAAAACATTAATTTTTGATACTAATTCTGATTAAAATTTGGATTGATATCCATCTCCCTTTGCGGGATAAAGAAAAACTCTTTCGTACTTGTTATAAAATCCTCTGCCTCTATAACTTTTGCCGTAGCACCAAAGCGCTTTAGGTCGGGCCATCTATGGTTCTCAAAGGCAAGTTCCACTCTTCTTTCATGTAACAGCTTTTCCTCAAAAGTGCCTGGTGTAGTAGCATCGATATCCGGTAACCCAGCCCTGTTTCTTACCTCGTTGATCAAGTCATAACTCTCTGGTGTTTCACCTAAGGCTTCTGCTAGCATAAGTAGAACATCGGCATAGCGGAACACCACAAAATTGATGTCGGAATCGTTTTCTACCGCCAAATCGGATTGGTATTTTCTGACATGTCTTGCTTCGACAACTTCTCCTTCAAGATTTACGTACGTAGCACCCATAGAGGGTTCAAATCTTAAATCTCCATCTTCGTAAGCTTCTAACATAGAAATTGTTGGACGATTTCTTCCAAATCCGGAACCTGTTTGTAAATCAGTACTGGGAGAAAAATCGTTGGTAAAAAGGCTACCTTGGCCAATACCTCCACTGATGTACTGAACCTCAAAAATGGATTCTGCATTATTTTCATTGGAAACGCCCCATAAATCCGAATAGTTAGGCAATAATTCGTAACCGTAATCGGAAATGATTCGTCTCAAAACGGTTTCTGCGGCACCATTATCTCCCATGGTCAACAATACTTTGGCCAATAAGGTTGCTGCAGCTCCTTTTGTTGCCTTGCCTACCTGACTTCCTGAATATGACACGGGAAGGTTGCCTTCTGCAGTGGTCAAATCGGTTACCAATTGCTCCAATACAGTGTTTTGGTCCACTTGAACAAGCTCGTCACCAGATACATAGGGAGTTAATTGCAATGGTATATTTCCAAAGCCAATGGCCAAGTGATAATACACCAAAGAACGGATAAACAGGGCTTCACCGGTTACCCGGTTCTTTAAAGTAGCGTCCATTTCTATTTCCGATATACGATCCAAGATTACGTTACAGTTGGAGATTACCCTGTAGGAGTCGCTCCATGCAGAGGTTATCTGCTCGTTCAACGCATCTTCTGTAAAGGAATTTATCTCGGTGTACTGACGGGCCAATCCAGTGGCATCGGGTCCTTGGTCGGTATTATCGCTTCGCATTTCGAACATTGTCCAATATCCGCGTCCGTAAGTTCCTGTGCTCTGCAAGCCGGCATAACTGGCATTTATGGCCACTTCAAAATCTTCTGGCTCATTGTAAAAGTCCGCCTCGTTTCTATTGGAAATTGGTGCGAGATCTGTAAAGTCTTCACTACACCCGGTAGCTAGCACCGTACATAGCATTATATATAGAATTCGTTTCATTTTTTTCCGTTTTTAGGTTAGAACTTTAGGTTTAATCCCAGTGTGAAAGACTTGGTGAGCGGAAACGCTCCATAATCCTCTCCAGGTGTTAAACTATTCGTGGTAATGCTACTGACCTCTGGGTTATAACCGAGATAATCGGTAATGGTAAAGAGGTTTGTTCCCGTAACATAGAACCTAAGTTTTTGGATTTTGCTTCCAAAAAGATTGTCGGTCGGCAAGGTGTAGCCCAATGTTACATTCCTTAAGCGTATATAAGATCCATCTTCCACTTGAAAAGAGGAGGGCCTGTTGTTGTTGCCATGGTTTCCTGATTCCCTATCTGCCCTTGGTATGTATCCATTACCAGGATCTGATGGAGATCTCCAACGCTCGTTGAAAACTGCATAGGAATTAAAGTTGGCCTCTCCGTTTTTCATGTGCCTTGAAGTAAGGTTGAGAATCTCGTTGCCTTCAACTCCTTGGATCAAAAAGCTAAAATCGATGTTCTTAAAGGTCAATCGGTTGTTGATTCCCCATGTGAAGTCTGGGAAGTAACTTCCTGTAACTGTTCTATCATCTGGGGTTATCTCTCCATCACCATCAATATCCTTAAATCTAAAATCTCCTGGTGCCGGATCGGGCGCTTGGGTATCCAACGGAGCATTATCTATTTCTTCTTGAGATTGATAGATACCGTCCACTACATAGCCATAATAACTACCTATGGGATCTCCAACCCGTGTTACGTGCCTTACGCCCGCACTTCCAGAAGAATAAATCGGTTCATTGCTCTCATTTAGGGAAAGAACTTCATTCTTGTTGGTAGAAAAGTTGATATCCGTATTCCAAGTGAAGTTATCACCTACAAAGTTTTTGGTGCTCAATGCAAGCTCCAAACCTGTATTCTTCACCTCTCCCAAATTTCGCAAAGTTGTCTCGAATCCGGATACTGATGATATGGCCACATTCAGCAACAGGTCTCTTGTTCTTGTATCGTAATAATCTGCCAAAAGGAATACTCTGTTATTGAAAAGACCCAACTCAATACCTGCATCAACTTGCTCAGATTTCTCCCAAGTAAGGTTCGGGTTCGGAATTGTGCTCTGTACAAGTCCATTGATTTCGTTTCCTCCAAGGTTATAGTTCTGAGGTGATAATAATCCTACGGCACCATAGTTTGGAATCTCAAAATTTCCTGTTTGTCCCCAGCTTACACGTAGTTTAAGTTCAGATATGGTTTCAGAGTCGGCCAAAAACTCCTCCTCGTTCATTCTCCATCCCGCCGAAAAGGATGGGAAGTATCCTGTTTGGTTGTTCTGTCCAAATCTTGATGATTTATCGGAACGGAACGTCCCCGTAAAAAGGTATTTATCCTTATAACTATAATTTACCCTAAAAAGAGACGACAACAAGGACCATTGCTCCTTAACAGATGTTCCTCCAAATACTTGCCCCCCGCTAACTGTGGGTACTAGATCGTCCGGATAGTTGTTTGCCAGAACGCGTTGTAGCGACAAATTGTCCCTCTGGGCGGTATAGCCCAAAACTGCATCTATGTAATGATCACCAAACTCCTTTGTCCAATTAAGTGTGTTTTCCCAAAGCCAATTGGTCTCTGTTGAGGAAGAGGCCTGACCATAAGGGTTTCCATCCGCCGAGTTTCTGAACAAAAGCGTGTTGGCCCTGTAAAAATCTTGGTTGAATAGGTTGATGTACACCCCTCCAAAAGTTTTAAAGCTCAACTCGGGAAGAATATCATACGTTAGCCCAAGGTTTCCCCTAGTCTGAAATTGGAAAATCTTATCGTCCACTGCCTCAATAATGGCCAATGGGTTACTTGCCGTGGTGGTCCCGCCTCCCAAATAGGATTGGTTGTTCAATTGGTTGATGGTTCCATCTGGATTGTACGGGCTAACCGTAGGCGAATGGACTATTCCCGAATAAACAATTCCCGGAGGCGTTCCAAAATATGGAGAGTTGGCAGGTACCCTTTGATTCTCGGTAACGGTCGGCGCCAATCTCAGATCCAAGTTCAATCTTTCGGTCAATTGGGAATTCAGATTCAACAATATGGAGTAACGCTCAAACTTTGCCTTATCAATAACGCCTGTTTGAGAGAAATACCCTGTTGATGCATAGAAGCTTGTCTTGTTCCTGATAGGCGAAGCATATGAAAAATTATAGCTCTGCACTATTCCTGTTTGAAACATGAGGTCTTGCCAATCAGTATCTGTCCCATCCCAGTTCAAGAAAGATTCTGGCAATTCATAGTTGGCGTTGCCCCTGTCGCCAGGCCCAATAGGGTCGTCTACCGAGGCTCCATCTACTGCCTGGAGATATGCATTGTTTCTGGCATCTCTGGTAAAATCAATCAATTCAGGTGCGTTCATCAAATCCAATTTATTGGCCACGGATTGCATGCTCACATAAGAGTCAAAAGAAAAAACACCTTCTTCCCCATTAGAACCTTTCTTAGTAGTGATCAAAAGAACCCCATTACCACCACGGGAACCATAAATAGCCGCTGCACTGGCATCTTTTAAAACCTGAATGGATTCAATATCGTTCGGGTTCAATGTGGCCAATGGATTAATAGTCGGTGGTTGAAAAGCAGCACTCCTGTTATTAATACCTCCTAATTGACTTGAAGAGGTAAGGTTACGGGAAATTGGGATTCCATCCACAACGAACAATGGGTCGTTACCTGCAGATATGGAACCCGAACCCCTCACACGAATGTTCGGTGCAGCTCCTGGCTCACCAGAAACTTCTTGTACCTGTACCCCTGTTACTTGGCCAATAAGTGCACTTTCCGGTGTAAGTGCTGGTACTTCCGTGATGGTTTCGGGGGTAATGGAAACTACGGAACCTGTAACCTTTTTCTTGGCCAAGGTACCATAACCTACTACCACAACCTCTTCCAAGGCAGCAGCATCCTGCTCCATGGTCACGGTTATGGATGTTTGCCCCGCCACATTTACTTCTTTTGCTTTGTAGCCAATATAAGTCACTTGGATCACGGTAACTCCCGCAGGCAGTGTAATGGCAAAGTTTCCATCAAAATCAGTGGTTGTCCCTTCACTTGTGCCTTTGGCTATTATTGTGGCCCCGGCAAGCGGTATTCCTGCTTCGTCCAATACCGTTCCCGTAAGATTGGCCTGAGGATTTTCTGCATTTACCTTGCTCTGTGGGGTTAAACTTGGCAGTGACTTTCTGTTCTTCTTTATAACAATCTGCCTAGCGATGATTTCAAATGACAGGTCGGTCCCCTTGAATATTTCCTTTAAAAAATCTTGTATACAAAGGTTTTTACCGTTTATGGTCACTCTTCGGTCAACATCCACCTCAGAGGCTTCATAAAAGAATTTATAGCCAGTGGACTCAGTAACGGTCTCGAACACCTCGCCCATTTTTATTTGGTAAAAGCTCTTCTCCACCTTATCGTATTGAGCACAGGATGCGGCATTTACTTGGCCAAACATGAAAAGCAAGAAAAATCCGTACAGTAATCTTTTGCCCAGCCTTGGTACAATGGCAGGTTTAGTTTTGGTTTTTTTCATAATTGAAAAGTCTAGTTAGTTAGTAATTGTTTTTTGGTTTAATTGGTTTTCACATCATAGGCACTACTGTTTATTAGGATTTTTAATTGTTATTACATTATCGTTCTTGTCATAGCTAAAGTGGGTATGGGCCTGTATGGTTCTTAGCACATGATCTATATTTTCTTCATCGAACATTCCGGTGAACCTCCGCTCATCCAACTCCTTGTATGTATTGTAAATTTTTATATTGTATTGGCGCTGTAGCCTTTTTATGATTTGTCCCATGGATTCATTTTCAAATGCTAAAATTCCTTTGGTCCATGATATATATGAGGCAACATCAACATCTTCGACCATAAAATCCGTGTCTCCGCCAACAACACTGGTTGCTTTTTGCGAAGGTTTGAGCATTTGTATATCCCTTGAATTTAAGTTGGCCGGATTGCCCACACCTACGGAACCTTCTACCAGAACCACTTCTGCCCGACCATCATCCTCATATGCGGAAACATTGAAAACAGTCCCAAATACTTGGGTATACATGCCCTCCGTTTTTACGATGAATGGTTTTTGTGGGTTTTTGGCAACTTCAAAGAATGCCTCGCCATTCAGTTTCACCTCTCTGGTATCGGTTCCCTCAAAACTTGATGGATAAGTGATACTAGACCCTGAATTGAGCATTACAACCGAACCATCTTGTAAGGTTATGGATAAATTTTTCCCAAATGGCACCCTGATTGTATTGTTACTAACCTTATCCTTCTTTCCTTTTTCTTGCTTTTGGGACAGCATACCCTTCACCATAGATACCACCGTGTTCCCATTTTTACTCTGTATAGTGGCATCGGATTCAGGGTCAATGGTAAGTACTTCCCCATTGTCCAATTGCAGTGTTATCTGGTCAGGGGCATCATCCACTGGGACGTTAACAACTGTTTCTTGGTTCAACAAAAAGAACAATGAGGAGCCGACAGTGATCATTATAACCGCTGCATACTTCCATATATGATTTTGGGCATATAAGGGCCGAACCCTCACGGTTTCCTTTTTCTTGATTGTATGTAGGAAGTCTTCAAAAGCTTCTTCAGTTTGCCAAGATTTATCCTCATAGTTGACCAAAAAATCTGCTTGTACTAATTTTTTGAAAACCTCTTTATTGTTTCCCTTCTTTACCCATTCATATAAAATGGCCAATTCTTCTTGAGAAGCTTCTTGGTTGATATACCTGGTAATTATTCTTCTGATATCAATTTTGGTCATTTGAAAAATATTGTCACTTTTAGAAGAGACGCAACTTTTTCAAAAAACCCTTACATAAATTTATTTTTTTAACATTTTAAATATGAAGTAACCTGCTATTTTGAAGAATTTTTAGACAACAGATGTTACATGCCGAGCATATTTTGGGCAGGGAAAGTCTTATAAAAATGAGGTGAGTTGTGCTCTCAAGCGTTTCATGGCCTTAGCCATATGTACTTCTACCGTTTTAATTGAAATATGCAGCTGCTCGGAAATTTCCCTATACTTGAGCCCTTCTTTTTTACTCATTATAAAGACTTTTTTGCACTGCTCGGGCAGATTATCTATTTCCATCTCAACTCTTTTGAGTCGTTCCTCAAAAAGGGATGTATCTGCATTGACCAGTTCTAAATAGGCTTCTTGTTTAAGGTTTTCGAGCAATTCAAACTCTTTTTTCTTTCTTCTTTGGGAATCAATGAACAGATTATAAGCTACTTTGAAGAGGTATCTTTTCAGTTTATCTTTGGATAAGGAAAGTTTTTTTCTGTTCTCCCATATTTTAATGAAGGTTTGCTGCGCTATATCTTCAGCAATCTTTGGATTCCCGGAAATCGCTGTCATATAATTACAAAGCTCCCCATGGTACAATTTAAAAAGGTGACCATAGGCCTCTTTGCTGCCACTCTTTAACTGCGCAATTAGGTAAGATTCATTTTTGAAATTGTCTTGGTCCATTTTTTCGCCTCTCATTTTAATGTGGAAAAGCAAAAAGGAATCAACATAAACTTATTTATATGCCTTTTCTATTTCTCCACAGAAACGCTACAGATTAAACTAAATCAAGTAGCGAATACCTTAAACGCGAAAGTGCCATATGATGTAAACCTCCCCCAAAGAGGCCTTCTCTATAAAAGAAGAATTGTTTTCACCTTTTGGATTTAGTAAAAAACCAATTGAAATTGTACCAAAAAACGTTAACAAATTATAAAAAAATCTTTAAATAGGTCTACTACTAAAGATTTTTTTTGGTAAAGGAATGTATTTGGTCAGTATGCCAAACCTTTCAATATGTACATCGTATAAGGTGAATACATTAAAATTACCACATTCACCTTATACCAATGTTGGCCTGATCGGTTATCCGAATATCCTAAAAAGTCTTGACTTTTACTGCCCCATCCTTCAAATTAAACTCAAATGTACCGGAACTAAGCTCATAGGTGCCGACTTTGATTCCATGGCGTTGCCCTATTTCTTTAAATTCAACACCTTTAATCGGTTTAAAGGAATCTTCTCCTTCTGTTCCCATTGGCAAATAAAGCGTTGCACTTGTATTGGCCGGGACAGTTGCTTTGTAAGATAGCATGTTTCCTTGGCCATCAGAAGTCCAACTGCTATATATTTTCCCATAATTTGATTCATAACTACCTGATAGGGATTCGAATGTACCGGCTACCTGTGGCTGTAAAACAAAATGCTTATAACCAGCCTCTCCATTTTGATGGTCGGTAGTGATGCCCAATTGAAACTCGTACATCCATTGGCCAACTGCACCCAGGGCAAAGTGGTTGAAGGAATTCATCCTGTTTTCGTTGTTTTCCTTGAAAGCGGCCTTAAACCCGTTCCAACGCTCCCAAATAGAAGTTGCCCCTTTAGTAACGGGATACAACCAGGAAGTGTAATCGGTACTTGAAAACAATTTGTACGCTTCAACAACCTTGCCTCCTCGGCTCAATGATGGTAAAATATTCGGTGTGCCCAAAAAACCTGTGGTTATGGTGTAGGGTAGAAAATCTTCGGTAACCTGTTCGTTGTTCATTCCAAAACCACCCAAAGGACCTTGCCTGCCCGGATACACCACACGTGTGCCATCTGCAGTTGTATTACTGGTTGACGGTTGAGCGACCAATCCAGCCAATAAAGCTTCGGCCTTGGGTTTATTCTCTTCGCTGAACACATTAAAATTCAATGGAGTGGCATAAGAGGTCTGGGAATGTACAATAAGTCCAGTTCTTGGTTCTTTTGGCAATTATACTTAACAGTACAGAACACTTAAAAGAAAATAGTCTGGTATGCCGTTTACCTTAAATCCCCAGAAGCTCAGGCCGCATTGGCCGGAGGAAGCGCCCCCAATGTTGCACCCGGACCATTGGCCTACAACGCCTTGGGAATTTTTGGTGCCATTGCCGTGGTCTTGGCTGGATGGACAACGGCCAATCCGACCATTTATCGGGCCGGTCTGGCTTTCCAGGCCATTATACCAAAAACATCTACATTTTGGGTAACCATCATTGCGGGCAGTGTGGCCACGTTGGCCGGACTTTTCCCCGCCTTTGCCATGAAGCTATTGGATTTTGTGGCACTGTACGGGTTTATATTGGCACCAATGGGAGCCATAATTGTATTTGAGCACTTCTACGGAGAAAAGGCCAACATCATAATAGATTATGCCGAAAAAATGAACGTAAAATTTAACAGGGCCGTATTCTGGGCCTGGGCCATCAGTTTTGGACTATGTTATTTTATCTCGGTGACCTTTGATGTCTTTTTATCCTTTATGACCTTGCCCGCTTGGTTATTGTGCGGCGTGCTGTTCTTGGCGATGTCCAAAAAACGAAGCTAAAAACACTTTGATTCCGAAAGAAAATTAAAAGAAGTATCTATTGCAAAAGTAACTGCACTAACTTTTGAATCTATAAATATAAGGAGCCCTATTCTGGGCTCCTGTATATTTTTTGCCCAGTCGTTCCAATACATCAAGGCCCAATATTTTCTTTTGAAAATTGTTCATGGGAAATTCCTTGTCATAAACAGCCTCGTAAAGCTCCTTGACCTCCCGCATGGTAAATTCATCAGGAAGAAGATTAAAACCGATTAATTTCTCATCAAGGTTTTGTCGAAGGGATTTATGGGCCTCACCAACAATCGTATTATGATCATGCGTCATTTCGGGCAAGTCCTCTATGCTCACCCACTTTAGAAATTCCTCAAACTCTCCGATTTTAGGGTCCACCTTGTTCAAATCCACCAAGGCGTAATAGCCAATACAAACAAAACGATTTGTTACCCAATCAATGGCCTCATCATCAAATTTTTTAGGATCAAAATCCTTTAGTCCGGCCCTTACCACTTCCCTATACCCACTTCCAATGATCCTATCAGGACCTCCGAAGGCCCTAAACTGCTCTAAATAAATATTGTCCAATCCCGTCCTTTCCATTAGGATTCGCGAAGCGGCCTGATCGATACTTTCTGTTTGGAGAATGTAGCCCCCAGGAAGGCTCCATAAATCCTTTCCATAACTTAGCTTGGAGATCAACACCTTTAATTCTTTGTTTTTATACCCAAAGATCACACAGTCAATCGATAGTTGTGCTATATAATCCCCTGTTCGAAACTTATCCATAATTATGCTATTGAGGCAGCCTGTACATATACAAAAGTACTATTAGTTATGCGGCATAACGATGCTACACTATCACAATTTAAACCTATTATCTTTTATTTAGAAAATAAAATGTATATTTATCATGCACACAAAACTAAACAAAGTAATCATGAAGCACTTTTTTCAACTTCAGGAATACACTTTGGGCAATATACTGCATCTGTTCCAAAAGTATTCCCTGTTTTTTCTTGGACTTTTCCTCTGTTCATCCATCTATGCCCAGAACGATTCCATTGCCATCATCAAGCTACTTGAAAAAGAAGGGCTTACCTGGCGTATGGGCGACAAGGAGGCCCATGCCGATTGTTGGAGGGAGCGACCTTACAGCCGCATATTGGTATCCACTGCGGATGGACGTACAATCGACGTTCCCACAAAAACGATTATAGACCCACCATCGGATATGCCGGGCAAGGGCGGGTTTGCATTCCATACCAACCACAAAATGCGAATTGACAAAAATATTGCCTGGGTAGCACACGATGAAGTTTCGGTCGGTACAGATGGTAAAGAGACCCTTTCCAATGAAATAAGATTTTTGGAAAAATTTGATGGCGATTGGAAGTTGGTAGGACAGTCGAACCACTTTTACAATCATCCACCAGAAAACAAAATCGACACCACCAGTTATATTCAAACAGTGGATATTGAAACCGGTAGAATAGAGACCGTTCTCACTATTAACGATCATTTTGAAGCACCCAACTGGCATCCAGATAATTATTTAATTGTCAACAGCAAAGGGAAACTATATACCTTGGACCTCGAAACAAAGGATTTACAACAATTGGACACCGATTTTGCCGACCAGAGCAATAACGACCATGGTATTTCCCCAGACAGCCAATGGTTGGCCATTAGCCACAACGATATAAACGACCCCTCCCCAAAGCCATATAAGTCAGCTATTTATGTACTTCCTATTGAAGGTGGTAAACCTAGAAGGGTTACCTCCGAAGTAATGTCCTTTTGGCATGGTTGGTCGCCGGACGGAAAACGATTGGCCTATTGTGCCGAGCGAAACGGTAATTACGATGTGTATTCCATAAGCGTTGATGGCGGTAAAGAAAAAAGATTGACCACGGCCGAAGGTTTGGACGATGGCCCGGACTATTCACCCGATGGAAAGTACATCTACTACAACTCCTACAAATCTGGTCATATGCAGATATGGCGCATGAACACCAATGGCAAAAAACAGGAGCAGTTGACCTTTGACGAAAACTCAAATTGGTTCCCGCACCCATCTCCTGATGGAAAATGGATTGTGTATATTGCATACACTTCTGACCAAAAACAAAACCATCTATTTGGAAAGCAGGTCAAACTAAGGTTGATGAACGTTGAAACAAAGGACATAAAGGATATTACACCGGTTTTCTTTGGTGGACAAGGCACCATAAATGTACCCTCTTGGAGTCCAGACAGCAAAAAATTGGCCTTTGTAAGCTATTCCGTCAACTAAAAAAACCTCTAATTATCAAAGCACATGAAAAACAACAATCAAAACAAACGACGAAAATTTTTACGGCAAATCGGGGCCACAACTTTGGCCTCGGCAGCCACACCATTTGCATCCTTTGCGGCAAAGGCTAAAGCTGAGGAACGCATTTTGAGATATGACCGAACATTTTCCAATAACGATACGGTACGAATCGGGGTAATAGGATACGGGGTACAAGGTCATTTTGATTTAAGAACTGCCCTACAGGTTCCCGGTGTTGAACTTGCAGGTATCTGCGATATTTATAAAAGTAGATTGGTACGGGCCCAAGAAGAGTTCGGAAAGGACCTGTATGTCACTAGAAGCTACAAGGACCTTTTGGACAAGGAAGATATTGATGCCGTTCTTATCTGTACTACCGATGTATGGCACTCCCAAATTACATTGGATGCCCTTGCCAAAGGCAAGCACATTTACTTGGAAAAACCGATGATGCACAAAATTGAGGAAGGTTACCCAATGATGAAAGCCGCGGACAAATCCGGTAAAGTTTTTCAGGTGGGGAGCCAACGAGTGAGCAGCGTGGGCTATGCAAAGGCCAAAGAGCTTTTGGCGGCCGGTGAAATTGGCGACCTAAATATGGTACAAGCTGCCTGGGACCGCCAAAGTTCCATAGGGTCTTGGGAATACACCATCCCGGATGATGCCAGCGCGGAAACCACAGATTGGGATACATTCACAGAGGTTACGGAAAAAATGGAGTTCGATGCAAAAAAATTCTTCTGGTGGAGAGCATATAAAGAATTTGGAACAGGTGTGGCCGGTGACCTCTACATTCATTTATTGAGCGGCACACATTTTATCACTAATTCCAAAGGACCGGAAGATATCTACAGTACCGGACAGTTCAGCTATTGGAACGATGGTAGGAACATGCCCGATGTTATGTCCGGGGTAATGCAATATCCAAAAAGCGAAGAGCACCCGGCGTTTCAATTAAACCTACGGGTAAACTTTATCAGTGGTACGGGAGGTCAAGAAGTTATCCAATTGATAGGCTCCGAAGGCACCATCACCATTGACCGTAATGATATTATTGTCAGTTACAGCAAAATGCCCGAGGCTCCAGGTTTTGGAGGATACGATTCCGTATTCACCTTTCCGGAAGCCATGCAAGAGCGCATGCAAGCCGCATACAACTCCAAATGGACTGAAGCACAGCAAAAAAGACATCCAAAAGGCGACGTTATCCACAAAGCGCCAGATGGATATAGCGACCATTTAGATCATTTTACCAATTTCTTTGATGCCATAAGAGACGGTAAAAAGGTGGTGGAAGACGCGGAGTTTGGTTTTAGGGCCGCTGCACCTGCCCTAGCCTGCAATACCAGCTATTTTGATAAGAAGATTATGCACTGGGATCCCCTTAAAATGAAATTGGTATAAAATAATTTCCCCACCATCTTTTGGAAAGAAAAAGGAGGCAATAGGATAGTTTTTCATTGGTATCTCGGATTGTTTTATCATTGTTTGGATTAGCCTATTGTCTTCACCAAAAGTTATTTTTATACTAAAAACCTTAACTAAGCTTTGTTGCCCTCCAACTTATTGATATATTTGCATGTTTCAATATATTATAGCATTTTGAACTTAAAACAAATAGAACGGATTTCGAAAGCGCTCAGTGATGTTAATCGCTTAAAAATTGTCCAGGCCATCCAGTCTTGCGATGGCAAACTGGAATGCAGTACTATCACCGCCTCTTTGAACCTATCGCAGCCATCCGTAAGCCATCACATAAAAAAATTGGTAGATGCCGATTTGATAGAGCCCCAAAAAGAAGGTAGGTTCTACTTTTATACCCTAAACCATGAGGTTATGGAAAGTTATTTGTCATCACTCAAAAAGCTATAATTTTATTTCAAAAATATATCGATACATATAAATATATGGATTCAAAAAAAATTGCGTACTCTATTTTAGAATTGGCTGTTCTCCCAAAAGGAAGCACCATCAACCAAGTCTATAAAAATACCGTCGCATTGGCCCAAAAAGCGGAAGGGTTGGGCTATGAAAGAATGTGGTTTGCAGAGCACCACAATATGCCAGCGATTACCAGTAGCGCCCCTGAGATATTGATCGGCCATGTGGCCGAAGCCACTACAAGTCTTCGATTGGGCTCCGGAGGTATCATGTTGCCCAACCACTCCCCTTTTGTGGTAACTGAACGTTTTGGGACATTGGCAAACCTATACCCAAATCGTATTGACCTTGGTCTGGGAAGGGCTCCCGGCACCGACCAACCTACGGCGCATGCCATAAATCCCGGTTTTATTGAAGCCACTCATTCCTTTCCCAAGGATATTGAACAGATCCAACAATATTTTTCGCCCACTAACCAAGATTCAAAAATTAGAGTTCCGCTGGCCGAGGGAATGGATGTACCCATCTACATTTTAGGCTCAAGCACCAGTAGCGCCCGATTGGCCGCCCAGAAAGGGTTACCCTATGCATTTGCAAGTCATTTTGCCACGGCACAACTGTTCAATGCGCTCGAAATTTACAGAGATCAATTTCAACCCTCGGAGGCATTGCAAAAGCCTTACGTTATTGCTGGAATTAACGCAGTAGTCGCTGAAACGGATGAGCAAGCAGAGCGTTTGTACACTTCTGCCTTAAGAATGGTCATAAATATATTGTCCGGCACGCAAACGCAGTTTATAGAACCTCCTACGGAGATGAGCACTAGTTTACAGGAGGTACGACAGCATCCTGCCATTATGCAAATGACTCGCTACAGTTTTGTTGGAAGCAAGGAAACCGTAAAAAAGCAGGTAGAAAAATTTATTGGGCAAACCCAGGTCGATGAAGTAATTGTCTCTTCCATGATGTATGATAGCGATGACCGTATAAAATCGGCAAGATTGTTTGCTGAGATCATGAAGGACATCAATGAAAATGCCGAAATTGCCAAAACATCATCTTCATTTTAGCTTTTTGGCCAAGAATAGCTTTCCTTTTTTATAACGTATACTGAAACCAACCATTAAAAAGACAAGCATCAATAGCCGGCATTCCAAAGAGAACGTATGAAAAGATTGATCAAAATTGACAAATTTGTGGTAGGTATAATCCTCGCAATACTACTGGCCTACTTTTTCCCTGGTCTTGCCAATAGTGAAAGTGCGGTTCCGTTAGATACTATTTCAGGAATCGGGATATCGCTCATTTTCTTTTTTTATGGACTAAAACTCAATCCCGAAAAAATAAGGCACGGATTAAAAAATTGGCGTTTGCACATTATGGTGCAATCCTTCGTTTTCCTAATTTTCCCATTATTGGTGATTATTTTCTACCCACTGTTCAAGTCGAGCGATTATTTACATATCTGGCTTGCCTTCTTGTTTATGGCCGCACTTCCCTCTACCGTTTCCTCCTCGGTGGTGATGGTTTCCATTGCAAAGGGGAATATTCCTGCGGCAATTTTCAATGCAAGCATATCAGGATTGATCGGCATTGTGGTAACGCCACTGTGGATGGGTATTTTCTTGGAACATCAATCAGGTGATTTTAGCCTATTGGATGTCTATACCAGTTTGATATTACAGATTCTATTGCCCGTATTTCTTGGATTGTTACTACATCGATATTTGGGCGGGTTTGCTACACGATATAATGGTTATCTGACCCTTTTTGATAAGTTGGTGATTCTATTGATCATATATAAAAGTTTTGTGCACTCTTTTGAAGATGGAATATTTAACTCGGTGAAATTGGAGCAACTGGTCCTAATCTACTCAGGTGTACTTGTCCTATTCTTCTTGGTTTACTTTGTCATAGGCCGGGCTTCCAAACTACTTAAGTTTTCTACAGAGGACACCATTACAGCACAGTTTTGCGGCACCAAAAAATCCTTGGTACATGGAACCGTTTTCTCGAGTATCTTGTTTCCCGCTTCTTTTTCGATAGGGATAATTTTATTGCCGTTGATGCTTTTTCACGTGACACAGATTTTCATCATCAGTATTGTTGCCAGTAAAGTCTCCAAACGTAATGATACTGGGGAAATAGTCACCTCTAATCAATAAAGCAAACAGCACGGCATAAGCGTAACAACCACTTTTTGGGGTAAACAGGTTGCCATTTAATCAATGGAGTCTTGATTCGTGGAATCAGTCTTTATGGCGGTACTATCTGTTGCTTTATCGGATTCGGACCACTCCTTGTACTTTTCCATGCTTTCGGTTTGACTTTCTTTGACCTCCCTTAGCTCCTCTCCCTGTTTTGGGTGATTCAATTTTTTTTCCCGGCAGGAAGTGGCAAGAGCCATCAAAATGGATAATGCGAGCAATAAACCATACTTTTTCATCATTTTGTTTTTTAGGATTCTACAGAAAAATAATATGTCTTTCTCTTGAACATGGTTCTTATCCGTTCGAAAATTATCTTGATTCAAATAACTACATAAACTACTGTTAATCAATTAGAAATGAATCAATTTTTTCTTGGAAAAAGCAACTA
Source organism: Flagellimonas chongwuensis (assembly GCF_013376415.1). GTDB lineage: Bacteria > Bacteroidota > Bacteroidia > Flavobacteriales > Flavobacteriaceae > Flagellimonas > Flagellimonas chongwuensis. The sequence goes on from NZ_WYET01000007.1 coordinate 361,585, forward strand.
TTTCCCTTCAATCTCCAGTACCTTGAAACTGTAACAAGAGCTGGATGTTTCCAGTTTTATTTTAAAAGAAGTATTAACAAAAAAACACATTATGAAAACTTTGAAAACAATAACCGTATTGGCAGCTTTTTTAGTTGCTTTCGGAACTTTTGCCCAAAACAGCAAGGACAAACAAATTATTGAAGATGCCAAAAAGGCTAAAAAACAGCTCATTGCAAAAGATGCTGGACTTAAAAAGTTCTTTGAGACATCCACAGGGTATGTAATTTTCCCAAATGTTGGTGAAGGTGGATTTATCTTAGGAGGTGCTTCGGGAAACGGAGTGGTATATGAGAACGGGAAGAAAGTAGGAATGGCCGACATGAAAAAGATTGATGTTGGGCTCCAAGCAGGAGGCCAGGCTTTGACCGAAGTTATCTTTTTTGAAACAGAAGACGCTTTAAACGAGTTTAAAACCGGAAGCTATGCTTTTTCGGGCGACCTTTCTGCCATTGCCGTAAAATCCGGGGTTTCCAAAAACGCAGATTATGACGATGGCGTGGTCGTATTTGCCATGCCTAAAGCGGGACTTATGGCAGATGCCTCTATCGGTGGGCAGAAATTTGAATATGTTCCTTTTCAATAGGATGTAACACATAGCTATCAAAAAAGGTCGGTATTTCTACCGACCTTTTTTTTTACCTAGAATCAAACTTATGGTTTGATCTTGGCATCCGAATATACGTTCTATAAGTTCACAAATCCTTTTTCACCGGAACTGGAGGACACATTGCTTTCCTCGGCATTAAAGAAAGGTACTAACTTACTGTTCTCATTATCCCAAAAAAAGGCATTTTCCATATTAACACTGATAAGTGTAAGGTCGGGGTCTTCCTTACCTTCGAACCAATTGAGCAAATGATGGTTCCATAGTTCCTCTTTCTTCTGCTCGGCTATAATATGTGTAGCATTTCCAAAAATGGACAAGTATTGCTGCTTGTTATCATCATTATAGATTATCTGAACCCGGTTGTCTTTCTCAATATCCTTAAAAAGTCCACTATCCTTGGAAACAAAGAACCAAAGATCTCCTTTTTCATCCATTTGTTGGACGGTCATCGGGCATACCGAAAATGGTATGGTATTTAAATTACTGGCCATCATCACAGTTTTCTGTTCATCTATCAAAGTCCGTACTTTTCGGAGTCCTTCCTCATTCTTCATATAATTTCTCTTGTTCATTGTTTTTATTTTTATGTATTATTGATTCAGTTATATCATCCGGTCAAAAAGTTTTCTTACCATATTTTATCTACTGGCTTTGCTCCGACCATCATCCTATACTTTAGTTTGGTCATTGCATATGGATGATTTCATAAATCTAACCGAAATACAACTGTTGGCTTTGCTCTTTAGATAAGATGTTGGACGTAATCAATTAAATCGCGATATTCCCATTCCCGATTCAATGTGTTCACATTCATGATTTTGCCGACATACATCCACCATATACGGCAATCTTTCAACCAGTAACGTCAAAAAGTCCGTCGTCTGTGCTTTATATTAATGCTCAACGGTACTGGGAAGCGGTACCATCCAAATGAATTTTTAACCTTTAAAAAAATAGTTATGAGTATTGCAGATAAAAGAAAATTTAAACGAAAAGTAAAACAGAATAATCCAACAAACCCTACTGGTAACACCAATATCGATACGAACAAATTTGATATTGATGAGAATACTATTAAAAAACAGCAGAATAAAGAATAATAAAAATAACTGTTAGTAGGTTAAGAAAAAAGCTCTCGTAAAGAGAGCTTTTTTTAATGTTAATAAGTCCCGCAAGGATACTTTAATAATAAATGGATAACATAGTTATGTTATGAATATATAGAGATACAACATTAATGTTGTAATTATTTTATGCTGAAATAGCAAAGCTTCTCTGTTTGTCCTTATACTCTTTGGGACTACAGTTATATTTTGCTTTAAAGATTTTTGAAAAATAACTTCTACTGATAAAACCAATGCTGTAAACAACCTCGGAGATGTTCATATCGGTGGTCTTGATTAGATTCTCTGCCAATCGTACCCTAACATCCCTTATATAGTCCGTTACCGTGGTTCCGTGCATCATTTTAAAGCCCTCTTGCAATTTGGAAGGCGATAAACCTCCTTTTTTACAGAGATATGCTACAGATAGTTGTTTTTCGGGATAGTTGTTGATAAAGACGGACAATTCCCTTACAACCTCTCTTTCCTTTTTGGTCAATGAAGATTCTTGTACCGTCGCATTCTTAAGGTCATCGGAATGCTGCTGAATCTCTAGGGCCAAGATTAAATGCACCAATCCTTCAATCATTAGTTTTCTTGCAATTCCGGTCACGGATACGGTGTTTATTTGACGTACCTTTTCCGCTACTTTTAGGTTGTAAGAACCTATGTATGCAAAATTGTCCACAACATTATTCTTAAAGAACAGTTTTTGTAGCTCATGGTTTAAATGATTTTCGTTTCCCGCTCTTTTGGTAGGACTCACAATAACAAGTATCATTTTAAGGCGCATCTCCTTCTCAAAATAGAGAACATTGTCCTGTAACGTTTTGCTTGTTAGGATACCTGTCTGAAAATTTTCCAATTCATGTCTTTCGCCATTGGGTCCAAAGCTGTGCGACACTTGACCTTGTGAGCAATAGGCAAAACAAATTGGGGTATATTGGGTAGAACTGGCCACTAACATAACATCTTCCGTGAATTCCATGTCAAACTCCATGTAGGATATGCCTCCTTTAAAAGAAATGCCTTTTATGAGACCTTGCCCTAATGGATTGTCTATTTCGAGAATATGCTCCTCCGCATCATGTGTTAGGTTACCTGCAAAATCTACTTGCAATTGTTCGAATACTTGATGGATTTTTGCTGTTTTTAGGGATATCGTTTTCATGGCTTATTGTGTTTTAGGTTGTTTTTTTCTATTACTGATTGATAATGAAAAATCTTGTTTTGTAAAGATCATCAACCAAGCCACAAACTATTTTATACAACTTTTGGATTCTGTTATAGAACTTTTTGATATGCCTTGAAATTGTGTTAAAAAGCTCTTAAACGAGCTTTTAGGGAGAGTTTTAGAGTGTGTACCGGACTAAGCAGGGAGGTAGATGGTAAAAACGGAGCCTTTGCCTTTCTTACCTGAAGCTTGGATATAGCCATGGTGGTTTTCGACTATTTTTTTGCAAATGGCCAATCCTATGCCCGTGCCGGAATATTGGTTTTTGGAGTGAAGACGCTGAAACACTTCAAATATTTTCTTTGCATTGGTGTCATCGAAGCCTATCCCATTATCGGAAAAAGTTATTTTAAAGCAATGTTTGGAAGGTTTCAAGAACTCTTCAGCAATCTGGTCATTGCCAACCATTTCAGATGCAACCCTTATCTTGGGAGCCACTTTGGGATTTCGATATTTTAAGGAATTGGACACCAAATTGCCGAAAAGTTGCTCAAGTTGGAAGCCTACTCCATGTACCATGGGCAGATTATCCCAAACAATTTCTGCATCCTCAGCCTTAATGCGTTCTGCATTTTCTTCGCTGACCTTTTTCATAACACTGTTCAGGTCCACTACCTCAAAATCATCGTGGGTACTATCTATTCGAGAATAGTTCAATAGGTTACGGATCAAGGATTGCATCCTGGCCGCTACTTTGTCTATTCTATCAAAATATACTCTTCCCCTCTCGGACAATTTATTTTTTTCCTCCCCATCAATACGGGATATAAACATTTGGATTTTTCGCAAGGGCTCCTGTAAATCATGGCTTACCACCCTATTGAATGACTCCAGCTCCACATTGCTACGCTCTAGTTCAAAATTCTTTATCCGCAATGTATTTTCTGCAGCTATCTGGTCGGATACGTCCTGTACTACACCGATCATTACAGTTCTACCATCCTTTTGTATAAACTGGCCCTTGGTACGTATGTGTTTTACTTCTCCGCTTTTAGATATGATTCTGTATGTATGGTCCCGTGGTTCTTTTTTTGCCCTATGCCATTCCCCGTATTCATCATATTGCTTCAAATCGTCCGGATGCACAAAACTCCTGTATCGTTCCAGTGATGGTTTAAACTCGTTTGGTTCGCACCCCAATATTCGGTAGTAGTTTTCGGATATTTCTGCCTCCCCAGTATCTAAATACCATGTATAACTTCCAATTTTTGCCACCTTCTTGGCCTCGGACATAATAAAGTTCTGAACTTCCAGTTCTTGGTTGGCCCTTAGTAGTTTTTCCTTGGCATTGTACTCCTCTGTATTGTTTCGCACTACTTCCAATATTCCCCCATCCATTGCCCTAACAAAGGTGTGGAACCAAAATTGTTGGCCCTCCACAGTAACCTGACGTTCGAAATCTATGGTCTTGTTTTCAAGAAAACAATCTATCATTCGATGCAGTTCGTTGTTCTTGAGAATAAACGGAAAAACCTCGGTTATCGGCTTTCCGAGAAGTTCATCTGGTTCTAGGTTCAAATAGTCCCTGTTGCATATATTGGCAAAGGCTACCCTAAAATCGATTACCTTTGCATTGGAATCGTAAATGGGCTCATAATAGTTCATGATGTTATCGGTACTCTGAACAATGTTCTGCAACAAAGCCTCAGAGGTTTGAATTTTATTTTTGTGCCTCCGTAACCTGAAAAATGCTATAGTGAACATAACAATGGAAAACAGGGCAAGGAACAATGTGGTTAGCGGCGTAAGAAAGGTAAGCCTCCTATAGGTCACCAATTTGTCCTGAAGAAAGTTCTCGTTATTCGCCAGCATATTCCTCTTGAATCCCCTAAGTTTTTTTAGGATGGAAGCTGCTCTCTCCACATACACCATGGCGGTTGAATCTGCCTCCATTGGTTTTACCTTACCGTGTAATGCGGTCAGGGTCGTATGTAGGCTATCCTTTAACTTTGATACCGTATCCAAATTTCTCCGATGGTAGGGCATCTCCTTGACCAGTCCATACAACCTATCAAAGGTTCTATCATTCTGCAACTTATGGTCTATGTATGATTCTTCAAAAGTTGAATCCTTTAAAATCACAGATCTGAACTCTGCAGACTCCATCAAGTCATATTGGGTGAACAACTTATTTATTTCTTTGTCCACCGTTAAGGAATGGGATACCATCTCTGCGGAAACCTCCAAATCCCTTATCTGTTTGAACAATACGGTGGTAATAAAAAGAAGCAATACTATGGCCAATGCCAAGGCGATTCTGTCCACTACGGGTGATTGGGCTATGCGACGAAAAATCTTAAAATCCATTAGTAGTTGCAGTAACCTATTTTAAGGTTTTATTATAAGTAGCACATAATTAAAATATATGCTGCTCAATTTTGATCACAATCGCAACAAAAAATTATCCCGATTGAGGTTAGAGGTATGGTACTGCCAATTGATCTGCAAAACCTTCTCTATGGAATCCCTCAATTTACTAAAGTTATTGGGCTTGTTCAAATAAACATTGGCTCCATTGACAAAAGTTTCCTCAATATCGTTTTCGGAACATGAAGTTGAATATATGGCAATGCACACATCATTGAGTTTTGGATTTGAACGAATCTCCTTTAAACACTGCATTCCATTTTTTATGGGCATGTTCAAGTCCAAAAAAATCAAATTCGGTAGAATAATGTTCGGAAGGTTCAGATAGTCCATCAATTCCTGTCCATCGCTCAATAATGATAGTTTTGTCCGGATGGAAATATCCTCAATAGCTTCTTGGAAAAACAAGCGGTCGTCCTCATCATCATCGGCAAGGGCTACATTTAAAATCTGTTTGCCTGAATTGGCAGGAATTTTATTCATATAGTTTGTTGTATTCTAGTACCCCTTCGTCTTTCCAATATTTCTTGAAACTTGGTAGGTGTCAATCCCGTTATTTTCTTAAACTGTCCGGACAAGTGCGCTACACTACTATAGTTTAAACGATAGGCTATTTCTGTTAATGTTAGGTCGGTGTCGGCCATAAGGTCTTTGGCATGGTCAACTTTTCTGAGAATCACAAAATTCTCTATTGATGTATAGGTTGTTTCAGAAAAAAGATTGGAGAGATAGGTATAGGAATAGTTCAATTTATCGGCAAGATACTCGGAAACCTTTTGCGATTTCAACCGATCATCTTCCAACATTTCGTTTATGGTATTTTTTATTCGTTGCACCAAGGCTGTTTTCTGGTCGTTCAGGACATAAATGCCATATGCATTCAAATTATTGAACAATTCCTGCATCTCTTCATCGGAAATTGCCCGCTTTATCTCTATCTCACCTGTACCATGAAGCACGTGAGGAATATTCAATTTATCCAATTGCTCCTTTAAAATGGTTTTACAAGTGATATTTAAATCATATTTGACACTAATTTTCATCTTTCTCTTGCATAATTTGGCAAAGTCTCTTTAAGGCCAGGGCAAGCCATTGCAAGTATAGACTAAATTTAAATAATTATTTAACACAATTGCGGTGTTTTTGGCCAATATTGAACTTACCGTATAGAGGGAGGGAAGATGTCTTGAAGTCCTATTTAATAATTTAATACACTATGTTTACTAGAAAATACATCTGTTCATCGGAACTAATGTTCACACCATACATTTTAGAAGAAAAATAAGTAGTGTAAGTATGGTAACGTATTATGGGAAGGTTTTGATGATACACTATTATAGTTAAATGAGGGGTTTAGAAATCAATGCTTGCCTTATCGGAAACATTCTCTTCAGGGATAGCCTTGAAGAATTCAGCAGCATCCAGATCGGCATTGGGGCCATACCCTAATAAATGGGTACCCTTTTTTCCATCATTGGTTTCCAAAACATATAAAATCGACATATCCGAAGGGTTGCTCATGCCTTCATAACGATGATCAGCAACAATATGGATGTCATTCGGTGAATAGGTTGTTTTGGAATCGGAAGCAATCAATTTTCCTTCCTCGAACCTAAAATTGGCAGTATATCCCTTTTCCTGATATGCTTTTATATAATCCTTTTCATGTTTTGCGTTTTCATTTTCCATACCTCATGTCATTTTCATCAAATATGAGAAAATACAACTATTTTAGTTGACACAGAAACTAACATTCTTGACCCATTTAAAAAATAAAATTGGCACATAATTGAAAAATATACGTAATTAACAGTTTAAAACTAAATAATAGGGTCTTTGGCAATCTTCTTTTTACAAGTTGATAATAGCCCGGCCATAGCCTAGCCATACAGATTATAGCAATGAGCGTTACATTTGAAATACGTGATACGGACACCAAAGAATTCATCAACGACCTGGCCGATAATCTTAAAATAGGGGTCGAGGAAGAAAACAACGAACACTGTATACGGTTACCGTCCAAATTGGGTTCCGGATTTATTAAGGGTACTTGTTTTGAAAACGGAGTGGGTGTTTTGGAATTTGATTTCCGCCTAAAAAAAGAGCTGGTACTGGAATTAAAAAAAGGATTGGTACACCCTTTAAAATTGATTTTTAACAGAGAGTGCCCAATTCTGCATAAGTTTGAAGGAACCGATGGTGAGCATGAAATACAACGATTGGAGAACGCTATTTTATCGAGCACGCCACACAACAACCATATATTCCGTTTTCCGGCCAATCAACCCATTTGTGTTTATAGTTTGGAAATCAACAGGAAACTTTTTGAGGATAAGATCAGTGAATTTCTTTCCGAAATGAATACAGATTTGATGGATCTCTTCCGTGACCTGAACGGTACCCAACTGTTTTATCACAAGTCCCATTACAGTCTGGAAATTGCAAAGTTTATGGAAGAATTTACAGAGTGTGATCTAACTGATTTTATGAAGACTGTATATCAGGAAGGCAAGGCATGTGAAATACTTTCACATCAGTTACAACAATATCTAGATGATCTGAACGGGTCTGGGGAACATAAAATACTAAGGCAGGCCACCTTGGCCAAAATTGAAAAAGCTGCGGAAATAATCCATGATGAGCTCAACAGAATGGACAATATTGTTAGTTTGGCAAAAAGAGTGGGACTAAACCAAACCACATTACAGCTTGGGTTCAAACGGCTTTACAATGCATCGGTAAACGAATACATCCGAAATTACAGGATTGAAAAGACCAAAGAATATCTGGAAAATACCGATATGAACATTACTGAAATAAGTTATAAGGTAGGGATAAATTCCAGAAGCTATCTTTCCAAGCTCTTTAAGGAAAAGTACAATATCACACCAAAAGAATACCACACTCAGGTCAAAAATGGCCATTCAAAATAATTTTACCATTTTGATTTAACCATTCTTATGCGATTTTTATGATTGTGCAATCTTCCCCAATCTTTTTATGATGTTTAGGTCATTGGAGATTTTGTTCATTTGTTGCCGAATAATTGCCTCTAGGCTGGAAGGCAAATCTATTTCCTGCAATACTTCCCTATAACAATCAAGTGCTGCTCCCTCAGCCAATATCGCTTCCCCAAAAACAGACTCATTTCTGTTCATGGAAAAATCCATCCATCCCTGTTGCAATGTTCCTGCAGACCCTACGTTTTCCTTTATTTCTTGATTGAACTTCATCATCTCTATTTTCAGCTCATGCCCAAAATGACAGCGTTCCTTCGCCTTTTCTAAAAAAAAGTTTTTTAAAGAGGGACTATCGGCCAATTTCCCTACTCTTTCGAATCCGTTTTCGGCTCCGTATATTTTTTCCAGAAGATCATTAAGTTTCTTCCCCAGTAATTGCGAATAGTCCATTTCCTTTTGATTTTAAGATCTAGGAGATTGCTTTATTGGGGGGAGCAAGAATTCATCCTTTTAACTAAAGATACTTCAAAATAAAGTTCGGAGACTATCTCAGAAAAAATGATTGTTGACCCATTTAATCAGAATATCCGTACAAAGAACACCAAAATACACTTTTTACTGCCTTTCAATGGAAGAACACTGAGTTGCTCTCCTCTTTTTGAGTCAATATTTTTTTTGAATATGCTAAGTTAAAAAAACAAAAACATATAGCTTCACCCTACCAATAATTATTATTGGAATAACCTAGCCATCAACTTTAAGATGACTCATTATGAATAAGAAAGATCAAAAACAGCCTCAAGAAAATACGGAACTGGTTAAAGATGAAAACAGCCCCAAACGAAACTATATTTTCCAAAAAAGCGGTATTACCAAGCTAGGATTTGTAATCATATTGGCTATACTCATACTCATCATATTTGGAATTGTTCTTTCGGGGCTCTTTTTTGAAACACCGGACTTTGCTGCCTAGGCATTGTACTGGTATAATGTTTTACTTTTGGCCGGCTTAACCTGGATTCAACTTTCCCAAACCTCTTTAAATGCAAAATCTTCTTGAGGTATTCTTTGTCGGTCGGCCTGCTCGCTTTCCTGAAGTTTTTTGGGCAGCTTATCCAGTTGTCCACCATAATATCCTACAGCAATAGCGGATGAAACATGGTATCCGTCCGGTACATTGAATTCTTTCTCGGCTTTTTTCCAATCCACACCGGCCATGTGGTGCAGTCCTATATCCAAATATTGGGCTTGTACGGACATACTTCCCAAACAAAGCCCCAAATCGTGCAGCGCATGGAAGTTTTCTTTTCCTTCATCCGTTGTTTCTTTGTAAATGGCCAACATTAGCAAAGGGGCTTCTGGAGCCCATTTCTTGTTAAAATCACTTAAGCAGTCCACAATCTTGTCAAAAGCTTCGGCCCCTTTTTCGGCATAAATGAATCGCCATGGTTGCAAATTATTTGAACTGGCGGACCATCGTGCAGCTTCAAAAAGTTGATTCAATTGGCCTTTTTTAATTTTCTCCTCCCTAAATGTTCTGGGGCTGTATCTTTGCTTTAGCAAAGCAAAAATTTCGTGATTGGTATCCGCTATGTTACCTAGTCTGATTTGTTCCAATTCTTTTTTCATTGCTCTTTTTTTATTTAAGTATACTTTTATCAATTCAAATCGGTTGTTGCTAAACCTTATTATTTTGACGCTATTGCGTTTAAGAACTCCCATCGTTTTTTATGAGGAATCGTGAATTTTCTGATTTTTAACTTACACTTTATCAAAGATTTTCTTTGCCATACTCCCTTTTGTATATCCTTACGATCACTAAAAACAGATTGATCAGCAAAGGGCCAAAAACCAGGCCTATGAATCCAAACAGCGGTATTCCCACAATAACCCCTATCAAGGTAATCAGTGGATGCACATCGTCCAGTTTTTTGAGCACGTACAATCTAATGAGGTTATCCGTTAAGCCTACCACAACAATCCCATATATCAGAATCCCCCAAGCTTGAAAGGTTTCCCCATTGCTCAAGGAGAGTATAAAGACCGGAAGGGTTCCTAAAAAATTACCTACAAAGGGAATCATGGAGCCAATGGTAACCATGAGAGCCCAAAAAAATGGGTTTTCGATTCCAAATATTAAAAAACCTATCAAAGCAACCACCCCTTGGGCCAATGCCACCAACGGGATACCCAATGTATTTGCTCTAACGATATCCCTTATCTCGCACCCTATTACCTTTAAGTTTTTATTGCTTATCGGAATATAATCGTAAAGAGTTTTATATAATTTTTTCTGATTGGTGAGCATATAAAAAAGGAGAAAGTACATTATGGATATGGCGATTGCGGTATTGAACGTGCCGCCCACCAAACCTTGTAGGCTTCCCGATAGCCATTCGGATACAGCGGAAGCATCTACTTGTGAGCTGAATTTGTACCCCACTAAATTTTCAAAATACTGTATTTGCGATTTTATGATGGATGTGAGCTTTTCCGAATTATCCAACGCCTTGCTGATTTTGTTTCCCAACATGAGCAAGGCTCCCGAAATCGGTAACAGTATAATGAAAAAGGACATTACCATTAATAAACTGGCAGACAGTACTGGATTCCATCCTTTGTCCACCATTTTTTTCATGGGCTTTTTCAACAATACGAACAAAGTTATGGTTCCGAGCACTCCCGAAAAATAGGGCGCCATTTCCAACATGATCAATCCTCCAATCAATATAATTAAAAGGAGAATAAAAATCTGGCGGATTATTTTTGGGTGGATATAATTCATAAACTTATTTAAATTGAAATCGCTTTTATCAGTGGTTTCTCAAAGCACCTATGAGCTCTTTCTTCGACATTTTTGAACGGCCTTCTATACCTATCATCTTGGCTTTTTTATAAAGCTCTTGCTTGGTCCATTCTTCATAAGGGTTTGCTTTGCCCCCTTTTTTTCCGGCATCTGGTGTATTTGCGATTCGGGCCGACTTTTCTTTACTATAACCCTTATCCCTCAGAGCTTCATATTGTTCTTCATTTTTTATTTGTGGATTTGGCATAACACTAATTTTTGATTTGTTGTAAGATTTCATATCCCACCTCTTCAAAATTTAAAAAATCAAGGCGTTACGCTTGCCCCATTTGACTTTTTTATTGTCTTTAAAGACATCATCAGCCTTTTAGTAACAGTAGAAAAGCTAAACTTTTTATTGCGTTAATATTTTAAGTTTCCGGGGCGATCTCCCGCGATGGAAAGAAATACATTGGATGTATAATTATTAATTTAAATTATACAGATATGAACAATGATCAATTAGAAGGCAAGTGGAAACAGGTAAAAGGAAAGTTCAAAGAAAAATATGGTGAGCTTACCGATGACGACCTGAAATATTCCGAAGGAAAGTTTGACCAAATGTTGGGAAAACTTCAGGAAAAGACAGGAAATTCCAAAGAAGCTTTGAAAAAGGAAATAGAAAGACTATAACCGTTTTCAATTATTCTTGAGACATGCCCTCAAATTTATTTGGGGGCTTTTTTGTGCTCAATCTCTTAAAAAGACCTTTTTAATCTGCCCTATCTTCCCTTAGGAAAGAAACCAAAATCCCCAGTCCCAAAGCAACTCCTATAAACCCTAATGAAATCCATTGAGGAAATTTAACATGGTGCGCCAAAATCATTTTAATCCCCACAAAACTTAAGATAGCGACCAAACTATATTTAAGGTATTGGAACTTATTGATCATGTGAGCCAAAAAGAAGTACATGGACCTAAGACCCAAAATGGCAAATATATTTGAACTGAATACCAAAAAAGGATCGGACGTAATGGCCAATATAGCCGGAACACTGTCCAAGGCGAACAAAACATCAGTAAATTCAATAATTATCAATGCCATGAACAACGGGGTGGCCGCCGTAATGTGTCGTAGTTTAACAAAAAACTTTTGTCCATCCATGTGTGAAGTGATGGGCATAATTTTTCGAAGATTCCGATAGAGGAAAGATTTTTTGGGTTCGAAAGGTTTTTCTTTGGAAGTAACCATTCTTATGGCCGTAAATATTAAAAACGCTCCAAAAATATAGGTCGTGAAACTGAATTTTTTGATGAGCGCCACTCCAAAAAATATCATTAGGGCCCTAAAAACTATGGCACCCAGAATTCCCCAGAACAAAACACGATGCTGATATTTTTGTGGTATTTGAAAAGAAGTGAAAATTACAGCAATAACAAAAATGTTGTCAATGCTCAAGGAAAGTTCAATAAGGTAACCGGTAATGTAATCTATTGTGGCTTCCATAGGTTCGAGGCCATCAACATTATCTATTTTACCGGTATTGTATAGCCAATAGATAACTCCCGAGAACAGCATGGACAAAGAAACCCAGACCGCAGTCCATATTGATGCCTCCCTAACGCTTATCACGTGGGCATTTTTATTGAAAACTCCCAAATCCAAAGCTAAAAAAACAAGAATGCCCAACAGGAAGATAATCCAAACCGTCATACGCTAAATGTATTATAAATCGAAAATATACAAAGGAACAGATTCCCTCACCAAAACGTTGTATAATAAAATGTTAAACTGGAATTAAAGTAAATCAATGTACTTACTTAAAGGTGCTTGGTTTAGCATAGTGTTTCTAATTGAAGTGGATGAACAAAAGAAAGATTCGATGACCTGCATTGGGAAATCTTGGATATCAGTATAAAAAAACATCAAATACCACTTTGGGCATCACCAATTCCAATTATAGCCTACCTCAACGGCAATAGGTAATCGCAAATAAAAATAGACTATATCGGTTCTTTCGAAATACTTGAAACAACTTCATTTTAAAACCAAATATATCCGTGAAATTTTAGTATAAGATAAAATCTATGTATCTTGATTATAGTTCTCCTACAAAAAACATAGATAAATTTTTACAAATACAACACCTCAATGAGTTGATTTGATCAATTTGTTTAAAATACCTTCTTATGTGGAATAGGATTATTAAAACAGCCGCGGCACTTTATATCCCCCTCTTAATATTTACACTTGTTTGGGGCAATCTCCAAAAGAAAAGCCTCATTGCCAATATGGGCCAAATACAGCAACGAAATATATTGAGCAAAAGCTATAATTTGATAGATCAAAGCATGGTTTTGATAGATATCACCTCTTTTTGGTCGGGTGTTACATTTCCAGCATCCTTCTCTAATAAAAACCAATTAAACCCTGATTTTTTAAATAATTACATAAGAACCATGCAGGGGTTGGATGTGTACGAACAGTTCCGGCTAATCGACCTTCATGGCAACGAACTAGTGAGGTATGAAAAAGTAGACCAAGATAGTATGGCCCCTTCCGACCTGCAAAATAAAGTGGATAGAGGTTATTTTCAGGCAGGGCTTTCTTTAAGAAAGGGGCAAGTATATGTTTCATCCATAGAACTCAACAGGGAAAATGGTGTCTTGGAAACTCCACATAAACCAGTTATTCGAGGAGTGACCCCTATATATGACATCAACAATGCCCAAGTTGGTCTGGCAGTAATCAATTTTAACATGAACAAAATTTTTGATTTACTTAAGACCAGGATTTCCGGCGACAATTTTTATCTACTGGATAATAATAGAAACATAATCACCACCAATCTTTCTGATAATGTTTTACCTCATCAGGCCAGTATGAGCCATGTAGACTCCGTAATCAAAAAGAAACTAGAACTCAAAAAATTGATTTTTCCGAGAGATACTTTCTTTATGGAAAATGGCAGTTTATGGGTACATCAAAATGTAAGAACGGGGTTTGAAAAGGATGTTGGAATGAACCGCTACACCGATATGGCAGAGATTGTTACCGATAACGATTGGGCCATAATTCAGGAAATCCCTCCTTCTTATATAAGAAGCAGATTGCAGACCATTAGAAAGAATCTGATTCTATTCAACATCCTTACCTTAATCGTAATCATCTTGATTGCTTTGATTTATGCCCGAACTCAGAGAGAAAAAAAGAATTTCGTCACCCAACTTCAGCAAAAAAACAAACAATTATTGAGCAGTCAGGCCCAGTTAAAATCTACCAATGAGCTTGTAAAGCTTTCCAATGAACGTCTTCAGGTACGTAACCGACAACTGGAAGATTTCAGCTATGTTGTGGCCCATAATCTAAAAGCACCGGTAACCAGCATGTCCATAATTGTAGATCTGTTGAACAAGTCCAAAAATCAGCAAACCTTTATGGAACTTTTTCCCAAGTTGCAAACCATTTCCAATAACATCAATACACTTACAGAGGATGTAAGCACTTATATTTCTATTTTGAACAATAAGGAATTACAGGTAGAAAATGTAAACCTCCTTTTATTGCTACAAGAGGTCAAGAAAGATTTTGTGGAAACCCTTTTGGATGATGAAGCACAAAATTTTGAGACCGTTTACAAGCTGGATGCATGGCATTCCATCAAATCCTCCAAATTTTATATGAAGAGCATCTTACAGAATTTCCTGTCCAATGCCATTAAGTATAGAAAACCAGACACCCGATCCCATATAATCTTTGAAAGCAGTTGGGAAAACGACCACAAAGTGCTTTATGTAAAGGACAATGGCCTCGGTATTGATCTAGATAGACACGGGGAAAATATTTTTAAGCTCTATAAAAGGTTCCACCGGAATATCTCTGGCAAGGGAATGGGGCTATTTTTAATAAAATCCCAATTAGAGGCCATGGACGCCACATTGGAGGTAGAAAGTGAAGAAGGCGTGGGAACAACGTTTAAAATTACATTTAAAAGGATATGAAAAAACCTAGAATTTTATTAGTCGATGATGATGAAGTCTATCTATTTGTAACCAAAAAGATATTGAGCAATTTATCAGAAGAAATTGCCATAAACACATTTACGGATGGGGAACAGGCCATTGAATACATTTCTATGTGCCTAAAAGAAAACGTACCCTTGCCCGAGGTAATCCTATTGGATATAAACATGCCCTTTTTGGACGGATGGGGATTTTTAGCGGAATTTAAAAAAATGAAACCCTCCCTTCCCAGTCAAAATGTGGATATATTTATGGTAACGTCTTCCGACGATCCCAGTGACTTGAAAAGGGCTCAGAATTTTGAAGAAATAACCGGATATGTTGTAAAACCAGTATTCGAAGAAAAATTGGCCGAAATCTTAACCGAGGTATATAACAAGAAATGGTAAATAATTGTGCTTTCGTGGTTTTGAAATATTTCTGGAGTTAACTCAATCAGGTTCTTTGTAAATCAAGTTCTCCAGGTCTATTTCGCCTATCTTCTTTGTCAATAATGCATCTGAGTACAATTCTAAGGTCGGATCCAAGAAATGATAGGTATAATCGGCTCCATAAACAAATGGATTGCTTGTTTCAAATGCTTTAAATACCGACCGAACCTTCATGGTGAGTTGAAGAAGTACACTTTTGTCGTTGATGAGGGCCTCGGCCTTACCTGGGTCCATTTTAAACAATACGTATCCATTGATATATTCTACTTGGGCCATAGTGTTCGCTATTTGGTTCCCGTAAGATGTCTTGGGAGAAAACTCGTTGAAATAGCCCAAGGACGAAACTTCCATGGACTGTCGTTCAATGGGAAGCTGTACCCAGAACCCTCCTTTGTCAAAATCGTATTGACCATAAAACTTAATGGCATGCACCAATTGAAAATCCTGTGAACCATCAGAAAAAAAATCCGAACTCCATTCCAATATTTCATCCAAATACTTTTCTACAAAATCGACATATCGTTCGTTTTCGGTAAAATCATCAGCCTGATGGCCTCCCCATTCCCTCACCAAAGCACTTTTTCCGGTTCCGCTCCAATCGTTCATAAAGTATTCCTTTTTAAGGGCATCCGTACCCATGGTAAAGGCAAACTCCTTTAATACTTTTTGGGCCAAACTGGATTTTGCCTCCTTTTCTATGATTTTCCCTTTGGTACGAACAGTAAGCGCGGTCCTATCCATAACCTTAAAATGTTCTTTTAACATATGGATGCGTACCAAGTGGTGGAATCCGGAATACCCCAAACCTGTGAGATTTCTTTTATCCGCAGCATCTTTGGAGAGATCCACTTTTTTGGGATTGTCCCTGTCCATATATGAATCAATGGCCCCGAATCTTGGAAGCTCTTTAAATTTTTGAATCACTATATCCTTGAACGCCGCAGGATTTGGCGATTTGTAAACAAGGTAATCTGAATGGTCGTACAAGATTTTTTCTTCCGGTTTGTTCGCTTCTTGTGCATTCCCCCCTTTGCTCCCGTTGTCCACATTTCCAGATTGATGCCATACCTCCTGATCTTCGCTTTTCTTGTTACCGTTGAATAGATCATCAACTTTTTTATCGGCCTTTTTCATTATTTTTTCTTCGGCCTGCTTTTTCAATTTTTTAAAAAACTGGGCATTGGTACACTGTGGCATTACCAGTATGAATACCATCACCATCAACGGTCGAATTTGTTTGGAACGAATAATTTTCATCTTCTAATCCTTAAATGTTACAGTTTTCATATCAACCTCACCTAATTTTTGACTTAGGAGACCATCCTTATAAAATTCCACATTGCTATCTTCCAATTGGAATTCCCATTGTATTTGGTCCGGTGCAATAATTTTTGGGAAGACCTTCACTTTAAAAGCCACAAAAACAGGAGAAACATGGGTAAGGGCATACTCTTTTGCTTTTGAAGGTTCTACCGGTAAGAAGAGACTTTTGGAACTGTGCTTTAAAGTTTTCTCATTTTCGGTATAGGGCATAAAATTGGTATTGTGCAAAATAAAATCACCCCCGATGGAAAATATGTTTTGTATCCAATACCCCTTATTCTTAAAATCATACTTTCCATTGACAGCGCCCCGCGCAACAAAATAGGCGATTTGCTCATCATTGGGGAAAAACGTATTGCTCCATGCTTCCAAGGCTTCAAGATGGTTTTGTATGAATGCCGTATAACTTCGGTTTTGAGCAAATTCGTTGTTTCTTGTACCTCCCCAACTGGGCACCAAGCTTCTTTCTCCGGCGGTATTGTAGAAGTTACAAGGCGATTTGGCCTCAGCATCACAAAAGTATTCTTGCAGACGTTCATCGGAAAGCACATCCTTACCGAGCATCAACAAATGATGTTGTGCTTTATTGGAATACTTGGTCTTTGTATCATCTTGCGCATAGTTGTACGTTGTTAACTTGGACTTGTCCATCTGCTCCAATAATTCCTTCATATATTTCAGCTCCAGTAAAGCTTTATAGGCTTTGCTATTGGTAGATGCTGTCTTACCTCTCAAATAATAGACGTCGCCGTATCTGGGCAATCCCTTGTGAGACTGTATCACAATATCAATAAAGTCTTTGTTCGGGGCTTTATGGGTGATAATATTATTGTCTTGGATAGTGGGCTTTGAACCATTTGCCGATGCATTATCCCCAATAGTGCCGTTTTCTGTCTCCTTGGTATTTTTGACATTGCCCGAATCATTCCGGGCACCTTCCCCATTTAAAAGTTCATCGGTTTTTTCACTGGCTTTATTGACAATCTTGTCCTCTACCTTTTTCTTCAGCTTTTTTAAAAACTGACCTTGGAGGGATATGGGCATTATCATGCAACCAAGTCCCATCACCAGAATCATGTGTATTCTTAATCTTTTCATATCTGCAAATTATCGTGTTTTAATCTCCACCGAACCAATATCCATTTCAGCCACTTTCTTTGTAAGGGCATCATCACCGTATATTGTAATTACCGGGCTGCTTAAACTAAAAGTGGTTTTGAGTTGGTCGGCACGATAATTTTCTAACCCATTTAGGGATACGGATACCTTGAACACTAGAAAAATTTGCTGGTGCTTTTCGGAAAAATCCTCTGCCTTGTCCGGTGCCATTGGCAACAATAGGGAAGAACCATTGGGATGCAGCAATTTACGTTCGGAAGAATTGGCCGGTTGTAGATCATACCATGACAACAAAAAACCTCGGTTATGAAATTGGTGGGTGTGAAACCAATATCCTCCAGCCTTAAAATCGTATTGTTCCAATTGCACCTTTACCACATAATACCCTTCCAATGTATTATCCGGATACAAAGTATCCGCCCATTGTTCCACGGATGGGAACAACTCTTCAACAAATGTGGTATATGCCCTTAATTTTTGAAATTCCGAAGCACCTCTTCCTCCCCACCCTTTAATATTCCTCGGTTCATTATAATACCCATCCTTTGGAAAAGCAGAGGTACAGTCCTCCTCCTTTGGATTGCAAAACAAGCGAATGGATTGTTTTTTGTTGCAGAGGGCATTGGCCAAGGTCAGTGTATGTTGTTGGGCGGTATGGGATTTAATTTCCTCTTCATACATATTCTGTTTTCTTTCGGTAAAATAGGTCTTGTCCATTGCATTGAACATTTCCTTTTTAAACCTCATTTTAAGCAGTTCCACAAAAGCGTGTCTACTGGCCCTGTTATGGCTGGAGCGTTTGTCCGTTTCAAAATAACCATCATCCCCAAGTTTGAAATAGGTTCCATCGGACTTCAGAAAATATTCATCTTGATTGCCAAAACGAAGCTCTCCCTCGTGCGTCTGTAAGGAAAGGGATATAAAATCAGGCGAAGGTGGCTCAAACACCATTTCTGGCGACTGTCCGTGTACGACTATTTGTATCAAAAGCAAAAGAACAATCCATATACGCTGCTCCATACATTAATTTTTAAGAGTGAGGTCATTCATGAGAAGTGTTCTGTAATGCTCGGTCAATCCTTGGTCCGTATAAATTTCTAAGTCTGGAGTTTCATGGCTGTATCCGAACTCGATTGGCTCTGTTGGGTCCCCCAACTCTTTATCCAAAGGTCTCAACTTGATTTTTTTGACCAGATATAATCGATTGTTTCCCTTCTTTTTGAAATCTTCGGCCGTTTGCGCATCCATTTGTAGAAAAAACGGAGCGCCCTTAGGATTTTCCAACTTGTTTACAAGTGCTTGTTCATAAGGGCTTAAAGGTTCAAATACCACCCGTTTCATCACACCTTGCCGCATTGGAAAAATATCATTGAGCACCAAGGAGTGATATACCCAATAACCTCCCCTATCAAAGTCATAATTACCGCCAATGTTAAGCGTGGAAACATGATAGATCAACCATTCTCCGTTCATAAAAACCTGCTGGCTCCACTTTAGAAGCGGTTCTAAAAATTTGTCTACAAAAGTCTTGTAGTTTCGGAGTCTCTCAAATTCATTGCTGCCGCGGCCTGCATTTCTGCAATCATCGTTCAAGCATAGGTTTGGAGCTACTTGGCTCAATAAAAATCGCTGTAGTAAAGCGGAATTAGCCTCTGTTTTAGACATATTGCCTTTTACCGTCGTTAAACTTTGCTTGTCCAGATCACCCATAAATGGCTTTACATATTTTAAACTGACAAGAAGTGAAAAAGCATTTCTGCCATCGGCCACCATTTTGCTTTTTTCAAGCTGTGCGGAGTTCCTACCCCCTACACGCACGCCTCCCCTTGGGTTTACATTCCGGGCGCCATAGTTGTCCATAACGCCCAGCCGTGGAAGTCCCTTAAATTCTTGGAGCTCGATGGAAACAAAATCATCAGAAGGCGGCGCGTAGACAATAGAACCTTTTGTCTGTGCAAAAGCGTGGGACACCAAACCCAAGAATAAACATATGATCACCTTGAATTTCATCCTGCTTCTAAATCCTGTGAATTTTACTCCCATGTTACGGTACCATCCAAGGTAAGTATGGCTTCATCTTCGGTATTGATCACTGTCGTATTTTCAAAAGTGACCTTTTTCCCTTCAAAATCCACACCGAATCCCTCTCCGCAATCCGTAAAAAAACTGAGATAGGGCGAGGTGCAGGCATGTCTAAACTCCTCTCCGTTCCTCACAATGGTCATGGAAACGGTCTTGTCCACATCGGGAGAACCTCCGGTGGAAAAATCCGCTGCTACAATCACAAATCCATTCTGATCATCGCTGTACACAAATTCGTTATCTACTACAGTAATGTTCTCGGACAATAATATTACCGATTTGTCCGTACCGGAAAGAGTGGCATTGGCTACTTCGATATTGCCAACTTTCAAGGATTCCCCAAGTTCCGAGGTTTCCTCTCCCGATAGTCGTATGGTGCCCTGAACCTCGTTCTGATTACCTTCCTCTGATGAATTCCCATCATCTGAACTGCAACCAACGACAAGGAAAATTAAGTGGAGGTACAGAAAAATTGAAAACATATGCTTCATTATAGTCAATGGTTTGATGATATAGCTAGCTCTAAACTATATAGAACCAAGCCACCATGCCAAGACCAATTATTTAACGTGCATATTTTTAATTTTTCCGTCACCTTTTTTTTAATATCCGTAAAACAGGGCATAACAGCGGATTAATGTAACAAATGGCTTAAATTTGGTTTCAACTAACCTCATCACATGCTTCAACCAAACAAAATTGCATTCTACTTACTCTTTATTCTCTTAATACCGTTTGGAGCATTTGGACAGGGAAATGAAATCGATTCTCTAAAAAATGAATTGAAGGGACATTCCACAATGGATACAATCCGGGCAGGACTACTCATTGAACTGGCCAACAAATTAACTTATTTTGACCCCAATGAGGCCATTCCACTTATGGAAGAGGCAATATCAATTTCCGAAAAAACCGATTGGGCATTGGGTGAAGCTTTGTCCCATCGTCAAATGGGCAACCTACATTATGTTCTTGGAGATAATATCAAAGCTCTCGATCAATATCAAAAAGCATTGGCCATTAGTCACAAAACTAACGACCGACAACTACAATCAAGCTTGTTGAGCAACATCGGAAATATACACGCTGATCTAAAAGAATATGATCTGGCCTTGGAAAATTATCGTTCCTATCTCACCACATCACAGGAAATGGGAAATAGGGCGGATGAAATCAAGGCACTTTCCAACATCGCCATAATCTACAACGATACCGAAAGGTTCGAAGAAGGGGTTTCCTATTTGGAAAAGGCATTGTCCCTGTCCAAACTTGAAGAGAACGATCTATTTATAGCTGCAATCACAAACAATCTTGCTCTGGCCTATAAAAAACTTGATGAAAACGAAAAAGCGCTTTCCCTTTATTTGGAAGCTGCCGAATTAGCCGAGCAAATAAACAATAAATACATTGAGGCTTCAGCTTTGAACAGCATAGGTAAGATATACCTTTTGTTCAATGACTATGACCTGGCCGAAACAAATGCAAATAAAGCATTGGCTCTTTCCAAGGAGATTGATGCTGTGGAGTGGCAATCCGACTCTTGGGAAGTCCTTAGCGAAGTCTATGAGCATAACAGAAAATTACCAGAGGCGCTCGATGCCTTCAAAAAACATGTACAACTACGGGACAGTGTAGTAAACGAGGAAAAAAAATCGGAATTGACCCGAAAGGAGATGCAGTTTAAAATGGAGCGCCAACAAGCGGTGGCACAGGAAGAAATCAAAAGACAACAACTGGTCAAGAACGGATACCTGATTGGAGCCATACTTTTATTAGTCTTCTCAATCATGGGATATTTGCTGTACAAAAGGAGAAGGGATGCACTGGAAAAGAGAAAATTGGCCGAATTTAATGCAAAAGTGGCCGAGACCGAGTTGAAGGCGCTCCGTTCTCAAATGAACCCCCATTTTATTTTTAACTCCCTGAACTCTATCAGTGATTTTATATCAAAAAACGACATTGAGCAGGCAGATGACTATTTGGTCAAGTTTTCCAAATTGACACGGTCCATACTTGAAAATTCGGAAAAAAAATGGATAACACTTGAGGAGGACATTGAGTTAATGAAACTATACATGCAGATTGAAGGCTTAAGGTTCGATAATAAGTTAAAGTACCATGTCTCTATGGACAACAGTTTGGAACCGGACAATGTCCTAGTTCCCCCGCTCATTTTACAACCCTTTATTGAAAATAGCATCTGGCACGGCATTGCCCCTAAAAAAGGAGGGGGGAATATTGATATTAGAATCGCAAAAGACGGGACAATGTTAAAATACATAGTGGAAGATGATGGGGTCGGAAGGTCAGGACAAAATAGGGAAGAGAAGAAGACAAAAGACTCATACGGAATCAAGATCACAAGTAGTAGGATCGATATAATAAATCATTTAAAGAACACTAAAGGCTCTATAGAACTAATGGACAAAGCAGAAGGTTTCCGTGTGGAAATAAAGCTTCCTTTAGAGCTCCAATTTTAAAAAGATATGTTAGAGGCCATTATTGTGGATGATGAGCAACATTGCATCAACCGTTTACAAAAACAGTTGGGGGCCGAAGCGCCCGATATCGAAATAATTGCTTGTTGCAAAACTGTTGAAAACGCACAACAAATTATTGCCGAAAACTCTCCTGATATCCTTTTTCTCGATGTTCAACTAGGAAACCAGACAGGTTTTGATCTTTTGGCAGCAATGAAGAAAATCGATTTTGAAATCATCTTTACTACCTCCTATGATAACTATGCCCTAAAAGCCTTTAAATTCTCCGCGCTCGATTATCTCCTGAAACCCGTTGATAAAGATGATCTAAGACGTTCCCTACAAAGATTAAGACAGCAGAGGGGACTAAAGGATACATCGAAAAAAATAGATATCCTGTTTCATAATTTTAAGGAAGGTAGCGAAACATCCAAAAGAATAGCCATTCCAACCGTCGATGGATATACCATGCTAGATGCCAAGGACATCATACGACTTCAATCGGATGTCAATTACACGAATATATATACCTCAGCAGGAAAAAAAATAACCGCTTCCAAAACCATAAAATTTTTTGAATCAATGCTTGAGGGCAATGACTTTTTCAGAGTTCATAAATCACATTTGGTGAACTTGAAATTTGTTGAGTCCTATAGTAAGGGGAAAGGTGGCCACATTTCCTTAGTCGATGGCAACCAGATAGAGGTCGCAATAAGACGTAAAGAGGAACTGCTCAAACGGCTTACATGATTGTGGACCAGTATTCCTAAATCAAAGTTCAATGGGTATGTCCTCCCTCGATTAAAAAGCTTCATTAAAATCCAATCAAAAGTTAGGAGCATCAAACTTCGGATCAACAGGGGCACCATGATTCATACGGGTTGACTAGGCGACAAATTCTGTTATTGCTTCGCCAATACCTAAAGAGCCCATGCTCATTTCAAAAATCTTTGAATGGGTATTGCTGTTAGGAAGAACTTTAAGAACTGTCTCAGCTACGGCAGCTCTTGGAATTTCTTTATTTAACTGATGAGGGTCGGATTGAATGGTTATTTTACCTGCATCCTCGTCATCCGTTAACATTACCGGACGGAGAATCGTGTAGTCCAAACCGCTTCGCTTCAACTCTTTGTCCGCCATATGTTTGGCAATATAGTAAGGCTTCATACCCTGCGCTGTCCAGCTTGAAGGATCATCCGATAATGCGGCACTTACCATTACAAAACGTGAGATAGCGTTCGCTTTGGCTACCTCAATGGTTTTGACAGCGCCAAACAAATCAACCTCTATCGTCTTGTCGGGTCCTGTGGAACCTCCAGAACCTGCGGAAAATACTACAGCATCAAATCCCTTAATGGCCGTTGCGATCTTTTCTTCTGAATTTTCTATGCTTTCCACGATTACCGGAACTTCTATCGAATCGAAATATGCTTTCTGTTCTTCCTTTCGTATAAGAGCTGTGGGTTCAAATTCATCGGATGCGCTCATTTTTTGCGCTATCAATCTTCCTATTTTCCCGTTTGCTCCTATTATAATTACTTTCATTTCTTCTTTTTCCTTTTACAATTTATTTTTTTCAGTTTTTTATCAGAGACCTATGCGGTAAATCACTGCATTATCACCATCGGTTAGGGCATAAAGTGCATCATCTGGACCGTCAAGAACATCTCTAAACCGTTGACCCTCATCTTCCAGCAGTCGCTCTTCACCTACCACAATGTTATCCTCTATCACCAACCTAACTATATGCTGACCGCTGAGTGCTCCCAAAAACAGATTGTTTGTCCATTCAGGAATTGCATTGCCCGAGTAAAAATCGATTCCGCTTGGTGATACCACAGGGTCCCAATAATAGACAGGCTGTTCCATTCCATTTTGCTGGGTGATTCCCGAACCAATAGCTTCACCGTTGTACTCCAAACCATATGAAATGGTCGGCCAACCGTAATTTACTCCTGCTTCAATCAAGTTCACCTCATCCCCTCCCCTTGGTCCGAGTTCGGACTCCCAAAGGTCACCGGTTACAGGGTGAATGGCCAGACCTTGAACGTTTCGATGTCCGTAAGAATAAATTTCCGGTAAAACTCCAGCTTGTGAGACGAACGGGTTGTCGGCAACGGGTTCTCCATTGGTGGTTATCCGTAACACCTTGCCCAAAGCAGCATCAAGTTCTTGTGCTTCTGGTCTAGTAACCGCACTTGACCTATCGCCTGTACTCACGAACAAATTTCCTTGCCCATCCCATGCCAGCCGTGAACCATAATGCGCCGTACTTTCAAATTCTGGAATGGCGGTGTAGATCACTTCAACGTTTTCCAGTTCGTCCTCACTATCCGATAATCTTCCCTTGGCTACAGCAGTTGCCGTACCATCGGGCCCATTTTGGGAAAATGTCCAGTACACCATTCTATTTTCCTCAAAATCTGGGTCTACTGCCACATCCAAAAGACCTCCCTGACCAGAGCTATTTACCGCGGGGGCACCCATAATCGGACCGCTTACCGTTCCAGAAGCAGATACCAATCGCATGGTTCCTGATTTTTCCGTCACTAAAATTCTACCATCAGGAAGATTCGCCATCCCCCAAGGACTGGACAATCCGGTTGCAAAAATCGTAGTTGTAAACGTTGCTTTCGTAAGAACACCTGAAACGCGTGTTTGTCCCTCAAAGGCCGGTGAATAATCCGTATTGGGTTCATTGGTCTCCACCGGGTCCAACGTTTCCTCTGGAGCTTCCGGTTCCTCATCATCACTTCCCTGTTCAGAACCTTCAGGCCCCTCTATAGTTGGGTCTGTCCCATCATCCAAACCACAGGATTGTTGCATTACCAACATCAAAACAATACCTATGGACCATATTGTAACCTTTAAAAGATTTTTCATAAGAACTTGTTTTCAAACTACTTTACCTTTAAAATTAGTATTCTTCTTTTAATGAGTTTAGCCGGTTTGGATAAAGTTTTGACCGAAATACTATTCTTCCATCAAAGCAAAGGTCACTGGGCCATCCGCATTTTTTAGTTTATCAACACCATTTTCATCAATCTTCCCTAGGCTAATGAGTCCAGTTGAATAACTAAAATCTTTATAAAAAATGGCTACATCTCCCCATGGGGCATAATAGGTGATATCTCCTTTTGATGGTTTATATCCGGCCAGAGCCCCACTATCTGCCAATTTACGTTCTGGATAAAATATCTTCTCATTACTGGCGTAGTCCTCCAATTCCGTGGTTATAGGAAGCATGGAGATAAAATCCCGTGATGTGGGGTTATCGAACAAAGTGGCGGTAAGTTGGGTTTCGCCAAATGATATTTTCAATTTCGTATCCATAATTTGATCCTGTGCTTTAATTGTTGATTTATTAGAATCGATTGACAACCAGTACATCCATCCAAAAACCAAAACAATTGCTGTAATAAAGAATATTTTCATGTTTCTTTAATTCATTTTTTATAGAATGGCCCGTGTGATACTGGTTTGAATGCGAATAAGTGCCACGGTATAAACCCGACCGTGGCACCAGCAAACAATCCCTTTTCAAATTATAAGTTTTCTGAAAAAAATGTATCCAATTTATCAAAAGGAATTACATCCAATTGATCATATAAATCTGTATGGACCTTTCCTGGAATAATCATCAGTTCCTTAGGTTCACTAGCAGCTTCATACGCATCCTCACTAAAATATTTGGAGTGGGCGTTCTCTCCGGCAATGATCAATATAGGTCGTGGTGAAATCTCTTTAATATACGACATTATGGGCATATTCATTAAAGAAATCGGGGTTATAACCGTCCATGAACTATTGGAGTTAATAGACCTTGGGTGAAAGCCTCTATCGGTTTTATAATAATCAAAGTAGCCTTGTACAAATTCTGGTTCATCTCCGTTGATTTCATTCGGCAAACCTGCTCCAGAAAGCGTTGGTGTTCCATTTTCGGCATCTATCCAGCGTTGTTGGCTCATTTGCTCCAACATTTGTGTACGTTCTTCCTGTGTGGTGGAATCAAAATAACCTTTGGCATTTACCCTGGACATATCGTACATACTGGTCGTAGCAACGGCCTTCACCCGTTTGTCCACTGCTGTTGCATTCAAGGCAAAACCACCAAAACCACAGATTCCGATGATTCCCACCTTTTCACGGTTTACATTTTCCTGTAGTCCTAAAAAGTCGATGGCGGCACTAAAGTCTTCGGTATTGATATCCGGAGATGCCACATGCCTTGGCTCACCACCGCTTTCTCCAGTGTAAGAAGGGTCGAATGCCAAAACCACAAACCCTCTTTCGGCCATTTGATTGGCATATAATCCAGAAGCCTGTTCTTTTACTGCTCCAAATGGACCACTAATGGCCAAAGCAGGCAACTTTTTACTTTCCGAAGCCTTGGGAACGTATAAATCTCCTGCTAGTGCTATCCCGTAACGATTGGTAAATGTTACACTTTGTCTAGATACCTTATCGCTCAACTCAAAGGTATATTCTTCTGCTGTTCTACTCATTTTACTTGATTTTTGATTTGATTGACCGACCACCGTGCCGAACACAAGCATCGCTGTGATTGAAAAAAATAATATGCGTTTCATTTTCTTTATTGTTTAAAGAATATGGCACAAAGGTATTGCGAGGGTTGACTCCTCGAATAACGATAATCACATCAAAAATTAAGAAAATCAAATATTTTATGACCGATATGATCGAATAGCTTTGGGAGTGGTCCCTGTTAATCTTTTAAAGTAGTTATTAAAGTAGGTCGGGTAGTCAAATCCTAGGGCATATGCGATTTCACTTACGTTCCAATTGGTATGCTGTAATAAAGCTTTGGCCTCAGTGACTATTCTTTCGGAAATGTGCGCACTTGTAGATTTGCCCGTTACTTCCTTAATGGATTTATTGAGATAATTTACGTGTACAGAAAGATTGTCCGCATAGTCCTGAGGACTCCTTAACTGTAATGGATTGTCAGCCGTCTCGATAGGAAATTGTCTTTCCAACAGTTCAAAAAACACATTGGTCAAACGAGAAGCGGCACTCTGATGTTGTTCGTATTTTTCAGATGGCTGCATTTTTAGCGCCTCATGAAGAATTAAATGGATGTAGTTTCTAATCAGTTCATCCTTAAAGGAATAGTCCGTGTACTGTTCCTCAATCATCTTATCAAAAATACTGTTCAAGAACAACCGTTGGTCTTCTGTCAGTTTTAGAACCGGAGTTCCGCCAAAACTAAATAAAGGTGACTTAAGGATGCTATCGGAGCGTTCCGACATATTTAAAAACTCTTCCGAAAACAAACAGGTATAACCAACATAGCTAGTAGAAATGGTTTCCCAAGAATATGGGATGTGAGGATTTCCAAAAAACAAAATGGTGCCTTCCTGTTCAAAACTTCTATCCGAATAGTTGATGATACTTTTCCCTGTCGTCAAGCAAATTTTATAAAAATCCTTTCGACTGTATATTTTAGTAGCACTACTATCCTCTTCAATCTTGAACACATTGAACCCTTTCAACTTTAATTCTTGATTGAACGGGGATACGGATCTCTCAGTTTTTGTTTGCATGCCGCAAAATTAAGAAATTCAAATCATGATTATGCTGTACTAAAGCATTTTTTAATCCTACACAAAAGGCTGATCGTAATACCGTTTTCCGGTAGCCCTGTACATAGCATTGGCCAAAGCCGGGAAAATGGGCGGAAAGGCAGGTTCGCCCAAGCCCGTTGGGTCCATTTGGTTGTCCACAAAATGCACCTCTATATTTTTGGGTGCTTCAAGCATGCGAATCATTCGGTAGTCGTCAAAATTTTTCTTGTTGGGTTTACCGTTTTCAAAACTCAAGGAACCGAACATGGCATTACCTATACCGTCCACAACAGCACCTTCCAAGAGGTTCTTGGCAGCATCGGGATTGATAACAATGCCACAATCCACGGCACAATATACTTTTTCCACTTTTGGTTTTCCGTCCTCCATCACCAGATCGAGAACTTGGGCCACATAGGAATTATGGCAAAAATATGCTGCCACTCCCCTATGGATACCAGGTTTTTCCTCGCCCCAATTCGATTTATCCCTGACCAACTCTAAAACACCTCTGTACCTTGCAGGGTCATAGTCCTTTCTATCGCCAACGGGGCTAGTCTCGGCCCTGCTCAATAGTTCCAATCGCATTTCAATAGGGTCTTTCCCCATTACCTCTGCCAGTTCATCCAAAAATGACTGTTCGGCACAGGCCATAAAGTTAGAACTGGGAGCTCTAAAAGAACCCACTGTAATATTGGAAGGTATCGTCCAATCCTCAGCCAGATAATTATCCAAGGTTCCAGCAGGAAATCTATTGGCATATAATGGACTTTGCGGAACTCCACCCGCATTTACGTGAAGCCCGGTAAGGTTTTTATCCTCATCCAAAGCCGCTTTGTAAGTTGCTCTGTACGCCGGTCTATATATTCCTGAAGTCATATCATCTTCCCGGGTATACATCAGTTTTACCGGTGCGTTCATTCTTTGGGAAATTATTCCTGCTTCGACCAACCAATGGGCGTATGATCTGCGTCCATAACCACCACCTAAACGGGTCATTTTTATGTTTATCTTCTCCAAGGGAATATCCAATCTGGCGGACAAGGTTTTTTCTGTGAACTCAGGTTTTTGCAAGGGTCCTACAAACTCCGCTCTTTCCGGGGTCACATGGGCAAAAAAGTTCATCGGTTCCATACAGTTGTGGGCCAGAAAAGGTGCTGTGTACGAACGTTCCAGAACATGGCTCGCTTCTCGCAATGCCTTTTCAGGATTACCGTCCTTTCTACGTTCGTTTCCTTTTTGATTGGACATCTCCTTCATCTTTCTGTCATGGTCCGAGGTGCTTTCCAAGCCTGCAGGAAACTTTGTAGAGGTCTTGCGACCAAACATGTCTTGGGCCACTGTTAAATCCGGTCGAGGCTCCCAATTAATATTGGAGGAAAGTGCATTTTTAGCGTTCATCACCTCCCATGTAGAATCGCCCACAACTACTACCAAATCCAAAAACGAATTGGTATCAAAAAACTGCCACTCGTAATCATCTGCATAGGTATTGATGGCAAAAACATCCTTTATACCTGGCATATTTTTTACAGAAGACGCATCAAAATCCTTAACCGTTAAACCAAAGGCCGGCGGGTGTACTATCATGGCCGTGAGCATACCTTCTTGAATATGGTCCAGTCCGAACAATGGTTTTCCCGTGATAATTTTTTGGGTATCCACATTCTTTTTAGAGGTACCTATTATAGTGAAATCGGATAACTGTTTTAGTGTGATGGTCTCGGGGGCAGGAACTTCTAACTGTGATGCCGCCGTGGCAAACTCTCCATAACCCGCCTTTTTATCACTTCCTGCATGGGACAATTCTCCTTTTGAGGCTGATAGCTCATCAACGGGCACTTGCCATTTTTCCGCAGCTGCCTGCATCAGCATATATTTTGCAGAAGCTCCTGCCTGTCTCAAACTTTTCCAACTTTGGCGAATGGCCTGACTACCCCCGATAAACTGACGGGTATACTTATCCGTATCCAAGGGAGCCTGTTCTACCACTACCATATCCCAATCGGCATCCAACTCATCTGCCACGATCATGGGCATGGAAGTCTTCACATTTTGACCGCCTTCCGGGTTGGGGGACATTATGGTGACCATACCATTTTCGGCTATTTTAATATACCCGTTAACCTCTATCCAATCTTCAGGCATTACCTCTCCCACCGTTTTCTTTTGATCCTTGCAAGACATTATCCAGCTAAAACCAAGCATTAAACCTCCTCCGGCCAAAGTGGATGATTTTAAGAATAAACGTCTGTTCATTTGAGTACTGGTAGTAGCCATGGTATAGTTTTTAAAGGTTTATACGGCCAATCAATCCCTTAACATATCTTGACTGGCCTTATTTTCTTGAAAATAGTAATTAAAGATTACGTTTTCACTTTAGGTACTGTTAATTATCCAAATGCTTGATAACTTTAGCTGGGATTCCGGCAACAACTGTATTGGGAGGCACATCCTTATTGACCAACGCTCCTGCTGCCACTACGGAATTTTCTCCAACGGTTACGCCGGGGAGAATCGTGGCGCTTGCTCCTATCCAAACATTCCTTTTAATCAGAACGGAGCTCGGCACCATGGTCTTCCTGGTTTTGATGTCGGTTGGATGGTTTTCCGAAGTGATGCTTACACGCGGGCCGATCATAACGTCATCTTCTATAGTAATTCCCCCAAGGTCCAAAAAACTGCAGGCATGGTTGATAAACACATTTTTTCCCAATGAAATGTTCTTTCCATAGTTGGTATAAAAAGGTGTGAACAACGTGGTACTCGCATCAACAGGAGAACCAATAATCTTGCTCAATATTTCTCTAGTTTCGTTTACATTCTGGGAAGCGTTCAATTTTGTGGACAACGCAATGGTATTGTTGACCTCAATGCCAATTTTTGTATAATCAGGGTCGTTCATGAGAATCTCCTCTCCTTGCATCATTCTTTCAAAAATGTTCATTGTCTTCAATAAAATATATTTTGTTTTAATCTAAAATACGGCTTCGTTTTCAGCTTTAATCATCATCCACATTTTTTCGTTTGTCTTTCCACCGCTCACCTCAAAGATATTCAGTAGAAAAGCATCTGCTCTTACCCATTTTACAGAAACGCCTACCTTTTTTACGGTTTCACTCATCTGATGTAAGAGAACCATTGTTTCTATTGGTTGTTTTGCCTACATTGTTAGGCTATGAGCAAGGTCATCAATTTGGAAACAGTGAACGATTATTGCAATCGCTTTAATCAAAGCTCGCAACACCCATTGGTCAGTGTTATGAATCTCCACGACCTAGTAAGAAACTCCCAGCATGGGATAGAGGCCCTTCGCTTTAATTTTTATGGGATATTCTTAAAGCAAAACCCCGATTGTATTCTAAAGTACGGTAGAAAATATTATGATTTTCAAGAAGGCACTTTGGTGTTCATAGGTCCCGGTCAGATTGTCCAAATTGAAAATAGTGATGATTATATACCATCTGGCCATGCCCTATTGTTCCATCCCGATTTATTGCTCAAAACCAATCTTGGACAATTCATTTCTAAATACTCTTTCTTTTCTTACGAATTGAGCGAGGCGCTCCACTTATCTCAACGAGAGCGTCAAATTATTATCGACTGCCTGGAAAAAATCCGATTTGAACTGGAAAGAGATATAGATAAGCATAGCAAAGAACTTATTGTATCTAATATTGAACTGTTTCTTCGCTACTGTTCACGCTTTTATGACCGCCAATTTATCACCCGTGATGCGGTGAACGATGGTGTGGTTTATCAATTTAAAAAGTCCCTGCACAACTACATCCATTCAGGTAAAGCTCGAGAATTAGGATGCCCATTCGTTGGCTATTTTGCCAGGGAACAGGACCTATCCCCGAATTATTTTGGAGACCTCATCAAAAAGGAAACGGGCAAAAGTGCTTTGGAGATAATCCAGGCCAAGTTAATCGAAGTGGCCAAGGAACGTATTTTTGATTCTTCAAAAACAGTAAGTGAGATTGCTTACGAACTCGGGTTTAAACATCCTCAACATTTCTCTCGCTTGTTTAAGAACAAGGTAGGATACTCGCCCAATGAGTACCGTATGATGAATTAAGATCCCTTGGCTCAAGCACTAAGCGAAAGCATTTTAAATTCTAAGCAATTTTTAAACTTCTCGCTCCTTAGGTTTAATGATCATTCTGAAGTATTGATCTCTGTGGATATAATATCCGATCCAGTCAACAAACGCACGCATTCGGTTCTTAAAATTGACCAAGCCCATGATGTGGACAAATATCCAAATAAGCCAAGCCAAAAAGCCTTTGACGGAATAATTTTGACCAGGAATGTCCAAAACGGCCTTGTTTCTGCCTATAATGGCCAAAGACCCCTTATCCTTATAGGTAAAATTCTGCCAACTCCCATCTTTCCTTTCCAAGTTCTTGGCCAAGTTTTCGGCCTGTTGTATTGCTGGTTGCGCCAATTGCGGATGTCCATTAGGAAATGCCTCGTCGCCCGATACTAGCGCACAGTCTCCCAAAGCATAAACGTTTGTATAGCCTTCTACCAGATTGACCCCATTTGTTTTTAAACGATTGCCACTGCCATAACTTTCTTTGTTGAATCCATCAAAAGTCTTTGCGGAGACTCCTGCGGCCCAAATCAGGTTCTTGGTAAAGATTTCTGTATCGTCGGACAACAATACTTTTTCATTGTCAAAGTCTTTTACGAAGGTGTTCAATTTAATTTTAACTCCGTATTGTTCAAGCTTTTTATGTGTGTATTTCTGTGATTTGATGGACATAGCCGACAATACCGCGTTTTGACCATCGATCAAATAAATACCTCCTAGATCTTCCCGATCTAGTTCAGGATAGTCTTTTTTGAGGATTGAAGAGCTCATTTCAGCTAAAATCCCCGATAACTCAACACCCGTAGGACCTGCCCCGGCAATTACAAAGGTCAACAAATGTTTACGCGCCTCTGCTTTTTGCAAACGGGTGGCACGATCTAATCGTGTTAGAATAGTATTACGTAAGGATAATGCATCGCTGATGGTCTTCATCGGAAGACTATATTTTTCGATATTCCTGTTTCCAAAGAAATTGCTTTCCGCCCCAGTGGCCATTACCAGAATATCATAATGCAACTCGCCATTGCTCAAGATTATTTTGTTTTCCAAAGGCACCACTTTTTCCAAACTGCCCAATCGAAAACGAACATTTTTTTTATCTCGAAGGATTCTTCGAAACGGATAACTTATTGCGGAAGGTTCCATGAAACCTGTAGATACTTGATAAATCAATGGAGGAAAAAAATTGTAGTTGTTTACGTCCACCAAAATGACATCGTATTTTTTGGAATTGCCCAATCCCTTGATAAGTTCAAGACCTGCAAATCCCCCTCCTACGACCACAACTTTTTGCTTGTTTTCCATTCCAATAACCTTTTATTCAAAATTACGGTTATCGCAACAGATTTTACTTAAACTGGTTTAATAACCTCATCAAAACATTCCATTCTATCCAAAACAATCATCAGAATGTATACAAAACAAAAAAGAAGGCCCAATAAAGAGGCCTTCTCGACTAAACACACAACTATGAAGCAAAAAATGATTAAGGGGTATAAATCTGGGGAAGCTCCGTATTCGCAATAAGCTGGTTGAATTCAGCAACTTCTTTGCTCTTTATGAACTGTAAATCAGTTTTTAGTTTGTTCCATTGATCAAGATAATCTTTAGTCACCTCTCTAACCCCTTCGGTAACGGGCAGGTTTCCTTTCCCAATACGGTTTAGAAAGTCTTTGTATTTGATCAACAATCTGGCCTCGAACATATAATTGCTTTGATAGGTCCGCATTTCCTTTTGCAAGATTTTCGCTATCCAGTCATCAATGCGCTCTTCGAGGAGTTTTCCTTTGGCATTTAATTCCGGCGAATCCGATTCTTCCATCACAAATTTCAACTGTTGCTTTACCTTTCTTAGGTCCCTTACCCCTTGGGTCATTTCGGTACCTGCTCTATAAATTGATCTGAAAATTCCATCTCGTTCCACATATGCTTCTTCCACATTATTGACACTCATCTTGATTCTTGGATCAATAGTGATGGCAAAATCTTGGGTCATAACAACATCACCTATGGTCAATCTTACTTTATAATCACCGGGAGCCGCATCATAAGCACTTAAATCTCGATTGGTGGTATACAGTTCAGTTAGGCAATCAAACATTCCTTTCCGCATGTTCCACTTATATCGGTGTGTTCCGATTGACTTTTTTAATTGTGGCTTAATCAAGCTATCGCATTCAGTTCTTTCAACATTGGTGAATTCAGCATGGATTACCCCACCTTCGCTGTCCAGTATCTCCAAGGACATTTTTGTATCCGCAGAAACTTCTTTGTTGTTCACGTAATGGATTTGAACTCCTTTTGGAGGGTTTTGACCACTGCCATCGGAACTATAAGCGACTGATAATTCCGCATGGGCATTATTGGGTTGGTACAAGAAATAGTCCGATTTTGCCACCTCATCCGAAATTTGGTGCAAAGGGGTAAGATTATCCAAAATCCAAATGGCTCTACCTTGTGTGGTGACCACCAAATCCTTACGTTGTACCCTCAAATCGGTTATAGGTACCTCGGGGAGGTTGTTCTGTAGCGAATGCCATTGTTTACCGTTATCAAAAGAAACGAACATTCCCGTTTCCGTACCAGCATACAGCAATCCTTTTCTGTCCGGATCCTCTCTAACCGTTCTGGCAAAAGTGTCCTCCGGGATTCCATTTACAATTTTTTCCCAGGATGCTCCGTAGTCAGTAGTTTTATATATCTGTGGGGTAAAATTGTTCATCTTATAGCCGGCCATGGCAAAATAAGCTGTACCTGCATCGTGTGGGGAGGGTTCCACTACATTTATGATACCTTCCTCCAAACCTTTTGGCGTGACATTGGTCCATGTAGCGCCCCCATCTTGGGTAACGTGCACCAGGCCACAATCGGAACCTGCCCAGACCACACCTTCCTTAACAGGAGATTCTTCAATATTGAATATATTATTGTAGCTCTCCGCGGTAATCTGTTCGTTGGAAATGGGTATTCCACCTTTTCCTTGATGGTCCTTATTGTTTCTGGTAAGATCTTCACTTACTGTTTCCCATGTTACCCCCCTATCGGTGGATTTCATAATGTATTGGGAACCATAATAAATTACATTTGGATTGTGGGGAGAAACCATTACCGGCCCGTTCCAATTCGCCCTCAGCTTAAGATTTTTTGGTTGTTCCCCACTTATTCGTTCTGGATACGGGCGAACCATCCGTGTATTATCGATATCACGGTCCCATTCCACAAAATTACTTGCAAAATAGGTTGAGTACACGTAACGTGGGTTGTTCGGGTCCAGAGCCACAGTCGAGGACTCCCCTGCACGCATAATATCCCAGTGCATTTCCCCAATTCCACTGTCCATAACCCGGCTATCTATTGCGATGGTACTGTTGTCCTGCTGGCCGGAATACACTCTGTAGGGATGACCATTATCGGTTATGGCCCTGTAAAATTGTCCTGTGGGCTGATTCATTACGGTAGACCAAGTCTTACCTCCGTTATAGGTGATGGAAGCACCTCCATCATTCGCATTTGCCATAATGGCACTATTATTTGGGTTGATCCACATATCGTGATGATCTACATGGCTTCCCGGGTTACCGGTAAAGGTTTTGCCACCATCAATGGATTTCATGGCATGACTGTTCATTACCCACAGCTCGTCCTCATCATTAGGATCGGCAATAATGTGCATGTAGTACCAAGCCCTTGCATAGGTTGTTGCATCATTAGTGCTTTGAGAAAATGTTTCACCTGCATCATTGGAACGATACACCCCTCCTTCACGTTCTTTTGCCTCAATGGCCATGTATACCACGTTTGGATTGGCCGGACTAATATCGATGCCCATTTTTCCCTTTAGCTTTGGAAGACCTTTGTTGATTTCCTTCCAGGTTTTACCACCATCTGTGGTCTTGAAAACCTTACTTCCAGGGCCACCACTCTGTACAACCCAAGGTTTTCTTTGGAAATCCCAAGAGGTTACCATCATAAAATTGGGGTCGGATTCACTAACCGTCATATCCACGATTCCTGAGTGATCGTTTACATACAGTATTTTTTCCCAGGTTTTCCCTCCATCTTCTGATAGGTACAATCCCCGATATTCGTCCGTTCCCCATGGATTACCTTGTGCCGCAACATAAACTTTGTCCGGATCGGTAGGGTGAACATAAATTTCACCAATATGTCGTGTCTCTTTAAGGCCGATATGTTCCCACGTTTTTCCCGCATCCAAGGATTTGTACATACCATCCCCATGAGATGTTTTTACACCACGAATACAGGATTCACCGGTTCCCACGTAGATAATGTTATGGTCAGATGGAGCTATGGTGATATCCCCGATTCCTGTGGTATTAAAATAGCCATCGGAGATATTGTTCCAAGTTTCGCCGCCATCCTCGGTTTTCCATACGCCCCCTCCAGTGGCCCCCATGTAATAGGTGAAAATATCATCGGGAATGCCTTCTATCGTTGTTGCTCTTCCTCCACGGAAGGGCCCAATATTTCTATATTCCATCGACTCGTAGAGCCGCTCATTTATACCGCTGCCCGGCTTTTTTCGTTGTCCAAAGGTCGAAAAGGATATTGCCATACAGAGCAATATAAAAAACTGATTTTTCATTTGATAAGGTTGAATTTTGGTTGGTTTTTTTAAAATTTTCACAAGTTACCAAGTACCGAACATCGGCATTGCAAAATTGATGCAATACGGAGGTACAAAGCAATAGATAATGATTCATCAATACATAAGTATTGTGACATCTAAACCTTTATTTTTTAAAATTTGAATACCCTAAGTAAAAGACTATTCTTAGGTGGTGTTTTTCTGTAGTGTCATATTTAGTTTGATTTCGATTTACCCTGACTAAAAAACCAATTGAGGCCAATCAATTGAAAGGTTTTTACAGTCATAATTCATTACACCAACAAATTACAAAATAAATTCATTTCATCCCCGATTTTCCCT
This sequence comes from Flagellimonas chongwuensis, assembly GCF_013376415.1. Lineage (GTDB taxonomy): Bacteria > Bacteroidota > Bacteroidia > Flavobacteriales > Flavobacteriaceae > Flagellimonas > Flagellimonas chongwuensis. Next base: position 398,776 of record NZ_WYET01000007.1, read on the forward strand.
TAAAAATAAAGACTTTGACCTTCAATTGATACTCCATAAAGTTTAAAATGCATATCCCTTTTAGTAACTTTGCTTCAACTGTAAAATAAATATTCAAAAATTAATTTAATCAAGTATGGGAAAAGGATTTTTTCATGTTCCGACCGCTATAAATGAGCCGGTCAAAAGCTACGCACCGGGCACTCCCGAACGAGAAGAAGTACTCAAACAATACAAGGCGTTTTACGACAGTGAAGTGGACGTTCCGCTTTACATCGGAAGCGAAGAAATAAGAACGGGCAACACCAGGCCCATGTCGCCC
>NZ_WYET01000003.1 GCF_013376415.1 Flagellimonas chongwuensis
TGAGGCCCGCCTCCGACAGCACCTTCGCCGACATGCCGCCACCGGCCCCGGAGCCCACGATGATCGCATCGTACACCGTAGAATTCTCTATTATCTGCATCTGTTAGTTTGGTTTAATTTAATTGATTGAAATTCAAAAAATTAAGTGAAATGATTTAATCTTAATTACCTTTTGTTCGTTTTAAAGATACTTTTTCTACGAATAAAACCGAGTAGTTTTCTAGTTTTCCTTTGAGTTTCCTGTCCAATAAACCCATCAAAATAACCGATATTTGACAAACTAACTTTCTCAAAAAAATTATTATCATGTTAAGAACCTCTAGCTTCCTTGCGTTTCTTTTTATCTGCATCAATTCCATAATTGCACAAAAGGGCAATATTTCTTCTCTACAGATCAAAGACATTATGCAGGGGGATGACTTTGTCGGACATAGACCATCCAGCGCATATTGGGCCACTGATGGCAAAACATTGTATTTTGATTGGAACCCGGATGGGGCACTGAGCGATTCACTCTATGCCTACTCCGTAACAAACAAAAAAATTAATAAAGTGGGCTTTTTGGATGCAAACTCGCTTCCTTCTTCACGATTGACCTATAATCAGGTCAAAACAAAAGCGGTCTATGCCAAGAATGGCGATATTTTCTTACTGGACCTCAACACCCATCAATCCAAACCTATCACTAAAACACAAGCTAGGGAAAGTGGTCCGCATTTTACGGATAATGGCAAGAGCATCGCTTTTGAACAAAATGGAGAGCTATTTACTTGGAACACGGATTCCGGTTTACTAGAGCAAAAAACACGATTTGTAAAATCCAAAAACAGTGAACCCAAGCGCGACTCCAAGGACGAATGGCTATACCAAGACCAATTGGAACTATTTGATGTTTTGCAGGAGCGTAAGATAAAAAAGGACAGAGGTGAAGAAATAAGTAATCAGTTGGAAACTTTGGAACCGTTGGAGATTGAAACCAAGGGTAAGCCGGTCATCAATCTCGAAATAGACCCGTCCGGAAATTTTATTACTTATGTTTTAATGGACAGGCCTAATTCTAAGGGCACCATTGTACCTCATTTTGTTACAGAATCAGGTTACACCGAAGACCAGAACACCCGTTCCAAGGTGGGTGACGAACCCACAGAATACGAAATGTTCGTGTACGACATCAAAAGTCGCAAGAGCTATCCGGTGGTTTTAGACAACTTGGAAGGTTTGGATTACATTCCGGAATACACCAAAGATTATCCTGACAAGACGTATAAAAATGAAAACCGCATTGGGTCTATCAGTGGGCCTACTTGGAATTCAAATGGAACAAAAGCCGTGTTAGATATCCAAGCCAATGATTATAAAGATCGTTGGATTGTGTTGCTCGACCCAAAAACTGGAAAAGTGGAGCAGCTGGACCGTCAGCATGATGAAGCTTGGATAGCAGGACCAGGCATTGGCAGATGGGGAGGTGGCTCCCTAGGATGGATGCCCGGTGATGACAAGGTTTGGTTCATGTCCGAAAAAACTGGCTACTCCCATTTATATACAGTGAACATCAACAATAAAAAAACGGATGCCCTTACCTCTGGGAATTTTGAAATCTATGATGCTTTCCTATCAAAAGACAAGGACAAATGGTACTTTACCTCCAATAAAACGCATCCCGGAGACCGACAGTTTTATACTATGAAGCTCAAAGGGGGCAAATGGGAGCAATTGACCAACATGACGGGTGGAAATGATGTAACCCTTTCCCCCGATGAGAAAAAAATGGCGATTTTATACTCCTATTCCAACAAACCTACCGAATTGTTTATTAAAGATAACCCGGTGGAGGTCGGTGGAAATCCAGAAGCAGAACAAATCACAAATTCGAATACCGATGAGTTCGAAACTTACGACTGGAAAGACCCGGAAGTCATCACCTTTAAGGCATCAGACGGAGAAGAAGTATATGCAAGACTGTACCAACCGGATGCTTCGGTGAAAAACAAGGCTGCCGTAATTTTTGTACATGGTGCGGGCTACCTTCAGAATGCGCATAAATGGTGGAGCTCCTATTTTAGGGAGTATATGTTCCATAATTTATTGGTGGACAATGGCTATACCGTACTTGATATCGATTATCGCGGAAGTGCGGGCTATGGCAGAGATTGGCGGACTGGAATCTACCGACATATGGGCGGGAAGGATTTATCCGACCAAGTGGACGGCGCCAATATGCTGAAGGAGAAATACGGTATTGATTCAGATAAAATTGGAATCTATGGTGGTTCTTACGGTGGGTTTATCACTTTAATGGGAATGTTCAACGCGCCAGAAACTTTTAGTGCCGGGGGTGCAATCCGTTCCGTGGGCGATTGGGCAGCCTACAACCATGGCTACACCGCTCGAATCTTGAACACGCCGGCTACGGATAGTTTGGCCTATAAACGAAGTTCACCTATTTATTTTGCAGATGGATTAGAAGGTGACCTTTTGATTCTTCACGGTATGGTGGACGATAATGTACATTTTCAGGACATGGTTCGCCTTTCTCAACGGTTGATAGAACTTGGCAAAGAAAACTGGGAAATGGCAGTTTATCCTGTAGAGCGACATGGTTTTGTGGAACCAAGTAGTTGGACAGATGAATACACCCGTATTTTTAAACTATTCCAAAAATCACTTTTGGGAAAAGAATAAACGATTGCCTCTAGGGGGGAAACTGAAAAATTTCAACAAAAAAACATATCTTCCTCCCTGAAAATTAACCAACAAACCGCATGAAGGCACTGTTGAAAGCACTTGGCCCTGGCCTTTTATTCGCCAGTATGGCTATTGGCACCTCACATTTGGTGTTATCTACCAAAGCAGGTGCCCAATATGGTTGGGTAATGGTAGTCCCGATTATTTTGGCCAATTTGCTCAAGTATCCTTTTTTTGAGTTCGGGATTCGCTATACCACGGTGACAGAAAAAAGCTTGATTGAGGGGTACACCAATCTAGGAAAAACTTATTTGTACATTTATGCCTTTGTAACGTTGATTTCCACCTTTACCATTTTGGCGGCGTTGTATGTTGTGACCGCTGGATTGTTCATTAACCTATTCGAGGTAACTTCCGTAGGGGCGGGTGCGATTGCATTTGGACTTTTTGTATTTATAAGTCTTTTGCTCATCATTGGCAAGTATCGATTCCTAGAAAATTCCTTGAAAGCGGTGATTACCATACTCTTTATCGCTCTTTTGATTACAACCGTTATGGTATTACAAAAAGGGCCGGTGCCCAATGCTTCCTCCTATCAAAGGCCGGAAATTTTCAACGAGGTTGGCATTTTATTTTTGATCGGACTTGTTGGGTGGATGCCCACAGCGGTGGAGGCATCTGGCTGGGTAAGCTTATGGGGCATGGAAAATTTAAAAACCATGAAGAACAAGCCCTCTCTAAAACTTGCTCTGCAAGAATTCAACGTTGGATATATCCTTACAGCGGTCTTAGCTTTGTTTTTTATGATCATAGGGTGGATGACCCTCTATGGTACCGGAACGGAAGTTAGCAATAACTCCGTCATCTTTGCGGACCAACTGGTAAGTCTCTTTACGACGCACATTGGAAGTTGGGCCTATTTTTTTATTGCCGTTGCGGCATTCGCCACCATGTTCAGCACCTGTATGACGGCACATGATGCCATTTCCAGGGTAAGCTTGGATGTGCTTCAAAAATTATTTCCCAAAAAAAACATCTACAATGGTAAACATACCTTTGCTTTGATGGTGATTGCCATGGCTTGGATCAACTGGATCGTTATAAGTTTGTTCAGTGCCAACATGGGAAATCTTGTGGCTCTAGCCACTTTTGTTTCGTTTGTTTTTGCCCCGCTATTAGGTTGGATGAATTTAAAAACGGTAACAGGAAAAGATATCCCAGAGGAATACAGGCCCAAAACAGGCTTAAAAGTTCTCACCTATTGCGGCATGATCTTTTTATCGCTCTTCGCTTTGTACTATTGTTGGATGCTGTTGATTTAATTAATCGAACAGAACATTATCGTTGAGTACAACTATCAAAGAACGTTGGTTCTTTTTGTGCAATGTTTCCAAACAGAACACTCCATTGGTACAATTGTTCAAGATTTTATCTTCTCCATAGCCAATAGAGTATAAAATAGTTGTGGCCGGCACACCACTTTCCACCAGATATTTTTTAATGGCATCGGAACGTGCCTGAGTAAGCTTAAAATTGGTACTGCTTCCTCCCCTACTGTCCGTATACGTCTCTATTCGCAATTGTGCATCTGGGAATGCTTTGACGAAGTCAACAACTTTGGTAAGCTCTTCTTTGATATCATCATTAAGTTGGGTAGACCCCGTTTTAAAATAGAAGTCATTCAACTTCACCACTTTTTGACCTTCCCTTTCTTCCACTAAATCATCATAAAGTGAAACGGGAATATCGAAAGTAGTGTTCTGTAAAGCATCCAATTCATCTTGGACAAACTTCTTGATATATCTTGAATATCGCTCTTTGGATGCATCCAACACCAATTCGCTCTCGTATGGAATTTCCAGACGATATTCACCACTTTCATCCGAAATTGTTTTGGCCAGCATAGCCCCGTTCATATCCCATAGACTGACTTCTACGTTGGCAACCGTTTGGGATGATCCACTCTGGTTTACCACAGCACCTTTAAATGTGATAGTCTTGAGACCTGGCTTTTCATCCACCTTGAACCCATAGATATCATCCTTTCCTTTACCTCCTTTACGGTTGGATGCAAAATAGCCCAACAAGCCATCTCCTTCGTTACGGATAATCATTCCAAAATCGTCAAATTCGGTGTTGATGGGTTCTCCCAAATTGATTGGAACCCCAAACCCATCATCCTCAATATTGGATTTATAAATATCCATACCACCCAGACCATAAAACACATCGGATGCAAAATAAAGACTGTTCTCAAATATGTATGGGGCAATCTCGTTTCCTGGCGAATTGATTCTTGGACCCAAATTGATTGGAGCTGACATTACCTGTCCATTATTGGTGTACACATAATAGATATCCGTACCACCATAACTATCCTCAAAATCGGCCGAAAAATAAAGCTTACCGCTAGCATCATCATAAAAGGGATAATAGAAAGAGGTACTCAAGTCCTTCAATAACAATTGATAGGAACCTCCTATCGCTTGTTTGGCAATGGCCAAGGCATTTTTTCCGTTGGAATCGAAGGCTAGCCCCCCATTTTCGGTGTTGGACAGCACATAAAAAATACTGTTCAATTTTGATGAATAGAATGGTGTTGCTTCGTGGTAATCCGTATCCTTCAACGATTTGAACAACTGTACGGAGGCAACTAGTCCAGTAGGCTGAATATTTGATTCGTAAATATGGAAATACCCTTCATTGCCTGGCTCATAGCGTAATTTTTTATTGACTTGTCGTCCACTGGAAAACAAAAGTTTATCATCGTAAAAGCTAGGGGCAAAATCCGTTTGAGGACTGTTTCCGTTCAAATTGAAGATATCATATTCCAACTGATTTTCTTGCGAGCCATTTTCTAGAAGTTGTTTATTGAACTCCATGTTCTCCATCAATTCCTTAGGAAAACTTGACGAAACTTTGGCCAAAAATCCATTTGTTCCATCCGTATTGGAATTTTGGGATAGGCTCCTAAGCATCTTGTTGTAATGGTGAGCATCCATCAAAGAATCCTTTCCAAAGATTTCCATGTAGGTCTTGGACGCTTTTTCAAAATTCTCGGTTTCAAAATAGGCATCAGCCAGATTAAGGAACTGCTGTTTGGTAAGTACTCCTTTTGAAAGTTGCTTCTCGTAGGCATCGACCGCCTTTTGATATTCGTACTGAAAAAAGAAAACATCTCCTGGGGAACTTCTTTTTTGAGCAAAACTGAGCACTGTGCCCAGTAGGCATGCCCAAAGTGTCAATTGTATTTTTTTTACATGGCTCATGTTAGAAAAATCTAGGGGAATCTATTTGCTTTCCTTTATTGTCGTTCGATTTTTTATCCTTGGACTTATTACCTCCGGAACCAAAACCGCCCCGTCCTATATAAAACTTGATGATTGCCTCATGGGAACCGCCGCTGTATTCACCCAGACCATTGGTAGCATAATCGTACGCGTACCCTATAAACATCGCGTTTGAAATCTGAAGTCCCGCCAACCCGCTTACGGCATTGTCCAATCGATACGACCCACCAATAGTGAGAGCATCCAAAAACTGAAAATTGGCCGATAAGTTTACCGTTACTGGGGAACCTTCTAAGTAATTTACCAAAAATGCAGGCTTAAATTTGGTCTGTTCTCCCAATTTGAACACATACCCTCCAATGGCATTGAATTGCATATTATCTTCTACGATGGTCGCCACTTCGTTGTTGTACAATGCATTTGTCAAAAAGTTGGGTACAGAGACCCCAAGGTACCAGTCTTCTTCATGGTACATAAAAAGACCTGCCCCCACAGTGGGATAAAAACTATTGTATTTACCCCCCAATATCGATGGATCCGATGGGTTTTCAAAATTACCCTTGGAATAATCTATATCTAGCATTGACCCTCCGACATTTAGTCCAAAAGAGAGCTTGGTTTCTTGAGATAATCGGATTTGATAGGAATAAGCAATATCAAAATATGTTTGGGTAGATGGTCCTAGAACATCGTTCACCACATTGATTCCCAATCCCATTTTTTCATTCTTAAAAGGAATATTGGCACCTCCCCTAATCGTTGTAGGCGCTCCATCGATATCCATCCATTGCGAGCGGTACAATCCAATTATTTCAGGACTTTCCACAGTGCCCACATATGCCGGGTTAAAACTACCAATATTATACATGTACTGAGTGTAATGCGGCTCCTTTTGTCCATACACGGAACCAATGACCATGCATAGAGTAAGTAAGCATATTACGTATTTCAACAAACCTTTTATATCTGGCATTTTAGTTGTCTCTTACAATTTGTATCCATCCTTTTAACACATCCGTTCCATCTCCATTTAGGTCCAGAACATAGAAATAAGTACCCTTGGGTAAATCGCCATTCTTGCCTGTTCCGTCCCAAGAACTATCATATCCATCCATTTGGAAAACGCTGTTGCCGTATCGGTCGAAAACTTCGAATGTATTATTAGGGAATAGATGATCCCCAACCAAGGTAAGGGTATCGTTGTACCCGTCCCCATTGGGCGAGAAAATATTACATATAGTGCCTGGATAAACACATTGGCTTCTATCTACACTTACGGTTACAGAGTCGGAGTTATTACCAAGCACATCATCTTCAGGCACCGAGGATACCAATGCTGCCGTATTCGGAATATCTCCTGCACCTCTTGCTCTTACTGTTATGGTCAGAGTTGCATTTAAATCGGCCGGGGTCATTTCCGAGATGGTCCATTCTCCAGTACCTGAATCATAGTTCCCTAAGGTTGCTTCAGCATTCAAAAATTCAAAATCTTCATCAAGTATATCACTGACGACAATATCCATTACCAAATTTCCGTCCACATTTTCCACATCGATAACAAAAACTATTTCTTCCCCCAACAAATAGGCATCCCTACCTTCTACGCTTTTTGTTATGGCCAAATCAATGGCCTCATTGGAAATACAATCTTGTACGGCTATGGTAATCTGGGCCGAAGCTGTTTCTGTACAGTTTCCAACAGTATTCGTGGTATATTCAAAAATGTAATCCCCACTGGGAAGCCCAGTAAAATCGACTACGTTTTCAGCTCCGATTGTCACATTTCCTTCTGAAGGATCAGTAATTATTGTCCAAGTCCCAGGATCTTGACCAATAAGCCCCTCATCCAAATCGAAAGTATTCGGACCATCATCACTGGAAACATTACATGCTTGCAGTCCATCTATCGGAGCCCCCGCCAACGGTTCATTGTTCACGGTGACCACCACCTCCTCACGTTCGGAAGCACATTCATTGGATGCCGCGGAAACATAAAAAGAGGTAGTTTCCGTTAACTCTCCGGTCTCAAAGGTGGTTCCTGTTGCGATAGGACTTGCATTTGCATCCAAACTATCGAACCAGCTATAGGTTATGGCACTCAAATCTTCCACCTCGGCAGTAACCGTTAATACAGATGTTCCTGAGCCACAAATCTGTTCTGCAGTGGTCTCTATAATGGTTGGGGTGAAATTTCTTTCCAGTTCCAGCTCCAAGCTAGCGCCGTAACAGTCATTGGCATTATCGTAATAGAATCCATAGTAAACACCAGAGCCATCTTCTATATTACTATCAATTTGATCATCAACGTTATCCGGAGAAGGGTTTCTGGACCACACCAGTTGTGTGCCCCCGGGTCCGTTCACATTGTTAACATAATTGTCCAAATCCACAAATATGGCCTCGCAGAACACTGTGGGCTCTGTGGTATCTAAGTTAGGGGCTGCCAAATTGGTACAGGTACCATCAGGGACATCTTCGCTTGAAATGGTCACTGTGGCCGAACCACTACCAGGGGCTACTGTATAATTAGCATTGGAAACTATGTTCACGGTAACCGTTTCATCAAACTCGACCAGAGCATCTTGCAATACATCGACGTCCAATGTCTCTGAACCATTACCTCCACTTAAAATACCAATGGTAACACTCACAGAGGGTGGCAATGCAGTATAATCCACTCCTGATGTTGCCGTACTGCTCACATCGACTTCCAAAAAGACTTCCACAGTTGAGAAAACTGTACCTCCTGTTACAGAAATAGTAAACTCACCAGAAGTAAGGCCTGCCTCGCTGGCATTAGGTTCGCTTGCGGTTATGGAAACGGTTTGCCCAAAGCCAACACCGATACCCAATAGTAGAAAAAGAATAATCAAAATATGACCACGACCCATAGCGGCAGATGGTATTGATGAGGTTGTTTTTAGCCGAGCTTGCATTATTTATTGCGTGCTTTTCAGTTATGTTCTTTTTGCCTGCGTGTAGTTGGTAAGTTGGGTGAACCAATATTACAAAAAAGGCAAGGAACAACCTTGCCAATTAGTTTAAATCTCAATTTATTTGGATGAACTGTTTTCCGTGCTTAAGAAACCACTGCGGAACTGGTTTCGGCCTCACCGTGAATTTTTTTCACCAACCCTTGCAACACCTTGCCCGGCCCTACTTCCACAAAGGATGTAGCCCCGCCTTTTACCATTTGCTGAACGCTTTGCGTCCACTTTACGGGAGCGGTCAACTGTAGTATTAAATTCTTTTGAATTTCAATCGGGTCGGATACTGCCGTCGTGGTCACATTTTGATAAATAGGGCAGCTCGGCGTCTTAAATTCGGTAGCTTTGATGGCTGCGGCCAATTCTTCCCTAGCAGGCTCCATCAACGGGGAATGGAAAGCTCCACCCACTGGCAACAACAAAGCTCTTCTTGCTCCGGCCTCTTTCAATTTTTCACAGGCTACATTAACAGCATCCACTTCACCGGAAATTACCAATTGCCCTGGACAATTGTAGTTTGCAGGCACCACTACACCTTCCACTTCCGAACAGATTTTTTCCACAACCTCATCTTCCAGCCCCAAAACGGCGGCCATGGTACTGGGTTGTATCTCGCATGCTTTTTGCATGGCAAGGGCACGCTGTGAAACCAATTTTAGTCCATCTTCAAAGTTTAAGGTGCCGTTGGCCACCAATGCGGAGAATTCTCCCAAGGAATGCCCGGCCACCATATCCGGCTTAAAACTATCCCCCAACACCTTGCTCAAGATTACAGAATGTAAAAAAATGGCGGGTTGTGTCACCTTGGTCTGTTTTAGGTCCTCGGCCGTACCTTCGAACATGATATCGGTAATTGAAAAACCAAGGATTTCATTGGCTTTTTCAAACAGCTCCTGTGCCTCGGAGTGATTTTCGTACAGGTCCAAGCCCATACCTACAAATTGTGCACCTTGTCCTGGAAAAATATATGCGTTCATGGTTGTCGATTTTTTTGAGTGGCACAAAAATAGGGAATATTCAATTTATCGTTTGCTCGATTACTATTGTTCTTTGAACCAACTGGCGTATTTCACGTAATTATTGGCTATCCGGTCTATTTCCCCTTTGGACAGTTCAGGGCTGATGTCCTTTATCTTCTTGGCGGGCATTCCTGCATAAATACTTCCCGCTTCCACATGGGTCCCCTTAGTGACCACTGCCCCTGCCGCAATAATGGAGTTGCTCTCCACTACACAGTCATCCATAATAATGCTTCCCATACCCACCAGCACATTGTCCTTGATCGTGCAACCATGTACTAAAGCATTATGGCCTATGGAGACGTTGTTCCCGATAGTGGTCGGGGATTTTTCGTAAGTGCAGTGGATCACCGCACCATCCTGCACATTCACTTTATTTCCCATTTTGATAAAATGGACATCGCCACGTATTACTGCGTTGAACCAAACACTGCATTGGTCTCCCATAGTTACCTCACCCACAATGGTTGCATTTTCCGCGATAAAACAATCCTTTCCAAACTCAGGAGATTTTCCCCGTACCGGTTTTATAATCATGCTAATATATTTTGACTTTGTTTCACCTTCCTCGACATGGGATGATGAATAATTTATTGAAAATACGACAATAGTTCCGCCTTTTTGGATGCCGAAACGGAAAGTTCTTTCCCGTTGGACAACACCACACTACCTCCCTTGCCTTTTTTGTACTTCACCACCTCGGTCACGTTGACCAAATATGATTTATGGATTCGAGCAAAAGAATACGATTGCAGGGCTTCTTCAAAATATTTGAGGGTTTTGCTCACAACTATTTTCCTTTTTTCCAGATAGATTTCGGTATAATTATCGTCCGCTTTGCAGAAATAGATATCGGCAACCTCCAACACTTGGAAACCATCTTGTTGGGGCAATGTTATTTTTCCTTCAGCCTTCACGGACCGAGCTTGCAGCACCTGTCCCTCCAAGGCATTCTCCTTTTCCTTGATGGTACGCACATAGTCCACTGCTTTTATCAACTCATCAATATTGATGGGTTTCATCAAATAATAGGCCGCATGATGATTGAGTGCGTCCATGGCATATTGGTTATAGGCCGTCACAAAAATGGTCTCAAAAGTACGGTCGGGGATTTGGTCCAACAGGTCAAAAGCATTTCCAAAGGGCATTTCCACATCCAAAAACACCAAATCGGGACTGTGTCTTTTGATTTGTTGCAGCCCCTCTTCAATAGTAGCTCCCTCGCCTAACAGCGTGACTTTATCGCAATACTTCGCCAAATAGTTCCGGAGAATTTCGCGGCTATTGGCTTCATCTTCCACAATTACTGCTTTTAGTTCCATTATTGCTTTTTAAGTTTTAAGGAGACTCGGGTTCCGGTTTGGTCTTTGTTCAAATCAGCAATGGATACATCTACCCTGTTTTTGTACATATCGTTCAAAATCTGGATGCGTTTTTTTATGTTGCCCATGCCCTTGGATTTCTGTTTCTTTTGATTGGTGGTCTTCAATTCAGCGGACCTTTTTCTTCCTATACCGTCATCCTCGATACAGATTTCGAGCATATCATCTGTAATTTGCCTAACTTTGATTTTAAGGCAACCCTTTTCCTCCCTATAGCGCAGTCCATGCCAAATGGCATTTTCTATATAGGGCTGCAACAACATGGGCGGAATCTGAAAGGCATCCACATCTATTTTTTTATCTACGTCTATTTCGTAATCAAACTTGTCGGAAAACCTTGAATGTTCCAATTTTACGTATAGTTCCAACAACTCCAGTTCCTTGGCCAACGGAATAAAATCTTCTTCTGAATTCTCGAGTACACTTCGCATCAACACGGAAAACTCACTTAAAAACCGATTGGCACTTCGCTCGTCGCTCTTGGCGATGTAGGTATTGACGGAATTAAGCGCATTAAAAATAAAATGCGGGTTCATTTGTGTCCGGAGCGATTTCAATGCCAGAAGGTTATTGGCCAATTTTTGCTGCCTGTTGCTCCTGTAATACAAGAATGCGGTAAGTGCCATCAGGGCAATTCCAAATATCAGTGAGTAGATGATCCATTTTTGTCGCTTACTGGTCTCCTCGTACAATTGCTGCTCCGTTACCGCCAGACTATACTTGCTCTGACTTAGCTCCCTTTCCTGTTCCAAACTGGAAATTCGGTTTTGTGTGTTTGCAATCTCTCGGTTAAAACGTGCCGCCCTGGAAATTTCCTGTTCCTTTCGAACATATAGGCTATCCACCACGGCCACATAATCCTGATAAGATGCCAATGCCTTGCCGTAATCACCTTTGTAGCCGTACACTTCGGATAATTTTCGCGTAGCGTCCTTTTGCACTACCAGGTCATCATCCTTGTCCGCTTCCACTATACTTTTTTCCAGATACGGAATTGCTTCCTCTAATTTGTCCTGTGCGATATAGGCGTTGGCAATTTTATAATTGATGCGCTGAGAGGTTATGGTATCCCGTGTATTGATTCCCAGTCCTCTGGTGGCCACACTGGCCCTTGACATCTGCTTTAGTTCGTCCAGGTTTCTTTTTCTCAGTTGAATCTCGTCATTATAACGACTTTTCTGATTATAGAAATCCGCCACTTTTTCACTCTCTTGAATCAAGCGCTCAGGTGCCACTTCTTTTGATAAGTTCAAGGAATTTTGGTAAAACCCTTCGGCTTCTATTACCCTATCTTCGCTTGCGAATACATCAGCAATTTTAGAATTGAGGTCGATTTCCTTTGGCGAAATCTGATTCTTTTCCGCAATAAGCAGTCCCTGCTGATAGTACCCTTGGGCATCTTTCAATTTGTTCAGCTCCTTATTGGCATCGCCTAGAGCTTCAAAAAGCTCGATTCGCTGATAGGGAACCATGTTCCTTACCGTTACCAGAGGTTCTAGAATGGAGATGGCACTTTCATAATTTCCGTTCAGCACATAAGCACGTCCCAAATGTATTTTGGTCTTGTTGGATTCTTGGGCGGCCAAGGCATCCTTAAAATTGGTGATGGCCAAATCGTACTGTTCGTGGAACATATAGATTTCGCCCAAAGTACGTAACGAGGCAGAAAATTCAGTTTTATTGCCCGAACTTCCCAAAGGTTCCATGGAACGCGCGATAAAATCGATGCTCTTTTCCAAATTGGTTTTCTTGTAGACATTGGCCGAATCCAAAAACCGTTGATGGTCTGCAAGGAAACTCCTTGAACTTATGGCTTCCCGTTTTTGCTTTTTCGAAACCCCACCGTAATAACCTTCCACCAACACATCCACATCCTCACCCGATTTGATACGGTAACGCACGGTTTCCAGTTCAGGTCCTTCAACCATCAATATATCTCCTACGGAAGCCCTGATAACAAACTCGCCCAAGGCATTTGTAGTGGTAAAGGCACCTTTATCGGTAGATACACGAACTCCAGAAATGGGGGCGTAGTTTTCCTTGCCCTTTACCGAGCCCTTGATCTGTATTTGACCCTGTGCATTTCCCACTTGCGCCAGAGAACCCAACGAGGAGAAAAGAATCAATAGTAATATGTAAATGTGGCGAGCCATATGTTAGGTAAACATACTGCATCCCAAGCATTTTAAAAAATGGTCACCTACCGAAATCCACTAAAAAACAACTCTATTTTACCACTTTACGAAGTTGTTGGTTCCATTCACTCATTTGAAATGCCAGGTCACTCATTCCTGATTTTAATTGAACAAAGTTGCCGATACATTTACCTCAACTTTAAAAATTATTGCATCATGAAACATATGAATTACTTTTTAGGTTCGGCTTTTCTGTTATTTATGACAGGTACAAGTTACGGTTGCAACCTTAATGCACACACGAAAGAGAAAACAACTTTAGTCACTCGGTCCGTAACCGAAAAGCCTTCAGAGCAATACGTTAAAATTGCGCTGCTTTTGGATACGAGCAATAGTATGGACGGACTCATCAATCAGGCGAAAGCACAATTGTGGGACATTGTAAATGAGTTTACCCATGCCAAATGCGGCACCAACAAGAGACCATCACTTCAAATTGCACTTTATGAATATGGAAATGACAATCTTTCTTCACGTGAAGGATACATCAGACAGGTGTTGGGTTTCAGCAACGATCTGGACGAAATTTCGGAAAAATTGTTCTCACTGACCACAAATGGTGGTGAAGAGTATTGTGGACAGGTTATCCATACCTCATTAAAACAATTGGATTGGGGCAAGAACGCAGATGACCTTAAAATGATATTTATTGCCGGTAATGAGCCCTTCACCCAAGGAAAACTGGATTACACGGACGCCACCACCAATGCAAAGGAGAAGGATGTTATTGTAAACACCATTTTTTGTGGCAATTACGAGCAAGGTATTTCCACCATGTGGAAGAGCGGCGCCACACTTACCGGCGGCGAATATATGGCCATTGACCACAACAGACAGGTGGTCCACATTAACACGCCTTATGACGATATTATCATCAAATTGAATTCTAAATTGAACGGGACCTATGTTTCCTATGGCTCCATTGGCAGACAAAAAAAGGAGCTGCAATATGCTCAAGATGCCAATGCTGCAGAACTGGAAGAAGTGGTAGCTGTGAAAAGAGCTGTGAGCAAAAGTTCCAGGTTGTACAAAAATTCGACTTGGGACCTTGTTGATGCCGCTGAAGATGATGAATCCTTGATTGCAGAGTTGCCACAAAAAGATCTGCCCGAAGAACTCCGAGGGAAATCCGAAAGTGAGATCAAAGCTTATGTAAAACAAAAGAAAGCGGAACGGGAAGAGATCCAAAAACAAATACAAGAGCTCAATGCCAAACGAGAGGTTTACATTGCCGAAAATCAAAAAGAGGAAACCGGGGAATTGGAAAATGCCATGTTATCCGCTATAAAGGCCCAGGCATCAAAGAAAAACTATACTTGGGATAAAAAATAACATTGACGCTTTTTAAGATTGAAATGGTCCATCATAAAAAGATGGGCCATTTTAGTTATTGGCCGCAGGACAATAGCAGTCGTAACGCTTGCCTTGGTCACTTTGCCCGAAGTCGTATCCTAGCGTAATTTGGTGAAACCCTCCATTATCAAAGCGGATATCCCCCGCCTGATAGGAGTAGTTGTAAGAAAACATAAATCGGTTCACATTGACCCCGATAATAGGTGTAAATAATTGAAGACGTTGCTCCCCAAAATTCCCGTTGGATTGAAATTGTGCCCCATCAAAACTGCGGCGGTAGGACAATCCGGCCCAAACGGTTCCAAAACTCACATCTCGATATACTTTTGCGTTCAGGTCCACCGTCTTCTCTTTGGTAAAATCCGTCATTTGAAACAAAATGGATGGTTCGATTCGGGTAGTTTTCCCAAAAACATAGCCTACGGAGAACAAATAACGTCTTAGGTTATCAAACTCGGCAGCCGTATAGAGATCACGTCCACTTCCCAAAAGGTTCAGTACAGCGACATGTGCATAAAACTCAAACAGATTATAGGATGCCCCTAGATCTACATTAAAATAACTAGTGGTGTTTTTGACCCCTGTGACAACCGGGTCAGGAATTACGGACCTAAATTCGGTTTCGTCCAAACTGCTCAGTATTACACCAGCGCTCAGTCCAAAAGATAACTGGTTGAGCGTCCTAAAATCGCCAGCCAACTGCAAGTGGTGCGCATACGTGGCCTTGAACCCTGTTTGCGAATGGTAACCGTTGGAATCGTTGAAAAGAATTCCCCCTACTCCGCTGCGTTCCCCAACTCGAGAATTAATGTTCAATGTTTGCAAGTTGGGCGCTTCGTCCACACTGAACCACTGCTTTCTTGCTGTTAGGCGAACTTTGGTACCTTCCGAAATACCCGCCATTGATGGATATACCAGATAATAATTATCCGCCAAGTAATCAAAATACACGGGAATACCTTCTTGGGCCTTGGCAAATGAGCCAAAAAACAAGGCAATAAACATTGAGGTTAAGATTCGTCTCATCTGACGGTTGGGGCTAGTGATTATCGAATACAATAAAACACTTAAATAACGATAAGCTTGTCACATTATTATAATATTTTGCTGCGCATCGCAACTATTGGTATTTTTGCAACAAATATTCAAGATGAAAGAGTTCAATATCACGGTTGTTCCTACCAACAACCCCAAAATAATAAAACTGGAAGCCAACCATTTTTTGGTGAAGGGCAATTACGAGTTTAAAAATATTGATGAGGCCAAAAACTCCCCTTTGGCCCAACAACTTTTCTACCTCCCATTTATCAAGACCGTTTACATTGCCAGCAACTTTGTGGCATTGGAACGTTTTGACATTGTGGAGTGGGACGATGTAAAGGATGAAGTGGCTCAACAATTGGTAGAGTACCTCAACGCCGGTGAACCTGTGGTCAATGAAGAGGCGGTTACAAAAAAAGAGCCGATTACAGTATACGCTGAGGTAACACCCAATCCTGCTGTGATGAAGTTTGTGTCCAACAAAAGAATCGTTCCCTCTACATATGAGTTCAAGAATATTGACGAGGCCAAAGATTCACCACTGGCCAAGGAACTTTTCCATTTACCTTTTGTAAAAGAGGTTTTTATGGACGAAAACTACGTATCCGTTACCAAATATGAAGTAGCCGACTGGGAAGAAATCAATATGCAATTGCGCGAATTTATCCGTGATTATCTTGCCGATGGCAAGGAAGTGGTAACTGCAGAAGCCATTCAAAAGGGCAAGGAAACTATTGAGCAGAAAAAATCAGGCACTGATTACGATGACACCTCACTTCAAATCATAGACATTTTGGAAGAATATGTGAAGCCAGCCGTTGCCGGTGATGGCGGAAACATTCTTTTTCAATCCTATGAAGAGCAAAGTGGTACCGTGAGCGTTATCCTTCAAGGAGCATGTAGCGGCTGTCCATCATCCACCTTCACCCTAAAGAATGGTATCGAGACCATGTTAAAAAACATGATGGGCGATAAAATCAAGGAAGTTGTTGCCCTTAACGGATAATTAACTAGGCCACTGCCTTATTCCGGTCAAAATTTGTTACCTTAAAGGAAATCTAAAAAATACATTGACCATGGCAGTTTTAAAAGTTATCGAAGTATTGGCTAATTCCAGCAAGAGCTGGGAAGATGCTACCAACAATGCGTTGGAGCAGGCCTCAAAATCAGTTAAGAACATTCGTTCCATCTACATCAACGAGCAGAGTGCTACCGTAAAAGATGGAAAAATTGACAACTACAGGGTAAACGTGAAGATTACCTTTGAAGTACAATAACAAAAATGAAGAAAAGAAAATGCGTCCCGAAACGGACGCATTTTTTTATGCACAAAACCGCCCATGTGATGAAAAAAGTGCTTTTCTTCATATTATTTGGAACCGTAGCCCTTGGCTGCAAACAAAATTCCGACAACATGAGCCATAAACATACCAACGCCCTTATCCATGAAACCAGCCCATACTTGCTCCAACATGCACATAATCCGGTAAATTGGGAAGCTTGGCATCCAGATGTGCTGGAAAAAGCGCAAAAAGAGGATAAACTTCTGCTCATAAGTATTGGCTACGCTGCCTGCCATTGGTGCCATGTTATGGAAAAAGAGTGTTTTGAGGACGAAACAGTGGCCCAAGTGATGAACGACAACTTCATCAATATAAAGATTGATAGGGAAGAGCGTCCAGATGTGGACCAGATTTACATGGATGCCATCCAAATGATATCAGGTCAAGGTGGGTGGCCCCTCAATATTGTGGCCCTGCCCGATGGAAGGCCTTTTTGGGGTGCGACCTATGTTCCAAAAGACAATTGGATAAAGTCCCTGGAACAACTGGCCGAACTTTATAAAAACGATAAGCAACGGGTAACCGAATATGCCACCGACCTGGCGAATGGACTACAGGCCATAAACTTGGTAGAAAACAATGTGGACAGTGAACTCTATTCCTTGGAGCAGTTGGATAGTGCCGTTCAAAACTGGACGCAGTACTTCGATACTTTTTTGGGCGGACATAAGCGCGCTCCGAAATTTATGATGCCCAATAATTGGGAATTTTTATTGCACTATGCCACCACGACCAACAAACCCGAGATTATGGAGTTTGTGGACACTACTCTAACCCGAATGGCCTACGGAGGTGTATACGACCAAGTGGGCGGAGGGTTCTCCCGATATGCCGTTGATGTAAAATGGCATGTACCCCACTTTGAGAAGATGCTGTACGACAATGGTCAATTGACCAGTCTGTATGCCAAGGCCTATGCCGTTACAAAGAATGACCTGTACAAAGGTGTTGTTGCCGAAACGATTGCCTTTGTCCAAGAGGAACTTTTGGACAAGAGTGGTGGATTCTTTTCCTCATTGGATGCCGATAGCTTGGACGGACATGGCAGCTTGAAGGAAGGTGCCTATTATGTTTGGACGAAGGAGCAACTTATCAATTTACTGGGCAATGATTTTGAACTGTTCCAAGCATATTTTAACATTAACTCTTACGGGCATTGGGAAGAGCAGAATTATGTACTTATCCGTGACAAGAACGATGAAGAGATTGCCAACAGTTTTGGCATTGACATTGAAACGTTGAGGAAAACCATAAAAAAGGGCCTAGCCACACTTAAAAATGAAAGAAATAAGCGTCCGAGACCACGGTTGGATGACAAAATCTTGACATCGTGGAACGGATTGATGCTTAAAGGACTGGTGGATGCCTATCGTTATCTGGAAAACGAGGCATACTTGGACCTTGCCTTAAAAAACGCCGAATTTATTGAACGGGAACTTATAAAAGAAGATGGCTCACTCTACCGCAACCATAAAAATGGTACCAGTACCATCAATGCATTTTTGGATGATTATGCCACTGTAATCGATGCTTATTTTGCACTTTACGAGGTCACTTTTGATGAAAAATGGCTAAAACTTTCCAAAAACCTTCTCAAATACACAAAAAAACACTTTTTCGACAATGAATCTGGAATGTTTTTTTATACTTCGGACCAAGACCAATCCCTGATTAGGAGGACCATAGAAGTGGACGACAACGTTATCTCCTCCTCCAATTCCATGATGGCCATCAATCTCTATAAATTTGACAAGCTGTTTCGAGGTGAAGGTTATGGAGAAACATCAAACCAAATGCTCAAAAACGTTCAAAAGGATTTTGACCGTAGGGCACAGGGTTTTTCCAACTGGTTGCATTTAGTGTTGTTCAACAACAAAAATTTCTATGAGGTCGCCATAATCGGTGATGACTATATGGACATGGCACAACAAATTGGCAAGGAATACCTGCCCAATAGTATTTTAGCTGGTTCCAAAAAGAATGGCAATCTTGATTTGTTGAAAAACAGGAAAGTACCGGGTAAAACCTTAGTATATGTATGTCAAGAAGGAGCTTGCAAACTCCCTGTCAGTACGGCTAAGGAAGCCTTGGAACAATTGTAAGCACCCTTTAACATTAACATTTGTTTAAAAACCTTTTCTTTTTTATTATTTGAATATTAACTACGTTGCCAATTAAACTAAAAAGCTATTATGAAGGAACTAGAAAATTACCAAGAATACGTTGATCAGGCCATTGAATGGGCCTTTGGGGTCGTACCCAATATAATCATGGCGATTATCATATTTTTTGTCGGTCTATGGGTTATCCGGCTCATCAATAGGATGGTGAGAGGGTTCTTTAAAAGAAAAGAGTACGACCAGACCCTAGAATCCTTTCTACAAAGTTTTATAAGTATCGCCTTAAAGGTTATGCTATTTGTGGTCGTGGTGACCCAATTGGGCGTAAAGACCTCATCATTGGTAGCCATCATCGGTGCCGCTGGTTTGGCCATTGGCTTGGCCTTGCAAGGTTCATTGGCGAATTTTGCCGGCGGGGTATTGATACTGGTTTTCAAACCTTTCAAGGTCGGTGATTTTATCTCTGCACAGGGCGTGGATGGAACGGTTAGGGAAATCTCCATTTTCAATACCAAGTTGAGTACTTTCGGGAATCAAATTGCGATTATACCGAATGGTCAGCTCTCCAATGACAACATCATCAACTACAATATGGAGTCTACCCGTAGGGATAAAATTGACGTTGGAATCGGGTATGGTTCAAACATTAAACAAGCAAAGGAAATCCTTCTTCAAATCTGTGCCGAGAACGAGAACATCAACAAAGAACCTGCACCAGAGGTGTATGTTGGAAATCTTGGTGACAGCTCCGTAGACCTGTCTTTGCGTTTCTGGGCCAATAACGATGTATTCTGGGCGGCACATTTTTATGTCATCGAGGAAACCAAATTACGTTTTGATGAAGCCGGAATCGAAATACCTTTTCCGCAACGTGTTATGCATAAGGCATTGGAAGATTAATTCTTCTTCTTTTTTTGCTGAAACACAAAGTCCTTGAGATAATAGGGCTCGAAATAGGCCACGTCCTCAAAATCATTGGACTGATATTTTTGAAGAGCAATTTGAATCATATCCTTCGCAGAAGGCACAACGGATTCATTAAAAATAAAGTTGGGGTGTTCTAGGACACCCCTAATTTTTTCTGCTCCACTACCAATAATATATACCTTGCTGTCCGATACGAATTCAGAGAAGGATGCTTCCTCTATGATCTCGGCCCGGGTTTCGCGAACTTCCTTATATGACGCATTGTAAACACAGGAATACACCTCCATACGTCTTGCATCGAGTACAGGAATCACCAATTCACCAGATTTTAAATCCACTTGATGCGCCATACTCTGGAGGGTAGGAACAGAAATCAAAGGAATATCCAATGAAAAACATAAACCTTTTGCGGAAGACACCCCGATACGAAGTCCTGTATACGAACCCGGGCCTTTACTGATGGCAACTGCATCAAGGTCCGAAAATGACAAAGAAGCCTCTTCCAAGGCTTCTTTTATAAATACGTGCAATTGTTCCGAATGGGAATAGTTCGCTGCGTTGTTTTCTTTTAGGACAAGCATTTCGCCATCCTTTGCAATGCTCACGGAGCAATTGGTGGTAGCTGTTTCTAAATGTAGTATTGTAGCCATAGCGGCCACAAAGATACTAGTTTAATGAAATGGGTATACCAAAGTAGAACTCCAATATTTTCAATCGGAAAATATAATCGTATTTGGTACGGATCACATCTGCTTGTGCATTCTCCACCCTGGCTTGCGCTTGGCTAAAGTCAAAAGCGTTCATCAAACCAACATCGTAACGTTCCTTGGCATAGTCATACGCCAAAGTCCTTGCCTCCAATGTTTTTTCGGCTGCCGCATAGGCCTTTTCAAACGTATTCACATCTACATAGGCCTGCTGAACGGTATTTTCCAAATCTAGTTTATCCTGCTCCAGTTGAAGCTTGGCCTTTTCCAGACTTATTTGTGAACGGGTTACATTGTTACGTGTGCTCCATCCATTGAAAATAGGGATGTTCAACTGCGCACCGTAACTGATACCATCAAAAATCCATAATTGGTCAGTAAGGCCAGGAGTATACACACCTCCATTTCCGTCAGGAATCTGGGTTACATCTGAATACCTTGTTCCGTATTGAAAGAAAGCTGATAGCGTTGGCAAATAGGCTCCCTTTGCAATTTTGACATCTTGTTCCGCCAATTCCACATTGGATTCTGAGAATTTGATATCGTTCCTAAAGGTCATCGCCTTATCAAAAATAGCCTTAGGTGAATTATCAAGAATGTCAGATGGGGGAATATCAAATTCCTCTTGAGCAATATCAAAATTTTCATAATCTGTAATCTGAAGCAATTGTGCCAGATTGATACGAGAAATTAGAACATTGCTCTCGCCATTCACTATTTGCTGTTCTTGATTGGCGGCCGTCGCCTCGATTTCTAAAAGGTCTCCCCTGGGAACCACACCGGATTCTACCAACTCCTTGGTTCTTTTCAAATCCTGTTCGGTAACGGCATATTGCGCCCTAAAGGTTTTAAGCTGCTCCTTGTTGGAGACTACTTGTAAATAAGCGTTCGCCACGTTCAAACGGATATCATCCTTTAAATCATCCAAACGGTATTGGTTTGCAATTGCGTTCATTTTGGCCCTATGCAGCTGGTTAATGTTCCTCAGACCATCAAAAAGTGTTATGCTGGATGTGGCACTAATGTTTACGTTGTTTGCCGTACTGTTCGTGGGCAAGTTGTTCGTTGGATTAATGGAGAAACCTGTGTTGCTCGACGCTGACATTGTTCCGCTTAAACTTGGAAGCATGTTTCCAATGGCATCGGACTTATCTATTTTAGCGTTTTCCAAATCCAGTTCAAACTGTTCTACGGTCAGGTTGTTTTCTACTGCGTATTCCACACATTCCTGGAGCGTCCATTGTCGCACCTGTGCACTCGACAAGGTGACAGCGAACAACGCAAGTAATATGGTTATGCTATTTTTCATTCGTTTTTCGATTTTGATTTATTAATGATGGTTTAGTACGGATTAGTTTTCGTCAGATTTTCTTTCCAACTTGTTCCAAACCTTGATTTTATCATCTTCATCAATACCTGAAACAACCTCTACGTCTATACCGTCGCTAACACCCAATTCAAGATCTCTGCGTTCAAATTCATTTTCACCTGTCTGTACTTCCACATATGGCTTTTCTGTCTCTTTATCGAACTGAAGCAAAGCTTCTTTTATGGACAATACATCTTTCTTCTCTTCCAATACTATAGAAGCGTTGGCACTATACCCTGCTCTTACGTAAGAAGTACTGTCACTAGCTTTTACATCCAAATCACCTTCAATCTTAAACTGAACGGCCCCTTCTTCCTCCACACCTTTTGGCGCGATGAATTTTAATTTGGCATTGAATTTCTGTTCCTCCAAAGCTCCCAAGCTAATCTCCAGGGGCATTCCTACACTAAGTTTTCCAACTTCGGCTTCGTCTACCTCTCCCTCAAAAATCATTTGGTTCATATCTGCAATGGTGGCAATGGTGGTACCATCGTTAAAGTTGTTACTTTGGATTACCTGATCTCCTTCTTTTACTGGAATTTCCAAGATGGTTCCAGCTACGGTAGCCCTAATATTGGTGTTTGCGCTTGCCGAGCCTCCGGCAGAACCTTTTCTAATAATTTGGTAATCTGCTTGGGCATTTTTCAATTCCTGCAACGCTTGCTCGTAGGTAAGCTTTAGGTTATTGAAGTCTTGGCTGGAAATCACACCTTTATCAAAAAGGGTTTTATTCCTGTCGTATTCTATTTTGGAATTGTTCAAAGCGAGTTCTGCAGTTCTTACCCGTCCTGCAGCTTGGTTCAAAGATTGCTCGTTCGGAACTACCTTGATTACGGCAATAAGGTCTCCGGATTCTACGCGCACACCTTCTTCCAAGAGGATCTTATCGATAATCCCTGAAATTTGAGGCTTGATGTTGATCTCGTCCTCTGGTATTACCTTTCCGGTTACGATTACTTTATTCACGATGTCCTTTCGTTCTGCTGTTTCGGTTTTATACAGCTCTACAGGAGCACTGTTCTGCTTTAAAAAGTAGACTATCGCGGCCAAAATACCAATGACCACTACCCCTATCAATCCGTATTTTACATACTTGTTCATTCTTGCTTATTTGATTTCGTTATTTAATTGTATTGATGATTATTCTTCTCTTAATGCATCTATGGGTTTTATTTTTACCGCTCTATTGGCAGGCAACAGTCCAATGAGCACGCTCAAACCTACCATTAAAACAAATGATATGATAAATTGAGGTATACTGATCATTGGTTTTACAAAAGGGAAATCATCCCCACTGCCGAACATGGCATCCAAAAGCGACAATATTCCCACAGAGATGGAGAATCCAACAAGGCCCGCAAAAGCTGTCAACACGATGGCCTCAACCACAATCTGGCGTTTTACGATCACCGGTGTTGCTCCCAAGGCCCTTCGCACCCCTATTTCTTGCGTACGCTCCTTTACGGTAATCAAAAGGATGTTACTGATGGCAATCACACCAGCTAGTAGTGTGAAGATTCCAACAAAGAAGGAAAATCCTTTGAGTACGGTGGTAAAGGCAGTGATGCTGTTGAATATTTCCGACATATCGAAACTTCCAATGGCACGCTCATCATCTGGGTGGATATCGTATTTGGCCTTTAAGATGCTCTTAATTTGGCTTTCAACAAATTTCACTGGAGTATTATCCTCCACCGCAATCGCCATCCACCCCATCCTGTCACCCGAGTTAAAGGCTATCTGAAAGGTACTGAAGGGAATGAATACGGCGTTTTCACCATCTATATTGATATTGTTGTTCGGCTTATATATTCCTACCACGGTAAAGTAAACTCCATTAATCCTAATTTCTTCACCGATGGCCTTCTCCCCTTTTTCAAAAAGGAGCTTATAGGTTTCTTCCCCGATAACGCATACCTTTTTGGAGTGCTCTATATCGGTTTGATTAAGGAACCTGCCCTCCACCAATTTCTTTTTTGTAATATCATCGATTTCCGGATAGTCCCCATAAACCGCAGAACCACTTGTTTGACCATTTCTATACACCGTCACAGTCCCCCGATGACTAGCCAACTCAATTCTTGGCGCCAACACTTCTATTTCGGGTATCTGCTTTTTTAAGATATCGGCATCTTCCAGTTTATATTGAATTCTTCTTCCTCGCTCAAAGCCTTTGTATGGTTCGGAGGTCGATTGACCCCAAACAAACAAACTGTTGGAGGCTGTTCCAGCAAAAAGTTTATTGAACCCGTTGCTCATCCCGTTGGCCGAACCTAGCAAGAGCACCAAAATGATCATCGCAAAGATTACCCCAAGCATGGTCAAGAACGTCCTAAACATGTTCTTGCTCAGCGTATGAAAAATTTCTATCCACAAATCCTTATCAAATAACCACATAACTATTTATCACTTAGTGCAACAATGGGTTTAACATTCGCAGCTTTCATCGCTGGCAACAGACCTGCCAATACTCCCGCTATTACAAGAATAATAGTGGCGGTTATCACAGTGGAGAGGTTTACGGATGGATTACTGAATGCCGGTGTTTGTATCATGGGACCGATTGCGGCCAAAATCATCCAGGCGAACAAAAGCCCCACAAATCCCGAAATAGCAGTAATAAAAACGGACTCCAACAAAACCAGATTCACTATTTGGCTCGGTCTTGCGCCTAGAGCTTTACGTACACCTATTTCTTTGGTTCTTTCCTTTATTGTAAACACCATAATGTTTCCGATACCGACGATTCCCGCAATGAGAATCAAGAATCCAACCCCGATACCTATGCCTTTTAGAACAGCCGTAAAACTGCTGATATCGTTGAATGCTTCGGCATAGTTCCAAACGGAAAGACCCGCTTGGTCCTCTGGTGCAATCTTATGTCTTCGCTTCATCAAAATCTCCAACCTTTCGGAAAAGTCAAGAGCTTCCGTTAAATCATAATTAGGGTTATAGGTCAATGCAATACTGGCAATTTCATTGGTGTTCCCATAAATACGTTGATATGTACTTACCGGCGCGTAAATCCTTCGCTCCGCATTGTCATCTCCATCATCTGTAAATATTCCAATCACCCTAAATGGCAGCCCGTTGAACTCTACGAATTTTCCCAGAGGATCTTCCTTTTTAAATAAATCCTCTGCCACTTTTCTACCGATAACGGCAACTTTGGCCTTGTTCACTATGTCGGCCTCATTGATATACCTTCCAGAGGTAACCAATGTTTTTTCTATAGCTTGATGACCAGGATGGGTAGCTTGTACTGAGTAGGAGCCGGTCTCACTCTTATAACGTGCTGTTGCATTGGCATAATACCTTGCGCTGATATATTCAATATCCTTTGGAAAGGTTTGTTTGATGTATTCCAAATCATCATTCTTTAATTGAATGCGTCTGCCTGCCTCAAAACCGCCATAAGCTTTGGAAGTTGTACCGGTGCGCACAAAAATGGAATTGGTGGCATCATCATTGAACTGGCCCACAAAACCGTTCTGCATTCCGTTCACCGAGGCCAACAACATCACTAGGATAAATATGGCCCAACCTACAGAGAAACCAGTCAAGAAAGTCCTGAGTTTATTGGTCTTCAGCGTATTGAATATTTCCTGCCAAACGTCCCGATCAAACATATTGTTCTGCTCTTACTTGTTCGACTTTTTTGTCCTCGACGATAACACCATCTTTTAAGTGCACGATTCGTTTGCACATGTGCGCGATATCCTCTTCGTGGGTAACTACCAAAATGGTGTTTCCCTCATCGTTGATTTTTTGAATAAGGTCCATGACCTCATAAGAAGTTTTACTATCCAAAGCTCCTGTTGGCTCATCCGCCAAAAGCACCTTTGGCTCCGCTGCCATCGCTCTCGCTATGGCAACCCTTTGCTTTTGACCTCCGGAAAGTTCGCTTGGCAAATGGCCCGCCCAAGGTTTTAGCCCCACTCTTTCCAAATACTTCATCGCTTTTTCTTGGCGTTCCTTTCTAGGTACTTTTTGATAGTATAATGGAAGCGCCACATTTTCTGCTGCACTTTTATAGTTGATCAGGTTAAAGGATTGAAAAATGAATCCCAAGAACTTGTTCCTATACTGGGCCGCCTTGGTCTCGCTCAAATTCTTGATTGGAACACCATCCAAGGTATATTCTCCGGAATCCGCACCGTCCAACATTCCCAAAATGTTCAAAAGAGTGGATTTTCCAGAACCGGAAGACCCCATAATGGCCACGAGCTCTCCTTCCTCGACTTTAAAATTTATCCCTTTTAAAACATGCAGGGAGTTGCTCCCCATTTTATAGGATTTATGAAGATCTTTGATTTCTATCATGATTGATGATGTTAGCTATCTTACATTTACTTCTGCTAGTAAGACATATATGTTGTTAAAATGTTACAAGATTTTTTACTTTTTTTTCAGAAAGGTGCATTTTGCACACTATTCCTCGGCCAGCGCATTCCATACCTTAACCTTGTCAGTAGCCGCTATACCTGACTTTACCTCTACAAAAATGCCATCACTGACCCCAAGTTCGATTGTTTTTCTTTCGAACTGCTGATTGGCAGTCTCTACCTCTACAAATGGTTTTTTGGTGTCATCATCAAACTGGACAAGCGCCTCCTTAACCGCCAGAACGCTATCGGCACGTGCCAAAATTATGGAGGCATTGGCACTGAGTCCCGCCCTGATGAAAACGGTATCGCTTTTCTTCAACGTGCCCTTAATCTCAAATTGGATTGCTCCGTTTTCTTCCTTGCCCTTGGGGGCGATGTAATCCAGAACGGCATCAAAAACACGGTTTTCAATGGCACCAACGGTAATCTCCAATGGCAAATCCTCTTTAATCTTTCCAACTTCGGACTCATCCACCTTGCCCTCAAAAATCATTTTATCAACATCGGCAATGGCTGCTATGGTGGTTCCTTCGTTAAAGGTGTTGCTCTCGATTACTTGATTACCGACCTCCACAGGGACTTCCAGCACCATTCCACTGACAGTAGCACGTATCATGGTATTGGCCGAACTGCTCAATCCGCTGGTAGTTCCTGTTTTTACGATATCGTAGCGTTTGTTGGCCGCCGAATAGGCTTGCTTAGCTTGGTCATAGGCCACTTGCGCCCGCTCCAAGTCCGTTTTGGGAATCACACCCTTGCCGAATAGCGTTGATTGGCGTTCATAGTTCCTTTTTTGATCATCGAGATTTATCTTGGCCTCGTCAATTGTATTTTTTGCATCATTCAATGCGGACAAATTGGGCACTACCTTGATCTTGGCCAAAAGATCACCAGATTTTACGTAATCTCCACCTTCCACATAAATCTCCTCAATCACTCCAGAGATATTGGGCTTGATCAACACCTCTTCCAAAGGAAGAATACTTCCGGTCGCAACGGCTTTTTTAACGATGGTCTGCTTGGAAGGTGTCTCCGTTTGATACACTACGGGGTCCTCAGCATTTTTTTGATACAAATAGTACATGGAGCCACCGAACACTATTACGATGAGCAACAAGATGACAATGGTTACCGATTTTTTCATTTTAATTGATGTTATTGATTGATTCTTTACCTATTATTCTGTTCTAAGCGCTTCGATGGGTCTGACCCGTATGGCACTCTGTGCTGGAATGAAGCCTGCCAATAGCCCGGATACCATTAAAATGGTCAATGCGCCGGTGACCACTCCAATACTGACACTTGGACTCATAAACATATCCACAGGCCCAACGCTATCCAATAGGGAGTTGATTCCAAATATGACCAACGACCCAAAAATGATGCCTACCATTCCCGATATCAAAGTCAGGAAGATGGACTCCATCAAAATTTGTTTTTTTATGGACCATGGCTGCTCGCCCAACGCCCTTCGTATTCCGATTTCCTTGGTGCGCTCCTTCACCACAATGAGCATTATATTGCTCACCCCGATAATTCCAGAAAGCAACACCATAATGCCCACAATATAAGCGACTGCTTTTAGTGCCCCAAAAAGACTTTCTACACGATTATATTGTTCGTAAAGGTCAAAATAGCCAACTGCACGGGTATCTTCGGGATGTACCTTGTGGCGTTTTTTCATCACATCCACAATTTTTTCCTTTAGTTGTGATATGGAACTGCCGTCGTTTGCGGTTATGGCCATCCAACCAACATTTTCTCCTCTGTTGAATGCCTGTGAAAATGAGGTAAATGGTACAAATATTTCCTTTTGGCCTTCTTCGCCCCCACCACTATTGTTCTTTTTATAGGTACCGATCACCATAAAGTTCACTCCCTGTATTTTGATATAGGTTCCAAGCGCATCTTCTTCTTTATCGTACAAATCATTCTTTACCCCTAGACCAATTACGGCAACCTTTCGTTTTTCCCTAATGTCGTTATAGTTCAAAAAACGCCCCGAGGTCACGGCCATTGGATCTTGATTGATAATCTCCGGATAATCCCCATACACATTATAAGCTCCGGTCCTAATGCCCCGTACCACATTGTTGTTGCCGCCAAAACCTCCCAATTGGTTCCGTGGTGAAATAAAACGTAAGTTAGGCACATTGTCACGAAGTGCTTGCACATCACTTATTTTAAACTCAAAACTCCGCCCTTTGGGTAGCCCCTCGTAACCTTTTGTGGTGGCACGTGTCCACATGAACATGGTGTTGGTGGCGATGTTTCCAAAATCTTGTTTGATGCCATTTTCCAATCCCTTACCTGCCGCCAAGAGCACGATAAGAATAAAAATACCCCAACACACTCCAAAGGCCGTAAAGATGGTACGCCACACATTGGTAGTGAGCACCTCAATAATTTCCCGCCATCTATCTTTATTGAACATATCAGCTTTGCTTATTCGTCCCTCAAGGATTCGATTACCTTAACTTTTGCCGCTCGGTAAGCGGGCACAAAACCTGCAAGGGTCCCTGCCACTATCAAAACGATTACCGTGGAAAAGGCCACATTAAAGTTGACCGAAGGATTCATAATGTAATCCACTTCTATATTGGGCCCGACAAGTTCCAACAATGCCATACTAAAAATAAGGCCACCAAAACCAGAGATAGCCGTAACAAATATGGCTTCGTGCAATATCATCCCAATAATGGACCATGGTTTGGCGCCCAAAGCCTTTCGGATTCCGATTTCACGAGTGCGTTCTTTTACCACGATCATCATAATATTGCTTACGCCCACTACTCCTGCGATGATGGTACAGACCCCAACGAACCAAAAGAAAAGTTTTATGTTGTTGGTAAGGCCATAATACCTCTTGGCTTCTTCCATGGCGCTCCACACCTCAATGGCCCCAGTATCGTCAGGAGCTATGGTATGTGTTTGTTGTAAATATTGGCGTAGCCCGTTTTTAAAATCGATGGACTGTGCTACGGCTTCGTCAAAATTCTCGACAGGAGGCAGGGTGAAGGACATATTATTGAGCCTATTCCCGCCATTAAAGGTGCGTTGTGCTGTGGTTATGGGTATATAAATTCGTTCTTCCTCCCGCTCTTCCATTTCTTTGAAGACCCCTATTACTTTGAAAGGAATGCCCGAAATGTCTATGAATTCTCCAATGGGTGTTTCCACCTCACCAAAGACATCCTTTTTTATTTTGTTCCCAATGATGGCGACTTTTCCATTGGAAACTTCGTCTTGATAGTTGATGAACCTACCCTCTACCATATTGGCATTTTCAATAAATTGAAAATCGGATGCTACACCCTGTACGCCGTAAATGAGCGCCTCCTTTCCATAATTGACATTGACGCCACGAACAAATATCCTGGCCGAACCACGTTCAATGTCCTCTTTGAACATAGCACTTGCCCTATCAAAATTTTCATTTACAAGCTGAATAGGTCTTCCCGGGTTAAGTCCCTTATATTCTTTTGAAGTAACTCCCGGCCACACCCAAACACTTGTGGACGCATCTTGCTTGAACTCGTTTTCGATACCGTTGCGCATACCTTGCCCAAAGCCCAATAAAATGACCAAAATAAAGATGCCTGAGGCCACGGAGAGCCCTGTTAAAAAAGTCCGGAGTTTGTTCTTTCTTATGGTGTCAAATATTTCTTGCCACCGTTCCAGGTCGAACATAGGTTAGCGATTTTGATTGATGAAATACGCAAAAGCGCACACCAATTAGACTATCAAAATCTTAAATTGTTACAGTTTGAGTTAAAAATCCTTATTGAAAGAATGTTTTAACCTCTCATCTTGCGATAAATAAAGTAGAAAAGACCAGCAACCAAGACATAAGGAACGGCCATTAGGTACACAATTCCATTATTAATCGCTTCGGCAGTTTTTCCATCAGACTCACTCTCTACAACTGCTCGGCACATGGCACATTGGGCCTCCGACAGGGTCGGGACCATAAAAGCTATCAGCAGTATGATAAGAAATCTTGTCTTCATGTTTGATTAGTATTGATAATATGGAGAAATCATTACGTAGACCAAAACACCCGTAACGGCTACGTACAACCAAATCGGAAAGGTGTATTTGGCCCACTGTCGATGACTTTCAAAATCGTCAAGGTACACTTTGGAATAGGTAATCAGTACCAATGGTATTACGGATATGGACAACACGATATGTGTCATCAAAATAAAGTAATAAATAAATTTAATGGGCCCTTCTCCTCCAAAAACCGTTGTTTCGGAAGTCATGTGATAGGCTACATACATCACCAAGAACAAGGCAGAAAGCACAATATTGGTCAACATCAACCTTCTATGAATCAATTGACGTCCATTCTTGATGGCGATAATGGCAGCAATCAATAGAATAGCTGTAAGACCGTTTATGCCCGCATAAATCGGGGGGAGAAACGACAATGGTTTTGCATTCGGAATTTTATAACCAAACAAAAGTGCCACCACTAAAGGTATAGCAATGGAAATTACGGTAATCAACCTATTGTACCGCTTTTCCTTAAGAGTAATTTCCTCGGTCATTCTGCCAATAATTTTTTAATGTCCTCTTTTAATATGGTAATCTGTTGGGATTCCCCTTCTGAATTTACTTTTTGTTCCTCGGTAATTGTTCCTCGATAATAGATCAACGGGTTACCGAATTCATCTTCACGG
Source organism: Flagellimonas chongwuensis (assembly GCF_013376415.1). Classification (GTDB taxonomy): domain Bacteria; phylum Bacteroidota; class Bacteroidia; order Flavobacteriales; family Flavobacteriaceae; genus Flagellimonas; species Flagellimonas chongwuensis. Next base: position 31,492 of record NZ_WYET01000003.1, read on the forward strand.
GAACGAATATACCCATTTTTGTCTACCAATGCGAACATACCGGAATGCTCGAATCCTCCTGGCGCATTTTGGTCTTCGTTGGCAAAAATGTAAAATCCTTGCCTTGCCAATTCATATATTTTCTCTTGATCGCCTGTCATCAAATGCCAATCCTTATCCGTGATACCATATTTTTCGGCATAGGCTGTTAGCACAGTCGGCGTATCATATCGTGGGTTGATTGTAAAGGATGCCACTCCAAAATCTTCATCTTCTTCGAAAGTATCCTGCAATTCCACCAGGTTTTTTGTCATTATAGGACAAATAGTGGGACAAGTGGTAAAGAAGAACTCCACTACATATACTTTGCCCAAATAGTCCTTGTTGGTCACCAAGGTACTATCTTGATTATAAAACTCGAAGTCTGGCACGCGGCGCTTTTCACCTTGGTTGACCACAAAACCTACCTCTATTTCTTTGGAGCCATTGCTCATCCGGTCGTTTTCTACGACCGTGCCCCCTTTTATGCGTTTGGTGATTTCATACACAGCAAAAATCCCAAAAATCAATATGATTGCTGAGACCCAGATATAGGTATGCTTTCGTTTGTTATTTGCTCCTGTCGGCATTGTTCTTTTTTAAAGCTAAACGGTATTCGGCCAAGATTATCTTGATATCGTCCACCATTTTATTGTTCAATTCTGCTACTGAAGAAGTATCGAATCCATACTTGGTTCCTTCATCCTCATCATCGGTTCGTCCGCGAAGTTTTAAATCCTTGTCAACTATAAATACATTGGGCGTGGAATAACTATCGTCCAAATCAATATTGGTCTCCAATGATTCAAAAATTGTTTCGATTTCATCTGGGTTGCCAAATGCAAAGTGCCATTTATCTATGTCGGAAAGTTTTCCCAATTCACTCTTCAAATCTTCGACCTTGCCCATTTGGTCTTCCGTCACCAACATCACCATCTGAAAATCGTTGAACTCCCCAAATCTTTTATAGATTTTTTGGTTCAAATTGAACGCATTCCCTTGTTTGGACGCTACATCATTGCCCAAAAAACCCAATATGGTAATCTTATCCTTTAGTTGGACGTTGGGGTCTATCCGAGCTACATCTTCCACGTTTTCCGTGAGAATGGGGAGGCGTCCGAAATTGTTCACTCCCGATGCGAAAAATAAATACACGACCACAGGGAGTATAAAAAGAACGGCTAATACAATTTTCTTCTTCATAGTGTTTATAACCGTACAAAAATAAAAAAAGACGGTTGGAAAACCGTCTTTTAAATCTGTTAAATGCTTTTCTTAGAAGTTCCAAGTAATGAATCCATCACTGTACACATTATAAATGTAGTCGGCTTCAAAAAGCAAGATGAATATCAAATAACATACTAGGAAAATCGGGGTCCATACGATTACCCTTCGCAATGGAGTCTTCTCGTCCCTTAAGTGCATAAAGTCCCATGCTATATAATAGGCCTTAACCAAGGTAAGGATGATGAATATCCAGTTTAACAACTTCATGCCCAAAAAGTAACTGTGGGTCAAGAACCGTGGCTTTATGATACCCAATGCAACTTCTACTGTTGTTACTATCGAAAGGAAAATAAGTACTCCCCAAATTTTTTGGGTGTTGGACTTAAATTTTAAAAGTCCTCTGAAAATCTCGAGTTTATGATCGTGTGCCATTTGTAATCTATGTTTTTATACCAAGTAAAAGAATGTAAATACGAATACCCATACCAAATCCACAAAGTGCCAGTATAGTCCAACTTTTTCTACCATTTCGTAATGGCCTCTACGCTGATAGGTTCCCAAGATCACATTAAAGAAAATGATGATATTGATTACTACCCCGGAGAATACGTGGAATCCGTGGAATCCAGTAATGAAGAAAAAGAAATCGGCGAACAACCTATGTCCGTATTCGTTGTGTACAAGGTTTGCTCCTTCTACCACTTGATTGGCCTCCAATATTTTTGAAAGTGATTCTTTTCTATCCAAAAGGGTCTTTTCACCCTCTTCATTAAGTTGTTCTGTACGAATAAGGATATTCGGTGTTGCTTTAAAACCCTCTACTACTTCGTTTAACGAATAAGAGGTCTGATAACCTTCTCCTTGGAACCAAATACCTTTGCTTGCCACATGCTTCTCTCTTTCCTCTGGCAATGTCTTGGCAAAGTCTGCCAAGGCAGCTCTTTCACCGGTTTCGGCATCTACGAACTGAAGGATTCTACCTGAGTTGGTTTCTACAGCTCCATAATCTCCTTTGATGAATGTTGCCCATTCCCATGCCTGTGAACCAACGAAGATGGCACCACCAATGATGGTAAGGAACATATATAGGATAACGCTTTTTTGCTTCATTTTATGACCTGCATCTACTGCGAGTACCATGGTCACAGAGGACATAATCAAAATAAAGGTCATGAAAGCTACATAATACATAGGATAGTTCCCATGGAAGAACGGCACGTGGGTAAATACCTCATCGGCAATTGGCCATAGCTCTATAAACTTAAATCTTGAGAAACCATAGGCTACCAAGAACCCAGAAAAGGTCAAGGCATCCGACATGATAAAAAACCACATCATCATTTTTCCATAGCTAGCGCCAAGGGGCTTATTCCCGCCTCCCCAAACGCTGTCTTCTGTACCGGTACTTACCGTTGCATCCATATAAAAGGTCGTTTTATTAAAACTTTCACAAATTTACATTTTTTGATGTATTGTAAAAGACAAACTTGATTGAAAACTGCGCCAATCTTGTTTTATTTCACGAAATACATAAATAGAATTAGATATACCCAAATAAAATCCAAAAAATGCCAAAATGTGGCACCCAACTCCATTCCCAACATATTATCGGGGGTATACTTATGTCTTATTTGCTGTACAATAACCACTAAAAGTGAAATCAATCCTGCCACTACGTGGGCAATATGTACGGCAGCTATCAAAAATACGTAGGACATTTTTATATTACTGGTGGGACCGGTAAAATAATACCCGTTCTCCAGCATCTGTGAAAACCCCACAAATTGTAATGATATAAATGTGATTCCCAGTGCCAAAGTGATGAGCAAACATATAGTACCCGCCTTTTGATTATTGTTGCTTACAGATTTTCTTGCGATAAAATAGGTAATACTGCTCAGGATAATCATGGCCGTGCTGACAAAGAATGCACTTGGAAGTTCCAAATCGCTCACCCAATCCTCTCTTTTACTACTAACGATATAGGCACTTGTCCAGCCAGCAAATCCCATGATCAAACTCACAATACCGAACCAGAGCATCATTTTTTTTGCCCTTTTATTCTTTTCCTCCGCTGTTCCTTGGGTTAAATCCATTCTTAGCTTATAAACTTATCTAATACGTATACAATCTGAATCAATGATATGTAGGTTACACTGGCCAACATCAATTTTCTGGCTGATGCATTGTCCCTATTTTCATAAAGTTTGAAAGCAAAAAACAACATGACCAATCCTGACAAAAATACGATGATTGCCGCAGTAATGGAAAGGTTAAGCCTACCTGTAAAACCAAAAACCGGGACAATGGAGATTACAATCATCCAGATGGTGTACAGTATGATCTGAAGTGCCGTTCCCTTATCCCTATTCCCTGTAGGCAACATTTTGAATCCTGCCTGCTTATAATCGTCATCTAACATCCACCCGAGTGCCCAAAAGTGCGGAAACTGCCAAAAAAATTGAATCATGAACAATGTCCCCGGCTCAATACCAAAATCATCGGTCGCTGCCACCCACCCCAACATAAAAGGTATGGCTCCGGGAAAGGCACCTACGAATACGGATAAAGGCGATTTTGTTTTCAGCGGCGTATAAACACTGGTATACAAAAAAATGGATATGGCACCGAACATCGCCGTTTTAGGGCTAAGTGCAAGCAAAGCCAAAACTCCCAGCACTGTTAACGTGACTGCAATGATCAATGCGGTCCTCACGCTCATTCTTCCCGAGGGAATGGGGCGGTTTCGGGTACGCTTCATTAGAGCGTCGAGGTCTTTTTCTATAATTTGATTATAGGCATTTGAGGCTCCGACCATGCAGTACCCCCCGAACATCAATAACAATAAAGAGACCAAATCCACCTGATAGGCACCCAGAAAATACCCCGCAATCGAAGAGAAGACCACGCTTACGGCCAATTTGGCCTTGGTAATCTCCTTAAAGTCGGAAAATACTAGGGAAAGGGTATTGCTTTTTACTGAACCTACGGCAGATTTCATCCACTACATTATTGGCTGGCAAAGATAACGCCAGTGTATATCTTTTGCAACCAAAGCTAAAGTTTTATGATTCTAGTATTTAAATGAATAAAAAAAGCCCTGACGTTTCCATCAGGGCTTTTTCTATTCCTACCTCGGCAAGAATTATATAAATTTTACTGAAGCTTAAATGTAATTGGAATACTGAAAGGAACCTTTACTGGCCTACCCCTCTGTTTTCCAGGTGTCATTTTAGGCAGTTTTTGAATAATTCTCATTGCCTCTGCTTCCAAGTTTTTGTCCGGTCCACGCATTCTAATGTTTCCGATACTTCCATCTTTCTGGATAACGAAAATTACACTTACCCTACCTTGAACTCCCATTTCTTGGGCAATTTCTGGGTAACGGAAGTTTTTACGGATGTGGTTTTGCATTTGTTCTTGGAAACAAGCCTTTTTATCCTTAGCGTTTTCGCACCCAGGGAATACTGGCACGTCCTCGATAACTGCAAAAGGAACAGAGATATCTTCTTCAACTTCCTCTACTTCAACTTCCTCGATTTCGATTACCTCTTCTTCTTGGCTGGTTTCAGTAGATTCGATTACTGTTTCCTCAACTTCTTCCTCATCCTCTACAACCTCGATAACTTCGGGGGCTGCAGGTGGCGGTGGTGGCGGTGGAGTCTTAATCTGCTCGGTCATTGGCACTTCTTCGTCCAATTGATCTTCAACATTCATAGAAATGTCGTAATCATTGACCTTGTCATATTTTTTCCACTCCATTGCTCCGTATACCAATGCCAAAACAGCGGCCAATCCTATAACGAAATATAGGGCACTGTTTCTTCCTACGTCTGCTTTCGGGTTCTTTTTTGGTTCCATCCTTTTTCTCCTTTTCTAAATTTAGTGTTTGCTAATTTAATTATTAATTGGTTAAATAAACAATTAAAATTTCCATTTTAACGGGTTTTTCTTAGAAAAAAACCACCGAATCAACCCAATTCCTGCAAATGCTCCCAGTGTATTTGCCAAAACATCGGCAAATTCGGCCATCCGATCCGTTGTTAGGGTATATTGCAGCACCTCAATCAGCATTCCATATAATATAGCGAAAATCAAAACAATAATCAAGGTTTTTCTCAATCCTAGGCTTCCAGAGGTTCTTTCCCGTAAACTTAAACTTCCCACAAATGCGAACACCAAATAAAATGTAAAATGAACGATTTTATCGGCATAGGGAATATCCAGACCTCCTGTATCCAAATCCATTTGAGAGAAAGAAAATAAGCTGAGCATTGTGATGACCACTACCCAGCTTATAAACAATATAGTATATATGCTTTTTTTAAGCACCTATCAATGCCTTGTAATCATCAGCACTCATTAATTCTTCTACCTCGGAAGGCTCGCTAATTTTTATTTTCACCATCCAGCCATCGCCATAAGGGTCGGAATTCACTTTTTCGGGCTCGTCTTCCAATGTTTCATTAAATTCTACGATTTCACCGCTCAACGGCAAAAACAAATCAGAAACGGTCTTTACGGCCTCAACGGTTCCAAAAACCTCTTCTTTATCCAAGGTTTCATCCAAAGTTTCCACCTCTACGTAAACGATATCCCCTAGTTCGCTCTGGGCAAAATCCGTGATTCCAACGGTTGCGATATCCCCATCTATCTTGACCCACTCATGGTCCTTTGTGTACTTTAATTCTGATGGTATGTTCATTGCTAATGTATTTGAATTAGTCGATGGACAAATGTAACAGATTGCGGAAAGCTTTTCAAAGAAACTTTGCCACAAAATGACGTATAAATAAATATAGGGTGTTTTCTAGTTTCCGAAGTTATATCGCAACGTAAAGCCGGTATTGATGGTAGTCTGTGGAAATGCAGTGGATACCGCAAACTCAGAAAAGGAATGATCATAGAAGAACAAGGCGTTCAAACTTTTGCTTAGGGCATAATCCGCAGTAAATTTTATGGACATTAATCGCTGACCGGAAGTAATTTGATTGTTATTGATATCCAAGTTACGGATGATGGTGATGTTATCACGAAGTGATAGGTCGGCCTTCAGGTTCAAATCTCCCTTCAACCGTGTTTTCTCTCCGCCGATATTGGTCACAAATTTTACATCCTTAAAGCGATAGCCCAAACCAAGCGTGTATTCATTTCCGTTGATTTCGGTCAACAAATTATTATCAAAACTCATAGACAGGGTTCTGCTCGTCCGCATCTCGGCCAAAAAGCTGAAAGAATTTTGCATCTCAAAATCCACTCGCATCAACGGATTGAACTCATCCGTAAGCACCACATTATTGATCAATGTTTTGGGGAGCCAATCACCGGTCTCTGAGTCGACAGAAGTGTTTTGGCGCTCCAAATTGGTCTGGAACGAGTTCACACTGTAGGCAGCGCGATATCCATGGCTCAAGGAGAATCGCTTGAATTTCTTTTTGAACCATCTGTTTTTCATCAAACCGGTGTACTTAATGTTCCAGTTTGGAATCGGGATTTCCCGGAATGCATCCAAATTAACACTTTCAGCATCCTGACCTGTATATGCGGCAAAGAAGGCCGGAAGCAATACTTCCTGCTGCGTTTTACCATATCGCTCTGGAAAACCGTCCTCATCCAATTGCCCAGGATTCTCCCCTCTATCGGCAACCAATCTATTTGCAACGGTAATACGGTTTTGTTTGAACTGCTCAAAGGTTTCGGAATCAAATTCATCACTTTTACTGAACACGGTTCCGATCATTACGGTGGAGATGCTAAAGTTCCCCATTTCGTTGATCAATCCCGGTTGTCCGTTTGCCCATTCCTCAGGACTATAGGTCTCTTGTGACGAACTCATAAAGTTTCTATCGGCACTAAGGTCGATTGTCAAATCTTGTGTTGGCTGGGCCGTGGCAGTAACATTCAATTGCCTATTGGTGTTCTGCATAAATTGGTTGCTGTACTCTGGATAATCCGTCAACCATCCTCTACGTGCCGCTTCGAACCTTACATCGGACTGACTTCCAAAGACAAATCCCAATGTTGGTCGAGAAGTTCCGATAAATCCGATGGATTGGGTATAACCTGGCAAAACCGTTCCCCGATTTTCGCTGTAATTGACATTGACCCGTTTTACCATAGTAACAATATCCACCAAGGTATTGAAACCTTTACTGGTTTTTCGGGGACCTTCTGCTTCTTCACCATTAGCGGGGTTACCGGCTTTGTCCCTCCTTATAGCGGCTTGGTTCGCTGTTACTTTTCCGTCACGTTTCTTCAGACCCAAAAAGTCATAAAAACGTTGCATGCTCATATTGGCCGTCAAATTATGGGTGCTGGCATTTTGAACGGTGTTGATGTTTTCCTCGGCAACTTCTATAAGCGCATCGCCTCCGCGCTGCCAATCAAAGTTACTGGTATAGGTGTACTGGGCATTTATAAAATTAAGGAACGGAATCTTGCTGAACGGCAGCTCATAGTTCAACTGCATTTGCTGTGCATGTCGGTTGGGCTCACCAATATCGAAGAATCCATCCCAAAGGTCCAATGCCTGATTGATTCCCGAATCCCTGTCATCATCAACATTGAAATAGTTACGGACAATATTGTTGTTGGAAGCGGTCAGGTTCAACCGTAATGATTTTGACAAACTATAGTTGAGGGCATATTGCCAATTGAATAAGTAATTACGTTGTTGAAGCAATGGCAACTGCAGCGCATCTACTCCTGGCTCCAACACATCACGATACCTTTGTTGATTAAAGGAGCGGTTATAGTTGGCATTCACCGACAGGCTTGTAGGCAGGGCATTAAAGTTTAAATCCTTGAGCCATTGCCAATATTTACCTGTGAGCATGGAATCTTTTTTGGCGAACGGCGCCACTGGAGCTGGCTTAAAATTATGATTGTAAACGAATCCCGTTGAAACGTTTTGGTCCCTAAGCTCTGCCACCTCAAAATCCCTATGGTCGGTTTCGTTATAGGAATAATTAAAGGTAAAATTTTCCACATCGAAGAAATTTTCCTCGGCTTCCTCTCCCCTATTTTTTCTGACCCCGATCAAATTGATACTGGTTCGTTTGGTATAATCCTCCGCTTGCTCCTGAATGGTTTCAGCTTCTTCTTGTGTTGAAGCTGCAGCAATCCTGTCGTCCAATCTTAAATCATCATAAACAGGGTCGAACTCAGGTGTAATCAATGTTTCAGAAATACCATAATTGAATGGTAGTTGCAGATTCCATTTCTTGGGAAACAATTGCCCCACATTTACATTGGTGACCACATCATAGGAAATAGCATCTTCCAAAGCACGCTCGGTCGGGGTCTGATCTATAGACCCAAAACCAGATGTACTTCTGCTTCCTGTTGCGGTTACATTGGCAAAATCGGCCATGTTGGCGTCCAAGGCAGCAGTTGCGGCCCAGCCTCCATTATTTTCCAATCCCGCCAAACGAAGCTCGTTGAACCAAACTTCTCCCCTTGCAGGTATATCATCGATATTCTTGATACCGACCATCATACCACGGATACTACCCAAGGATGGGTTACCCCTGATACCAATACGGACCCTTCCCAAAGTTCTTGGAGCGAACTCATCTACCAAAACAGCCTCGCCATCCACTATTTCATAGTAATTGATTTCGTCCAGGGTCTGATCTGATATTCCTTTTGATTTCACCTTGTTCAAATCCCTCAATGCTACATCAATTTCGTTGACATCTGGCCAAATCTCTTCCGCAGTTGATGCTCCGAAGGAGGTAAATTGAAGCGGCAATTCTATCTGATAAAAGTTTTCGGAGAAATCCGTGCCGATTCTCAAGAAACCGACCAAGGGTGTGTCACTGTCCGAATAATCGGCATTGAATATTTTTTCGGCGTGCATAAACATTTTTAAACGTTCGTACTGACGCACATCCACATTCACATTTTTAAACACCCCACGGGAATCTTGGGACTCCAAATTTTCCACCACAAAGGACAATGACTGCTCATTCTGACGGATAATTGTATTGTTGTTGTTCAACTGTTCCCTGAAAACTCCTGGAGGCAATACATATGGTATGGGTTGCCTTCCATAATTTTCCTCTATGTTCACCGTATTCACATCGGTCACGGTAGCATCATCCGTAGGATCATTGTCCACAGTGGGCTGTAGCGAATTGGTATAGGTCCTCCAATCGCCGCGTACCAAATCCAAAGTAGCAAAACGAAGCACCACATCATCCGAAAACCCGGTAAGGTACATCCTCATAAAGCTAATGGACCTAAAATCCGAAATTCCACCGACGGCATCGGTAAAATCGCTCAATGGGATTTTATATTGAATCCATCTACGGTTCAACTGCGTTCCATTGGGCAGCGTAGGTGTTTGTCCTTCACGGATATCCGTTACGTATTGATCATCGATAGTTGTATTTGGCTTTATTTGAATACGGTATTCGTAATAGCTGTTCACAGTATTCATGGTCAAATCCCTATCGATATCCTCCACATCGGGCAAAGTGGTGGAGCCCCTATTAGTGTTTGTAACGGTGACCGGGGAGTTTCCCTGTGTATTGTTGAAATCCAAATAGCGTTCTAAGATACCTCCCTCGCGATTTAAGTAATATTGGTAGTTGTCCAAAGCAGGGTCTTCTGCCGGACCATTATAGATTGTAGCTTCTTCCGCATCGCCGTAACCATCCAAACCAAGGTCTTGTGCCGACCTATTGGCTTCATCAGCATCAAATGCGTAAACCAAAGACTGCGTGGAAGGTACTTGACCCCAAATGGTCTCTCTCGGAATTTCATTATTGGTGCTGGCAGGCAATCCGTTTTCGTATTGCTTTCTACCATCCTTTAAAATATCTTCGGAAATATTTCCCAGGTTGAGCACCAGTTCCCCCGCATTGCCATCAACGGTTTCGCCATCGACATAAGGGTCCAACACCCAAAATTGGACAAACTCCACATTGGATTGTTCAAAATTGGTACTGCTCAACGGTCTCATGATTCCACCCCATTTGGCATCCGGGGTTTCGGTCTCAAAACTTGGATTGGCGTTGTACGGTCCTTTTGCGTTGGGATAGTAAACTATGTCCAAAGTGCTTTGCACTTGGGTCTGCCCTTGTGCAATATCGGTTTCGGTAAATACCTCATCAATAAAAACCCTACGGGTAGAGTTCAGGGAAATATCGTTGTCCGATAATCCAGATGGTCTTTGGTTGGTATAAAAAATAGGATCGATGGTGTACCAAGCCATTTTTGCCCGCTCGTACCCAACATCTATTCCCGTTCTATCATTCAAAAACTCTACTGGCGGGCTCGCCAATGTCCACCCCAGGGATGAGCGAATATCAATCAAGGCCTGTGCACCTTCAAAATCATCCAGATAGGTAGTTGTCTCCCCTTGAAAGTCGGCATTCTTTGGTGAATTGGGCCTTAAAAATGCTACCTCTCCCCTTACAGAAAGATTTGAAGGCACATCCGTATCAATATTTGGCAATTTATTGGCCAATCTCGTCAGAAAAGGAATTTCAGTACTAAAGTTTCCGTTCAGTCCAAAAATAGTATTGTTCACGGGCTCGATTCCGTAGTTTGATTTTTGGGTCAAGGGACGCTCGTTCAAGTTGAGAAAGGTTCCCCCTAAAAGAAACTTTTCGTTGAATTTATGTTCCACGTTCACCCCTGCAAAACGTCTGGTCTGCTGACCAAACACCGCATTGTTCTCAACCGAAATATTGATAGGCGTATTGGATGCCTCCAAACTTGGGTCGAGAAGCTGCACCGTACCAGCTTGATAATTTACAGTATAATCAATCCCTTCTTGCAACTGGCGACCTCCTGCAGTTACGGTAACCGAGCCTTGAGGCACATTGAAAGCTCCAATTGGAATACCGTTATTGGATTGCGAAGTATATTTTCCTTTTATTTGAAATCTGTTTTTTTCGGCATCCTGTAACGAAGCTGCCTTGGTCTTGGCGTACATGTTTCGGAACACGTAGCGCTGTTGGTTGGGATTGTAGCCCTGATCGTTGTCCACATCGTAGACCCCACCTCCCAACAATTCAAAAAGATACTCTCCGAATGGTTCGACCTTCGTGAAAATAATCCGTCCTGATTGCGAATCGACCGTAATTCCTTCAACATAATCAAAAAAGCCATCTCCGCCCGGTTGCACATCATTATAAGTGTTCAAACGGTCCAGATTAAATACATTTAATAGCACTTGGTCCTGTAGACCAGTGGGCCAACCAGCGTTCGGGTCGACCGGAGTAATATAATTTCTAGGCGTTGGGTCCGAGTAGAGGATATTGAGCCTAAAATCTTCTTGGCTCAATTGATAAGCTCCTGTAGAGTAGATGTTCTTCATCATCAAATCCCAAATAGGGTCTTGCACATTGGTGATGTTACTTTTCAATAGTTTCAAGACCAATGAATTGTTCTCAATCAAGTTGGAATTTGGTGGAACCGTGGTCGCATCCACACCTCCGTTGGCAAATTCCCCAACTTGATAGACCTGCCCATTAAAGGTATACTGGAAAGCAACCCCGAGCACCTCATCATTGCTCAAACTCTGGCTCAAAGAAATATAACCCAATTGGGAATCGAATTCATAATCGCGGCCAGCCTCCAGTTTTCTCGCATTTTCCAAGATTGCATAATCAAAACCTTGGTTTACGGTATATCCTGGGATATTAAATCCTGCTTCCACCGTGGCGATGTCCCGGATGGACTGGGTAAGCGCTCCGCTACCTATTTGATTTGGATCATAGTCATTAGCACCATTCTGTGGAAGTCCTGTGGCCACTGCCTGGGGATTAAAAAATCCTGCGGGGTCCCCATTGTTCACTCCTATACGGGTATTATCCGAAATGGCCTCTCCCAAATCCTGGATGGCCACCACATTTCGCACATTCTGAGTCTGTTGGTTTCGGTTGGTCACCCATACCTCCAAACGCGTAATCTGCACTTGGGTCTGTATAAAGGGGTAAAACTGCAAGGCACGGTCGTAATTGTCACGGAAATAATGTGCCAGGAAAAAGTGCCTGTCCTCATCATAATCCAAAGCCGTAAGTGAAAATTCATTTACTGTTCCACCACCTTGGGCAACTACGGTATTGTTTTGCGAACGCTGTTCAGAGAAAACAGCCGTTACCGTGGTTTTTCCAAATTGAAGCTGTGTTTTTACACCAAACAAACTCTGCGCACCGGTAATCAAAGAACTGTTGAGCGGCATACTTACGTTACCTACTTCAATTTTATGAAGAATATCGTCCTCGGTGGGGGTGTAATCCAACTTGACCAAATTCTGGAAATCGAACGTGGCCTCTGTATCGTAGTTTGCTGTCACCTGAAGACGTTCCCCTACTTTTCCCAACAAACTCAAACTGATACGCTGGTCAAAATCAAAAGAAAGGTTGGTTCGGTTTCTAGGGGACAATGCAGGGTTATCGTTCTTCTGCCACAAAACGCCCAAATCCATGGCTACCGACCCTTGTGGAATCACCTCAATGGTGTTTCCCCCAAAAATGGTCTCAAAAAAGTTACTGTTTACATAAAAATTGGGCAAAAGGTTTCGTCTAGCCTCTTCGCTACCGGCCTTTTTTCCGGCGTAGGCATCTCCTTTTTGCTTAAAATAGAGTTTCATCTGCTCCCTCTCCACCAAATCATAGTACTGCTCGGGCGTAAGGATTATTGGGTAATTAACATTGAAATCGCCAATGCTCTCGGTATATACGTAAGTGTTTGTTTTGGGGTCATAGGTATATTTTGCAACAATGCTGTCGGGATTTTGCATAATAAGGCGACCAAGCTCAACTCCTGTTTGCACGGAATCCTGAGCCTGCTCGTTAGTTTCCTGCGCCAATAGGTTGGATATGGACAACAAACAAACAATAAAGAAGGTGTACTTAAAACGTATTGGTTTAAGTATTGGTTTTGCCCCTTTTTTCAAACTAGTTACAAATTTTTCAGCGCCTGTTTTATAATGTTCTCTACGCTTAACGAAGTGTCTTGGGAAAGTACCTTGTCGACCACCTTTTCAGATTGCTTTCTGGTAAAACCAAGAACCTCTAATGCAGATAACGCTTCTTCTTTATTTGTATTGTTTGATTGTTGTGAAACTTCACCTATGTCGTAGACTTTTAAAATCTTGTCCTTAAGGTCCAAGATTACACGTTGGGCCGTTTTTGCACCAATCCCTTTCACAGACTGGATTGTGGGTACATCGCCATTGGCAATCGCATCCCTCACATCGGCCGGCGACAGAGAGGATAACATAGTCCTTGCCGTGCTGGCCCCGACCCCAGAAACGGATATCAATAAACGGAAGACTTCACGCTCTGCACGCTCCGCAAAACCGAACAGGGTATGGGAGTCTTCCTTTACCAATAAATCCGTGTAGATAAATATATTTTCCTCATCGGTTAGCAAGGAAAAGGTATGCAGTGAAATATTCAAAAAATAGCCCACCCCAGCGCATTCCACAATGGCATAGGTTGGATTTTTTTCGACTAGTTTTCCTCTTAAATGAGTAATCATACTATCCGTTTTATTGGAGGCTATTCTCCTTGCATTCTAGCTTTTCGTCTTTTCTCCCTTTCTTGGGCATCGATAACGGCCACTGCGGCCATATTTACCATTTCATCCACGCTTGCCCCCAATTGTAAGATGTGGGCGGCCTTGGTCAACCCGACCATTATTGGTCCAATCGAATCGGCTTTGTTCAGACCTTTCAAAAGCTTATAGGTGATGTTGGCCGATTCCAAGTTAGGAAATACAAATGTGTTCACCTTTTGACCTGATATTTTGGAGAACGGGAAATTTTTATCGCTCATTTCCGGGTCTAGTGCAAAATCAGTTTGAATTTCACCATCGACCACCAATTCAGGGTTTCTCTCATGTAGGATTCTAACGGCTTCACGCACCTTTTTGGCGTGGGGATGGTTTGACGAGCCAAAGTTCGCATAGGAAAGCAATGCCATGATTGGATTAAAACCAAAGGTTTTGGCCACGTTTGCCGTCATTTGGGCAATCTCGGCAAGCTCTTCTGCATTTGGATTTATATTAATAGAGGTATCCGCTAAAAATAGTGGACCTCTATCCGTAATCATAATGTTCACTGTACTGGCATTCTGCACGTTCTTCGCCCTTCCCAGCACTTCAAAAACAGGACGTAAAACTTTAGGGTACGCCCTTGAATAACCGGAAATCATACCGTCAGCGTCGCCTTCCCTCAACATCATGGCTCCAAAATAGTTACGCTTGCCCATGTTGACACGCGCACTGTATTTGGTCTCACCCTTTCTTTTTCTGAGTTCCCAAAGCTTTAGCGCATATCTGGAACGCATTTCACTGAACTCATCGGAACGAGGATCAATAATCGGCACCTCGGCATCAAACTCAAGCTCCTTTTTAAGATGTTCAATAATTTCCTTGTTCCCGAGCAAAATAGGTGTTGCGATTCCTTCCTCATAAACAATCTGAGCGGCCTTCATTACATCCAATAATTCCGCCTCCGCAAAAACAATGCGTTTTGGATTCACCTTGGCCCTATTGTGCAATAACCTCACTACTTTATTGTCGTTGCCCGACCTTTGGTACAGTTCTTCTTCGTATCTGTCCCAATCTTGAATCGGAAACTTGGCGACCCCACTGTCCATGGCGGCTTTTGCCACTGCCGGTGGAATCTTGGTTATCAATCGTGGGTCGAATGGTTTTGGAATAATGTAATTCCTGCCAAAAGTCAACCTTGTTGCATCATAGGCTATATTGACCTGCTCCGGCACAGGCTCCCTTGTCAAATCCGCCAAGGCCCTTACCGCGGCCATCTTCATTTCTTCATTGATCTTGGTGGCACGAACGTCCAAAGCTCCTCTAAATATGAAAGGGAATCCAAGTACATTGTTCACTTGGTTAGGATGATCGGAACGTCCCGTGGCCATAATAATATCCCTTCTGGTTTCACAGGCCAGGTCATACTCGATTTCGGGATTAGGATTGGCCATGGCAAATACAATTGGATTTTCCGCCATGGAGTTCAACATCTCCGGTGATACAATGTCCGCAATGGAAAGTCCAATAAATACATCGGAACCTACCATGGCATCTTCGAGTGTATCTATTTTTCTATCGGTGGCAAACTCTGCCTTTTCAGCGCTTAAATTCTCTCTATCGCTTCTAATTACTCCTTTACTATCGAGCATTACGATATTTTCCGCCTTTGCCCCAAATGCCTTGTACAATTTGGTACAGGAAACTGCCGCTGCGCCCGCGCCACTTACAACAATCCTGACTTCTTCGATTTTTTTATCTGCTATCTCCAACGCATTCAACAAAGCAGCAGCGGAGATGATAGCAGTACCGTGCTGGTCGTCATGCATTACCGGAATATCCAGTTCCTCCTTTAATCTTCTTTCTATCTCAAAAGCTTCGGGAGCTTTGATGTCCTCTAAATTGATACCTCCAAAAGTTGGAGCGATGGTCTTCACCGTTTCGATAAAGCGATCAACATCTTTGGTATCCAATTCGATGTCGATTCCATCTATATCAGCAAAAATCTTAAAAAGCAAACTCTTTCCTTCCATTACCGGCTTGGAAGCTTCTGGTCCAATATCCCCCAGACCCAATACAGCCGTTCCATTGGAAATTATGGCAACGATGTTCCCTTTGGCAGTGTACTTGTAAACATCATCCTTGTTCTTTTCAATTTCCAAACAAGGTTCGGCCACCCCTGGTGAGTAGGCCAATGCCAAGTCCCTTTGGGTGGAATATGGTTTTGTTGGTACAATCTTGATTTTTCCCGGCTGTGGTTTTGCGTGATACAGTAACGCCTCCCTTCTTTGCTTTTCCTTGCTCATATTGTAAAAAATGAAGTGGTAAAGTTAGGGCATTCGTTGCTTTTATCTTAAAATCTTGATAATCAATTTCAAGTTGACCGAAAAATTAAAAAGGTAATTTTATAACCTACTGCCTCAGTTTGGTTTAGGAATCCAAGGGATACTCCTTTTTAGCCCTTTTAACATTGAGTCGCATGGCCAAAATGCTTGCTATAACAAAAAACAAGCCTGCAAAAAGCATCGCATTGACTGAATTGCCCCCCAAAAGGTTTTTAAAAATAGGGCCAAAAGAAAGTGTTTCAATGCCCATTGGAATTACGATCATCATATTTAGTATACCCATGTACACCCCTCTTCGTTCCTGAGGCACTACTTTGGAAACCATACTGTACGGGATTCCCATCATGGCCGCCCAACCAATTCCGAACAGCACCATTGGGAACAGAACATAAACCGGATCTTGAATATATGGTATGGCAAACAGCGCAATGGCCGTGCCCAATAAACTCAAAGCATACACTTTTTTACCTCCAAAACGCACGGTCAACGGTACCAACACCAATGCAACCACTGCTGTGACAACATTGTAGGTTGTGCTCATTTTGGCAGCTTGCGCAGCAGCCTCTGAAGTATCGTACCCCAATGAGACCCTGAACAATGGCGTTATGAACTGCCAATACACAAAAAGGGCATACCATTGAAATAGGTATACGGCCGAAAGCTTCCACATAAATTTGGGCATATCCTTGACCGCTTTGGCAATTTCCACAAATGGAACCTTGACGCGTTCCATAAAGGGTAGCGCTTTATGTTTATTGATTTCTGAAAGCTCTTCATCCGTGGGAGGAATCTCGGGAGTTTTTAAAACAGACCATAAGATGGTGGCTATCGATAAGAACGATCCTATAAAAAAAGAATAGTACAACCATTTGGGCACCGTCCCTTCTATTTCTTGTCCCCCACCAAACCAATCCTGGAACAAAAAGATGGAAGCATTGGCCAAAAGAATACCCGCACCCACAAAAAGGCTCTGCATTTGATAGCCCATACTGAATTGTGACTCCGGCAATTTATCCCCAACAAACGCCCGATATGGCTCCATGGCCATGTTGTTTCCCACGTCCAAAATCCACAACAATCCCACAGCGAACCATAAGGCGGGACTTAAGGGAAAGGCAAACAAACAGATACTGCCCATTATGGCACCTATCAAGAAGAAAGGTTTACGCCTGCCCCAACGTGGAGACCATGTTTTATCGGATACGGCACCAATGATGGGTTGAACGATCAAGCCCGTTACCGGCCCCGCAATATTTAGAATAGGGAGCATTTCTTCCGAAGCGCCCAAAAAAAGAAATATTGGGTTAATGGCGCTCTGCTGCAACCCAAAACTGTATTGGATTCCAAGGAACCCAACATTCATATTAAAAATTTGCCAAAAGCTTAATTTTGGTTTTTTAATCGTAATCATCCTGTTTGTTTAGCTAGTCTTTACCATATCCCAACAAAAGACATGGATATTTTAAGAATATAGCTCAATATAATGCTATTTCTTCAAAAAATTGATGTTCCGCTCAAGACCGGATAATTTTGTTCTCTTTACCGCTGACTTTTTGAAGATTTTTTTGAAGACATCCTCTGTTATCTCTTCCCAATCTTTTTTGGTGAAGGACAACAAGTCCGGATTAGGATTAAAAAGGGGTTCGCTATGCGGTTTTGAGAATCGGTTCCATGGACAAACATCTTGGCACACATCACAACCGAACATCCATTCGTCCAATTTACCATCGAATTCGGAAGGAATCTCGTTCTTCAATTCAATGGTGAGATAGGAAATACATTTACTGCCATCGACCACGTAGGGCTGCACAATGGCCTCCGTAGGACAGGCATCAATACAAGCAGTGCAGGTTCCACAATGGTCGGTGACCGGTGTATCGTATTCCAGTTCCAAATCTACGATCAGTTCAGCAATAAAATAAAATGAGCCTACTTGTTGGGTCAGCAAGTTACTGTTCTTTCCTATCCAACCCAAACCGCTTTTGGTGGCCCATGCCTTATCCAGAACCGGAGCAGAATCCACAAATGCACGTCCATGGACATCCCCTATTTCTTCTTGAATAAACTGAAGCAGGCTTTTGAGCTTGTCCTTTATCACAAAGTGATAATCCATCCCATAGGCATATTTGGAAATTTTATAGGAATCGGGGTTTTGCTCTTCGGAAGGAAAGTAATTCAACAAGAGTGATATGACCGACTTGGAGCCTTCAACCAATTTTGTAGGATCCAAACGCTTATCAAAATGGTTCTCCATGTACTGCATTTCGCCATGCATGTTCTGGTTGAGCCATTTCTCCAAACGGGGCGCTTCTTCTTCCAAAAACCCCGCCTTTGATATGCCACACGACAAAAAACCGAGGCGCTTGGCTTCGGTCTTGATCATAAAAGTATGTTTGGTTGTCGAATTCAATATTGGCGACTACTTATGTTTTGAAGCACCAATATACAAAAGACATGTTCAATTTTATTGCGGAGGGGGAGGAATGGCCATATCAAAATCCGATGCCGTGGCCAATACCTTTTGAATGATTTCTGGTTCAACAGATTTCATGACGGCATTGTCTTCGGTTTCGGGAACACCAAAAGTCTCAAAAAACTTAGAGAATCCTTTGGGACTGTGAATATTGACCCAGGTACAAGGTGAATCCGTTTTATTACTGAACGTATGCAGAGTTCCCGGTGGCACATCCACAGACTCTCCCTGTTTACAAATGAATGTTTTCCCGTTCACAAAAAACTCAAGCTCACCCTCGATTACCATAAAAGCTTCCTTGTATTCGCTGTGCACATGTGGCGGGGGTCCTTGTGCACCAGCTGGAGTTTCACAAACTACTAAATCATAATCACCCGTGGTCGGATGCAACGTCACTTTTTGGCCTAAGACCCATTTTGAAGTATTGTTTTTCATTTTTATGAGATTTTTGTCTCACAAACATATATATTAATTTTCACAGTTCAAAATTTTATGAGATATTTGTCTCATGAAAGAGAAACATATTACGTCTGGGCGAAAAAAACAGAAACAAAATACTAGGGATAAAATCCTTGAGGCATCACGACAATTATTGGAGAAGAAAGTGACGTTAACCATGGAAAACGTAGCGGAAAAAGCCGGTATTTCCAGGGCAACGGTCTATAGGTACTACACCAATATCGATTCCTTATCGATGGATTTGATCCTTCAACTCGATGTACCCAATCCTGAAACCATTTTTAGCAACAACGAGGGAGCATCACATAAAGATGCGATTCTAGGTATCCAAAAAGTCTATCTGGATTTCAGTCTTCGAAACGAACAAACTTCCAGACAGTTCTTGGCAGCAGTGTTGGCATCATCGAACCCAAATATGCGCAGGGGAAAAAACCGCATCAATACCTTGAAGGAGCACTTCAAATCCAATAAGGTAGATTTGAGTGAAGAGGATAAAGAAAAGTTGGTTCACCTGTCCGTACTTTTGATGGGCATAGAATCTATCATTACCGCAAAAGATGTCTGTGGACTGGACAATCGAACCGCTACGGATACCTTATCATGGGGGTTACAAATGATTTTGAAAGGGTGCGGTGTAGATAAGTGATCGGTCGTTCAACAATTCAACCCCGGATCATCAAAACCAAGAACTACTTGGTTTTGACCATATCAAATTCATCTTTATAATATTTCATTATGGGTTGGAACGGTCCCAATTGATGTTGCTCTTCACTAAAGTTATCAGAATATGGGCCGTAAGGGGTAGAAACAGGTTTCTTGACCAAATCAGGGAAATCAACTTCTCGATTGGGCTTTGTCGGCCTCAGTTTTTGATTGATATACCCCGCCACATCATATGCTTCCTCATCGGTAAGTACAGGGTTATCGAATGTGGTTCCGTACGGCATGTTCCCTTTTATAAACTGTGCGGCGGTAATCACACGTGTCATGCCGGCGCCATTATTGTAAGAATCGTTTCCCCACAATGGCGGGTAGAGATAAGTGCCATCTGCTTGGGACTCTCCTTGCCCATCCGCGCCATGACATTCAACACAATTTTTGACAAAAACCTGTTCTCCATGCTGTAAATCCACGGCCCTATCAGGGATTTCAATGGTCAAAAAACCTTGTCCTTCTATTTTTCCGTTTGATGGGGCAGCCCTTCCCAACCATTCCATGTAGGCGAGCAAAGATTTCATTTTTTCACTGTCCTCTGGCATAACCTTACCGTTCATGCTGCGCTCCATGCAACCATTGATTCGCTCCTCGATGGTCCCCATTTTATCCTCTCGACCACGATACTGTGGAAATCGCTTGACCACACCTATCAGCGGAGCAGCATAAGGCTTTGTCCCTCCATTTAAATGACAACTGGCACAAGCCAAA
This sequence comes from Flagellimonas chongwuensis, assembly GCF_013376415.1. Classification (GTDB taxonomy): domain Bacteria; phylum Bacteroidota; class Bacteroidia; order Flavobacteriales; family Flavobacteriaceae; genus Flagellimonas; species Flagellimonas chongwuensis. The sequence continues at coordinate 51,952 of NZ_WYET01000003.1, forward strand.
TTGTTCCCCGCGTACATCTGTGTTGAATCCCCTTGTTTGGAACCCAAATGCTGTGGGGTGTTCCTAAAAACTTCAAAACCTTCCTTTATTTTTTGATTTTTAGCAGAATTGGAGAGATTGTACACATTGTAATCCAAGTAATAGACACCATCTGGAAATGCTGCATATTCTTTGGAACCGAAGTCGCCGAATGCGACCAAAACCACTGTAAAGGCCAACCCCAGCATCAAAATGACACAAACACCCAGTTGTACGCACAGCTTTTTAATCTGCCGAGCAATGGCTATGTTTTTATCCGAACTCAGCTCTTCTGGATGTATTGGTTCTTCCATGATTCTTCTTTAATCATGCAAAGCAATTACGAAATGATAAGATAGGGGCACTTTCCTTGATTCCCATAAAATGAATTTCCAATCCAAGAAGACAATCAAACAAGCAAGTAAATTACAAAAAGATTTAAAACTGGAAAACATCAAAACAACCCGCCCTGCGTACCGCCCTTTACCTTGCCCAAATGTTTATATGCAAGTTCGGTGACCTCACGCCCCCTTGGTGTTCGCATTATAAAGCCTTGCTGAATCAAAAACGGCTCGTAAACTTCTTCCAAAGTTTCGGCACTTTCGGACACTGCCGTTGCCAAGGTGGTGATTCCAACCGGCCCTCCCTTGAACTTATCTATGATAGTGGTCAAGATTTTGTTGTCCATTTCATCCAGTCCATGGGCATCCACGTTTAGGGCCTTAAGACCAAATTGGGAGATTTCGAGGTCAATTTTCCCGTTACCCTTTATTTGGGCAAAATCCCGGACCCTTCGCAAAAGTGCATTGCAAATTCTAGGTGTTCCCCTGCTCCGACCGGCAATCTCTATCGCCGCATCATTGGTTATCGGCACGTTTAAAATTTCCGCACTTCGTTCCACTATAGTGGACAACAATTCTGTATTGTAATATTGCAAACGGCTCTGGATCCCAAACCTTGCACGCATGGGAGCTGTCAACAGACCTGACCGTGTAGTGGCTCCTATCAAGGTAAACGGACTCAAATTAATCTGCACGGTACGGGCGTTGGGCCCTGTCTCGATCATGATATCAATTTTATAATCCTCCATGGCAGAATACAGATATTCTTCCACGATGGGGCTCAATCTATGGATCTCATCAATGAAAAGAACATCCCTTTCATCCAAATTGGTCAACAAGCCTGCCAAATCACCAGGTTTGTCGAGTACGGGCCCAGAGGTAACCTTTATTCCCACACCAAGCTCATTGGCAAGAATGTGCGCCAAAGTTGTTTTACCAAGACCCGGAGGCCCATGAAAAAGAGTATGGTCCAAGGCCTCGCCCCGAAGATTGGCGGCCTGCACAAAAACCTTTAGGTTTTCCAATACTTGGGCCTGCCCAGTAAAGTCATCAAAACTTATGGGCCGTAAAGCCCTTTCTATATCAAACTCTTCCGGGGAAAGATTTTCGCCTGTTGGATCTAAATTTTCATTCATGGTTGAACAAATATAGTTGAAAACGGAATCCACCTAATGTCCTAAGCACTAAAATACCGTTTTGAACTCACTTCTTAAAAATCTAAACCTTACCTTAGATAAGTTTAAAATTCGTCAATTTACCCCTTTATGGTTACCACAGATTATTCCACTGGAATTCTACAATACATCCCTTTTTTCTATGTCATTTGGTCCGATGACCTTCTCTCCGCTTCCGAAATATCCGTTGTTCAAAAGGTAATAGCGCTGGATGAAACACTGACGAGTGAAGAGAAAAAACAATTAGGCAATTGGTTGCACAAAAACCGTCCTCCGCATGATGATGAAATCAAAAACTGGAAGCAGACCATTGCCACTTCCAAAGTAAAACTGATTGAGAGCGACACCTACCCTCTAACCTCACTCAGCCAAAGATTGGTGAAAAACGAGGAGTTGAACGAGCAATTAAAGCATATCGAAATTCATTTGGGCATACAGCCCAACCATTACAACCACTTGTTCGATGTCGAGGTAGTCCATGAAAAAACTTCGGACGAATATGATGCCGATGTTCTGGACACTATTTTAAAGGGAGAACATGCCAAGGAAGTAGATGAGTTCCGGAAGTTTTTGGATAAACCTGATTTTTCTTGGGAAATTTTACGCGATAAAGATGAATTCCGGAATAGGGTATTGAAACAGGTCCAACTTTTAGGCGGGGCCGGGTACGGTGCAATGGCCTATCCTGATGCATATGGCGGAACTGACAACATGCCTGCCTATGCCGCTATTTTTGAGCATCTGATGTTCGTGGACGGTAGTTTGGCGGTGAAGTTTGGGGTTCAGTTTGGCCTTTTTGGTGGAAGCATACAGAAGTTGGGCACAAAAAAGCATCATGATGCGTATTTGAAAGACGCTGGCGAAACCAAATTGTTGGGATGCTTTGCCATGACCGAAACCGGGCACGGCTCCAATGTACGTGGTATAAAGACCACGGCTACTTACGAAAAAGCATCGGATTCCATCATTATCCATACTCCAGGCAAAAACGACAACAAGGAATACATCGGGAATGCACTGCACTCCAAAATGGCATCCGTTTTTGCCCAATTGATCGTCGATGGCAAAAATGAAGGGGTACATGCGATTTTGGTTCCTCTCCGTAATGAAAACCATGAAACCTTGGAAGGCATTACCGTCGAGGACAATGGCTATAAATTGGGACTGAACGGAGTGGACAATGGAAAAATCTGGTTCAACAATGTAAAGGTCCCCAGACAAAACTTGCTTAACAAATACGGGGAGATCAAGGATAATGGCTCATACTTTTCCTCTATTAAAAATCCGAACAAGCGATTTTTTACCATGTTGGGCACCTTGGTCGGCGGTCGTATTTGTGTGGCCCGGGGTGCTCTGGGGGGCAGCAAAATGGCCTTGTCCATTGCGGTAAAATATGCCCTTAACCGTAGACAGTTCAATGATAATGTAAAGGTGCAGGAAGACTTGATTATGGACTATCCCACCCATCAGCTCAGGCTTACCCCAAAAATTGCCGGAGCCTATGTATATCATTTCACCTTGGAGGATATGATGAAGCGCTACAGTGACGACTCCCAACCTGATAAGCGAAAGATCGAGACACAAGTAGCAGGGCTGAAATCTATTATCACCTGGTTTGCCAACGACACGATTCAAGAATGCCGTGAAGCCTGCGGAGGAAAAGGATATCTATTGGAGAACCGAATTGCCGACCTTAAGGGAGATGTGGATATTTTTACCACTTTTGAAGGAGATAACACGGTGTTGCTACAGTTAGCAGCAAAAGGCGTCCTATCCGATTTTCAGGCTGAATTCAATAGTGCTGGCTTTGCATCAGTTTTAAAACTTCTCCAATCGCAGCTTTCGGATAAGCTTACAGCGATAAACCCCATGTATTCCAACAAGGTTGATGCTGAGCATCTGTACAATCCAAAGTTCCATAAGCATGCTTTTGATTATCGCACTCGCAGGTTGACTTACACCCTAGCTATGCGGATTCGGAACTACATTAAAAAGGGAATTCCTTCGTACCAAGCTTTCCTTAAGGTTCAGACCCATTTACTGGCATTGGGAAAAGCATACAGCGCAGATTTGGCATATACTATTTTTTGCGACCATTGCGAGCAGATAACAGACCTTAAATACAGGGCCTTGATGGAAAAAGTGGGATGCCTTTACGCTTTGGACCAAATCAATTCGGATGCAAGATGGTTTTTGGAACAAGGATATGTTGGAAGCACCAAATCCAAGGCTATCCGTCAGCGAGTAGAGCGATTATCTACGGAACTAAGGCCGCATATAGAAGTATTGGTAGATGGTTTCGGTATCCCTGAGCATTGCATGAGTGCTCCTATCACCAAGTAATCGTCAATCCTCTTTTTTGATGAGCTGGGAGGTTCCCAAAAATTCCTCTATGGTAATCTTTGGTGTGCCGTAGAGATAAATACCTGCGTTTCCGAACGATTTTATGGATATGTCGCCAAATGAATATACTCTTGCACTAGCGGTCCCAGTGATTTCCAGTTGCACTGAATTGATTTGCATGGCCTCCCCTTTATAGTTGGCATCTTCCATTAGATTGGCATGGAATCTATCCGAAGTACCCTCCATGGCCAAGGATGAATTTCCTTCCAAATCCACAACGCCGGAATTTATCTGCGCGTACACATAGGCCTGCGCCCTTTTATTCAGGTTTACGTTCAATGAGTCTACCTCTAGATGAAAATCGCCCCTACTGGTGTCTTCTAAATTTATGTCCATTACATCTGCATTCGCCTTAATATCCAATTTGGTATTGTTAAAACCATCCACGAACAGCTCCTCGGATTGGATAACGTCTTGGGAGACCATGGTCCCGTTCTTGACTGTAATTGCATTGAGTTGGGTATAATTCACTGTGATTTCCAACTCTTTTTTTGCTGTGATGTTATAGTAAGAACTAATAACCAAAGTGCCATCATTGACCTCGAATTTTAGAATGTCCACCAAGTTATCATCAGCTATAAGGTGGTAGCCCGGCCCCAAAGATTTCTTTAGGCTAATCTCAAGGTCATCATTTAAGATTACAGCATTAAACGGTGGCAGCTCCTCGGTCACCTGCGTTACAATGCGGCTACCTTTTATCTTGGGCTTACGCTGGGCAGTGGTCACTATAGGAAACAGCACTAAAAGTAGGATAACAATCTTATTCATCTTGGTTGTTTTTGTGAAAGGGGAAATGCCTTTTAAAGATATACAATTCACATCAAAATATGTTTCCATAAAAAAAGCCCATCCAAATTGGACGGGCCTTTTCACTAATATAACTATTTTTTAATGGTTGAGTTCTTCCTCGTTCTCTTGAAGTGGAACGTTTTGCGGAACAAAATCCTGCCCTGCAATGATGTACTCACCATTCTCGTATGTTTTACTGTAATCGTATGCCCAACGGTACACATGTGGAATCTCACCAGGCCAGTTTCCGTGGATATGCTCCCTTGGAGTTGTCCATTCCAATGTATTTGAGCCCCATGGGTTAACGGGTCCTTTTTTACCGTAGAATATGCTTGAGATAAAGTTGTAAACGAATATCAACTGTGCCAAACCTGCGATTATCGCAAATACGGTCATCAACACTTGAACGTTCGTCAACTCATCGAACATCGGGAACGCTGTGTTCTCGTAGTAACGACGTGGCACACCGGCCATTCCCACAAAGTGCATCGGGAAGAATACCCCGTAGGCACAGACTGCGGTAATCCAGAAGTGAACGTAACCCAAGTTTTTGTTCATCATACGGCCATGGAACATTTTTGGGAACCAGTGATAAATACCTGCGAACATTCCGTACAGTGCAGATATACCCATTACCAAGTGGAAGTGAGCTACCACAAAGTACGTATCGTGTACGTTAATATCCAACGTACTATCTCCCAAAATAATACCGGTTAGACCTCCTGTGATAAATGTTGACACCAAACCAATGGAGAACAACATGGCAGGGTTCAACTGCAGGTTACCTTTCCACAATGTGGTGATATAGTTAAATGCCTTTACCGCTGATGGTATGGCAATCAATAGTGTTGTAAATGTAAATACAGACCCCAAGAATGGGTTCATACCAGATACGAACATGTGGTGACCCCATACAATTGTGGACAAGAAGGCAATTGCCAAGATGGAGGCAACCATTGCTCTATACCCAAAAATCGGTTTTCTGGCATTTGTAGACATTACTTCGGAAGTAATACCCAATGCCGGTATCAATACGATATATACTTCAGGGTGGCCCAAGAACCAGAACAAGTGCTCATACAATACCGGAGACCCTCCTTGGTAGTGCAACACTTCCCCTTGTATAAAAATATCCGAAAGGAAGAACGATGTACCGAAGCTCCTATCCATGATCAGTAACAAAGCTGCCGATAACAATACGGGGAAAGAGATAACACCAATGATTGCCGTTACAAAGAATGCCCAGATGGTCAAAGGCAAACGTGTCATGGACATTCCCTTAGTTCTAAGGTTGATGACGGTTACAATGTAATTCAATGATCCCAACAAAGAGGAGGCGATAAATATGGCCATGGATACTAACCAAAGCGTCATACCCATACCGGAACCGGGCTGGGCCATTGGCAATGCGCTCAATGGTGGATAAATGGTCCAACCTGCTGCTGCGGGCCCTGCTTCCACGAACAATGAAATAATCATGATAACAGACGAAATGAAGAACATCCAGTAAGAAATCATGTTCATAAATCCGGAAGCCATATCCCTGGCACCAATCTGCAATGGAATCAAAAGGTTACTGAAGGTACCACTTAACCCCTGTGTCAATACGAAGAATACCATCAACGTACCGTGGATCGTAACCAATGCCAAATATATGTCGGCATCCATTACACCATCTGGTGCCCATTTGCCCAAAACGGCCTCGAATATCCCAAAAGATTCGCCAGGCCATGCCAACTGCATCCTAAACAACAATGACATAGCAATACCGATGAATCCCATGATTAGACCCGTAATGAGATATTGCTTGGATATCATCTTATGGTCCTGACTGAAAATGTATTTTGTTATGAAGGTTTCCTTATGGTGATGTCCATGATCATCGTGGTGATCATCGTGACTTACATGGGCTACTTCAGACATATTCCAATTAATTTTTCGTTATTCTTTTTTTGTTTTTACTCTTCCGAAGCGGTTTCTTCCGATTCAACATCCGCTACTTCTTCCGTGCTGGCCGTTTGCTCTTCGGTTTCTGTTTCAGTTTCATCAACCATTACAGATGCCTTAAAGGTCTGCTGCTCGGCAAGCCATGCATTGAACTCTTCTTCGGTTTCCACTATAATCTTCATCTGCATGTTATAGTGCGATTTTCCGCATATTTTATTGCACAACAAAATGTAGTCGAACTCCCATGGGTCATCGCCCTTTTGGGCACGTATGGCATTGGTTCTTTTTACCTTATCCACAACATCGGGATTCAAACGCATTTCTTCCGTTGTTATGGTCGGTGTGAACGAAAACTGCGTAACCATTCCGGGGACACAGTTCATTTGCGCCCTAAAGTGGGGCATATATGCAGAGTGCAATACGTCCTGCGATCTCATTTTAAAGTTTACTTTTCTTCCGACCGGCAAGTGCAGTTCCTTTACGATTATATCATCTTCTGCATTGGGGTCGGATTCATCAATACCCAGAACGTTGGCATTGGCAATATCTATTAATCTAACATTGGCTTCACCCAGAACATTATCGTCCCCACCGTACCTTGCGGTCCAGTTGAATTGCTGGGCGTATAGCTCTACGATCAATGGGTCATCGTCCTCATTGATGTCCATAATATTGGTCCAAGTGTACAGTCCCCATAGAATCAAACCTGCCAATACGATTACGGGAATAATGGTCCAGATGAATTCCAACCTATCATTATCGGCAAAGAAAAGAGCCTTTTTACCTTTCTCTCCTCGGTACTTGTATCCAAAATAGTGCAACAATGCCTGTGTGATGGTCTGTACAAAGAATATAATTGCAAATGACACCCACATTAACTGGTCGTAGTCACCACCATGTTCGGATGCCGCCTCTGGCAAAAGCATTTTGTAATACTTGGCAAAGCTAAAAATTGTGATCCCGTAAATAAAAATGAGGAACGCAAACAACAAATATCCGTTGTTCTTGTTATCGGAATCGTTAGCTATTTGAGAGCGTTCCGTTTTAGTCTGCGACAGTTCAAAAATCTTGGTCATTTGCCAAATCGCAATCGCAACCAGTACTAAAACAGTAAATGTTAATAATGCAGTCATCGTATATCTATCTAAGACTTAAATCGTATTGTATTAATAATGAAAATGTCTACTCTCCTCTATAAATGGGTTTCGTTTGGGCTGTAACGGTGCCTTTGTCAAAGCAGTGAATATCCAGTACACAAACAAACCTCCAAAGAACAGAATACCGCCAATTTCCGGCAATCCAATAAACCATTGATCGCCAACCGTTGCAGGCATTATCATATTAAATATATCTAAATAGTGGCCAAAAAGCACCACAATACCGGTCATGATCACAAACCAGTTGATTCGCTTATAATCGCTGTTCATAAGGACCAACAAAGGGAACACAAAGTTCAATGCCAACATACCAAAGAAGGGGAGTTTGTAATCTTGGAACCTTGCTACATAATAAGTGACTTCTTCCGGGATGTTTGCGTACCAAATCAACATGAACTGTGCAAACCAAAGGTAGGTCCAGAAAATACTGATACCGAACATAAACTTGGCCAAATCGTGGATATGGCTATCGTTTACATCTTCCAGATATCCTTTTGATTTAAGGTAAACGGTTACCATAGCGATAACAGTGATACCGGAAACGAACATACTGGCAAATACGTACCATCCGAACAATGTACTGAACCAGTGAGGATCAACACTCATGATCCAGTCCCAGGACATCATGGACTCGGTTACAAGATAAAATACCAAGAAACCTGCAGACCATCTAAAGTTTTTTACAAAGTTTGTATTGTCATCCGACTCATCTTGCGCCAAAGAAAGTTTTCTGGAATATTGACGGTAGAAAATCCATCCGCCCAAGAAAATGGCGGCTCTTATCAAAAAGAAAGTTGGGTTCAAATATCCCGCTTTACCTTGCAACAATTCATCGTGCGCAACTACTTCTGGATCCATCCACACAAACATGTGGTTCATGTGCATGGCAGAAAGCAACAAAATCACAAATACAATGATTCCTCCAGGAACCAGGTAGGCTGTTATACCCTCCATTACCCTGAAGAGCAGTGGGGACCATCCTGCTTGGGCCGCGCGCTGTATGGCATAGAAGGCCAATACGCCCAACGATATCATAAAGAAAAAGAAGGCTGCTACATAAAGTGCGGACCATGGCCTGTTTTTTAACTGGCTCAACAAATGCTCATCGTGCGAAGAATCGTGTTCTTCACCGTGAGAGGCCTCTGCGCCGTGCCCTTGATCTCCATGGCTTTCGGTGGCCGCTTCTGCATGTCCTCCTCCATGACCATCATCATGCACTGCTACCATGGCCTTGGCTTCTTCCACGGTTGAGGGGGCAGATATAAAACCAATTACAAGGAAAATAAATCCAAGCCCCATGGCGATGAAAGATCCTAGTCTAAGTTTGTTTGAAAAGGTATACATAGTTTCTTCTTATCCTATTATTTTGTTAGGTCTCCCTTTAATTTCATCACGTACTCGGACACTTGCCACATTTCTTCCTCGTTGGCGAACTGTGAGGCATATGACCCCATAGAGTTCAATCCGTAATAGATAGTGTGGTACGTGGTTCCTACCGTAATATTTCTGGCTGCATCATCGTAGCTGGGAACACCCAATATTTTTTCTCTTTTCACAAGATTTCCTTGTCCAGCTCCTTTTGGTCCATGACAAACAGCGCAGTAAATCGCATAGAGCTCTGCCCCTTTTGCCAAATTTTCTTCCTGTTTCAAGGAATCCAAAGGACTTGTATTCAATCTTGCCAATTCCTTACCTTCTGGAGTGTTTTCGAACTCATAGGGCATATATCCCCTGGAAATGGTTCCCTCTGGTGGCAACATGGCCTCGGTCCCATCGGGGAACAATCCGTTGTCCACACCTTGATAGGTTTCATATCCTACAGGTTCGTACATGTTTGGCATGAATTGGTAGTTTGGACTGTTCTTGTCCGCACAAGAAGCAGCGAACATCATCAGAACCAAAACAACACTTATTTTACCTAATTGCTTCATATTATTAAGACTCCTTTTCTGTAACTTTTACTTCTACCGCTCCTGTTTCCCACAACAATTCGGCAAGTTCATTTTCGTTATCGTGCAATCCGATTTCCATTAAAAAGTGGTCGTCGGTCGTACGTTTATCCGGGTTCTCTGCTTTTTTGAAAGGCCACATTCTACTTCTTAGATAAAAAGTGATTACCATCAGGTGAGCCGCAAAGAATACCGTAAGCTCGAACATGATAGGAACAAACGCAGGCATGTTCTCCAAGTATGTAAAACTTGGTTTGCCCCCTATATCCTGAGGCCAGTCCTCGATCATGATAAAGTTCATCATAACTATAGCGACCGTAAGCCCCAAACATCCATAAAGGAAGGAGGTGATTGCGATTCGTGTGTCCGCCAATCCCATGGCCTTATCCAAACCGTGAACCGGAAAGGGAGTGTACACTTCTTCGATATGATGGTGCTCTGCCCTAACTTTTTTTACGGCATGCATCAACACATCATCGTCGTTGTAAAGTGCCTGTATAACTTTTGACGCCATAATTATTTTTTATCGTTTAACAACTTTGCCTGACCAGCCCAATCATCGCGTTGTGCACGCCCTGGGAACCTTCCAGTAATCGAGTCTAGCAAATCATATTCTCTTTCTGTCATTCTAGCGACCTGGGCATAGGTGAATATGCCTATTTCGTTCAAGGTACGTTCCATTTCGGGACCAACACCTTTTATCTTTTTAAGGTCGTCCGGTGTTTCCGTAGTGGAATCAAATGTTCCTACTGCGCTGAGCAATTCATCCACCCCGACCTTATCACCGACCACCGGCTTGGGTTCACCCATCAGTACATCGTCGGTTATTGGCTCATCATAGCCTACGGTTTTGTTAACCCCTGTTGGTATTACATACAAAGGCTGTCCAGCATCCCTTAGTTTCTTGTATTTCTCACCGGATGATTTCAAGATTGATTTTACTTCCGCCTGTGCGATTACAGGGAATGTTCTTGAGTACAACAGGAACAATACAAAAAAGAATCCGATCGTTCCCACAAAGATTCCGATATCCACAAATGTTGGGGAGAACATGGTCCATGAAGATGGCAGGTAATCCCTATGCAATGAGGTAACAATGATCACGAAACGCTCGAACCACATCCCTATGTTCACCACAATAGAAATAAAGAAAGAGAACATGATACTGGTACGTAATTTTTTGAACCACATAAACTGTGGCGAGAATACGTTACAGGTCATCATGGACCAGTAAGCCCACCAGTAAGGCCCTGTAGCCCTGTTCAAGAAGGCGTACTGTTCGTACTCAACTCCTGAATACCAAGCAATGAATAGCTCAGTAATATAGGCACACCCTACAATGGAACCTGTGATCATGATCACGATGTTCATCAACTCGATATGCTGTACGGTGATGTATGCTTCAAGACTACATACTTTTCGCATGATAATCAAAAGCGTGTTCACCATGGCAAATCCAGAGAAAATCGCACCGGCAACGAAGTACGGTGGGAAAATGGTGGTGTGCCATCCTGGAATTACCGACGTGGCAAAGTCAAACGATACGATGGTGTGTACAGAAAGTACAAGTGGCGTTGCCAAACCGGCCAATACCAAGGAAACTTCCTCAAAACGTTGCCAATCTTTGGCCCTACCTGTCCAACCAAAGCTCAACAAGCTGTATATCTTCTTTTGGAATGGTTTTACCGCCCTGTCACGAATCATGGCAAAGTCAGGCAAAAGACCTGTCCACCAGAACACCAATGACACAGAAAGATATGTTGAAATCGCAAATACGTCCCAAAGCAATGGTGAGTTAAAGTTCACCCACAAGGAACCAAATTGGTTTGGAATAGGAAGTACCCAGTAACCCAACCATGGACGACCCATGTGGATAATCGGGAACAAACCTGCCTGAACAACCGAGAAAATGGTCATCGCCTCAGCAGAACGGTTGATCGCCATTCTCCATTTTTGACGGAAAAGCAAGAGTACAGCTGAAATCAGTGTACCTGCGTGACCAATACCTACCCACCATACAAAGTTGGTAATATCCCAGGCCCAGTTAACGGTTCGGTTAAGTCCCCAAACCCCAATACCTGTGGAAACGGTATAAATGATACATCCTAGACCCCAGAGGAATGCCACCAATGCAATGGAAAATACTATCCACCATTGCTTATTGGCCTTTCCCTCAACCGGACGGGCAATGTCCACTGTTACATCGTGGTATCCTTTGTCTCCGACCACTAAGGGCTTTCGAATAGGTGCTTCGTAATGCGACGCCATAATTTATCTTCTAGTTACTTCTTTTATTGATTAAGCCTCGTTGGTGTTTCTAACTTTTACATGGTAGAACACGTTTGGTTTTGTGCCCACATGCTCCAACAAATGGTACATTCTATCATCTTCCTTCAACTCCGCCACTTTACTGTCATGGTCATTGATATCCCCAAATACCATGGCCCCACTGCTACAAGCTGCAGAACATGCCGTTTGGAACTCACCATCTTTGATGACCCTTCCATCTCTCTTGGCATCCAAAATGGTCTTTTGAGTCATCTGGATACACATGGAGCATTTTTCCATTACACCTCTTGAACGTACGTTAACATCCGGGTTAATTACCATTTTACCCAAATCGTTGTTCATGTTGAAGTCGAACTCGTCGTTGTTGTTGTACAAGAACCAGTTGAACCTACGAACTTTATACGGACAGTTGTTGGCACAATATCTTGTACCCACACAACGGTTGTATGCCATATGGTTTTGACCTTGTCTACCGTGAGATGTTGCCGCAACCGGACAAACCGTTTCACAAGGAGCGTGGTTACAGTGCTGACACATTACAGGTTGGAAGGCAACTTGTGGGTTGGCAGACGGATCTTCCATCTCCCTGAAACCACCAAGGGAACCTTGATCCCCCCAAAGGCCATCCATATTTTCCTTCTTCTCGTTATCTTCCTCAAAAGTCTCCTCAGAAGAGTAGTATCTATCAATTCGCAACCAGTGCATATCCCTGGAACGACGCATTTCAGCTTTACCAACCACAGGAACATTGTTCTCCGCATGACATGCTATAACACAGGCACCACAACCGGTACATGCATTCAAATCGATGGACAGGTTAAAGTGATGACCAACGCTTCTATCAAACTCTTCCCAAAGGTCCGCATCCGGTGAAGTCACAGGTATTTCGTTGTGATTCAAGGTTACGTGCGGCATTGGGTTCCACTCTGCGTGGTCTTTGGTATTGAAGATTTCCAAGGTGGTTTCCTTGATAATATCCCCTCTACCCATCAATGTCTTATGTGATTGGATACAAGCAAACTCATGCTCACCTCCAATTTTCTCAACGGTTACAGATTGCACGTCGGAGAAGTTACTATACAAAGTATAGGCGTTAACTCCGGTTGCCATCTCTTCCTGCATACCGGCCCTCTTACCATAACCGTAAGACAGACCAACAGTACCTACCGCTTGACCTGGCTGGATAATAACTGGAACATTTTCCAACACTTTTCCATCCACGGTCAATTTCACGTAGCTTCCATTTACACCACCATCAGCCTCAATACTGTTTTCAAGGCCCCAAGCTTCGGCATCTGCCTTCGAAACGGTCAAATAGTTATCCCAAGAAACCCTAGAAATTGGATCAGGGAATTCCTGCAACCAAGGGTTATTGGCCTGACGACCATCACCCATTCCTGTTTTGGAATACAGCACCAACTCGGTACCAGAACTAGTTGAGTTCACCAAAGAACGAATTGCAGAGGCTATCGGAACAATCTCTGGCTGAACCTCTTCGACATCTTCCTGAGAAGTCGTTTGCGGTTCAGCACCTTCCGCCACAGCAACACTTGCCGAAGCAGCGTAAACACCATCCTGCAAAGCTTTGTTCCAAGAACCACCTTGAAGTACATCCGTACTCCAAGTTTCTTTGATGTATTCGTAATATGTTTTCTCAACGCCCATCCAAGTCAAAAGTGCTGTTTGAAACTGTTTCGTATCAAACAACTCCCTAATGGCTGGCTGCATTAAGCTAAATTCACCTTTTTTGAATTCGGCATCGCCCCAAGACTCCAAATAATGGGAAGCTGCGGCTACATAAGTAGAAGCTTGAGCAGTTTCATCATTATTGAAAGCAAAGTCGACCGACACATCTACCTGCCCAAGTCCCGAAAGGAACTCTTCGGCATTTGGCAATGTATAGGCCGGGTTGACCCCATCCATGATCAATGCACCAACACGACCTCCATTCATGTCCGCAATAAGCTTGTTTACTTTTGCAACATCACCTTGGCGAACATATTTTGGTTTGTCGGCATCAAAAGCCTCACTGCCCAACAATTTGTTGATGGCCAACACTACAGTTTGTGCATTTTCGTCATTAAGCCCACTAACAACAACAGCTTTGCTACCAGCTTTTTTGATTTCAGCCGCAACTTTATCAACAGCTTCGTCCACATCCGACGTTCCTCCTCCAACATTACTACCGTTCAACTTGCCGTATAATTTGGCAAGGGCAATCTTTTGTTGCGTAGGAGTCATTGGATATCTCTTGTCTGCATTGGCACCGGTCAGAGACATATTGGCCTCCAACTGCACGTGTCTGGACATTTTTCCATTTTTTGGAACACGACCCTTGGCATAACCAGAATCATACCCACCACCTTGCCAGTCACCAAGAAAGTCAGCACCAAAGGAAACGATCAAACCTGCTTTTTCGAAGTCATAATCCGCCAAGGCACGCTCACCGTATGCCTTGCTATATGCATTTAGGGCAGCATCTTCGGAAATGGCATCGTAAACCACATGGTTCACATTATCACCGTATGCCGCTTTAAACTCAGATATTAGTTTTGCAGTGGACGGACTGGCATGAGTCTGCGTCAGCAATACCACTTGCTTGTTGGAACCCTTCAGAGCATTCAATTTCGCTTTCATGGTAGCATCCAACACTTTCCACTCTACCGGCTCGCCATTGGCCATCGGCCCTTGAACTCTTTTGCTATCGTACAAAGTCAAAACGGAAGCCTGCACTCTTGCGTTGGCACCGCCATTTACTTTTGCATCGGTATTGTTTTCAATTTTAATAGGCCTTCCCTCCCTCGTCTTTACCAAGATGCTGGCAAAATCAAAACCGTCCGCAATAGTGGTTGCGTAGTAATTGGCCACACCGGGAACAATATTGTCCGGTTGCACCACGTACGGGATAGATTTATGAACAGGACCTTCACAAGCTGCAACAGTTGCCGCAGCTGTACTGAAACCTACATATTTCAAGAAATCCCTACGCGACGTATTGGAAGCAGACAAATTTTCTTTGTCCCCCAAAAACTCATCAACAGGAATCTCTTCGGTAAACTCGTTGTTTCTTAGCGCCTCAACAATGGAATCGTTCGGATTTAACTCCGCTTCACTTTTCCAATATTTTTTGTTTGATGCCATACGATATATCTGAGATTATCTTCTTTTAATTCTTAATAGTGACACTTTCCGCATTCTAGACCGCCCATCATCGCTGCGGTCAGCTCCTCAACACCATACTTCTTGGACAATTCCTCGTGGATCGCCTCGTAATATGCATTGCCCTGAACCTTCACATTGGTCTCCCTGTGACAGTTGATACACCACCCCATGGTCAATGGAGCATGTTGCTCAACAATTTCCATTTCCTCAACCGGACCGTGACATGTTTGACAGTCCACACCCGCTACGGAAACGTGCTGTGAGTGATTGAAATAGGCAAAATCAGGAAGATTATGAATCCTTACCCACTCCACTGGCTGTGTATCACCTGTGTAGCTCTGGTTTTCTTCGTCCCATCCAACTGCTTTATAGAGTTTTTTGATTTCCCCTGTGTAGAACTCATTGGTGTGCCCTGCAGCCAAATCTTCTGCAGAAGCCCCCTCGGGACTACCTGTGTACTCATAGATTGATTTATGGCAGTTCATACAAACATTCAAGGACGGAATCCCAGAAGTTTTTGAAACTCTCGCAGAGGAGTGGCAGTACTTACAGTCCACACCATTATCCCCAGCATGAATCTTATGTGAGAAGTGAATTGGTTGAACCGGGGCATAACCCTGATCCACACCAACCTGCATTAAATAGCCGTAAGCAAAATAAGCACTGCCCAACAACAAGAAGACAACCGTTACCAAAACCAAGAACTGGTTCTGAACAAACGCCTTCCAAATTGGCAAACGCTTTCCTTTCTCCTTTTCCAAAACAACACCATTGGCCTCCGCAATTCTGCGCAAGGTCTTGTTCACCAAAATCAACATGACGACCAACAGACCAAAAACCAATGCCAAGGCACCAAGGATCATCTCATTGGAAATCCCGGAACTTGAACCACCAGAACCTTCACCTGCAGCTGTCGCTCCACCAGCAGCTTGGGCTGGTGCCGCCTTTGGCGGGGCAGCTGTGTAGGCCAAAATATTGTCAATATCCTCGTTGGACAATGTTGGAAACGGTGTCATGGCCGCCTGATTGTACTCTGCGTAAATCTTGTTTGCATAAGCGTCTCCCGATGCAATTACCCCTGGGCTGTTTTTGACCCATGCGTAAATCCATTCCTTGTCCAAACCTTCATCTTCGGCCAATCTAGCTTCCACATTTGCCAATGCGGGACCTGTCATTTTCCTATCCAAGGAGTGACATGCGGCACAGTTCTGATTAAAGAGTTGTTTTCCTTTTACCGGATCACCATCAACAGCCTCCGTAGTTTGCTCTACAGCTGCATCCGTCGCAGCCTCTGCTTCTTCTTGCGCATAAAAAGATGATGAGAATAATAGGAGAGTTAAACCTAAAACTTTAGAAAATAGATGGCGGTATAAAACCTTTTTCATATTCGTGAAATTTCTATCGAAATCTTTGGCATGATTCTTTCTATTGAGTTTGAGAGCAATAGCTTTTTACCCTACCAAGAATGGCAACAAAAGTAAGACATACAGTCATTTTTTGAAATCTTAAGGTATTCATAACACTTAATTTATAAAGATTCTAAATAACTTGCCCTCGACTTGGTTAACCTTTAATAATCTACATTTGCAATAAGCATAAATCATACAACGAGTAAATAACATGAAAACGGCTGTTTTTAGCGCAATTCTAATTGCTTTGACAACTCAAGTTTTGGCCCAAGATGGACAGGTTACGGTTCAACAGGACCCAAAAATCAACGAGTTGGTAAAATTGTACACCAAGGTAAATGCGAATACTGGATATTATCAAATTCAAGTAGGTTTCGGCAATTACCAGAAAGCACAGGACCTATTAAGCCAAGTTGAAATTGACTTTCCGGATTGGTATTCCAAAATAGAGTTTGAATCCCCGACCTATCGTGTTAGATTGGGACGTTTCAAAACCAAGTTGGAAGCCGAAAGAAAGTATTTGGAGGTTCGGAAAAAATATCCGGATGCCATGCTCTTAAAACCTGAGCAGAAAGAATCTTAAATAAAAAAATCCCGCCATTGAGCGGGATTTTTTTCGCATTATCATATCAATTACAGCTTTTTCTTCACCGCAACTTCTTGGAAGGCTTCCACAATATCACCTTCCCTAATATCATTGTAGTTCTTGATCTGCAATCCACAGTCGTAACCTTTGGCTACTTCCTTGACATCGTCCTTGAATCGTTTTAACGAGGCCAATTCACCTGTATAGACCACAACACCATCTCGGATAAGTCGTATACGCGAGTTTCTAAAGATTTTTCCGCTGGTCACCATACAACCCGCAATGGTTCCAATTTTGGAGATTTTAAACGTCTCCCTTATCTCCGCATTACCCGTAACCTCTTCTTTCATCTCTGGAGACAACATGCCCTCCATCGCGTCCTTAAGGTCATTGATGGCATCATAGATAATAGAATACATTCTAATATCTATTTCCTCTTTATCGGCAATTGACCTGGCATTGCCCATCGGTCGTACGTTAAATCCGATAATAATCGCATCTGAGGCACTTGCCAACAGCACATCCGATTCCGTAATGGCCCCAACACCCTTGTGGATGATGTTCACCTGAATTTCATCAGTGGACAGTTTTTGGAACGAATCCGTCAAAGCTTCAACGGAACCGTCCACATCACCCTTAAGGATAATGTTAAGTTCTTGGAAGTCGCCCAATGCGATTCTTCGCCCAATTTCGTCCAAGGTAATATGACGTTGAGTCCTTACAGATTGCTCACGCTGCAATTGCGAACGTTTTGCCGCAATCTGTTTTGCTTCACGCTCATCTTCCAATACATGGAACCTATCACCTGCTTGTGGCGCCCCGTCCAATCCCAAAATAGAAATTGGCGTGGATGGACCTGCCTTATCAATATTGTGTCCTCTTTCGTCATGCATGGCCTTTACTTTACCACTACATGTTCCTGCGAGTACATAGTCACCTATTTTAAGGGTACCTGTTTGAACCAAAATAGTGGCAACATAACCTCTACCTTTGTCCAAGAAAGCTTCAACAACCGTTCCCGATGCCAACCTGCCTGGATTTGCTTTCAACTCCAAAAGTTCGGCTTCCAACAATACTTTCTCCAAAAGCTCTTTGACCCCCTGCCCTGTTTTGGCTGAAATGTCATGGGACTGTACTTTACCACCCCAATCTTCTACCAATAAGTTCATCTGGGCCAAGCCTTCCTTAATCTTGTCTGGGTTCGCCGTTGGCTTATCCACCTTGTTGATAGCGAACACTATGGGCACTCCGGCTGCCTGAGCATGGCTTATGGCCTCTTTTGTTTGAGGCATGATGTCATCATCCGCAGCGATTACAATAATAGCAATATCGGTTACTTGAGCTCCACGGGCCCTCATTGCGGTAAACGCTTCGTGACCGGGAGTATCCAAGAAGGTGATTTTCTGACCGTCATCCAAAGCAACCCCGTAGGCTCCAATGTGCTGTGTTATTCCCCCACTTTCCCCTGCAATCACATTTTCCTGACGAACATAATCAAGTAAGGATGTCTTACCGTGGTCAACGTGTCCCATTACGGTAACAATCGGAGCACGAGCCTTCAAATCTTCCGGACTATCCTCGACTTCCTCTATGGTTTCCTCAATCTCCGCAGTAACGAACTCTACTTCGTAACCAAATTCGTCGGCCACGATAGAAAGTGTCTCTGCATCCAAACGCTGGTTAAGCGTCACCATAATACCAAGGGACATACATGCCGAGATAATCTGGGTAGTAGAAACATTCATCATGGTAGCAAGCTCGTTAACGGTAACAAATTCCGTTACCTTCAAAATCTTGCTGTCCAATTCCTGTTGTTCAAGGTCTTTCTCCGTTTGTTGACGGTGCTGATCTCTTTTCTCCCTACGATATTTGGCTCCTCGGCCTTTACTGGATTTACCTTGAAGTTTTTCAAGGGTCTCCCTTACTTGTTTTTGTACTTCTTCTTCTGTAGGCTCTACTTTAGGTGCATTGGAACGCTGTCCCTTTCTACCTACTCCAGGCCTACTATTTCTATTGCCCCCACCAGTTTGTGGGCCATTCTTCACTATTCTTCTACGACGCTTTTTGCGCTCTCCGGCATCGGATGAAGCTCCTCCCTTATTTCCTTTTTGGGGGTCTTCCTTTTTCTTTTTCACCGGTTTCTTGAACTGCGAAAGGTCAATTTTATCACCGGTAATTTTAGGTCCGGAAAGTTTCTGATAATTGGTCTTTATAGTACCCGACTCAGTGCTTTCCGTGTCCTCTTTTGGTTTTTCCGCCTCAACCCTTTCCTCCTTGGTTTCAGTTTCTTTACTTTCTTTCTCTACGGCTTTTTCCGGTTCCGAAGCTTTGGGCTTTTCAGTCTCTTTGGCTTTTTCTGGCTCAACTTTTGGTGCCTCTTCTTTCTGAACTGGCGCTTCTTCTTGCTGTTTTGGCTCTTCTTTCTTTGGCTGCTCTGGCTTTTTATCCAAATCGATTTTGCCCACTGTCTTTGGTCCAGCAAGTTCCGCCTTGGCCTTTACCACTTCCTGCTCAGCCTCTTTCTTCTCCTTGGCCAACCTGCGCTCTTCCTGCTCCTTCTCCATACGGATTCGGATAGCTTCTTTTTCCTTGCGCTTTTCTTCACCAACTTCCTTAGAAGCGACCTTTTTACTCTTATCCGTTTGGAACTCATCCAACAGAACTTGATACACCTCATTGGATATTTTAGTGGTAGGTCGCGCTTCTACCTCATGCCCTTCCGAGGCTAGGTAATCGACTGCCCTATCCAGTGAAATGTTCAATTCTCTGAGAACTTTGTTAAGTCGTATTGTTGGATTTTCTGCCATAAATAATTTTACTTCCCTAAATTTTCGCTGCTAATATAAGCCTAATCTTCAAATTCTTCCTTGAGGATACGAACGACTTCTTGAATTGTTTCCTCTTCTAAATCGGTTCGCTTCGCCAAATCTTTTACATCTTGTTCCAGAACGCTACGTGCGGTATCCAATCCTATTTTCTTGAACTCTTCGATTACCCAGCCTTCGATTTCATCGGAAAACTCGGTCAACTCCACATCTTCCTCAACGCCTTCACGGAACACATCTATTTCATAACCAGTCAATTGACCAGCCAAACGTATGTTGTGCCCACCTCTACCAATAGCCTTGGAAACCTCCTCTGGCTTTAGGTATACTTGTGCTGTTTTTTTCTCATCGTTTAGTTTAACGGATGATACTCTTGCAGGACTTAAAGCCCTAGTCACCATCAATTGCGGGTTGTTGGTCCAATTGATCACGTCAATATTTTCATTGCCCAATTCCCGTACAATTCCATGGATTCTTGAACCCTTCATACCCACACAGGCACCCACGGGATCAATTCTATCATCATAGGAGTCAACAGCAACTTTCGCTTTTTCACCTGGGATACGAACTGCTTTTTTAATGGTAATCAAACCATCGAACACCTCTGGAATCTCTTGGAAGAACAATTGCTCCAAGAAAATCGGCGATGTTCTGGACATGATAATGGCCGGCTTGTTTCCTTTAAGTTCCACACTTTCGATGATTCCTCGAACGTTATCTCCCTTTCGGAAAAAGTCGGAAGGTATCTGCTTTTCCTTTGGAAGGATGATTTCGTTTCCTTCGTCATCCAATAAAATTACCGCACGGTGCCTAATATGATGAACCTCAGCAGTATAAATCTCACCCTCCAAGTCTTTGAATTGCTTGTAGATGGTGGTATTGTCGTGCTCATGTATCTTGGATATCAAGTTTTGGCGCAATGCCAGAATAGCTCTTCTCCCAAGATCAATAAGCTTTACCTCTTCCGACACATCCTCCCCTACTTCAAAATCGGGCTCGATTTTTCTAGCTTCGGACAAGGATATTTCCTCGTTGGGCTCTTCCACCTCCCCATCTTCAACCACCACACGGTTTCTCCATATTTCCAAATCCCCTTTATCGGGGTTGATAATGATATCAAAATTGTCGTCAGAACCAAACTTTTTCTTTAACGCACTTCGGAAGACTTCTTCCAAAATCGCCATAAGGGTCACCCTGTCAATAAACTTATCGTCCTTAAACTCCGAAAAGGATTCGATGAGCGCTAGGTTTTCCATTTTCTACTACAATTAAAATTTTAATTTAACTTTTGCCTCTTGAATGTCA
The DNA here is from genome assembly GCF_013376415.1 of Flagellimonas chongwuensis. GTDB lineage: Bacteria > Bacteroidota > Bacteroidia > Flavobacteriales > Flavobacteriaceae > Flagellimonas > Flagellimonas chongwuensis. The sequence goes on from NZ_WYET01000003.1 coordinate 73,307, forward strand.
GAAAAGGCGATTTCCTGCTTTTTCTGTACTGTAACTTTTCCTTTACCCACGGGTTTGGGCTCACGAGCCTTCCACTCCAAGGTAATGCTATCTGTCGAGGTCGCCACCAATGTACCCTCCAATTGCTCGGAGCCGGTCTTGACCTGTAATTTTCTTCCAACATTTTTATTGTACTGACGGGGCAACCTTAACGGCGAAGTAGCTCCGGCCGATGTAACCTCCAAGGAAAAATCCTCTTCCTCGCGATCCAAATTATGTTCAATGGCCCTACTAATGTTCATACAGTCTTGCAGACTCACCCCTTCATCACCATCCAAAACCACTTTGATACTGTTGTCGCCGCCCATTTTAAAATCTACCAAGAACAAGGAAGAGTGCTCTTCCAACGCCTTGCCCAGCAACGATTCCACTTTATCCTTCAACATAAAAATGAGAAATAAGTAATAAAAGAGGGGACTCAAGGTCCCCTCATGAATACTTTTATATCCGTTCAGTTTTGCAAATATACAATAAATAATATCGCATGTGCAACCCCATCCCGAACAAAAATAAGTTGCCCCCTATCTATTTTTCAATGAATTACCACAATCAAGAGAAAGAAAAGGAATTATCTATGGTCTACTATGTTGTGTCAAAAAGCCAATATCGCTACCCATTGGCACTCCATTCTCCAGATATGATCATGTTAACACTCCTTTTACAACCGTTCACAACAAATATTTTGAAGCCTCCGTGCACCAGTTAATTTTGTGCAACATTGAAATAAACACATGGGCACAACCTCGTTCTTCAATAAAAAGATGAATCATTTTCCCAGTGAATGGATGCTGATCTTGGCATTTTTCCTATTGGGAACCTTTCTTTCATTTTCACAGACCACCATATGGAGCGAAAATTTTAACAGCTACTCCGACAACATACAATCAGGAACGGCAACAGGCCCTTCCGCCACAGGATGGACCACAAACCTAGGAAATAGATTATCCGTAAACAACAATGCTTTAAGAGGAAGAAACCTTGACGCAGAAGGTATTTGGCAAGTGAACCCTATAGACATATCCAGCTACGATTTCGTATCCTTTAGAATGGAAACTCGGGTGAACGACCAAAGTCAGATGGATAATGGAAGTGACTATTTCATTGGCGAATATCGCATTGACGGAGGTTCTTGGCAACAATTTGTAAACGTATCCGGCTCCGCATCCAACCCATTGAGCCCATCTTATACAGTAAACATCTCCTCAACAGGCAGCTCGAGTCTACAAATTAGGGTCCGTATGATGAATCATGATAACGTGGAACAATATTTTATTGACAACGTTACGGTTCAGGCCGCTTCCGGACTCTGCAATGGCGAAGTCGATTTTGAGTTTTACGACAGCTCCCCCTCGGGAAGCACCGTAGACAATATTCCGACAAGCGGCTTTCTTGGCTCGGGCACTTTTACCAGTTTTGACGTGGACGCCCTTCAAAATCAAGAGGACCCCGGGGATACCGACAATTTCAGTATCAGATATACAGGATTTATCCAAATCGATACACAGGGAACCTATACTTTCTACACTACTTCCGATGATGGCTCAAAGTTATACATCAACGGGACCCAAGTGGTTAATAACGATGGTGCACATGGCTCCCAAGAACGTTCGGGTACCATAACTTTATCTCCCGGACTTCACGATATCACCGTGCTATTCTTTGAAAACGGCGGAGGGGAAAATCTATCGGTAGCATATCAAGGGCCCTCTATAGGCAAACAAAACATTCCTTTTTCCAAATTATACTCCACTTGTAGTGTCGGGGCTTCCGACCTTGATGGTGACGGAATTGACGATGTAACCGATATCGATGATGACAATGATGGCATCCTCGACACCAACGAATGTGGAGGCGCCAGCGGAAACTTTGTTCAAACGGCGACCAATGTGCAATATTTTAGAGACCCATCCAATGCGGAAGGTAACCCAGGCACCTCTTATGCCTATAACTCCACATCTACATATGAAGGTCAATCCATTATATCATTTCAGTTTGCCAACCCAATTCCAATAGGAACCACAGTAAGTGTATTCTTATCTGCAGCCTCGGGCACTTGCGATATGCAGATTCAGTATTCGAACGGCAATTATTTGGCTGCCGCGAATGGGATTCCTTCGGGGTCCATTACAGAAATAACCTTTAATGTTTCGCAAAGTAATTTTCAATCCTTTAGGGTAATGGCATACCAAACAGGAGCTAGAGTTCACGGTGCCAGTTATGGCGGCACAGTTGATTGCACAACGGTTGATACAGATGGCGATGGTATTCCAAACTATCAAGACTTGGACAGTGATGGAGATGGCATACCGGACAATGTGGAGGCTCAAACATCTTTAAACTATATAGCACCTTCGGGGATAGATGCCAATAACAATGGTCTGGACGATGCCTACGAAAGTAGCGGAATCACCCCTGTAGATACCGATGGGGATGGAGTACCTGATTTTATGGATTTGGATTCTGACAATGACAGCACCCCGGACACAACGGAAGCTGCCCTAACCCTTTCAGGTTCTGACAGTGACGGTGATGGTTTGGATAATAATATCGACACTACAACCGGATATGCCGACCCAGGAGGAACCATAGACAATCCACTGAGCACCAATGGTGGCTCTTTGATATTGCCAGATTCTGATGGTGATGTTGCCTCAGGAGGGGATTTGGATTTTAGGGACGATACTTTTGACGATAACGACCCACCATCCATAACCGCAACCGGAAACCAAACATTTTGTCCAGGCGACCCAATTCCCGTGGTAGAAAGCGTAGAAATCACAGATACCGACAGCAGTACTTTGGACGCTGTTTACATCCAAGTAACTTCCAACTATGATGTTTCCGGGGATATTTTGAGTTTAACCGGAACACACCCTAACATTACAGCCAGTTGGGACACTTCGGAAGGAAGACTTTTCTTGGAAGGCCCGGCAACCTTGTCCGAATTTGAAGCTGCCATAAGCGATGTTGTATTTCAAACCACAGCTACGGTAAGCGGCGGCGACACTCGAACATTTTCCATAGTAATGAACGAGGCCAACTATTTGGAATCGACAGGACACTATTATGAATACGTGGCCGCAGAGGGAATCACATGGACAGCCGCCAGGGATGCGGCCGCGCTAAGAACATTCTATGGCCTACAGGGGTACTTGGCAACTATCTCTGTTCAGGACGAATCCGACCTCTTAGGCTCGCAGGCACCGGGAGCGGGATGGATAGGGGCCAGTGATGCCACAACCGAAGGAGATTGGTATTGGGTAACCGGACCTGAAGCAGGAACTCTGTTTTGGAGAGGCGGCGCAGGGGGCACAGCATTTGGATATGAATTCTGGAACTCAGGGGAACCCAATAATTCCGGAGATGAAGACTATGCACACATTACAGCGCCTGGCGTTGGATTACCTGGATCCTGGAACGACCTCTCCAATACCGGTGCAGCCAGTGGCGATTATCAACCCAAAGGATATTTGGTAGAATATGGCGGTATGCCCGGCGACCCGCCATACCCAAATTTGGCGGCGACTACAACAATAACGGTAGAAACGGAAGCACCCACAGCTAGTGCTCCCTCGCCCATTGCAGTAAATTGTGCCTCGGATATTCCAACACCAGATATAACTATAATCACAGATGAGGCCGATAATTGCGACCCGAACCCTACAGTTACATTTGTGAGCGATGTAAGCGATGGTGGAAGCAATCCTGAAATAATTACTCGAACATACAGGATTACGGATGAGGCAGGAAACACTTTTGATGTTGAACAGACAATCACCGTAACTCCATTTACCATTTCCAGCCAACCAACGGACCAAACCGTAGTTATCGGAAACAATGGTGCTTTTTCCGTTACCGCAAACAATGTTGACACCTACCAATGGCAGGTAAGTACGGACGGCGGAAGCAACTTTGCACCTATCGTTGACGGAGCTGAGTATTCGGGAACCCAGACAGCGAACCTTACTGTAACCGCTCCGGATTCCTCTAAAAACGGCTATGTCTACCGAGTACTTGTATCGAATTCTGCAGGAAGTTGCACACCGCTCGAATCAAACCAAGCAACCTTGACAATGAAAGCTGGCAGAGTGATAACCAACCGAGGCATTACCTATCGGGTGAACAACAATTAGCAAAGACAGAAACAATACTTTTTTAGACTGATTTTTGGCTTTTCTTCATGAAGAAGAAAACACCATATCTTTACCATATGGTACTTTTAAAAAATCCAAAGGTCAAGCACTACGTGAAACGCATACTGCCCTTTGGGATTATTTGGCTGGTCTTGAGCTGGTTTATACTGCTCATAGAGTCCATGGCCATGGGTTATGAAAATCAACGACCAGAAACGGACATCACCGTTACCTGGAACATTCTCCTTTTTGCCTCCATAGCCGTTTTTTTGGTAGGTATGGTAATGGGCACTGTGGAAGTATCTTGGCTGAGCAAGCTTTTTAAAAACAAAGCATTTTGGAAAAAAATCCTTTACAAAATGGGGTTTTACCTTCTTTTTATGCTTGTCATCAATTTAGTGACATTTCCTATTGCAGCGAGCATAGAGCTTGACTCCACCCTTATGGACGCGGAGGTATGGCAAAAATTTTCAAATTATATTGAGAGTCCTACTTTTTTAAGCACAATGGTCTCCCTAACATTTAGCATTTTTGTTTCCTTACTTTATTCAGGTATCAGCGAACATCTGGGACACAATGTCTTGATCAACTTTTTTATGGGAAAGTACCATCGGGCCAAAGAAGAGTTCCGTGTTTTTATGTTTTTGGATATGAAATCTTCCACCTCCCTCGCTGAACAACTGGGACACAAAAAATATTTTCAATTTTTAAGCGATTATTACAATCAACTATCCAATGCGATAATTCAATGTAAAGGAGAAGTGTACCAATATGTGGGCGATGAGATTGTAGTTACTTGGGAGAAAAGCGATGGCTTACAGAACAACAACTGCATTCGCTGTTTTTATGCTATGAAACAGTCCCTGCTAAAAAAGTCGACCTATTTTGAAAACACCTACGGCCTAACCCCCTCATTTAGGGCAGGACTGCATCTTGGACAAGTGACCACGGGAGAAATAGGGGCCCTTAAAAAAGAAATCTTCTTTACCGGCGATGTTCTAAATGTTACCGCACGTATCCAAAAACTGTGCAAACCCTTGAAACAGGATATTATCGTTTCCGAACAACTGGCCGAACAACTTAAGGGTAACGGACTGAGTTTTGAATCCTTGGGAAGCACGGAGCTAGAAGGTAGAAAAAAAACTGAAAAACTCTTTGCCCCTAAGTTTACTTCATGAAAAATATCGGGTCAGTGTTGGGTTAAAAACCAAAATTCCTCCAAATATTTAGAACTTGATTTTAACTCACCAGTTTCAAAGATCAATAATTTACCTTCATCCTGATTGTAACTGCTCCACTGTGGCAACCCTTCTCCATTGGGATTTCCCGTTTTGACAAAATTAATCCAGTAAGCAGACATTTGGTCCTCAAGCTTGCGTTCCTCGGTTTGCCACGACCTGTCCCATTGATCTAGCGTATGTAATGCGAACGGCACTTCAGAAGTATGGAAGGCTCCGTAATTTGGAAAACCCGGTTTATCGGTAGGGACATGGGTAAACTCATATAACCAAACATCCCTGTCCATATATGTTCCCAACAAGTAAGATGGCAATCCGGCAAAGCTCAGAAGGTTCATTTTTTGTTGTGATTGAAGTGCCTCTTCATTATTTCCAGCAGGAAACATTTCTAAGAACTCGTGGGCATTTCCGCCAAATCTTTCATTGGCCATCGATGTGAAGCTTTCCATTGTCACCTCTCCCATAGGCAAAAGGTTGGAATCACCGGTAACCCAGCCTGTAAGTACCTTTACTTGATTATGATTTCCTTCTTTGAAATGTTCAAACAAATCCTTTGGCAAAAAATAGTCATCCAACACCACCCCGAAGCGACCTAAATCGCTGTTATTGCTCAACTCCTGTAATTGTGCCGCGGGCATTGCTCGTAATTCGTCAATAGAAGTAGCATTTACCGATTCCATAAACTTAACACCCTGTTCTTCCGCCGTTGCTAAATCTTGCATTAAACGACCACCCAAAATGCCTCCACTCTGACAAATGGCCTTGTTGAAATATCCGCTTGCCAATGGAGAAGCAATTTGGGCATTCACACTAAACGACCCCGCAGACTGGCCCGCAATCGTAACATTGTTCGGGTCGCCACCGAAAGCGGCAATGTTTTTCTGAATCCATTTCAGCCCTTCCAATTGATCCATAAAACCATAATTGCCCGATGCTCCGTGACCGGATTCTTCGCTCAATTCTGGATGGGCCATAAACCCGAGCACTCCTACCCTATAATTCAAACTCACGAACACTACGCCTTGTTCAGCCATTTGTTGCCCATCATAAATATCACAATTGGCACTTCCTGAACTTAATCCGCCTCCATAAATCCAGACAAACACAGGCAATTTTTCATCATGTGCCTTCGCTGGCGTCCATATATTGAGATAAAGACAATCTTCGCTCAATGGTTCGGGCTTGGCAATAAACTCTTCTGTCCAGCATAAAAAGGGCTCTGGTGTATTTTGAATGGGACTAGGCCCAAACTCTTTGGTTTGTTTTACACCTTTCCAATTTTGAACAGGCTGTGGAGCTTTCCACCGTAATGCCCCAACTGGCGGCTCTGCAAACGGAATTCCTTTGAATATGTGAATATCTTCATTTGAATATCCTTCCACTTTGCCATTTTGGGTCTCTACTATGTTTTGACCATAACCTGCAAAGGATACAGTAATGAATAGGAAAATTAGCTTTCTCATGAGGTTGAAATGATTTGTTCTCACTGCAAAAGATACTGCTTTAAGAATTATGGGGGAAATTTCAATGCTTGGACAAATACAATGAACCCCGTAAATTTAAATTTACGGGGTTTTTTATTGCTATTCAGATGCTTTGCCCTGCTAAGAGGTTATTTCAATATCGCCATAATATTCTTTTGACTTTTCGTCCTGCCAAACATAAAGGTTTAAAAAACAATCATAATTCCATGGTGGCTCAAAACCAAAAAAGCTTGGATAAAAATTAGGATCATCTCCATCCTCCCCTTGGTAGTATCGCGGCTTTCCAAAAAAGTATTCATCTGGAAGACTGCCAAGATGATCATATAAAGTGAAGCTTCCTGCTTCTTTTTGTAAAAGCCCCTCTAGCCTTTCCAGGATATCTGCTCCCATAATGGTGGCTAGATGGCAATCTGAATATTTATCTTTGGCTTTGATCCACCACCCAATAAGATCCTCCTGCATATAAAGTTCCTCACTCTTGCCTCTTAGGTCCATTACTTGAGACTTTCCATATTCATCCCCATTAGGGTATTCCCGTATTTTTAAATCATCAACAGGGCCGTCATAAAAAAACACCTCAGATTCCACACCGTCAACATCTACAAAAAAATAATAAATCCCAGAGTCTTTGGGAACCTCGTTAAAAATGTCATGTGGCTTAATTTCGGCTAGATTGAACTGGCCCGCAAATATCATATCCTCAGGAAACTCCAACGAATCCGGCAGGTGCGGGAGCCCGTACAGTTTTGTGGTTCCCAATGGCACCTCTTCTTCAGAACCATACATTTCAAATTGTGGAACCAAATAATACTTCAACCAATTTTTAAGGTAGTCTTTGAGACTTTCGGAACTCAATTCGGTCCCGGCGCTTTCATTGAAGGCCTCAATGTTCGCTTCGTTAAAGTCAAAGCCATCTATCGCAGCTTTTGCTTTTGCCAATACATTCATGCGTTTTTGTATTATAAGTAGATTAATAAAAGATTTGGGGTAAATGCTGCATTTCTGAAATAAAAGAATGATTCAAGTACAGCTTTGATGAAGACCTCCCAGTTCAATCTTCTCAAGTTTTGATGGCAAACAAAAATTGAACACACATTCCTTTCGACCGCTATCACCGTCCTCGTCATCATCAAACTCGTCATCATCAAACTCGTCATCATCAAACTCGTCATCATCAAACTCGTCATCATCTGCATCATCCGCATCATTGAAACGGGATAAATTAACTGATAAAGAATCCGTAGAAAAGAGAACCGGTTCTCCATCATCCTCACCTTGATGGCACTGGGGACGACCAAAAAAGAATTCATCAGGTAATTGCCAATCATAATCACAAAAATTAAAATCGCCAAGTTCTTCTTTCATTGCCTCAACAAATCGATTACCATTATCTCCCAAAATTTCTTTTAAATTAAAATGGTGTTGATTAACAAAAAAAATGCTTTCAGATACCTTATTGAAATCAAAGACCTTAGATGAGTAACGATTCCCCCCTCCATTCGGAATTTCACGAATCTTTAGCTGGTCTGTTGGGACATTGGTATAATACACTTTTCCTACAACACGTAGATCGTCCCCGTGCTCAATCATGAAATCTTCATGGCCTTTTTCTCCCCAACCTATAGAATCCTTTACCCCGACTGGATGGCCTACATCCTGACCATCTGCAGATGTCACAAAAAAATAGCACATACCGGTATCAGCGGGAAGCACATTATAATGATCGAAAGGTTTTAGTTGTTGAAAATTGAACTGACCCAAAAAAATTTCATCTTCCAATGGTTCTATATCATCAGGAAGGTGAGGTGACCCATACAGTTTTGTAGTACCCAAGGGAACGTTTTCCTCTTTCCATTCAGTATACTTATCTACCAACAGATAAGAATTGGAATAAAACTCAATATCCTCTTTGAGATCTTCTAAATTAATTTTCTTTTTCCTGTTCTGATTATACTTGTTCAGAATTTCGTTGAAATCAAAGTTGTCCAATACAACTTTTAATTTTTCATTTGGGTTCATACGCTTTTGCATTTAATAGGTTAATAAAAGATTTGGGGTAAATGCTGCGTATATTTTTCAAATATGTAATTATTTTTTGAATGGTACAACCTTAAATATCAAATTACTACCAACAAAGTACATTGACAGTTGTATAAATTTTGATTGCATGTTGAAGAAACCTTCAAATCCACATTCATTTTAAAAAATATTTTCATCACGAATCAAAATAAGATTTAATTTCGGCCCCCAAATAATGACACTAGATCAGAAAGTCCGATTGGTTGAATCGTTATTCGACCAATTGGAGCTAGAGACCCAACAGTTTCAGGAAAAATCGAAACTTGGCTGTGTTTCTGGTTGTGGAAAATGTTGCACCTACCCCAACATTGATGCATCACCATTGGAGTTTTTACCATGGGCATTTCAACTATTTTTATCGGGCAAAGCGGAAGAGGCACTGGACACACTAAGTTCGTCTACCGGGCAAACTTGCTTTTTGCTGACACCTGTTTCCATCTTAAGCAAAGGGCACTGCGGCAGTTATCGCCACAGGGGGCTTATTTGCAGGCTATTTGGATACGCAGCAAGCAAAGACAAATACGGCAATTTGCGTTTGGCAACCTGTAAAGTCATCAAGGAGAAACAGGCTGACAATTATCAAAAAACAAATAAGGCCATTGCCGAAGGGCTATATGTTCCGGTTTTTACGGATTACTACATGCAGCTCAACCAAATCGATTTCCAATTGGGCTCTAGAATAATGCCTATTAACAAAGCACTAAAAATGGCTTTGGAGGAGGTATTGCAATATTATACCTACAGGCCTGTCCCCAATATGGACAGGCAAATTGTATAGATACATTAAACCAAGAAAAAAGCCCCTTAAATCGGATGATTTAAGGGGCTTTTTGTTGGCCTACAAGGACTCGAACCTTGAACGACTGAACCAAAATCAGCTGTGTTACCAATTACACCATAGGCCAGTACCATATAAAAGCTAAATTTGATTCAGCTTTTGAGCGTGCAAATTTAAAACAAACTTTGGTTTCAACAAATATTTTTGATAAGAATACTAGCTATTTTTATTGAACATGGGTGTTAAAGGTTTTCCAAAAAGGGCTAGGCTTCTGTTCTAGATTTACTAAATTCGCCACAATTCGGTTAATAACCAACTCTTATGTTTGCAAAAGACTTCAAAAAATGGGATACCATCCTTGGGTGGGTTTCCTTTGCTATCGCATTTATAGTATATGCCCTTACCGTTGAACCCACAGGAAGTTTTTGGGACGCGGGGGAATACATTTCCACCTCCGCAAAGTTGCAAGTAGGGCACCCGCCGGGAGCACCCCTATTACAGATGATCGGTGCCTTTTTTGCCATGTTCGCCTTTGGCGACCCCACCAAGATAGCACTTATGGTAAATGCCGTATCCATTGTATCCAGTGCTTTTGCTGTATTATTCACTTTCTGGACCATTACCAACTTAACAGGAAAGTTGGTTGCCAAAAAGAATGAAGTGACCGATAGCAAGGCTATTGCCATCCTTGGCAGTGGATTGGTCGGAGCGCTTGCATTTACATTTTCGGATAGTTTTTGGTTCAATGCCGTAGAGACCGAGGTGTATGCCATGGCAAGTTTTATGATGGCGTTATTGCTTTGGTTGGGCCTAAAATGGACCGATAACTTGGGCGACCCCAGAGGCCACCGATGGCTCATGCTCATCTCTTTTGTAATAGGTCTTACCTTTGGCATACAGTTCATGGGCTTCTTGGCCATACCTTCCATTGGATTGCTCTATTATTTCAAAAAATATAAGACCACCACGGTAAAAAACTTCTTGCTCGCGAACATCATCGTCGTAGCAGTACTCATCTTAGTCTACAAATTCTCCTTGACCTACGTTCTGGAACTATTTGGGTGGAGCGAGGTATTCTTTATCAATGAAATTGGGCTTCCATTCAACTCAGGGTCCATCATCATGGGACTTTTGTTTGTTGCAGCCTTCTATTTTGGTTTGAGATACACCCGAAAACACAATTACTATAATGCCAACATTTTAGTGCTTTGCCTAATGTTCCTCATCCTCGGGTTCTCTTCTTGGTTGATGCTTCCCATTAGAGCAAATGCAAAAACCGTGGTCAATGAGAACAACCCGGCCGATGCCCGAGCGTTACTCGCCTATTATAACAGGGAACAATACCCAGGGGTGGACAGTCCTATTTACGGAGCCTATTACTCGGACACCTTTGCAACTTCGGGAGAAGATAGGGATGATAGCCCTAAGTACGAAAAAGACTTGGAAACGGGTAAATATGTTATCGTGAACCATTACAAAGGAGCTATTCCAGGCCCCAACGAAAAGCACGTAGGATTTTTACCCAGAATGTGGAGCGATCAACACGCCGAAAATTATATGAAATATTTTGGCGCCTTGGAATTCAAGATAAAATCGGAATATATATCCAATAATGATCTTCGACAGGCGGTAAATCAATTCAAAACGGCCTATTCGCAAGGCGAACTGGATACAGAACAATATATACGTTTTTTAAGGGAATTCGGTGAATATATTGAGGTGCAGCCCCCTACCCTTTGGCAGAACATAGAATACCTTTTCGATTTCCAGTTTAATTATATGTACATGCGCTACTTCATGTGGAACTTTGTCGGGAAACAAAACGACATGCAAGGCCGATATGATGAAAATGGAAATTGGTTGAGCGGTATCAATTTTATTGATAGCATCCGTTTGGGAAGCCAAGATAATCTACCCAGCGATTGGAAGAACAACAAGGGTAGAAACACCTATTTCTTCCTCCCGCTATTGCTCGGAATCTTGGGCATTGTCTTCCAAGTATCCAGAAATCCAAAACAGTTTTGGGTGCTCTTCGTGTTCTTTATGTTCACGGGACTTGCCATTCAGTTTTATACCAACCCCTATATCTTTCAACCTAGGGAAAGGGATTACTCCTTGGTAGGGTCCTTCTATGTGTTCTGTATATGGATTGGTATCGGTGTATACGGGCTGTTTGAAGAATTCAAAAAATTGGTTTCATCCAAAATAGCGGCTCCGGCAATCACAACTATATGCCTTTTGGCCGTTCCGTTGTTGATGGCCTTTCAAAACTGGGACGACCACGATCGGTCCGATAGGTTCACTGCCCCATCTACAGCTAAAGCTTATCTAGATTCCACGAAAGAAGATGCGGGAGCTATATTGTTCACCATTGGGGACAATGACACTTTCCCTATTTGGTACGCACAGGAAATCGAGAAATACAGAACCGATGTCCGCGTAGTGAACACAAGCCTTTTTGCAACAGATTGGTACATTGACCAGATGAAGCGAAAGGCTTACGAAAGTGACCCTATACCATCGCAATTAACGCATGACAAATACAGCTACGGAACAAGGGATGCCATTTACTATCAAGGTATTACAGACAATAGATGGGACATCAAAGATTTTATGAATTGGATTGGCAGCGACAAGCCTCAGACCAAATTCAGACATATTTTGACCAATCAAGGCGCCGATTTGAGCAACTATTCAGAAAGCACCTTGGATATTGTGTACTACCCCACCAATAAAATCAGGATACCTGTCAACAAACAAAATGTATTGGAAAGCGGCCTTGTCAAAGAGAAGGATTCTGCTTTGATCGTGGATTATATCGATATTGACCTGCCAACCGGTGCACTTCCCAAGAACAGAATATTGATGTTGGACCTTATCGCCAACAACGATTGGAAACGACCCATCTACTTCTCCGGAGGTAGTTTTGACAGTGCAGAATACATCTGGATGAAGGATTATCTGCAACTCGATGGACTTGTGTACAAATTGGTACCCATCAAAACCCCAAACCGAAATTCCTTTGAAATGGGCCGAATCGATACCGATCTGATGTACGATATTGTCAAGGATTGGGAATGGGGCAATGCAGGAAGCGATGAGATTTATCACGATCCACAAACGCGTTCACAGGGACTTTCTTTTAGAAGCAATTTGGCCCGCCTGATGGAAACCTTGATTGCAGAAAACAAGATTGACGAGGCCAAGGATGTCATCAATATTGCTATGGAAAACATGCCCGTGGAGCATTATTATTTCTATGCTTTTGTTGAACCATTTGTAGATGGCTATTATAAAGTGGGAGAAACCCAAAAAGCCCGAGAGCTTTTCGGCAAGCTCAAAAAGGTCTATCAAGAACATTTGGAATACTACGCCAACATTCCTTTGGATGAGCAATACGATAAAATAGACGACATCCTATCCGATATGCAGGCCTACCGTAGAAACATTGACATTTTGATTGAAAATGGAGATAAAGAATTGGCAGAGTCGGAAACCATTATCTTCAATGAATACATTGACAAATTCTCCCAGTTTGTGGATGAAGAGGATGATGTAATGGACGAATCAATTCCTCCAATAGACCCGGACATGGAAGGTTCCATTCCTATCGATGCCCCAGACAGCATTCCGGACTCTATAATTCCAGAAGAAGAATAGCATAAAAAAAAGCGAGGATAAAACCTCGCTTTTTTTATTGAATATATTCATTTAAGATTCCGATCAGGGTATTGGCATCTTGCTCTCCGCTCTGTCGCCAGACCATCTCTCCTTTTTTGTATATCATTAAAGTTGGCAGCCCTTTGATACGGAGTGCCTGTGAAAGTTCCTTGTTCTTGTCCACATCGATTTTTATCACCTTTCCCTTATCGCCAAGAGCAGCGGCTACATCGCTCAACACTGGGTGCATAGAGGTGGACTGTTCGTTCCATTCCGCATAAAAGTCTAGTAAAACTGGGACCTGTAAATCTATAAGTTCTCCGAATTTGGACATGTATTCTAAGGTTTACAGTCAAAAATAAGAAAAAAGTTGAATGTTTTACAGCCTTTCAACGCTTTGGACATTGCTTCACACTAAATTGTGATGGGCGCCATCATAATTCCATTACTCATAAAGTTCAAAATCGTCCTGGAAAACTACTTTTCCCTTTTCATCGGTAAGTTCAACAAAATCAATGGACCCGGTTCCCTCAAACACATAGGAAAGACCTACAATGTTTCCAAGGTCCTCCTGGTAATTTTCAGAATATATTTTCTTCCCATTCAACAAAAGGGTGGCCTTCTTTCCCTCGACCTTTATCTCCAAATCATTCCATTTATAAAGGTCAGTTCCCAATTTGGACAGGTTATTGTCCTTCCCGGACTTGTAAATTTCACCCAATTTATAGCTGGCCCCCGTTTCACAGCCGTTGCGGACAAGCTTAGCCGAAAATACATGCTCGGTGGTAATCAATAAAACATTTACCCACGGACAGTTGGATTCCAATGCCTTGTCCACTTTGATTTTTGTTTTGAATCCAAAGTTATTGGAAGAGACCCCATAGTCATCGCTATGCGAAATGCGGGACATAAAGTAGCGGGAAGTATCCAAACCTCGTTTTTTCAGCAGCTCGATAGGCAGATGCAATCTTCCATCCTTTACAAATGTCTCGCCCTTAAAATCGATGAATCTGTCGTCGGCTTCAGAGTAATAAACATGTGGCTCCCAGCCATCGCTTAAAATATGGACCGCTTGGGTGGCGACCACCTCATCATTGGCAATCAATTTGGCTCGATGGAAACCACTTTCATAATAGGTTGAAGCATACACCTCCTTTTTGGGGTCGATTTCTTCCTTGCGCCAGGCATTCCAAGATTGTTGGATAAAAAAACTATCGGCTTCCACATGGCTCAGGTCATACTCGAAAATAAACGTATTCGGAACGCCTTTGGCAACCGTTTTATCCGTACTAAAACTCACGGGGCCCTTAATTTTTACGTTTGATGCCCCACTTTCTCCAAAAGAAAACACGATCACCGTCAAAATAATCGCCACTACCGATACTCCCAAATAAAAGGGCCATCTGCTTCTCTTTGCTCCTTCCTCTTCTTCAACCTTGGCTTTTTGATGCTGAATTTTAAAATCCTGCCAGTTTTTATAACCAAGCACTTCCACAAGGGCGTTCAAGGTGGCAATTTGGGGCTGTGTTTTATAAGTGCCCTTCCACACCCGTTTTAAAGTGGACAAACTGATATAGTACCCGGTGTGCTCCTCAATATAGGAGGAAAGCTGTTCCAAATCCTTCTGGGTATATCCGTGCCCATTGCCGAAGGAAAATTTCTCTTCGAGCAATTTTATGCACAATTCGATATGGTAATTATCAGGGCTTTTCATAGCATACTCGAAGATATTAATATTCGCCCAAAATTGTTCGGTTTTCGGTAAATGACCGAATTTTGAACTCGATTTGATCGGCTTTTGCTTGCTCATCAAGCCTTGTTCCGCGCTAGTTTTGGATTTCAATCAAAAAACAAACACAATGAAATCTTTAAAAACAGTTTTTTTACCCATTCTCCTTTTCACCATTTCTTTTTCAATTTTAGGACAGGTCAACAAAAAACTTGATGACCCTAAAAGTTGGGAAGTGCATAATAGAGAAGTCAGTTTTAACAACGGTGTTATCCACCTCAATAGTAATCCAGGGGATGGCATTTTATGGCTGAAAGGCTCCGATTTTCAGAACGGCACCATTGAACTCAACATCAAGGGAAAGAATAAAATCGGTGCAAGTTTCGTTGGAGTGGCCTTTAACGGTAAGGACAATTCAATTTTCGATGCCGTTTACTTTAGGCCCTTCAATTTTCAAAATCCAGAGAAAAAAGAACATATGGTACAATATATTGCCATGCCGCATTTAGACTGGAAAACCTTACGAGAAGGCCATCCTGGAAAGTACGAGACCCATATTGCCCCTGCTCCTGTTCCCAATGACTGGTTCCACGTAAAACTAGAAATCAATTATCCAAAAGTGGAAGTATATGTGAACCGTTCCCCAACACCGACCTTTACGATCGAAGAGCAAATCAATGTTAGTGGCCACGGAAAAATTGGATTGTGGGTAGGTGAAAGCAGTGAGGGGTGGTTCAAAAACATTTCCATAAAGCAGAAGAAGATGGAAAACTATACCCGTATATTAATGGATGTCGCCCATAATCAAGTGTTTTGGAACGACCCCAAATCCATGAAGTTGGAGAATGAAAAAATCGGGCGGGTATATATGATGACGGAGGAATTGTTCAAAACATCAAGAGCCATAAACGCTACCGTGGATTATGCGAAGGGCGAAATTGATTCAAACATGTTGTCGGACATCGACATTCTTTACATCCATATTCCCAAGAAACAGTACACCAAAAAGGAAGTCAAGGCCATTCACAGGTTTATCGATGATGGTGGAAGCCTATTTATCATAATGGACAGCGACTACTGGTCATCATTGAACGACACCAATGTTAATGATATTATTACCCCATATGGTATTCAATATGGTGACGCCATCCCCGACAAACTACCGGGCGGGCATACCATAAAAGGAGAAATTCATGACAAACCTTTGAAAATATCCTATCATGAAGCCAGAAAAGTAATTGGCGGAACACCTTTTGTCTATGGAGATGAATTGGGGAAAGCTTATCCCGCTGGCACCTTTACCAATACCAAAAAAGGAGGTAAAATAGTGGCCATGGGCGAAGCTATGACATCGCTATACATGACCAGCTGGCAAGGCGTGGACGATTATCAATGCCAAGAATTTATGCAAGATGTCTTTAGTTGGCTTAAGAAATAGCCGTTCTATACAACTCCCCTCTTCTTAAGGGTAATTACGGAAATCTCGGGCCAGATGCCAAATCGGCCCGGGTATCCTATAAATCCAAACCCTCTGTTCACGTTGATGAACTGCTCCATTTCCTTATAAATACCCGCCCAATATTTGTAGCGCCATTTAACGGGGCTCCATTTTACCCAACCTGGTATTTCCACGCCAAATTGCATACCGTGGGTATGTCCGCTCAAGGTCAAATGAAAATGGTAATCGTCGTGTATCACAACATCTTCCCAATGCGAAGGATCATGGCTCAACAATATCTTAAAATCATCCGGTGAAACACCTTGTTTCGCCTTTTGCAGGTCACCTGCCTTTTTAAAGCCACCCCTGCCCCAGTTCTCCACTCCTACCAAAGCAATTTTATGCCCATCTTTTTCCAAAAACCGATTCGAGTTCAATAGCAAATCAAAGCCCATTTCCTTTTGCATGGTTTTGAGATATTCCAAATTCTGCTCTTTTTCTGCTTCGGTATCCCAAACGGCATAATCTCCATAATCGTGGTTACCCAAAATGGAATACACCCCATCTTTGGCGTTCAAGCGGGAGAAAACCTCTTTCCAAGGCTCAAGCTCTTCAGATTTTAAATTCACGATATCTCCAGTAAAGAAAATCACGTCGCTTTTCTGCTCATTTACCAAGTTTACACCATACTCCACTTTCTGGTAATCGTCAAAACTACCACTATGCACATCGGAAATCTGGGTGATTTGATAATTGTGGAACGCATCTGGCAAATCATCAAACTCGAGCTCATATTTAAGCACTTGGTAATTGTATTTTCCTCGGTACATACCATACAACAATGCTCCGAAAGGCAAGGCTGCCAAACCAAGGGCAATGCCACTAATGAATTTCCTACGTGAGGGCAAATAACCAGCATCCGAGTTGGACACACCTGCAATTTTATTGTAGCCAAAAGCAAGCACACGGACAATATCCTCTAGCAACAAAAAGAAGCCCAACACCAAGGCCAACAAAAAGAATGCGGCAAAAATGGTTCCCGCAACGGCCGCGGTTCCCTTGAAGCCATCCCCTGGATCATAGGTCAATACTTTGATAGTCAAAAATATCAAGGCTCCTAAAAAAAGTATGATATAGGTCCAATGCAACAACGGACTTTTGAACAGCGTACGGAATGCTTGAAAACCGTAAACGGCCAACACCAAGTAAAGAATTGCCAAAATGATAAATCGGGACATACAATTTTTTTACAAAATTAGAGCTAATCTGCTTTTTAGCAGTGCTTTTTACTATTATTTAACGGCTCGAACAATCGAGGTCAGTGTTTCCAAATTCGAAACGGCCACCTCATCTTCCACTAAATGTTTGGCGGAGTTCATGCTGATTTTGCCTTCCAAATCCACTCGGTTTCCAAACGAGGTTCCAGAACAATGAATGGCTTGAAGGCCAATTTGTTTAAATTTTGATGCATTATTGGGCGACACTCCCCCCCCGGCCATAATCGTCATGGATGTTTCTTTTTGCCAAGTTGCCAATTTTTTGATTCCGTTCTCCGCCGAAGCTTCCCCACCCGATGTTAAAATGGTCTGCACTCCCATCGCTTCAAGCTGTTTGATAGCTTCCAAGGGGCTGTCAACCCAATCAAATGCTCGGTGAAACGTGAAATGCATCGGTTTTGCCAACTCCACCAAAACTTTTGTTCTTTCAACATCCACGGAGAAATCCTTCATCAAAATTCCAGAAACAATACCATGCACTCCCAAATCCTTGCAGGCCAAAATATCTGCCTTCATCACTTCAAATTCGGTTTCGGAATAGGTAAAATGTCCACCTCTTGGCCGTATCAAAACATGAACGGGAATGGACAATTCCCTTATCACCAATTGAATCAACCCGGCAGATGGAGTTATACCCCCAACACCAAGTTCCGAACAAAGTTCAATCCTATCCGCTCCCGCCCTCTCGGCATTCTTTGCCGATTCCAAGGAATTGGCACAAACTTCTACCAGCATATTGTATATTTATAACCCCTAAAATTAAACATACCAACTCATGGAACGACGCAAATTCCTTAAAAATTCAAGTCTGTCCGCTGCAGGGCTTGTTTCCGCCACCACATTAGTGTCTTGTAAAACGGAACCTAAGCCAGAAGTAGCACCGGCTACCACAATTCCAAAACCGACAGCGATAAAACCTATTGTGGTATGTACTTGGAATTTTTTCAACGCTTCCGAAAAGGCATGGGAAGTCTTAAAATCAGGGGGAAATGCACTGGATGCCGTAGAGCAAGGGGTTAGGGTCGAGGAAGCCGACGAAACCAATGAAACCGTAGGCAAGGGTGGGCGCCCGGACCGCGATGGCAATGTGACCTTGGATGCCTGCATTATGGACAAGGACGGTAATTGCGGGTCGGTGGTCTGTATGGAAAATATAGCTCATCCGGTTTCCGTGGCACGAAAGGTGATGGAAGAAACCCCACACATTATTTTAGGGGGCAAGGGTGCTGAGAAATTTGCTTATGAACAGGGTTTTAAGAAAGAGGATCTATTTACCGAAAGCACACGAAAACAATACGAAGAGTGGTTAAAAACCTCTAAATACGAGACCACCATCAATATAGAAAACCATGATACCATTGGCATGTTGGCCATTGATGACAATGGCGATATTGCTGGTGCGTGTACCACAAGCGGCATGGCCTACAAAGTGGCCGGTCGTGTCGGGGACTCCCCTATTATCGGTGCAGGACTGTTTATCGACAATGAAGTGGGGGGCGCTACTGCTACCGGTGTTGGCGAGGAAGTCATCCGTACGGTAGGCAGTTTTTTGATTGTGGAACTCATGCGTCAGGGAAAAAGTCCACAAGAAGCCTGTGAGGAAGGTGTTAAGCGTATCATGAAAAAAAATGAGGGTAGAAAAGATTTCCAGATTGGGTTCTTGGCCATCAACAAAAATGGAGAGACCGGTGGTTATTGTGTACATCCCGGATTTACGTATCGAGAGTATTCGGATAATGGTCACCACAATCGTGAGGTGACAAGCTTTTATGGATAGGCCTTAGACCCAAGACCGCTTCGCTGTTAGATTCAAGAAGCAGGACGGCTTGTTTCAACTATCTCGGCTCCTATTTCCCTTTTCTGAAATCTGATATCTCAATTCCCGCATCTTTTAATCGCAATTCGTACATTTAAAAATTCGTACTTCTAATTTTATACTTCAAAAAAAAATAAAATGTCTGACCAAAAAAGACTATTCCTACTAGACGCCTACGCGCTTATTTTTCGTGGTTACTACGCACTAATCAAAAACCCAAGGATAAACTCCAAGGGAATGGATACTTCAGCGATCATGGGGTTTATGAACTCTCTTTTTGATGTGATCAAACGCGAGCAGCCCGACCATTTGGCCGTTGCCTTTGATAAAGGAGGAAGTGTGGAGCGTACCGAAATGTTCGAGGACTATAAAGCGAACCGTGACGAAACGCCCGATGCCATCCGTATCGCCGTGCCCTATATCCAACAAATTTTACAGGCCATGAAGATTCCAATCGTGGAATTGGAAGGCTACGAAGCCGACGACCTCATCGGAACGGTCGCCAAACAGGCCGAAAAGGAAAACTATAAAGTTTTTATGGTGACGCCCGATAAGGATTTTGGACAGTTGGTAAGCGAAAACATTTTTATGTATCGCCCCGCAAGAATGGGCAACGGTATCGAAATTTGGGGCATACCTGAAGTACAAAAACGTTTTGGCGTTAAGCGCCCCGAACAGGTAATCGATTACTTGGGGATGATGGGCGATGCCAGTGATAACATTCCAGGCTTGCCCGGTGTTGGTGATAAAACGGCTAAAAAATTTATTGAGCAGTTCGATTCCATGGAAGGTTTGTTGGCCAATACCGACCAGCTCAAAGGCAAGATGAAGGAGAAAGTAGAAGAGAATGCCGAGTTGGGAAGATTGTCCAGAAAATTGGCCGAAATCAAAATTGATTGTGATGTTCAGTTCCATGCGGAAGATTACGAAATGTGTCCGCCCGATGCAGAAAAAGTTCAAGAGATTTTTGAGGAGCTTGAATTTCGTAGATTGAAAGACCAATTCATCAAACTATTTACCGAAGAGGCAGAAACCCCTACACAAGTCACCAGTACAAAAACGGCCAAAGAGGAAGCTCAAGTGGCCGGAAGCGGTCAATTTACCTTATTTGGCGGTGACCCCACAGAGGCTGCAGCTACCCTTAAGGATGTGAACAGCCGTATGACGATTAGTGACGTCCCCCATTTTTATCAGAATGTGCAAGATGGATTGGGTATGGAGCTCTTTTTGGAAATGCTGATGAAACAGCCCTCTGTTTGTTTTGATACGGAGACCACTTCCCTAAATCCGTTGGAAGCAGAATTGGTCGGAATTGCGTTTAGCTGGTCGCCCGGCAAAGGATTTTATGTACCCTTTCCCGACAATAGGAACGATGCACAACCTTTGATTGAAAAACTACGCCCATTTTTTGAATCGGAAAACATTGAAAAAGTGGGGCAAAATTTGAAGTACGACATCAAAGTGATGAAAAGTTATGGTGTGGAAGTCAAGGGCCAATTGTTCGATACCATGCTGGCCCATTACCTTATCAACCCCGACATGAGACACAACATGGATGTGCTTTCCGAGACCTATCTCAATTACACGCCTATTTCCATTACTGAACTTATCGGCAAAAAAGGCAAGAACCAACTCAGTATGCGCGATGTTCCTTTGGAAAAACAAACCGAATACGCCGTGGAGGATGCGGACGTTACCTTCCAATTGGGCCTAAAATTCACCCCGGAACTTAAAGACGCCCATACCGACAAGCTGTTCTCCGATATAGAAATTCCTTTGCTTCGCGTATTGGCAGATATGGAACTTGAGGGCATCAATTTGAACGAAAGCTATCTGAAAGACCTATCCACGGCACTTGAGACCGACATTGCGGAACTGGAGAAGAAAATTTACGAAGATGCTGGTGAGGAATTCAATATTGCTTCACCCAAACAATTGGGCGATATACTCTTTGGCAAACTAAAACTGGTGGACAAACCAAAAAAGACCAAGACCGGTCAGTTTTCCACTTCGGAAGATGTGCTGTCCTATTTGGCTAAGGACCACGCTATTATCCAAAATGTATTGGATTACCGCGGGCTGGCCAAACTAAAGAGCACTTACGTGGATGCGTTGCCGAACGAGGTTCAGAAAAAAACAGGCCGAGTTCACACAGACTACATGCAGACCGTAGCCGCCACGGGCCGTTTGAGCAGCAACAATCCAAACCTTCAGAATATACCAATCCGTACCGAGCGCGGACGCCAAGTGCGAAAAGCGTTCATCCCCCGTGATGAAAATTACATATTACTGGCTGCGGATTACTCACAGATCGAGTTACGAATCATCGCTGCGTTGAGCGAAGAGGACACCATGATCTCTGCTTTTAAAAATGGGGAGGACATTCACGCTTCCACCGCTTCTAGGGTATTTAACGTACCGATTGATGAAGTGACCCGCGAACAGCGTAGCAATGCCAAAACGGTGAACTTTGGAATTATTTACGGGGTGTCGGCATTCGGGCTGAGCAACCAAACGGATTTAAGCCGTGCCGAGGCCAAGGAACTTATTGATACGTATTACAAAACCTACCCAAAGTTGCGCAATTATATGAGCGAACTCGTAGATTTTGCCCGTGATAACGGCTATGTGCAAACGGTGTTGGGCCGTCGCAGGTATCTAAAAGATATTAATGCAGGGAACCAAGTGGTTCGCGGAGCTGCGGAACGCAACGCAGTGAACGCCCCCATCCAAGGGAGTGCGGCGGATATTATCAAGATTGCGATGATCAACATCCATAAAAAACTTGAGGAAGGCAACTACAAGACCAAAATGTTGTTACAGGTGCATGATGAATTGGTGTTCGATTGCTATAAACCCGAACTGGAGGAAATGAAAAAGCTCATCAAAACCGAAATGGAACATGCCTACGAACTATCCGTGCCGTTGGATGTGGAAGTAGGTATTGGTGAGAACTGGTTGGAGGCTCACTGAGCCTTGGACTAATTAAGAAATACTTTTACAAAAAAAGCTCTTAGAGTTATGAAAAAAATCCTTTTATCAATTTTGTTTTTGAGTGCAAACGTATTCGGACAAAACTCCCATAAAATGGGATTTCAAGAAAGTACTCCTTACATTTCGGACTATCCTGAAGGAATCTATTTAACTAAAGAAGATTTCATAAAAAAGACTCCAAGCCCAACTACCAAAGTTTATCCTGTTAGTTTATATGGCAGAGAAGAACTTCCCAAAATAATGAAAGTACACAACTGTTATTTTTTTGACAGAAGTAATTCTAAAAAAATTAAGAATGCATTTGCAATTTCATTTGAAGGTGGACTATATTTTCAAATCAAAGCAATTTTAAAGAATCGGAATAAAGAAGATAAAGCTCAAAGTTCAAACCAAGCAAATTCATTTGTTAGAACTATTATGGGTGGTGAAAATTATCTATACACCGAGGCGGAGTTAGAAAACAAATGGGCTGCAGGTGCTGCTGCTAACCTCGGTGCTGCGGGAGGAACAATTTACCCAGAATTAATTAACAGAAAAGGAATAGTATGGGACTTTAAAAATACTGAATTCAATATTTTCAAATCCTGTAAAGACTATAATGAATTTATTGGAGACAAGTTGCTAACTGCTGTACAAAATTGTGAAGAGCATCAACCGGACATGCTGGAAGTGAGGGAGGCCATTTCAGAAATTAAATAGTCTCATCTATGAACTAGATTGCTAAAACTAAGGTTTCTCAATTCCAAAAAAATCGTAAGACTATTTCTTAAATCATATACTCAATTAAGAAGTCAAAGTGAAACCCTCCAAGCTCATCCTGCCCATCATCGTGTTGTCGCAGTTTTGCTGCACCTCATTGTGGTTTGCGGGCAATGGGGTCATGCGAGATTTGGTGGCCACCTTCGGGCTAAATGACAATGCTGTGGGACATTTGACCTCTGCGGTTCAATTAGGATTTATCGTAGGGACGTTGGTTTTTGCCGTTTTATCCATCTCTGACCGGTTTTCACCATCCAAAGTTTTTTTTGCCTGTGCCATTTTTGGAGCCTTATTTAATTTGGGTGTCGTTTGGGAAGGCAATGGGTTGGCAAGCATCCTATCCTTTCGATTTATAACCGGTTTTTTTCTTGCGGGCATCTACCCCGTAGGTATGAAGATTGCCGCAGACCATTTTGAGAAAGGTCTGGGAAAGTCGTTAGGGTTTTTGGTTGGCGCCTTAGTGGTCGGAACTGCATTTCCACATGTATTAAAGGAAATGACCCATACCTTTTCATGGAAGGCCGTTTTGATGGCTACTTCAGCACTTGCCATCTTGGGCGGTACCTTTATGCTCATCCTTGTCCCGAATGGGCCCTATCGTAAACATGGTCAACAGGTGCAATTATCTTCTTTTTTAAAAGTGTTTCAGAATAGTAGGTTTCGTTCTGCGGCCTTCGGGTATTTTGGGCACATGTGGGAATTGTACACCTTTTGGGCTTTCGTCCCGATTATGTTGCAGTCCTATGCCCTGTTGCATCCACAAACCATGTTCAACGTTCCATTGCTGTCCTTCCTGATTATAGGAATTGGTGGTCTGGCCTGTGTTTTAAGTGGATATCTCTCCCAATCAATCGGGACCAAAAAAGTGGCTTTTGTGGCACTCCTACTTTCATGTATCTGTTGTTTGGTTTCCCCATTCCTATTTGGTCAACCCTCTACAATCCTATTTATTGCTTTTCTAATGTTTTGGGGCATGGTGGTAATAGCGGATTCGCCCCTGTTTTCTACTTTGGTCGCTCAGAACGCATCCGCGGAAATAAAAGGAACGGCGCTAACCATTCTAAACTGCATCGGGTTTGCCATCACCATAGTAAGTATTCAATTGCTCAACGAGCTTAGAATTGCGACAAGTTCCAATTGGGCGTACATGCTTTTAGCCTTGGGCCCCATTCTTGGACTTCTGGCCATGGCTTCAAAAGGAAAGAATTCCCTTAAAGGTTGAAGGCACATTATTTCATCAAATAAATTCCTATCTTGAAACGTCCTTTTCGACACATTCCAACATCATCAAACTCAACTGCACTACATGAAAACCATTCAACTTCTTATGCTTTTGGCCCTAGGTGCCATTGCAAGCTGTGGGAATCCGGCATCGGAGGCCGAAGAAACCACCGAATCCTCGGAAACTAAAGAGAATTCTCAATCTGAACGTGAGTTTTATCAAATTAAAATCTACTCCTTCGACACCGAAGAGCAAGTAGCCACCGTGGACGAATATTTGAAAAATGCCTTTATGCCCGCCGTAAAAAAACAGGATATCGACAAAGTCGGGGTGTTCAAATCCCGAATCTCAGAAACGGACACGGTTCAAAAAACATTTGTTATGCTACCCTTCAAAAGTTTGGAACAATTTCAAACCTTAGAAGACAAATTACTTAGGGACAGTATCTATTTGGCCGCTGGCAATTCTTATATCGATGCCAATTTTGACAATCCGCCATACACCCGCATCCAATCTATTATCCTGAAAGCCTTCCCCGACATGCCCAAAATGGAGGTGCCCGATTTGGACAGTCCCAGATCGGAACGCGTTTATGAACTTCGGAGTTACGAGTCCGCAACAGAAAAATACTACCGCAACAAGGTAGATATGTTCAACGCCGGAGGCGAAATCCCGCTATTTGACCGATTGGACTTTCAGGCCGTGTTTTACGGAGAAGTACTTTCGGGCGCCAACATGCCCAACCTAATGTACATGACCACTCATGCAGATATGGATACGCGAAACGAGCATTGGGACGCTTTTGTAAATTCTCCGGAGTGGAAAGAACTCATTGCTATGCCCAAATACAAAAACAACATGTCGCATATTGATATGTGGTTTCTTTACCCCACCGAATATTCGGATTATTAAATGAACGAACTCATTTTTTTTACCGGCAAAACCTGTGGAGTTTGCAGGGCAGTCCATGGTATTCACCTTGCCCGTTGTGATACTTAAGTCAGACGACAGGGAAATGTATCGGTTTGCCCGTAGTTTTTCGGTGTACGAGGTATTGGATAAACTTAGAAAATCAACACTCTATAATTTTGATAATCAATTAATTGAAAATTATTTTTAACCTAACAAATTTTCCATCAACGAATCGAACAATTTTATACCTTCAATCCACTTTTTAAAAGGTATATAATGATTCACCCAGATACAGAACTTAGATTTATCAGTAATGAAATTGGTTATGGCGTTGTCGCTACAAAGCTCATTCCAGCTGGTACCATTACCTGGGTCCATGATAGGTTGGACCAAGAATTTTCTCCATTGCAATTACAACAAATGGAACCCATTTACCAACAAATCTTGGATACCTATACGTTTAGGAACAACAAGGGCAATTACATTCTATGCTGGGATAATGGCAGGTATGTGAACCATAGTTTCAACTCTAATTGCCTCACTACGGCCTACGATTTTGAAATAGCCATCCGGAACATTCAACCCGGAGAACAATTGACAGACGATTATGGCTACCTTAACATTCCGTTGCCTTTCCGGGCGGCCAATGAAGGAACCCGCAGAAAAATTGTTTACCCCGATGACCTATTAAAATACTATAAGGTCTGGGACAACAAAATCAAGAAAGTCTTTGGGAACATCACCAAACAGCAACAACCTCTTAGACCTTTACTCGATGATGAACTGTGGAACAGAATAAGCCGTATTGTAGAAGGAAAGGAAGAAATGGAATCCATTTTGAGCAATTTTTATCATAGCACTCCCGCAGAAAGTACGGTATAACTAAAAAAGGCACCGATCGGTGCCTTTTCCATTCTTCTTCATAGCATTGGATATTCAATTGCCAAAACTATTGGCCAATCGTGGTTTTTGACTTTTGCTCCCAATAAACAAATCCGTAAGCGGTTTAAAGTGTCGCTTCCACTGGTAGGGAGCAAAGTCAAACCACAATTTAACTTCGGGTGCATTGTTCTCCTCCACAACAAAACCATCTTCGATATTAAAATCCAATCGGTTAAAGGTGTTGGCGGATTCCTCCATCCCATCTTGGTAAATAAATTGATTGCCCCATTGCGCCATATAAAAACGAAACGCAGTGTATTTACCTTTGGGCAAGGAAAGAACGCTCTTGGAACGTATAAAGTTCCCAGATGCGATACCCTTGAACGTTACCGGGTTTTGACCGGGAAAATCTATTATAAAATGTTCTTTACCTTGTTCATCTATTGCTGAAAACCTGGTAATATTCAATGTCATTTCTGAAACATAATAAGCTGTTGCGGCCTCATTGGACAAAATCAACTCTGCTCCTTTGTTCTCCGAACCATACCAATCGGCAAGGACATTCGGGGTGTAAGGTGCTGTTGACCATATTGTTGGATAAAACATATTCTTTTTCATAGCAATTGTATATCAAAAGTTATACAGGTACAAAGTTGCGGCAGTTTTCCTACCCTAACGTCCAATAGATTATCCAGTTTATATGCTCCATTAACTCAAAAACCTAATTTTAAGATTATTTTTGGTTAAAATGACATAAAATCTGTATTCAAATAAATTACCAGGCTATCTTTCAGAGGTATGAAAGTCAATTACATTTTTCTGCTCTTGGCCTTGGTTGCGGAAATCATCGGCACCATTGGCGGGTTTGGCTCGTCGGTATTTTTTGTGCCTCTGGGCAATTTTTACTTTGACTTTTACTCCGTTCTGGGAATGACGGCCATCTTTCACCTCTCCAGTAACATCAGCAAGATCTTTCTTTTTAAAAAAGGGTTGGATAAAAAACTCCTCCTCTACATTGGGGTACCCTCTGTATTGTTTGTTATTGTTGGAGGTTTTTTATCAAAAGTGGTCAACAGCGGCGCGCTGGAGATTGTGCTGGGCGTTTTTCTGGTAGTGTTCAGCTTGTTGTTTCTAATCAAAAGTGAGATTATTGTACTGCCCAATAAAAAGAACTCGATAATCGGAGGTGCGCTATCAGGCTTCTCGGCAGGACTTTTGGGTACGGGCGGGGCCATTCGAGGGTTGACCATGGCCGCCTTCAATTTGGAGAAAAGTGCCTTTATCGCCACCTCGGCTTTTATCGATTTTATGATTGATTTCTCCCGAACCTTCGTCTACTACGGGAATGGCTACATAGGAAAGCAAGAGCTGATGTACCTGCCATTTTTGTTCGCGATTGGATTGATTGGCACCTATTTGGGAAAAAAGATACTTCATTATATTCCCCAAGAAAAATTCCGCAAACTCAGTTTGATTTTTATCTTCCTCATCGGTTTGGCGACCATCATCAAACTGGTGTTCGATTATTGGGGCTGGTTTTCCTCGTAATTCTCTCCAATTTTATCCAACACCTTCAAAAAAGTTTCAAATTCAGAAGCATCTACATCCTTAATGGCGAGTTTTCGTAAAGCTAGAGCACTGGGCAGGGTTATATCCAAAATTTCCTGACCTTTAAGGGTCAGTTCCAGTTTAAAACGTTTTTGATCTCCTTCAAAACGAGTTTTGGAAATCCACCCCTTCTTTTCCAGACCGCCAATAACACGGGATGTAGTGGCACGGTTACGAAAGTTTTCATTTACAATATCACGCTGGCTGGCATCATCCCCCATTTGATATATCTGGTAGAGAATCACCCATTGCTCAATGGTCGTATCCACCCCAAGTTCATCGAACTTTCGCAGATATGCCTTTTGAATTTTTCGGAGCACCAAATCCAAATGGAACCCCATTCCCTGTATTTCATCGATACGACTGAGCATTTATTTATTTGGAATAGTCACAAAAATAGGGAATCAGATTTTTTTATGCCCAACAAAGATGGTCCTGTCAATTTTAACTCAATTTTCAGCCTTCAAAATCAATTTGGTATCCCAAAATTATTATTTTTGTTGTATATGCAACAATAATTTAAACTAAACAATAAAATATAGATATCATGGAAACATCCACTATTCCCAAGGGAGTAAATACTACCGAAGATTTTATGCCCATAAACGGAACGGACTACATCGAACTATATGTAGGCAATTCCAAACAAGCGGCACACTTTTACAAAACTGCCTTTGGATTCCAATCCTATGCGCAAGCCGGTTTGGAAACCGGACTTAAAGACAGGGAGAGCTACGTAGTGGTTCAGGACAAAATCCGTTTGGTGCTTACTTCACCCTTAAAAAGTGGAACAGAAATAGGCAAGCATATCGACAAGCACGGTGACGGTGTCAAAGTGGTCGCCCTCTGGGTGGATGACGCTACAGTTGCCTACAACAATGCCATGGAACGCGGCGCCAAATCATATATGGAACCCAAGGTTGAAGAAGACAAAAATGGAAAAGTAGTCCGCGCTGGAATTTACACCTATGGTGAAACCGTACATATTTTTGTAGAGCGCAAGGATTATAACGGAACTTTTCTTCCCGGATTTAAAAAATGGGAAACACCCGACTACAATCCAGAGCCAACAGGTCTAAAATTCGTGGACCACATGGTGGGCAATGTAGGATGGAACAAAATGGATCATTGGGTGAAGTTCTACGAAGATGTATTGGGATTCAAGAACATCCTTTCTTTTGATGACAAGGATATCTCTACCGAATACACCGCTTTGATGAGCAAGGTGATGAGCAACGGAAACGGACGCATCAAGTTTCCGATCAATGAGCCTGCCAAAGGCCAGAAAAAATCACAAGTAGAGGAATATTTGGATTTTTATGAAGACGAAGGCGTTCAGCACATTGCCGTTGCCACGGACGACATCATCCAGACCGTTCGCGACCTTAGAAGTCGTGGAGTGGAGTTCCTACGGGTTCCAGCTACTTACTATGATGCGGTTACCGACCGTGTTGGTGAAATTGACGAGGATATTGCCCCATTGAAAGAATTGGGCATTTTGGTGGACCGCGATGACGAAGGGTATTTATTGCAAATTTTTACCAAACCCGTGGAGCCGAGACCAACGATGTTCTTCGAAATTATCCAAAGAAAAGGCGCACAATCCTTTGGAAAAGGTAACTTTAAAGCATTGTTCGAAGCCATAGAGCGCGAGCAAGAGCTTCGTGGCACACTGCATTAATCATAGTTAAGAGTAATGAGTTATAGGTTATTGAATTTCAGACTCATAACTCATAACTTTAAACTCAAAACTGAGAAAAAATGCCTATATATCATAAACTTGGAAAAATTCCGCAAAAACGGCATACCCAATTCGAGAAACCTGATGGCGGGCTATATTACGAGCAGCTTTTTGGGACTATCGGGTTTGATGGCATGTCCTCGCTTTCCTATCACGTACATCGACCCACACAGGTCAAAGAGATTGGCAAAGCCTTAGATGTAAGCCCCAAAATTGCGGTGGAAAAGAATATTACCAGTCGAAAGTTCATTGGTTTTGATGTGGCTCCCAAAGATGATTTTTTGGAATCGCGCGAGCCGCTTTTGGTCAATAACGATGTTCACGTAGGATTGGCGGCACCCAGAAAATCTGTCACCAAATATTTCTACAAAAATGCCGATGCCGACGAAATGCTCTTTATCCACAAAGGTTCGGGAACCTTGAAAACCTTTTTGGGAAACATTCCGTTTGAATATGGGGATTACCTCATCATTCCCCGCGGGATGATTTATCAAATCGAATTTGATACGGAGGACAACCGCATTTTATATGCTGAATCCTTCCATCCCATCTATACCCCAAAACGGTATCGAAACTGGTTTGGACAATTGTTGGAGCACTCCCCTTTTTGTGAGCGGGATTATAAATTGCCGCAAGACCTTCAAACTTTTGATGAAAAAGGAGAGTTTTTGATGAAAATCAAAAAGCAGGGCATGTTGCACCAATTGGTCTATGCCACGCATCCTTTTGATGTTGTGGGATGGGACGGTTACAATTATCCGTATGGATTTTCCATTCATAACTTTGAACCGATAACGGGCCGCGTGCATCAACCGCCACCAGTACATCAAACTTTTGAGACCGGTGCGTTTGTGGTGTGTTCCTTCTGTCCAAGACTTTATGATTATCATCCAAAATCCATTCCCGCGCCTTACAATCACTCCAATATTGATTCGGATGAGGTATTGTACTACGTGGACGGTGATTTTATGAGCCGAAAAGGCATAGGGCCCGGTTATATCTCTTTACACCCCGCGGGCATTCCGCACGGGCCACACCCAGGCACTTACGAGGCAAGCATCGGTAAAAAAGGTACTGAGGAATTGGCAGTGATGATTGACACCTTCAAACCTTTACAGATTACAGAAAACGCTCTCAAAATTGATGATGGCAAGTATTATAAATCGTGGTTGGAGTAAATTTGATTGTTTTACAAGTCATTTCGAAATGAGCAGAGCGATTGAGAAATCTAAAATTCAGATTTCTCACATTCGTTTGAAATGACAAAAAATAGATTCCTGCAGGAGCAAGAATGACGCAAACAACATGCAATGATCATAGAAATACCTGAAAACTCAGATTTTTCAATTCACAATATTCCCTTCGGGATTTTTTCCACCAAGGATAGAAGTCCGCGAGTAGGTGTTGCCGTTGGCGAACATATTTTGGATTTGGCCGCTGTCGCCGAATTGGAAGTGTTCGATTTCAATACGGCCTTATTGGAAAAAGATACTTTAAATGATTTTATTTCTCTGGGGAAAGAAATCACGACACGGGTGCGTAAAAAGATTCAGTACTGGTTAAAAGATGATGAATCTATTTTGGCCGGAAAGCCAGAACTTTTCGTAAAACAGTCCGAGGCCCAAATGCACATGCCCGTCACAGTGGGAGATTACACCGATTTTTATTCCAGTTTGGAACACGCCACTAACGTTGGGAAAATGTTCCGAGACCCCGAAAACGCACTCTTACCCAATTGGAAACATATTCCTGTCGGTTATCACGGCAGGGCAAGTTCCATTATTGTGAGCGGACAACCCATCCATCGACCTAAGGGACAAACCATGCCCAATGGAGCAGAGTCGCCCATTTTTGGCCCAACAAAACGTTTGGATTTTGAACTGGAAATGGGTTTTATCTGTGGAAAGGATACCCAATTGGGCGAATCGGTTTCTACAAAAGATGCAGAGGACTACATCTTCGGACTGGTACTGTTCAATGATTGGTCGGCCCGTGATATTCAGAAGTGGGAATATGTCCCGCTCGGACCATTTTTGGCCAAGAATTTTGCATCGTCCATTTCACCGTGGGTGGTTACGCTGGAAGCTTTGGAACCTTTCAGGACCAATGGTCCCAAACAGGAACCCGAAGTACTTCCCTATCTTCAATATGAGGGAGAAAAGAATTATGATATCGACTTGGAAGTAGGCATCAAACCGGAACAAGGCGGAGAAACCACTGTTTGCTTTAGCAATTTTAAACATATGTACTGGAACATGGCCCAGCAACTGGCCCATCATACGGTAAACGGGTGCAACATCAATATTGGTGATATGATGGCCTCCGGAACTATATCAGGTAAAGAGGAAAACAGTTTTGGCTCCATGCTCGAATTGTCTTGGGGAGGCTCTGACCCTATCAAACTAAAAGATGACAGTGAACGAAAATTCATAGAAGATGGTGACACGGTAACCATGCGAGGTTACGCTCAAAATGGCGATATTAGAGTCGGATTTGGCGAAGTGACGACCAAAGTGCTTCCCGCTAAAGAATAAATACAGTTTCAGATGTCACATGGAGCGCAGTTGAAATGTCATCTGAAATTCAACCATATCTCGACTGCGCTCGATATGACAAAACAAAATCAATCTAAATGATCAAAACCTTAGACCCAACTACCATACCTCAACCCGAATTGTACAGTATTCTATCGACAGCGGTGGCACCCAGGCCCATTTGCTTTGCCAGCACCGTGGATGCCGAAGGCAACGTCAACCTGAGTCCGTACAGCTTTTTCAATGTATTCAGTTCCAATCCGCCTGTGATGGTATTTTCCCCGACACGAAGCGGCAGGGACAATTCCTTAAAACATACCCATCAAAATGTGGTGGAAGTGCCCGAAGTGGTCATTAATGTAGTGAACCATAAAATGGCGGAGCAGATGTCGCTCTCCAGCACGGCCTACGACAAAGGCGTGAACGAATTTGTGAAGGCAGGTTTTACCGAAGTGCCCAGCGTGAAAGTTAAGCCGCCACGTGTGGGCGAGGCTCCCGTATCTTTCGAGTGCAGCGTTCTAGAAGTGGTTGAGATTGCCCAAAGTCCGGGAGCGGGAAACTTGATCATTGCCCAAGTGGACATGATCCACATTAACGAGGAATACCTAACGGATGATATATTGGATACCGAAAAATTGGATTTGGTGGGTCGTATGGGCGGCAATTGGTACATCCGTGCCATTAAAGAATCCTTATTCGAGATTCCAAAACCTATCCGCACCCATGGTATTGGGGTTGATTCCTTGCCGAAAGGTATTAGAGAAAGTGACGTGCTCACTGGAAACAACTTAGGGAGATTGGGAAATTTGGAACAATTGCCTTCCACAAAAGACATACAAATTATTGTCGATGCTGAGGGAATACAAGATAAATCCAAAACCGAATTGCACACCTTGGCCAAACAGTTATTAGAGGAAAATGTTGATACAGAAAAGGCGATGGCATTTTTACTTTATGGGGAAAGTTTATAAAACAAAATGACAAAAGACATCACATCCATATTCAAGGACCATTTGGTACCCAAAGAGGTGTATAAAGGCGGAAAAAATATTCCACCGACCGATAAAAAAATCTACAAGCTGTCCTCGAACGAGAATCCTTTGGGTGCTTCACCAAAAGCGGTTGCCGGTATGAAAGCAGCTTTGGACAAGATTGACATCTACCCCGACCAGACCGATATTCGTTTACGCGAAGCCTTGGTTCAAGATTTTGATGGCCAATTGACCGCCGACCAATTTTTGTGCGGGAATAGCGGTTCGGAGGTTATTGATATGCTGCTTCGCGCTTTTATCAACAAAGGGGACGAAGTGATTTTTTCCAACCCCTGCTTCCTGCCCTACTCCGTTTTTTCGAGATGGTATGGCGCCCATCAAGTCGATGTGCCTCTCTTGGCTCCCAACTACGATTTGGATGTGGAAAGTATCTTGAACGCCATCACGGAGAAGACCAAAATCATTTTCTTGACCAGTCCCAACAATCCTACGGGAACTTACATTCCCAAGCCGGTCATGGACGATTTTATTTCCCGTGTTCCCAAGGATATTGTGGTGGTATTCGATGAAGTGTACCGCCATTTTGCGGATGCTGACGATTATGTTACTGCATTGCCCTATGTCTTGGAAGGTCATAACGTAATCGGGCTCAATAGTTTTTCCAAAACGTACGGATTGGCTGGCCAACGTATCGGGTACGGGTATACCACGGCAACCATTGCCAATTATGTACGCTTGATTCACAAGCCTTTTTTACTACCATTAACCTCTATTGAGGCTGCTATTGGAGCTTTAAACGACACCGAATTCATTGAAAAAACCGTAAAAACGGTTTTGGAAGGTAGAATATATGTTTCCAAGGCTTTTGATGAATTGGGTATCGAGTATTGGCCAAGTCAAGCCAATTTTTTCATTATTGATCCGCCATTACCCGAAATGGAATTCACAGATAAAATGATGGAACAAGGAATCATGGTTCGACCTGTTTCACAATTTGGTGCTCCCGGTAAGGTGCGAATCACTATAGGTGACAAGGAGGCAAATGAAGCTTTGGTTACGGCACTCAAAAAAATAATTGAAGATGATCACACTTCTTTATGAGACGTCTCGACTGCGCTCGATGTCACAATTACAATACAAATCGATAGGTCGCCTTCAATAAGAAAATGTTTTGTGGTTTTTGCCCAAAAATATTGTCACCTAAACCGGGCAGCAGACCTGCTGTCGGGTCACCGCTTCGCGATACATCCTGCGACCATACCAAGAATATCTCAGAGCCAGGGATGTACTCCCATCGAATCACCAAATTGGAGCGAAACTGCACAAAGGAAAAATCAGGGTTATCAAAACTAAAATCGGTCACCCCGTCCAGATCTTCATCAATGGCATAAGTGCCATCCGTTAAACTGGTTTGTTCTGATGTGTACTGCACAAACCTATCCTCAAAAACTTTGGCAACAGGGTCGGTGATGTGCTTAAATTCAGAATAGCGGCCACGGGAAATAAACGGTTGCCCCCAATATTGAATGGTCAGGTTGGGGTTGATGGTGTAGTTCAGCCTAACGGACATACTCAATGTCCGTTGATCTATTTTTCCATTCAGATATCTTGGTGAGCCATTTACATCATCAAAATTATCAATGAATTGTAGTTTATCATGATTGATGTCCAAAGAAGGGAATACAGAAACCCGCAGGGCATTTATAGGTTGGTATACAAACCCTCCTTCCATATAATAGTTTTTGATGGAATTGTCCAATGCCTTTCTACCTTGGTGGTAAAAGGAAAAACGTAATTTTTTCCGGTAATCGGTGCTGATGTTATTCCAAAAACTCACCCATGGAGACTGCCTTAACCTAGGGCCGCCCCGCAAGGCGAAGTTGGAATATTCAATAGGGGCTATATTGAAACCAATGTTGGATTGATAATTGTTTTTCCAGTTTTGCCAGCTGTTGGTGTTGAACTGTAAATAATTATGGTTGCCCTGAAAATCCCATGCGGTCCAGTGGTTGTAATTGATGCCTACCCGCCTAAAGGTACTGTCCGGTTTTAGGGTCTGGTACCCTATCCATGTGTAGTGACGGATATCATCGGCCTGACGTTGAAAGCCAATATCGTTGAGTTCCAATTCAGGTGAACGCCATGTAGCCCCAGATTCAAACTTCCAGTGCCCGTTCCCTACCTTACCTATTTGCATGTTGCCCCCGGTCCCTGTCAATGATGTTCGGGTAGTATCTACGGCAACGTGGTCGGCACCTACCCTTCCGAACAAATGCGTTATGGATTCTTGAGTGTTTGTTATAGCCTCTTCACTACCACGAACATGGCTCATATTTATATTTCCGCCAACATACCAATCACGATTGGCCCATTGGTGTTTAAAATCCAACCCGCCTGTGTAGGCTGCATCATGAAGAAAGTTGAGCTGCTCATGAATCTGCTCTCGGTTGGTCGCCGTGAAAATCCCTCCTATATATGAATTTCTTTCGTTGAAATCCTTTTGCAGTCGTCCCACAAAATAGTTGGTCAGTGGCTCCACCATTTCTTTCCGGGTACCGCCTTCATCATTAATTATAGTAGCCGTCCGTTGCGCAGTTACACTTTCCAGCACGCCAATGGCCCACCCATCCTTGGTTTTTCCGCTAAACTTGGCAGCACCAATAATCGGAGTGTTATCGGGCTGGTCCACAAATTCATCATCTGAAGTATCCGGGTACCCTTGTGGGCTTCTGCCTATTCTACGCGAATAAAAAATATTATCGGACCCAAAGGTATTGCCTGCTTCGGATTGGGAGACACTAAAATCAAAAATGTTCTTGTTCTCCACAAAAAAGGGACGACGCTCCTGAAAAAATATTTGAAAACCATCCAATGCAATGGCAGAAGGGTCGGCATCCACTTGTCCAAAATCAGGGTTGACGGTCAAATCCAACGTAAGGTCATTGGTGATTCCTATCTTGGCATCGAGTCCGGCAGTGATATTATTCTCGCTCCCGTCCCTAAAAGGGTTTCCTTCTTCGGCTTCGTAAGTTTCGGTTTTGGCCACGGTATAGGGCTGGATTTCCAACTGCTTTTGAGGTTCAATATTCTTTAATCCATGTAATTCTCCAAACTCGCTCACCCAACCGGGCTGGTCCACTGGTTTTCGTTGCCAAAGGGAACGCTCCTCGTTCCTAAAAAAACGTCGTGTGGACTGTAGCCCCCAGACCTGTTCCTCAGCATTTCCAAATTTTAATTGACTTAACGGAATACGAAGCTCGGCCGTCCATCCTTTAGCATCAATGTTGGTCTTGGCATACCAAATGGGATTCCAGCTGGGGTCCCAATTGTTGCCATTGTTGGAGATAAACTCATCTCCTTTTACACCTGCAGCGGTAATCGTAAAGGAAAAAGCAGTGCGTTTATCAAAATAGCTATCTATATTGAACTCCACCCAATCCCCATCAAAACCATCTCTTCGAGAAAGCCGTTTCACGATTTTATCCGGTTCATCATCAAAACAGCGTACTCCTATATATAGGTTCTTGCTGTCGTAAAGTATCTTAAACTGGGTTTGATACGAGGGCGGAGTATTCTCATCGGGCTGCCACTCAATATAGTCACCGCCCCATTCAACCAGGTTCCACGCCTCGTCTTCCAATATACCATTAATAGTTGGCGCCGCATAAGCGCCCAAAGATTGGGTAGTATACTTCTTTTTGATGATGACTTCGGTTGAATCTTGTGCTTGTAGGGAAAAAATGAGGAATAGGGTCAGGAAAACCAGCGCTGCGTTTCTCACGTGTTCGTTTTTTGGTTGATTGATACAACAAAGACCACAGAAAATCTGAAGAGTTACAGTTACGCATTTTTTTAACTCTTTTTAACATTTTATACTACTATCTTTAGACTGATTTCTACCGAAGAAGATTGAATTTGAAAAAAGTAAAAAAATATTCCCGATCAACCGTTTGTAATTCAATCTAATAATTGTACATTTGCAGCCCGTTAATCGGGATAGGTTATTTAAATCAATAATATTCGAGAAGTGGATACATTAAGTTATAAAACTATTTCCGCCAATAAATCTACTGTTGACAAGCAATGGTTATTGGTTGATGCTGAAGGACAGACCTTAGGAAGATTGGCGTCTAAAGTAGCCAAAATACTTAGAGGGAAATATAAGACCAACTTTACCCCTCATGTTGATTGTGGAGACAATGTGATTGTCATCAATGCTGAGAAAATCGACATGACCGGAAACAAGTGGGACGAGAAGGAATATCAAAGATATACTGGTTATCCAGGTGGACAACGTTCCGCTTCTGCGAAAGAAGTATTGGAAAAACACCCAGAGCGCATCATTGAGAACTCTGTAAAAGGAATGCTTCCAAAGAACAAACTTGGGGCCGACCTTTTTAGAAACCTTAAGGTATATGCCGGCGTAGAGCACGGGCAAGAGGCTCAAAAACCAAAAGCAATAAACTTAAACGACTACAAATAATGGAAGTGGTTCATAAGATAGGCAGAAGAAAAACAGCTGTGGCCAGAGTTTATGTTTCCGAAGGTTCTGGAAACATCACAGTAAACAAAAGAGATCTTAACGATTACTTTACCACAGGTACATTGCAATACAAAGTAAAACAACCTTTTACTTTGACCGAGACCGACGGAAACTACGACGTAAAAGTAAATGTTTACGGTGGTGGTATCACAGGTCAGGCAGAAGCCGTTCGCTTGGCTTTGTCCAGAGCAATGTGCGAAATAGATGCGGAAAACAGAAGCGTTCTTAAACCAGAAGGTCTGTTGACAAGAGACCCAAGAATGGTGGAAAGAAAGAAATTCGGTCAGAAGAAAGCCCGTAAGAAATTCCAATTCTCCAAACGTTAATATACATTGGGCCTCGAACCCATTTATATATAAGTTCATTGAAAACCCTGAAAATATCCAAGTTTCAGGGTTAAATTTTTAACCAAAGTTGTCGTTGTTCCAAAAGGGATAAAATTATCGGCTTTTTGGAAACTAGTTTAGCATCTAAATGGACAGGGCGAACAAAATTTGTGACCACCTGCACATTGCTACTTACAACGGAACGTAAACTAAGTACAAAAAATGGCAAGTAAAATTGAAGTAAAAGACTTACTGGAAGCAGGTGTGCATTTTGGACACCTTACTAGAAAGTGGAACCCGAACATGGCGCCCTACATCTACATGGAGCGTAACGGGATTCACGTAATCAACCTGTACAAAACGGTTGCAAAACTTGAGGAAGCCAACGAGGCACTTAAGAAAATTGCTGCTTCAGGAAGAAAAATCCTTTTCGTAGCTACAAAAAAACAAGCAAAAGACATTGTTGCGGACAAAGTATCCAAAGTAAACATGCCTTACATCACAGAAAGATGGCCAGGTGGTATGTTGACCAACTTTGTGACTATTCGTAAAGCTGTAAAGAAAATGGCAGCTATCGACCGCATGAAGAAGGACGGCACCTTCAACACTCTTTCCAAAAAAGAAAGATTGCAAGTTGACCGTCTTCGTGCCAAGTTGGACAAAAACTTGGGTTCTATCGCAGACATGACCCGTTTGCCAGGCGCACTTTTCATTGTTGACACAATGCGTGAGCACATCGCTGTAAAAGAAGCCCAAAAATTGAACATTCCGATTTTTGCAATGGTGGATACCAACTCCGATCCTCGTGATGTTGATTACGCCATCCCATCCAACGACGATGCCGGTAAATCCATAGAAGCTATCTTGGAATCCGTAACCAGTGCAGTAGCCGAAGGTTTGGAAGAGCGCAAGAGCGAAAAAGGCAGTGGAAAAGATAAAGACGAGGACACTCCAAAAAAGGAGAAAAAATCAACTGAAGAAAAACCGGCCAAAAAAGCTGAAGCCGCTCCTAAAAAAGAAGTAAAAGCAGATGACCTTACCAAAATTGAAGGCATAGGACCCAAAGCTGCCGAGGCTTTGGTAGAAAGTGGAATAACCACTTACGCTGAATTGGCAAAAACTGACGCTGATGACATCAAAGAAACTTTGACAGAAGCTAGCTCAACTTTGGCTCACCTTGACCCAACATCTTGGCCAAAACAAGCAAAAATGGCTGCCGATGGTGAATGGGACGAACTAAAAGAATGGCAAGACAGCGTAAAAGGTGGAGTTGAATAAACCCACTGATTTAACATTGTCCTAAACAAAAACACTTTTTTAGTGTTTTACTTTACATAAAATTTTAAAAGAAAACAAAATGGCAAAGATTACTGCCGCAGAGGTAAATAAATTAAGAAAGGCTACTGGAGCTGGTATGATGGATTGTAAAAAAGCTTTGGTCGAAGCTGATGGAGATTTTGACCAAGCCATTGAAATCCTAAGAAAAAAAGGTCAAAAAGTCGCTGCTAAAAGAGCTGACAGAGAATCTTCAGAAGGTGCCGCCATCGCAAAAGTGAACGATGACAACACTCAAGGAGTTGTAATCTCCCTTAACTGTGAGACCGACTTCGTTGCCAAAAACGATAGCTTTGTAAAACTTGCAAACGATTTGGCTGATTTGGCCCTTGGTTTTGACAGCAAAGATAATTTCCTTGCTGCTTCTTTTGAAGGAATGACCGTTGCCGAAAAATTGACAGAGCAAACTGGTGTTATAGGTGAAAAAATCGAAATCGGAAGCTTTGACAAATTGAGTGCTCCGTTTGTTGGTTCATACATTCATGCTGGTAACAAAATTGCTACATTGGTAGGATTGTCCGCCAATGTTGATGGTGCTGCCGAAGCTGCAAAAGACGTAGCCATGCAAGCTGCCGCAATGAACCCAGTTGCACTTAATGAAGAAGGCGTTGATCAATCCATCATCGACAAAGAAATCGAGATCGCTAAAGATCAATTGCGTCAAGAAGGAAAGCCAGAAGCCATGTTGGACAACATCGCAAAAGGTAAATTGAACCGTTTCTTTAAAGACAACACTTTAGTGAACCAAGCTTTTATTAAAGACAGTAAGCAAAGTGTAGCTGAGTACGTTAAATCTGTGGATTCCAGCTTGGAAGTTACAGGTTTTGCAAGAGTTGCACTAGGCTAATTCGCCAACAGAACAATATAAAAAACCGCTTCCCTTACGAAGCGGTTTTTTTATGCCCAGATCTAACCCACAATTCTTCATTTGCCATAAATAATTTTGATTATTTTTGTCCGGACTTCAAGAAACTCTCAATGCATTACAAAAGAATTTTATTAAAATTAAGTGGGGAAGCCCTTATGGGCGAACAACAATATGGTATAGATGCCAAGCGATTGGACGAATATGCCGAAGAAATACAAGCTGTAATCGAAAAGGGTGTTGAAGTCGCCATAGTTATAGGTGGAGGGAACATTTTTAGAGGTCTGGCCGGTGCCAGTCAAGGAATGGACCGCGTTCAAGGAGACCATATGGGAATGCTTGCAACAGTAATCAACGGTCTTGCCCTACAAAGCGCATTGGAACTCAAGGGAGTTCAGACCCGATTACAATCTGCCATCAAAATCAATGAGGTGGCCGAACCTTTTATCAGAAGAAGAGCAATTCGTCACCTAGAGAAAGGAAGAGTGGTAATCTTTGGCGGTGGAACGGGAAACCCTTACTTCACTACGGATTCAGCCGCCGTTTTAAGGGCCATCGAAATTAAGGCAGATGTTATCTTAAAGGGAACCCGCGTAGATGGCATTTACACTTCTGATCCTGAAAAGGACAAGAACGCCACCAAGTTCGATTCCATTTCCTTTAACGAAGTACTTTCCAAAGGACTTAAGGTGATGGACACCACGGCATTTACCTTGAGCCAGGAAAATGAACTGCCAATTGTTGTATTCGACATGAACACACAAGGCAACTTAATGAAACTAGTATCTGGAGAAAATATAGGAACAGTGGTCAACGTATAAGTTGACATATACTTTGGTTTCAATTTTATAAATTTGAAAGTTATGGACGAAGAAGTAAAATTTATTCTTGATAGCACAAAAGAAAGTATGGAAGCAAGTATTGAGCACTTGCAAAAGGCATTGACCAAGATTAGGGCAGGTAAAGCAAGCCCCATCATGCTTTCTACGGTAATGGTAGACTACTACGGTTCGCAGACACCACTTTCCCAAGTATCCAACATTAATACCCCCGATGCGCGCACACTATCAGTTCAACCCTGGGAAAAAAATCTATTGGGTGAAATAGAGACCGCCATCATGAATGCTAATTTGGGATTCAACCCAATGAACAATGGAGAAACCATAATCATTAACGTTCCTCCGTTAACGGAAGAGCGAAGGATACAATTGGCAAAGCAAGCAAAAGGTGAAGCCGAAGATGCCAAAGTAAGTATACGAAGCGCTAGACAAGAGGCAAATAAAGAATTGAAAGCACTGGATATTTCCGAAGACCTGCTGAGCAACGCCGAGGTAGATGTCCAAGAACTCACCAATACATACAGCAACAAGGTGGATGCCATTCTCTCTGCTAAAGAAGCAGAGATCATGAAGGTATAAAACTTAGATTTTGACCAGCTACTTTCCTAGGAACACAGCATATCATTTTCTACCTTTGCGGCCAACAAAACCCAAATGGTAGCAAAGCTCACTAAAGGATTTTGGCCCAAGGTCGCAAGCATTATACTCCGCAATAGGATCCTGATTCTTTTGGCGGTTATCGGCATTACCGTTTTTTTGGCCATGCAATGGAAAAACATGCAGTTTTCCAATACAGAAGCCAATATTCTTCCAGACGACCATCCAGCTAGTATTCAATACAATGCATTTACCAAAATATTCGGTGAAGAAGGCAATGCCATTGTTCTCGCCATAAGGGATTCAGCCCTATTTACACCAAAAAACTTTAACCGTTGGAACACATTGAGCAAACAGCTCGATGCATTTCCCGAGGTTGATTATGTGATTTCCTTAGAGAACTTAAAGGAGCTCATGAAAGACAATGAGACCCAAACCTTCTCCATGGAACCTTTGATTTCAAAGCCTCCGAAGACAAAGCAGGAAATCGACTCCCTTACCAACCACCTGTTCAAAGAACTCCCATTTTACGATAACTTGGTGTACAATCCAGAGAGCGGAACTATACAGACGGTAGTTTATCTGGACAAGGACATTATGAACACCGCAGTAAGAAACGAGTTTATCCTGAACGATCTTGCTGAACTCGTAGAAGACTTTGAACAAGAGACCCAGATGGATGTTCGCATTTCCGGGATGCCTTATATCCGTACTTGGAACACCAAATCGATTGTTGATGAAATCGGACTGTTTATCGTAGGTGCACTCTTGGTCACATCCATTATATTTTTCTTTTTCTTTAGGAGTTTCAGGGCAACCTTTATCTCCATGTGCGTGGTTATTATCGGTGTGATGTGGGCCTTTGGAATTCTTGGACTCTTAAGATATGAGATTACCATCCTAACAGCACTTATTCCACCTTTGATCATTGTAATCGGTATCCCAAACTGTATTTTCTTGATCAACAAGTACCAGCAAGAGGTCAAAAAACATGGCAATCAAGCTCTTTCCCTTCAGCGGGTGATTTCCAAAATCGGTAATGCCACATTAATGACGAACATTACCACAGCATCGGGTTTTGCCACCTTCATTATTTTGGATAGTGATCTGCTTAAAGAGTTTGGTATCGTTGCCTCCATCAATATTATCGGGATTTTTATTCTTTCCCTATTGATCATCCCTATCATTTATAGCTTTATGCCGCTTCCCAAAACCAAGCACCTAAAGCACCTGAACAAAAAGTGGATGGACTTTTTTGTGAATTGGATGGAAAACATTGTTAGAAATCATAGGATTGCCGTTTACATTACCACGGTTGCCGTACTGGTGCTGAGCATCATTGGTATCTATCAGATGCGAATTACCGGTAGCCGGATCGAGGATTTGCCCAAAAACAGCCATTTTTATAAAGACATCCAATTTTTCGAAGCCGAGTTTGATGGCATCATGCCCATGGAAATTGTGGTGGATACCAAACGTAAAAATGGAGTTGTAAAACCTGCAACCCTTAAGCGAATGGACCGCTTGGGAGCCGTTATTGATGAAATCCCGGAACTGTCAAGACCAATTTCCATCGTTGATTTGGTGAAATATTCCAAACAGGCCTATTACAACGGTATTCCAAAATACTATCAACTGCCCACCAGTCAAGAGAACACCTTCATCATGAACGCGGTTCAAAAGTCATCCACCGGCGGGGCCGACCTCTTACAAAGTTTTGTGGACAGTACAGGGCAAACTGCCCGTTTGACCACCTACATGC
Source organism: Flagellimonas chongwuensis (assembly GCF_013376415.1). Classification (GTDB taxonomy): domain Bacteria; phylum Bacteroidota; class Bacteroidia; order Flavobacteriales; family Flavobacteriaceae; genus Flagellimonas; species Flagellimonas chongwuensis. The sequence continues at coordinate 116,889 of NZ_WYET01000003.1, forward strand.
GCGATGTAAAAATCGACCGTATGGAGGAAATCGAAAAAGATGTTCAAGAGGCCATCACCAAGGAATTTCCTTCAGATCGGTACAATGTTTTTATGACGGGAAAGGCCTTATTATTTCTGAAAGGCACCAAATACCTCGTAAAAAACCTCTTATTGTCCCTCGCCTTGGCCATTGGACTAATTTCACTTTTTATGGCCTACCTGTTCCGATCCTTTAGAATGGTCATCATATCGTTGGTGCCCAATCTATTGCCGCTGGTGATAACAGCGGGCGTCATGGGATATTTGGGAGTGCCCATAAAACCATCCACCATTTTGGTATTTAGCATTGCCTTTGGGATTTCCGTGGACGACACGATACATTTCCTGGCCAAATACCGGCAGGAACTCACAGCAAATCGTTGGCATATTAAACGGTCGGTGTATGCGGCCTTGCGTGAGACGGGAGTGAGCATGTTCTACACCTCAATTGTATTGTTCTTTGGGTTTTCGGTATTTATCATCTCCAGTTTTGGGGGCACCAAAGCGTTGGGAGGGCTTGTATCGGCAACATTGCTCTTTGCCATGTTATCCAATTTGATTCTGTTACCTTCCTTATTATTGTCTTTGGAACGAAGCATTGCCAACAAACAGGTACTCAAAAAACCACAAATCGACATTTTACCACAGGAAGAGGACAACCTCAAGGACAAATAGTACTCACCTCTGGCATAAATAAGGCCAATCCATTGCCATCATTTTTTATCAAAAAGCTATCTTTACCAACTAAATCACGATAGTTTTAGAATGATGTCTTATTCCATAAAAGAATTGCTAGAAAAGCAACCCGTAGGAGATTCCGTTGAAGTAAATGGATGGGTAAAAACCTTTAGAAGTAACCGATTTATTGCCCTGAACGATGGTTCTACCATACATAATATTCAGTGCGTCGTGGATTTTGAAAATTTGGACGAGGCATTGCTCAAAAAGATTTCGACCGGGGCCGCCCTAAAAATTACAGGAACTTTAGAGGAAAGCCAAGGTCGAGGACAAAGTGTGGAAATCCAGGCCACAGATATATTCGTGCACGGAACCGCTGACCCGGAGACCTACCCCATTCAACCTAAAAAACACTCATTGGAATTTTTAAGGGAAAAAGCGCATCTTAGGGTTCGTACCAACACTTTTTCTGCCGTAATGCGAGTAAGGTCGGTACTTTCGTTTGCCGTTCACAGCTATTTTCAGCAGAATGGATTTTATTATATGCACGCCCCAATCATTACAGGTTCAGATGCAGAAGGTGCCGGTGAAATGTTCCGAGTGTCAACTTTGGATGCCAAAAAACCTCCATTAAATGATTCCGGCGAAGTGGATTACTCCGAGGACTTTTTTGGAAAGGAGACCAACCTCACCGTATCAGGACAGTTGGAGGCTGAAACCTATGCCATGGGATTGGGCAAAGTATATACCTTTGGACCTACGTTTAGAGCTGAAAACTCAAATACTTCACGCCATTTGGCAGAATTCTGGATGATAGAGCCCGAGATGGCCTTTTATGATCTGGATGCCAATATGGACTTAGCTGAAGACTTCATTAAATATATAATTCAATACGTTCTGGACCATTGCCAGGATGATCTTGAATTCTTGGAAAAACGTCTTTTGGACGAAGAAAAAGGCAAGCCCCAGAACGAACGTTCAGAAATGTCGTTAATAGAAAAATTAAAGTTCGTGGTAGAGAACAACTTTAAAAGGGTATCCTACACCGAAGCAATCGACATCCTTAAGAACAGCAAACCCAATAAAAAGAAAAAATTCCAATTCCCTATTGATGAATGGGGTGCGGATCTGCAAAGTGAGCACGAGCGTTTCTTGGTAGAAAAGCACTTTAAATGCCCCGTAATTCTTTTTGATTACCCTGCGAACATCAAAGCGTTTTATATGCGCTTGAACGAGGATGGCAAAACCGTTCGTGCCATGGATGTACTTTTTCCTGGTATTGGCGAGATTGTAGGTGGATCACAAAGAGAAGAGCGTCTCGAGGTATTGGAACAAAAAATTAAGGAATTGGATATTGATGCCAAAGAGCTTTGGTGGTACCTTGACCTTAGAAAATTCGGTACCGCCGTCCATAGTGGTTTTGGACTAGGTTTTGAGCGCATGGTGCAATTTACCACCGGAATGGGCAACATTAGGGACGTAATCCCCTACCCTAGAACGCCGCAGAACGCCGAGTTTTAATTTGATTTTATTATTTTAAGAAGGTAAGATTGTAAATCATCAATCCGTATGCTGAAACAACATCTACAGTTTAAACTTTCCCAAAAACTGTCTCCACAGCAGATTCAGCTCATGAAGCTTATTCAATTGCCGACCCAGGCCTTTGAACAAAGGCTGAAGCAAGAGCTGGAAGAAAATCCTGCATTGGAGAGCGGTAAAGAGGAAACAGACGTGCTGGATGACATGTATGAGGATACTTATGATGAATCGGACGATAACGAAAGTATAGACACGGAGGAAATCAATATTGACGATTATCTGAGTGATGATGAAATACCCGATTACCGGACCCAGGCCAATAATTACAGTGCAGATGACGAGGAGAAAAGCGTGCCGTATGCCGCTGGCATCTCTTTTACACAGTATTTGCTGAATCAGCTCAACACCGTTTATCTAGACGATGAAGAATGGGCCATTGCCGAATTTTTGGTAGGCAGTGTGGACGAAAGTGGTTACATACGCAGACCTCTTGCGGACATTATGGATGATCTTGCCTTCACCCAAAATATTTATGCCGAAGAGGATAAGATCAAACATGTTTTAAAAATTGTTCAGGACCTAGACCCCCCAGGGGTGGGTGCCCGCTCGCTGGACGAGTGCCTCATCATACAATTAAAGCGCAAGGAACAAAAGCCTTCCATAGAACTCGCCATCAATATACTGGAACGTTCTTTTGAACATTTTACCAAAAAACATTACTCCAAACTCATACAAAAACATCATGTTTCAGAACAGGAGCTCAAAGATGCCATTTCTGAAATAGAGAAATTAAATCCGAAGCCAGGAGGATCGTATTCTGGAAGTACTCGGATGATAGAGCATATCGTCCCTGACTTTTCCATTAAAATCGTGGACGGTGAACTGGAACTGAGCCTCAACGGAAGAAACGCTCCTGAGCTGCATGTTTCCAAAGAGTACAGCAATATGCTGGAAGGCTATAAAAATGCCAAGGAAAAGTCCAAGTCCCAGAAGGACACCGTCATGTTCATCAAACAGAAATTGGATGCCGCCAAATGGTTCATAGATGCCATCAGGCAGCGCCAACAGACGTTGTTCATTACCATGAGTACGATCATGGAATATCAAAAAGAATATTTTATGACCGGGGACGAACGCAAGTTGCGCCCTATGATCCTAAAAGATATTGCCGATAAGATAGATATGGACGTGTCCACCGTATCAAGGGTCGCGAACAGCAAATATGTGGACACTCCCTATGGCACCAAGCTGATTAAGGATTTCTTTTCCGAAGCCATGAAGAACGAACAGGGTGAGGATGTGTCCACAAGGGAGATCAAAAAGATTTTGGAAACGGTTATCCGTGATGAGGAGAAGAAAAAACCCCTTACGGATGCAAAATTGGCCAAAATTCTTAAAGAAAAAGGGTATCCGATTGCCCGACGAACCGTGGCCAAATACCGGGAACAATTAGATATCCCAGTGGCAAGGCTACGAAAAGAAATTTGATGCGCCACGTATACAACATTATATCTTACCTGTTCCATCCTTTGTTCATACCGATTGGAGGGACTATAGTGTATTTTTTGGTGGCTCCTTACAGCACTTTAGAGACCCAAAGTGGGAACATACTCCCCATTTTTATACTAACGGTGATTATTCCGATTATTTTTTTCCTGATCTTGAAAAATCTCGGTGTAATCAATTCCATATTTTTACCGACCATTCAAGAACGCAAATATCCGCTCTATATTAGCTGTATTATCTTTTTGATGATATTGTATAAGGTAATACCCAATAATTACGTACACGAGCTCTTTTATTACTTTACCGGGCTCTTAACGGCTACCACGGCTACCATTGTCCTGTTGTTTTTTCGATTCAAGACCAGTATGCACCTTTTGGGGATGGGAAGTATTCTGACCTTCATGGTTGCGTTGAGTATTCATTTTGAGATCAACATCACCATCGCCATTAGTTTGTTTACCCTATTTACCGGAATGGTAGCTACATCCAGATTATACCTAAAAGCCCATACAAAAAATGAGCTATTGATTGGTTTTATGCTAGGATGCTGCTCCCAGCTCATAATTCTCAAATACTGGCTATAGAATATAAAAAGTGAGCCCGACCCTTAGAACTCTCAAATCGATGGATTCACCTGCAATTGAAGCCCGTTCTTTCAACAAAGGATTTAAACTATAATATGCGTGGATGTTCCATGTATTGTATCCAAAATTCAGCATAAGACCGTACTGCAGAGCATCAATGTCATCATTTGAAAAAGAAACATTACCTTCATCGGTAACCAATTTAGATCTTCCAGAAAACACGTACCCCAATTTGGCTCCTGCATATATTCTCCAAAACCTATATTCTGTCGCTGTAGATGTACGCCACCTAACCTCTAAAGGGAATTCTATTGCATGTGTTTCCAATTTACTGCGGTTGAAGTTCTCATCATCTAAAATCTGGTAAGCCCTTACATCACCATCTTCCGTGACACCCATATTGGAATAATACGAATTAGCGGCATAGCCCAAACCAACACCAAGTCCAAAGTTCCTTCTTTTGTTGAGCGGAATATCTTTAATAAAACCAAGTTGAAGATTATAGGAAAGGTTGCGTTGATCTAGTGCATCCGGACTATTCAACAACACGTTATATCCCACACCTACATAAAACTGGTCTTCCAGGTAATAACTATCCACAGGTTGTGCTTGTATGCTATCTGTACCTGATTGGCCCAAAACAAAACAAGAGCACAGCATACTTAATGAAAAAATCGAAATCTTATAAAACAACTGAATCATGTGACAATTTAAAACAAAAAACGCCCCAAATTAAAATTTGGAGCGTTTCCCACTAAATCTAAGCTATTGCCTACTGTAGATTGTTAAAAGCATCTCCCTCGTAAGTGGTATAATTCACTTTAAGGGCATTAACTTCTCTCAATTGTTGCTTAATGTCGGTAATAAGACCCATATTGGCCTCTTTATCGACCTTCAAAGCAGTAGTCAATACATTTTGAAGTTCTTGCGGTTTCTTTGCACGTTCTGCCAAAATAAATGAACCTACTTCGTCCACATTGGCAAATTTATCATTCAATTGGATCTTTGGCTCTGTTCCAAAAACCTTTTGATATTCTTGAGTAGGTGTCCCTACATAAATGTAAATAACGCGATCCTTCTTTTCCAACTTCTTAATTTCCGAAGCGTTTGGAAGGGTGTTGGCAACCATTAAAGAACTATCCTTCATCGTGGTCACTGTCATAAAGAAGAAAAGCAGCATGAAAACGATGTCTGGCAACGAAGCTGTTGACACCGCTGGTAAATCTCCTTCCTTCTTTTTGGTAAACTTAGCCATATTAAATATAGTTTTTAATCGGTTGTTGTTTCTGCTTCTGAAAGCTTTTGCGGAAACATATCTTGGATACGCTTTACTTTATCTTTCAGTTCATCTCTTACGTTTGATGGTGTCTCTGGGTCCAAATATTTGGATTCCATCGTTGTAAAGTCTGAACCATACAAACGCTGAGCTTCACGGTTACGCAAGTCATTATATGCACCTACTAACTCGTTCTGAACAGTAATATAAGTGCTATACTTGGTTTCCCTATCGTTCTTCAACGAAATGATCGCTTTTGTTGGGTTATCTGATGAAGAGGGATCCTTCTTACCTTTACAATAAGTGCAAGATCCATCGGCGCCGTTTTCCAAAAAGGCGGTGGCCGCTTCTCTCAAATCCTTAATTTCCATCAAATTATCCTCAACCAAAAGTTGTCCATTTCTGTTGATGTTCACAGTAAAAATGTTTTTCTGCTTAATCACAACATCTTGCTCTGGCGGCTCTATTGGCGGTAGCATACGGTCCAAACCTGCATCTGTTTCAATGGTGGTGGTCACCAAGAAAAAGATCAGCAGAAGGAATGCAATATCCGCCATGGAACCGGCATTTACTTCCGGTGCTCCTTTTCTTCTAGGCATAATTAACTTTTTACTTTACAAACATTCTTTTCAAACCTGGTACTATCATTAGAATTACCGCAATAAGGGTAAGGATGAAGAATACGTTCAATCCCATTCCAATGTTTTTCACAGTTCCTTCCGTGGTCTCAATACCCCTATCGGACATTGTTTCTACCACAGCCATATTATCTGAAGAAATACCGTAAGATATCGCTACGATAATAGCCAATCCACCTATGGCGAACAGGGCTTTCTTAATACTTCCTTTGGTGGTGAACAATTTTGCCAACCCGAATACTACTGAAGTGATAACAGCAATAGCCAAAAGGATATACATTATAATGAACATGAAGTTCATCGCACCACTATTAATGGCATCTGGATCATCGGCAGACGGAAGAGAGAACCAAAGTACGGCTGCTACCAATCCGATGACGATGAGCAATATTTTTACTATTTTATTCATGATTCTCGATAGATTTTAATTCGTAATTATTTCTTGTGGGCAGCCAACATATCAATCAAAGCGATTGAGCTGTCTTCCATATCGTTTACGATACTATCGATTTTTGCAATAATATAGTTGTAGAAAATCTGAAGGATAATCGCTGTGATCAAACCGAATACGGTTGTCAATAACGCTACCTGGATATCTCCTGCAATCAAAGATGCACTCAAGTTACCTACTGCTGCAATTTTCTGGAAGGCCGCAATCATACCGATTACCGTACCCATGAACCCAAGCATAGGAGCAATAGCGATAAACAAAGACAACCAAGAAACGTTTTTCTCCAATTGTCCCATTTGTACACCACCGTAAGCCACTACAGCTTTCTCAGCAGACTCAAGTCCTTCATCAACTCTATCCAAACCTTGGTAATAGATAGAAGCAACAGGTCCTTTTGTGTTTCTACAAACTTCTTTGGCTGCTTCAACACCACCAGAAGCCAAAGCGTCCTCAACTTGTTGCTTCAATTTGGTAGAGTTGGTAGTTGCCAAATTCAAATAAATAATTCTTTCGATGGCAACGGCCAATCCCAAGATCAAACAAAGCAATACAATTCCCATGAAGGCAGGACCTCCTTGGATAAATTGCTCTTTCAATACTTGGGTGAAGCTAGCGCTGGCTTCAGCTTCTTCTTGTAACATTGCTGCAGATGCAGTTGTTGTTCCCATCACAAACATTCCAGCAGCAGCCAGAGTAAAGGATATTTTTTTCATTTTACTTAAACTTAAATTTAGTTAGTTAATAATATAAAGATATAAAAATTTTACAATTGAAAAATTAAAATACCTAGCAGAGAGGAAGGGATTCGAACCCTCGATACACTTTTGGTGTATACACACTTTCCAGGCGTGCGCCTTCGACCACTCGGCCACCTCTCTATTGTTCCATTTAGGCCGACCAATAAACGAAAAATTTATTAGTTATAGAAATTTGATGCGTTAATTTTACACCATCTCACCACGAAGGGGCGTCTCAAAAATTGTCTTGAACAATTTGTCGGGAACCCCCGTCCCCAATAGGTACATCGCTTTTGTTATGGCGGCCTCGGTTGTAATATCCTTTCCGTTAACCAGTTGCATCTCCCTGAGTTTTTCACTCGTTTCATAATGCCCCATAAAAACACTTCCTCCCGAGCATTGGGTAACGTTAATTATGTGCAATCCATTTTCTACGGCTTTTTTTATCGCATTTAAAAACCATTCGTCCATTGGAGCGTTTCCAGCCCCATAGGTTTCCAAGATAAGCGCCTTTAAATCGGGAATATTCAGCACCGATCGCAGCACATTTTGATTGATTCCCGGGAAAAGTTTCAAAATCGCGACCCCATCATCCATCTTTTTATGGACTTGAAGCGACTTGTGCTTGGTCACTTTTTTAATCAAAAAGTTATCGTGGACCTTTAAATGGACACCAGATTCCACCAAAGGCGGGTAGTTTAACGAATTGAAAGCCTCAAAGTGTTCCGCATTTATCTTAGTGGTCCTATTACCACGATAGAGTTTATATTCAAAATACAGCCCTACTTCCTGTAATACAGGCTTTCCTTTTTTACGAAGGGCTGCAATCTCTATAGAGGTAATCAAGTTCTCTTTGGCGTCGGTTCGCAAATCTCCAATGGGCAACTGCGATCCTGTAAAAATCACGGGCTTCGTCAAATTTTCCAGCATAAAGCTCAATGCGGATGCGGAATAACTCATAGTATCACTACCGTGCAGTACCACAAAACCATCATTTTCCTCATAATGCTCTTCAATTATCGAAGCAATTTGCTCCCAATACTCAGGATTCATATTGGAGGAATCGATGGGATCTTCGAAGGACACACCACTGAGATTACAATCCAATTGCTTCAGCTCCGGTATATTTTTTACCAGTTCATCAAAATTGAAGGCTTTGAGCGCTCCGGTTTTATAATCCTTTACCATACCTATGGTACCCCCGGTATAAATCAGTAATATGTTGCTTTTCTTTTTCATAAATCAAACTCCAAAGATGTTTTTTGAGTTTTCCGTGGTAATCTTGGCAATTTCCTCCTCGGGCATACTATATATGGAAGACAGTTTTTCCAACACTTTTATTATATAGGAGCTCTCGTTCCGTTTTCCACGATATGGTGTCGGCGCCAAATACGGAGCATCGGTTTCCAACACAATATGTTTGAGGTCGATTTCATTCAAGAATTGGTCTATTTTACCGTTTTTGAAGGTAGCTACCCCACCAATACCTAACTTCATGTTGTAGGATATGGCTTGATGCGCCTGTTCCAGAGTTCCAGTAAAACAGTGAAAAATCCCAAAAAGGTCATCCCCTTTCTCCTGTTCCAAAACCTCAAACACCTCATCAAAGGCATCTCGACAATGAATCACTATGGGCAACTGATGTTTTTTTGCCAATTGAATCTGATAGGCAAAAGCTTCCTGCTGCTCCTTTAAAAAGGTTTTGTCCCAATACAGGTCCACCCCTATTTCCCCGACAGCGTAGAATTTCTTCTTGGCCAACCACTCTTCCAAGTGAGCCAATTCGTCCTTATAGTTTTCCTTGACGTGTGTGGGATGTAAACCCATCATCAAAAACACATTATCCGGATAATCGGATTCCAAATCCAACATGGATTGGGTATAAGTTGAATCAATGGCAGGGATAAAAAAGCGCTCCACCCCAGCATCTAGGGCACGCTGCATCATTTCATTCCTATCCTCATCAAAGGCCTCACTATATAAATGCGTATGCGTATCGGTTATAATCATTGATTTGAATTGTTTTCTTTAACGGAAACCGAATCCTTTCTGTTCTTAAAAAGATCTATGGCTTTTTTGTATTTCATAGCCCCCTCTTTGGTTTGATCATAAATAAATCCATCCAATTCAGGATGATGTTCTGCAATCCAAGACACCAAATTTTCCCGTTTGGCAGTCCACAAAGAATCCTTGAAATCGACATATTCCACAACATCGATTTGGTGGATGGCATCTTCCTCTATTTTAAAAACTTCGTTCGTAAAAAACGGCCCTTCATGCAGAAAGTTGATTCGCTCACATTCCTTAGAAACCAACAAATGTAACTCGTCTCCTTTTTCTTCTAGCTCCAAAATCTCATATTTGGGATGAAACACAGAATCCCATGCAAACAACTGATGATATTCCGACTTGGAAAAAGTTCGTTTATAACTCATTTCATTAAATCGGATGCTATCCTGAAAAAAACCAATCACCTTGGCGTAATCGGAATCGTTCATCGCTTGATAATATTCGTGGACCAGAGCCTTTTTATCAACTCTTTTTGAAGTAGGGCCGCAACCCCATAGGATGCCAAAAAAAAGGAGAGTGATAATTATATTCGTTAATCGGGAAGTTATCATACCACAAAAATAGGCTTATCTTAGATGCCCCAAAAACTTTGTTTCTGATATTACATTCCTAAAGTCCTCTCCAGAGGACATTCCATATTATGGCATCACTTAAAAGATTTCTTAAATCCAAAGACTACATCAAAATACCTTTGGTACTTACTGAAACCAATCATTTTGAACTTGCAGCCTCCATCAATGGAATAACGGGCAAGTTTATTCTGGATACGGGAGCCTCCAACACCTGCGTAGGAATGGATAAAATCAAATTTTTCGAAATGGCTTCGGAAGCTACGGACATTAAAGCCGCTGGGGCAGGTGCCACGGAAATGGAAACTTTGATCTCCATCAAAAACAAAATCCAAATCGGTGATTGGAAAAAGAAAAAGCAGAAAGTCGTACTCTTTGACCTTACCCATGTGAACCAAGCGTTAACCTCGCACAATGCATTGCCCGTTGATGGCATTATTGGTGCCGATGTACTTAAAAAGGGAAAGGCCGTAATCGACTACAATAAAAAATGCCTCTACTTAAAAAAGTAAAGGCATTTGTTTATAGATTTCGCGATATCGCTTCGACTTCGCTCAGCGACCATTCTAATTAATATTCAGATTATAATTCCAACGCTTTTTTCACGTTGCCGTCCATCAACAATTCTTCTGGACTTTCCAATGCTTCTTTTACAGCGACCAAGAAACCAACGGATTCTTTACCATCAATAATACGGTGGTCGTAAGAAAGTGCTACGTACATTACAGGCGCAATGGCAATGGCACCATCTCTAACAATGGCACGCTCTACAATGTTGTGCATCCCCAAAATACCACTTTGCGGTGGGTTGATAATTGGAGTGGACAGCATGGAACCAAATACACCTCCGTTGGTAATGGTGAAGGTACCTCCCGTCATTTCATCCACAGTGATCTCACCTTCCCTAGCACGGATAGCCAAACGTTTTACCTCGGATTCGATTCCTCTGAACGTCAAGTTTTCTGCATTTCTGATTACAGGAACCATCAAACCTTTAGGTCCTGAAACTGCAATACTGATATCGCAAAATTCGTAGGTGATCATTTCCTTGCCATCGATCATGGAATTGACCGCCGGATACATTTCCAACGCCCGGATTACTGCTTTGGTAAAGAAGGACATAAATCCTAGACTTACGCCATGCTTATTTTTGAACTCTTCCTTGTATTGATTTCTCAACTCGAAAATAGCGGACATATCCACTTCGTTGAAGGTGGTCAACATCGCGGTCTCGTTCTTGGCAGAGACCAGTCTTTCGGCCACTTTTCTTCTTAACATGGACAATTTAGAACGGCTTTCACCTCGGTTACCTCCTGTTGGGGTCCCCATGGATGGAACAGCTTTTACAGCATCGTCCTTGGTGATACGTCCATCTTTGCCACTACCGGATACGGAAGAAGAATCGATTCCTTTTTCGTCCAATATCTTCTTGGCTGCCGGAGATGGTGTACCCGAAGCATAGGTTTCCTTTTTAGGCTCCTCTTTCTTTGGCGCTTCTTTTTTAGGCTCTTCCTTTTTGGGCTCCTCTTTATTATCGGATGCACCGGATGAACCTTCAGGTTTTTCCGCACTGGTATCGATGAGGCAAACTACCTCGCCAACGGCTACGGCATCTCCCACTTCGGCCTTAAGAGTAATAATTCCGCTCTCCTCTGCAGGAAGCTCCAATGTTGCCTTGTCCGAATCTACTTCGGCTATGGCCTGGTCCTTCTCCACATAGTCTCCATCTTCTACCAACCACTCGGCGATTTCTACCTCTGTAATGGATTCCCCTGGTGAGGGAACTTTCATTTCTAAAACCATTCTATTATAGTTTATACTTGAATTATCTTATTTGCATGTTATCCTTACTCTTGTCAAAAACGTAGTCCAATACTTGGGCATGACGTCTTTTTGAGCGCACCGCACTACCCGCAGCAGGGGCTCCGTAGAACCTACGGGAAGCCACCCTGAACTGCTTGGCCTCGTCCAAATGCATCAACATGTGGCTCCATGCCCCCATGTTGCGCGGTTCTTCTTGGGCCCAAACAATATCGTCGGCGTTTTTGTATTTTTTGATAATGCTTCGCATTTCTTCTGCAGGCAAAGGGAACAATTGTTCCACACGTACCAATGCTACATCATCTCTTTCCAACTCTTCACGCTTGTCCAAAAGATCGTAATAGAATTTACCGGTACAGAAAACCAATGTTTTTACCTTGGATGCTTTTGCATCGGCATCATCTATAACCATTTGGAAACTACCGTTGGCCATTTCCTCTTTAGTGGACACCACTTTAGGGTGTCTCAACAAACTTTTTGGGGTAAATACCACCAAAGGCTTACGGAATTTGGCCTTAGTCTGTCTACGGAAGAGATGAAACAGGTTTGCCGGCGTAGTCACATCCGCAACGAACATATTGTCCTTGGCACACAATTGTAGGTATCTTTCCATACGCGCTGATGAGTGCTCCGCCCCCTGACCTTCATAACCGTGCGGCAACAACAGCACCAATCCGTTCTGAAGCTTCCATTTGTCCTCTGCCGATGACAAATATTGATCTATAATGATCTGGGCACCGTTACTGAAATCACCGAACTGGGCTTCCCATATGGTCAATGTTTTCGGACTTGCCATGGCATAACCATAATCAAATCCCATAACGGCATATTCCGAAAGTAATGAGTTATAGATATGGAATTTCCCGTTTTGGTTATCTCCCATATCGTTCAACAGCACCACTTCTTCTTCATGCATCTCTGTTTTGATGACCGCGTGCCTGTGCGAGAAAGTTCCTCGCTCCACATCTTGACCAGTCATCCTAACATCGTAGCCTTCCTCTATCAACGAACCATAGGCCAACAATTCGCCCATCGCCCAATCGAGTTTGTTATCCTCAAAATACATGGAATGGCGACCATCCACCAACTTGACCAATTTTCTCAAGAACTTTTTGTCCTCTGGCAATTTAGTAATGCTCTTGGCAATCTCATCCAATTTCTTGAGGTCGTAAGTGGTATCCATAGGTTTTAACATCACCTCTTCGGTAACTTGCTCAAAACCTTCCCATTCATCTTGCATGAAAGGGGTTATTCTGGTCTTCTCGATTTTTCTGGAATCCAACAGATTCTCTTCGAGATCGTTCTTGTATTTTTCTTCCAGCTCTTTTACGTAGTTCTCATCGATTATCCCTTCGGCTATCAATTTGGCTGCATAAATATCCCTTGGGTTATCATGCTTGGAAATTGATTTGTACAAAAGTGGCTGGGTAAACTTGGGCTCATCGCCCTCGTTATGCCCATACTTTCTGTACCCCAATAAATCCAAGAAAATATCACGCTTGTAACGCATTCTATATTCCAAGGCAAAGGTAGTGGCATGCACCACGGCCTCAGCATCATCCGCATTTACGTGAAGTACCGGTGAAAGGGTCACTTTCCCAACATCTGTACAATAGGTCGATGACCTTGCATCCAAATAGTTGGTAGTAAACCCGATTTGGTTATTTATAACAATATGAATGGTTCCTCCTGTGGAATATCCATCCAAACGTGCCATCTGGATTGTTTCATAAACAATTCCCTGAGCTGCAAAGGCAGCATCACCATGAATCAAAATTGGTAATACTTCCGAGACATTATCGCTATGGTCGCGATCTTGTTTGGCTCTTGAAATCCCCTCCACAATAGAATTTACGGTTTCCAAGTGCGATGGGTTCGGGGCAATGTTCATATTGACCATTTTCCCTGAATCGGTTTCACGCTTTGAGGTCCATCCCAAGTGATATTTTACGTCACCATCAAAAATGGTCTCTTCGTAATCCTTGCCGTCAAACTCACTGAAGATATCCTTTGGCGACTTCCCAAATATATTGGTAAGCACGTTCAATCGTCCACGGTGGGCCATACCCACTACAAATTGCTTAACCCCTTTGTCTGCAGCTTTTTCTATAATCACATCCAAAGCGGGAATCAAAGATTCTCCTCCTTCGAGCGAGAAACGCTTTTGACCTACGTACTTGGTATGTAGAAAGCTTTCAAAAGAAACGGCCTCGTTCAACTTCCTGAGGATGTTCTTCTTCTCTTCTGCAGTGTAATTCGGATGATTATCGTTTTTATTCAGCCAATCCTGTATCCATTGGATACGTTCCGGGGTACGGATATACATGTATTCCACGCCAATCGCATCGCAATAAATACTTTCAAGGTGGCGAACAATCTCCTTTAATGATGCCGGGCCAATACCCAGTATTTTTCCTGCATCAAAAGTGGCATCCAGATCTTCTTGGCTCAGACCAAAGTTCTCTATGTCCAAGGTAGGGACATACTTTCTTCTTTCCCTTACCGGATTGGTTTTGGTAAACAGGTGTCCACGGGAACGGTAACCATCAATCAAGCGGATTACCTGAAACTCTTTCTGCAAGGCTTCGGGCATCTCTACTTTCCTACCATTGGAAAGCACGACCATGCCGCCATCACCCTTATCAGATTCGATTCCCAAATCTTCGAGGGAACCTTCCAAACCAAAATCAAATCCTTGAAAAAAAGCCCTCCAACTGGGCTCAATAGTATCGGGATTCGTTAGATATTTTTCGTATTGCTCCGCAAAAAATGAAGTGTGCGCAGCATTTAAAAATGAATATTTGTCCATTCTTTCTGTTTCTCCAAAACTTTATGGAAAATTTTGTCAAAAATACGGGTTTTAGCATTTATATACTTGTATTCCCGTGAATTTCTTACTCAAATTTACAACTATATCACAGAATAAACAGTAAAGCAATAAAAATGAAATTTTTAACTGAAATTAACAGTGGAAACTAAAAATAATTTAACTTGACCGACCAGCTAAACCAACCTAATATGTCCAAACTTAAAAACAGATACCTTTCCCTCGATGTTTTCAGAGGACTGGACGTTGCCTTAATGATCATAGTCAACTCCCCAGGGAATGGTTCTACCACCTTTTCTCCTTTATTACATGCCGAATGGAACGGTTTTACATTGACCGACCTTGTTTTTCCAACTTTTTTGTTCGTGGTGGGAAATGCTATGAGCTTTAGCATGAAAAAGTATGAAAATATGGGTACACCTGCGTTTTTCAAAAAAGTTTTGAAACGGACGGCGATTATTTTTCTACTGGGCTTTTTAATGTATTGGTATCCCTTTTTTGATGATGGACAATTAAAACCATTTTCGGAGACGCGTATCTTTGGGGTTTTGCAACGTATTGCGCTATGTTATATGTTCGCCTCCATCATCCTTTATTTTGTAAAGACAAAAACGGCCATTTGGCTGAGCTTGGCATTTTTGCTTGGCTACCATCTCATCCTAATCGGTTTTGGAGACCTTACATTGACAGGAAATGCCGTACTTAAATTGGACAAATGGCTTATTGGACCAAACCACATGTACCACGGGGAAGGCATCGCTTTTGACCCGGAAGGATTGCTGAGCACACTCCCAGCTATTGTAAATGTGATCATTGGTTATTTGGCGGGTAGATTTATCCAGAACAACGGACAGAATTATGAAACAGTAGCCAAATTGATGATGTTTGGGTTTGCACTGATCTTTGCTGGTTTGGCGTGGGACCTAGTTTTACCCATCAACAAAAAACTCTGGACAAGCTCTTTTGTATTGCTTACCTGTGGAATCGATTTGATGGCTATTGCTATTCTTATCTACGTTTTGGACATGAAAAAAGCCAAAAGTTGGAGCTACTTTTTTGAAGTTTTCGGCAAAAACACCTTATTTATTTATTTACTATCGGAAATATTTATCATCACACTTTTTGCCATAGACATGAATGGGGAATCTCTCTACAGATGGATTGCCGACAACATATTTATCTCTTGGTCCGGTGGCTATATGGGTTCGCTCTTATTTGCCCTTTGGGTAATGCTCACTTGCTGGGCAGTTGGCTATTTTATGGACAAGAGGGGAATTTATGTGAAGGTGTGACCAAAAGTTCAGTGGCTATATTTGGCCTTGTACCACACTTTTTGCCATTCCCTTTTTAATAATAAAAAGGATACCTCCGCCGAAATGTCAACAACATCGGATGGAGCTATCTTTTTAATTTCTTTTTCCGAGATATCCACTACATATAATAGGTTGAGATATTCCGGGAACTTTTCCACTATTAAAAAGTAGATTTTTTCGTGAATGATACTTTTCAGTTCCTCGGGAGCTATATCCAAAGGAAGGTTAATAGGCACATTGGCCAATTCAAAATCCTTTTTGAGCTGCAGCAAAAGTTTTTGGTAGAGCTGCTCTTGCTGGACACTTTCCAGCAACTCCAAACTGTTATTGTAGTTGGGAAGCATACTCTATGTACGTACAAATCAAGATTTGGGATTACAACAACCTAACTTCTTACTATTTTTTCCCACTCCCAAGCGGACTTCATGGCATCATCCAGACTGGATTTTGCTTTCCACCCAAGTACTTCATTGGCTCTTTTGGTATCGGCATAAGCTTGGATTATATCTCCTGACCTTCTATCCACAATTTTGTAATTGAGTTTTTCCCCAGAAACACGTTCAAAGCTTTGTATCACCTCCAATACAGAACTTCCTGTTCCTGTGCCCAAATTGAAGACCTCGTAATTAGTTTCATTTTTATCCTTCAAAAGACGTTGCAATGCCGCTACGTGGGCTTTGGCCAAATCAACCACATGGATGTAATCCCTGATACAGGTGCCATCTTCAGTTGGGTAATCATCGCCAAAAACAGAAAGCTGCTCGCGAAGTCCAATACCTGTTTGGGTAATAAAAGGGACCAAGTTTTGAGGAACACCAATTGGCAATTCTCCAATTTTTCCTGATGGGTGCGCTCCGATCGGATTGAAATATCGCAATGCAATGGCTTTAAGGTCTGGATTCACCTTGCAGGTATCCCTAATAATTTCCTCTCCCACTTGCTTGGTATTACCGTATGGGGATTCAGCAGGTTTAACCGGGGCCGACTCAGTTATCGGCATTTCGTCAGCTTGACCATAAACTGTACAGGAACTACTAAAGATGAAACTCGCACCGCCCTTTTTCTTCAACTCCTGAAGAATATAGACTAGTACACCAAGGTTGTTCTCGTAGTACAGAAGTGGTTCTTCCACGCTTTCTCCCACAGCCTTTGATGCCGCAAAGTGAATTACTCCGGCAACATCACTGTGTTTTTGGAAGAAATCTTGGACCTTGGGTTTATCACGAAGATCAAATTCTTCGAACAGGGGTTTCTTCCCTGTAATGGCCTCAA
Organism: Flagellimonas chongwuensis; assembly: GCF_013376415.1. Taxonomy (GTDB): domain Bacteria; phylum Bacteroidota; class Bacteroidia; order Flavobacteriales; family Flavobacteriaceae; genus Flagellimonas; species Flagellimonas chongwuensis. The sequence continues at coordinate 134,190 of NZ_WYET01000003.1, forward strand.
TACCATCCAAAACATTAATGGATGAGTTGGAAAGGTTATCCACGATGACCACTTCAAAACCTTCATTCTGTAGTTCAACAACGGTATGGGAGCCTATAAACCCCAAACCACCTGTTACGAGTATCTTCATTTTTATTTGTTTACGTAGTCGATTACCAGACCGGTTATATATTCAATCTGTTCATCATCCAGTTCGGTATGCATTGGAAGGGAAATCACTTCGTTCACCAATTGATTGGTCACCGGAAAATCATCTTCATTATATCGGTCATCAGCATAAGCCTTCTGTTTGTGCAACGGAACTGGATAATACACACCACAAGGAACGTCTTTATCATTTAAATGTTGCACAAGTTCATCCCTTTTACCATTTGTAATCCTAAGGGTGTATTGATGGAACACATGGCAATCACAAACACTTTTTTCCGTATCGCAGCCACAAGATATTTTTGGAACCACAATATGTTCCTGTCCTTTAAAGGCCTGAGAATATTTCGATGCAGCTTCCCAACGCTTTTGGTTATAATAGTCCAGTTTAGGCAACTTCGCCCTTAAAACTGCCGCCTGAATGGAATCTAAACGCGAGTTGACGCCCACAACATCGTGATAATACCTTTTGTACATTCCATGGTTTACGATACCACGGATTATATGTGCCAAATCATCATCGTTGGTAAAAATAGCGCCGCCATCACCATAACAACCCAAATTCTTGGATGGGAAAAACGATGTGGCCCCAACATGACCAATGGTTCCAGCCTTTTGTTTGGAACCATCTTTTGAATAATAGGCCCCACCAATGGCTTGGGCATTATCCTCTACAACATACAAATCGTGTTTTTTGGCCAACTCCATGATCTCGTCCATATTGGAACATTGACCAAATAGATGAACGGGGACTATTGCCTTTGTTTTGGGTGTAATCGCCTTTTCGATGGCTTTCACATCTATATTAAAGGTATCGGGCTCTACATCTACCAAAACAGGCGTTAACTGCAAAAGACCGATTACTTCCACGGTTGCCGCAAAGGTAAAGTCAGCCGTAATTACCTCATCACCTGGTTTCAACCCAAGGCCCATCATACATATTTGGAGCGCATCCGTCCCATTGGCACATGGAATCACATGTTTAACGCCCAAATACTCCTGTAGCTCATTTTGAAAAGCTTGTACATGGGGACCGTTTATAAATGCAGAAGAATCCAAGATTTCCGCAATAGCTTCGTTGACCTCGGTCTTTATACCTTCATATTGACCTTTTAGGTCAACCATTTGAATTTTTTTCATCCGAATAAATTAATACGTCAAAATTAAGAAATTAAGATGCCATAATAGTCTCTGACCGAAAGAATGTATTTTAGCGAAAAAGATATTCTTGCGTTTTCTGTACAACATACTTATCAATATTGCTTGGCTAGTTCTTAAGGTGATTGCTCTTTTCAATGCCAAGATCAAATTATTCGTTCAAGGAAGGAAGAGAACTTTTCCATTATTGGAAGAAAAACTGAACCCAGGGGACAAAACCATTTGGATGCACGTGGCCTCTTTGGGCGAGTTTGAACAAGGACTTCCTATTCTGGAACGGTTACGCTCCAAGTATCCCGAACATAAGTTGGTTCTCAGCTTTTTTTCGCCCTCGGGCTACGAGGTCAAAAAGAATACCTCCGTTGCCGACGTGGTGGTCTACCTGCCCATGGACAGCCATCATAAAGTGAAGCGATTTTTAAATATAGTAAATCCCCAATTGGCCATTTTTGTCAAGTACGAGGTCTGGCCCAATTATCTATATCAACTCAAAAAAAGAAATATTCCTACCATTTTGGTATCGGCCATTTTCACAGAAAGACAGATATATTTTAAATCCTATGGTGGTTTTATGCGACAGAGCCTAGGAAAGTTTGACCATTATTTTGTGCAGAATGAGAAATCGAAAAATCTGTTGGAATCCATCAGGATAAAGAATTCCAGTATTGGCGGCGATACTCGGTTGGACCGAGTTTCGGAAATCCTGAAACGGAACAACCAATTGGACTTTATGGACCGTTTTAAGAACAATCAGCTGTGTTTGGTGGCAGGCAGCACATGGCCCGAAGATGAAAAAATATTGGTCAATTACATCAACAAAACCACCGAAAAAGTAAAGTTTGTCATCGCGCCTCATGAAATCAAGCCTTCACATATTGACAAAATAACTTCTTCACTTGAAAAAACCGTATTCCGTTACTCGGAATTGGGCAGCCAAAACCTCAAAGAGGTCGATGTCCTCATTATTGACACCATCGGTTTGCTGACCAAAATTTATAGTTACGCCAATATGGCCTATGTTGGCGGTGGCTTTGCCACGGGGCTCCACAATACTATGGAGCCCGCTGTTTTCGGCATCCCAATTATCATCGGACCACAATTTGGAGGTTTCAAAGAAGCTGAAGACTTAGTCAACGAAGGAGGAATCATTCCCATTTCCAGCCAGAATAGCTTTGATAATTTAATGGGAGACCTGTTGAACAATCCTATTTCCATCAAAAATATTGGAGATATCAATGCCAATTATATCAACACCAATAAAGGTGCTTCGGAATTGATAATGAAATACATTTCCAAGATTTTATAAATTTTGGTTAGCTTTAGCAAAATTCATCCTCCATGGACAAACGTATTTTTAGAATTTCCTTGACGGCGGCCCTAGCGGGCTTTTTGTTTGGGTTCGACACTGTAGTAATCTCCGGGGCCAACCAACCCATAAAAGAGATTTGGGACACCAACTGGTTTTTGGGCGATTCCATTTTTACGTTCCACGGTATCTTTATCATGTCCATAGCGCTTTGGGGAACGGTTTTAGGCTCACTTTTCGGAGGCATTCCCACGGACCGTTTGGGAAGAAAGAAAACCTTGTTCTGGATAGGCATTCTGTATTTCGCATCGGCACTTGGCTCGGCCTTTGCCCCGGAAGCTTACAGTTTTTCGTTTTTTAGGTTTATAGGCGGTGTTGGGGTAGGAGCATCATCGGTAGCCGCTCCTGTTTACATTTCAGAGATATCTACTGCACAGACCCGAGGAAGGCTCACGGCCATGTACCAGTTCAATATCGTTTTTGGGATTCTATTGGCTTTTATCTCCAACTATCTCATCGGAATACTATTTGAAGAAAGCATAGCTTGGCGCTGGATGTTGGGCATTGAGGGCCTCCCCGCTCTGATCTATACCCTTATGGTGTTCAAAATTCCAAACAGCCCCAGATGGCTTTTAATGAAGGATAAGGCCGATGCCGTGGTCATCGAGTCCATTACGCTCTTGGGAATTGCAAAGGACAAGGCCTCACTTCATCTGGAACAAATCAAAATTGCCATAGTGGAGACCAAGGAAAAAACCAGTGAAGGTTTGTTTTCCGGGAAGTACAATAAACCTTTGGTGTTAGCTTTTTTAATTGCCTTTTTCAATCAACTATCTGGGATAAATTTTGTGCTGTACTACGCACCGGAAATTTTGGAGCGGGCAGGTCTTGCTTCAGGTGAATCGCTCTTTAGCTCCATATCCATTGGGGTAATTAATTTGATTTTCACCTTTGTGGGCATATCCCTTATCGATAAACTGGGTAGAAAACAGCTCATGTACATGGGGTCCATCGGATACATTGTGAGTTTGGCCATGGTGGGATGGTGTTTCTATTCAGGGGCCAGCTCGATATTATTGCTGACTTTCATCTTGATTTTTATTGCTTCACATGCAGTAGGGCAGGGCGCGGTTATTTGGGTGTTTATTTCTGAAATATTTCCTAACAAGGTTCGCTCCTACGGGCAATCATGGGGTACTGGGACACATTGGGTCTTTGCTGCATTGATTACCTTGCTCACCCCTACCTTTTTGGATGCGGAGATAGGCATCTTCAAGGAGAATCCATGGCCTATTTTTATCTTTTTTGCAGTTATGATGGTGCTTCAATTACTTTGGGTGATTTTTATGATGCCGGAAACCAAAGGAATTACCTTGGAGGAACTTGGAAAACTGCTCAGTAAAAAAAGAGGTGATACCGAATAACGTTTCCAACAACACATACCTATAAATTATCCGTTAATCGAATAGTGGAAACAACACTTAAGGAAATGTGCAAATATTTTCTTAAATTGTTATAAATTACACTATTATGGCAGATGAAATTAGCATAGGAAACAAACTCATGGTCGGATTTTTACGGATCATGGTTTTTATATTGATTGTTATCCTAGTAGCAATCCCAGTGTTGATTGCATTGGATTTTCTAGGTGTTTTGGAGGCTATCGGCCTTTCTAATTAAAGATTACATCTTGCTCACCCATTGATCTTGTAATCAATTTAATATAAGAATCAATAGTCTTGTTAACATTTTCGGGCTCGGTAACATCCACATCACCCCTCCAGATAAGCTCTATTTCCTTACCTACACATATACAGTAGAGAGATGTTTCTGCATGGTACACATTAAAGCTGTCATAATATTCGGAATTGTAGTAGATATCCTGATGCTCTAAATAATCGTTACTGAACCTGAGCATCATTTTATCAATATTATTGATGCGTTCCCGAAAAGTCCTTCTATTTTCTGCACCCACCACCTTGGTAAACAGAATGGCATCAAAGCCCTTGTCCAGTAGTTGTTCTTCTACCTCTTTCAATTCTTGCTCAGACCTTTCAGCTAAAGTAAATTCCACATCGAACAGGTCAATGCTGCGCATGGCCTCTACCCCTTGCTCTTTCAAGGCATGGACAAATCTATCCTCAAATTCCATTCTGGCCGCATCATCTTTTACCATACCCACGACCAGGACTTGATAGGCATCAAAAACCACATTGTCAGGGTTCTTCCAAGTACTCACCAACTTGGTTGAAGAACAGCTTGCAAGTAGAAGTAGTAGTAGACCTATGCCTATTAATTTGAGTTTCATCACTATTGTTTTAAAGAGTCATGCGCAGCAAATGCCTAATTTATTAATGCGAGGCAAAAGTTGCCTGCCGCTTTTCAAGTTGTCTTCTTAAATCCTCAACAGTTTTGGACATGGATTTCTCAAAATCGTCGGTATTGGACTTTGCAAAAATTCTTGGTCCGGGAGCGCTCAATTCAATTTCACAGATCTTGCCTTCTCCCGTTTTATCGTTCTCTGTTTTGAATAACACATTGGCCTTGATCAACCAGTTATATTTTGTTTCCAAACCTTCCAGTTTTTTCATTAATAATTGGGTCAATGATTCACTGGTCATCATCTTTTGATATTGAACATGTACTTCCATGATTATTGTTTTGATTATATTCAAATCTAAGCCTAGTAAAGATACTATTTAATGACAATTGTCAGCTTAAATCCTAATTTTAACCCAAGAAAAAAGGCTGCCCTGTACTCTGTAATACGGAGAACCAAAATTCGCCCTCCAAATCAATTTTCTTGCGCTTTTTGGTTACTTCACTAATGGGAATATACACATACCTGTTGTTCACACGACTGGCCACAAATTTGGTTTTTCCAGCCATGGCCCCGTGCACCGCATGATAGGCCAATCCACTACAGTATACGCTATCGCTGGAGTTGGCAGGTGCACAACGTACTATGTAACTGGGGTCGATATATTTGATGGTCACAGGGCTCTTTCCTTTGAAGTATTCCGATATTTTTTCCTTTAGGAAAACCCCGATATCTTCATGCTGAACATTTCCTGATGCATCGGTCACAATTTGTCTATCCTTGAAAAGTTGCTGCCCTGCTCCCTCGGCCACTACAATTACCGCATGCTTTTTCTGAAGCAGCCTTTGTTCCAGAGCGGCAAAAAATCCATTTTCCCCCTCCAATGAAAAATCCATTTCCGGAACCAACACAAAGTTGACCACAGGCATGGCCAAAGCGGCCGATGCTGCTATAAAACCGCTATCCCTCCCCATTAATTTAATGATAGAAATACCATTGTAGGCTCCAGTAGCTTCGTTATGGGCATCCCTAAGAATGGGACTGGCCACATCAAAAGCAGTTTGGAAACCGAAGGATTCATCGATTAGGTCAATATCATTGTCAATGGTCTTTGGAATCCCTACAACGCTGATTTTTGCATCTCTTTTGGTGATTTCGTTCCCTATGGCATTCACACCTTTCAAAGTTCCATCCCCTCCGATGGCAAAGAGCATGTCTATTTTGTTATTTTCAAGGGTATCTACCATTACCGATACATCTTGACCGCCACGGGACGAACCTAAAAATGTACCTCCAAATTGATGAATATCCTTGACCTTATCGGGCGTCAACTCTATCAACTCATGTCCTTTTTCAGGGTTGAGCCCTTCATAGCCGTAAGGAATACCAACAATTTTTTTTACTCCGTAGAAGTAATGCAAGGCCATCACTAAACCCCGGATTACATTGTTGATGCCGGGACAGAGCCCTCCGCATGTTACGATTGCTGCGGTAGTGTTTTTTGCATCAAAAAATATGTTCTGCCTTGGCCCTGCTTTTTCCATGCAAATGGGTGACTCTCCATCATTCAAGCATTGATTATAGTAGTCCATGGAAATGTCGAAGACCAGTCTATCGGACTCGCTTACAAAATTGAAAATACGGTCTCCCTTTACGGTACTAAGCTGAAGGGGCGACCTATATTTAGGTGGCCCTAAGTTTTCTATATTAAAGATGCTCTTATCACTCACTGTATTGCTTCTTAAAAATGTTCTGTCAAGCTGTGGTGCGAATCGATGAGCGGTCCACCATTCATGGTCCCACCTGAGGCTTGAATGGCAAATTTATCAAAATTGATATGGAAAGAGTGTGCCAATTGAATGGCTTTACTCACATACGCTCCTTTTTGTAACCACGTTTTCATTATGTCCAGATATTTTCCAATCCACACTTACTTTGGTTTTTTGGCTGTACTCATGCCTATGTTTAAATAAATCGAAGCTCCACATCTACTGAACCGATAACAATGGTGCCATAAGGATTATGAATCGCCTCTCTTTTACTTAATCGCTGAATTCATAAACCTCGCTCATATTACCATGAAGAAGGTTATCACAGCATTGATTGTGGTATGACCTAAAAACAAGAAAATTTGTGAAAAAATGGGCGCATGCTATCAATATATGATTTAGTCCAAAGCCAAAACCGGTATCTCGGAGTGCAAGGTCAACAGTTTAGTTAGCCTGCCCTCCGATGGAGTACTTTTTTCGGTATGGTTTCTTGGCAATATAGTTAACAGGTCAATGCTTTTCTCTACGATATAATCCAAAATGCCTTGCTCTATGTCTTCATTTTTAGTGAATGTATGATCCGCATAAAAATGCTCCAAGTAGTATTCCAATAAATTCTCGTTGGATTCCTTTACAGCCTCTTCATCGTATATCGAATCTTTATAAATGGTAAGCACGTGGATCCTGGCGTCAAAAATTCTAGCTACATCCAAGAGGGTGCTCAAAACTTCTTTATCATCAATGCGTTCCCCGCCCATTACCAAAGCAATGTTCTTAGGGTCCTTGATTTCGGTTCCATAGGGGATGGAAATCACAGGACAGTTGGCTTCCAACACTAATTTTGAGGTATTGGTTATGGCTTCATCAGTGATTTTATCGCCCATGGTACCCATCATAATCAAATCGGCGTTATTCTCTTCTTGTGCCAACAGGATAGTTCCAATCACTTCTCCTGTATCTGTAATGAACTCAGGGGCAACTTTTAATCGTACCCCGAAAGAGTCCAACACTTTGAAAAAATCCTTTCCCAGTTTTTCATTGTCAGATGCACTTATGGGCATCGCACCCACATACAGACCAAGGATACCAATGGGTTTTTCGGTGCCTACAAAATTGACCACATATTCCAAAGCGTTGACTGATGCTTCGGAAAAATCAAAAGGAATTAATATTTTATTCAAACTGCTCATACCTATTATATTTATTGATTTCAATTCTCATTTCAAAAGTAGAATCGACCTGTGACCTAAAACATGACAGATATCAGTAACTTCTATTTTTATCCCTGATTTTCCCAAAAAAAAGAGTCACTATAAAATTCTAACGAGCTATTTTATTGCTACCATATTGGTTATATTTAGGGACCAAACCACAACGTAATATTAAAATGGATTTAGTAATAGGAATTGATATAGGGGGAACCAAAACCAAGATAGGTTTGGTAAATGAACATGGCGAGTGCTACGAAAAAACATTTTTTAGGACCAAAGAATATCCCAACTTGGATAATTACTTGGATAAGATAAAATCTACCGTTGATGAGCTTTTAGATAATTTCGGAAAAGATGCCAACATAATCGGCTGCGGTATTGGGGCACCAAATGCATCAAGCAAAAATGGCACCATTGAAAGTGCCAGTAATCTGGCATGGAAAGGAAGCGTTCCCTTGGTAAAACTACTCAAACAGCGATTGGATATGCCCATCCGTATAATGAACGATGCCAGTGCGGCCGCTTTGGGGGAAATGCTGTTTGGAGGTGCCAAGAATATGACAGATTTTATAGTAATTACTCTGGGCACCGGTTTTGGAGCAGGAATTGTTGCCAACGGTCAACTTATTGACGGTTTTGATGGTTTCGCTGGAGAATTGGGTCATGTAGACATGACCATAGGCGATGGTAGACTTACCGGACTCGGTGTAAAAGGCGGACTGGAAGCCTATGTTTCAGCCACTGGGTTAAAACGCACTGTAATGTATATGCAGAGCAAATATCTAGTGGATAGCAGGTTCAGGGATATTGCCTATAACGACCTTCACGGCGAGGACATTACCCAAGCCGCCGAAGAAGGCGACGAAATTGCCCTCAAGGCATTCGACTACACTGCCCGAATTATGGCACAGGCCTTGGCCAACTTTACGGCCTTCACCCAACCCGAAGCATTCATTTTAATGGGTGGCCTTACCAATAGTGGCAAATGGATCATGACACCTTTGGAAAAATACTTTAACGGTTTCTTGTTGGACGTTTATAAAGGGAAGGTAAAACTCCTCCATTCTGCCATGGAAGGAAAAACCGCCGCCATTTGTGGAGCTGCCGCCCTAATTTGGGAAAACGAAAAGAAAAAACAGGTTTAAATATTATTTATATAAGAGATACATTTGGGACTGCTGCCATATTTTAGTGGAAGCCATTGTATTCCAATAATCAAGAACCGCGGAATATAGAGTTTACAGAGTATTGTTCAGTACCGAAGCATGACGTTTATCATATTTTCTGATTTGGAAGAAAACTACCTTTAACTTAGTTAAATAGTAGAAGTCATGAAACCAAAAAAGAACCCAAACGTAGAAATCGGACGCAACAGCAGTCTATATTTTATGATAGGACTTACTTCGGTATTGTTCATGACATGGCAATCTTTTGAAGTAAAGTTCTATGAAGAGGAATCCAAAGTTTCTGAAGTTGTACAACTAACCGACGAGCTTAAGGAAGATGTACCTATTACCGAAATGATACGTACCGCTCCGCCGCCACCGCCACCTTCTGCTCCAGCTGTTATTGAGATAGTGGATGATGTGGAAGATGTAAAAGAGACCATAATAGAAAGTACCGAGAGTAGCCAAGAAACTTATATTGAGGATGCTGTAGTCCGAATTGAGGATGTTGATGTGGAAGAAGTTGAGGAGGAAGTCATAGTGCCTTTCGCCGTTATTGAACACGTACCTGTTTTTCCAGGATGTGAGGACTTACAGACCCAAGCGGAACGCAAAGCCTGTTTTAACGAAAAGGTTCAGGAACACATTAAGGCAAATTTCAGCTACCCTTCATCCGCTTTAGAGATGGGAATTACAGGTAGAGTTTACGTACAGTTCGTGATTGATACCAACGGAAGGGTCGTAGGTATAGAAAAAAGAGGGCCGGACAAATTATTGGAACAAGAGGCCGGACGAATTATCGCTGCATTGCCCAAAGTGAAACCAGGTGAGCAAAGAGGTAAGCCCGTAAGTGTTAAATACAGCATACCCATTAACTTTATAATGCAAAATTAAATCACCAAACATAACCCAGAAAAGGGTCCAGATTAACTTGTCTGGGCCTTTTTTATGACGGATGTTCTACAATCATTTATGCAGTAGTGATACCTGGGATGGCAATACTGACAATTATCATGTTTTTTGCAAACCATCAAAAGTACTTTTGACCTATAATGTAAAGGTATGCAGATTATGTGCGAATTAGTTCAAAAATATAATGTTCCCGGCCCTCGATATACGAGTTATCCTACTGTTCCCTATTGGGACATGGAGAGTTTTTCAGGAAAAAAATGGAGATCAAGCGTGATACAAGCTTTCGAGGAAAATCCCGATGAGGGAATCAGCATTTATATACACCTACCCTTTTGCGAAAGCATGTGCACCTTTTGTGGTTGCCACAAGCGCATCACTAAAAGGCACGACGTGGAAAGTCCATATATATCAGCAGTTTTAAAGGAATGGGAATTGTACGTGGAACTGATGGGGTTTAGGCCTGTAATCAAAGAGCTTCACCTTGGCGGAGGAACACCCACCTTCTTTTCACCTGAAAATTTAAGGATGCTAATCAATGGAATTGTTCGTCTGGGCAAAAAGGCAGACGACATGGAGTTCAGTTTTGAAGGTCACCCCAACAATACCACCAAAGAGCATTTACAAGCACTTTACGATGTCGGTTTTAGAAGGGTATGTTTTGGCGTACAGGATTACAACCTCACCGTACAACGTGCCATAAACAGGATCCAACCGTTTGAAAACGTAAAAAATGTTACTGAATGGGCCCGTGAGATAGGGTACACTTCTGTAGGTCACGATATAATATATGGACTTCCTTTTCAAAATTGTTCCGATGTGGAACAAACGATAATGAAGACCAATGCCATAAAACCGGATCGCATAGCCTTCTACAGCTATGCCCATGTGCCATGGCTCAAGGGCAATGGTCAGCGCGGGTACAAAGAAGAGGACCTCCCATCTTCCATAGAAAAAAAGGCTCAGTACGAGATGGGCAAGAGAATGCTTTCGGGCTTCGGTTATAAGGATGTTGGCATGGACCATTTCGCCCTTCCCACAGACAGCCTCAAACAAGCCATGGAAAATGGAACCTTGCACCGAAATTTTATGGGCTACACCGCTTCTAAAACTAATCTAATGATAGGTCTGGGTGCCTCCAGCATCAGTGATAGTTGGTACGGATTTGCCCAAAATGTGAAAAATGTGGAAGAATATCAGAATTTGGTTTCACATGGAGTTATCCCTATTTTTAGAGGACACATATTAAATGAGGAAGACCAGATACTAAGAAAACACATCCTCAATATTATGTGTCGATTTGAGACAAATTGGAAACCTGAAGAAAGAGAAGTCGTTGATTTTGAAAACATACTGGCCAACCTATCCGAACTGGAGGCAGATGGCCTTGTTGAAATAGAAGACAAAACCATAAAGGTGACAGCCAAAGGCAGGCCTTTTGTCAGAAACGTCAGTATGGCCTTTGACCTAAAGATGCATCGAGAAAAACCAAATACCCGAATATTTTCCATGACCGTTTAACCTAAAAAAGCAATAAAATGAAAAGTATAATCGTACCCGTTGATTTTTCAAATCAATCAGAAAAGGCACTGAAAGTGGCTGCCTCGTTGGCCAAGGAACAAAATGCCGAACTATTTGTTCTCCATATGTTGGAGCTTTCTCCAGCCATTATGGGAGAATCTGGATATATTTCCCAAGAACAGGTGGTACACCTTATTAAACTTGGCGAGAAACGTTTTTCCGATTTTTTGGACAAGCCTTATCTAAAGGATATCACGGTTACCCCTGTGATCAAACACTACAAAGTATTCAGCGAAGTAGCAGAGGTAGCCGAAAAGCATAAGGCAGACCTGATTGTTATGGGCTCCAACGGAGCAGATGGCTTGCAAGAAATCTTTATTGGCTCCAACACCGAAAGGGTGGTGAGAACCTCTGATGTTCCCGTATTGGTCATCAAAGGGAACGAAGCGGACAATTTTAATCCAAAAAACTTTGTCTTCGCGAGCGATTTCGAACATGAAAGTGTACCCGCTCTGAAAAAAGCAATAGAAATGGCCAAGCTTTTGGAATCTAAATTACATTTGGTATACATCAACACACCGGGAGACGAATTTATGAGTACCAACGACGCCTATTCTAAAATCTCCAAGTTTTTGAACGAGGCCAATGTAGGCATGGAAGTTGAAATCTTTAACGACTACACCGTTGAAAAAGGTGTGATAAACTACAGCAAAAAAATCGGCGCCGACCTTATTGGCATCCCAACCCATGGAAGAAGAGGATTATCCCATTTCTTTATGGGAAGTATCGGGGAGGATATCGCCAACCATTCTGAGGCACCGGTAATCACCTTTAAAATTTGATGGATTACATTTTAATTGGTTTCATGTAATTCAATAAAAGAGGGGGCAATCCTAGGATTGCCCCCTCTTTTGGTTAGGTTTAATTGCTTATTAACCATGAAATCTTTCATAGGCTGCCTTTTCCAATGCCTCTCTATGGTCTGGGTGTGCAATGGAAATCAATGCTTCGGCACGTTGGTGCAGATTCTTTCCGAATAAATTTACCACTCCATACTCGGTGGCCACATAATGCATGTGCGCACGTGTGGTGGTCACCCCTGCACCTTGTTTTAAAAACGGAGTTATTTTGGAAACCCCTTTTTTGGTGGTGGAGGACATGGCTATAATGGGCTTACCCCCTTTTGACAGGGATGCACCTCTCATAAAATCCATCTGGCCACCTACACCGGAAAACTGATAACCTCCAATGGTATCTGCACAGACCTGCCCTGTAAGATCAATCTCAATGGCACTATTGATCGCTGTCGCTTTTGGGTTTCTTCGGATTCTCGCCGTATCGTTGGTATAACCGGAATCCCTAAAGTCGCATATCGGGTTATCGTCTATAAAGTCGTACAGTTTTTGGGAGCCTACGGCAAAGCAGCTCACTATTTTACCTCTTTTCACCGCCTTTTCTTTACCGTTGATGACACCACTTTGCAATAATGGAAGAACTCCATCCGAGAACATCTCTGTATGGATTCCAAGGTTTTTGTGGTTGCCCAAGTTGGAAAGCACGGCATTTGGTATGTTTCCTATTCCCATTTGCAAGGTAGCCCCGTCATCAATCAAAGATGCTACATGCCTGCCAATCTCCTGTTCCACTTCCGATGGCTGTGTCGGGTCATGCTGATGGATGGGACGGTCAACCTCTATCGCGAACTCTATTTCGTCAATATGGACAATCCCTGTACCATGGGTACGTGGCACCTTAGGATTTATCTGGGCCACTATCTTTTTTGCGGTCCTTACTGCTGGCAAAGCAACATCTACTGAGACTCCCAACGAGCAATACCCATGCTTGTCTGGCGGTGACACCTGCACGAAGGCCACATCCAAAGGCAAATATTCGTCGGCAAACAACCAAGGAATCTCACTTAAAAAAACAGGGATATAGTCTCCCATATAAGTGTTTACAAATGGCCTTACATTGCCGCCTACAAAACAGGCATTTAGGGTAAACGCTTCGCAATAAGGTGCCCTGGTATATTTTGCATCGCCTTCAGTGTGGATGGAAATTATCTCAACTTCCTTTAACTCCTTGTGACGTTCGCACAGTGCATCTATCAATTCATTTGGGGTCATTGCCGCGCCCTGGAAAAAGACCCGGTCACCTGATTTTACAATTCCTACCGCTTCTTCCGCTGATGTTATTTTCATTCTGGATTCGATTTTTAGGGTTGATGGCATTCTATGGTCGCCGAAACGGTGTCGGCCGGAGCTGCTTTTGGGGAAACATAGGGTATTCCCAATCCAAGCCCACGCACAATAAACAAAACACCAATGATGACCACAAATACCGGTATCAATTTCTGTATTCTAGACTTTATGGCTGTACTGAACATTCCTTTGGAATAGACCACCAGGGACATTAAAGGTACGGTGCCCAAACCAAAAACCATCATGTAGAGCCCACCTTCCAAAGGGTTTCCCATGGCCATGGCTCCCAAAAGCGCCATATACACCAATCCGCAGGGAAGGAAGCCATTCAAAAACCCTATGGTCAAAAAAGTATCCGGTGTTCTTTTTTTGAGCTCTGTCCCAAGTTTGTATTTCACCTTGGCGATTATGGAGTAAATGGGCGATAATAATTTATGTCCGTTCAGATGTTTTGCTGGAATAAGTACAAGGACGATCATGAGTACTCCAATGCCAATGGAAAGCTTCTGTTGTATTCCGAACAGGGACAATCCCTTGCCCAAAAGTCCGAAAAGCACTCCGATGATTCCGTATGCCAACAGTCTTCCAAAATGATAAATGGACAACTGAGCTGTCTTTTTAACCTGATTGGCATGGTCCAAAGGTAGCATAAAGGCTATCGGCCCACACATGCCCAAGCAGTGCAAGCTTCCCAAAAGTCCCAGAACCAAAGCAGAGGTCAACATGATCAGTACACTAATTTTTCTTTATGCAAAAAGGAATTACTTTCGTATTCCCAGCTTATGGAAATGTCCCAGCGACCGTCCACCAAGCGATTGTCAGGTATGAGCAAATGTGTATTGGACAAACTTATAGGAAAGTCTGTGTCCAAGTGCTTGTTAGACGGTCTGTATAGGGACACTGTTCCACTTATTTTTTTGGGGTCGAAACGTTCCGGAAACGCAATCACCAGCCCCTCTGCCGTTTTTTCAACCTTGAGGTTGGCATTCATTTCCTTCGCGGTTTTTGAGGCATCAATATCCTGTTGATAGGACAATTCCTTTTTATAATATTCCTCTGTCACCAAATCGTGGTTGGCGCTATCATCGGTACTCATCCGTATCACAAAGTATAGGATAAACCCAATGAAGCCGATAAAAGCCAATACGATTCCTGTTCCCCAATTAATTTTCATCTCTATATTTTTTAATTATAACTCCTTGGTGCCAAAAACTGTGTCACCGTGGTTTCTATGAGTTTATCCCCACTATAAACCCCAATCTTCAGTTTATCCTTGTCACCGTTCAATGCTGAGGCATTTATTTCGATGAACAAAGTTCCTTCCGAAAGTTGCTCCGCAGGAATGGTAAACTTATCCTGTGATACCATTTTGATTTCTCCGTTATGTGACATCAATTCAAACGATACATTTTCGATATCCTTTGCAGTCTTGTTCACCAATTTATAGGTGTACACGTTACTGATGATATTGTTCTCCTTGCGCTCGTACAATTGTCCCGGCAATCTCAAAACATTGGCTTCCACTTCGTTCCGCATAAATAACATTCCGACCAACACACCTATCAAAACGAAAAGTACTGCGGTATACCCCTTCATACGAGGGGTTAACTTGAACTTGTTCTTATTGGTTATCTCGTCTTCGCTAGCATACCTGATTAACC
The DNA here is from genome assembly GCF_013376415.1 of Flagellimonas chongwuensis. Taxonomy (GTDB): domain Bacteria; phylum Bacteroidota; class Bacteroidia; order Flavobacteriales; family Flavobacteriaceae; genus Flagellimonas; species Flagellimonas chongwuensis. The sequence goes on from NZ_WYET01000003.1 coordinate 149,559, forward strand.
CTTTAGGTTTATTGATGCTGTCCATAATGTGGTCACACTCGTCAATACAAGCCGTACAGTTTACGCACTCCAACTGCGTTCCATTCCGAATATCTATTCCGGTAGGACAGACATTTACGCATTGAAGACAGTCAATACAATCACCATGTCCCAGTGCCTCCCTATCCTCATTTTTCCTGAACTTTTTGCGGCCGTTTTCACCTTCGCCACGTTTATGGTCGTAAGCCACCACAATGGATTTATCATCCAAAAGCACCCCTTGCAATCTACCATATGGACAGGCAATAATGCATACTTGCTCCCTGAACCACGCGAAGATGAAATAGAACACCCCGGTGAAAATCAATAACGGAACCATAGTATCCAAATGAGCCATAGGTCCATCGGTGATGTAGGCCAAAAGTTGGTCGCTACCGATTAAATAAGCCAAAAAAACATTGGCGATAAAAAAGGAGATAATGAAGAAAACGGTCCACTTCAATACTCTTTTTCGAATCTTTTTTCCTGTCCATGGTGCCTTGGCCAAACGCATTTGCGCACCTCTGTCTCCATCTATCCAATATTCGATACGACGGAACACCATTTCCAAAAAAATGGTTTGGGGACACATCCATCCGCAAAAAATACGACCATAAGCGACCGTAAACAGTGCGATGAAAATTACTCCAATAATCATGGATATCACCACAAGATGAAAATCCTGGGGCCAAAATGGAACTCCAAATATGTTGAAGCGCCTATCCAGCACATTGAACATTAAGAACTGGTGCCCTCCTATTTTAATGAAGGGAGCTGCTATCAAAAAAATCAGCAGAAAATAACTTACATACTTTCGGTAATCGTAATACCTTCCGCTAGGTTTCTTTGGAAAAATCCAGTTCCTTTTACCTTCTTGTGTGATTGTGCCTATGGAATCCCTAAAATTTTCTTCCATCGCATTTGTGGTTTATGGCTAAAATATTACTGCCAGATGGTCCAAATGGACTAATTCATGGCAACTTCTGTTGAATCGGTGGCCTGCTCCATTTCTTCCGGTGCGATTTCCTCCGTTTCAGATTCTGTTCCGTTGGCTTCTTCAGGAGCATTGGGATCTATCCAGATTTCTCCTTCAGGTTCCTTTGGATTGGCAGGAGTGGTTCCCCCCAATGAAATGACATAACTGGCCACCTGAGCTATTTCCGCAGGTTTTAAGCTTTGCTTCCACGCAATCATCCCTTTACCGTCACGACCTCCTTCTGAAATTGTGGTGAACACATTTTTGATACCTCCGCCCAAAATCCAATATTTATCGGTTAGGTTAGGTCCAATGGACCCGCCTCCATCTTGTGTATGACATGCAACACAGTTGGTCTGGAAAATTTTCTCACCAGCGGCCAAATCGGATTCATCCGAAAGGAACTCCACGGTACTGGCGTCCACCAAATCCTTTGCGGTTCTTTTATATTCTTCTATGGCCTGCTGTGCAGCAGCAACCTCTTGTTCGTATTCCTGCGCTTGGTCATATTCTCCAATAACATGGAATCGCACCAAATACACCACTGCGAATACAATGGTGGCATAGAACATATATACCCACCAAGGCGGCAAAACATTGTCCAACTCACGTATACCATCGTAATTGTGGTCCAGCACAATTTCACCTTCACGCTCAATGGAGCGGCTCTTGGTCAACTTTTTCATTAAGTTCTTGGCCCATGACCAGTCGTACTTTTTGCTTTTGGCCGCCAAGTAACGCTCCTTACCTTCTTCGGAAAGGGTTTGGAACATTATGTTCTCAATAGAACCTAAAATCAATTCTATGGCAATAAGAATCATCAATACCAACAGCATAAAAAACTGCGTGATGGGATATTCAATTATTGCAGGTTTATCACCGGAGTCTATAAAGAATTCCATCAATCCGAAGATCAAAAAGAATAAAACCGGGACTCGTATCCACCAAGGTGTTTTTGTGCTCATAATGTTATAGTTTGTTTTGTTGATCATCGTTATCCAAAGGCAGTTCGGACATCTCCCTTATGTGTTCCTTGGTGGCGGTGAAAACCCACCAAAACAATAACACAAAAAACACAAAGAAGATAAGCAAGGAAACCATGGGATAGTTTGCTATCCCGTCGATGGTTTCCATATGTTCTTTTACAAATTTCAACATGGTTATTTGTTTTGAAATATAGTTTCTTCTGTTCCTTCAATTTTGATATCGGTACCCAGTCGCTGTAAGTAAGCGATCAAGGCTACGATTTCACGATCTTGCATTTCCACAAAATCCAATCCATTTTCCTGTGCGTACTTTTTGTCCGCTTCGTAGGTTCTCTCAAATTCCGGGTCTGCGTAAAGACTCTTTTCAATTGCCGCAGCCTGCTCTGCCATGGACTGTGGAGCGTTTGCAATATCCTCCTCGGTATAGGGCACTCCCAATTTTACCATTGTCTCCATCTTGGCCTGAACATCGCTACGATCGTGCTCATCGGTCACCAACCATTCGTAAGATGGCATGATGGAACCTGCCGATGTACTTTGTGGATCGTACATGTGGTTCAAGTGCCAGCTATCGGAATATTTTCCACCAACTCGAAGCAAGTCTGGACCTGTACGTTTACTACCCCACAAGAACGGGTGGTCGTACACAAATTCCCCTGCTTTGGCATATTCGCCATAACGCTCGACCTCACTACGGAAGGGACGTATCATTTGGGAGTGACAGCTTACACATCCTTCTCTGATATAAAGGTCCCGGCCTTCCAATTCCAATGGTGTATAGGGTTTAACACTGGTAATGGTAGGTATGTTGGATTTCACCAAGATGGTCGGTACAATCTGGATGACACCACCAATCAATATGGCAATGGTGGCCAAAATGGTCAACTGAACAGGTTTTCTTTCCAACCAGTTGTGAAAGGTCTCCCCAGCCACTCTTCTTTTGGCTACGCGTTCCAATGCAGGAGCTTCTGCCGTCTCATCCTCTACCTTGCTACCGGAACGAACCGTCATCACAACATTATAGAGCAATACGAACATTCCCAAGATATAGAGTGACCCTCCGATGGCCCTCATCCAGTACATGGGAATAATCTGGGTAACTGTTTCCAAGAAGTTACCGTACACCAAAGTACCATCCGGGTTAAATTCCTTCCACATTAAAGCTTGGGTAAACCCGGCTACGTACATCGGCAGGGCATACAATACAATACCCAAAGTTCCTATCCAGAAGTGGAAATTGGCTAATCCTTTGGAGTGCAATTCCGTTTTGAACATTCGTGGCACCAACCAGTAGATCATACCAAAGGTCATAAATCCGTTCCAGGCCAAAGCTCCTACGTGCACGTGAGCAATGATCCAGTCGCTAAAGTGTGCAATCGCATTAACGTTTTTCAAGGAAAGCATTGGTCCTTCGAACGTAGCCATACCATAACCTGTGATGGCTACCACCATAAATTTCAAAGTAGCATCGGTACGAACCTTATCCCACACTCCACGAAGTGTCAACAGACCGTTGATCATACCACCCCACGATGGAGCAATCAGCATGATGGAAAATACAACCCCAAGGTTCTGTGCCCAATCCGGCAACGCAGAATACAATAAGTGGTGGGGACCAGCCCAGATATAAATGAATATCAACGACCAAAAGTGGACAATGGACAGCCTGTAGGAATAAATTGGACGGTTAGCCGCTTTTGGGACAAAGTAGTACATTAATCCTAAGAAAGGAGTGGTCAAAAAGAATGCCACCGCATTGTGACCGTACCACCATTGCACCAAGGCATCTTGCACACCAGCGTAAACGGAGTAGCTCTTCAATGCCGTTACTGGCAACTCCAAGCTATTAAATATGTGCAGCACAGCTACGGTTACAAATGTGGCCAGATAGAACCAAATCGCTACATATAGGTGTCTTTGTCTTCTTTTTAAAATGGTACCGATCATGTTCCAACCAAAAATTACCCAAACCACCGCAATGGCCAAATCTATCGGCCACTCCAATTCGGCGTATTCCTTGGATGTGGTGTATCCCAAGGGCAAAGTCAAGGCTGCAGCAACAATGATTAATTGCCAGCCCCAAAAGTTGATGTTGCTCAGGACATCACTGAACATCCTTGCCTTCAGCAAGCGTTGCAGCGAGTAATACACCCCTGCAAAAATGGCGTTCCCCACAAATGCGAAGATCACGGCATTGGTGTGCAATGGACGCAAACGCCCAAAACTCAACCATGAGATTCCTTCGGTAACATTGGGGAACAAAAACATAAAGGCCAACAAAAGACCTACTGCCATACCCACCACGCCCCATAAAATGGTAGCGTATAAGAACTTTTGTACGATTTTGTTATCGTAACGGAACTGTTGTATTTCCATATTTATTGGTTTGTACTTTTAGTTTGTTTGATTTCCTTTTTATTTGAGTTTGATTTATCCTTATCCTTGATCACCTCATCCTCGAACAACATTCTTACCGATGGGGTATAGGTATCGTCGTATTGTCCGCTTTTTACCGAAAAAACAAATGCTATAAAAAAGACAACGGCCACCGTTATGCTTATGGCCAACAACACATAAATAACACTCATACCTACCTGAATTTAGGTGTAAAACTACTTTGATGGTATTCCGTAAAAAATGACATATATCAGCTTTCTAAATTTTTTAATTCTTTACCCAAATAATTTGTTGCCAGGGTGGTGAACACCACTATACTAATGGAACTCAACGGCATCAAAATGGCCGCAATTACAGGCTGTAACTGTCCGGTTACCGCAAAATATAGACCCACAACATTGTAGCAGAGCGATAACAAAAAGCTCATCTTTATAATGCGCATCGAACGTCTGGACAGTTTTATGAATTTTGGCAGCATTTTTAACTTGGTTGCATCCAAGATTCCATCACAAGCAGGCGAAAACACATTAATGTTCTCCGAAACTGCCAATCCCACATCGCTTTGGGCCAAGGCTCCTGCATCGTTCAATCCATCGCCCACCATTAAAACCTTATGTTTGTCCTGTAGCTGTTTGATGTAGCCCAACTTATCCTCAGGCTTCTGGTCAAATAGCATCTTTGTCTTCTTTGGAAGTACTTTTTGCAATTGCTGCTTTTCCCCATCGTTATCGCCCGAAAGAATGCCGAGTTCCAAATCATTTGATAATTCATTGAAAATTTGGCTCATTCCGTCCCGGTAGGTGTTCTTGAACACAAACCGTCCTTTTACATCTTCATCGGCACTTATATAGACCGCCGTATTGGTACTTGTACCAGACTTGTTCTCGCCAACGTAGGAGGCCGAGCCTACTTTTATGGAATGTTGGTTATATTTTCCCTCGATGCCTTTTCCTGTATGCTCCTGGAATTCTTCTAGGGTCATTATGGAGTTGGATTTTAAAATATCGTAAAGCGACCGGCTCAAAGGGTGGTTGGAAGCCCGCAAAGTTGTTTTTAAAAGTGCGGTTTCCTCTGCTGTGAGCTCCATTCCTTCATAATGGATAGTGTCTTTTTGATTGGTGGTAAGCGTTCCGGTTTTATCAAATATCGCAGTGTCTATTTTTGATAGACGTTCGATTACGCTGGTGTTTTTGAGATAAAATTTATACTTCCCGAAAATGCGGAGCATATTGCCCAATGTAAATGGGGCGGCCAATGCTATGGCGCATGGACAGGCAATGATCAATACCGAGGTGAACACATTCATTGCCAAGCTTGCATCAAAAACAAGCCAAAAAATTGTAGCTAGTGTAGCAATGCTCAAAACAGCAATGGTAAATCGTTTGCCGATGCTATCGGTTATGGTCTGGAACTGGCTCGCCTTATCCTTTGAAAATACGGAGTTCCCCCAGAGTTGGGTCAGGTAACTTTGGGATACGGACTTTAAGACCTCAACCTCCAACACCCCTGATAATTGTTTGCCGCCTGCGAACAATTTTTCTCCAGATTTCTTTACAACAGGGTCGGACTCACCGGTTACAAAACTATAATCGATTTCAGCGTTTCCTTTGATGAGGATACAATCCACAGGTATAATCTCGTGACTACGGATGAGCACCCTGTCCCCAACTTCAATATTGTAAATCTGGATGTTCTCCTCTTCCCCGGTTTTTTTCAAACGGGTAACGGCTATGGGAAAGTAGGATTTATAATCACGCTCAAACGATAGGTAGGCGTAGGTTTTTTGCTGAAAGAATTTGCCCAGCAAAAGAAAGAAGACCAAGCCGGTAAGGCTATCAAAAAAGCCAGAGCCCAAATCAAATATGATATCGACACTGCTTCTTAAAAATAGGACCAAAATCCCCAAAGCTATGGGCACATCAATATTCAACAGTTTAGAGCGGATGCCCTTATAGGCCGATATAAAATAATCTTGTGCCGCATAGCATACCACGGGTAGGGAAAAGGCGAACATCAACCACCGAAAAACGTGTTTGTATTGGTCTAACCAAAATTCCTCAACCTCAAAATATTCCGGAAATGAAAACAGCATCACATTGCCAAAGGCAAAACCTGCAACGCCCAATTTGTATATCAAGGAACGGTCTACCTTTTTCCCTTTTTTGTTGTATTCTTCCAAAGAGATATAGGGCTCGTAACCGATGCTTCCCAACAAAAGCACCAAGGCTTTAAGCGAGAAATCTTCGGTTTTGTAGGTGACCCGTATGGTTTTTTTAGGAAAATCCACCTGTGAAACGCTAACGGCCGAATGCAACTTGTTCAGGTTTTCCAAGACCCAGATACAGGAACTGCAATGAATGGTAGGAATACTCAAACTGACCACTTGCACGCCATCTTCATTGAATTCCAAGAGTTGCTGTGCGATTTCTTGGTTGTCCAAAAAATCGTATTTCTGACGAATTTCGTTCGGCGTGGTCCCGGCCTTGCCCTCTATCTCATAATAAGTGGACAGGCCGTTCGATGTAAAAATCTCGTACACGGTCTTGCAACCATTGCAACAAAAATCCTTATCATCAAATTGAATGCTGCGGTTACCACATTCGTCTCCACAATGATAACAGGTTGAATCTGCCATTTCACATTTGCTTTACCTAGTGCAAATTTGTAATACTCTTCTTGCTAAAAACATGATATTTATCAGTTAACACTAATTCCTTGTATCTTAAATTTGTCATCTCAGGTAAACTAATCATTATGGAAAGCAGGTGTGAAAATTGTATTATCAGGCAGTTTAACTCCCTTCGTGCAATGAGCAAGGAAGAATTAAAACAAGTCTCCGACTCCAAAACCACACGCACCGTTAAAAAAGGTGAGCCCATTTTTGAAGAAGGGGATAAACTCAACGGTGTCTACTGTGTACGAAACGGAGTATCCAAGCTTTCCAAGCTTAGTGCCAATGGCAAAGACCAAATCGTGAAATTGGCAAGTAAGGGCGAAGTTTTAGGACAACGTTCTGTAATATCCCAAGAAAGCACTAACCTTTCCGCCATTGCGGTGAACGATATGGAGGTGTGCTTTATTCCAAAGGAAAGCATCAACAATACACTTCAAAAAAATCCAAATTTTACTTTGGAGGTGTTGCGGCATATGGCCCATGATTTAAAGGAAGCCGATGATGTAATCGTCAATATTTCCCAAAAGACCGTAAAGCAAAGAATGGCAGAGGCCTTCTTGTACCTTCAAAACAATTTCGGAGAGGATGCCGAAGGCTACTTGGCTCTTACACTCTCCAGAGAAGATATTTCGAATGTGGTGGGAACTGCTACGGAATCCGCCATTCGAATTATTTCCGAATTTAAAAAGAAGGGATTGATCCGTACTTCGGGCAAGCGAATAGGCATAAAGGACGAGCGCAAACTCCTTGAAATGGTGGAAGGCTTTTAGTCTATTTTCCAAAACCTGACATTTGTCATAGTATCCCCTACCCCTTGGTTCTAATTTTATCGCATCGTAAATCTTAGTCCGATGCAAAAGATATTAATACCTACGGATTTTTCGGAAAACGCATGGAATGCCATTGATTATGCCATGCAATTGTTCCGCAACAGGCGTTGCACATTTTACTTGCTCAACACCTATACCCCGGTTATCCCGAGCAGCCGATTTATGGCCAAAATGATTGATGGAGTCCGCATTGTGGATGCGGTAAGAGAGAATTCTGAACAGGGACTGAACAAGACCGTCAAGCGTATCCAGTCCAAATACGGCAATCCCAATCACAGCTTTGAAACCATTTCTTCCTTTAATCTTTTGGTGGAGGAGGTCAAGGATATTGTTGAAACTTTCGGCATCAACCTTGTGGTAACGGGCACTAAAGGGGCTTCTGGCGTGGATGAGGTATTTATGGGAAGTAATACCGTACGCATTATCAAAAGTGTGAGAAAATGTCCTGTTTTGGCCATTCCTTATCATTTTGAATATATTACACCCACTGAAATTGCCTTTGCCACCGATTTCAACCGCTTTTATACCACTTCAGAATTGGAACCTCTCTTGGATATGGCCAAAATGTTCAAGGCAACCATTCGGATTGTCCATGTGCAATATGGCATCAAAGCATTGACCGAGCTTCAGCAATTCAATTTGAACATGTTGCGCCGTTACTTGAACGATGTAGAGCATTATGTCCATACCGTTTCCGAGCTCAATTCAGTTTCCCATACTTTGGAAACTTTCTCCAAAGAACTAGGCATCCACTTATTGGCCATGCTGAACTATCAGCACAGCTACATGGAAAAAATGACCCGCGAACCGATAATAAAGCGAACCGCTTTCCACACCCAAATACCTTTATTGGTGATTCCAGAATTGGGGATGGAGGGAGTTTCCATAAAATCCAAAGAAGAACAAAAGGTAGAGGCTGAAGGTTGATAATCCCGTATTATCTTTATACCATATATAAAATTGGTACAAAGATTCATGGACAAGCAAAGCCTTATCGATTGCCACAATCGGATAAAACCCTTTATCCACAACACCCCTGTTCTTACTTCCCGCCTTATAGACGAGGTGGTGGGTGCTCAGTTATATTTTAAATGTGAAAACTTTCAGCGAATGGGCGCCTTTAAAATGCGTGGAGCTGCCAATGCCATTATGCAACTTACTGATGAGCAAAAACAGAATGGTGTGGTTACGCATTCATCCGGAAACTTTGCTCAAGCGCTGTCTCTTTCTGCCAAAAGTTTGAGTGTCAAAGCCTATATTGTAATGCCCAGCACGGCTCCTGAGGTCAAAAAAGATGCCGTTAAGGGATATGGAGGAATTTTGGTTGAATGTGAACCCAATCTAGCCGCCAGGGAATCTGCATCGCAAGAAATTGTTGAAAAGTACAGCGCTACTTTTATACATCCATCAAATGATGACCACGTGATTTTAGGACAGGGCACAGCTTGCAAGGAACTGTTGGAGGAACAACCAAACCTTGAATACGTCTTTACTCCTGTTGGCGGCGGTGGTTTAATTGCCGGCACGGCTCTCTCTACCCATTATTTTGGATCTAATTGTAGGACCATCGGAGGCGAACCTTTTGAAGTCGATGATGCTTATAGGTCTCTGAAAAGTGGAAAATTAGAGACCAATACTACTACAAACACCATTGCCGATGGATTAAAAACCCAATTAGGTGACAGGAACTTTCCCATCATTCAAAAACATGTGGAAGAAATTGTAAGGGTGACCGAAGCGGATATCGTTGCGGCCATGCGCCTTATTTGGGAGCGTCTTAAAATTGTTTGCGAACCATCCAGTGCTGTGGCTTTGGCAGCCGTATTTAAGAAAAAGAACGATTTGAACGAAAAAAAAATAGGGGTCATAGTTTCTGGAGGAAACGTTGATTTTGGTAACCTACCCTTTAAGTGATATGGTTTTTGGGAAAAATCAGAGTAAAGGTGGTTCCTACATCCTTTTCACTTTGTACTTCTATTTTTCCATCCATGGCCTCCACTTGGGTTTTCACCAAATAAAGCCCAAATCCCTTGCCCTCCGTGGCACCACTCAATCTACCGTACATATCAAAGATCTTACGTTCTTTTTCGGGTGTCAGCTCCATACCTATTCCATTATCTGTGAACCTTATTAGAATTGAATCGACCAGTTCCTCTGTGTTTATGGAAATGATAGCAGGTATACCTTCTTTGGCATAATTGATTGCATTTAAAATAAGGTTGTAAAAGATGTTGACCACATAGCTCTTGGCACCAAAAACCAAATCCATCTTGGTGAAATCTGTACGAATCGTAGCCTTATATTTTGTGATTTCTTCGGATAAAAGTCCATCAACATCCTTCATGACATCCTTTAGGTGAACTTCTCTGAATTTCTCCCTGTCCGCGGATTTTAACGATAAGGAAAGGTGTAAATCCTTTATTGTTTGATCTAAGGCCTCGGTTGTGTGCTCTATTTTCTTTACAATATCGTCGTTCATGGGGTCCTTCCCCCATTCATATATTTTGGACAACATTAAAACATTGGAAATAGGTCCGCGTAGATTATGCGATATGATCCGAACAAAGTTCTGGAGCTCATGGTTCTGTTCTACGATTTGTTGATTGGCCAGTACATCTTTGGTAACATCTTGGGTGGTACCTGCCATCCGGTACGGTTTTCCGTTCTCGTCATAAAACGGCCTCCCTTTTTGATGAACATACCGTATGTTTCCGTTGTCCAGAACAATCCTATGAATCACATCGTGCATCCTGTTTTTCTTGATGCTATCCTGAACGTCCTCAACGAATCCATCCCTATCTTCAGGGTGAATAATCTTCATCAAGGCATCAAAGGTTGCGTCAAATTTTCCGGGCTCTTGCTCAAAAATTCTGAACAATTGGTTGCTCCAACTAATTTTATCCTCTCGGATGTCCCAGTTCCAATGCCCAAAGACGGTTATTTCCTGAGCTTCTCTATACCTTCGTTCGCTTTCTTGCAGCCTATGTGTATTTTTTACAACTTGGGAAATATCTTTTTGCCAAATACAGCACCCTATAACTTCACCGAAGTTGTTCATAAAAGGTTGAAAAGAGAACTCGTGCACCGTCAATTCCCCATTTTCCTCAAAGGTATGTTTGGATGTTGTTGGATAACGATCAAGTGCCTGCGCACAACCCTTACTACAGGGATTAAAGAAGTACGCGGACTGATAAACGGGATGTAAATCCATACCTCGTTCAGGCTTTCCCCAACCGGCTTTGCTTAGACGGTCCCCAAAAGATGTATTAAAAGCAGTCAACTTATAATCTACATCCATGGCCCATACCGCATCATACCTATCCTCAACGATTTCAACCTTGTTATCAATTAAGATATGTTTATGCTTCACGGTTAAAATTTAATTTAAGAATAAAACAATGTCACCTATAGGGGGAACAATCAAAGGTTTTACTACTAAATATACGAACTATTATTTATTAGCTCCTTGCAAATAATCCTCCAAGTGCTCGATACGCAATGGTTTAGTGATAAACTTCTTTACAAATTTACCGTACTTCTCAGCCTCGGCTTTATCCGCCTCTGCCTCAGAAGAGGTTACCAAGAGGACTTCATTGGTTTCTGGAAAGTCTTCAAGCATCATGAATTCCAAAAATTCAAATCCGCTCATTTCCGGCATATTTATATCCAATAAAATAAGTGTTTTTATCCCGGGGTTATCTCTATACCTCAAATCGTCTAGGGCCAATTCGGGATTAGTAAAACTCTTCACCCTATCTTCCATTCCCATTCTTCTAAAGTGAATAGCATTTACAGTATTCACCAGGTCTTCGTCATCGACCAAGTATATTTCCTTGTACATAGCTTCTGGCCTATTTAGTTGGTTTCAGTTTGGTTTTATTGTGAAAAAAATTGACAAATATCAATAATTTCCATCTAATAAAACTCCAATAATAATGTTTTATTACAAATAAAAGTAACCCTTTGTGTATTGAATCAAGAAATTAAAAGATTCTTATAAATCCCATTAGACCCAATACCTTTCCAAACACCTGATTGTCTTAAATTTACAATTATTCTTGTATTTTAACAAAAACTCACCTAGAATTTTAAGTCCCTTTATTTATTCAAACCTTTATATTCTTATCTCCTATATTGTTTAGAAGATATCAACCAATGTTTAAGTCCGGTATGGCTCACTTAATAGATGAATTACAAAGTAGTTTTATGTAATTTCAAAATAGCAGTGAATAGAATACGTGCCCTTAATGTCCATACATTTTTATTTGCAAGCACCTATCCTATTTATAAAATGCCAACATTAGAGTTGAGAATTAACTTGATGCATAATTCTACACATAGAATTCTATTCAATCCACAAATTTTTCCTTCTTATGGTATAAATAATTTCATTTTCAACTCTTTTTTCTATTTTTAGTGGGAATACCAACCTCATGAAAACCAAAACAATAGTTCTTTCCTTATGGGCAACTATTATTTGTTCTGGCTCTTTAATTAGTCAAAACATGCCCAGCGAACCCGCCTATTATAATTGGTTCGACAGTAAAGTCCAGCGCTACAACACAGGACTTTTCAATGGCATCCGATATACAGAACAGTATAGGACCATTAACGAAAAGCATAAGTTTTTTGAGAAAAGTGAATTTCAGTTGGGATCAGTCGTATACAATGGCCAATTTTACGACCAAACTCCCCTAAAATATGATCTGGACACCGACCAATTACTTCTAAACATTGGATACAATTATAAATTCCCAACATTGATTCTTCTTAAATCCAAGGTAGAAGGTTTTAGAATTGGAGATAGCCATTTTGTTCATATTGAAAATAAATCAGATGAAACCGATATGGAAGGTTTTTATCAAGTGTTGGTAGCCAATGATTCTATAAGACTTCTTAAGAAGAATAGTAAAAAGAGGTTCAAGAGGATTAAGGGAAGTACCATTTACTACGAATTTTTACCGGAAAACAATTATGTAATCGACTATGGTGATTCCTATTATAACATCGCCAAAAAAAAGGATGTCATTAGAATATGGCCCAACAAAAGGGATTTCATTAATGAGAATTATAACCCGGCGTTAAGGAAAATCAATGAGGATGATTTTTGGACAAGCTTCTTTTCTAAGTTATCCGATTCTTTTAATACACAAAACATCGGGAAAGAATGATCAAAAAACCTCTAATCTTATTGGTTCTGCTCTTCGGAACCATGCTAATCGCCCAAGAAAAAAATCCAAAATTTAGTTTTGATTTTGATAATGTAAGTTTGACCGAAGCTCTGAACACCATTGAATCCGATGCCAATGTTCTTTTCTATTATGATGAGAATTGGCTTTTAGGAGCAACCATTTCGGTCTCGTTCGTCAACAAACCTTTGTCGGAGATCCTCACCTCTATTTTGGAAGAAACCAACATCAACTTTTTTAGGTTAAGCGATGATAAAATCATTTTGACCCAAAACAGTATTGTATATGATAGTTTGCCCGAAGGTTTTTTCGGAAAAGAACAAACGGATTCGATAGAAGAAAGAACCGATATTAAAGTGTACAGCAATCCTGTTTTTTCAAATATCGAGGCAACAAAGGCAAATACAGTAACACGAACTGTAAGAATAGGCAAGGAAAACGTATCGGACAATAGAACCACTTTCAAAATAAGTGGTTATGCGACCACGGTAGAGCAAAACCAGCCCATTCCCGACCTTTCCATTGTGCTCAATGGCAAGAGTACAGGTACCGCAACAAATACTGAAGGATACTATGAACTGGAAGTGCCGGCAGGCACCAGCATTATCAAAACCAGTTCTTTGGGCATAGAGCCCAGCACCACTAGAGTAATCGTATTCAATGATGGCGAACTCAACTTTCAACTTAATGAAAGTGTAGAATTTCTGGATGAAGTCATTGTAGAGGCAGATGCATCCAAAAATGTCGAGGAAGCTATATCTGGAAGTACAGAGCTTGTAGTGGAAGAGACCAAAAACATTCCTCTGGTACTCGGTGAAAGAGATGTCCTGAAAGTTGCCGCTACGCTACCCGGAATATCCACCGCTGGTGAAGGAGCCGCAGGTTTTAACGTAAGGGGAGGTAGTACCGACCAAAACCTGATGTTGTTGGACAATGCGGTAATCTATAATCCCTCCCACTTTTTTGGAATTTTTCAGGCACTGAACCCTTTTACCACGAAAGATGTAAAGATTCTTAAAGGGGGGATTCCTGCAGAATATGGAGGACGTCTATCTTCCGTATTCGATATAACCTCAAAAGATGCCAATACCGAAAAAATAGCAGGTGAGGCTGCCATTGGCCCAGTTACCAGTAATGTTGCCTTAGAAATTCCTGTAATAAAAGGAAAATCCGGACTACTTGTTGGTGGCAGGGGTACGTATTCCGGTTGGATTCTTCGGTCGTTGGAGGAAGAATCATTGCAAAACAGTGAAGCTTCTTTTTATGATGCCATAGCCAAATACACCCATAAGTTCAACGAAAAAAATACCGTAAAGGTTATGGGCTATTACAGCAACGACGCCTTTAGTATTACCTCAGATTCTATTTATGGATACAACAACAGGCTGTTTTCGTTGCAATGGGACCATCAATTCAATGAAAAAAATACCGGTAGCCTTGTACTTGCGAACAGCAATTACAAATTCAACATCGCATATGAAGGCAACTCGGACAACAATTTTGACCTTGGCTTTGTGGTGGATGAAACTGAAGCCAAATTCAAGTTCACCTACCTTTATAGCAAAGCACACAAATTTGATTATGGGCTATCCGCAAAATTGTACAACGTTCAACCCGGAAATTTTGAGCCCAAAGGGAGCAACTCTATAGTTACCCCCATAAATATACCAAAGGAAAAGGCACTCGAGGGTGCGGTTTATCTATCCGATAATTTTACGGTAAACGACAAACTTTTAATCGATGCCGGTATTAGATACTCTGTATTTGCCGCCTTGGGCAGTACCGAAGCCAGAATTTACGAGGAAAATATGCCAAAGAACGAGGAAACCTTGGTAGAGACCGTTTCCTATGATAACAACGAAATTGTGGAAACCTATGGCGGGCCCGAAATTCGCTTGTCAGCAAGGTACTTTCTTGGGCCTGACTTTTCGGTAAAAGCGAGTTTTAACACCACCTATCAATACATTCATAGATTGTCCAACACCACCACAATTAGTCCTATTGATACTTGGAAACTTTCGGATAATAACATAAAACCTCAAATGGGAAGACAGGTAGGATTGGGCTTCTACAAAAATTTAGAGGGCAACCTTTACGAGCTTAGCTTGGAAGGATATTACAAGGAATCCGATAATCTATTGGATTTTAAAGTGGGGTCCGACCTTTTGCTCAACGAGACCATTGAAACCGAAACCTTACAAGGTGATGGCCAAGCCTATGGTCTCGAGTTTTTGATACGCAAAAACTATGGAAAACTCAATGGATGGCTAGGTTACACCTATTCAAGGTCCTTTTTAAAACTGGATAGCGAATTTGCCGAGGAACGCGTGAACAATGGCGATTTTTTTCCCACCAATTACGACAAACCGCACGATTTCAGCGCCGTTTTAAACTACAAATTGACCAAAAGATTCAGTTTATCGGCAAACTTGGTCTATCAAACAGGAAGGCCCGTGACCTATCCGGTGGCCCGTTACAATTTTAACAACTCAGAATATGTAGTCTACAGTAACCGAAATGAGTTCAGGATTCCGGATTATTATCGATTGGACTTGGGCTTTAATATAGAAGGTAATCACAAACTGAAAAAATTCGCCCATAGCTTTTGGAACATTTCCATCTATAATGTTTTAGGAAGAAACAACCCTTACTCTGTATTCTTTGCGACCGAAAATGGAGAGCTGAAAGCTTATCAAAGTTCAATTTTTTCGATACCCGTGCCTACCATAACGTATAATTTTAAATTCTAACCCAAGATGCAGATTAAAACCATAGCTAGATACTTTTTCTATTGCAGTTGTTTGCTATTGGCCATTAACTGCGTGGACCCATTCGAAATACAAACGGATGAATTCGAGAGGTCCGTAGTAATCGAAGGCACCATTACCAATCAAAATAAAACCCAGAAAATATTGATTTCGCAAACCTTTCCATTAGATACGGTCTTGATGTCGGGTCTGAGCAACGCTCAAGTATCTGTATCCGACAGTAACGGTTCCGTATACTCCTTTACAGAAGCAAATGTGGGCGAATACACTTCAACTTCACCGTTTGCAGCAGAAGCCGGATTGACATACACCCTACGTGTCGAAACCTCGGATGGAAGGACCTATATTTCGGAGGACACTCCTGTTCCCTCAACATCCTCGATAGAAAATATCTATGCCGAAAGGGATTTTAAGGACGATGCAGAGGAAGGCATGTTCATCTACGTGGATAGTTACGACCCCTCCGGGGAATCCAAGTACTATCGTTTTGAATATGAAGAAACCTATAAGATCATAGCTCCATTTTGGAATGCCGGTGATGTAAATGTAATTGCTGGATATCCCAATCCTCAATTTTCCATTGTACCGCGTTCCCAGGAAGAGCAGATTTGTTACAATACCATAAAATCCAACACTATTATTCAGGAAAACACTACCAACTTTAACGAAGACCGTATCAGTAAGTTTCCGGTTAGGTTTATAAACAGGGACAATTATATTCTAACTCACCGGTACAGTATTTTGATCAAACAGTACGTGCAGAGTCGGGCAGCGTTTGCCTATTACGAAACGTTGGGAAAATTATCAGGCTCGGAAAGTCTGTTTTCACAATTGCAGACCGGATTCGTGGAAGGGAATATCTATTCCGAAGCAAACAGCGATGAAAAGGTCATCGGTTTTTTTCAAGTAAGTACGGTATCAGAAGAAAGGATTTTCTTTAATTATGACGATTTTTTCCCAGGGGAAAGATTGCCGGATTTTGTAAGTGACTGTCCCCTACTTTCGCCTCCGGTTATGACAGAAGGCGGGATTTCACCTTTGTTGGATGCAGTGGAACAAGACCTTATAACCTATTACGAAGATTATTCCCCACCCGATAATGGACTTATTCAAACAGAACCACACGGTCCATACTATATGGTATACAGGGTATGTGGCGACTGTACAGCACTGGGAGATAACACAGTACCAGATTTTTGGGTAGAAGACTAAAAAATATGGCATGAAAACTATAGCACTATACCTCTTCCTCTTCATTCATGTAGGGATTTTTACAATGAACGCACAGAACAGCGCTGAAGACTTAACAATGAACAATATACGCGTTCCGCATCAGGAACAAGTATATCTGCATACAAATGCGACCATGATGTTTGTGGGAGAATATATGTACTACACGCTGTATTGTTTAAAAGAAAACACGGGGCAATTGAGCAATGTAAGCAAAATAGCCTATGTAAAATTGGTCAACCAGGATAAAGAAGTGGTCCTCAACTTTAAAATCAAACTCGAAAACGGCATAGGCGACAGTAATTTTTTTATTCCTTCAAGCATACCTTCGGGGAACTATAAATTGTTGGCATACACGCAATGGATGTTGAACAACGGAAGAAACTACTTTTACTCCAAAGATATAACCATACTTAATCCTTATACCAGTAATCAAGCTGTTTTTCGCTCACAGACAACAGACACGGCCCCCGAAATAGTACGGCAAGATCTCAATGAACCCACCGTCCGACCATCTTTGTCCATATCCTTAAACCGTCGCCAATTTGGAACTCGCGAGCAGGTTTCTTTGAACATTACGCCTTATCCTGGACAAGAAAGTTCAGGAAACTATTCCATCTCCATTAATAAAGTAGATGAGTTGGAAGTAAAGGTGAATAAAACTGCTTTGGATTTTCGTAAATCCTATCCAAAAAAGCAATCCCTTAAACAGCAGATATTGCCAGAACTTAGGGGTGAATTGTTAAAAGGAAAACTCTCGGTACCCGATAGCGTTGAATTGGGCAACGGTCCAACGATTATAGGAGCTTCTTTTCCGGGAGAAAACTACCTTTTTAAAACTGCAACTCCAGATAACAATGGTGTTTTCTACATCAATGTGGATGAAGATTATAGTTCGGATGATTTATTTCTTCAGGTCATTTCGAAAAATAATGCAGATTATGACATTGTCATAGAGAGCGAGGAAGATATTGATTTGAACCCATTACAATTCAAAAGTTTTGAACTCGACAAGGAGATGGAAGCCATCATAAAAGAACGAAGTATCTACAATCAAATCGAAAACGCTTATTACAGCAGTAAACCGGACACCATCCTCATTGAAAATAGAAATGCCCGCTTTTATGGTCCGGCCACGATGACTTATCCTTTGGATGACTATACTAGGTTTTCCACCATTAAAGAAACTTTCGTGGAAGTAGTGGAACATGTCTGGATACAAAAAAACTCGAATGATGAGCAAGAGTTCCATGTGAGACCTTTACCTCCAAACTTGGATTCCGGAGAACTGCCATTGATTTTTATTGATGGAATATTGGTGCAGGATGCTCAAAGACTGTTGGACCTACCAGCAGCAAGGGTGGAATCCATCTCCATTTCCCGGAACCAACATTTTTATGGCAACAAAACCTTCCAAGGTGTGGTGGATGTGTCCACCTTTAAATCAGACTATTACACTTACTATTATTCGCCATACATAAAAACACATAAGCTTTTTAAACCCAACGGAGGTAAACAATATTACCAACAATCATACGAAGGCGATTTAAAAGAAAAATATCAGCGACTCCCTGATTTTAGATATCAACTACTTTGGTTGCCAAAATTTGAATTCAAGGGTATAGAGGAAAACGTATCCTTTTACAGCTCCGACATTAGTGGAACTTTCGAGATATCCCTGGAAGGATTTACAAAAAATGGTGTTCCAGTATCGCTAAAGAAACAATTTACGGTAGAATAATACTTTTTTTGCCAAAACAGCTGGAAGTACATCCATCTCCCAAACTTGTTAAAAAAAAGCCTTACCGAAACAGGTAAATGCTTATTATTTAGGTGTTTACCAACTGTTTTAACTCAATACACAACAAAAAAAACCTTTGTGCCTAAACTTTTTTTATTTTCATACATGTAATATTTTACTTACATATTTTGTAGATAATGAAGTTCATTTATACCATTACATTGACTGCTTTTCTTTTGATAGCCCTAAAGGGCAATGCCCAGGTCAAGATTGGGGATAACCTACAATTGATCGACGCATCATCCCTTTTAGAACTGGAAAGCAGCTCTCGTGTATTTGTACTCACAAGAGTCACGGAAAGTCAAATGAACGCCATAACCCCATTAAATGGCGCATTGGTCTATAATACGGATGCACAATGCATATTTATGTATTCAGGTGACTCATGGAGAAATCTATGTACTAACAATAGCGACATAAACGCACTGGGAAATAATGGGCTTTCGGTAGTCAATGGAAATACCGTACAATTGGGCGGGTCCCTCATACGGCCTACCACTGTACAGACCGATGCCATCAACACCTTGACCATTACCGGTCTTGAAGAAAACAATGATCTTTCAAACGCAACAATGGTCCTCTTGGACGACACAGGAGCGCTTACCAAAACTTCTTTGGATGCTTTGGTCCAAAAGCAAGAGAGTGTAATAGCTGCATCGGAAGGGCAAAACCAGTTCACTACCCCACAAACCATTACGGACACCGACAAGATAGATGTTTACAGGAACGGTATAAAAATCAGTTTTTCTGCTGTCGGACCTAACTTGATAGAGCTTCAATCGGATATTATCTGCTTTGACAACGATGAAATCCGAATCGTACAAATTCAATGATCAACATAAATCGCATTAACTAAACACTTTTTACATGAAAACTTCAATCCTTTTTAAAACTATGAACTTTGCTTTCCTTGTAATAGGAATGCTGTCCTTTGGGACAATGAATGCCCAACAAACTACTGGCGATATCACCAAAGCATCTGATATTGTTCCTGGAACTACAACTACGGGCGGGGCCATCCGGGTAATCGACAACAGAGGTACCATTAAGTATATCCAAACACAGAATGGTATTACCATGCTATCCAATACTACAGACGATGTGACAACCACAACCCTTCAACTAGGAGGAACCTTGACCAACGATACTTTTATTGATGTAGACGGAAACGTGTTCGGCTTGGATGGAATTGAATTGATCTCAACCGAAACAGCCTCCACCGATGCCACCACAGCGTCCGATCATGGAACTGGTACCGGATACACCATTCTTGTACGGGATGAAGCAACAGGTGCCGTAAAAAAACTCTTGACATCCGACCTTAGCTTAATTCAAAGTGGACAGGAAAGTTTTACAGCTTCAGCGGGACAAACAGCCTATCCTCTGACTGGAAGCCCAGAGTTACCCGCCTATAGCCAAGTTTGGGTTTATAGAAATGGAGTCAAGCTAATTGCCAATGTGGATTATACCATTGCATCATCAACAGTAACCTTGGTGCCGAGTGCCGTAGCTCCAAATGATTGGGCCGTATATGCCGGTGATGTAATCGAAGTACAGTATGTGAGGTAGATTAACTTCTAAACACCGTAAATGCTTCCGTACCGCTTAAAATCCATTATTTTATCGATACTCCTCATGGGGTTGGGGCAATTTATCTCATCACAGGAAGTAAGAGTAGTGGATAACAAGGGTACCACTACGATTGTACGGAATACGTCGGTTACTGCGGGAACCGTGGCGCCTTCCTCACCCATATTGAACGATATTTGGTTCGACACCTCAAATAGCGAGCAACAAATCGTTAACATTTGGAACGGTTCCACTTGGCAGGAGATTACATTTACCGGTGCTCCAGGCTCTATCTTTTTTGCTGGTTCCGATGGCACTCCAGAACAAGAAAACGACCGATTGTTCTGGGATGAGGTCAACAATAGGCTCGGAATCGGGACTGCATTGCCCACACAATCCATTGATGTAAATGGGAGCGTTAGAGTGCGGACCATGACCCAAGCAGCCAACTCCGATGCTATTCTAAAAGCCGACACAGGTGGAGTTTTACACCTTTCCAAAGTGAATTATGGAGGACGGTGGACAAACACGGATACCTCAACCAACCTAAACGTCAACGATACACAAGTACCAATTTTTGGAACAGCCGATTATGTTGATGATGGCACCAGTTTATATGAAGTAAGTGGAAATACTTTAATCGTAAAAGAAGCCGGCCGATATGATATCAGGGCCAATATTGCCTTAGTTGGTTACGATGGTGGTGCATTGTACACCACAAAATTTGATACGAACGTCAATATTAGAATCGCAGTTAATGGCACCCCTGTTGGTGCCTATGGGGCCAGTGGATATATCAGCTTCGAATTAGGTCATAATCATTCCAGTGTACATACCAGCGAAATTTTAGAACTGGATACCAATGATGTGATTTCCATACTATCCTACAGAGATGCAAATTCAGGTTCTGTTCTGATGGATGGTAGTGGCAACTCCAGTTTTATCATCAATAAATTAAGATAGCCATGAAAGCAATTTATGGTATTCTTCTTTTTGTATCACTAAACCTAACTGCCCAGGAAGGCACCCGGAATTTGGGAATGATCAAAGTTCATGACCAAGGAAATTTGGGCTTCCACGGAAATTTGGTGAACGATGGGATTTTTAACGATAACCAAGGGCTTGTGGGCTTTTATAGCGAACAGTCCATTATAGTTTCAGGTCTATTCCCGACCATATTCAATGATAGTGAATTCATTACCGAACAAGGAATACAATTAGCGATTTCCATGGAAGTGCAAAACAATGCTAATTTTGTTCAAGGTGATATAAGAACCCCGAAAACCGATTCATTCACCTCACTTCAATTTTTATCTGAATCCTTTTACACCGGAACGACCGATATAGCGAAAGTGGATGGCTACGCGAGTATCCAAAACAAACAACAGTTCACATTTCCGGTAGGGGATATACAACAATTGCGACCGCTGGTCCTACTTTCGGAATCAGAGAACCCAGTAGCCCATTGCGCGTATTTTTTCTCAAATCCGGATGAGTTTCCATCATTGAACAGCTTAAACAGAGAAAACACCCTCCAACAAATAAGTAGACACGAATTTTGGAGATTGGAAGGCAGCGTACCTTCTACGATTCAAATTTCGTGGAACCAACGTAGTCAAATGCCGAACATGGCCGACACGATTGATGAAATAACAGTGGTTGGATGGAACAAGATCAATCATCAATGGGAAAATTTGGGGGCTGGGGCTGTGGGAACTTTATCCGATGGAGTTGCTGTTTCGACTTTATTTGTTCCCGATGCTTATGAAGCAATTACTTTTGGCACGTTGGATATGCTCGAAACTATACCGGATTTGGCTAATTATTTGCTCACCCCGAATGGCGATGGCATCAACGATTTTTTACATATTGATGAACTGGCACTTTCAAACGACAATTGGGTGAGAATTTTTGACCGAAACGGGATGCTGGTCTTTGAAAAATACAATTATACCAACCAGTTTAGAGGTTATGCCAACAAGGGAGATGTGGTACTTAACCGAAACAACGGTCTGCCACAAGGGGTTTATTTTTACATGGTTGTTATGGAAGACCTTGGTTTGGAGTACCAAGGCTATTTGTACTTGGCCAGATAAAATAAAAAAAGCTCCTCAGTTTTTGAGAAGCTTTTTTGTGCGGGTGAAGGGAGTCGAACCCCCACGCCTTGCGGCACTAGATCCTAAGTCTAGCGTGTCTACCAATTCCACCACACCCGCGAATTGGAGTGCAAATATAAATCAATTTTCCGATTTGCAAATGCCCACCCTTTAAAAACTTGTTTTTTGTACTTTTAGGGTCCTTTTTAAATCATTTATGAAAGACATCAATAATTACATTAATTCCAACAAAGACAGATTTATCAACGAGTTGATCGACCTCCTTAAAATCCCCTCCATTAGTGCGGACAAAGCGTACGCCAAGGATGTACTTGAAGCGGCAAAAGCTGTAAAGAAATCTTTGGACGATGCTGGTTGCGATAACACAGAGATTTGTGAGACCAAAGGTTATCCGGTAGTGTACGGCGATAAGATCATCGACCCTAATTTACCAACGGTCTTGGTATACGGTCATTACGATGTGCAACCACCGGACCCGATGAACCTGTGGACCTCCCCTCCATTTGAGCCGGTCATCAAAAAAACGGAACTCCATCCCGATGGGGCCATTTTTGCCCGTGGTGCGTGTGATGACAAAGGCCAGTTCTTTATGCACGTAAAAGCTGTGGAATACATGATCCAGAACGATGAACTGCCCTGCAACGTCAAGTTTATGATCGAGGGCGAGGAAGAAGTGGGAAGCGATAGTTTGGAGGATTTTCTAAAGGAAAACAGCGAAAAACTCAAAAACGATATTATCCTCATTTCCGACACGGGAATGATTGCCAATGATACGCCATCCATTACCACAGGATTGCGTGGATTGAGCTATGTGGAGGTGGAAGTAACTGGAGCAAACCGTGATCTTCACTCTGGGATATATGGTGGTGCTGCACCAAACCCAATCAACGTGTTGGCAAAAATGATTGCACAACTGCATGATGAAGATAACCATATCACCATTCCAGGGTTTTACGATAAAGTCCAAGTTATCCCGGACGATGAGCGCGCTGAAATGGCCAAGGCCCCTTTTAATCTGGAAGCCTATAAAAAATCATTGGACATTGGCGACGTGCACGGAGAAAAAGGCTATTCTACTCCTGAACGATTTGGTATCCGTCCGACCTTGGATGTGAACGGAATTTGGGGCGGCTATACCGGTGAAGGTGCAAAAACAGTAATTGCTAGCAAGGCATACGCCAAAATTTCAATGCGATTGGTGCCGAACCAAGATTGGCACGAGATTACAGACCTGTTCACCAAACATTTTGAATCGCTGGCACCAAAAAGCGTTAAGGTGAAGGTTTCTCCGCACCATGGCGGACAGGCTTACGTTACCCCCATTGATAGCGACGGGTACCAAGCCGCTTCAAAAGCCATGGAAACCACCTTTGGAAAAAACCCGGTTCCACAAAGGACTGGGGGCAGTATTCCCATCGTAGCACTTTTTGAAAATGTATTCGATAGCAAAACCATTCTGTTAGGTTTTGGATTGGATAGCGATGCCATCCACTCCCCCAACGAACACTTTGGTGTTTGGAACTTTTTAAAGGGCATTGAAACGATACCCTATTTTTATAAATATTATACAGAGATGAAGGCCTAAGTCTTTTTAACGTATTTGGTCACGATAACAATTTGTTGGCCATCTACCTTGCCTTCAATATACTCGGCATTTTCGTGATCCAGGGAAATCCGTCTAACGGCGGTTCCCTGTTTTGCGACCATGCTGGAACCTTTCACCTTCAAATCCTTTATCAAAACAACATTATCTCCATTTTCGAGGATGTTGCCATTTACATCCCGATGGATAATTTTTTCGCTCTCATCCTTTCCTTCACCGGTAGCTTTGGCCCATTCCAAGGCTCCGTCTTCCAAGTACATCATACCGAGCAGGTCTTGTGGCCACCCTTCAGACTTTAAACGATTGAGCATTCGCCATGCCACCACCTTTACCGCATCATACTCGCTCCACATACTATCGTTCAAGCATCTCCAATGGTTGCTGTCCATCTCTTCCTGTTTCTCAATTTGATCAATACAGGTTTTGCAGGCAAGAATGCTTCCATCCAGACCGCCAGTGGACACGGGAGGCACCTCATAAACCTGTAAATTTTCGGTTGACCCACAGAGTTCGCAGACACCTCCGCTCCTTTCCAGCAAATCTTCGAGTAATCCCATTGGCTATCAATTGAACGGCAAACTTAACATTTTACCGCATTAAACTGATAGCTTTCAAATTTATTATAACTCTACAGTTGTAGAATTAAAATATTTATTCTATGTTTGTATAGCAACAGTTAAAATCATTAAAAGATGCAATTGTCAAAATCCGAAGAAGAGCTAATGAACATTGTTTGGAAATTAAAGAAGGCCTTTATGAAAGACCTATTGGAAGCCTATCCCGAACCCAAACCGGCCACCACCACCGTGGCCACGCTTTTAAAACGGATTGCAGATAAGGGCTTTATTGGATACAACAATATAGGAAGAAGTAGGGAATACTATCCCTTGGTAATGAAGAAGGATTATTTTTCGAAGCAGGTGAACGGCCTTATCAAAAACTTTTTTAATGACAGCGCTACCCAATTCGCTTCGTTCTTTGCACAAGAGACCAATTTGAGCAAGGAAGAATTGGAGGATTTGAAAAAATTGATTGACAACGAAATCAAAAAGAAGTAATTATGCTGATCTATCTTTTAAAATCCACGGCGTGCCTTGCCATTTTTTGGGCCTTCTACAAACTGATGCTGGAAAAGGAAAGCATACACCATTTTAAGCGCTACTTTCTTTTGGGGGCCCTTATCGCCTCCTTCATAATTCCCAACTTGGTGTTTATTGAATATATCGATGTGGTTGAGCCCACCACCACTTCAATTGCTCCGATAACAACACCTATTTCCAATACCGTAATTGAACAACCTATTCCAGAAACTTCGGTTTTTGATTGGCAACTTTTGTTGTGGATGGTTTATGGATTGGGTGTTATTGGATTCGGACTGCGTTTTATGGCAAATCTTTTACGAATATGTTTAAGAATTAAGAAGAATCCCAAGTTCAAGGAAAATTTTATGACCAAGGTGCTTTTACCACAGGCATTGCTCCCACACACCTTTTTGAACTACATCTTTCTAAATCAAAAACAGTACAGGGAAAATAGTATTCCCCAAGAAGTGCTCTTGCACGAAGAGACCCACGCAAAACAAAGACACAGTCTGGATATTCTATTTATAGAACTTGCCCAAGTCGTTTTTTGGTTCAACCCTTTGATTTACCTTTTTAAATCGTCCATTAAACTGAACCATGAGTTTTTGGCGGACAAAGCGGTGATCAAAAAGAGCCATGATCATTCACAATATCAAAATACACTCTTGTCGTACTTATCAAACGGCATTGAAAATCATCAGTCGGTCGGCATCGCAAATGCCATTAATTATTCATCAATCAAAAAACGTTTTACAGTCATGAAAACAAACACATCAAAAAAATCATTTGTACTCAGGAGCTTTTTGCTTCTGCCCCTTACTGCCCTTCTATTATTTGGGTTTAGTGAGACGAAAACAATAACTCGTACCACACCTGTCGAGTTTACCGAAACATCGTTGTATCCAGAAAGCAAAAGTTTTGAGACCACAGATGGGATTTCCTCAAGATCTATACAATTAGCAGGTCTTATATTAGATTCAGAAACCTTAATGCCTCTGGAAAAGGCTATTATTACGGATTCCGAAGGAAGTACGCTTGCCAAAACCGACGTCAACGGATATTACAATATTGAATTTCAAATTTCTAATTCCGGTGAAATATTTTTTGATTTCAATGTGGCAAAAGAGGGGTATGTTTCCACAACTCAAATACAGCATTGGGGAAATTTACAAGGTAAAATCAGCTCTGCTATTTACATTGGTTTACGACAAGACGAATCAGGTTCAAGGCAGCTATCGTCCCTAGTTCCAAATCTAAAAAATCTTGATTATGAAACTATACGAACCAATTATCCCGAGGTTAAAAAAGACTTTGTTTTGGCCAAAAAAATAGAAGCATCTAAAAAGGGCAATCAAAATGTTTTCATGCAAATAGATAAAGACTTCTACCTATTGAGCGACAGTTGGATAAAACTAAATTCCAAGAATGATTTGGTCCTCGTTGACGATGAAACCATTGTGCCTGCCAACACATTAAACAACCTTATCAAGAGAAACCAAATAATTGGTATGACCCCGTTGGGTCCTGGGAATAAAGCCAATTATGCGGTTTATACTTCAAAACAGAATCAAAATAACACCAACAAAACCATTAACCCGGTTGAAATCCACATCAATAAAAATGGCAAGCTGTTGTTTCAAAATAAGTTGGTCCCGTTGGAGGACTTGAAGAATGAGCTTTCAAAAATCAATGACCATCTCTCTTTTGATGAACGAGAAAAAACTATTCGTTCAATCATTAATGTGGAAGCGACTACCCCAAAAGACATCATCCAAAAAGTGGATATGATCTTTGAAGAATATGGTACCGCGACCATCAATATTGTGGGACCAAAAATGCAACAGCAAGGAAGCGCCACTCGCGCAGAAATGAAAGAGTACAACACCTTGGCCAAAAAGTACAATGAAATGGACCGTAACCACATGATGATTAAAAAGAGTGAGGTGATACGCTTAAAAGAAATCTATGGTAAAATGTCCGAGAAACAACGTAAAGATGCCGAACCGTTTCCGGATTTTCCACCAGCCCCACCTGTACCAAGCTCGCCGGAACCACCCATGTCTCCTATGAGCGAAGCGGGGGCGAAAGCCACTAAAGCCCACAGTCCAGTTCAACCTCCGGCACCTCCTGCACCGCCAAAACCAATCGAGCACATTAAAAAAATGGTCGCTCAAGGAGCAACCTTTACCTTGAACGGCAAAGAAATTTCTGGGGAAAAAGCCATTGAGGTGGTCCAAAAGAACAAACGCATAAATATTGACTCGAGGGAATCCAATGGTGCCAACCCTGTCGTTAAACTATCAACCGACCCCATCGTCATAGAAAATTAAGTTTTTGATACTTAAAAATTGTTAAAAGCCCCGATTATGGGGCTTTTTATGTAACAAATCACCCAAAATCACGTTCTAATATCCTATCAATCAAAGAGAACACACTATGTTACAACGCTTTTTTATTTTCTGCTCGGGAGCGGACACCCAAATTTTAGAGACTTGTTCCAACGGGGAACGCAACAAATACGCTGGTATCGGTGCCACGGTAT
Organism: Flagellimonas chongwuensis; assembly: GCF_013376415.1. GTDB lineage: Bacteria > Bacteroidota > Bacteroidia > Flavobacteriales > Flavobacteriaceae > Flagellimonas > Flagellimonas chongwuensis. The sequence goes on from NZ_WYET01000003.1 coordinate 177,341, forward strand.
TTTTTACGGCCGTTATGGCATTTATAGCTTCGGGCTATGCGCTTTACACTGTTTTTGACAACGTTTATATAGCCACATTCTTTGGTTTGATATGGGGCCTTCTCATCTTCAATTTGGATAGATATATTGTTTCCACCATCAAAAAACGGGACAATTTCAAGGGCGAATTATTACAAGCGGCCCCTCGAATTGTTTTGGCGCTGATCATTGCCGTTGTGATTTCCAAACCGTTGGAGATGAAGATTTTTGAAAAAGAAATCAATCAAGTACTATTGGAAGAAAAAAATGCCATGACCTTGGACAACAAGGAACAATTGGCGCTCCAATACACCCCAAAAATTGAAAACCTCAACCAAGATATTGCCAACCTGAAGAGTGAAGTTGCCACAAAAGAAGCAGAGACCAACGCGCTTTATGACACCTACATTTCCGAAGCCGAAGGCAGAGCGGGAACCGGTCTTTTGGGCAAAGGTCCTGTATACAAAGAAAAACGCGAAAAGCACGATGCGGCTCTGGCGGAACTGAATACCTTGAAAGAAACCAATACAGGAAAAATTGCTGCCATTGAAACAGAAATAGCAGCTCTACAAACCGACTATGATACGGCAGTGGCCAACTCCCAACCCATAATCGATGGTTTTGACGGGTTGATGGCTCGAATCGACGCGTTGGGCAAATTGCCTTGGTTTCCTTCTTTCTTTATCTTTTTGCTGTTCTTGGCCATCGAAACCGCGCCCATCATCGCAAAATTAATGTCTCCGAAAGGAGAATACGACTTCAAATTCGAAGAGCAAGAAAGTGTAGTGGCTACTTGGATTACCCAAAAAGTGGAGCAACGCAAACTTTTGTTGGCCACCGATGGGGAGCTCAACCAGCAAATCTACGCGGACATTAAAAACGAGGAGGAGCTCTATCGCTACAAAAAGGAAAAAGCAGAAGAATTGTTACGTTTGCAGGCGGACAGCTTCCACAAGCTTCAGGTTAAAAATCTTTAAATTTTTAAATACACCGTTGATTCAATCGAGATATTCTTTATCCCGTTTCAGCATCCTTCTTACATAGCACTGCCCTATCTTTACACTGTGTTTTTAAGCGATTTGAAAATAATAGTGACTAAAGCGCTTCGATTTAACGTGTATGAAGGATAATAAATGGAACCGGAAACGAATCCTGAGATTAATCGGGAAAAGCATTCTTGTTTTGTTGACATTGTTCATCATTTTGGTGGTGATCATCCGAACTCCTTGGGCACAAAATATTATTGTTTCAAAACTTACGGATTATGTATCCGGTAAAACAAATACCAAGGTCGAGGTAGAAAGAGTCTTCATCACCTTTTCCGGGAACATCATGGCAGAGGGAATATACCTTGAAGATAAACAGGGGGATACCCTTCTCTACTCCCAAGAAATTCAAATGGACCTCCCCATTTATCCTTTGCTCGTTAAAAATGAACTTTCCATTGACGATGTAGACTCCAAAAACTTAGTGGCCAATATACGACGGGGCACGGACGCTGAAAGTTTCAATTTTGCCTTTTTGATAGATGCCTTTGCCACTTCGGATACCACTTCGGTTTCCGAGCCCATGTCCATTTCGCTGGGTGACTTTCAATTTACCGATTGGAAAGTGCGGTATGATGACACCTATCTGGGAACCAAAATCAATTTGAACCTCGGTGAAATGCAAATTGAGGTAACCGAATTCGACCTTGACGAAATGAATTTCGGAATAGATGATTTTGTTTTAAAGGACAGTCAACTTTCCTATGAGCAAACCCGTACCCCTCCAACTTCTGATGATACTTCAACCTCGACCCCACCCAAAATCTCAATCGATGGCATTCAGTTGGAAAAGGTAGAGCTTGTATACAATTCAGACCCTGATGACATTCAGACCAGGTTGCAATTATCCGAATTTGATTTGACCGAGCTTGCCATTGATGTAGCCAACAACAGTTACAAAACGGATGAAATAGCGCTAAAGAACTCCAATATTGTATTGAATCTAAATCAAGCCAAGGACACCATTAAAAGTCAACAGGAAAGCAGTCCTTTCCAGTGGCCGGAAATGGAATTACAGGCCAATCAACTGGATTTGGAATCAAACACCTTACGTTTTTCAAAAAATGGTGCAAAGCAAAACGATTCTATTTTTAACCCTGATGCCTTTACCATCAATGAACTTACTTTCAAAGCGGATGATTTGAACTACGCTCCTTCGGACTTGGCTATTGAACTTGAAGCGTTCAGTTTTCGTGAAAGTTCTGGTATAGCCCTACAACAATTAGGCTTCGGAGCATCCATCACGGATACCAAAGCGGTTATTTCCAATTTGGCCTTACGGCTAAACGAGAGTTCTCTCAATGCCAATGCCGACATACGCTACGAATCCTTGGATTCGGCAATGAACAATCCGGAAAATAGCAGTCTTCAGTTGATATTGTCCCAATTGAGCCTGAATCCTTCGGATTTTCTGCGCTTTTCTCCCGAATTACAAAAAAACACCTACCTGAATACATTGTCCACTAATCCCATAACAGGATACGTTCGGGCTATCGGAAGTCTGCAAAAAGTAGATGATTTTGAGTCTGAGCTGCAATGGGGACCATCCACATCTTTGAAATTGGAAGGAAGCCTTTCCAACGTTACACAAATGGAAACCCTTTCCTACGATTTGGACAACTTGAACGTTTGGTCATCGAAAGAAAGCCTTCAACCATTTTTACCTTCGGATAGTTTGTCCATCAATATTCCTGAAACCATTGCATTGACCGGTACGCTAAAAGGTGACCTTGAATCATTCCGAACCAATACCATTTTAAAAACTCCTGAGGGACAAATAGCATTGGATGCTTCTGCACAACTTGGAGAAACCAAAAAATTTAATGGAACCATTTCCACAGATAGTCTTCAATTGGGAGCAATACTTCAAAATAATCAACTTGGGACCATTTCCCTACAACTCAAGGGTTCCGGTTCGGGAACGGAACTGTCCAATATGGATGCCCAATTGGAAGGAGTCATTGGTCAATTTAAATTCCAGGAATACAATTACAAGGATATAACCATTAGGGGGAAACTCTCCAACGGGAGTGGTGATATTTCACTTGCGTTAAAGGATGAAAACCTCAATTTGTCAGCCAACACCCTCATCGATTTCACCTCAGAAAGCAACAATATAACCTTTACGTCCAACATCATCGGTGCCTACCTCCAAAAATTGGGCTTCACAAGAGATAATATTAAGATAGCAGGGGATATCGAAGGGTCATATAGAGGACTTTCCAGTAACTACGCCATTGAAGCTTCCATAAAAAATGGAATCGCAGTGACCGATGATAGGCAATATCAAATTGAGCCTATACTACTGAATGCACGCGTAGAAGATTCCATTACCGACGCCACCGTAAAGAGTGGTTTTCTAAATGGCGGTCTGTATTCGAATGCATCCTTGAACAGAATAAACACTGCTTTAAAACGGCAACTGGAAAATTATTTTTCCCCGGATAGCCTTTCACACAATCTGGATGATGTAGAGGCAAGATTGGATTTGGCCCTAAAACCAACGCCCATCATCTCCAAAGTATTCTTGGACGGTTTCGAAGACTTGGATTCACTGAACATTGATGTCAAGTTTAATGCATTGACCAAAAAACTGGACGGGAAAGTATCCGTTCCAAAGTTTTCGTACGCCGGAAGTATTGTAGATAGTCTTGAAGTGGATTTGCAAGGCGATTCGACCAATCTGAATTTCTATGCAGGTCTCAAAAATTTTGAATACGACCCCATCAACCTTAAAAGAACCTTCATCGAAGGGAATTTAAAGAACAAAGAACTGGAACTGGACTTTAATTCCATTAGTGACACCACAGAGATTATGCATATTTCTTCAGAGTTGGTCTTTAAAAAGGATACCCTGAGCTTACATATTTCCCCCGAGAACCTATTGTTGAACAAAAAAGCGTGGGAAATTCCGGATGACAATAAAATCACGATGACCGAGGCTTACACCCAATTTCAAAACGTAGTGTTGTCAAGGAACAATCAAAAACTGGAAGTTTCCACCACAGTGCCCAAAATGGACAAAGAGCATATTGGCATCATTTTCGAAAACTTCCAAATACAGACCTTTTTAAGCCTTTTAAACCCTGATGAAGCATTGGCAAAAGGAACAGTGCAGGGTAATTTTGTGGTGTTAAACCCATATGGTGCTTCAGGGCTGGTGTCCAAATTGGACATCAACGATTTCAGCGTGATGCAAAATCCGTTGGGCACCCTTAGTTTAAATGCCTCATCAAAATCGCTCTCCGATTATGATTTTGATTTGGCGTTGCAAAACGGAGGCGCGGATTTAAATCTGACAGGTGATTATGTGGCAAACGAAAACGGTGCACAATTAAATTTAGATCTGGATATTCAAAAATTTGAAACAAAGATTGTTCAAGCGTTTTTAAATGAAGAACTATCCAATCCGTCCGGGTACCTTTCTGGGAACATGGAAGTGAACGGAACACTAAGTGACCCAAATTATTCAGGAAGATTAAACTTTAACGATGTTGGCATTACCTTATCCGCCTTCAAAACCAACTTGGGCATAGATAATCAAACATTAAACCTGAATGAGGAAGAAATCACATTCGACAGTTTTAGCATTACCGATGCCGATAAGGGCACATTGGTTTTGGATGGTTCTATAATAACCGGAGACCTTCTGAACCCAGATTTTGAATTATCGATTACTGCTGACAACTTTAAGGCGCTTGACTCCAAAAAGGGCGATAACGAACTGGTTTATGGTACAGCGGTAATTGATGCAGATGTAGAGGTGACCGGCAATTTAGAGATTCCTATAATCAACGGAAGTTTCACGATTGGTGACGCCACCAACCTCACCTATGTGGTTCCACAAGCCCAGTATGAAATTCAAGGAAGGGAAGGCGTGGTGATATTTGTCAACAGAGAAAATCCTGATGCCATATTGACAAGGGATTCCAATGAAGCTCCCGATTCTGTTTTTGCCGGAATGGATATCAGTACAAATCTAGAAATTTCGGACGAAGCGGTCTTTAAGGTGATATTGGATGAAAAAACAGGGGATATGCTACAGGCTTCCGGTAATGCCAATTTAAAATTGGATATCAATCCAAATCAGGATATTGGACTGTCGGGCAGATTGGAGCTTAGTTCGGGATTTTATAAAACGAGTCTTTACAATTTGGTGAGCCGAGAGTTTACGATAAATAAAGGCAGCAGTGTTACTTGGTCCGGAGACCCGTACAACGCGAAATTGGATGTAACCGCCACCTACGAAATCGAAACTTCTGCAGCTCCGCTGATGTCTTCCATTAGCTATGGTCAAGATAGCGGAGTTTCCAATCAGTACCAACGGTCTTCCACCTTTTTGGTGTATTTGAATATCGGGGGTGAAATTACAGGGCCGGAAATTTCATTTGCCCTTGATATGCCAGAAAATGCCCAAGGAAGTTATGGTGGCGGTGTGTATGGGCGCATCCAACAGTTGAACCAACAGGAATCCGAACTCAACAAACAAGTGTTTTCACTGTTGGCTTTGAACCGTTTTTATCCTACCTCAGGAAGTGATGGAAGTGCCGGAGGCGCCGTTGCCCTCGCACGTAATAACGTGAACAAAGTACTATCCGGCGAACTTAATACCATCTCCAACAGATTATTGGGCAATACTGGACTAGAACTGGATTTTGACTTGGACAGCTTCCAAGAAACGCAAGGAGATGGGCTACAAAATAGAACACAGTTGAACATCAGCGCACAAAAGAAATTATTTAATGACCGTGTCATCGTTTCGGCCGGTAGCGCCGTTGATGTAGAAGGTACACCATCCAGTTCCGAGACCGCCACACCCGTGATCGGTAATGTAACATTGGAGTATCTTTTGAACGAACAAGGCAATTATCGGTTGAAGGGCTTTAGGCGACAGGAATACCAAAATATTATTGATGGCCAATTGATCGTAACCGGACTGGCCTTTATTTTTGACAGGGAATTCAACAAGTTCAGTCAATTGTTCAGTCCCATCAAACCAAAGGCCAAAGAAGAAGAGGATGAGCAGGACGAAGAAACCAAGAACAAGCAAGAAAATAACCCATAACCCAAACATTAGTTTTTGAAAAATCAACTTATAAAATATCTGTTCTTTGGTTTGATGGCAATCACCTTGCTGCACTCCTGTAGTATCCAAAAATTTATTCCAGAGGGTGAGCGACTGTACACCGGTGCCGAGTTAAATTTGGAAAAAGAGGGGGATGTTGGTCAAGTAAAAGATGTAAAAGTCGAATTGACCAGTTTGATTGAACCCAATCCAAACACCACATTTCTTGGAATGAAACCCGGTTTGTTCTTTCATTATAAAGCACAGCGAGAAAAGCCCGGTTTTATATATCGATTTCTGAACAAATCCTTTGGAGAGGAACCTGTGTATTTTTCCGAAGTAAATCCTGAGCGAGTAGAGGAACTTATTCTGAACCGTTTGGACAACAATGGATTTTTCTACAGCAAGGCCAGCTCGGAGACCATTCTTAAGAAAAAGCGTGCTTCCGTAAATTACACAGCAACAGTTGAAGTACCCTACACGCTGGAAAATTATCAAGTTGATAAAGATTCCCTCCCTATATACGAGGAGCTGACCGACATTGCCAAGGAGTCCCCATTATCCAAAGACGACCGATTTGACCTCGACCTGCTAAAAGCGGAACGAGAAAGACTTGATTTTAACCTGAAACAACGAGGCTACTACAACAGTAATGCAAACCTTTTCATTTTTGAAGCGGACACCAATCAATATAAAAACCGAAAATTTGATCTATTCCTTCGATTAAAAAAGAAAGCACCCAAAAAAACAGCGATACCCTACACCATCGATTCCATAACGGTATATCCTAATTATTCCATCGAGGGGGACACCCTGCCACTTTCCAAACAGAATATAACTACCATAAATGGCACGGATTTTATTCAGAACGAATACTATTTTAAACCTGAGTTACTGGAGACCTATATGCTCTTTAAAGAAGGTGACCTTTACAACGCCAACACCTCCAAAATCACAAGTAACCGGTTGTCCTCATTAGGCAGTTATAAGTATGTAAATATTCAATATCGGGAACTGGACACCACTATGGCCAATGGCAAGGGAGGCTCACTAGCAGCTGATATCTATCTGGCACCTTTAACGAAACGCTCTCTACGGGCAGAAATTCAGGCTGTGACCAAATCAAACGGGTTCACCGGGCCTGGTCTACTGTTGACTTACAGTAACAGAAACCTCTTTCACGGCGGAGAAACCTTAAGCCTGTCCACACATTTCTCCTATGAGTCACAATTAAGTTCTGGCGATAATTCAAACTTGAGCAGCATTGCTTGGGGTGTAAAAGGTGATTTGATTTTTCCCAGATCCATTCCGTTTTCACCAAGAAATTTTAGATATTCAGTACCTAAGACCAAGATTTCAGCAGGTGTCGATTATCTAAGACGAAGCCAATTGTTCACCTTAAGCTCCATAAACGGCTCTTTTGGATACACCTGGAAGGAAAATAGGTATGTCTATCACCAATTGGACCCGATAAGCTTAAATTACTCCAGACTGTCCAATGTAACGGATGAATTTCAACAAATATTGGACGACAATCCTTTTCTACAAAGAAGTTTTGAGCAACGTTTTATTGCCGGACTTTTGTATGGATTCACTTATGATGAAGTCTCGGATATAGATAAGGAATATCCTATTTTCTTCTCCACCAACATTGATTTGGCAGGCAACCTTTTCAGTTTGATTGACGGCGGTTCTGGCACAATTCTAGGCTCCGAATATGCCCAATATGCAAAAATGGATGTTGATTTTCGTTTCTATTTAAGATGGGACAGAGAGCAAACATTGGTTTCAAGAGTCTACGCCGGGTGGGGTGTACCCTACGGAAACAGTGAAACCTTACCCTTTGTAAAGCAATTCTTCTCCGGGGGTCCCTACAGTGTTAGGGCATTTGATATCCGTTCTTTGGGACCGGGCAACTTCAATGCGGTTGCAGACGATTCCTCCACCGACTATTTTGATCGCTCTGGTAACCTAAAACTGGAAGCTAACCTTGAGTATCGCTTTCCCATATTTTCTTATTTAAAAGGTGCCTTTTTTGTGGATGCGGGGAACGTTTGGCTTACCGGAAACTATGACGAATTGGAAAATGACCAACAAAACAGTACCTCTTCCAACTCCCTTTTTACCGATGGTAAATTTGAATCGGATTGGTTAAACGAAGTTGCAGCGGGATTTGGTTTTGGTCTTCGAGTGGATATTCAAAATTTTGTGATTCGGTTTGACCTGGCCTCTCCGTTCAGGGTGCCGTCCCGACCTGAAAATGACCGATGGAATGTGCCCTTCTTTGGTAATAAGGGAAACAATGCCACTCTAAACTTTGCTATTGGTTACCCTTTTTAATCTTTAATGATATCCATCTTTCGCAACAGAAAGGAGGCATTCATATTTTGGCAGACACCCTCTTTAAACTTATAATCAAAAAAGAGCTCACCATCCACAATTTGTGCATCAAAATAGCGGTTTTCCACTTCTGGAAGTTCATCGGCTAAGGTACACAGGCTCAAATCGTGCGTAGCGACCATCCCCGTGGACCCGTTTTTTACCAATCGCTCTACAAACTTTTTGGAGCCTTCGGCCTTATCCACGCTGTTGGTGCCTTTTAATATTTCATCCAGGATTACAAAGCAGTCGTCCTTTTCCAACTCATCCACGATATATTTTAAGCGTTTGAGCTCGGCATAAAAATAAGAGGTTTCGTCCGTCAAGGAATCCGAAGAACGCATACTGGTCAACAAACGTACAGGATTATAATGTACCTCTTTCCCCTTTACTGGCAGGCCCATGTTCGCCATAACTATCTGCAGGCCAATGGCACGTAAAAATGTACTTTTCCCGGCCATATTGGCCCCGGTAACAATACAGAAGCGGCCTTTTCCTATTTCAAAATCGTTCAGAATATTTTTTTGAGGATCCACAAGAGGATGCCCCACTTCCTTGCCACTTAGTACAGCATCATTCTGCACCAATGTTGGATAGGTATGATCGGGATGATTAAAGGCATATGTACCCAAGCTGATGTATGCATCAAACTGGGCAATGGCCGAAAACCAACCTTCCACCTCTTCTCCGTAGGTTGAAATCCACTTTTCAACACTAAAAGCATAATAGACACTATAGAGTCCCAGACCTTGGGCAAACATTGAAATCAAAAGGTTGTATTGCTGTTCCAGCATCGTGGTGCTTTGGGAAAACCGCTTCAATATTTTTGAGGTCTTCTCTCCTTTTACCTCTAATTTCTTCTGAAGTTCTTGTAATACTTCTGAAGAAAATGTCCGCTCTTCAAGTTCCGAGATCAGCCGTTGATGTTGTTGAATGGTTTCTTGTGCCTCGGAGACTTTTCCCGTAAATGAAAGAATTTTTTTAGCGAAACGGCCAACCATTCCAGCACCGAGTACATACCAGAACAAAATCAAACTCTCTGGAACATACCCTAAGAATGCCAATGCAATCAAGACCAAGGATAAAAATGTAAAAATGAGTGGTAGGGTTCCCGCCCACTTGGGCATAAACGGTTTGTGGTTTTTCATCCAATCGGAAACCACATCAGGAGCGATTTTAGGTTTTGTCTCTCCAGCCAATGCTGAAAAATGTTGACGCCATTCGGGCAACTGGGCCAATTCTTGAATTGCAGCCTGCTTTAGGGCAATATCCTTTGGATATCCATCCAACAACAGGTTTGAAAATACTTCCCTGCCCTGCACCAAAGTGGTACGGTTCGCGTACTGATAAAAGGAGCCACGTCCAAAAATGTCCAAATCCTGTGCATAAGGATGGTCCGGTTCCAGAAACTCCTTGCCTTCCGGTAGATAGTGAAATCGGCGGGCCAAAATATCCAGTTCAGTGTCATTGATCTCAATAAGCCTTTGCAGATATTCCTTATATCTTTTTACGTTGCTGAACCGAGTGACCAAATACAAAAACAGGATGAAGCCAACAGGCAACAACACAAATAACAACGAGTTGCCCCAAAGAAAATAGACACCTAATGCCATAGCCACAAAAACAGATAGTCGCAATGTAGCCAATAGGCCCAATCGTTTTTTGACTTGTTGAAGTTCTTGCTGATGTTTTTCTCGTTGGGAGGTATAAAAGCCCTTTAAATCTTCCATGTACTATCAACCTAAATTGTTGAGCTCTTGTTGAAGCTTTTTGGTTAATCCGGATACGACCAAATCATAGGAATGGTCAACTAAATCATTAATCAATTCAGGTGGGAGTTGTTCCATAAACAATGTGTTCCAATGCTTTTTACTCATGTGGTAACCCGGTATAATGGCACCATCGTGTTCCTCTCGGAGCTCCTCGCTTCTTTCGGGGTCGCACTTTAAATTACATTGGGACGGGAGCCGTTCCAAAGGGACCAGGGCAAACATTTTCCCCATTACCTTAAATACCAAAGTATGGGCATCAAAAGGCAATTCCTCTGCCACTCCCTTTTTGCTCAGGCAAAGTTCCCTAAGCTCCTCTACATTCATTGTTGTATTCCCTCGGAGTCGTAAACAATGACCTTTTCCCACAGGTCTTCACACTCTTCTATAAACACCATGTGTGGTGGTTCCTCTTGATATGCTGCTTGGTCTTCGGCGGATTCAAACGATAGGATCAAGGAGTAGGTAAACGAATCATCGACCACATCGCGGGTCGCCCTTGGTGGTTTGCCTATGAATTTGGTCTTGGCATACTCGGAATTGTTCAAAAACTTGGTCAACGAGGCTTCAAAGGTATCCCTGGCCTCTTGGCTATCGGGATTCTTGAACCAAAAGAACACGGTATGTGTAAAAGTGTGGTCAAAATTAGTCTTCATTTCGCTTTTGGTTTGTTCACAACTGGAGGCCAAAACGCCTACCAAGAGCAAGGTTATTATTTTTGTTTTCATACTATTCTTCTAAAGATTGTTTTTCCCTGTTCGATATTTCAAGGGCGGAATAATCCAATGTCCACCCAATGGTCTCTACTATTTTCTCCACCACCAAAACGGCTTGCAAGGCTTCCATTCTTGCTGTTTCCATAAGTCCGCTCTCAGGTATCTTTTGTTTGATGTGCTCCTTGGCCTCTTGGTTGAGATTGGTCAGATCTGTGGGCGAAAAGCTGTTGAAGATACCATTTTTAATGTCATAAAACTGAAGGTCGGGCTCAATGGACAATACTTCCGGTTCCGGAAAATGGCTCAGCACTATCTTCTTGTTCTGGTTTTCGGCCTTCATGTTGAGCTTGTTCAGATCATAGCCGATGTGTGCTTTGGCCTTGATGACTATCAATGCTTTCTTCTTACTACGGAACAGGCTCATAAAGCTGTCCTTGGTATTCTCATAGTGATATATCTCTGCAAAATCACCTTCCACTGATACCAATTTGCAAACGCTTCGGATTTTATTGAGAATTACGGTGGACTGCTCCTCCGTAATTTCCCTGTCCTTCTTTTTTCTAAATAGGGAATAGACCCAATACATCAATATTGCACCCAGAATCAACCCTAAAACTATATCTACAATGTCTCCCATGTTACTTGCCTATTTCACCCAAATGGGTAAACCTGAATCCCTTGTCAAATTTTAATCCGTAGCCAAAAATTCGGTCCAACGCAGAGTGCGAAAACAGAATTATCCCTATCAATTGGCATAAAGGTATGGAAAAGTAGATGCCCGTTAAATAGAATATAATGGCAACCCCCTTATGATGGAACAGGTTATAACAAAAGGCGCCGGCCTTATCTCCGAAAAGGTAGCCTACCATACCGATATCGGGGGTCAAAATCAACACTATAAACCACCACCAAGCATAGTCCAATAGACTGAACAGATAAATGCCAAAAGCAAACATCATGGCTTCTTCCAGTTTTAGGGTCGTCTTCATTTAGTTGTCTTCAATTTTAAAAAGTACCGGCCTGCAAGGACTTGCATCGTTCTCAAAAGGCGCTACTTGCAAGTTTAAGAAATAGGTGCCGTCCTCCACAGGGTTAGGAACATAAATAAATTCCGTAATGGTCGCTTTCGTCCTTGGCTTGCCAGCCATGTTCCAAAAAGCTTTGTGCGACAACAATTCCCCTCCATCCCTTTCCTTATCCACCGATGGAAGGTCGACCAGTAAGTGTTCCACTCCTTTTTTCACCAGATACTTGGCTGCATTCTCCATGAGGTAAGGTGGATTTGAATCTGAGTATCTTTTGGACTTTTTGTCCCCTAAATTCGGCAGGGTGCGTATCACTACGGCTTGTCGTTTTTTGTTTCCCAAGGCATATTTCAATTGCTTTTCGGAGATAATAAAATCACCGTTCAATTGTTCGGGTGCCACTGTGATCACTTCCGCCAAAAAGAAGAATTTCTTTAACCTTTTATTGATGGAATTGAACTCTTCTGATATATGTCCCAAACATTCGGTATGTGTTACATGCGAATGAGGGTTGAACCAAATATCGTTGAAATTGGTGGATGCTCCCTCGGTTACCTTGCCCACAAATCCATCCTCTTCGTGCGGTGTGATTTTTGGCGGGTCCAAATACCACGCATTTACGTTTTTGTCGCCACCTTTGAGAGGAATGGAGATATCAAGCGGTTTGGCCAGGTCTATTTTATAGTTTCGGGAATTGTGTTTTATGGTGGCAATCAAATTAGGTTTCTTTTAAACTTTCCTTATGTTCCGGGAATTAATTCTACTTTATTTCTTCCTGCTCGTATGCAGGACCGACAATTTACTACTTTATGTTAAGCATAAAAAGGTCCGATGCAATTCCATCCGCCAAAAACTTACCTTTTTTGGTGGTGAGCAATTTTCCATCTCTGATTAGCAGTAGTTGCTGTTCCAGAAATTTGGATGATTGTTGGTTGATGTACCTCAGATAATTTTCTCCAAATTCACTTTCTATTCTAGCCAAATCCACGCCCCAAATGGTCCGTAGGCCCGTCATTACATATTCGTTGTACCTATCTGTCATGGAAAGTGTCTCAATTTCCATGGGCAATTTGTCCTCTTCGATTTTTTTGATGTAGGTCGGGTTGTTCCGTATGTTACAGCTGCGATGTGTTCCATCAAAAGAATGAGCCGATGGCCCAACGCCCAAATAAGTTTTGCCCAACCAATAGGCAGTGTTGTTTCTGGAGAAATAATCAGGCTTGCCAAAGTTGGAAATTTCATAATTGACAAATCCTTCAGCTTCCAACATATCCACCAGAATATGAAACTGTTCTTGAGCCTGCTCATCGTCCACATCGGGAACGACACCTTTTTCTATAAATGTTTTTAGGGCGGTTCGGGGTTCGACCGTTAGTGCATAGCTGGAAATATGGGGCAGGCCAAAATCCAACGCTTTTTGGATGTTGGCCTTCCAACGGTCATTATCCATCCCTGGGATTCCATAAATCAAATCGATGGTAATGTTGTCGAAATATTGTGTTGCCTTTTTGATGCATTGCTCCGCTTCACCGGCATTGTGGGCACGGTTCATCAATTTTAAGTCTTCATCAAAAAAAGATTGGACACCGATACTTAAGCGGTTAATTCCTGCCTTTTTATATTCCGAAAAGCAATCTCTCGACTGCGCTCGAGATGACACCAAATCATCCGGGTTAGCTTCCAAAGTGATTTCTGGACTGTCAATTACTTTATAATTGTCGTAGACTGCCTGAATCAAAAATTCAATTTCATCATTGGATAAAACCGACGGCGTTCCACCACCAAAATAAATGGTCTCGACCTCATCAATGACCTCCGATTTCCGTAAAACCAGTTCTTTGGCAATGGCATTGACCATGACTTCCTTTTTACCCAACTGTGTGGAAAAATGAAAATCACAATAGTGGCACGCTTGTTTGCAAAAAGGGATGTGAATGTAAATACCGCTCATTCAATCGTCACTTAATCTTATCAGGATTTTGTTTGATAAAAGCCTCCCAACCTGTATAACTTTTACCGACCTCTACCCTGCCCTCATTGTAGAAATGACAAACGGCGGCGGCCAGACCATCGGTACTGTCGAGATTTTTAGGCAAACTTTTCAGTTTTAAGACACTTTGGAGCATCCGGGCCACTTGTTCTTTACTGGCATTTCCATTGCCCGTGATGGCCATTTTAATCTTTTTGGGCATATACTCTGTGATTGGTATCTCTCTGGATAATCCTGCCGCCATTGCCACACCTTGGGCACGTCCCAATTTGAGCATGGACTGTACATTTTTTCCATAAAACGGGGCTTCGATGGCGATTTCATCGGGGTGATAGGTGTCGATGAGTTCCAACGTGCGTTCAAAAATAAGTTTGAGCTTGGTATAGGGGTCATCATACTTTTTCAGCATCAACTCGTTCATCTGCACAAAGTGTATTTGTTTGTTGATGACCTTAATGATACCGAAACCCATAATCGTGGTTCCCGGGTCTATACCCAATATGATTTTTTCTGTTGCCAAATTAGTTGGTGTTTAATACCAGCGGAAGCCTAAACCGCAAACCTACGGGGTTTCCTCTTTTCAATGCAGGGGCTACGGTAGTCAAATCGTTCAAACGTTCAGAGATTTTGGTGTTGAAATCCGATATTTCATTGAGTACCGATGTTTTTTCTTCCACGTTCAACACCGAAATAAAACCGTGCTCATCAATCAGAAAATCAATATAAACGGTATCGTTCATATCGTTTCGAGCTTGAAACTTGAGTCCGGCCAAAGCTTCGGAAAAATATTCGGTGATCACATTTTGGAAACACTCCTGTTGAGCATCTTTGGGAGCGGTTTCGTCACAATCATCGAAAAGTGGATATTGATCCACATCGTTCCAATCGATGGCCATAAGTTCCTCGTTCACCAATTTTTGGGTCTTGTCCTCCTTAGACTCGAACAGCTCGCAGGACACGAGCAACCCCATAAAAATGATTAACAAAACAAACTTCTGCATGACAGCCCCTAGAATTTGGCTGAAATTACGACATTTTGAAGAAATCAGTTGCCGGCAAAATGGATTTCCTCCTTTATTTCGGAAATACGGTTTTGTGCCCGTTCCTTGAGCCAAGGAACTATATCTGGATACATATCCAATAACTTTTCGTAATAGTTTAAACTAGTTTTAGGGTCTTTGTAGTATTCATCTGCCAAAATACAGATTTGGTAATAGTTGTAATAATTGTCCTTGTTCTCTTTCCAAGCTTTTACATAGTAATCCATGGATTTTTTGGTATGTCCTTTTAATCGGGCTATGCGGCCAAGGTCGGCATATTCCTGTGGAAATGTAGCCATTCGCTCCTCAATGGATCTTTCGATATAGTATTGGGCACTGTCCAGTTGTTTTTCTTCAAAAAATACATCCCCCAAACCAATGTACGCTGCTGCAACTTTACCTGGAAAGCCGCTTAATTTGTGATAGGCCTCCAATGCCTTTTCGGGTTCCCAGTTTCGGAAATAACTAAAGGCCAATTTTTCATAAACAAAAGGCTTTTGCTCCCCCAATTCCAATAATCGTTCGAAATGGGGAATGGCTAATTGAAACTGTCCGTTATTAAAAAAAGCCAATGCCTTTAAATTGATCATGGCCACATCGCTCTCGTAAAAGCGAAGTCCCTTATCAATATAGACCAAGGCTGAATCCTTTATTTCTTGACCTACATAATACTTGCCCAACGCATAAAGACTCCGTAAATGGGCACTGTCCATTTCCACGGCAGCCTTGAATGCCCTATTAGCTCTATCAGCTTTATCCAAGGATTCGTAGGTTCTTCCCAAGTAATAGAAATACTCAGGATTCTGTTGTTCCGATGATGTCAAAACCTGAAACATTTCCATGGCGGACAAATAGTTTTTGGTTTTCAACAACAGTTTGCCCAATTCAAAGCGTGCCAATTCCAATGAAGGGTTATTGTCCAAAATAGCTGTATACTGCGCAATGGACTTATCATAATTCCCTATGGCATTGTAGGCCCTAGCAATCTGAAAGTTTGCCTTTTCACCCCCTTCCTTTGCATATGCATTGATGGCCGATGTATAGTTGCCCAAAGCAAACAAACTATCCGCTACCGACAAAGCCGATGTTTGTGCACCGGCTTTAAAAAGTATAAACAGAAAGAGAACAAATGTCTTTTTCAAATTGAGTTCCTTATTTTAATTTAAATGTGATGGGAATGGAGAAAATAACATCGGCAGGTTTTCCATCCTGTCTGGCAGGTACCATTTTTGGCAATCTGGAAATGATTCTATGTGATTCTTGTTCTAAAATAGGACTTGGCCCCTTGGATTTGATATCCACGATATCTCCATCCGCATTTATACCGAACATAATGGCCACTCTCCCCTGTATTCCTTGTTCTTGAGCCTCTTTCGGATAATTAAAGTGCTTACGGATATGGTTTTGGACATTCTCCAAGAAGCAGGCCCTTTTGTCCGCAGCACTTTCACAGCCAGGAAAAATGGGTGCCTCATCGATGGCAGTGAATGGTACCCAACCATCTACGCGCTCACCAAATTTTTGAATCTCTTTGTTCAATTCATCGTCATTATTACCTTGTAGCCTGAATGTTATTGGAATCGAAAAAGGAACCTTGACCGTCTTACCTTCGTGTTTGCCCGGTTGCATTTGTGGCAACTTGGATAAGATACGTTCGGTTTCTTTCTCTAGAAGTTCATGAGGTCCCCTCATATTGATATCGACCACATTCCCCTGCTCATCCATTATGAAAATAGTACTTACCCTGCCTTGAATACCTAAAGCTTGTGCTTCATCAGGATAATTAAAATGTTTACGGATGTGTGCTTGAATTTTTTCTTGGAAACAATCCCTTTTATCTACGGCATTTTCACAGCCTGGAAAAACAGGCACTTCATCAATAACCGCAAAGGGAACTCCCACACCTCCAGAAGTTTGGACACCAGCTTTCACGGTCCATCCATCAACTTCTTTAGCAGACCTGTTCATACGATCAAGCATAGTTTGGGCCATTTTAGCAATTTGATTTCGTTCCTTCTCGCTAAGGGAATCCTTTTCCTCGATTTCATTATTCAACTCCACCAAACGCTCCTCTAGAGAAAGTTCAACATTGGAATCGGCTTCTGAACTCGAATCTTTTTCGCAAGAAGAATAAACCAGCATTCCTAAAACAAGAGGCAAGAGCAATACATATTTTAACTGCCATACGGCCTTGGATTTGTTTTTTTGTAACATGACTATTCGTTTTTTGATTAGTGATTTATTAAAAAATTGATTGACAAAACTGATATTCTGTGTTTGGAATGCTTCGGACAATAGCATCTCGAAATGTGCGGCCTTGTTTTGTTTTACGGCCTTTTCATCTGCAATAAATTCATGAAGCTCGGCAAGTCTACTTTGGTAGATATACACTAACGGATTGAACCAGAAGACGATTCGGGCCAGCTCAAAAAAGAGCAAATCCAAGGTGTGCCATTGTTTTACATGCACCAACTCGTGAGCCAAGATGTTGACTTCCTTGTCCTTTTTGATTTCCTCGCCCATAAAAATGTTTCGGAAAAAAGAAAAAGCAGAAGTACTCTTGGGAACGGTGACCTTGGTAAACTCTTTAAAATTCTCCACAACACTTTTATTTCTAAGCCTTACAAGTTGAATTAACTTGTACGCAAACCAAATGGCAGCCAAAATGCTTCCAGCCCCCAAAACCAAATACGGCCATGGAATACGTTCCAGAAAATTTGTTTGTTCAGCACCGGGACCCAACACCACACCGTTCAATTGGGATAGAAATACTGTTGTGGTTTCTAATTCCTCTGGCATAATGGTCTGTAGGGCCTGAATCTTTACCCAAGGCAATATTAGGGACAGCGCAAACGTACCCAAGAGGTATACACGGTTCCATTGAAAAAAGGTCTCTTTCTTTAGAAAAAGGTCGTAAGTCAATAAAAAGACCAGCTGAAACGCCAAGGATTCCAAGATATAGGTAATCATTTCTCGTTGTCTTTAATGTTCTTCATAATGTCTTCGAGTTCCTTCAAGCTGATATCGTTCTTCTTCATAAAAAAGGATACCATACTCGTAAATGACCCTTGGAAATACCCATCCATCAGGGTATTCAAACGTTGATTGCTGTACTCTTCCTTTTTCATCAAAGGAAAGTACACATGTCCCTTCCCTACCTTCTCATGGGACACGAATCCTTTGTCCTCTAAAATTCTAATAATGGTTGACACGGTATTATATGCCGGTTTGGGTTCTGGGAGTTCGTCCAAAATTGCGGCTACATTTCCTTTTTCAATTTTCCAAAGGAGCTGCATTACCTCTTCTTCTGCCTTGGTGAGTTGTTTCATTTTCAACTAATTTTTTAGTTCAATACAAAACAAATATAACTAAATATTTAGTTTAAACTAATTTTTTAGTTCAAAAAATAGATTTTGTTTGTAACAATAGTCCGCTACATTTGTCTAACAGTAAAACACTTCCATGGATATTGCATTGCTCATTTTGGGGTTTCTTCTGATGCTGGTCGGTATACTGGGCAGTTTTTTGCCCGTTTTACCCGGGCCGCCCATTAGTTGGGTCGGACTACTTTTGCTCTACTTGACCAAGGCGGTACCAGATAATTGGTGGATTGTTGGAATCACGTTTGTACTCGCAATTACCATAACCATTCTGGATTATATAATACCAGCCATGGGCACCAAACAGTTCGGTGGCACCAAAGGAGGCATGTGGGGTACTATGATAGGGCTTTTAGTGGCCATCTTTGTACCTATTTTTGGTCCGTTCGGCATCATCATATGGCCATTTATTGGTGCATTGGTGGGAGAATTATTGAACAAGGCCAATAAAAAAACCGCCCTTAAGGCGGCTTTTGGTTCGTTTTTAGGTTTTTTGACGGGCACTTTTATGAAGTTTGTGCTTACGGTTGCTTATGCCGTTTTTTACGTTTACATAGCCATCAAATACGCGGGAGAACTTTTCACGTTTAGTTAGTCAAACCACTCCACTTTATCGGCAATCGGGGTTCTTGCGGATGGTATTACATCACCCTCGAAATATCCTATGTAGAAGAAGCCCAAACATTTTTCTCCCTCATTCAAATCAAAGAATTCGTCCATAAACTTGATGAGACCGGGTGAAGACCAGTAACTTCCTATGCCAAGTTCGGTGCAGCACAACCACATATTTTGTACCGCCATGGCCGTAGATGCGATTTCCTCCCACTCGGGCAAACTCTCTTTTGGGTCTCGTTGCATACAAATGGCAATTACAGCTCCCGAGCTGGACGGATTGAACTGTAATTTTTTAATGGTCATCTGTTTTGGGTTCGGGTCCACTTCTTCATATTTGTTCGAGAGGAAAATACCCAATTCCTGTTTCTTCTCGCCAGTGAGGACTTTAAAGCGCCAAGGTTCTGTTTTCTTGTGCGTAGGAGCCCAATTGGCTGCTTCCAAAATCTTTTCCAAGGTTTCCTTGGCGATGGGCTTGTCTATATACTGCTGAGGAAAAATACTTCTTCGCTCCTTGATCAAATCAAATATCATACTACTTATTTATGTTGAATCCAAAGTTACACTCCAAAAGGTTCACATCATAATTTCATGAGCAAGTCCATACATTTTTGAAGCGCGGGGTTTCTATTATCCGTCTTCCATACCATGCTTAGCACCGCCCGTTGTTTAATACTTTTCATTTCGATGAACTTGACCTTCATCTGGAACCCATATTGAAGCGTCGTTGGTACAATGGCAATGCCCAATCTGTTCTCCACCAATTTGAAAATGGTCTGTGCATGCACCGATTTGTGCGACACATTGGGAACAAATCCACTGTCCTCACAAATACTGAGCACCGTATCGTAGTACATCGGGCTGTAATCCTGGGAAAAGAGGATAAAATCTTCATTCGCCACTTGATCGATGTTCTTAAAATCGGCTTCATCCAAAGGATGTCCTACTGGCAGTACCAAAGAAAAAGTGTCCTCAAAAACCGGTTTCACATCCAATCCTTTCGGTACCCGTGACAGTCGCACAAAGCCCAAGTCCAAACGGTCCGCCAATAT
Source organism: Flagellimonas chongwuensis (assembly GCF_013376415.1). Lineage (GTDB taxonomy): Bacteria > Bacteroidota > Bacteroidia > Flavobacteriales > Flavobacteriaceae > Flagellimonas > Flagellimonas chongwuensis. The sequence continues at coordinate 197,433 of NZ_WYET01000003.1, forward strand.
CGCACTGATTTGGGCACGGTTGGAAAGTTCCTCCAAAGTGGTATGGACTGTTGGGTATTTTTCCTTCAATCCCAGCAATAAATTGGGCACCACATTTTGCATGGCCGAACCCAAAAAACCGATTCGCACCTCCCCCAATTGCCCTTCTCCTATAAGTTTTATCTGTTTTTTGGTCTGCTCCAGATGATTTAAGATAAACTCGACCTCCTTTTTTAAAAACTCCCCCGCAGGAGTCAGGCTAACCTTTTTCTTGTCCCGAACAAACAATTGAGTATCCAAAATCTCCTCCATTTGTTTGATTTGGGTACTCAAGCCGGGTTGGGAAATAAACAATTTTTCAGCCGCCTTTCTATAATGGAGTTCTTCGGCCACGGCCAAAAAATAGATGAAATGTCGAAGTTCTATTTGATAATTCATACTTATTGATTGTTACAAAAATAAGTATTGGTAATTATTAAACCTAATTGATACTTTTGAATAACCGTGATTAATCATCTAAACAAAAAGCTGTCAGGTCGAGCGCAGTCGAGACCTTATTTTTAAACTTTGAGTCGCTTAACTTCTCGACTGCGCTCGAAGTGACAGCCAAACACCATTGATTTCAATTAATCCTTGGGTAATTTAATTTCAACAACATGGCGATAGACCGAACATTTCAATTTGGTGAAGACCATTTAACCGCAAGCATAGCTTTGGGTATGGCCCATGGTTCCATAAAAGGTATTCTTACCGATGAATGCCTGCAACATGTAAATGCCAGTCATCAACGTGTACAGCGTATCGTTGAAAAAGGCGATACCGTGTACGGCATTAATACAGGTTTTGGCCCGTTGTGCAGCACTAGAATATCCAAGGAAGACACCAAAATCCTTCAATCCAATATATTAAAAAGTCATAGTGTGGGAGTGGGCGACCCTATTTCCACGGAATTGGCAAAAATCATGTTGATTCTAAAAATCCATGCCTTAGCAAAAGGGTTTTCGGGGATTGCCGAAACCACCTTGCAACGCATGCTTTGGCATTTGGAAAACGATGCCATTCCCGTGGTTCCCTCTCAAGGTTCGGTAGGGGCTTCTGGCGATTTGGCCCCACTTTCACATCTGTTTTTACCATTGATAGGTTTGGGAAAAGTAGCATACAACGGAAAGATCATCCCAACCGAGGAATTATTCCAAAAAACGGGATTACAACCTTTGGAACTGGGACCAAAAGAAGGACTTGCCTTAATCAATGGCACCCAATTTATCGCTGCACATGGAGTGATGGTGGTTCATAAACTGCAATATTGTTTACGGCATGCGGACATTATCGGCGCTATGATGTTGGAAGGACTTCAAGGTTCCATGAAACCCTTTTTTGAGGAGCTCCATCAACTCCGTCCTTTTAAAGGAAACCAACACGTAGCGGGCAGAATCCGTACCCTGCTTCAAGGTTCTGAAATTCTAGAAGACCATATCGATTGTGAACGGGTGCAGGACCCCTACTCCCTGCGTTGTATGCCTCAGGTACATGGAGCTTCTCGCAATGCTTGGTTACACTTGAAAGAATTATTGGAAATCGAGCTCAACTCGGTGACAGACAATCCTGTCATCATAAATGATGAATTGACCATCAGCGGTGGAAATTTCCACGGACAGCCCTTGGCCATGGCATTGGATTATGCTGCTTTAGCCGCTTCGGAAATTGGAAACATCTCCGACCGACGCATCTATCTGGCGCTGGAAGGCAACAGCCCCGGTGTCCCCAAATTATTGATGAACGACACGGGCATCAATTCGGGTTATATGATCTTGCAATATACCTCTGCGGCATTGGCCAGCGAAAACAAGAGCCTTTGTTTTCCCGCTAGTGCGGACAGCATTCCCACCTCGTTGGGACAGGAAGACCATGTGAGCATGGGGTCCATCAGCGGTAGAAAAGCGCTCAACATTATTGAAAATGTAGAGAAAATCCTCGCTATTGAACTATTGACCTCAGCCCAGGCATTCGAATACAGGAAACCTTTAAAATCGGGTGTTCTATTGGATGAAATCCATACATTCTTGAGAACCAAGGTTGCCTTTGCCGAGAACGACCGTGTTTTTGCGGACGATATTGAAAAAGGAATCGAAATCATTCAAAACAGGGAAATCATTGATTTGGTAGACCGTGTGATGGACGAAAAACAACTGAAGTGGAACGCACCACATCTTGATGAATTTGAAACATACTAAAATGAACAGACCACTTTTAATAGGACCTTTTACCCAATTGATACCCATGACGAACCTCCCCTTAAAAGGAGCACTGAAAGATGAACAATTGACCATCATCGAAAACGGGGGCATTTTGGTTTCCGAAGGAAAAATTCTCAAAGTCGGTGTTTTTGATGATTTAAAATCCGAAGATGTCGATGTGCACAATATCGAAGGCCAACATGTTTGCCTGCCCGGATTTATAGACTCGCACACCCATATATGTTTTGGCGGAACGCGTGCCCGTGACTACGCTTATCGAAATGCCGGAAAAACCTATTTGGAGATTGCAAAAGCAGGTGGCGGTATTTGGGATACCGTGACCCAGACCCGAAAGGCATCACAACAAGAATTGGTTGAAGGTATTGTTTCCAGAAGCCAAAAACATCTCAAAAATGGGGTCACTACTATCGAAGTGAAAAGCGGTTATGGCCTTTCTGTGGATGAAGAACTTAAAATGCTTCGCGCCATCAAACAGGCCAACGAAACCTCAAACGCAACCTTGGTCCCGACCTGTTTGGCAGCCCACATGAAGCCGAAAGATTGGGATCAGGACAAGAATTATTTGGACGTCATCATAAATGAATTGTTCCCGATCATCAAAACCGAAAACTTGGCCAAGCGCGTGGATGCTTTTGTGGAAGAAAGTGCTTTTTCACCGGAGGAAATCAAACCGTATTTTCAAAAAGCAAAGGAAATGGGATTCGATATTACCGTACATGCCGACCAATTTACCACGGGAGGCAGCCAAGTAGCCGTAGATTTTGACGCGGTGAGTGCCGACCATTTGGAAGCCAGTACCGAAAAAGAAATCCAACTGTTGGCCAAAAGCAACACCATTGCAACGGCGTTGCCCGGGGCATCCATCGGTTTGGGTTGTGCCTACACCCCTGCCCGTAAAATTTTGGATGCAGGCGGTGCTTTGTCCATTGCCAGCGACCACAATCCAGGGTCTGCGCCCATGGGCGACCTGTTGACCCAGGCCAGTATTTTGGGAACTTTTGAAAAACTCTCCAACACCGAAGTACTTTCAGGAATTACGTTTAGAGCCGCTGCCGCTTTGCGTTTGGCAGACCGGGGAAAACTGGAATCAGGGTCACAGGCAGATTTTGTGGTTTTTCCAACAGATAATTATCAGGAGATTACCTATCACCAAGGGCAATTAAAGCCAAGCCAAGTTTGGAAAAAAGGAACGCCCATCCACTAATACATTGCATCATGACCGAATTTCAGCAACAAATAGTACAAGGCATACCCGATCAGCTTCCCACAAAAAAAGCCTATCCCAAAAATGGGAATCCAGCTCCAAAGCGTAAAGACATTCTTTCCAAAGAGGAGAAAAAACTGGCCGTACAAAATGCGCTTCGTTATTTTCCCGAAGCTTGGCACAAAGAACTTGCTCCTGAATTTACGAAGGAACTCAAAACCTATGGCCGCATTTATATGCATCGGTTTAAGCCCGATTATGAAATGTATGCCCGACCTATTTCGGAATATCCTGCTAAAACGCATCAGGCAGCAGCCATCATGCTGATGATTCAGAACAATTTGGATCCTGCCGTGGCACAACACCCCGAAGAATTGATTACCTACGGAGGCAATGGGGCGGTTTTCCAAAACTGGGCACAGTACCTGCTCACGATGGAATATTTGGCAGAAATGACAGAGGAACAGACCTTGAACATGCATTCTGGGCATCCAATGGGTCTTTTCCCATCATCCAAAGAAGCACCAAGAGTAGTGATTACCAACGGGATGATGATTCCCAACTACTCCAAACCCGACGATTGGGAACGTTTCAATGCCCTTGGCGTTACCCAATACGGACAAATGACCGCAGGTTCCTACATGTACATTGGACCACAGGGCATTGTGCACGGAACCGCCATTACGGTCATGAATGCGTTCCGAAAAGTGTTGGAGAAAAACGAATCCCCCGAAGGCAAGATTTTCTTGACAGCTGGACTCGGCGGCATGAGCGGTGCCCAACCCAAGGCTGGGAATATTGCAGGAGGCATTACTATTTGTGCGGAAGTCAACCCCGAAGCTGCCAAAAAACGCCACGACCAAGGTTGGGTGGATGAACTTTTGGTGGATTTGGACCTGTTGGTCGTTCGTACGAAAGAAGCCATTGAAAACAAAGAAGTGGTTTCCTTGGCGTACATCGGCAATGTGGTGGATGTTTGGGAACGTTTTTACGAAGAGGATATTTTTATCCATTTAGGTTCCGACCAAACCTCGTTACACAATCCTTGGGCGGGCGGTTATTATCCCGTTGGACTTTCTTTTGAAGAATCCAACGCTTTGATGGTGGAAAATCCAGATACATTCAAGGAAAAAGTACAGGAATCATTGCGAAGACAAATCAATGCCATCAACAAACACACCGCAAAGGGTACCTATTTTTTTGATTATGGCAATGCCTTTTTATTAGAAGTTTCTCGAGCGGGCGGCGATGTGATGGCTGAAAATAATATCGATTTCAGGTACCCCTCCTACGTACAGGATATTTTGGGACCCATGTGCTTTGACTACGGATTTGGACCCTTCCGATGGGTCTGTACATCTGGTGACCCAAAGGACCTTCAAAAAACGGATGCCATAGCCCTTGAAGTCATGAAAAAGATAAAATCCGAAGCTCCCGAAGAAATCCAACAGCAGATGCAGGACAACATCAAATGGATTTCGGAAGCGGAACAGAACAAATTGGTGGTGGGCTCACAAGCTCGAATCCTTTATGCCGATGCCGAGGGACGCAGTAAAATTGCGGATGCCTTCAACACAGCTATTGCCAAGGGGGAAATCAGTGCTCCCGTGGTGTTGGGACGCGACCATCACGACGTAAGCGGAACGGATTCGCCTTTTAGAGAAACCAGCAATATTTACGATGGTAGCAAGTTCACCGCCGATATGGCCATTCAAAATGTGATTGGCGATAGTTTTAGAGGTGCGACTTGGGTCTCCATCCACAACGGTGGCGGCGTTGGCTGGGGCGAAGTTATCAATGGTGGGTTTGGTATGGTGCTCGACGGTTCCGAAGAAGCTTCTAACCGTTTGAAGAAAATGTTGTTTTTTGATGTGAACAATGGTATTTCCCGCAGAAGCTGGGCGAGGAATAAAGAAGCGCGCTTTGCCATTGAACGAGAAATGGAACGCTCCCCTGATTTAAAGGTAACTTTGCCGTATCTTGTAGATTCCGATATTTTGGACCATCTTTTTTAATGTGATGAAACACTACGAACCCCCGAAAAAAGACCTTTGGACCGGCAGAGTCTCCAATAAATGGCTGTATTTGCACGAAAAAGTGCATTGTACGCCTTTGGACGAACTTCCCGAAGCACAGAAAAAATCCATTGCCCTTTTGGGATATGCCTGTGATGCTGGAGTGCACCGTAACCAAGGACGTGTAGGTGCCGTGGAAGGTCCAGATGTCATCAAAAGTAGTTTTGGAAAGATGCCCAACCATTTGGGAAGCAATGTTTTGTTGCACGATGTGGGTTCCATTACCTGCACCAATAGCGATATGGAAGCTGCCCAAGGACAACTTGCGGAATCGGTGACGACCCTTTTGAAGAAAAAACAGTTCCCAATTGTTTTGGGTGGCGGGCATGATATGGCTTACGGCCACTATAACGGCATCAAATCCTATTTGGATGCCAAGAAAGAAGGACAGACCATCGGTATCATCAATTTTGATGCACATTTTGATTTGCGGAAAAATACGGAGCAGAGCAATTCGGGCACTCCGTTTTATCAGATAGCGAAAGACTGCGAAAAAAAGGGCATCGATTTTAACTATCTCTGTCTCGGCATCCGTAAAGATGCCAACGACCGAAATCTATTTCAAACGGCAAGGGACCTTGATGTCATCTATGTGATGAACGATACGTTCCAAATTCCTCTACTGGAAGAAATCACAACCTGGATCAATGCCTTCGCCAAAAATGTGGACCACATTTATGTGACCATCGACTTGGATGGGTTCTCTTCGGCCTACGCGCCTGGGGTCAGTGCTGCTTCGCCCATGGGTTTTAGCCCATATATGGTTTTGGAATGTTTAAAAACGATTATCGGCTCTGGAAAACTCATCAGTATGGATATTGCCGAAATGAATCCGAAGTACGACATTGACGGACAAACGGCAAAATTGGCCGCTTCGCTAGTGCATCATGTAGCGCATAGTGTTTCTGGAAGTTGATAGTGCTTTGATTTGTCATTCTGAGCACTGCGAAGAATCTTTTGCATATATATAAGAGCTGTTTGACTCGTATTGCTCGAATTTTCACTAATGTAATATCATCTGTCACCTCTCGACTGCGCTCGAGGTGACATCCGCACTCATTCTTTCACTCCCACTACAAACAAAAAAAGCCTTCCAAAAGGAAAGCCTTTCATTGGCGAGCATCGGTTTGATGCTTCAACCTGATTCCAATCATCGCGACTGGAATCCAACACAACGGAACAAAGATAACAAAGGATTTTGAACTTGCCGTCTTTTCAATAAAAATCAGGTTAAAATCATCCCCAGAAAACAAATTTCTTATTCTACTCGGAACATAGCCAATGGTTTGAAACGCCTGCCTGTCCGCCCTACAGGCTGGCGCTCGGAGATGAGACTGTTCGTTTTTGACAAATCATCAAACTGCTTTGATCACATAGGTAACCACTCCCCAAATAATCAAGTCGCTTTCGCTAAGCACCTTTATGGGTTTAAAACTCTCATTTGCGGGCATTAGGGTAATAGTATTCTTTTCTATGTGCAACCGTTTTACGGTAAACTCACCATCCAAATAACAAACGGCAATCTTGCCATGTTCCGGGTCCAAACTGCGGTCTATGACCAAAAGATCTCCATCATCCAGTCCTGCGCCTATCATGGATTCTCCACTCACTCTCGCATAAAAAGTCGCTTCTTTGTTTTTGATCAAGGTTTTGTCCAAACTGATGCGTTTTTCCTTAAAATCGTCTGCAGGTGAAGGAAACCCTGCGGATACGGTATTTTTGGACAAAGGCGCACCCTCACTTTGTTCTTCGCTTGGCACATAAAAAGTAAGTGATTCTGTTTCTGGCAATTTTTTGGAAGTCATTTTACTTTGATGATGTCATTAATGTTTGTGGTGTATTTAGGCGAAAGATGTTTTTGACGCATCTTCCATGTTCTTTCCAAATCTTGATTCGCTATTTTTATTTTGTGAGTGCCGTATTTATCATTGATACCGTCCATAACTTGCATGAGCTTATGGTGTTTTGGGTTTTCGGACAGGAACAGATCCAATTGTCTCTCATTGGTGGGCACCAGTCCCGACACTATCACCCCTGCCTTTTTATACTTGATTCCTGGTTTGAAGAGTGCCACAGCTGCCCTAACCGCATAATTGCTGATAGTGAGGCTTGAATCCGTAGCATAAGGCATCGTAATGACAAGACTGCTCCTATCTTGTGGCTCATCCTTTTTGTGCCTGTCACTTCTTAAAAGCACAACCAAATAGTTACAACTGCTTCCTTGGCTCCTCAATTTTTCGGCACAACTGGTCGCAAAAGTGGATATCCTCTCTTTGATATTTTCAATATCGGAATAGGTACTTTCAAAACTTCTGGTAGTGGCTATGGCCTTTTTGTCACGGGTGTCATCGTCCAAATCCAATGTCGGGATGCCCTCCAAATCTTTCTTCAGCCTAAGACCAATGATGGCCATTTGTTTTTTTACCCATTCATCCGACAGTTGGGTAAAATCATAGGCTGTTTTTATATTTTTGGTCTGGAGCCGCTTCTGGTTTCCCCGCCCTATCCCCCAAACGCTTTCAATCTTGGTCCATTTTAAGGCCTTGATTCTTCTTTCATCAGAATCGATAACGTACACGCCACCTGTTCTGGACTTTAGTTTTTTGGCAATCTTATTGGCTACTTTGGCCAATCCTTTTGTGGGCGCTATACCAATACTGATAGGGATTCCTGTACATTTTTGGACCATTCGTTGGATTTCCCTTCCGTAAACATCAAAGTCATAACTTTTGAAACCATCAAACTTTAAAAAAGCTTCATCCACACTGTACACTTCCATATTGGGGGTGAATGTCCCTAGAATATTCATTACTCTACTGCTCATATCGCCATAGAGGGGGTAATTGGATGAAAACACTTTGATGCCATTTTCCTTACAAAATTGTCTGTACTTAAACTCCGGGGCGCCCATGGGCAATCCGAGTTCCTTTGCTTCATCGCTTCGCGAGATAAAACAGCCATCGTTGTTGGACAGGATACCCACAGGAACATTATTGAACTGGGGCTGAAACGCCCGTTCACATGAGGCATAAAAGTTATTGCAATCTACAAGGGCGAACATGCTTTTTAAAATACTCGATTTTTGCTAAATTACATAGTAAATATATTGCGATACAAATTCAATTTAAAGGTAATTCCATTCAGTGGACAAGGTTATCCAAAGTTGCAAGAAATAGCTATCCAACCTCAAAAACCCTATATTAAGGCATGCAAGAACAATTTACCAGAAACGTTTCCCTTACCGGCAACATCAAATTCACAGGCCTACAAATTAAAGAACCCATGCAAACCGCAGCAGGTTTTTTAGGAGTTAAAGAAGCATTGAGACATAGCTTTAAAGAAATGGGGATTGTCAATTCCATGCGGAGCCTGTTGGAAATGAACCAAGAGGATGGATTCCGTTGCCCAAGCTGTGCCTGGCCCGTACCAGAACATCCGTCTAAAATTGCAGAATATTGTGAAAATGGTGCAAAAGCCTTGGCCGACGAAGCAACTAGAAATCATATTGGAGCAGATTTTTTTTCAGAACACTCGGTGGAGGAACTGTCCAGATTAAGTGATTTTGAACTGAATAAACTAGGACGCATTGTAGAACCGATGGTTCTAAGGTCAAACAGTATTCACTATGAACCCATCACTTGGCAAGATGCGTTTGAGTTGATCTCGGATGAACTGCACCAATTACAAGACCCTAACGAAGCTATTTTTTACACTTCGGGGCGATCGAGCAACGAAGCCGCTTACCTCTATGGTATGTTTGCCCGTGCCTTTGGCACCAACAATATGCCGGATTGCTCCAATATGTGCCATGAATCATCAGGAGTAGCGCTTTCTGAAACCTTGGGAATCGGGAAAGGTTCCGTAAAACTGGATGATTTATATGGTGCAGAAGTCATTCTTGTAGTGGGGCAAAATCCGGGTACAAATCACCCAAGAATGCTATCTGCCTTGGAAAAGTGTAAAAAGAACGGCGGTAAAATCATCAGTATAAATCCATTGGCAGAAACAGGATTGGTCAATTTTAAAAATCCACAAAGTTTAACTGCTATGTTTGGCAACGCTGAACCGCTAGCAGATATTCATCTACCCGTAAAAATCAATGAAGATGTTGCCTTGGCCAAACTAATTCTGAAAAAATTAGTGGCACTTGACGCCAAAAACTCCAATGTCATCGACCATGAATTTATTGTTGAATATGTTGATGGATATGATGCCTTATTGAAAGATTTGGGCCGATATGACACGGAAAGCCTTCAGCAAAGAACCGGGGTCTATATGCGAAAAATAGACAAGGTGGTCGAATTATTGGCCAAAAATTCCAAGATTGTGGTGTGCTGGGCCATGGGAATCACCCAACACAAAAATGCAGTGGATTGCATCAAGGAATACGTGAATATTTTGTTGCTAAAAGGCGCAGTCGGCAAACCATTTGCCGGCACCTGTCCTGTTCGGGGACACAGTAACGTACAAGGTGACCGCTCTGTTGGCATTATGCATTATGTCAACAAAACCCTTAATTCCAAAATACAGGAACATCTCAATTTTGACCCTCCTACCAAAAAAGGTTACGATACGGTAGAGGCCATAAAAGCGATGTATGAGAAAAAGGCCAAGGTCTTTGTCTGCTTGGGAGGAAATTTTGTAATGGCAGCCTCGGATACGCAATACACGGCCGAAGCCATTCAAAATTGTGACCTGACTGTACAAATCAGCACCAAACTGAACCGTAGCCATTTGGTGACCGGCAAAACTGCCTTATTGTTGCCCACATTTGGTCGCTCCGAAAAAGATGAAAAGAACGGAGAGCTCCAATTTTTGACCATGGAGAGCAGTACTGGAAAGGTAAGACAGAGCAAAGGATTATTAAGACCTGCTTCTGAGCACATCAAAAGTGAGCCAGAGATTATTTCTTTATTGGCCCACACTTATTTTCGGGGAAACCATTCCATGAACTGGTACGAGCTTGGACAAGATTACAACTTGATTCGGGAATTGATAGACAAAACCGTAAAGGGATTTGAAAACACAAGTGAACAATCGAAAGGTTTTGGATATTACTTACCCAACAATGTTCGCAATCGTGATTTTAGAATGTTGCCGAATGGAATGGCACAATTGTCCATTACCCCATTGCCCGACCATCAATTGAAGCCAGATGAACTATTGTTGATGACCATTAGATCCCACGATCAGTTCAATACTACCATCTACGGATTGGATGATCGTTACCGTGGCATCCATAACGAACGCCGTGTGGTTTTTATGAACGAAGAGGACATGAAGGAAAGGGGGTTAGAGCAAGCTGATATTGTGCATCTTCATAGCAATTATGATGGTATACAGCGTACGGCCGAAAAATTCCTCGTAATCAAATATCAAATTCCAAAGGGGAACATGGCCGCCTATTTTCCTGAAACCAATATGCTGGTGCCCTATAATCATTTTGCCGACAAGAGCCAAACGCCCATCAGCAAATCAATTAAAGTTACCGTAGAAAAGGCTTCGTAATGTTTTATTTGAAGGCCTGAATACCTGTAATATCGGCCCCAGTAATCAATAGGTGAATATCGTGCGTACCTTCATAGGTGATTACACTTTCGAGGTTCATCATGTGACGCATTATGCTGTACTCTCCGGTGATTCCCATACCTCCAAGCATCTGCCTTGCTTCTCTGGCGATTTTTATAGCCATTTCCACATTGTTGCGTTTGGCCATGGAAATTTGAGCCGTTGTGGCTTTACCATCATTCTTTAATTGCCCCAAACGAAAAGCCAATAGCTGTGCCTTGGTAATTTCTGTAATCATTTCGGCCAATTTCTTTTGCTGAAGTTGATAGGCCGCAATGGGCTTCCCGAATTGCACCCGCTCTTTTGCGTAACGGAGCGCGGTATCATAGCAATCCATGGCAGCTCCGATAGCCCCCCATGCAATCCCATACCGAGCTGAATCCAAACAGCCCAAGGGTGCACCCAATCCATTTTTGCCGGGTAAAAGATTTTCTTTGGGCACTTTTACGTTATCAAAAATAAGTTCTCCGGTGGCGGAGGCTCTTAACGACCATTTATTGTGGGTCTCTGGCGTGGAAAAACCTTCCATGCCCCGTTCCACGATAAGCCCGTGTATTCTTCCTTCCTCGTTTTTGGCCCATACCACCGCAACATCGGCAAATGGCGAGTTGGATATCCAGAGTTTGGCTCCGTTCAGTAGGTAGTGGTCACCTGCATCCTTGAACTTAGTTTCCATCCCTCCCGGGTTGGAACCGTGATTGGGCTCGGTGAGTCCAAAACAGCCCATCCACTCTCCTGTGGCCAACTTTGGAAGATATTTTTTACGCTGTTCTTCGTTACCGTATGCAAAAATCGGATACATAACCAAGGAAGACTGAACGGACGCAGTTGAACGAACCCCACTATCGCCACGCTCTATTTCTTGCATGATCAAACCATAACTGATTTGGTCCAGCCCGGCACCGCCATACTCTTCGGGAATGTAGGGCCCAAAAGCACCAATTTCGGCAAGGCCCCCGATAATCTGTTTGGGAAACTCTGCTTTCTGGGCAAATTCTTCTATTATGGGCGATACATCGCGCTTTACCCATTGACGGGCCGCATCTCGAACCAGTTTATGCTCCTCGGAAAGCAAATCATCCAAGTTATAGTAATCTGGGGCTTCAAATAAGTCGGGTTTCATGTTAGATAAATTTTAGTAAATATAACATTTCATTCAGGTATTGTTACATTTTTAAATAAAATGCTTGCGTTAATTTGATGTATTCCTCGGTGTATTGATGTCTTGCTGTCTCAATAACCAAATCATCAATGACGGGCTCCTTTTTATTGAAGTTGAACTCCATCAAACTCCGTTTAAAATCCGAATCAGGATTACCTTTTACCCTTGTGATTCTCATCGGAAACAATCCTACCTTATTGGCCAAGGCGATAAATGAATCCTCTTCCTTAAAAGGAATGATAACCGAAAAAATGCCATTCTCAGTCAAAAACCGGGATACTCCTTGAACCAACTCCTCAAAGGGAAGTGAACTATTTTGCCTAGCACTGTCCCGTGATTGGCTGCCACTGGCAACTTCTTCGGTATAAAATGGTGGATTAGAAACAATCAAGTCATATTTATCATCCATTTCATCCACAAATTCATCAAAACCAGCGTGATAACAGAATAGCCTATCCCCCCATGGCGATGCTTCAAAATTGGACACACATTGTTCGTAAGCATCGTCATCGAGCTCAATGGCGTCTATAGTTTCAGCTATTGAGCGTTGGGCCAATTGCAAAGCAATGAGCCCAGTTCCAGCACCAATATCCAAAATGGATTCAGGATAATTGTGCAAAGATGCCCAAGCGCCCAACAATACCCCATCGGTACCGACCTTCATGGCACATTGGTCTTGATGGATAGTAAATTCTTTGAATTTGAATGGTTTCATTGCATCAAAGATAAAGCAATACATGTACCTGATTTACAAATATCAATTGAAACAGGGCATTCGTTAGTTCAAACAGGGCATTCGTTAATTCTACCGTTTGCAAATCAAATGAATATGGTTAATTAGCCTACAACTAAAGGGGATAGTCCCCGATAAAATCATTACCAAATTATTTAAACTTTTTTATGATTATGAAGAAAATCTTATTTTCACTACTACTTATGTTTGCCGTAGCACAAGTTTCACAGGCACAAGAAGAAGGTAAATTCCGTGTTGGGTTAGACTTGGGTTACACAATGCCAGATGGTGGAGGCGGAGTATTGATAGCTATTGAACCAAAGTACAATATCGCCGACAACATGAACATTGGTCTTCGATTTGAATCTGCTGCCATGGCCAAAAATGTAACTTCTGATGGAGTATCTTTAGAGGCTAGTTTGGCCGCAAGCGGAACCTATTCAGGTACTTTTGACTATTATTTTACCTCTGGAAGCTCTTCCTTTGCCCCATTTATGGGTGCTGGAATTGGATATAGCTCCATAGCCAATATAGATTTTGATGAATCAGGCCCTGACAGTGAAGAAATTGAGTTGGATGGAAAGTTTGGAGGGCTTATCCGTGCAGGTTTTGAGCTTGGTAAACTACGTTTAGCTGCAAGTTATAACCTTATCGGCAAGTCTGATCTAGGAGAAGGCATTGAAGTAAAAAACTCCTACTTGGGCATATCTCTAGGATTCTACCTAGGTGGTGGCAAGTGGAAAAAATAAAATTTCGTCGAGTTTTGTTAAGTGAAGAGGGGGCTATTTTGCCTCCTTTTTATTTTATCCCAAATATAAATCTACCAAACCTTCGGGAGTTTTAACATGGATGGTTTTATTTTCCCTATCCACTTTGATAATAATGTCATCACTAACGGGAATCAATAACTCCTTATCCCCTTTCTTGATTTCAAATAAATCTTGAGAAGCACTATCGTTCACGGATTCTATGATACCAATATCACCGTGGACCTCATCCATAACGGTAAAACCGATTACTTCATGGAAATAAAACTTGTTTCCCTTTAGCGGCGGCAGCATGGTAAGTGGTAGATAAAGTTCCGAACCGACAATATTATCGGCACTGGATTCGTCCTTAACCTCTTCAAAATCGATGCGGAGCAAATTGGATTTGTGCAATCGGCATCTATCAATAAAAAATGGAATCAGGTTGTTTCCAAAAGAAACAAGCACTGATTCCATATTTTCGTAGATATCGGGCTCATCGGTGTCCAATTTAACCAACACCTCGCCCTTAAAACTATATTTTGAAACGACTTTGCCCAGGTAGAAACAGTCTTCCTTGCGCATCGCCTAACGTTTCTATTCTTCTTTTTTGTCAGCTTCTTCAGCGGCAGGAGCTTCCTCAGCAGGTGCTTCTGCAGTAGTTTCCTCGGTTGAAGCTTCAGCAGCTGTTTCTTCAGCAGCCTCCTCTGCTACTTCCTCTTCAGGTAGTGCAGCGGCAGCTCTCTTCTCGTTAACCTCTTTTTCAGCTTCCAAGGCTTTTGCTCTAGCCTCTGCATCGGCCTTGCTCAATCCATCTTTCTTATCTTGGATTTTTTGCTCTTTCTCTTCCAACCAAGCGTTGAATTTTTCTTCAGCTTGCTCTTCGGTCAATGCTCCTTTGCGAACACCGCCCAACAAGTGATGCTTCAACAAAACACCTTTATAAGAAAGGATTGCTCTTGCAGTATCTGTAGGTTGCGCACCGTTTTGCAACCATTTTACGGAACCATCAACATCTAGATTGATTGTAGCTGGATTGGTATTTGGGTTGTATGTACCCAATTTTTCCAAAAACTTACCGTCTCTTTTTGCTCTAACATCGGCAGCAACTACCCAATAGAATGGTTTACCTTTTTTACCGTGTCTCTGAAGTCTAATTTTTACTGGCATATCACATTAATTTGTAGGGTGCCCGACCCTGATTATTAATTCTTTTTTATTCGCTTATCCGTTAAGCGGGTGCAAATATACACTTATTTGTTTATAGCACAGTAATTAAACCAAAAAAAGTTAAATGGCTTTAACAACTGACGGTCCTTCCGTTAAACCTATTTTAAACCCTCCTCTATTTTTGGTTTTGAGCATGTTAACCCTTAGTTTAAATATAGAAGTCATCGAAAAACGATGACCATTAACCTAAAATGAAGAGAGATTATGAAGTATACAGTAGAAATGTCGAACAAATTAAATGAACTTTTGGAAAGAACCTATGATGCTGAAAAAGGATTTAAACAAGCAGCTGATAAGGTAGATAATAAAACTATCAAGCAATTTTTCTTGGATAGCCACAATCAACGTGAAAATTTTGGAAAAGAGCTCAAAGCTGAGATTATGTCGTTTGGAGAACAACCAGAAGATAGTGGAAGCACTAAAGGCAGTATCCACAGATCATGGATCAATTTTAAATCCGTTTTCTCTTCCAACAATGAAGAAGCAATGTTAGAAGAAGTACATCGCGGAGAAAAAGAAGCGATAGAAACTTACAACGATATTCTTCAGGATAAAGATTTTGTGTTGCCACCAACCACGGAAAGTTTGTTGATGAAGCATAGAAATGCCATCAGAAACACCTTGGAAACGGCAAACATTTTTGAAACAGCAGTATCATAATTCCAAAAGTTAATAGATACAATCAGCGGAAAAAAGTCGGGATATATTCCCGGCTTTTTTTAGTTGATAACTCCTAAAAACTCTATTTCTCCAAATCTATCTTCTTCCGTAATTTTATCTATTCTTTTTTTGACAGATACAGATAGCCTATGTACTTGATTTTTGACACGGAAACCACTGGTTTGCCCAAACGCTGGGACGCCCCGATTACCGATACTGACAACTGGCCCAGATGCGTTCAGATAGCTTGGCAGTTGCACGACGAACTTGGTAATTTGATAGAGCACCAAGACTTCTTGGTAAAACCGGAAGGATTCAACATTCCCTATGAAGCGGAACAGATACATGGCATATCCACCGCATTGGCTGAAGAAAAAGGGGTGCCTTTAAGCGAAGTATTGGAAGCCTTCAACAAAGCCTTGCAACAAACCAAATTTGTGGTCGGTCAAAATGTGGGATTTGATATCAACATTATGGGGTGCGAGTTCCACCGGGAAAGTGTGGAAAGTCCGTTGACCGAACTCCCAGTACTCGATACCTGTACGGAACATACCGCCGAACTTTGCAAAATTCCAGGAGGACGTGGCGGTAAATTCAAGTTGCCTACCCTTACCGAACTGCATGAATTTTTGTTCGGCGAGCCCTTTGCCGAAGCACACAATGCCACGGCGGATGTGGAAGCCACCACACGCTGTTTTTTGGAACTAGTCCGCAAAAAACAATATTCCTATCAAGAACTGGATGTTCAACCCGATTATTTTGAGCGTTTCTCGGAAGCCAATCCACAAGAGATAGAGCTCATTGGGCTAAAACACATCAACCTAAAGGCAGCATCAAAAAAAATTGCCGATGCCCTTTGGGCCGAAGACACCGGTGGGGTTTCCGACGAGGAAATCAAAGAGAATGTGGAAACTTTGGAGGACGAACCCTTTGTTCACCTGCACAATCACTCTCAGTTTTCCGTACTTCAGTCCACCATCAACATAAAAGATTTGGTAAAGGCCACTGCCAATCATGGCATGCCTGCCGTTGCCCTTACCGACCACGCAAACATGATGGGCGCTTTTCACTTTGTAAAAGAAGTGATGGGACACAACAAAGCGGCAAAGGCCAAAAATGAAGAACTTATAGCCAATGGCGAAGAACCTACCGAGAAAGAAATTACCCCCATCGTTGGTTGTGAATTCTTCGTTTGCGAAGACCACACCAATAAAAACGTAAAGGACTACGGACATCAAATTGTGCTATTGGCCAAAAACAAAAAAGGCTACCACAACTTGGCCAAAATGTCCTCCATTGCGTATACGAATGGTTTCTACTACGTGCCCAGAATCGATAAAAAGGTGATCGAGCAATACAAGGAAGATGTAATTGCCCTGACCGGAAACCTATATGGTGAAGTGCCCAACAAAATCCTGAACGTTGGAGAAAACCAAGCTGAGGAAGCACTTCTGTGGTGGAAAGAACAGTTCGGTGACGATTTCTACATTGAGATCATGCGCCACGGTCAAGAGGATGAAGATCGGGTCAACCAAGTTTTGGTACGAATGGCGAAAGACCATAACGTAAAACTTGTTGCCACCAACAACACCTATTATTGCGATAAAAAAGATGCCGAAGCACACGATATTCTACTGTGTGTAAAAGATGGCGAAAAACAATCCACACCCATTGGTCGCGGACGAGGTTATCGTTACGGACTGCCTAACCAAGAGTACTATTTTAAGTCTTCGGACGAAATGAAGGAACTCTTCAAAGATTTGCCCGAAGCCATATTGAACATCAAGGAAATCGTGGACAAAATCGAGCCGTACGACCTTGCCAGTGATATTTTGCTGCCCAAATTCAGTATTCCCGAGGAATTCAAGGACCCACAAGACGATGTAGATGGAGGCAACCGTGGTGAGAACGCCTACTTAAGGCACATTACCTATAAAGGTGCCGAAAAACGGTATGGAGAACTGACCGATGAAATTCGGGAGCGGATAGACTTTGAGCTGGAAATCATTAAAAACTCCGGATATCCAGGTTACTTTTTGATTGTGGAAGACTTTATCCGTGAAGCAAGGAACATGGATGTTTCCGTAGGTCCGGGAAGGGGTTCTGCCGCTGGGTCTGTAGTTGCATATTGCTTGACGATTACCAATATCGACCCCATGAAGTATGACCTACTTTTTGAGCGGTTCCTAAATCCGGACAGGGTATCCATGCCCGATATCGATATTGATTTTGATGATGAGGGCCGTAGCCGAGTAATGGACTACGTGATCAATAAATATGGTGCAAACCAAGTGGCGCAAATCATTACTTACGGTACCATGGCCGCCAAATCATCCATTCGAGATACGGCCCGTGTCCTAGATTTGCCCTTGGGTGATGCCGACCGTATTGCCAAGTTGATTCCCAACATGTCCAAGCTCAACAAGATATTTGGCGTTGAGGAGAACGAACTTAAAAAGAAGTTCCGTTCCGAGGAACTCGAAAAAGTATACGAGCTTCTCAATATAGCCGAAACCGATGATCTAGAAGGACAAACCTTAAAAATGGCTCGTGTTCTCGAGGGTTCGCTGCGAAATACAGGAATCCATGCCTGCGGGGTCATCATCACCCCGGACGATATTACCAACTTCGTACCCGTTTCTGTCGCCAAGGATTCCGACCTGTACGTTACCCAGTTCGACAACTCTGTAGTGGAGAGTGCCGGACTACTAAAGATGGATTTCTTGGGATTGAAAACCTTGACACTGATCAAGGACACCGTCAAAATTGTAAAGGCTAGAACGGGAACAGAGTTGGTGCCCGATGATTTTCCGTTAGATGATGAAAAAACATACGAGCTTTTCCAACGAGGCGAAACCGTAGGGGTGTTCCAATACGAATCTCCAGGGATGCAGAAGCACATGAAAAACCTGAAGCCTACGGTTTTTGATGACCTTATCGCCATGAACGCCCTGTACCGCCCAGGTCCCATGGAATACATTCCCAGTTTTATTGCACGTAAACATGGTGATGAAGAAATAACCTATGACCTTCCGGACATGGAAGAGTACCTACAAGAAACCTACGGGATCACGGTATACCAAGAGCAGGTGATGTTGCTATCACAAAAATTGGCCGGTTTCTCCAAAGGTGATGCGGATGTACTCAGAAAAGCCATGGGTAAAAAGATTTTTGCCCTGCTGGAAAAGCTAAAACCACAGTTCTTGGATGGTGGAGAGAAAAACGGACACCCAAGGGATGTTTTGGAGAAAATATGGAAGGACTGGGAAGCATTTGCATCCTACGCCTTCAACAAAAGTCACTCCACGTGTTATGCCTACATCGCATACCAAACAGCTTACTTAAAGGCGCACTACCCTGCCGAATATATGGCCGCCGTGCTGTCCAACAATATGAACGACATCAAACAGGTAACCTTTTTTATGGAGGAATGTAAACGGATGGGGCTTGAAGTATTGGGGCCGGACGTCAACGAATCCTACTATAAATTTGCTGTAAACAAGGACAATGCGGTACGTTTTGGTATGGGGGCCATAAAAGGCGTGGGACGCTCTGCTGTGGAAACCATAGTTGAAAACCGCAAAGACGGGGGAGCATATAGATCCATCTTTGACATGGCAAAAAGGGTCGACCTGCGTGCGGCCAATAAAAAAGCATTCGAGAACTTGGCGCTGGCTGGAGGTTTTGACTCTTTTGGAGATACGCATCGCGCACAATACTTTCATGATGAAGGAGACGGCATTACTTTTTTAGAAAAAGCGGTAAAATACGGTTCCAAGTTCCAAGAGAACCAAAATTCGTCACAAGTAAGCCTTTTTGGCGAAGCGAGCGATGTACAGATTCCAGAGCCCATTGTTCCTCCTTGTGAGGAATGGGGCACCATGGAAAAGCTCCGTCGCGAAAAGGAAGTGGTCGGTATTTATATTTCAGGCCACCCATTGGACGATTTCAAAAAAGAAATCAAGGCTTTCTGTAAAAATACCGTTAGCGATTTCGCCCGATTGGAAGAGCATGTAAATCGTGAACTCACAGTCGCCGGGGTCATTACCGATGTTCAGCACCGCGTTTCCAAGAACGGTAAAGGCTGGGGCCTCTTTACATTGGAAGATTATAATGAATCCTACGAATTACGGATTTTTGGAGAGGAGTATTTAAAGTTCCGTCACTTTTTAATGATCAATTCTTTCGTACATGTGCGAGCGTTCGTTCGTGAAGGCTGGGTAAACCGGGATACGGGCAAAAAAGGTGACCCAAGGCTTCAGTTCAACGATTTTAAACAGCTTCAGGATGTAATGGATGCCTTCGCCAAAAAACTCACCATCAAACTGAATATAGATCGCCTGCAAGAGCAACGCATCAAAACACTTAAGGACACTTTAACATTGCATAAGGGGGACCATCCGATAAGTTTTGTAATTTATGAGATGCAAGAGGAAATCAAACTCAAACTATCGAGCCGAAAACAAAAGGTAAAGATAAACAGCGAGTTACTTTCCGAACTGGAAGCACATGAGATTCATTACAAGTTGAATTAGACCATAATTATTGTCAATAGCGCAATAATTAAAACGAATACGCCCTATGTAAGTTAGATGGGCATTATTTGACTAACTTTGCATAATATTAAAACAAATAAGATGGCACTAGAAATAACAGATGCAACTTTTGATGAAGTTGTTTTAAAAAGTGACAAGCCTGTCCTAGTCGATTTTTGGGCAGCATGGTGCGGACCTTGTAGAATGGTAGGCCCGATCATTGAAGAAGTAGGACAAGAATACGATGGCAAAGCTGTTGTTGGTAAAGTTGATGTTGACGCAAACCAACAGTTTGCTGCTAAATACGGTGTACGTAATATCCCTACTGTTTTGGTTTTTAAAGATGGTGAAGTTGTAAACCGTCAAGTAGGTGTATCTCCTAAAAAAACCTATACAGATGCTATTGATGCAGCACTGTAAAACAAAACTTGGAATTAGATTTTAAAAAAGGTTTGGCAAATGCCAAGCCTTTTTTATTTTATCTTGTCTTTCAGAAATCAGTTTATGGACGTACGATCGGAACTTAGTAACGCAACGCTTTTCCAAAACTTGGAGCTTTTGGCCCATCAAATTGTGGAAGGGTTTATCAGTGGCATCCATAAAAGTCCGTTCCATGGATTCTCGGCAGAGTTCGCGGAACACAAAATTTACAACGCAGGGCAAAGCACCAAACATATCGATTGGAAACTTTTTGCTCGCACGGACCGCTTGTATACCAAACGCTTTGAGGATGAAACGAACTTGCGTTGCCATATGATCTTGGATAACTCAACCTCGATGTACTACCCTGAGGTAAAGGAATATGCTTTGGACAACCTAAACAAAATTGGTTTTGGCGTACTTTCCATTGCCGCTTTGATGCAGGTTTTGAAAAAACAACGGGATGCCGTGGGACTCAGTATTTATGCTGACACGTATGATTTTCATGCTTCGGAAAAAAACAGTGAACGCCATTTTCAGATGCTGTATTCCAAACTAAATGAGGTAGCAGCGCATAAAACAAATACCAAAGAGACCAAAACCTATACGTTTTTGCATCAAATTGCCGAAAAAATCCATCGAAGGAGCTTAATTTTTCTTTTTACCGATATGTTTCAGACAGAAACCGAGGAGGAAAAACTTTTTGAGGCCTTGCGCCATCTCAAATACAACAAACATTCAGTCGTTCTCTTTCATCTATTGGATAATGCACATGAGCTCCATTTTGATTTTGACAATACGCCCAAACGTTTTGTAGATGTGGAAACAGGCGAACAGATAGATCTGTATGCCGATTCCATTAAAAAAGCATATTCAGAAAAAGTAGCACAGTACCAAAAGGACCTCAAATTGAAATGCGCACAATATCAAATAAAGTATGTGGGCATTGATGTTCGGTCCGGCTTCTCCCAAGTACTGAACTCGTTTATGATAGAGCGGCAAAAATTTGCTTAGCCATTTTTTTAAAAAAATGTTTTGTCATATCCGAAATGAGAATGTATATTTGCACTCGCTTTAAAAAAGCAAATGAACAAGATTTGAATCCGACTGTTGTCGGAGTCTAAAAAGATAAAATCATTGGTCTGGTAGTTCAGTTGGTTAGAATACCTGCCTGTCACGCAGGGGGTCGCGGGTTCGAGTCCCGTCCAGACCGCAAAAAGCTCCGAGAAATCGGAGCTTTTTTGATTTTATACATTTGATTTTCAGTTATTTATACTTGAGCCTGAAAATCAAATTTCTTCCAGCGTGCCGCATTCGTGCCGCATTTTTGAACTTATTTTACTCCTTCGTAGCATTTTACAATATTTTTCATTCCGAAAAATTACTCCTTATAAAGTAGGGTAAAATAATCTTGCCATTAAAATGTATTTTGCAACAAACTACAATTTTGTATTGATTTGGGATTATTTTTTACCACTGTGAGCCAATTAGAGGTATTATTCGCCTCAATCCTCCCAACCACACAAGGTTCTTCCCATATTTCTCGCTTCATCTACTGATACACTTGAAACGGATGCCTTGCAGTTTGAAAGACCTCTACAATAAGGTGTTAAATGATACCGTTTTGAATATCTGCCATTACAGATATACACAGATTGTGTTTTTAAAGTAGGTTTTGGCGTTGCGGGAATAGGATTAGCCTTACTTTCTCTTAGTTTTTTCTTTTCATTTTTTCCATCGAGTGGAACAGTCGTCTGTCTTGGATAAGATAAGGGGGGCGAGGGACTTGATTCGATTTTATTTAAACTTCTGTTTCTAGTCGAACCAGAACAATCATCAATGATTGCGAAAAAAACAGCAAGTAAAAATATCCCTAGACCAACATATGCCAACCATGAAAATATTTTAGAAAGAATATTTGAATTGCCAATCAGGTATAAAAGGCCTATGAGTAACAAGAAAAACAAACCGGGAAGCCCAAAAGCCAGTAAAATAATAAGAGCAGCAAGTATTCCAAATACAGTTAAGCAACCGGATGTGGAATCATAAGGTTGTCTGTAGGGCAGCCTAGGAAAAAAAGTTTTTTTTCGGGGCAGTTTGGTAACATCAAAGGGTTTAGGACAAATACACTTTTCTATTCGGTTTTTACAGCTATCACATATTTCAATCTCAATTTCTTCTACTTCTGTTTTATAATCCAAAAGATAGCCGCTGACCTTGCAAAAAAGGGTGCCAAAGGTTTGATTTCCTTCCTTGACCACATCCTTTATTTTCACATCTTCTAGTTTCGGAGCGTTGATGCTTAATTTATAACCATTAAAACTAGATGAACTCTTATTGGGAAAGCAAGCTACTTCTTCAAAGCTTTTTTGCTCAATCTGTATATCCGACTGGATACCATTATAAATTGATTCATTGATTCTGTTCGAATCTTCTATTTCATTTTCTACATTGAAAATCTTCCCTTCATAAATTGATATGTCATAGACTTTGGAAATTGAAAATGGGTCTTGCTCTTTGCTTAAGCGTCCAAAATATTTACCTATAAAATCTCCTCGGATATAGGTTTTTCTGGGAACCTTTTTCTCAACTTTTATGGTCTTAAAGCCCATGGATTTGGTTTAAGAAATCACTCTCCTTGCCCAACTGTATGTTATTGGGCTTTCTCTGTGTATTAAAGGGAGAGTCTTCATAATTTTCTTCCCATACAACTTGGGATTTACTGAAGTTTCCAAAAACCTCGGGATACAATAATTTGAACTTACCATACTCCTCAAGAATCATTTGTTTCTGCAGAGCTATTCTATCCTGAACATATTTACCTCTGGGCGAAACGGAAAATTTTAAAAATAGAGGTAAGAGAAAAATCACCAAAAAGCTTAAAGTGAAAAACCAAATCCACGGATTCTCTTTATTGAAGACCAGAAGCCCAATAAAAAACAAATTGGAGGGGTTGAAAAGGTTATGAGTCTCGGATAATGTTCTACCCTTTTCCTCCAACAACATTTGTTTTTTTTCATTTAGAAAGTTGAATTTTTCATTTCCTATTGAAATTCGCCCTTCATTGGTCTGCCGACTTAATTGAGATAGTTCTTCGTTCACGCTGGCTATCTCAACGTCAAAATACATATTGGATTTTCTGCTGTTATTTTCAATCTTTTTAGTTATTACTTCTGAAAGTCCTTTTGACAATGAATTGTTGAAGATGAATGCTTCCAGTGGTTTGATCAATGTAATACCAATCAAAACCATAAAAACAATTCTGATGAACAATGAGATTACATATCCAGCACTGTACTTTGGTTTATTGGCAGAAAGTGTGGAAAGGTTCAGCTTATAAATATTGAAAATGATAATAGTCCATATCAATGCCAAAAGCCATGAAATGGTCGGGATTTTAAAAATTCCATTGAAAACATAGCGGTAGGACAAAATTCCCATCAAGGATAACAATAAAAATAGTAAACCACTGATTGCAAAAACTGCCTGGGTTCTCTTTCCGCAGTTGTACAATATCTGTTCATCTTCGCCAACCACTTTCCACAAAAATCGATATGTGCTGTTCGGTCTCATTTTGATTCTGAGATATAGGCATCTACATTTTCATTGATGTTCTTTTTCTCTCTTTCCTTCCACTTTTCGATTATGTAATCACTCAGTTCGGTCTGTGCAGCCATTAAAGCGATTTTCTCATCTATTCTGCGTTTGACTTGATGATTGATTACCAAATTTCGTTCCTGACCCTTTTTATCGTTATAGTACTCATATTTAATCTGAATCCCCTCCTCTGCTCTTATAAGCTCCTTTATATTATCACTCATAAAATCATAAGGACTTTTGATAAGCATCATTTTGAAAAAAATGGGGGTCAACTCTATGACCACAAAAAGAAGTGTAATAAAAAAAGTAATCCAAGCTCCTGCAATCTCATGAGCCAATTTTATCCGTTCCAACAGACCATCCAGACCACCGGCCACTTCTTGGTTCTTTGCAAGCTCCCTATCAAGTTCTTGAGTTAGTTTAAGTCTTTCGGATGTCAATCTATCTAATTCGTTTTTTTTATCTCCGTCATAGTTTCCTAATTCAATTTCCAGTTTATCCATTTGTTGTTTAAGAGCTTTAGACAATGGGCCGTTTCCTGCACCAGCACCTGCCCTTCCTTGTAACTGGTCATAATATTCTTTTTCGGCTTTCTTTATTCTTTGGATCAATGCCTCGCGTCCTTCTTCAATTTTTGCTACTTGGACATCAATCGCATCAAACCTAGTTTCGTAATTCGCCTTAGTCGCGATTTCATATGCCTTACGTTTTTCCAATTGTTCTTGGTGCAACTCAGCATCAATCTCCGATTTAAACATCCTTATTTCCATCGGCTTGGAAATGGTAATGGCAATGACCAACCCCATAACAATCCGAGGTAGAGAGTTGGTGAACTCTTGCCAAGTAATGGCCTCCGTCCCATCACCTTTACCGGTCGCCGCTACTATGAACCTATCAATATTAAAAATGATCAGCCCCCATATTACCCCAAAAATGCAAGACATAATAGCTGTGGAAGTATGCACACCACCGTCTAAAGCTGAGCCTTTGGGCTCAAATATGGTATAAATAGCGTAGCCTCCTGCCATGGCGGCCATAAAACCAGTGGCCACTACAATCCCACCCAAGCAAGCATATTTCACTTGATCGGAATAGGTACTCTTTTTAAGTATATAACCATCTGAACCTGCAGCTTTCCAGAGCCACTGCATAATTTTCCCTGGCTTGGGACTTTCATAATACTCTCGTTTCATTTTTTATGATTGATTGGTTATTGTTTTTCCCAGTTCTATAATCTTTTGTTCGGAATTCATTTTGTACAATTGGCCAAGTTGTTGGTTCAACTCTGTATGTTCCATACTTTTCAATTCTCGATTTCTTATGTTAAACTGAACTTTTGTGAGTATGGGCTTGAAAGGATTATATCTTACCTTGATTCTACACGGAACAAGATCTATCTCATTGTATTCCTTGATTTGATTTTGCTTTCTTAAGCTTACTTCGTTAAAGTCATTTACCTTCATTCGCACTACCCTTATTGAGGTAGTTGCCCTAATTTTATTACCCACTCCATAACAAGTGATATTAAATTTTGTTCTTTCGTGGTCTACCTTAAATATGTGTTCGTTGGACCCAAAGAATAGCTTTGACGAGTTTTCAAGAATTATGAAAGTTGCATTTTCTACTTTCCACGTTAGTTGGTTTAATGTACCATGTACACAATAGCGGGTATCGGCTTTGAAGAAATGGAGCTTAAGGCGTTTTCTTATTATGAGAAGTACTATAAATCGTAAAAGAATTTTAGGTGAAAACAATAGGATTTTCAAGGATAGTAAAACCTTAATGTAAAGTGAATCAAGATAACTACCATTATTCTTCATAAAAGCCAACAGTTGCCAATAGCTCCCTTTCGTATTGGTAAATATCCTCTAATGCTTGTAGCGATTTTCGCGATTCCTTTTTCATGGCATCAAAGAGTCCGATATACTTGATTGACCCATTAAAGTGCAAACGACATAAAGGCTTTCGGTTGTTATCGTCCAGTAAAACCCCGAAGTAGGATTGCGTATCCCGATGTACAATCCGCGAAACTGGAAGTACTCTTCTTAAAATAGCAACTATGATTCGATAACCTTCCAATTCCTCCTCGGTCGTTTCTATTTTGCTTTTTTCTTCAATGACATCGGATGCTTCTTCTTGTTGCTTTTCTGCTTCCTTATTTAATGCTGCGTTTAACCGATCATTTACCCTCTCACTAATAGTTTGATTTAGGGCTTTATGAACCAAATCATTGAATTCGGTCATTACTTTTTCCGTTAACCTACCGGAATAAACTTTATTGGCGAATAACTTCACAAAACTAAAGGAAGGTTCCTGGAGCTCTTCATGAATCAGTTTTTTTATTTCTTTGGTGTATTTCAAAGAACTTGCATTGTCCACAATCTTGTCTATGTCAAAATTAGACTTGTGGAACTTTGCGATTTCCTGGACGGCGCTCTCTTTAAGTTGATCAATTTGAAATTCCAAAAATGGTTTTTCATCCATTTTGTTGGGCTCTTCCAAATCGGTATAAAATCGGTACTCTATACCATTGGTCAATAGCGCAAAACGGGTTTTTGTAGTATGAAAATAACGGAACAATTGGGAATTGTGGCAGTTTAGACTTTCTTTCCAATTCTTACATTCAATAATCAAAATTGGCTGCCCATTTTGGAAAATAGCATAGTCTACTTTTTCGCCTTTCTTTAAACCAATATCCGCAGTAAATTCTGGAACTACTTCCAATGGGTTATAGGTGTCATATCCTAACAGCGAAATAAAGGGCAACACGAAAGCATGTTTGGTCGACTCTTCGGTCTCTATTTGTTCTTTAAATTGTGGCACTTTTTCCGAAAGGGCCTTGAGTTGGTTTTGGAGTTCCATGAATTCTATATTGGTTTTAATAATCTCTTTGCAATTTGATTTTCACTTAGCACTTCTCCATTTGGTAAAATCAATTGGGTTTCTTGAGTTATTGGGTTGGTAAAGATCCCGCAGCCACCTCTACAATTACTATAGCGAAAACGGAACGCTTTTAACCCATGGACAAAACCATTTTTCGAAGTGATTCTGTAAACGTATTGGGAACAGGATTCTCGAAAGATGCAGCATCTGCGTTTGGATTTTGGAATAAAATACCAATACAGCCTAATCCCTATTAAAAGAACAAGGCGCATTTAATCTTTCTTAAATACTACCATTTGTCTGGTCGTAGTGTGTCCTGGAGCTGCACCAATTCCAAAACATCCATTGTTTGGTTGTACAAAAGTGGAAACACTTTCCAAGCGCACATAATTCCAGCCTAAATCGGAGTGATGTTTTATGATTCCCTCAAGTTGTTCGGCAACATGATTGGAATTACCTTTTTTTGAATCAATTGAGGCTACAAATGGGACTATTTTGTATTTCATAACCTAAAATTTACAACCATTTCTTTCTGCGTTCGCCACGCAATCAGCTTTGTATTTATAACTTTCTGTAGAAGCACCGACGATTTTACCATTTGGCGCTTTCTTCCTCCACCTCCATTCCTTTTTTGAATCTTGATAAACTTCACATTTGTCCATAATTCTTGTGTTTTTTTGTTAATACGGCAATAAAATTAGTTTCATCAAAACACAATCCCTTGCACTTTTCCGCAATGGCACCATTTTAAATACCATCAATTGAGTGACGCCAAGCCTCCCCTTGGTCAAGACATCACTGCATGAAGGGTCATGACCAAACATAGGGGTATCGTAAAAATTTTGCTTGCGGATTTATGCAGAAGACAGAGTTAAATAAATCCTCGCTCCATCGCTTGGGCTACCAAATGTACGGGTGTTTTTGCTCCAAAAATTGTTTTAAGCTTACCAAGACGGTCTTGAATGCTACGGAGACTGCTTGCATGGTAATTTCTTTCTTGAAAATATTGGGCTATTTCTTCTTGCTTTAGCCCCTTCGCCAATAATTGGAGTAAAAGAATATCGTACTCATCCAGTTCCAAATGGTTTTCGGAACTTCTTAGCGCGTGTTTCAAAGATTCGGAAAAATAGATTTTACCTTCAAGGACTTGTTGAATCGCTTTAGTTATTTCATTAATATCCCTCCGTTCTTTCCCGACAAAGGCATCTATCTCCAAGGTATCATATAAAGTTTTAATCTTTCCAACCCTATTTTCAACAGAATAGACCACTGTTTTAATATCAGGTTGTATTTTTTTCACCTCGGCTATCAGTTCCTCCCCCGAAACCAAATTTCGGTTCTTATAATCAGCTTTAAAAGATAAATCAGTGATTAAAATTTCAAAAGGCTTATCATGCTGTAAAGCGGCTTTTATCTTTAGAAGGGCATCATCACAATAATGTACAACTATGATTTCCGGAATCGATAAGGCTGCTAAACTTTCTCTCAAGCCGGAACCAGTTAGGCCATGGTCTTCTGCAATAAGTACTTTTTGAAACATGGAATACAATTAAAAAAGAAGGCTTGCTTTAAAACCTTTGCCCTCATCCGATTCAAAACTAAAACTTCCTTCTATCTCTGTCATGCGTGTTTCCACATTATTCAGGCCTCCCAATACTATATTGTCGACATCAAATCCAATACCGTTATCTGAATAAACAATCTCATTTTTCTTTCCTTTTCCATTAAAAGCAATACTGATCAATGTTGCTTTTGAATGTTTTTTAGAATTTACCAATAATTCTTGGAGACATTTATACAACTGTATTTTCTTATGTTCGGGAACATCATCCCAATTGATATTTGAATATCGAGAAGTAATAACATTAACTCCTTTGGGATGATATTGAGCCACTAAGCTCTTCAGTGCAGCAGGAAAGTCACTTACATCCACACCAGCATTCGCTACAGAAATATCTCGCGCCCTTAAATAGATATCATTCAAAAAATTCAGAAGGTTTTCCTTGATATTGGTGGATTCGTTCAATTTGTTCTCTACAAAAGTCATTACACCTGATACATCATTGGCTAAATCGTCATGGACTCTTTTTGAAATTCGTGCTTCTGTCTTTTGAGTTGTTTGAACCAGTTCCTTTTTACGTTGCTGGTTTTTTCGGTATACAATGAATACAGCACCCATGACAGCTAACAAAAAGGCCGATAGAAATATTATCTTATACCCTTTCTCTCTTTCATTTTGCAATTGTGCCATCTGAGTTTTTTGTCGCTCTTTTTCGACATTGTATTTGATGACTGCATATTTATTCTCCTGAATCTGCTTTGCGGATGATATACTATCGGTCAATTTTCTATACGAAATCACTTTTGGATCATCACTTAAATCGAGTAATAAGGATAAGGCATTTTCCAAGTACGATGCACTGTTCAATTGTTTAGCCAAATCATAAGCTTGTTCTGCATGTTCGATTGCTTTTGGTCGATTACCTTGGTTCAAGAAATACTCGGAAAAATGATGATGACTGGTATACATGCCTGATAAATCATGTTTTCGTTGCCTAATATTCAAAGCTTTTCCCATATTGGTCAATGCTTCGGTTATTTTCAATTTTGATTGAACAAAACCTACATTATCAAGAGCTCTGGCAATTCCCAATGAATCATTTTGCTTTAAACGTTTTTCAAGCACCAGCATAGAGATTTTCAAAGCCAATTCATTTTTGTTCTGATCAAGGTATAAATAGGACATATTGTTTAGAGTGGGGATACTATCCGAGGAATCCAATGCCAAACCCAGAGCTGCTTCGTAATAGTAAATCGCTTTATCATAAGACTTAATTTGCTTATAAACTATTCCCAAATGATTTAAAATACCGCTCCTAGCTTCTTGGATAATAGCATTACTATTTTGGCCTTCCAATAATTTTAGCGCTTTTACAGCAGTAGCTTCACTTTCATACAAAAATCCCAGTTCATATTGGCCAATGGCAATCCTTCTCAAATTCTGAATCGCAGGTACTGTGTCCCCTTTTTCCAACTGTCTCTGTATTTCTCTCTCAAAAAAACGGAATGCAGAATTAAGCTCTGTACTATTTTCTGGTTTAACAATAACATTGTGGTAGTGTCTCAGACTATCAGAAGAATCTTGGGAGTGGGCAAAATGGAACCTTGTCCCCATTAGACCAAAAACAAAAAAGAGGAATAAAAAGCCTAGCTTGTTCATTCCTCTAAATTAAAATTTAATTCCTGTTAATTATCACCAGGTGGAGGTGGTGGAGGTGGATTATGTTCTTCTTCCCCACAACAGGCTTGAGTTTCAATCAAATCTTCTGCAAGATCTGGCTTTGCACACGAAACAACTTCTGCACAGAGCAACAATAAAAGTGCTATATAAACTTTATTCATGATTTTTAAATTTTTAATTACACAAAAGGGTCCCTGTCAGGCTTTCACCTGAATTCACCACGGGGTTCAGAGACCCGTTCATTTTTTTTGCGTACGCTATGGTTTAGGAAGTGGAAGAGAATCCAGTAACTTTAGGCAACTTCCCCAAGCCTTTTGCCCTGAACTGCGTCTTCCTGCAAGAACCATCACTTGCATTTTGCTATTTTAGCTGCATGTAGCATGAACTGTTCGATGCAAATGAAAAGTAGATTTCGAAGTTTTGATCAGACATCGGTTCGACATCTTTTCCCCATTTGTTCATCACCAATTTGACATTCATATAAACATCTAAATATCAACCACCTAAGTAATGTCTTTAGAAAAAGGAAAGGGTTTTAAAAAAGAAGAACCGATTCAAGAATTAATGGAGCTAGTATTTGAAAAAGCCCAAAAGGAATCAAAGAAGAAGTCAATCCATGGACTTGCCAAATACCTCTCCGATAGGTTTGAAGAAAGCTTTCAGTTCAATATCGATATCAACACATTTACGAGATACTATAAAGGTTACATTTCGAAGGAAAAGGAAAAACAATCTCCAACTGATGATGTCCTAAATGCTCTTTGTCAATATCTGGGTCATAAAGATTTCAAGGATTTTGAAATCAAAAGTGAGTGTGAGATAGTAAAAAGAAAATTGCGAAAAGAAATAACTCGGCAAGAAGAAAAATACAAGAAAATGATCTCCATGAGTTTGGTGGTTGGAGTCTTGTTATTGGGTACACTATCATTTTTTATTTCCAAGTACTACAAAAAAAATTGTATGATTTGGGTTGAGGATCACTATGAAAAAATAAGATGTTCTGGATTGGAAAATGAAAGAAAGTTAAATGAAGTGGAGTTACAAAAGATGCGGAAAATAATCCCAGAAAGATGTGAGCACGAACTATGGTACAATAAAACGGATAACAAGGTTACTTTTTTTACATATTATGGCAAACACCCCACTAACGGCAAGACCCTCAAACGTGTTACTGAGCATATTTGTGAAATATATATTTTGAAACCAAGAGATTCTTCTGAGGCAAATTCTTCCTTGGATTCTATTGAGTAACATAAGGAAGGGAAATTGAATTAATTTGAGCGATGTGGTTTTACGCAAGGTTATTGAAAATGATGATTTGAACTTGCAAATTCCAAGGAGTCATAACTCTATTTCCAATATTGAACTAATAAAAAACACTAACAATTACTATAAATGAATACAGTTATAAAAACCAAAGCAATCAAACCTGGTCCAAAACCAAAAAAGCCAGATGGAACCCCAGATAAAAGAAGAAGGGTTACTGCTCCGAATAAACCAAAACACCCAGGACTAAAACCGCATAGACATAAACCTGGGGATTAAATTATGGACAATTACAAAGATGATGTACCTAAGTGTAGGTATCTCAATCTTTCTGCCCTAATTTTTGGGATATCTACAATAGAAAACAACAAGTAATTATACTAGTAAATTTTATATGTTTTTAGTTCCAGAGTTGATTAACAAAAATTATGACAGACCTAAAATCTCAATCAGACAAAATGACATTTCTGGTTAAACTCATCGCTTTAAAATTAAAATGAAAAGCATAAGGCATGAAGTTTGATATATATAATTGATAACCAGATTATTATGGAAAAACCATTTAAAATACTCTCCATAGATGGAGGTGGTATTAAGGGATTGTACAGCTCAAAGATTCTAGAGCATTTTGAAGAGGAATTTCAGTGCAATCTTGTAGACTACTTTGACATGATTTGCGGGACCTCTACAGGGGGAATACTGGGCCTTGCTCTTTCATTAAAACTTAAAGCAGCAGAAATCTCCAAGCTATATGAAGAAAAAGGAGATCTGATTTTTCCTCCACAGTCAAAAATTAGGGGAATTTTCAAGCAGACTTTCAGAGGGGGCAAATATGGTGACGAGGCCTTGAAGGAGGCTCTTGAAGCCACTTTTGGAGAGCACAAGATTGGTGATAGCAATTGTCTACTGTGTATTCCCAGTTACTCATTAACCGATGCTAGGCCTTTTGTCTTCAAATATGATCACAAGGAAGGCAATCTAAGCCGCGACAACATGGCGAGATATGTAGATGTGGCACTCGCCACGTCCGCAGCCCCCACCTATTTTCCATTGGCTGAAATCAAGGACTATGACAACAAACAGTTTGTTGATGGAGGTCTTTATGCTAACAATCCTAGTATCGTTGGTTTCATAGAGGCACTGACTTATTTCGTTGGTGAGGACAAGGAGTATGACGAGGTCCAGATTCTTTCCATCAGCAGCTTGACAAATACGGTTGGAAAAAACACAGGATTGGCAAGAGACCGCGCATTTATTGATTGGAGAGACGAACTCTTTGACACCATGCTTACGGGACAAGCAAAATTTATTGAGTACTTCATGTCCAAAGTCCATGAAATCAATGCGATTCCTGTAAAGCACATACGTGTACCGAGCGAAATCCTATCCCCGGAGCAGCAAAGCATGGTTAAGTTGGACAAAGCCACTAAGCAATCCATTGACCTGTTAAAGGGAAAGGGCAACGACATGGGCATCATCTGGCGGAAAAAGGATGAAATAAAACAGTTTTTCGAAACCGAGAAAACATACAAAACAAACTAATGTGATATGGCAAACTTACATGACACTTTTATGGAATTCAATGATATTATCTATCTGAGTCCGCAGAAAAAATCGGAGCTGAGAACATCCAGAAACTCTATCAGGGATGACATTACCAAATACTTCAATGAAAAAAGGGACAAGCATACCGTAAAATATAAAGGTCAAGGGTCATTTTCGACTAATACTTGTATCTTACCGATAAGTGGAGAGTATGATGTGGATGATGGAGTCTATATTTTTGGGAAGGAGGAAGACCGGCCTACACCACAAACCGCGCACAATTGGATTTATGAGGCGGTAAAGGACAGGACCAACCAAGATACAATCGACAAGAACACGTGTGTCCGGGTGCAGTATGCCAGAAACTATCATGTTGATCTACCCATCTATTATAAGACCACCGACACCAAGGACGAATATTTTTTTGATTCCGAGGATATACCTGAATTGGCCCACAAAGACAAGGGATGGATTGAAAGTGACCCCTACGCATTTAGGAAATGGTTTATCAATGAGGCCAGAGGCAAGGACCAACTGAAACGAATAATCCGGTACCTGAAAGCCTGGACGGACAACAAATCCTACTTAAATTTACCTAGTGGCATGGTGTTTACAATTCTTGCCGTAGAACATTTCACATCTATGGATAGGGATGACGAAGCACTTTTGAAGACCCTAGAAAACATTCAGGAAGCTATTGATGATGTCAAGTTTTGGTCCGCTTCTTACAGCTGTTACAGGCCGACTGTGAATACAACCGAAAACCTGATGGACAAATATGCTTCGGAAACTAGAAAGAAGAACTTTTTGGAAGCACTGGACAATTTTATCATTTCTGGGAAACAGGCCCTTGAATTGAAAAGCAGAAAAGATGCCTGTGCTAAATGGCAACGGCATTTAGGAAGTCGATTCCCCTGTGCCAACATTGTGGAAGATGATGAGCAATTGGCCAAATCGTTCGTCGTACCGGACGTAATCAGGGATAATAAATCGGCCTAACCTTGGAATTGGAAGACCTTTTTGAACATCTAAGCAAAACAGAGAAATGCCGAATCGTTGATGCTGGGGAATACGAAGGTTTAGAGTATCCATTTACCAAAGAGGGACAGGTATGGGAAATCACTTCAGAGATTACCTTTAAAGGCAATTTTTTAGAATTGGTGCTCTATTTGGATTTTCCGCCGGAGTTTCCATACAAACTTCCAAAGCTATACATTGAAAGGAACATTTACGAGTCCCTGAAATTTATTCCCCATGTTAATGAGGACTGTTCCATTTGCATTTTTGATGACGGGCTGAATACTGTGATTCCGAAGGATAGCCTTCCGGACTTCGTTGAGTTCATTTTGCATCGGGGCAAGAAAATTATCAAGGATGGAGATGACAAAAGTTATAAGGAAACCGAATTCAAAAAAGAGTTCAAGGCCTATTGGGATTTGAAATACTCTGATAAAGATGAGATTTTTTCAATCGGCATACATTCCATATCAGATCATACTAAGGAAATAAAGGCGGTTGCCTTTCAAGGCAAATCACTGGCACAGTACCACTACTATCTCTATACGGATGAAGAAGACCTAAAGAAGATTGAGGCGTATGCCCAAGCAAAAAAATGCAACACTATCGAGATGGCAGTACTTGAAATTGAGTTTA
The DNA here is from genome assembly GCF_013376415.1 of Flagellimonas chongwuensis. GTDB lineage: Bacteria > Bacteroidota > Bacteroidia > Flavobacteriales > Flavobacteriaceae > Flagellimonas > Flagellimonas chongwuensis. The sequence continues at coordinate 232,191 of NZ_WYET01000003.1, forward strand.
CCAAAGCAGTACCTCCATTTCAGATGACTTACGAGGAATCTTTGGACCACATAAGAAACAATCAAGAAAAATATCGGACATTCAAGCAGTTGTGCAAAACCAAATCGCTAGGTGAAATATTAGTGGTTTTTCGAAATCGTGGAGTGGACAGCGTTGAGTTATATGGATGGAATTACGAACAATTGCCGATCTTACCGAGAAAAATAAGTGGCATGCGGAGAAGGCCCTCCAATTTTGAAATCCTATCGGCACCAGGTTTGGGAAAATCAAAACTTGTTCGACGTTTAACGTTTGATAACCTAAGCATGGAACGTCTATACATAAGGACCTCCGGCATTGTTGAAGAAGAATCGAGCGTTCTCTGTACAGGTATGGGAAGCGTAGGTTCCAATCTCATCTATTTTCTAAAAAATCTACCAATCAATAAATTTGGCCTCATAGATCCACAAAAATTGGGTGCTGAAAACATTAAAAGAAACCTATTAGGATTCAGCGGAGTGAATGAATTCAAGGTAGACGTACTGGCCAGTTTCCTATTGGATCATAACCCAATGAACGAAGTTCAAAAACGTCGGGAACATGTGGCCTCTGTGATTCAGATTCAACCTGATTTCATCAACTCCTTTGATATCCATATTGTAGCTGTGGGAAAAACCATGGTTGAGGAATATATATTGACAGCATTGGAATCTGGTATATTGACCAAGCCAACAGTTCTGCTTTGGGTAGAACCTTATTTGGCCTCCGGCCAAGTATTGTTGATAAATCCCGCAGATGCCAAAACCACAAAGGATTTGGTCCGTGATTTTAAATATGCCGTGGTTTCGAGTGAGGATACTTCTATGAATTCAGTTTATTTGGTCGAAGGAAGCTGCCAGTCTGGGTACTTTCCCTATTCATCCACTTACCTAACCCAATTTTTGGCAGCAGTGTTTCCATTTATAAAAGAAGCGGTTCTTAAAGGCATTGATAAATCGGAGGTGTATACATGGGTAGGAGACAAGGATTTTCTGTTAAGTAGGGGCTTGGTGCTCTCCGATTTTGGTAAGGCGCAATCGTCCTTTTCATTAATCAAAAACGATATACTATGACCATATGTCTTGGAAATACCAACCTTAAAATTTTCCCGAAATCTTTCCATAAGATGCAAGCTTACATTCAGGACAACGATTCCAAGGAGGAAGCAGGGGGTATTATGTTGGGATATTGCATGGATGAGAACAATTTTAGTATTATTGAGGTTACCATGCCCGATAAAGAAGATAAGCAGAGTAGGTATGGTTTTTGGCGCGCCAGTGTGCTGCACCAACGCTTTTTGAATAGGCTCTTTAAAAAGAGTAAAGGAAAAAGCATCTATTTAGGGGAATGGCATACTCATCCAGAGGATATTCCAACCCCATCCTGTTTGGACCGGAAATCTATTGTTGATCAAATACGAAAGAGTAAGTTGAATTCAGATAGGATATTTTCCCTTATCATGGGACGCAAGGGGCTGCATTTGAGTTTGGTCAAAAAGGAGGGTGTTGTTTTTGAAAGACAAATAAAATTTGAAGAGCTATCTAGCCCTTTGGACTAAATTAACCTGAATGTTACACCAAATGCCCATGCGGCTCAATCCATCATAATTAAGATCAGTTAAGAAAATAAGAATAATGAGGAACTCTTGGAAAGAAATTTTAGGCTAAGAAAGGAGCTATTATTTTTAAGGAATTGACCACTATTTATGATTAATCATTGATAGTATTCATGAATTTTGAGTTTTTTCTATTTTCACTCTATTCAGAATTATCTTCAAAACAGCCATATCCTCACTCACTTTTCTATCAATGATCTTGGCATAATGTTGAGTGATCCGAAGATTTTCGTGTCCCAGCATTTGTCCCACAATTTCAATGGGAATACCATTGGAAAGCGCTACAATAGTGGGAAAAGTGTGCCTGGCCAAATGAGTAATCAGATACTTTTTGATGCCACAAAGGTGAGCGATTTCTTCAAGATAGACATTGGACTTCTGATTGCTCAATACAGGCAACACACTATCACCATTGACACTTTCTGGGTGGTTAGGATTGTTTTCAAGGACATTACAGGTAATTTTCTACAGATTGAGTTAAAATTCCCCTTTTTATTTCCTTCAAATTACTTTAAAATAGGGAGATTACCCTAAAAATTTGAACTACTTTGTTTTTGAAATCATACTCAATCCCGTCGGGCAACAACATCTATTTTATGGATTTTTTCGTTTCCAATTCCTTTTGTTTGGTTTTTCTACTCTTAGGAGATATGGTAAAATGTCGCTTTATTCATTATCTAAGCTCCTTTCCATAATCTTTTGTATCCATACCGGTGCCAGTTCTATATCGTGGAGCAGGTTCTTTTGGTCTTCTTTTTTCAAAAGGGCCATGATTTTTGATTCCTCCTCTTCCGTTAATCTATCCTTTCCAATCTCACGGAGTGCCTGTATCACCAATCTGCTTATCCCACCCTTGGCCATCAGGTTCTTGGGAGTGGTCTTCTTCAGTTTTATGCTTCGTTTGCCCAGTTTTATTTCCCTAGGGGCTCCATCGGTCAGAAAGACAAGTTTCATGGGCACTTGTGTACTGAGCCCCAACGCACTTAGGGCATATGCCCCGGTGGGCACCAACCTTATCTTGTCCCTTTTGGCTATGGCCATTGCAATTTCCTCTGCCGTTGGCAATACCTCCCCTGCATATTTGCTTATTTTGGGACGTGCATAGATCCCCTGGGTCACCCTTTGCACATAACCTTCCTTTTCCAATCTATGGAGGGCCAAACGTACCGCTTCTGATGAACCCAGCCCCCGAAAGTCGTTAGGGAACAATAACTCTCCCCTTTTTTTCCTGGAAATTCTTTTCTTTATTTTGGACTCGATACTCTCCACGAACTTATTTTATAACAAATTTAGAAAATATTTGTTACAATAATTTTTCCAATGAAAGCTTTTTTACCATTTGGTATTGTACCCAAGGGTATAAAATTGCAACCCTGGCCTTGGCAACGGTTCATAAAGATCGGCCCGTTCCTACATCCGAGGACTCCGTATGGGAGATTACCGGCCTTTCCGGTTCTTTTTCCTTATCCGCAATATCCACATTGAACTTTTTATCCCGTTTCTCGTTGATCTGTTCCATTCTTGTCTCCATCTTCTTGAGCTCGTCCAATTTATCAAAATCAAGATCCAATATTTTTTTTGGTTAGAGGGGACATGAAGTTCATGGTCAAGCGCCAGTTCCTTTTGGTCCTTGATCGATTGGGGAATCATGGAAAGGGCATTGTACATATAATCGGCAACACTTTTGGTGTTGGTAACAATCCGTCTGGCCCAATGTCCATAGGTCGAATTGTCCGTCTGGACAAATAAAGGAATGGGTTTCACATCCTCTATCCTAATGCACAGGCTTGTACCATCTATATTTAGTACCTGGCGTGCCGAGACCTCCCCTTGTGCTTTTCAATATTCTTCATCACCCTTTCCTTCTCTCAAGAATGAAACCGGATATTGTTCTCCGCTTCAAGCCTGTTCCGCTTGGAGATTGATTGTTCCAGTTGCAGTTCTTCCAGCCTTTTATCCAATTGTTCCTTTTTTAGGAAAAGCAGATCGTTCTTTGCCACAGCAAACAAGGTCTTGCAATCGATGAAACCATTGTCGCCCACTGGGCATATGTCCAGTTTGTTGAACTGGCAAGGCACTATTTTGAAGACAAAAAAATAGAATACCATCTAACAAAAAACATATTGTCTTAATTTTGATATAATAAGATAAAATGATTTTAATGACTGTAAACGAATTTATTGCAAATCATGACAAACAAGATTTTATCTTGGCGGTAAAAATATTGGGTGAAGAGAATATTCTTTTTGAGAACCAATTTTCCTTTTTAAATGATGCCAGCATGCGCAGGAGTCGAAGGCTTATAAGAGCCTTTAAACATTTTGGTTTGGAAAAGGATGTTCATTGTGTCTCATGGAACATTGACAAAGAAGGTTTTATGCATTGCGCATTCTTTGTGGGTGATAGATTTTCAACCCTACAGGATGTTAAAAGGGCACATTTAAATTATTTTTGCAATGTTCCAAAAAATAAAATCTGTCCTAAAAAATAGCATCCCAACAACTCTCTTTGATATGATTTGGTTAGTTTGGTCGCCCCCCGCGGATGGCAAAAAGCTGACATCAAAGCTCAAGGGTACGCAGTTATTTCCACTCAAGAATGATAAACTCACACCGTCTATTTTGTTCGTGATCTTGTTCGGTACAATCGTTTTCGGCTGGGCACTGCACAAGTGGTTTGGATTCGCCATAACCCACAGCAATGACCCTATCTTCTGAAATGCCATTTTCGACCAAGAATTCTTTTACGGAGTCGGCCCGTTTTTGTGAGAGTTCCAAATTGTACCTGTCGTTGCCTCTATTATCGGTATGGGTTCCAACTTCAACCTTCATGATCGGGTATTTGTTCATTGTGCGGATAACTATGTCCAATCTGTTTCGAACATCTTTTCTTAGGTACCATAGGTTGTAATCAAAATGAATTTGTTCTGTCTTGATGAAGGTTTTGTCGTCTTTTCGGACAATTGCTTCATCTTCTTTTTCGTTTGATGGAGCCGTGCCTTCATCGGTCTTATCGGGAATATTGGATGCCAGTTGCGTGGTTTCCTCCTCTGTTTTAATAACCAGAGGTTTGGTTTCCCTAAAAGAATAGATATCATCACTACCTTTTCCCGTGGGACGGTTGGATGAAAAATAACCTTCTTTTGACGAGTGGAAGGAAATCGCAAAATCATCATAGCCACTATTTACCGGTAGCCCTAAGTTGTCCGGTTTTTTGTAGTCGCCAAATTCAAGCTTTGAAATAAAAATATCCAAAAGTCCAAATCCAGGATGACCGTTGGAGGCAAAGTAAAGATTGTTCTGCTCGTCCAAGAACGGAAATTGCTCTTTCCTTGGCGTATTGATGGATGCCCCAAGATTGACTGGTGAACTATAAGTGTCTTTGGAAAGTATGTTTACGCTGTATAGATCAAAAGAGCCGAACCCACCTGGGCGATCAGAAGCAAAATAAAGCTTGGTTTCATCCTCGGTCAATGCAGGATGCTCGGTGGAATATTTGTCGCTATTGAAGGGAAGTTCGGTGATGTTGTCCCACCTATTGTCAATCCATTCTGCTTTGTAGATTTTAAGATTGGAGACTTTTTTTTCATCTGTTTTTTTCCTGCCCCTTAAGTAATTGTTCCGAGTAAAGTAAATGGTTTTTCTGTCTTTGGTAATGGCATAGGTGCCCTCGTGCATTTTGGTATTTATTTTGCCCGGTAAACTTTTGCTAAAAGCATCATGCTGGTTGATTTTAACAATCGGATGGGCATAAATGTCCAAATAGTTTTGATTGTTCCAGCGGTATCTCTTTTTTAATGAAGTATTCCTTTTGCTGGCTGCGGTATAAATTAGATTGGAGTCAATTTGTATCGCTGCAAATTCCGAACCCGGGGTGTTCAATGGAAGATTTTGAATGATAAATCTATCACCAATGGCATTAACGGCATTAAGATATTGGTTGTCTTTTCTGGCTTTGTCAATCGATACCGAATCACCCAAATTTTGATAATACTTTTGCAATGCATTTTCTGCCTCTTCATATTTGCCGGTTGCTTTTAGCGATTGATTGAGTTTAAAAAAGTATTCGGGATCAACGGTTTTTCCCGTTCTTGAGGTAAGGGTCTTGTACCACCGTGCCGCTGAATGCATATCGTAGGTTCGGTAATAGGCATCTGCTAGGTTTTGTAGAACGTGCTGACTCTTGTTGGTCGATAAAACTTGTTCGTACAAGGGAATGGCATCGCTGTAAAATGCACGTTCAAAATAGGTGTTGGCACGTTCCAATTCTTGTTGTGCGAACACGGGTTGTGAACCGATCAGTATGATAAAAAGTAATTTTTTCATTGCTCTAATAGAATCTAGGAGATTTATCATATCCTTTTTTAAGGCCCAGCAAATCAAGATCAAAAAGCGCAAAGATCTCATGGGACCCCGAACTGAAGCTTCCCAAGTTGGACAAGGTGTAATCGTATGCATAGCCTATTCTAACCGAAGGCATTACATAAACATTGAACATCGCACTTACGGCATCGCCCCATCGATAGGAAAGCCCTGTTTCAAATTTATTGTTGAACAACATATTGATGGAGGTGTCCAGAGCTATTGGCGACCCCTCCACCATTTTGGTCATTAGGGAAGGCTTTAGTTTTAGGTCGGGATTTATGTTGTATACGTATCCTGTTGTAAAAAAAAGATGTATTTCCTCGGAACCTATTCTTTTTATCCCATCCTGATTGTCGATATGTTTGGAGGTGAGTAAGTTCGGAGCGGAGACTCCTGCATAAAAATTGGCCCTGTTATAGAAGACACCGACCCCTACGCTGGGAAATACACTGTTTATATTCTCGTTGAATGCGTCATCATCTTGGTACTCTGGAAGCGTAAGGTCATTGAAATTGGTTTTAAACGTGGTGATGCCTCCCTTTAGACCCAAAGCCAGATTACTTTGTGCATCCAATTGTAACTTGTAGGCAAAATCGGCGTTGATATTGTTTTCCGAAAGTACGCCGTCTCCAATCTCATCCTTTATTATGGATAATCCCGTTTCTACTTTGTTGCTCAAGGTGGCGTGCGCAAAAAATGTCAATGTTTCTGGAGCTCCCTCTACATTTTGCCATTGGGAGCGATATAATGACCCAAAATTCACAAGCCCCCTTTCATTGGTGGTGTACGCTGGGTTGATGATACTCAGGTTGTACATATATTGGGTATATTGAGGGTCTTGTTGTGATTTTGCCGTTAAGGAGCATAGCAAAACCAAAATGCTTACCAGTATTCTTTTCATTTACTTATTGGTTTAGGTACAATCTTCCCTGTTTTGGGGCGTGACCTTCTTTGTTGAAATTGATGATGTAGAAATAGACGCCATTGGGCACAGTTTTCCCGCCTGGACCAGAGCCGTCCCAAGCTGGGTTGGAAACATCTCCCTTGAACAAAGAGTTTCCATATCGATTAAGGATTTCCAAAGTGAAATGGGGGAAGATTATTTCAATATTTGGAATATAGTAAGTGTCGTTCCTTCCATCGTTGTTGGGTGAAAATGCATCAGGAATAAAGAAGCCATATTTTTCGGGATCACAGTTGTTGAGGTCGACCGCCACGGGAACCCTGTTTGTATTGATGCATCCGGTGTCCCCGTCATAACTTTGGGCATAGTAAATGGTGTCGTCCTCCAAAAGCTCATAGCTTGGCAAGGCCGTACCTCCTTCGGCCACATTGAACCATTCCACTTCTGCCTCAATGAAGTTTTCAAGATTTTCCAGTTCTGCAACGGTAGGATTGTCCAAGGCGCAGACCAAGAGTTCATCAGATATTAAATCGGGCAAGGGTGGTTGAACCACTGTTGGCTTTATTGTCAATCGGGTATCGCTCTCACAGAATCCGGCCAGTTGTTCGGCTGCAAAGTAGGATTGTCCATCCACAACCGGGTCGGTCGGGTCCAACATGGTTCCTCCTTCGTCGGCATCATACCAAACAATAGTTCCTCCATTAGGGGTTGCTATGTCCAAATCTGCAAGGGTTATTTCATCAGAAGCACAATAAACCGGGGTGGAATTGATGGTCGTTGGTACCTCGGCCATAAAAAAGGAAACTTGAACCCTTGTACGTTCTTCACTAACACAGTTGTTGTTTTGGTCCGTACTGGATACATAATAATCCTCGCCATCTTCCAGTAGTGTAGCCATGGGCAATGCTTCCTGACTTTCGGCAGTGGGGTAAAAGGCAATGGCACCACTTGTACTTACGGTAATATCCTCCAAGGTCGGTGTGCCTTCGTTAAGGCAAAAGGATTGCTGTTCTTCCGCCTCCACTACAATGGGTTCCCCTCCAATGGAAAATCCTTCTTGAAGCTCAAATTCAAACTGCAATCTACAGGGAGTGGAATCGTTTTGGGTGCTTTTCAGTAGCACGATATAATCCCCATCAGGCAAATTGGCGATGTCGATGCCATACACGGCCACTCCTCCCATAAAGTTGATGGTGTTGTCCGTTAAGGTGGATTGGGTGTTTTGTTCAATAACCTCATAGTCGATCGTATAGCTTCCATCAGGCAAGGTCGGGGCATCCACAAGAACATCAATGGAAGTGGCATCACAGTTGTTGTCCACCGCTATCTCCAAATCAATTTCTTCAGGAATGGGCAGAACCTGGATTCCAGTGTTTATGGTACAACCGATTTCATAGCTGTCCTCGACAGTTATCTCCAAAGTGTATGATCCAGAAAGCTGAAATTGTTCTGCTTCAATATTGAATGAGGCAGAACCATCAGTAAAAACAACATCTGGTTTGGAGAGGTTTACCACGGAGTTGTCGGGAAGCGTTAAGGTAAAGTTTACATTGTGTGATTCGTTGGTAGGGTTCGCCATAAGGTCCAAAATGTTCTGCAAATTGATATCAACAGGATTGTTGGGACATATATTTTCTGTAGAAGCAATTGGGGTGGAAACCAGGAATTCGGTGGGTGGTACATTAATGTCATTACAAACGATTCTTTCAGGAACAATTCCAATAATTCCCAGAATATTAATTTGAACCAATTCGTTAATGGGAACAAGGGATTCGGGTACAATAAAATTACCTGTCCCGTTGGTCAACGTTATCTCAGTTAGCGAATCTTGCTCTCCTTGGGTGCTTGTCACACTAAATCCTAGTTCGTATTGGCCCGAGGGCAATAAGGAAGCATCATATTCCAAGATAATCTCATATTCTGTCCCGGAACAATAGTTTTCGGCTTCCATGGACCCATTTAATGTGGGAAGTATAATGATAAAAACTTCTGATGATTTAACTGGGCAAACAGGATGTGGTGGTTCAACCGAATAGGCAAAACTGTAATTTCCATATCCATGATTGGCATTAATTGCCTCCACATTTACAAAGTGATCCTGGAGATTGTCAAGTTGATTCGTCCCAACTTCTGACCATACCCCATTAGGGTCTTCATTAGTCAACAAATCATTAAGATCCAAATTGGTCAGGCCGGACAGATCATCCGTTGTGCACACAATAAGATTTGATGGGATTCCTGGGTTGGGCGCCTTGTGCACTTCCAAATTTACTGTTGATTGCATGCCCGGACAGCTATCAAAGTCTGGAACAGTATACGTAAATATATACTCGCCAGGTCCTGCAGATTCGGCATTGAAGAGATTACCGTTCAAAAAACCCGTTACCGTATTGGGGTCTTCTTCCCAAACACCGTTAAAGTCCGGGATTACCTCATCTACATTACTGCCCAGAAAAGAGAACAGGTTCACGGCAGGATGATCACTGCATGCATTGGCACTACCATCAATGTTATCCTCTCCGGCATATCCGCCCAAAAAAAGTGTAATTGTGGCCGATTGGTTGCAGTTATCATTAGTATATGTAAACTCATGTTCGCCGAAACGATTGATTCTCCATAGGTTGACAATTCCGGTGTTTATATCCAAGGCATTTAAATCAGCGGCATTTGGCGTGGACCAAGTTCCCCCAGGGGTTGGCATCCCGTTCAGGTTTGCAAACAAATCAAAAGTTTTGTTGGAAATGTCACCGTACTTGTCGCAAACTGTAATGGTATTGTCTGCTCCGGCACATTGGGAATATACCGAATGGGCAAAAGTCAAGAATAGCAAAATGGCCGCCCCAAAAGCACGATGCCCCGAATGGGCAAGCTTGTTTTTTCTCATTTTAAGTAGGTCAAAAGAGTGTTTGTCAATCTGGGGGGACAGGATTGAAAACAACATTATCAAAAACAATTAAAAATCGGTTGTGGGGTTACAACACGATATGCTGCTGAGGTTAGAAGCCGCTAAACTAATAAAAAAGTTTTCAACATCAACAGTATTTACTAAAAACCAAATTATTAAGGAATTCATCTGATAGGATGTTCCAGCATTTGCTTAGTACAAGATTAGATCAAGAGAAAAAACAACGGTCAAATATTTGTACTTCCTTATCAAATTTTGTTCCCTTGCATGGGTCGTGCATTCTGAACTTATAGTTGACACTCAATCCTTCGCCCTTGAGTTTGTTGTCCTTCTCCTGTCCACTTCGGCTCCACTCAGTGCAGGCCTAGAAGCCGTACCTATACTCCTCTGAGTCAAAATTACGCCCCGGTTGCGGCATCCCGAAGGGGTAGTAATTATTGTAGGCAATTACATGAGCGTTTAATTCATCTGTATCCGTATTTAGGTTTTTCCTGTCTCCCACAAATAATCTTACGTTTTATTTGCCTATTTTTCATTAACATGGCACGAGCAACATGCTAGCGCCAGCGGGAAAAGAAGAAGTTGAAAGAGACGCTTTCGACCGTTCTAAATGATATAAAGTAACCCTAAAAACCTTGGATTAATGCCCAAAATGGAGGTTCCGTTCAATGAAGAGTTCAGAGAACTTGTTCTGGATATGGATTTCGAGTATTTTCTCAATGAAGACCTAACGGCCAATAAGGTTTCTGATTCGGACAGGACAACTGCTGAACAAGCGTATCTTAAAACTACACTGGAGGTTCAAGAACGCTACAGGAAGAACAAAAAGCAGTGCCGTCTATGGTTGGAAGGTATTGTTCGTTTGCAGTGGTTTGGCGGTATGTTGCCTTCTCAGTTGAGACTCGATGGCAGCACTCGTGATCTGACCTATTTCGATTATGAGGAAGTTGGCAGGAACTGGGCTTGGTTTGCTTATTGGCAGAAACTGGAGCGGAAACGAAGATTCTGGAAAGTGTCCTGGGACAGGGTCACTAAGGTCGGTGCTGTTCTCGCTATTGTGCTCACAGTTCTAAAACTACTTGAAACTTTCTTTCCTAAACAATAAAAAAACCACAGTTCGCACCGTGGTCTTTCTCGTTCCTTAAATTTCTTGCTCGTATCGCCCACTCATAACGGCACAAGCGGGACGCTTGCGCCAGCGAGGGAATCCCATGGATATTGATAGCCTATCGGATCCACGGCAAAGAACCTCCCCACCCGCGGGTCGTGCATCCTGTACTTATAATTAATGGAGAGACCCTCACTTTTTATCTCGCTGTCCTTTTCCTGCCCTTGGAAGGCGTAGCGGTAGCCATCGGCACTGAGCAGTGAGCGGTTCGGCATGGGCATCCCGAAGGGGTAGTAATCCGTGTAGCCCTCCAAACTGGCCTCGTTGCCCTCTTTCATGGTTTACTTCTCTTGACAGTATAAACATTTGACCATTTCTCGTGCCAAAATATTTTTTCATCATTGAACAAAAAAGAAATTTGGTTTATAGGAACAATTCTAGATAAAGATCTTACCAACACTTGTAACAAATTGATTTTATCATTTTTACCTTGAACCTTAAATTTAAAAAGGCTCTTGCCAATGGTGCTTTTAAAAAAAAACTCACAAACTGTGAAGTATACTATATAAGATACTATTTGAGCCAAAAGAACCTTGGAATCATCAAATCGTGATTGCAGATTGTTCGCTGTTTTAAAAAAAATAGTAGAATAAATCAAATATGCTGGTATCGAAAAAATTAGTGCATCCACATAAAAAGCTATAGCACGGCGAAATATATCGTTCATTATGGTAGAATTTAAATATTAAAAATACTTTTTTATTTAGGGACACCTTGAGATATCCAACCAAATTCTATGTTAGCCCGAACACCGTATATTGCATTAAATTCTCCACCAAAAGACCATCCATATCTATCCTGTTTCACTTTGCCTAAGTTATGTATGGATTCGTTATGAAAAATCTTTGTATGTTCTATGATTCCATAATTGGTAGTTGTTGATTCTCGGCTGAATCGAGTATCGTAGTTTTCGCTATAACCAAAAATTCCATTGACTCCCCATCCTGTTTCAGTTCCACCTCTATTTTCGTTATATGGATTCTGTATAAAAGAAAGATTAGTGAAATCTCCTTCCCAAAAATCTGCCTCGCCTCCAATTGAATATATAGACTTCTTCCCTACATTACTTTGTAAAGTAACATTTCCACCTGCTGCTTTCACATCAAAACCAAATCCACCATAGTTAAAATCAGCTTGTGCTTTAACATAAATTGGCAACCTATCAGGGGTTTCAACGGAATTTGCGACATTGAAAAGAGAAAAACCAGAGCCTGGAACAGCAGCAAAATCTCTTCGATGTTCAGGAGTGAAGCTACCATTGGTAATAAATGTATCCCAACCATCCGCTCCTTGTTGGGCCACGCTCCAATTGCCTTTTTCGCCAACAATCTCTCCACCGCCATTAAAGGTTTTGTACAACCAAGCACCAAACTTGGTCTTCCAACCGCCGTCCGGGTCTATTCCATTTATAGGGTCGTTGCCCATTCCAACATACGGGGAGTTATATTGTCCGTAAGGGTCCGTGGTCAACCACCGTCCAATCCTGCTGTCCCATAACCGCAGTTCAAAGGCCTCTTTCCCGGTCTCGGGGTCCTTTTCCTGCCCTTGGAAGGCGTAGCGGTAGCCTTGGGGTTCTATGGGGACCATAGTCTTTCTATTGTCCAAAATGATAAATCAATACTAACAGAATGACAAAAACAAAAAGAGCTGCAATTCTATTTCCAGATTCTGTTTCTAGCTTTTTGTATTCACTACCATCTGGAGTCCAAAACTTGGAAAATGATTTTAATTCTTTTTCTCTAATTATGTTGCTAATATTGATTAAAGAATATCTAATAGATGCTCCAATAAGTTCAACAAAAAATCTACCGAAAATTATTTGAAAAATATCCATCAATTATTGTTGTTTAAATTTTCAGCCTGTGATTTTGCAACATTCATTAATCTTTTTCCATGAATTTGATCAGTTGCTTTATTTGAATAAATAATTATATCACCTCTTGTTCTTGGACTTAGTTTGGTCAAGAAAGTCCCTTTAAAAGTTTTTCCAAATGTAGATACGTTTAATTTAGGACCAGCAACTCTAAAACTTTTTAATGGACTAGGTGTAAAAGTCAAAAAAGTATTCATACCTGCATTGAACTCCTCTTTTGGGGTAGCAACAAAACCAGTTAAATGTCTACCTCCATTTTTTGTAAAATTTCTTGTTCCGTAAACATATGCGTCATTGGCAATATTATAAATTGCATCAAAAGCCATTTTACCTCCAGGGGCTTGGTTTATTGCAGGGTTGTATTCTGCAAAAGTTTGTAGGTTTTCTGCCCAATTAGGCTGATGTGCGGAAATTGCAGCGGGAATATCGTTCTTCCAAGCACTTGTATAGTTAAAAGTCGCTATAGCATCCGCATCAGTTGTAAACCCACTGGTTACAGAGGAAGTGTTGAAACCCCATTCCCCATTACTTTTGTATAGCTCACCGGGGTCAAGACCTGCCTTTATGGCCCTGTTTCTTGCCCATTTTGCAAATAGTTTCCACTTCCAACCCCCATCAGGGTCAATTCCATTTATTGGGTCATTTCCCATCCCTAGATATGGCGAAGCATATTGTCCGTAAGGGTCGGTGGTCAACCAACGCCCAATACGTCCATCCCACAACCTTAACTGGAACGCCTCTTTCCCTGTCTCCGGATCCTTTTCCTGCCCCTGGAAGGCATAGCGGTAACCGTAGGCGTTCATCAGGCCACGGTTCGGCATGGGCATCCCGAAAGGATAGTAATCCGTGTAGCCTTCTAAGAAAACATCATCAATCGAAAAAAGTCGTATGTCTGTATACGTCATATAATTTAAAAGCACCTGAACTGTCCTTTTTGAAATGATAAAGTTCTGGCTCTCCTTTTCTTTTAAATAGTGAGTCTCCTGTAATAACACTGTCATCCGATTTAACCGAATATAAATCTAACAAGTACTCTTTTCCCGAATTCAATCTTACCTTGACATCTCCTTTTCCTCCATAAATCGATTCACTTATAATAACACCATTAATATCTTGTTTTAAAGCTATATTATTACTTCTAGTCGTCATGAATAATATAATTGCCAAAAACAGTATTAAAAATCCTGCTTTCAAATAATTCTTATTCATAGGACACGGATGAATTTGGTGAAACAACAAGATTTTTGCTCGGTTCAATAGGATTATTTATGTAAAGATTACCATTACTATGAAGCAATATTGTATTGTGCCTTACCCCACCTTTTATGTTTACTGCTGTTAAAGGGCTGGCCTCTGCACCACCTGAGATTCCAGCATATATGCTTATCCAGGTTGGTTTACCTGATGGACTAATGGATGCATCAGCACCAACAAATCCACCAATTCCTGGTGTAATACCTATTTCGCCAAAAGCAGAATACCCTCCTAGGTCCCTGGCATTGATTTGATCTACAGAACCGTTGTAAATCTTTTTAGAAAGAAATGCAGAAACAGTAATCTCCCCACCGTCACCTACAGTAGCTGCGAAGAGAGATTTTATTGTGATATTGAATCCGCACTTATATAGACAGGCAGGTCAAAGTATATTTTTCTGGTAACAAAATCAAAAGTGTCTTTTTGAGTTTTTTCTTTTTCAAGAAGAAAGCCACGTATGTTTTTTTGTCCTACCTCAAAATTTTGCATATCAAAGACAACATCATGGTTATTATCTCTAAATCTTTCATGTTCCTTAAATCTTATTGACAAACTAGGTATGGTATCCCATTCAATATTTTGTTCATTTGAAAAATCAGGGTTAATGGTATAGTCTTGTTTTGGAAGGCAGACAAACAAATCACTATCATAGGATATAACTGGTTGTTCTAAAAAGAAATGTATGCGATAAGGTTTTTCAACAATGGCTGTATCAGGCGATACTGCACGATAAAAATTACCTCCCGGTATAGTATCGCCCTGAGCGTTTAAAATCCATCTTTGATTCATATATGATTCACCTGATAGATTAACATACTCTCTGTATTCGCTCAATATACCTTGCTGATTATAAAGTTTCCATTTACCAACTTGTTCTTCGTTAGAGCCAAGGGGGCCTTCAAATCTGGTTTTACCATCAGGAAATAACCGTTTTTGATAATAGGCCTCGCCAACATTGTTCCAAAAAACTATACTTTCTAAATTACTATTAGCATCATAAAACAAGGATGAATCTCTAGCTATGCCATCACTATAAATAGAGATTTCCCTTAGATTTCCTTGTTCATCATATCTCTCTAAAACTCCATGTTTTTTGTTGTCGTTATTTACTGTATATTTCATTTTAAGCTGTCCTGAAGGATATTGTTCTCGAACCTCCTTTTTTTTGCAACTGACAAGCATTAAAATTAGCAATATTATCAATATTCTCATCTAGCGGTACATTTTAATTAATTGTATGGAATCAAGCCCTATTGTATCATTTTTCATCTCATTATTTGCTGCTTGTTGTGACCTTAGAAGACCTGCTTTTATTCCAGCACCACTACCTCCATGTGGAGTTCCGCTTTTCCAATATTGTAATATGTAGGAAGTTGTATCCATAGGTTGTGGTGCGATTATAGGAACTGTTATGGCAATGTTGTTGCCCTGGTTTACAGCCCCTACACCATCCCGTGCAGCCCTCAACATATGGTTTACCGTATTGGCCTTGTGCGACCAAAATCTCAGGTTGCCGCCATTGGAACCAGGTATCAGCCAGTCATTATAGTCTTGGGAGCCATATACGGCGCCATTCCTTCCCTTGGTGTTGCCATATTCCTCGCTGCCGTTACCGTAAAATTTGTCCCCGCTCAACCGGCTCTCGAACCAGTCCCATCGTTTTCCGGCAAAAGGGTTGTTGCCCTTCATATTATCTACTCCTATCGTAGCTCCGGGCAACGGAGTGTAATTTAAATTCATATATTGGTTCGCCTTGCCCGCAAAATCTCCATTCGTTACAAATGTATCCCAACCATCCGCTCCTTGTTGGGCCACGCTCCAATTGCCTTTTTCGCCAACAATCTCTCCACCGCCATTAAAGGTTTTGTACAACCAAGCACCAAATTTGGACTTCCAGCCTCCATCAGGGTCAATTCCATTTATCGGGTCATTTCCCATTCCCAGATATGGCGAAGCATATTGCCCATACGGATCGGTGGTCAACCATCGTCCAATCCTTCCATCCCACAATCGCAGTTCAAAAGCTTCCTTGCCTGTTTCGGGATCCTTTTCCTGCCCTTGGAAGGCGTAGCGGTAGCCATCGGCGCTGAGCAGTGTGCGGTTTGGCATGGGCATCCCAAAGGGGTAATAGTCCGTATAGCCCTCCAAACTGGCCTCGTTGCCCTCTTTCATGAACACCGCAGGTTTGTTGCCCGAATAAATTACATTATTTTGCCCTGTGGTAGTTTCCAAAAATTACTGAATCAATTTTAAATCCTTTGCAAAAACCGCAGCTCTCGCCGTGGCTCTTTCTCTTGTTTTATGTCCCAATGCACAAGCATGATGCTTGCGCCAGAGAGGGGATTTTAGGTAATCCAACCTAGATTCTTTAGTATGGCCAAAGCAAACAAAATAATAATGAATAATAAAAAAGCCCACTTTCTATATGGATTTGAATAAATCCATTCTCTAAATCCTTTAGCAAAACGATTGCCTAACATTTTTAATTTTATTTCTCCACTCCCTTTACATTAGGCGAAATTTCCTTTCTTAAACTATCATATTTATGAATGTAGTTTGAATATCCTTTAACATTCTCAAACTTAAGTATTATCAAGGTATCCTTATCATTCCTTTTTATTCGTAAATATAAAGTGTTCTTCTTTTTTTCTATACTGTCATTTAGTCTAATAAAATCATACAACTCCGATTTTTCATAAACCAAATCAACTTCCTCAGCTCCATGGTCTAATACAATTTTCTTTCTGCCTCTATTGTTTTTATCAATATATTTCTTTGTAACCAGTCCATGAAAATTTTCCTTGTAGACTTGTTTTACAGCTTGGTCAAAAAATTTTTCTTGGCTGACAACTTCTCGATTAAATAAGTTAATCGTTACTACTACCCAAATTATTAATAAAGCCGTAATAGAAATTAATATCCATTTTTTCATGTCCAACTATTTTCCTGAAATAAAGGTGTAAGTATCCCATTGCGTATATCCAATATCTATGCCTGGACCAACACTAAGACCATATGACTGATATGTAGGTTTTTGATGAATACGATGACCATTCAATTGTTGGAGATAAATTCCATCCGTAGCTACACTAGCACCTAGAAGAAGGACTGAACCACTAACCTCAGACCCATAACCCCCAAGTCTAGTTGGAGTTAAAGGTTCATTAATTTGATTGTTAAAACCAAAAAAATCTACTGAAATTCCGAAAGCTAAACCAGATTCATTTGCTACTTTTCTGGTGTAGTAACTTTGATATCCCTCGGAAGAAGGGGTTAAGCCAAAACTAAATCCATCACCATAGTTTCCAGTAATTGGACTTCTTATGGGCAATGCTGATTCAATGGTTACCCCAACACCAATATCTGCTCCTTTCATATCCTCTGCTCCAATCGTAGCTCCGGGCAACGGAGTGTAATTTAAATTCATATATTGGTTCGCTTTGCCCGCAAAATCTCCATTCGTTACAAATGTATCCCAACCATCCGCTCCTTGTTGGGCCACGCTCCAATTGCCTTTTTCACCTACAATTTCGCCACCGCCGTTAAAGGTTTTCCAGAGCCAGGCCCCTACACGACTTTTCCAACCACCATCAGGGTCAATTCCATTTATTGGGTCATTTCCCATTCCCAAATATGGCGAAGCATATTGCCCATAAGGATCAGTAGTGAGCCATCTTCCAATTCGGCCATCCCACAGCCTTAACTGGAACGCCTCCTTCCCGGTCTCGGGATCCTTTTCCTGCCCTTGGAAGGCGTAGCGGTAGCCATCTGCACTCAAAAGTGTGCGGTTCGGCATGGGCATCCCAAAGGGGTAGTAATCCGTGTAGCCCTCCAAACTGGCTTCGTTGCCCTCTTTCATAAACACGGCACGTACGTTGCCCAAATGGTCCGTTAACTGGTACACGTACATCTTGGCATTGTTGTTCCCGTTATAGGCCACTCCCACACGGCCCGCTCCGTACACGGGCTGCTCCGCAAGGGCGGGGTCGCCCCCCACATTGTTGTATACCGCCATCACCTGCCCCGCCACATCGCGCACATAGTAGGTGGTGTAGATCAGGATGCCGTTTCCATAGGTCTCTTTCTTGGCCCGTTGGTTACGGTCGTTGTACAAGAACTTTACCATGGGCTTGCCGTTTCGGGCGACCTCGGCCACCAGCCCGCTGGTATTGTAAATATAGTCAATATTCTGGGAGTTGTCGCGGGTCAGCTGCCCTATGTTGTTGTACTCGTAATTGCCCGGGTCCTGGCTCCCCATATCGTCCGCATCGGCAATTGCGCCCACCCCGTCTTCCACGTAGAGCAGCCTGTTGGGGGTTCCGGGGTCGTAATTATAGTCGAGTTTGTCCATGGCGGTGCTGTTCTGCCCGTTGGGGTCCTTGTTGCGCACCAAGGTCTGTATGTTGCCGTTGGCATCGTAGGTTATGGGGCCCACATCGTAAGCGGTACTGTTGTTGCCGGGGTCAAAATCGGCCCCGGTGAGCCAGTTGTTGCGGTCGTAGCTGTACACGTAGTGCCCTGCTTGCAGTTGGTCCACGTTGGTTTTCCACCGTATGCCCTTTATATTGCCGTTAAACTGGTCGCTGCCCTGTGGGGTCGTGGTTATATTGCCGTTCTCGGTGCGCTGGTAATCGCCCAAATGGTAGTCCAACTGCATGCCAAAAAGGTCGTTGGCATCGTTGCCGGGGTCGTTCACCGAGGCCAGGGAGGGGTGGTTTATGCTTTTTAGCTGCCCGGCCAGGTTGTACACATAGTCCAAGCCTTGGGCGCCACCGGCCAGTTCGGTGCGCACCAGCGTGCCGGCTTCGTTATAAAAATACCGTGCATTCAGCTCAAAGTTCTCCCCATCGCCGGAGGTTTCCACCAGTTGTAATTGGTTACGGTTGTTATAGGTATATTTATGGGTGAACTGGTCGTCTTCCCCTTTTTGGTAGATTACCTGTGCCACCTGCCCGGTAAGGGGGGCATAGACATAATCGATGGTCTTGGCGCCAAGCCCTGCCATGTCCTGTACCAACCATTTTACCCTTCCGTAGCCATCATAGCTATAATAGGTGGTGGATTGGTCGTTGCTGGTCCGGGCCACATTGCCCGCCAAAAAGGAAGGGCGCTGGTAATCGGATGGCAGGTCGGCCAAAAAATCGTAGTCCGCGGTTCCCAAAAAATCGTAAACTGTCCGCATTACCTCTTTTTTTGAGGCATTGGGCAGAAGTGCATCCGGATCCAGCGGGGAAAAGTCGGTTTTGGTGAGCACGCCACTCTCCACGGGCCGGCCAAAGGGGTCGTAATCGGTATAGGACACTTGTTGGTCCAAGGCCTGCTTGCTGTTCTGCGAATAGCGTATCTGGCCGTCCTTACGGTACTTGAACCCGGCCGTGCCCTCGTCGGGACTGGTGGTGGATACCAATTGCCCCAGGGTATTGTACTGGTATGTGGTGACAAGCTTGTTCCCCTCCTTGTCGGTTATGGGCTGGTAAGCGGCCACCAGCCTTCCGGCCTCATCATACTCGTTTAGGCTGTAATCGTAGTAGTTTACGCGGTAGCCCACCGATATGGAATTGGGCTCGTAATTTTCCAGATCGTTGACGGCCACACGGTAAAAACCGGGGGGCAAACTGTTGGCAGGCACGGGCTCCTCGGCATCGGTGATCAAATTGTACAGGGTCACTGCGCCTATATTGCTCACGGAGATGCCTGTATCGCCTTTGGGTATGTGGACATCCACGTAGCCCTGGGCCCCGATCGCAAGTTGCATTTGCGGGGAAAGCCCGCCATTTTCGCCGGACCGTGCCGCTGCCAACAGTTTTCCGTCGGTATCGGAGAACACTACGCTTTCGTTGCCGTGCACATCGCGGGCAACGGTCTTTAAGGTGCGGATGTCCTTGTATTTTTCTTCGCCAAAGGCGGCCTGTAAAGACAGTTCGTCGGTGGCGGGCATGGTAAAGCTATAGGCCTGCGGCCATTCGTCCGTGGGGGTTATCTCATCATCACCATTGGTATCCACTTTATTGCCGCCCACTGCTGCCAATGCGGCACCGGGGTTGAGCTCACTAAAAATGGTGCGTAAAAATGGGTAATTGGTGACGTCCTGGTACTGGTCGGAGGTGATACCCGTGTAGTATTCCCCCAAAGGGCCGTCGGCAAAAACAGTGTCGGGGTCATAGGGGTTTACATCAAAATCGGGCGCTCCGTAAACGGTTCCGCCCTCGTTGGTGATAAAGGCTTCGTGGTACTGGAACACGTTCTGCTCCGTTAAGGGTGCCGATAGGCTGGAGAGGGCCGGCCTTCCCTGAAAATCGTACAGGGTGGCCTGTCCCCAAATGGCCTTGGTGACCGCGTCCCAGCTTTGGGTCTGTACATGCTTGCCCAGATCATCGTAATAACGCCTACTGTTTCCCTTTAGGTTATTGTCCAGGTCATATTCCCAAACGGTGATCATGTTCCAATCTTCATCGGGGTGCTCGCCGGACACAATGGCCTCTATGGTAAGCTCTATGTTGTGGCGGGCGAGCACTAGGCCGTCCACAATATCACTGGTCATTTCGCAATGGTAGGTACCGGCATCTTCTAGAGCGGCGTTTACAATAGTGAAATTGGGGGAATCGGGTGCGCCGTTTATGGGCTGCCCATCCTTGAACCACTGGTAGTGGTTTTGGGTGCCCGCTATTGCGGTGGACATGTCAACATCTCCTCCTTCGATAATTTGATGGGCCTCTGGCTGGTCGGTCTTTTGTTGGGGGGCGTAGGTAAAGGTATTGCCTTCAAAGTTTTGGTAGGTATATTCCAGATCGCCAAAGTGGAATCGATTGTTTCCTATTTGAAGGTTTTTTAAAGAGGTTTGATCTATAATTTCCGAGGGGATTGCCCCACTGAAATCATTACCGGTAAGGTTTAGCGATATTAGGCCTGTACTATTTGCCAAACTTGACGGGATTTCTCCAATAAGACCGTTATTGGAAAGATTCAGTGTTTCCAGAGAGGTCAAATTTCCGATCTCGTTGGGTATGTTGCCCGTAAGTTCGTTTTTGAATACATTGAGGAGGGTCAGGTGTACCAAATCACCGATACTGGCGGGGATGTTTCCCTCCAGCTCATTGGACTCCAGATTCAGTTCCGTTACGTGGCCGTTTGCTACGGTTACGCCATGCCAATCGCTTGTTACGTTGCCGGCAAAGTTCCAATCGTCCCCTAGAAAAACATCTGTCTCCGATATCCAAGTAGGTCCGTTTGTGGCGTTGTACAGGTCTTGGAGGGCTTGTTTTTCTTCGGGGGTCACTTGGGCATTGGCCCATACAAGGCCTCCCAATAGCAGTATGGTTAAAATTGATTTTAGTTTCATGGTGTCTTTTATAGGTTAAGTGTTTTTGCTCTATGCCTTAATGGTCTATGGGATTTGTTCTTCGAGTGGATTATCCGGGTTATCGCCATTACAATTGCCCCGCTTATGGTTGCCGGCGTCTTCCGCAATGGTCTGGGTTATCATATCCCTGACCCTGCACCAGTATACGGCCCGCGTACCATTACAATCGGTGGTGATGGGCAACGTATTTTGTGGCGTCCAGTTCCCAAAAGTTGGCTGTAGGTTCCCTGGGCACACCGTTGGATCTTGCGGATCGGGGTCTTGGCAGTATTTTACGGACCATTGGTATTCAAACTGTCCGCTTCCACCGCTTACATTGGCAACCACATTGGTGTTGTTGGCATTAAAATCTTGAACACCCAAGTTCAAGGACATTTGATTATAAGCGTCATTTGACGGTTTATAGTTATAGGCATACTCCTTCACTTTTTTAAAGCCGCCGGACAATTGCCCGTCCACATCCAGAACTTCGCTATAAATGCGTACCAATCTTCCGGCCTCGTCGTACTCATATTTGGTGGCCAAGTTGTTTGGTCCCAATATATCGGTGAGCTCGTCCCATTCGTTGTATACGTAAGAGGTCATGGAGGAAGCCACAGGGTGAAGTCTAAAATCATCCACTACAACATTGCCATTGACGGATGTTACAGAGACTGGGGTGCCCGATGGCATCTTTGCGTAAAAGTTGAGCTGTACCCACTGCTCTGCAGTTATTATTTCATCTGGATTAAAATCTATGTTCTCACCCTCTACATTGACCCGCACATTATGGTAATGTGCTTTTTTGCTCCATAACGATATTTTATACGTTTTTGCCGGCTCACTATGGTTTACCGTGACCTCAAAGCCACTGCCTCCATTGGAAATCAATAGGGAATTACTTCCGGTATGGGTATCTGTTGCTTTCGACGCATTGCCTTTACCGACACCACCGCCAAAATTACCTTGACCGTCATCGTCCTCAGCTCCTGAATAAAAGGTCTCATTATACCCGGCATTGGAAACGGCAATGGTCTTACTATCGCCATATCCCATTTTGGTGGCGGCCAGATTGCCATTGATGTCCATGACTTCCAACGGGGATGAAAAATCGTTGTATTGGGTGATCTCGGAAATTTGCTCCCAGTCGCTATTGGTTTGGTCGTCACCACCCAAAGTGGTCTGCCAATTAAAGTTGTCATCGTTTTCTTGATCAAAATCAAGGTAAAAACCGTCGGCGCTCATCTCCCCGTTCCAACGATAGGTCTTGTGCTTGCGCCAGATATTCTCGCCCCAATCGCGCCAAGTATTTATACTCGCATTTAAAACTTCCCAATTGTCATTATCATTTAGTAAGTGATAGGTCGCAGCTTCCTGAGCCAACATATTCTTGTTGCTGGGGTTGTCCACTTTACTGCCCATTGCTGGATACCTGTGATATGCTGGGTAAATGGTAGATTTTACTTGCTTGCCGTTGCTCAAAACAGCGCTAGTCTCAATCACTTGGCCTGTATAAAAATCATATTTTAAAAACTGTTGTTGGGAAGTATATCCATTCCTAGTTATGGATGTTGCCAATAGTACATTAGGGATTTTTTCCTTGCTGGAGGAGGTCATTATGTAACTATCTTTGAACGGGTTGTCCCAGATCTGTTTATATGAATTAAAGGATTCCTTTATAATTCCTTGATTAAAGAAAGATGATTGAGGCATATAGGAATTTTCAACTTTGTAGACTTGTTGGTTTTCTGAATTATACTCGGTGGATTGTACCAACCTCCCAATACTAGACGAAAAATCCTTTACCTCAAATTTGGAAAAGTTCATATCCACATCTTCCTCGTTCAAAGAAACATCAATTATGTTTTCATCTTGTAGCCTTTTAATCTCAAAAGCATTTTCTACCAAAACCCCGTTCTGGGTATACTGCAATGGTTTCGGGACATTAAATTGATAAGAATTTTTATAGACCAAATTATCATTGGCATCCAGCTTTTCTGTAGTAACATGTTCATAAATGACCATGGGGTTGGGCATTTCTGAGATATATGGGACCGAACGATTTCTTTTGGATGGCGCATAAGAAGTTACTCCTGACCCTATATTATCCGGGTTTGTGTAGGAGTACACAGTTTTTGCACTGTAGGCATCGGAAGCCATTTCTATTTTTTTGACCCTTATACCTCCGCCTTCTGCTATATTTAAAGGCTCTTTTTGGGCAAAAATGGTATAACGTGCCCTGTAGTCCCCTTCTGCCGGTCTTTCACATGAGTTTTCATCTTTACTCGGCAGCCATTCCGATGTTTGGTTAACAACATCACCAAATTCATTATCATAAAAAGCCCATTCTTTTTGTTGACAATTTTCGAATTCCCTTCCCCACACTTTGTTTTTAACTGGAAGCGAAAAAACCACCAAATCTTCACCTACTTCTTGAACTAGACAATTTTTGTCAGCAAAATCCCCTATCCAATTACTTTCTGTATGGGTATAATGCCAATAGGTTACATCTATTTCCGTAGACTCTCCAGCCTCAAAAAAATCTTTGAAATTTACATGATACTTTTCATCAATCTCAGGGTCATTTCTAAAGCTCAAAGTTTTTGGGCCATTGGCCGTTCCTCCAAACCTAAATTCAAGACCGTGGCTAAAATATGTGGTTGGACTTGCATATTCGTTTACATAACTATCATTCTCATAGGTGATGTCTATGGAACCTCCCAATGGAGTAGTAATACGATTTAGGCTATACATCATGGCTTGATTTTTATAGTAGCCCCAATCGTCGATGTCATCTTTATCAAAAACGGTGTTTTTAGCATAGTAGTCAAACTTATAGGGTGGTATCAGCTGCACACCCCCTTTTCCTAAAGTGGATACGGAATTTAGGGTCAGTTTTCCAGGTAATTCTATGTTTCCATCCGTTTCACGTCCCAAGGGATATGTTTCATCGTAATTAAACTCAATTGTTTTTAAAGATTTGGGCGTTACCGTTTCCCAATCGATATCATTTGTATTTAAAGTTTTATTGTAAAATTCTCCATGCCAAGAATTGATAGGTATCAACTGTTCTTCATTATAACCTAGATCCTCTCCCCATAAATAATATAGTGAAACTCTTGCCTCCGCCGAAATAATTCCTGCAAGGGTAGCATCTGGATCAATGATATTAGACTTTTTTATATTTTCTGCCTCACTATTTTTTAATAATATAATTTTTTCAAGTCGCAGGGATTTTTGTTCTTCCAATTCAGCCTTAAACCAAAAATGAGATTTACAATAGTAGAGATTTGGGTTTAGGTCTCCAATTTCAATATTCAAATGGGCACCTTGCAAATGCATATTATCATCCACGTCCGCAATATAGGTTCTGTCAGAAGGGAGGTAATAGTATTTGGGTTCGTCGCCATCCGAAATTTGCGCGGCATAACTTTTATTGTCTTCACGTTCGCCTTTTATAAAAAGTGCTGTGTGGGTCCTTGTCTTTACCTTATCTAAATAATAGACTTCCTTGATGCCCCAAGAATAGGATTTTGTATTACCGTCCGTATGAACCCCAAAACTAGGCGTCCTCCAAGCCAACCCATCGCTCCATTTACCATATTCAAAATCTACCCAATATCCATAATCCTCTTCATCAACCTTGTTATTGCCATTCTTATCAATATAGTCTGGTCCAGTAACCGCTGTTAACAACCAATGGGTAGCATACGGTTCAAATTGTTGTTCCTCATAAAATTTATCGTCCATATTGTCGTCTACATTGGCCACCCGACTAAATTCAACCCTACTGTAAACGGGGAGCGAGTAATGATAGGTCTTCCCATCCAGTGCCGTAACCTTAAACGCTCCAATTCCTTCACTAGGCAATATCACAGGATTTCTATCAAAACCATCAGCAGAAGGAGTGATAATCAAAGATTCATTTTGTATTATTTGTTCGTTTGTAAAAGTCTCTACATATCTTCCTTTTCGTATTCGTTCATTTTCTTCATTATAGGAATCATACAGTTGGCCATCAATTAAACTACTATCATCAAAAGATTTGGCAACTGTGGAATACTCAGTTGGGTGGATATCATCCATATTTAAAAGTGGTATGTTCCAAATTCCAGATCCAACCTGTAACGCTGAGGTATATTCATTCTCAAAATAAAAATGAACATTGCCTTGGTCGATACTTTTGGAAAAGTTTTTGGCACCATCTTCGGGTTTGTAATACCAAGTACTGCTTTCTGGAACCTGTTTTCCACCCGTTGTCTTTGTTCTAAGTGTGGTTTTCGGCATAATCAATGTACCTTCCTCCAAAATTTTTGGAGCCATGGTGCCCCCGATACCTTGGCCGGTAATCCCATAGCTGTCATAATTGATGAAAGAAAAATTTGAATTTCTTAACTGCTCTTTGGTATCGGCTTCATATAAAGACTCATAAGCGTCAATACCCAATTGTCTATAGGCAACCGTATTTTGATACGTATCTTCTATTTTACCGGCATATAAGGCTCCATTATAAGTTGCGTAGCTTGCGTCAAAAATCCAATACTTTGTTTTTTTGTAAGAAAAGTTTAGGGAAAAAGGTAAAAATTGAGGGGTTTTGAATTTAAAACTAGATAAATCCTTGCTATGAACCGAACCATCAAGATTGCTTGCTTCGCTTGATAAAAGATTCATGCCACCTATAGATAGAGATGATGAAAGCGAACCATTCGAGCTTAGTGTCATTCCCGTTCCAAAAAAACCTTTTGAAGCTCCCAAACTTACATTTCCGCTCAGCCCTTCTCCTTTAAAGCTTTGAAACAGGAAAGCTCCTGCATTTAGGTCAAAAGCATCATTTTTCCCAATGCCAAATGAACCGTACGCACCAATACCTATACCATCCGTACCAATATAAGTACTTACTCCCCCAACCCCAGGGAGCCCTATAGATGAGGTATTACTAAAATTGCGGGTCGTCTCCCCTCCAGTTGCCTTAAAGGAACTATAATTATATTGTGTTGCCACACTCAACCCCATTATAATACCGGTACCACCAAATGATATACTTTTGTGCACCCCAATATCATTGTACAGCATGGTGTACTTTTTGGTTTCCAACCAATCATCAGGGACCCCGGCAACGCTCCGGTTAATGGCCCCAGGGTTAATGTTCCAGCCCAAGCCTACCCAAGAGGCTTCTTGGTCCAAACCTATGCCTGCATGATACGAAAGGGCCAAAGGATAGCCTCCTTCGGGAGAGGGCACATTCAACAACGGCATTACATAACTCAGATCGCCCGTGGCCAAATTCACCATATCGGTGGCATCCACGGGTTCAAAGCTGGCCGCTTCTGGAGAGCCGGGTCCACCGCCAGATGCATATATCAAATTAATGGGAACCAGTGTGGTCAAAAAATTCAAGGTCAAGAATACGGCCAAGATTCTGTGGGACGGTTTTGTTTTTCTCATTTTCATTTAGGTAAGATTTGGTTTATTTACATTGGGTGTTATAGTAGTCGATAATTTCTTCAAGATCTCCTCGTTGGAGTTCCCGGTCCTGTATTTTCGAGGCTAGTGGTGGACAGTCGGCAAAAAACTCTGAAGCGTTTTTTCTAAAGTTTAAAGTGATCCAGTATGAAGAAGCTAGATGGGTGGCCTCTTCTTCCCCCGCTTTTCTTAGATAGGAGTAGGTTATAGTGCCCCAAAAACCTGTGGTCATCATCCCTCCGTTGGGCATCGGGGTCATCATCATGTTACCTCTAGGGTTAACAACATCCCGGTAACAGCTTATATTTTTTCCGTGGTTGACCAATTCCAATACTTTGGGGTTATCCTTGTCCTTGATTTTTACTTTTACATAAATAGAAGGCTCTTCTTCTTTAAAAAGTTTTAAGGTATCTACCTCATTAAAGGTGAAATGCTCTCTTTTCGCTCCTTTTTCCTTTCTGAACCTGATGTTGTCCCAAGGTTTCAAATTTGCGAGACCTTCCAATTGGGTCCCGTTTTTAAAAATTAGAACTGCTTTGGTATTCTGGGCCTTTGTGTTGGCAGTACACAGGATAATTGTAATGATCAATATAGCTAACGACTTCATATTTAAAAGTTTAACCTTGGTTGTTGTTTTATTTTTTTGGTGTCTATCTTAAATGTGACCTCTCCTGTGCCATACCCCAGATCTTGAATGGTGAACAGCAGATAATCTTGTTGCAGGGTCTTCTCTTGACTTTCATACACCAAAAGCATCTCCGTTCCCGCTGCCATACCGTACATTCGTGGGTATACATAGTCCAACAATTCCAACGTATCCCGTTTTTGATCGGTGAGTAGTACTTTATCTGCCATACCAAAGGAAAACTGGTTGACCTTGGCCCCATACTCGGCCCGACTGCCCATATTTTGACTCAATAACTCCTTGCCATTTGCACTCATGCTCAAATTGAAATAGTGATACCTTGAATATTCCTTTCTGAGCTTTTTGATATCGTCCGTGCTGTTTTCATTATTGATGAATTGGGACACCATAAGATCTGTCGGCCTGTAAATCAGGGAATATTTAATACCGTTAATGGATTTTTGAAAATGGTACCCGTTTTCAACATCTCGAACATAGGCCAACAATTCATCTTTGCTATCAAATGATTTGGAATCGCAGGCTATTATGATCAATACAATGGTCAGAAATACCAAGATTTTTGGAGTCCTATTTCCCATGATACTGTTCGTTCAGTCCTTCTAGGATTATGTCGGTCAAATCTGTTTCTTTGTCAGCATACATAATATTACCGCTGCCATGTGCCCCAAAAATGATACGGTGGCCATGTTTTTTTCCATACTCCTTTACATAATCATTGATATCGTTGATTACGGTTTGGGTCATTTTTTGATCCTCTTCCTGAACTTGTTTTTGAATGGCCTGCTGATAGTTGTTGATCTGTTGTTGTTTATTCTGAAGTAATTCCTGCTTTAGGGCCAATTCCTTCTTGGTCATGGAAGCACGTTCCTTTTCATAGGCTTTCAGCTCATCTTGCCAATCTATCATTAAACTGTCCACATTGGCCTTCATTACAGCTGCTTTTTTATTGAAGGCTTCACGGTCCACTTTGGTTCTGTCATATCCTTCCAAAAGTCTATTAACATCTACGTATACTTGTTCGGATTCTGATTTTGGGAGAAAAAATGTTACCGTGCTTACCAATAATGCCAATACCGATAATGGAATGGCCAATTTGTTCAGGGCATTGGATTTACCCTTTTCTACTGTAGATTTATTTTTCATTTACCAATTACGATTTGGGTATTCTTAATTAAAGTATGTCCTTCTTTGGAAAGGATCGGTTTACTCAGTTTTTGGGCATATCAACCAACTGCTGAACGTAATGGCCAATGGGGTTTTTTATGGTAGAAACCTACTTATTTGCGGGGGAAGAAAAAATTGTCGGACACTTTTCAGAGGTTGAAAAGTTTATTCGGAATTAGTTTTATTTCCATTTTGGAAAATGTGCCGGTATTTTGGCCAAACTTCAAAGTCAATCAATCATGATTGGTCAATCGTTGTTAAACAATTGATTTCATGAATTGCGTGAAATTTTAAAAAATAATGGTGGTACATAGCCTTTCGGTTAAGTTTATTAGTGTTTAAATACTTATTAGGGGCTATGCGAATTCGAATCCCGATTGAGATATTGGGTCAAATATATCATTTTTTTTTAATCATGAAATTATTCTCATTTTTTTTAATCTGAGGGAAATAATTTTCTTATTCAAAAAAAAACTCAATATTTGTCATAGACTTTTACAGTTTATCAACCCATAAATCTTACAGTAAATGACCTACAATTATGCATTTATGGAAAAAAAGGGTTTTATCTCTTAACCTTCAAGAAACCTTAATCGTTCTTGCCATCATCGGCATTCTACTATTACTTGCCCTGCCGAATCTGATGCCATTGATCTCCAAGGCAAAGAGTATTGAGGCGCAGACCCAGCTCAAGGCATTGTACAATGCCCAGACCACTTATCGATACATGTACAGCAAGTATACCTTGGAGATGAACGAACTTGACTTTGTCCCACCACAGACCGTACAGGAAAATGGTACGGCCAATTACCGCTACGAAATCATTTCAGCCGACAATGCGGCCTTCAAGGCCAAGGCCGAGGCCATCACCGATTTTGATGGCGATGGGGTGCTCAACGTCTGGGAAATCGATGAGAACGGCAATCCCAAACAAATCATCAAGGATTGATGTTCATGTTACAGCTGTTTTCTTTGTTAAGCTATGGCATCATAGCCTATCAGGACGTAAGGGACCGTGAGGTGACCTGGATCTGGTTTCCTTTATTGGGAATCTGTCTGGGACTGGTACATGGGCTCCAAGTAGGCTTTCTTGTTTTTGTCTATGCCGTGATCACCAATCTGATGTTGACCAGTGGTATCCTATTGATGCTCTGGGCAGTCGTTAGGTATGTTTTAAAAAAACCTTTTTTGAACGTTAGTTTTGGTCTAGGGGATCTATTGTTCCTGTATGCCATGGCACTGGGCTTTCCCACGATGACCTATGTATATCTATTGGTGGCATCGCTGTTATTTTCGTTGGTCGCCTTTATACCCATGAAGCTATTTCTTAAAGTAAATACCGTACCTATGGCCGGTCTCATGGGCCTATTTCTTATGGCTATCACCTTACTCTCCCTATTACCGGGAGCGCCATCATTATATGCTTATTGAATGTCGGAAAAATCCTTTAAAATACCGTCCCATTTGCAACAGTGCATATCTGCCGATCAGGCGTTCCATTATCGGGTCGTGCCGGTATCCAAAGATGATAAGGGCATCGTTTTGAAAACTGACAGTACAGTACTGGAAACATTATTTTCCGAGCTGAACATCGTGTTGGACACTCCAGTCATCCTTCAATCCTGTGAACGGGAAGAACTCCAGCAGTACCTGACGACCAATTACCGGCAGCGCAATGGAAACAATGTATCCCAAATGGGCTACTCCACCGATTTTTTGGAAAAGATATTACTGGAGGCCAAGGCCATAGGCAGTAGTGATATCCACTTTGAACCTTATGAAAACAATAGCCGGGTAAGACTTAGATTGGATGGAAAGCTCTTGGAGTACTACAGTGTGCCCATCGCAGATTACCCGACCATGGTCAATAAGATCAAGATCAGGGCCAATCTCGACATTTCGGAGAAACGATTGCCACAGGACGGTCGGATCACGGTCAGTTCCCAGGGAGAAGAATTCGATATCCGGGTCTCTTCCCTTCCCACACTCCATGGAGAAAAACTGGTGCTAAGAATCCTGAGCCGGGACACGGGCAGTATCGACCTGACTTTCTTGGGAATGAACAACAAGGAACTGGTTCGCTACCAAGAAGGCATCAAAAAACCCAATGGAATCGTATTGATTTCAGGGCCTACGGGGTCGGGAAAGACCACAACACTCTATGCCACCCTGAAACAATTGAACGATGGGGCGACCAATATCCTGACCATAGAAGACCCCATCGAGTACACGCTGGAAGGTGTCAATCAAGTGCAATTAAAAGAAAACATCGGACTGGATTTTTCCAGTGCCCTGCGGACTTTTTTACGTCAGGATCCAGACATTATCATGGTCGGTGAGATCAGGGATGTCAAAACGGCCAATATGGCCATTCGCGCCGCATTGACGGGTCATTTGGTGCTTTCCACGATTCATACGAATTCCGCTTGGGGCACTATTTCCAGGTTAATTGATATGGGAGTGCCTCCCTTTCTGATCGCCAGCACCTTGAACATGAGCGTGGCCCAGCGTTTGGTACGTAAACTATGTGACAATTGTAAGGAAAAAAGACCGATTGACACAGGGTCCTTTCCATCCGGTTTCAAAATCCCCAAGTACTTGGACCACCATTGGACGGCCATGGGGTGCAATGCCTGTCACCATACCGGATATCATGGCCGTAAGGCCCTCTATGAGATACTGCCCATCCGAAAAGACCTGGAGACGGCGATCAAGGAGAATGTCCTTGAAATCGACGATTACATGAACGAACAAGGAATATCGAGTTTACGGGGCAATGCCCTGGAACTGATTCGTCAAGGGATAACCTCCGTTGAGGAAGTGTATGCCCTGTTAAGCCATTGACCTATGAACAAAAACCTGATCATACCAATATTGATGTTTGTCTTTCAGATTGCCTATCCACAATATGATAGCGATCGGATACAACGTATCGAAAATCAATTGGAGCTATTGACGGTAGACCACCCCGCCTACAACGAAACCTTAAAACTGGAGGTAAACGTCACCAATGTGACCTTGCCCAATTTCTTGATTGCGGTCTCGAAAGTACACAATCTCAATCTCAGTGTTTCCAACGATATTGCCAATATCACCATTGTCAACAATTTCTCGAATGTATCCATAGCGGAGCTTTTGGTATTTCTCTGTAAGGAATATAACCTGACCATTGATTTTACCGGAAGCATCCTTTCCATAAAAAAATATGTCCCTCCCCAGCCCGAAGCCGTGGAAAAGACCTTTTTTGTGGAGATAGACCCGGATTCAAAACTCATGACCTTGGATGTCTCGGATATTGCCCTGGAACGTGTTTTTCGGAGGATCATGGAACTATCGGGCCATAACCTGCTCTTCGCCAATAATCTAAAAAGCCGTCCCTTGAACATCTATTTAAAACAGGTACCCTTCGATGCTGCCATGGAAAAATTGGCCGCTCTCAATGGACTTTCCCATTCCAAATCCCGCGATGGGTTCTACCTGTTCAGTGCCAAGGACGCACAGAGCGATCGAACCGGGCCCAACCTTGGCCGAGGTATACGCTATGAGGTGATCGATACAGTCAACCAGATCCTCAACGTGGATTTCAATGCCACTCCCATAGCCGATATTGTAACAGCCCTGGGACATGACCTTCATTTGGACATCTACACGGCAACACCACTGGAGGAGGCCGGCAGTGTCACCTTCAATGCCAAACATATTTCTTTCGATGATCTTTTGACCCATATTTTTGAGGGACAGAGCACAGGAAGCGGCCCGGTATCCGAAGAACCAGCTCCCAATGGACGTACACGGAATCTTGTCCAAAACAATATGGCAAATCAAGGCATGGACAATCCTTTGACCCGTTTCACCTTTAAAAAGGAGAACAATATTTACTTTTTTGGAACGGCCGATCAACTCAGCGTTCGAGAAGTGGAAATCATTCAGATGATGCATCGATCAGTGGAGTTATTGAGCGATCCCACATCCTATTCCGGGGGGTATCGTTCGGCGGGGCGTACCAATACGGGAAGTGTGAACTATTTTGGCAATGGCCAGAATTCCGGTATGGGTGGGGGGCAGAATAATTTTAACAATACAAGGAACATCAATACCAACAGTAGCACCGGCTTTGGCAACTATCAAGATACTGCTGAGGCACTGGTGAATATTGTTCCCGATGAAATCAAATCCGAATTGGACATCAAGGTGGATTTTGAACTGAACAGTTTTTTGGTCAGCGGGCCCTCTGCGAACATTGAGCGGTTCAAAAGTTTTATTAAGGAAATTGACAAGCCTGTTCCCGTGGTACTTATAGAGGTGATGATCATAGAAGTTCGTAAGTCCTCGATGGTCGAAACGGGCATCAGTTGGGGCATTGGAGATGAAGCAGTCGAAACACGAGGTAGTCTGTTTCCAAGTACCGACCTGACATTGGGTGCCAAAACGGTCAATAAGGTCATCGGTGGCTTTGACGGATTTGGTTCCTTCAACATCGGAAAGGTAGTGCCCGAATTCTTTGCCACTATCAAAGCTTTGGAGGAGAACGGGAACATCAAAATACGTTCTACACCAAAACTATCTACCCTTAATGGTCATCGGGCCCATCTATCCATTGGCGAGACCACTTATTATGTGATCACCAATCAAAATTTCTTTGGTTCCCAGGTACCCACAACATCCGAGATCCGAAACTATGCCCCAATTGATGCCGAACTGGGCGTAAGCATTAAGCCCTTGGTGTCCGGCGATGGGCAAGTCACCTTGAACATCAATGTCATCCAATCCGATTTCAGTGGCGATCGTATTGAAGAGGATGCTCCCCCAGGGTTGACCTCAAGGGAGTTCAGCTCCATTATCCGTATGCAAAACCAGGACCTGGCGATACTGGGAGGATTGGAAGAGAAGATCAAGGATGATTCGGGGAGCGGGGTTCCCTTCTTGGCAAGGGTTCCTGTGATCAAGTGGCTATTCAGTCAACGCCGACGCGAGGACACCAAGCAAAAATTGACCATACTGATCAAACCAACGGTAATCTATTGATAATGTTCCAAAGGGTATTACAATTATTTAAGGGCACCGTTTTTCAAGGATTGGAAATCTTTGAGGTGGATGGTACCCTACACTATACCCTCCTTACGTTAAAGCGCGAAAAGGGGGAGTTGACCCTATTGGATGCATCACAGTTTAGCTCGTTGGATTCCTTGGCACGGAAAGTAAACAAAAAGAACGTATTGGTGATTACTTTCAATACGGCCAAAGTACTGAACAAACCGGTACCCGAAACAAGTGCAAAAATTCCCGAACAATGGGTCGAACAGGCCTTTCCCAATTTAGATCTGGAACAGTTTTATTTTCAGGTCATGGATAAGCCAAAGCTCCGCGTGGTCTCCATTGCCAAGCGATCGGTGATCGAGGAAGTTTTAGCGCAATTGCGTAATGCACGGATTACTCCGGCAGGGGTCTCCCTTGGCATCAGTGGGCTCTCCCCCGCCCTCCCCTTTTTGGAGGTTCCGGTTTCAGGGTCCAATTTCAGTATATGCCAAGGAGATCATAGTGACTGGAAAGTTTCCTTAGGGGCATCTCCGACATCGGAACATATCGATATCCAGGGATTGCGCATCCCTTCAGGTCACCTCCTATCCTTCTCACAGCTATTGGGACATGTTCAGAACCTATTGCCCCCATCCAATCTCACCCATATCAATTCTGGGCTTAAGGACCAATTTTTGAACCGGAAGTTCTATCAACAGGGATTGCAATGGGGTTTGGGCCTTCTTCTGACCTTGTTGTTGGTGAATTTTTTGGTGTTTTCCCATTACCGTTCCAAAACAATGGCAAGCGAAGGACCGATAGATCCCGAACAACAGGAAGCGCTTTTGGTGCGCATGCAGGAACGTGTAGGTACCAAGGAAAAAAAGCTGCGTGCCCTATTAGGCTCCTCCAATACCCGGACGACGCAATATGTGGACCAGATCGGGGCGGGACTGCCCGAAAGTATCCTATTGGAACACTTGACCTATCAGCCCCTTACCCGGCCCATCCAGGCGGACAAACCCATTAGCACGGGGTCCGACCAATTGATCATATCGGGCCAGACCAATGACAAGGAAGCTTTTGCCCAATGGACCGCCCAGTTGGAATCCATGGAATGGGTCAGGGACTTGGAAATCGAACATTACGAGTACACCTCAAAGACCGTGGACAACTTTAGTCTAAAATTATATTGTGATGGGATTGGACAAGCGAAATAAACTATTGATCGGAGGCTTTTTACTTGCCCTCTTCGTATGCTATCAACTGGCCATTAAAAAGACCTTTGCGCTCCGGTCGCAGTATCTCAATGAGACCGAACAACGTGAACAGGCCAAGGACATCCCTGCAAAACTTGCCGACCTTCGAAAGAAAGAGCTACAATTGGACCTTCAATTCAAAGCGCTGAACCTTGGGTCGACCAATGTGCAGAACGAACTTTTGCGTTTCCTCAATGAACAGGGCACCCTTCACTCGGTTAAGATCATGGACTTTAATGCGCCCCATATGGTCCGTGATGAAAACACCGTGATAAGGACGTATCGGTTTGTGCTGGAGGGCGGGTTCACCAACATCCTAAAAGTTGCATATGGATTGGAGACCCAAGCAAATTTTGGGGGGATTACGCACATGGCCTTTGAAAAACAACGCGACCCACGCCAAAGAAAAAGCTATTTGCAGGCCACCCTACATGTGCAGCAAATGGAATGACAATCATTTGGAATAGTAACACGAATTATATATAGTTGATACCGACAGTAACACCTCTGACCTGATTTTAAATAATTTCAAATGAATTCAACCAAAATGCTGAAAAATACAGAACACTTAAAATCAATACATCAACAAATCATGATTGTATTATAAAATCAAGAAAAAGTTTTTAAATAAAATTCGCTTTCGTTTCTTCATGAAATACCAAAAAAAGGTTCAACAGCAATGAAACTATGCTCCTAGAACACTGCTGAGCTTAAACATTGGAAGGTACATCGACACCAAGATCACCCCTACAAATACACCGATAACAACGATGATAAGAGGCTCCATAATGGTAGATAGCATCTTGGATTTGCGCTGCACTTCCATTACATATTGTTGGTTCAATTTTTTGAAGATATATTCGGTCTGATTGGTTTCCTCCGCTACCTTGACCAATGATACCATCTTATGGTCAAAAACCTTGTTTCCCTTTAAACTTTCATGAAGGCTCGTACCTTTTAAGATTCTTTTCTCCATGGTATCCAAAGCGTCTTGTAAGGGATAAAACCCCATCATCTTTTTTGCCATTTGGACACTGTTCAACATGGGCACTTTGGAAGTGGTCAACAAGGCCACCGCTTGGGTGAACTGCGCCATATAGACCAACCGCAAAAAGTTGCCAAAATATGGGGCCCTTAACATAAGGTAATCCCGCTTTCTTCGTATGGGTTCCTTTCGCATCAAGGGTTTTCTCAACAGAATCAAAACAAACACCGCTAAAAGTACGGCAAGGCCATATTGTTCTATGAGGTTCGATATACCAATGATATATTGGGTAATCGTCGGCAGTTCCACATTGTTCTGCCTAAAGATATCCTCGAACATGGGAACTACCATCCGAAGCATAAAAACAACTACAAGTATAGCGGTACACAATATGATCAAGGGATAGGTAAGGGCACTTATAAGGTTCCTGCGCTGCTCGTTCTTTTGTGCAAAGAAGGTTGCCAGTTCCTGTAGTATGGTTCCCAGATTGCCGCTTTCCTCCCCTATTTCAACGGAATAGTATTCGTATTCCGTAAACTCCCGACGTCTTTTCAGCACTTCGGAAAAACTTGATCCACTGTCCAATTCCTTGACCATGTCACCATAAAACAACTGTAGGTTATCCTTTTTTTGGTTCCCTGACAATAGT
Organism: Flagellimonas chongwuensis; assembly: GCF_013376415.1. Classification (GTDB taxonomy): domain Bacteria; phylum Bacteroidota; class Bacteroidia; order Flavobacteriales; family Flavobacteriaceae; genus Flagellimonas; species Flagellimonas chongwuensis. The sequence goes on from NZ_WYET01000003.1 coordinate 268,813, forward strand.
TCAAGGGCTTCTCTCAATTGAAGTCCTGCCTTTAAAAGTATCGCCAGTTCACTATAAAAACCCTCCTTTTTCTTGGAGTTGAAAAAGGAACCGAAAAGGGTGATCTCCTTTTTTAACCACTTATCCAATCCCTCCTTTTGAGTGGGAACCGTATTCGCTTTTTCCAAGGTCTGGTCCAATTTGAATCCCATAGTTTATCGATTGATATAGCTTGTTGCCGCGTTACGTTTGTAGATGAATATCCGAGTCCTGTCCTTCTCTCCAATGAACAGGTCCATAGCATCTATTTCTCCTTCATCGACACTACCTGCACCGAAGTAAGGGTTTAATTCATTTATTTTTATATGAAAGGTGTCAAGTTCCCTGACCACCATATCCTCTTGAAACCGGTAATTGATCTCGCTGATTCCATTCACCAGCAACAGATTTCTGTCCTGATTTTTGTACCATATCCTATCATGGGCATTAAAATCCATCCATAGACGCTGACGCAATAAGCGCATTTCGGTATTCCTTTCATAATTGGATGAAATCCCGTTCATCTGAACCTGTACCAAACGTAAAACACTAAAGGCCATTCCAACGACCAAAGCGGTGATCAACAAGACCACCAACATTTCGTGTAGGGTAAATGCCTGTACTTTTTTCAGTGCTCTACTCATGGTTCAATGAATATGTAATCTCCTTGTCATTTCTTGTATTTATTGCTGAAAAAATCACCTGCTTCCTATCGTACCATGTTTGCTGCTCCACCTTGATTTCCCAGTATTCTTGTTCATCATAATGCGGCAGGGATAACTTTCCATGGGCATATCGATATTGCAAAAACAAGAGCTCTTGCCTGATCGGACCGTCATTTTGTTCAATGGAGGTCACGAACAAGGTATTCAAGGTCATACTGGCCATCATAAAGACCACCACTATTAATACGGTGGCCACGAGGGTTTCCATGAGTGTTGATCCCTTTATTTTTTTTAATACAGCCATTTTGCTATTCCATTGGTAGTCTCACAGTCATACACTAGGCCACAATATTCATCTGGCAACAATTCCGAATTGATGGTTCCATTGAACAAATGGTTCAAATAGGTATTCCCATTTTCAAAAGAAATAAAGGATCCTGTGGTCACGCTTCCATATATGTTCCCTTTAAGCTCGAGCGCTTGATCGCAATACACTTCACCGATTATTGTCGCCTCTCTGTCTATCCCAATGTATTTGGGCATTCCCTTTGACTTCCCTTTGTTACTATAGATAATGGCACCAGCGATGCTTGACCCACTCTCTATTGCTATCACGGAATCTCTTAGGGTATTGACAGTTTGATCCGAACCATTTTTTTCGTGCACGGCCAATAGGGTGGGGTATTCCAGATTGCTTCCTTTGCCCACCACTATCCGCTCGCTGGCAATAGCTTGAAAAGCCCCCCTTGTCCCCTGCTCTATTTCAATCTGGGGCGCCACCAGAATCACGTCTCTTAATTGGCTGGTTGCCCTCACGTGGATCTTGTCCATGGCCCAAACCACAACATTTCCAATTAGAGTTACCCTGTCCAAATCCAGGTAATCACTTCCTTGGACCACAATAGTCTCTTCCTTAAAACTGTTTTTGACCATTAGGCCCTGTTTTAAAGTGACGCTGTTGCCTTTCGGCCTGTACATGGAACCTGTCATCAATTTCAACTGTTGGTCCACATTGCTGCAAAGCTCCGTTAACTGTGCTTCGCTTTGATGTATATTTCCATAGACCAATTGGGGCCTTGCATATCCATGGCCCTGGATATTGCCTATTTTGATGCCCCTTTCGGGCAAATAGGCATCGCCGGATATTTTAGCATCGCCCACGATGACCATCGGTCGGTTGTCATCCCTTAAATATAGTGCAGGCAGGTCAGGGTTTTTATATCCTACGAAAGCTGATTTCTCAAACTGGAGTTTCCCTTTTTTTGAAACTGAGTTCCTTTTCTCCAAAAGCCCCCAATATTCCTTATTAACATTAGATCGTATTCCCAAACCTTGGTTCCCTGCCAAATCCACGCCGTTTCCTTCCTGAACGGTCATTGAAAATGATTCGATCAATGCATTGTCCGAAGCTCGGACAAGGTCCACCATGATGTCCGTTTGTTTTTCGAAAAGCGAATGGCTCTGGTTGATCAGGATAAAGGCGAAGAGCAACAGGACAATGATGGTCCCTATAAAAAGTACGAACTGGAGCGCACCGGCCTTTATTTTTGAAAAAATGATCATTGTAATACGATGGTTTCCGACCTACCATCATAGCGAACCGTGATATGCTGGCCATTTCCTTTTAAAAGCCTCACTCCATTGATTTCCTCATTTTTGGACATGATGTGTTGCTGTCCATCGATAGACACAAAGTACATGGTGTTTCCGGATCCCGTCTGTGATACCAGACCTGAGTACACAATGTTCCTTTTGGAAATGGGTTTCTTTTGAACCGCTCTTTTGACGGTTTTCTTCTTTGATAGGGGTAACGTTCCCAAAAAAGGGTCACGGTAATCGGCCATCAACTCAAAGGTATCTCTCTTTTCCGTGCTTTTTGGGATCAGGGTGGGTTGCGTTGCTACCATGGGCATTTCAGGATCTTTGGATATGGCATGGATCACCTTAAAGCCAATGATGCCCCAGATCAAGAGTACCAAGGCCAACAGCAGATATGTCCTTAGGTTCTTGCTCAATCGTTGATGGTAAAATTAAAAGTGCTGCTATACCCGCTTTCATTGCCGGCGGTATCAAAGGCCCTTACCAACCAATAGTAAGTGCCCGCACACAAGGTTGTCGTATAGCTCTTATTGGCCCCAACGGCTTTGGTGGTCAATTCCTGTAAGTTCTCATCGGAATATATAAAGATGCTGTCTCGCTCAACTGTACCCGGAACATCCTCCCGGCTCCATGCGAACCCGATTTCCGTATCGGAAGTATCACTTCCGTTGGCAGGGGATATCAATTGTGGTGTATTGGGAGGGGTCAGATCAAAATCTTTATCTCCATTGACCTGAAAACCATTACTGGAATATATGGTTTCAAAACCACTGTTAAAGGCTTTGACCCGCCATTCATAATTCCCGTTGAAAAGGTGTTGCCTAATTTGGTTCGGCAGGTATCCCAAGGTATCCATTTCAATGACACTGTCCAATAGGATCTGGGCGGCATTTTCAAAATTGGGAGATGCCACTTGAACACTATAGCCCGTAGCCTCTTCCACTCCCTCCCAGTTTAGGTTGACTGAATTATCGTCCAGGACAGACCCATCGGAGGGCGCCAATAAATTTACCGATTGCCCAGAAATATCGGGCACCTCCAAAATATCCTCACAGGCCACAAGGCTGAACGAAAAAATCCAGGCCACCGCAATAAAGCTTCTTGTTCTCATAATTTCAAATAATCCGGGGTTCTGTTCAACTTCTCCGGGTTCGCTTTGGTACTTCCCGGGCAGGTGATGCCATCCATTAAGATCTGGGCAATGTTTATATGCCCTCTTTTATCCTTGTCCCAACAAAATCTTGCTGTTCTGAAATCAAATATTTCCAGATTTGATATTTTTATGGGTTCTGTCCCGTATCTATTCCCCACATAAAGAATCAATACTCCATCGTAACTGGTTTTAAGATAAATAAGATCTGCATTTTCCATTTGTTGGGCCGACTTTATATCGGTCATAAATACGATGTGGGACATTATTTCCAAATCCATATTCTCTTGGAGGTATTTTTTCAACCCATTATTTTCATCCCCATTCATTTCTCCAACGAGACGAACTATATTGCTTATTTTAAGTTGATAATATCGCGGTATATCGATTGATGTAGTATCCGTGAAAATAGTGGCTGGTTCTTTCCCCTGGTTCTTGCGGTAATTGGAGTATCTTGACTCAGCGCTTTTATCAAAAGCAACCGACTCAAAAGTGACGGCTACAGGATTATCGATAAAGGGCTCCCCTACCTTTTGAAATTTTCTTTTGAATAAACTGGATTGATGTTTGCCTATGGAACCGAGCATTGGCAGTTGGTACTTTACTTTTTGAGTACCACGTATTAATCCACAGGCATTGAACAAAAATACCATCATTAGGATGGTTAGAGTAGGTCGCATAAGTAAAATTTGGGCACTGGTTAACTGCAAACGATATACGTTTGAAAAATATCTTTATTTTTAAAAACTGAGGTTTTGAGGAAAAGGTAGGGGCAATTCTTTTACTATACCCATAATTACGATATTTTTAAATAATGGACAAATATCTACTTGGAAAATGCCTGTATCCATCAATTCGATAAACGCTAAAATGGACTTAATATACTTGACCAAACATTTGATAGGGCGTTGGCACTGTTTGAATTAACCTTGCAAACATATTAAACCAAAATGAGATGCCTGAACTGGGTTCAAGCAAAATGACGTCGAACAGAGCTATGTAGTGGCCAACACTGTAGAGGTATCCAAGGAACCCGGACTTAACTCTTCGGTATTGGGGATTTGGGACGGGGAGACCAAAAAATATGGGCGAACTTTTCACTGTAAAAAGGAATTGCTGGGTGCAATGTAGCGGCAGAATAGTTCTTAAAAAGCCCGAACAGAAATTATGTATCTTCTCAAAGTTAAAGGCTAATTCAAACTATCGAAATTTAGGTAGATGGAAAATTGGCAAAATAGAAAGAGACACATTCGAATTGCACAATAAGCCCATAGAAGGATTTGAAATGAGTTTTTGATAATAATTTCAATGTCTTTTTGCAAAAATTTTGAACTCTGTTCTCTTTAGGTCCTGTGAATTGTCTAAGTTCTGTCCTTAAAATTATTCCTTACAATCCTACCCATTTTTTGGCAAAGGTTTAAATGTAGTTTCTTAAAGGTTGTCTCATCTATTTCTATAATCTCAGTCCATTCATTGTAACCGGAAAGGTTTTTGACTTTACCATCTACTACTTTGAAGACCATGAAATCTAAGTTTTCGGACTCCATCAATGTTTCCATCGAAACTTGGAAAAGGTCTTTAGCTTCCATATTGGAACAAAACACATACTTTATAAAATCCTCCGATGGCTGAAATGGCATAGCTCTATTTATATGTCATTATAAGGCTAAAAACTAACAGCAAATATAATAAAATTTCACGCTATATATGACGTAATATGTGTCCGCCGTTTTCTGCAACTTTCCGCCCATGCAGAAAGCCAATTATATAGAGGAGAGGAAAGCTATCGCTGACCGTATCAAAGAACTTAGAATCAAAAGTGGATATACCAGTTATGAAGCTTTTGCGGTTGAGAATGGTCTTCCTCGTAAAAACTATTGGCGTATGGAGACAGGTGAGAACTTTACCATCAATACCCTGATTAGGATTCTCAAAATTCATGACATTAGCCTCGAAGATTTTTTTAAGGGTATCAAATAAGGGGATTTTTATTTTTCAATTCTTTATATCCTCATATCCTGTATGAAATCCCTAAATGAGATAAAATCAATATTGGAAAAGAATAAGAGTAGGCTATTCCATTCTTATCCCATCAAATCTTTAGCGATTTTCGGTTCATTTGCCAGAAATGAAGGAAAGAAAAATAGTGATTTAGATGTCTTGGTGGAATTTAACGATAAGATAGGTATTCGATTTATCGATTTGGCCAATGAACTGGAAAAACTGATTGGACTAAAAATTGACCTTGTTTCCCGAAAAGGGGTCAAAGAAAGATACTTTAAATCCATTGAAGAAGATTTGATTTACATCTTTAAGAGATAATGACCATTGATCAATCTATATGCCTGACAGAGTTGAAAAAATCCTACTTTAAGATTTCACATCCAAAAATTGAGTGAAAAAAATAATAGTATTTAGGAATTATAGAAGAACATTAGTAATAATTGCTATTATTCTTTCTTTTTCACTAAACAGTATGGCTTTGACTTTTTTAAATCATCCATACTATTGACCATTACAGTCTCCGTCCTTTTCCTTTTCGTCTTTTCTTCCTAAATCGAATCTTATCGTCAAGTTCCAGTTTAAAAGAATTCCATTGATTGTCATCGGTTTGATGTGATTTCAATCCAATTGCTTCAACGTTTCCCATATCACTTTTTGGTTGTTCAATAGTTTTGATAGTCTGTCCTGTAACGCTAAATGTCTTTCCTGCAATTGGTGTTGATGCCCTTCTAAATTCTTTAAAAACGCTATCACTTCTTCGTTCTGTGCTATTATTTTCGAGAATAACAGCACGGTCTCTGTCTTGTTCATAATCGATTCGTTTGATGATATTGTTCCATGAAAATTGTCGCCCAAGGGTGCTTCCTTTGTATATAATGCCATTATACCTAATAGAGATTCCTGTTACTCGTCCAGTACTTTTGCTTATGTTGAACTTGGGAGTTATTTTCATTTTAACCAACTCATTAATGAATTCCGTTGTATTATTGGATTTTAAGATGGCATTTTCAAGATGCTGTTGAAGCGTAAGTTTTAATGGTGGCTCTCCTGTTCTAAAAGTCTTTTGAATCTCTTTATGAGTAAGCCTTGCCTTTTTGGCCAATTTCAAATCGGTTAGCTGGGACAGCCCATATTTTAGTTCAAGGCTCCGAACCAGACGCTCGCTTCGTTCGTAATCTTTACTGTCGCTGACCACTTCCCCGGAAAACTTTACACGATTGGCCACAATATGGATGTGTTCGTGTTCTTGGTCGCAATGTCGATACATGATATACTGATTGTCATCGAAACCCATGCCTTTCAGATAATCCATTCCCAAAGATGTGAATTGCCCATCACTTAACCTATCATCATAGGGCAGGTTCAATGAAACATGATACACCGCTTTGCCAAGTCGAGGTCGAAGCTGTCTGACCAAATTGAACTCTTGGGTCATATCCATAATCCTTCCATAGGTAAGATTGGTGTCCAACAGATGGCCTTTCCCCTGTTCTATCTTCTTTTCATTGTAGGCCAACACCCCATAGAAATCCTTTCCTTTAATCTGCTTGGCAATCACTCTTTACAATATTTGATTTTAGCATGTCTAAAATGTTTTTCAATTCTGCTAGTTGATTAATTAACATTGGAGGATGTTTCATTCCTAGGTGTACCTTTTTAGTGAGCTGGTTAATGTTATTCCCGATACGGCCCAACTCAATAAAAAGTTGTCTGTCCTCGAGCAATATTCTTTTTCTTGGCAGTGCTTTTCCCGTTACCCTTTTCCTTATATAATCGGGAATCGTAATTCCCAGCGTACTTGCATTTTGGGATAGTATGAGGTATTCGTCCACCGTCATTCTCACGTTTACCCGAATAGCCTTTAATTCTCGTATTTTCTTTTTTGGTCTTGCCATATTTTAGGGGTTTGGGGAGAATCCCCAACAAGCCATGCGAACAGAGTGAGCAGTTTTTGCTTGCAAAAACATGGCTTGCTTCATGATCTCCGATATGAAGTCCATTTTCTATTTTGTCATTGGGTCATCAATTTGTTTCTAAGAAGAGATTCCTCTTAACCGATCGATAAGTTCATTGATGTCATTGGGATGGAACAGTACACGTCCGCCAATAGGTATCTTTTTGAGCAACCCTTTTTCCATCCAGGAATAGATGGTCGGTCTGGTCACTTTGAATTTCTTGACCAAATCGGCAATGGTCAACATTTCATTCTGTGTTTGATTTTGATTATCCCTATCCTCCAGTTTTGGATCTAAATTGCTTTTGAGAGATTCCACAGGAACGTACTCCTTTAACCCATCGTCGTCCATGATAAATATGCGCTTCATAGTACTGGTATTTGTTGATTTACTTTATTGAACAAACCTATCAACATTGAACAGCATTTAATCTATTTGCCGTACAGCGGTTTATGTACGACAAATCAAGAAACATTCAAAATAAATCTGCAAAGGAATTGAGGTTAAATCCAAAATAGTGATGGTAAGCCTCCTGAGGCTTACCATCACTGTTCGATACTTTTGAGGGTGTTGCCAAAAAAGATGTTTTTGGCAACTACCGTAGGGTTATGGGTAGGGAGAAAAAATCAGTTTACGCCAACCCTCGGAAAAACCCTGATTTTGGTCTTCTTTCTCCCTTTCCACAAATATTTATACAGATGTATGATTATACATTTGTATAAAGCAATAGTTAATGTTTCATACAAATGGTTATATAATGCTATGAAGAAATGAACAGCTAAAAAACAAATCTTCTATATCAAAACTTATGATAGTTCAAACAATCCGTTTTTAGTAGTTCTCAGTGTCCGTTTCTTCCATTTACATCGTTTGGGCTATAAAAAATTAATTTATAGCTCATAATTTTACTATTTTTGAGCTATAAAATTAATTATTTGGCTCATGACAGCTTTTAAATGGAACTGGCAACAAAAGGACTGGCCCAATTTCAGATATGATGAGGCAGCTTTGGAGGACCTGGAATATCAGTTTGTCCAAACTAGTGGAGTAGCTCTAGGTTCCATTAAACATATTGATGAGGAAGACAAAAATGAGCTTTTAATTGAAGTTTTGTCGGATGAGGCTCTAACTACTTCGGCCATTGAAGGGGAATATCTTGACCGTGGGAGTATTCAGGAATCCATCAAAAAAAACTTAGGACTTGAAACGGAAAGAAAGAAACTCCCCCAAGCTGAATATGGAATATCTGAAATGATGGTCAATCTATATCGAACATATGCAGTACCATTGACCCATGAACAACTTTTTGAGTGGCATCAGATGCTCACCAATGGCAGAAGGGATTTAGTGGATATTGGAAAATATCGTACCCATGAAGATCCTATGCAAGTTGTTTCAGGACGCCTCGACAAACCGACGGTACATTATGAGGCACCTCCCTCATCACAAATGACAAATGAAATGGAAGCTTATGTTCGTTGGTTCAACGAAACCCACACGACAAACAAATCCAAAATGCTTCCATTGGCCAAGTCAGGATTGGCACATTATTACTTTTTGGCCATCCACCCCTTTGAAGACGGAAATGGACGTATTGCTAGAGGGATTTCAGAAAAATCGATTTCCATGGATTTGGGCAGACCAGCACTTATATCCCTATCACAGATTATCGAGTCAAACAAAAAAGAATACTATTCTTCCATCGAAGCCCATAATTTCAAACTAGACCTTACTGAATTCCTACTATACTTTGGGGAAACTATACTTGCAGCACAACAACACACCATCAAAACCATTGACTTTTTGATTCAAAAAGCAAGGTTCTTTGATCAGAACTCTTCTTTAATGAACGAACGCCAGCTAAAAGTAGTCCAACGTATGTTCAAAGCAGGATATATGGGATTTAAAGGAGGGCTTAGTGCAGATAATTATATCCGTATAGCCCAAACATCTGCATCAACGGCCACACGTGATTTAAAAGATTTGGTCCACAAATCCATATTAGTCAAATCTGGGGAACTCAAAAGCACCCGGTACTCACTAAACCTAAAGTTCAAAAACGAAGTTTGATTTTATTTGACAATCATACACGTTTTCGTTTTATGAAATTCCCCAGGCCTCTTTCAATTTTTGGGCGGCTTCATAATTTGAAATCTTGAGATAACGACGGAAAGCCTTTTCTGATTTATGGCCTGAAATCTTCATGATGAGTTGCACATCAATACCATTTAGGTAAGCATTGGTGCAAAAAGAACGCCTACAGGTATGGGAACTTATCAATTTATATTTCTCCAAAAGTTGTGCTTCTTTAATTGTTCCCCGTTTATGTTCAATTTCTACTTTTTGGTGAAGCTTGGCCGAATCCCCAAGTTCCTTTATGCGCCTATTGAAAGTGAATGAATCAATATCTGGGGCATATCCATCATATTTTTCCAAAATGCTCTTGACTTGGGAACGAAGTGGCACTACAATTCGGCCAGATGTCTTCTTCTGTCGAATATTCAAAAACCCATTATCGTCCAAATACTCAGGTCGAATCCTCGAAATATCGGAAAACCGAAGCCCTGTCAAACACCCAATTACAAAGAAGTCTTTTACTTTCCCCAATTCTTCATCGGCTTTACAGTCTACGGCCGCAATAGCCTGAATTTCATCATCGGACAGATAGATATGGTCCACTTCTTCTTGAACTACCTTAAATGCTGAAAGATCAATGGGCTTGATACGGTTTCTACGCATACGGTCATTTAAAAAAGCCTTTAAGTTCTTCACCAACTTGCCTATGGTATTGTTCTTCATTCCGACACCTCCATTTTTTAATGGCGCATGGTACGCTAGGTAATCCGTCCATTCTTGGTAGAAATGATAATCAAAAGCATTGAAATCGATGATGATTCCCGAAAATTCCTGGAAACCCTCCAAATGCTTTCTAAGTGAATTGTAATCCTTGATAACATCTTTGACCACCTTACTCTTTTTGCTTTCCAGATAATGGTCAAATTCAGTAAAAAAGTCTTGGACAGGTTTTGAATTGATAGACGGTTCACCTTCTTCAAATTGCTTTTTGAACATCTTTTTTGAAAGTGGCCTGCCCTGATTTCGATAGCTGGAAATAATTTGATTGGCCAAGCTGTCCATTTGAGTAAGTTGGACAAATTCGGAGGCGACTTCTTTCGATTTTTTCAAGAATGATTTCTCTTGGCTCCAATATTTCGGTTGGATTTCTATTCCTGTATCGATTTGGATTCTCGAATTGCGATTTTCATAATATCTTAATTTGATACTATGAGTTCCATTTTGATTGGATTTATCCGGTATGTAGAATTTATAATTGTACATCAGCGTGCCGCATTCGTGCCGCATTTTTCACGAAAAGTAGTGTTTTATGATGTAAAATAAAAATCTATATACAGTTAATTAATTGATTTTCAATAAAATAATGTATGTTAATGATATGTTAAAAATGTAAGGCAGCATCCCGTCCAGACCGCAAAAAGCTCCGAGAAATCGGAGCTTTTTTGGTTTTACACCTTTGCTTTATTTCAATAAAAAAGTCCCCATTACTAAGGCAACAGGGACTTACTTTCTATCAGTACAACTTTATTATTCAGAAACAATAAAGAGACTGGCGATGGCAACTGCATCATCTCCTGATAATGCTTCGTCATATGCTTCTGTGGATGCTTCCATGCTAAATGAAGGGCCGCTTCCCAATGTGGTTACGTCCACACCTCCCTGAACTACATTTTCCTCACCATTGTATACAGCCTGTGTAGCTTCTGGCATACCGGCGCCACGCTCATTGTTGGTAATCCAGCCTTTAAGACCTCTCAATCTTCTTACTTCAGAGGCGTGCATGGCTTCTACGGCATGTATCTGCAAAGCAGGAGTCAAGAAGTCAGACCCCAACAAATTACCAGCCTGCCCTTTGTAGGCCCTTACCCCTGTATCTTCAAACGCTTGGGCGAGTGCCAATAATTGAGCATAAGCGGTTTCTTGACCTACGCCGTTCTCATTGAACGGGTCAAAAGCACCTCCAGCGGTAAAATCGAAAGTAGGTTTTTCTACCGGGGTAACTCCTGCACCTTCCAATCCTGCAATCAGGAAATCAACATGTGCTTGTTCGTGCTTTGAAATTTGCATGTAAACTGTTTCTGGCCTACCACTTGGCAATACTCCGGATTGAAGGGCCAAATCATAAAACTCGTCCTCCAAATACTCCAAGGTCAATGCCAATTGCAATGCACTTACCGGGTCGCTTCCTGAATCTTGTGCAAAGGTTTTATTTGGCATTGTGGCCAATCCAAAGGGAATTGCACTTAACATTGCCTTTTTACCAAGCGAACCTAAGGTACCGAACATGTCCCGGCGCGATGGCTTGCCCTCCAATAGGGTTTCATTAGTAAATCCGTCCAAAAATTTTATAATATCCATATTGTATATCTTTTTTAAAGTTTAAGGTAAATTGTTTGCTGTGAAAGGAGTCTGTATGAATCCCGTATCTCCTACTGCGGAAAGAACCACCGATGGGTCCAAAGCCGCCGCAAGTCCGGTGTCCGTAGTTACATAATCATCTCCAGCGAAATCTGCGGAACCTGGGTTAAGCAGCGTCCGAATTGCGGAAGCATGCCTCGCCTCCACAGATACAATCTTCCCTGCCAATAGCAGATATCCAGGGTTGCTGATCAGACGGCCTGCACCATTGTATGCTGCCACTCCAGTATCTTCCAATACACTTGCAGTGGTAAGCACTTGCTCCCTGTTATTGAAATCCAAATCACCATAATCAAATTCCAGTGTAGGAAGTACCAACTCAGTATTACCCTCTACGGCTGCAGTAATAGCTGTCTTAAAAAAGTCCCTATGGTTTACTTCATGATAATAAAGGTCTGTCAACACTTGCATTTCCTCATCGGATATGTTCGCATAAAAGGAATTTACGACCTTGGTGTAAAAATCAGCTTCCAACTGTTCCAGTGCATATGCATAATTAAGGACACCCAAATCTCCTTGACCAAGATCAAAAATATCTGGATTTGGATTTGGGTCTGGGTCCGGCATCATTCCCATTCCATTGTCATCGTTGCTACAGGCCACCAAAAGACCAGCTCCAACAACTCCCATACCTCCCAATTTTAGAAACTGGCGGCGGTTTGTTGCCTTTTCTACCGGTTTTACTTTGACTATACTTTTTCTCATAAGGCGAATTGTTTTAAAAGGTTAATACAGTCCTACTTACGAGGTATATGAGAAGTGGTTTGGTCTTAAATGTTAAAAAAATGTGAAAGCTTTGAAATCTTCTTGTTTTTTAACTCAAAAAACGCAGGAAAAATTAAAAAGAAGTATAAAAATCTACATTACCTGAATTTTAAACATACTTCTGTAAGTATTTGATTTATACATATATTACAATCCAATAGACATATCTTTTAATTAAATTGAATGTCTTCAGCCCTGATGTATGGAAATCTCGGTATATGGTAAAAAAATATACATCTTTCATTATATAAAACCCGACACCTATAACGTTATAGCTAACATAAACCTCTTGTATTATTGGGATTTAAGGCCTGATTTTCTTACCTTTGTATCGATGAACGTCAAGCTCCACGAGAGAAAAAACTGTAGAATTCTAAGTTTTAATTATCTGGTATTCAGAAACCAGCCAGATAAGTTCATTCCGCCTACCTTTTAATTACCTTCCCTTCACCCGGGAAGTAGACCCTATTACTATGGGAACTTAAGGACCTTTCGTCCATCCTTTTCCATTTAGCCCTAATCGAAGCTTTAACTAAACTAAAAACTTAAAAATTAATCCGTTATCGTTCAAAACAAAAGCATGGTAATTAAGACCTACGATGCCTATACAAGGCTTTCTACCATGGAAGCCGACCGGTTCGCCAATTTTCTCTTTGACCACCAAGAAGGCAAGAGAGCTACAAAAAAAGCCATTAGAAAGGCTATACAATATTCTACCAAAGATATTCCCGGCCTTGGCGGATATGTGTTCGCCATGGAGGATAAAAATGAAATTTTAGGTTTGGCAGTGGTGAACAAAACAGGTATGGGAGATTATATCCCCGAAAATTTTTTGGTCTTCTTTGTGATTCACAGAGACCATAGGAACAATGATATAGAGCAAAAATTGTTGGATTATACCCTCCAATATTGCAAAGGGGATGTTGCCGTTCACATTACAGGTGAAAACCAATATCCGAACAAAAAATTTTTTGAAGAAAAAGGGTTCCGTGCAACCCATTTAGAAATGAGATTGAACAGATAAAACAAAATATGCTAAAAATTGAAGTTAAGCCAGGCGAAAGTATTGAAAGGGCTCTAAAACGCTATAAAAGAAAGTACAGAAATACAAAGCGTTTGGACCAAATACGTAGCCGTCAAGAATACACAAAAAAATCAGTAGAACGCCGAAAAACACTTAAAAAGGCACAATACAAAGAGCAATTCCTGAACGAACAGGAAGACCAATAACATCTAAAATTAAAGTATCAATAACAAAAAAATGAGACTTTCTAGAATTAAAAGGGAAACCAGATATGAAAAACGCTATAGCGTTAAAATGGGAGAGCTTACCACCCGTGTCACCTACATAAAAAGGTACATTATGGGGCTTCCCGTCCGCACTTTGCACAAGTACCGTTCAACCTATTACGGTAAGGTCAAAGACTGCAAAGAATGCAATGTATTATCATAATAAGATCATCATAATTTATTATATAACCCTTTAATATAAACAATGAAAGTATTGGTTATTGGCGCAGGTAACATGGGGCTTACCTATGCCACAGGTATGTCTAAATCCAAACTGTTGAAAAAACGCAACATCATGGTGCTGGACAAGTCAAAGGAAAAATTGGAAGAAGTTGGTAAAATCGCTTATTTCGATGCCATAGACAAAATCGAAGATTGTGTTCCTCAAGCGGATATCATCTTTTTGGCCGTAAAACCCTATCATGCCGAAGAGCTTTTTGGGCGCATGAAAAAATTGGTAAATCCAGAACAATTGTTCATTTCCATAATGGCAGGGGTCACCATCAACTATATACAGGAAGCACTTGGTATCAAAAAAGTCGTAAGGGCCATGCCCAATCTGCCAGCTCAGGTTGGTAAAGGTTTGACCAGCTACGTGTCCGCCGAGGAGGTTTCCCGATTGGAACTTTTTATGGTCGAAGGGCTGTTGGATACAACGGGTAAATCGCTTAGAGTGAAAAGTGAGAAATATATTGATGCATCCACCGGAATTTCCGGAAGTGGACCAGCATATGTTTTCTACTTCATGCAAAGTATGATGGAAGCCGCCCTCCAAATGGGTTTCTCCGAAAATGTTTCCAAGGTTCTGGTCAGCCAAACATTCACCGGTGCCGTGGAGTTGTTCAATCAGAACAATCTAAACCCCGATACCTGGATGGAGATGGTAGCCTCCAAAGGAGGAACCACCAGGGCCGCCTTGGACTCCATGGAAGACAATAATGTAAACGAATTAATCAAAGAAGCCGCCTTTGCAGCATTCGGTAGAGCTGTGGAACTGGGCGAAGAATACTAAAACATGTATAAAGAACTAGTGGTCATCAAAGTAGGTACAAATGTGATGACCAACAAAGACAACAGAATTGTAAGACCAGTGCTCAACAATTTGGTACAACAAATTGCAGAGCTTTACGAACGGGACATCATGACCATTTTGGTCTCCTCTGGATCGGTAATCGCCGGTAAAGAGGTTCTGGGAAAAGCCAAAATAAAGGATAAGACCCAACGTAGGCAAGTATATTCCGCCATTGGGCAACCCAGAATGATGAGGCATTATTATAACATATTCAACGATTACGGAATGAAGTGTGCCCAGGTACTCCCTACAAAAAGGGATTTTAACCCTGGTGTGCACCGTGACAACATGATCAATTGCTTGGAAGGGCTCCTTTCCGAAGGAGTGATTCCTATTGCCAATGAGGATGATGCCGTTTCCGTATCCATGTCCATGTTTTCGGACAATGATGAATTGGCCACCTTGCTGGCACAACTAATGAAGGCCGACAAATTGATCCTAATGACAGATATTGATGGACTTTATGATGGACATCCAGAAAAAGCCGATTCCAAGGTAATCGACAAGGTCGAACCAAAAGAAGACTTGGATAAATATATAGAAGAAGGAAACAAACAAGAAGGCGAAGGCCGCGGTGGCATGGGATCAAAATTAAACTATGCCCAAAAAGCAGCAGCAGCCGATATTCCATCCTACATTGTAAACGGTAAACGAGATAACGTAATCTTGGATGTTGTAGAAGGAAAGAACGTAGGAACAGAAGTTTCAAAATAACAACAATGAAATTATTAAAAACAGATTTAAAAAATAAAGTATTACAAGATATGGAGCGAATCCTTGATGAAAATCGGGACGAATTGCTCCAAGCAAACAAAAAAGATCTAGATGCATTCAACCGGGATGATCAGGCGTTGTACGATCGTTTGGTGGTGGACCAAAAGAAAGTGGACCAAATGATCCAGGCCGTAAAAGAAGTTCGCTTGCAAGATGACCCCGTAAATAAGGAAATTTCTACTAGGGAATTGGACAACGGGCTCAAAATCATCAACAGAACAGCTCCCTTCGGCACTATAATGATCATTTACGAGTCCCGCCCCGATGTAACCATTGAGGCAGCCGTGCTTGCATTTAAGGCCAATAATAAAATATTGCTAAAGGGAGGTAAGGAAGCTTACCATAGCAACAAGGCCTTGGTTAAGTTCTGGCATCAAGCCTTGACCGAAAATGGTCTATCCAAAGATTATATCCAGTTTATGGAGATGGACAGGACCCAAACGCAGGAGTTCCTAAGGAACCCTGACCAAGATTTGGACCTTATCGTGCCCCGTGGAGGTGAGCGTTTAATCGCTTTCGTAAAAGAACATGCCAAATGCGCAGTGTTGATCAGTGGTAGGGGAAACAATTTCCTATATGTGCACAAAGAGGCCGATTGGGAAAAAAGTTTAAAAGTGATTTTAAATGCAAAAACCCACAAGATTTCGGCCTGTAATGCCTTGGACAAAATTTTAGTGGACACTCAAATTGATGGTTATGAGGACAAGCTGAAGGAATTACAGCAAGTACTTACGGCCAACAATGTATCCATAATTGTGGACGATGAAGTCAAAAAAACATTGACGAATGAGGATACCATTACAGATGAATCCATTTGGCAAGAAGAGTTTTTGGCCATGAAGTGTGTAATTGGTGCCATCGACAATATCGAAGAGGCTATGGATAAAATCAACAAGAACTCTGGAGGGCACTCAGCATCCATAATGACGGAGAACAATAGCGTAGCCAAAACGTTCATGGAAAATGTGGACTGTGCTGCGGTATACCAAAACGCCTCCACTCGTTTCACCGATGGTGGACAAATGGGCGTGGGTGCCGAGCTGGCAATCAGTACGGACAAATTGCACCATCGAGGCCCATTGGGACTGAAGCAATTAGTTACCAACAAATACTATGTATTTGGTGATGGACAAATTAGAGTTTAACCCATACATATTATATAAACTAAAAGGAGGCCAGTGGCCTCCTTTTTTTATAAGGCACATCCAGCAAAGTCTGAAACTTTATTTTATTATCAAATTCCAAGGTATTTATTGGTAGTTTTTTAAGAAAATCTCTAGATTTATTACTTAAAATATATAAAATATGGGAAAATTTGAGATTAACACGGATAAAGCCGGAAAGTTCAGGTTTAATTTAAAAGCCGGAAATGGCCAAGTTATTTTAAGCAGCCAAGGGTACACCACCAAATCTGCTTGTGAAAATGGTATCGAATCTGTAAAAAAGCATTCACAGGACGATGATAATTTTGAAAGAAACACAGCGAAAGACGGTAGTCCGTACTTTAACCTAAAAGCATCCAACGGACAAGTTATCGGAAATAGCGAAATGTATTCCAGCGATTCTGCTATGGAAAATGGCATTGCATCCGTCAAAAAAAATGCTCCAGACGCATCAGTGGAAGAAATTTCCTAAAAAACTGGTATCATTTTACAACGATTAAGACAGCCTGAAAGGGCTGTTTTTTTTATGCCAAACTTTCATCCACCAATTCAAATGGGCCATTCATTGGTTCAAACAGGCCATTCGTTAATTGGCCACCACAAATCTCATTTATTGATTCTATGTTTGTCATGCAATAGCGTTAGTGCATATTGATAAGCAAGATCAATTTAACGCATGCACAGATAGCAATTCACTTTTGACGACTGTTGGTCATAAAAGTGTTTAGTTTAGTTGAGGTTTCCGTTACGCCAAGGAACTACAAAAGTTCCTTGGTTGTAATGGTTTTTTTATTTAGAACCTACCCCCTCTCCATAATTTATTAATCCAGAGAATTATTTGTTTGTTCAGATAACCATGAAGACCTCATATTTCGGCAAAAAAAGGGGCTTCAAAAAAACCTAGATAAACTCAACTGGCCCATCCGTCAATTCAAAACCCTCATCCATGCATTGGTCCCTTCAAAATCCATTCATATGTATTCTCTTTGGAATCGATTCAAAATAAAAATTAATAACCCTTGCCCTTTTCAGGTCTTAAAAATTTAAAAACATGATTTCAAAGAATACTTTCCTGAGTTTGGTCCTACTCTTATTCACGTACGTGCTATCTGCACAATCATACGTAGGCTTTTTGGAGGACAACTACAATGGTGTACATGGAATAATTTCCAACCCGGCCAACATTGCCGACTCCAACCTTAAAATGGATGTGAACATTTTTGGCTTTAGCGCACTTTATGCGAACGATTACATAGGCTTTAACCTAGGTGATGCCTTTGGTAATGCAAGTGAAGCTTTTGATAACGCCGAAACATTCCCGACAAACAATAACTTTTTAGCCTTTAACGTGGATGTAATGGGTCCATCGGTAATGCTAAGTATGAGCAAAAAACACTCGTTGGCCATTTTCACAAGAGGAAGGGGTATCTTCTCCGTAAACGATATCAACGGGAACCTTTTGGAAAAAGAAGGTGGTTACGACGAAGGTGAGGATTTTTCCCTTGTTGAAGATGATATGTCAAGTTCATTTAGTGCATGGGGCGAAATTGGAGCAACGTATGCTCGTGTTCTTCTAGATGACAAGGAGCATTTCCTTAAAGGAGGTGTATCGGTCAAGTACATTCAAGGTCTAGCCAATGCCTATATAAACGGCACGGACATTTCTGTAGATTATAATTCCTCCAACGAAGAAGTTACTACCACCGGAGAGCTACGTTACGGCAGTACGGGAGAAGTGGGTGAAGAGGGAAATTTGGGAAATGTATTCGAATCTGGTGCCGGTAATGGCCTTGGAGCAGACCTAGGGTTTGTATATGAATGGCGTCCCAACCACGCCGAATTTACTAAATTAAAGAGTGATGGTACAACCGTGGTCAATCGTGGGGTGAACAAATACAAAGTAAAACTTGGCATTTCAGTTACCGATATAGGAACAATTGGTAATGTAGATGGCATTGACAGGATATATAACTTGAACAAAACCCAAGATGCCAATAATTTTGATGGCGATGTGCTAGAAGAAGCCCTCATCGACAATTTTGAAATAATCGGAGAAAGAACGTCCGTAAGTTATACCCTTCCAACTGCATTGCACACCAATGTGGATTGGAACGTAGCTTCCAAACTATATATGAACTTTAACGGGGATATGTCCTTGACTCCTAAAAACGGTGTCAATATTGGCCGAATCATTAATCAATATAGACTCACACCTAGATTCGAAACCACTTGGTTGGCTGTTTATTCACCTTTGAGCATTATTGAAGGGGGTACGTTTCAGTGGGGAGCCGGATTAAGATTGGGGCCCATTTATTTAGGTTCTGGGTCCATCCTATCTTCTCTGGTGGGCGAAAACACCAAAGCTCTGGACCTTTATGCAGGACTTAAAGTTCCTCTTTATCATAATAAATTGAAGGATAAGGACAATGATGGCATCATCAACCAAGAGGACAGATGTCCCGAAATTGCTGGGCCAGTGGAAAACCAAGGTTGCCCATGGGAAGATACCGATGAAGACGGGGTTTTGGATAAAGATGATGATTGTCCAGAAGTTGCCGGGCCTGAAGAAAACAACGGATGCCCATGGAAAGATACCGATGAAGATGGAATTTTGGACAAGGATGATGAATGCCCAGAAGTGGCTGGACAAAAAGAATTTAACGGATGTCCCGACACCGACTCAGATCGTATCGAAGACCGAAACGACCGTTGCCCCCAAACACCTGGAACAATCGAATACAACGGATGCCCCGATACCGATGGCGACACCATTCCCGATGTGGACGACCTATGTCCAAAAGTTGCAGGCACCGTAGCCAACAATGGTTGCCCAGAAGTAACCGCCGAAGTTCAAAAACAGTTGAACGATTACGCAAGAACCATTCTTTTCGATACCGGAAAAGCTACCATCAAGCCGGAATCCGTTTCCGTGATGGTCGATATCCTCCAAATATTGAACGAATATCCAAATGCCAAGTTTACCGTGGAAGGACATACCGATAGTGTGGGCAGTAACACCACAAACCAAAACCTATCAGAAGCTAGGGCAAACTCCGTACGCGATTTCTTGATCAACGAAGGAATATCCGGCAGCAGATTATCTGCTATTGGTTACGGAGAAGATAAACCAATTGCATCGAATTCAACAAAACTTGGAAGACAACAAAACAGACGAGTAGAAATCAATTTGATTAAATAAAACCATCCTACCCATATTTTCAATTTGATTCATAGAGCAAAGGTTTGGTGTAACTCAGTTGTTCTTAAATAATCGGGATGGCAGATCCGCCAAGATACACTTGGCGGATCTTTTATTTAAACAAGTAAAATCTTACAAAAATCAGGTTTTTAGCAATAAGTGCTTTTTTCACTCATTGATCCAAATGGGGCATCCGTCAATTGGAACCCACCATAGGTGAATTCATGCCTAATTCTTATCTAATTAGTCCTTTAATTTATACTACCAAATCTATTTCTTGATCGGCCCCACCAAGAAATCTTAGTAAAACTTAACTCTTATGACTAAACTTCTACTTAGTTCCATTTTCCATGCATTGAAATTATTTCAAGTGCAAAACAAGCCCTATAAAAAATCCAAGAGTCAAAAAATCTTGGTCACGATCTCCTTATTAATTGTCCTGCTTACAGGAAACACTGTTTTTGGACAGATTGAGGTGGACACCTGGTACAGTGCAGACCGTGCAGTAAACAGCGCACCAACACCAAACGGATCTTGGCATTTGTTTACACCGCTTGCTCCTGGTGACGGGACTACGGTTACCACTTGGTACGATTTGGTGGATTGGGTTGACGCTGACAAGCAAGATGCGATAGGACACCCCTCCATAAACCTAAATCAAGCATTTCCAGACGGTTTTGATTACCCATTTCCGAATAGCGGCCCATATAACTTATTTTTAGCTCCTACGGGGTCAACCCCAGGTCTTCCAACTTTACGGAGGAACGATATGAATTTTAATCCATCCATTGAATTTGATGGAAGCAATGAAGGTGATGCGCTCGTTATGCGTTCTGTCTCAAGAGATGATATAACCGTTTTTATCGTTTTTCGTGCAGAAGGAGCAGGAAACACAGCAGAGACCCAACGCCTATTGTTTGGCGGCGATGTAGATGCACATCACAGTTCGGTCAATGTTGAACAGCGTACAACAAATTTATCCTTGGGCGTATCCGATGGCAATCGTTTCTCGATTGGAAGAACTTGGCTCAACGACGGTGGAGGAGTTTTTCAATCAGGAACAATAGATTTAGAAGGTAAACCGACTATAGGGGTATTCACCAGAGACGCACTCCCTTTATCGTTTCAAGAAAACCTCGACACTTTCGTAAATGGCATACACGATATTTCCGTAACAAGAGGACCTGGCTTTTATGAAGCAAATAGCCTGTTCTTTTTTAACAGTATCGGTAAGCACTTCAATAGTAACGACCCCAACCGCAACCTTACGGGAAATATTGCAGAAATACTATTGGCCGATGGTGCGTTGGATCCTACCTCCATAACACAGGCCCAATCCTATCTGGCCATTAAATATGGTATTACCTTGAACAATTCAGGCGCTTTGGGAAGTGTGGTAGGAAACCAAGGTTTCACATACTTGGCAGCAGATGGTACAACCATATGGGATCCCACTATCAATCCCAATTATCGTTTTGACATTGCAGGATTGGCAAGAGATAGATATCAAGATGACGGGCCAGATTTAAGATATAACCTGCACCAACGTATTGCAAAAAGTGAAAACGATGAGGCCATTGTCACCATGTCCACCGATTCAAACTTTACAACAGACAATCTTGATCAGACCAGACCAGAAATTGATAATTATCCTTGGGCTGGAACATCACCTACCTCATACCGTCATAATTATTTGATATGGGGCAATGATCATGCAGGTTTGGACACCACAAATGTAGAGCTGCCTGTATCAGGCGATATTGTAACTAGAATCCCTCGAGAATGGCAAGTCCAAAAAACATTTTCAGCAGGGGTAGATCCTATTTATGGGGTCAGTCTCCGGTTTGACCTTTCCGGTTCCAATATCCTTCCCAATGATGCATGCCGCATCCATCTGATGATTGATCGTGATGGAAATGGGGATTTTTCTAATGGAACTGTTGACCTTATTATGGCGACAAGTGCTGATAGTCAATATGTCTTCTTTGATGATGTTGATTTTGAACATTTGGATGTATTTTCAATTGGTTTGAAAGCTCCACTTAGCATCACTGTGGTAGACAGTACTCCCCCTTCTACATGCGGAGGAAGCGACGGGGAGATTCAGTTCGCATTTACCAACGTGCCCGACGGGAACTATACCATCACCTATGACGAGGGTACGTTTCCCAACGTCACCGTATCTGGAGGGACCGCCACAGTCACAGGACTGTCCGAAGGCAAATACTCCAACTTAAAGATTACCGCCAACGGTTGTACCTCACAACAGGATCCCGACGTCGTGCTATCCTCACCCGATGCGCCCACCATCGCAGCCGTGGCCGTACAACCGTCCACCTGTGGGGCCAGCGACGGGCAGATACAGTTCACCTTCGAGAACGTGCCAAACGACACCTATGATATAATCTATGATGATGGAATATTCTCCGATGTCGACGTAAACTCAAACGCGGCGATCGTAACAGGACTGCCCGAGGGCAACTACTCCAACCTGACAATCACCGTGGGAAGCTGTGCATCACAGCAAAACCCCGACATCGTCCTCTCGTCACCCGACGCACCCACCATCGCAGCAGTGGCCGTACAGCCCACCACCTGCGGGGCAAACGACGGGGAGATTCAGTTCACCTTTGAGAACGTGCCGAACGGGGACTATACCATATCCTATGACGGGGGAAGTTTCCCCAACGTGACAGTGTCCGGGGGAATAGCCACAGTAGAGAACCTGCCAGCCGGCAACTACACCAACCTGAACATCACCGTCAATAGCTGTACCTCGCAACAGGACCCCGACATCGTGCTCTCATCACCGGACGCGCCCACCATCGTAGCAGTGGCCGTACAGCCATCCACCTGCGGGGCCAGCGACGGGGAGATAGAGTTCACCTTTGCCAATGTACCGGACGGGGACTATACCATTACCTATGATGGGGGAAGTTTCCCCAACGTGACAGTTGCATCAAACGCCGCCACCGTAACGGGATTGGCAGCGGGCAACTACAGCAACCTGACCATTGCCGTGGGAAGCTGTTCATCGCAACAGGATCCCGATGTCGTCCTCTCATCACCGGACGCACCCACCATCGAGGCAGTGGCCGTACAACCGTCCACCTGTGGGGCCAGCGATGGGGAGATACAGTTCACCTTTGCCAATGTACCGGACGGGGACTATACCATAGCCTATGACGGGGGAAGTTTCCCCAACGTGACAGTGTCCGGGGGAACAGCTACCGTGGAAGACCTGCCAGCGGGCAACTACAGCAACCTGACCATTTCCGTCAATAGCTGTACCTCACAGCAAGATCCCGACGTCGTGCTCTCGTCACCGGACGCGCCCACCATCGCCGTAGTGGCCGTACAGCCATCCACCTGCGGGGCCAGCGACGGACAGATTCAGTTCACCTTTACCAATGTACCCGACGGGAACTATACCATTACCTATGACGGGGGAAGTTTCCCCAACGTGGCAGTTGCATCCAACGCTGCCACTGTATCGGGATTGGCAGCGGGCAACTACAGCAACCTGACCATTGCCGTGGCGAGTTGTACCTCGCAACAGGACCCCGACGTCGTGCTCTCGTCACCGGACGCACCGACCATCGAAGCAGTGGCCGTACAACCGTCCAACTGTGGGGCAAACGACGGGGAGATTCAGTTCACCTTTACCAATGTACCCGATGGGGACTATGACATCACACATGACAACGGGACGTTCACCGACGTCACCATATCAGGGGGAACAGCTACCGTGGAAGACTTGCCAGCCGGCAACTACAACAACCTGACCATTGCCGTGGGAAGCTGTTCATCGCAACAGGACCCCGACATCGTGCTCTCGTCACCGGACGCGCCCACCATCGCCGCAGTGGCCGTACAGCCATCCACCTGCGGGGCCAGCGACGGGGAGATAGAGTTCACCTTTGAGAACGTACCCGACGGCGACTATACCATAGCCTATGACGGGGGAAGTTTCCCCAACGTGACAGTGTCCGGGGGAACAGCTACCGTGGAAGACCTGCCAGCGGGCAACTACAGCAACCTGAGCATCTCCGTGGGAAGCTGTGCATCGCAACAGGATCCCGACATCGTGCTATCATCACCGGACGCACCGACCATCGAGGCCGTGGCCGTACAGCCCTCAACATGCGGGGCCAGCGACGGACAGATACAGTTCACCTTTACCAACGTGCCCGACGGGAACCATACCATATCCTATGACGGAGGGTCGTTTGCCAATGTTGCCGTGAGCGGAGGGACAGCCACTGTCTCCAACTTGGCTGCCGGTAACTACAACAACCTGACCATTGCCGTGGGAAGCTGTGCATCACAACAGGACCCCGATGTCGTCCTCTCATCACCGGACGCACCCACCATCGAGGCAGTGGCCGTACAACCGTCCACCTGTGGGGCCAGCGACGG
>NZ_WYET01000002.1 GCF_013376415.1 Flagellimonas chongwuensis
TGAGGCCCGCCTCCGACAGCACCTTCGCCGACATGCCGCCACCGGCCCCGGAGCCCACGATGATCGCATCGTACACCGTAGAATTCTCTATTATCTGCATCTGTTAGTTTGGTTTAATTATAAATGAGTAAAATATGAATCAATCTAAAGGCAATCATTATCAATGCTTGCACAGAACGTATGTTCCATGCTCTTGATTCCCATGAGTATCTTATATATTAAAATTGAGGCCCACCATCCATAAAGGATATGATGGGCCTCATAGTTTAATACTAATGTATTAATAACCGTTGTTGTCGGTACCCAAACTTGGGTTACGCTGAAGTTCCGGCCCTGGCAAAGGCAATAACATATGCTTTTCTTCAATCTGTTTACCTCTTTCTGTGGTATGCCCAACTGCATTCACAAAGGATATGGAACCAGGTGTATCCGCTACTGGGAACTGTCCTGTACGAACAATATCGAACCAAGTTTTGAATTCAAAAACTAATTCCCTGTGTCTTTCTTTCCAAACTTCCTGTACAAAGGCCTCTGTTCCCAAACCGGATAAATCCGCTTGAACTGTGGCAATGTCGGATTCCCAATAAGCTCTGGCACGCACTTGGGCCAAATAGTTAATGGCATCTGGGGTGACTCCGCTAGATCTTGCAATGGCTTCGGCCGCAATCAACAATACATCGGCATACCCGTATACTGCAAAATCTTTTCCTGAGTTTGCTGTTTCAAAAATGGCGGTATCATCATGCCAGACGTAAGGTGCTGTTGCAAAGGTTTGTCCTGAATCTTGAAAGGTGGAATGAAAATATTGCTTTTCCTGAATTCTTAGGTCAGTTGCCGGGTCATATAAATCCATAAATCCATCTGAAGGCAGATACCCTCCGTTAGTAATATCATAAAGTACTTCTGAAGCAAGTGCTACAGGGTAAGAGTACCTTGGATAAACGGAAGTTCCTATCTCTGGGTCATATTCTTTGATATAAATATGTTCTACGGCAGATGCATCTGACTTTCTAATCTTGTTGTAGGCGGAATTTTCCAAATCCACAACTCCCGGAGACAGCTCATCATGCTGCACCAAATCATAAGAACCGTAAGTTCCATTGATTATGTCCTGTGCCAAGCTGGCTGCATCACTGTATCGGTCCGCATTCAATGGGTTTCCACTCATGGTCAGGTAAACATCGGCCAATAGTGTCGCAACTGCTCCTGCAGTTACGCGCTTACCGTTGTCCACCATACTTACTGTTGGCAGTCCACCATTTAGAGCATCGGTTAAATCTTGCTCTATCAGCGTATAGATATCGGCCACAGGGCTTCTCTCCAAATACAGATTTTCCAAAGATTCGTATGGCTCCGTGGTCAATGGTACGGGACCGAACCATCTTACCAAGAAATAGTAGGCAAAGGCTCTAAAGAATTTGGCTTCGGCCATTAGTTGTGACCTTTCTGAATCGCTCAACCCAGGTGTTTCAGGAATATACTTGATGGCGTTATTTGCCCTGGAGATTCCCAAATAAAGTTCCCTCCATCTATCTTGAAGGTAACCTCCAATGTTATCCCCATTAAGGGTAAGCTCTTGTGAATTGCTCACATGGAGTTCCTGACCTGCATATTCGTTAACGAAATACCCGGACATGTATCCTCCCAGCATCATTGGGGTTCCACTATACACTCCACCATCCGTCATGTTGGGAGCACCGGTCCTGTACAGTGAATTTACCGCACTGTAGGCCTGGTCTGGTTCTGAGAAGAACTGATTGGAATCCAGTTCGCTCAAGGGTTTCTCTTCCAGAAAGTCCGAACAGGAACCCAATACAATTATTCCGATTAGAAAAACTATATATTTAATTTTCATGATATCTTTTTTATGTATTAAAATTTGAGGCTACATCCAATGGTAAATGTTCTTGGCTTGGGATACTGGAAGAAGAAAATATTCTGTCCCCATTGATTATCCCCCCATGAAGTAGCTTCTGGGTCGTACCCTTGAAAGTCCTTGGAGTGGATCACGAAAGCATTCTCCAAACTGGCATATACGCGTAGTCTGTTCAAGCCCATGATATCCAAAAACTGCTGATTGAAGTTATAACCCAAAGAGAATAGGTTTCCTCTGATGTAGGAACCATCAACCACCCATCTGCTATCTACCTGACTGTTTTGCCCTGCATACGCTTGGTTCCTGATTTCCTGAACTTGGGTGTTCTGGTTGCTCTCGGTCCAACCATCATAAAGAATTGTAGCAAGTCCGTTGGCAATACCTGAACGGTCTTCGGTAGAGTGATAGAACTGCTGCATGATCTCTACACCTGCAACAAATTGTATATCGGCGGTGAAATCGAAATTCTTATATCTGAAGGTGTTGATAAAACTACCTGTGATATCCGGCAAACCTTTTCCTAGGATTTTCTTTTCAGCAGATCGTTTGGCCTCACCAGGAACAGCGCCAACTTCGGCAGCCTCAGCGGCTTCGTCGGTTCCCCAAGTTCCCAAACGCTCGTAACCCCAGAAAGAACTTAAGGACTCCCCTACTCTAAGAATAGTTTGACTTCCTGAAACCCAAAATGGTCCTGGCTCTATATCCTCATCATTTTCACCCAAACTTTCAATCCTGTTCTTGTTGTAGTTCATGTTAAAGGATGTTTCCCAACCAAAATCCGCTTTGCGGATAATTTCTGCAGTGACCATGGCCTCGATACCTTTATTGGAAACAGAACCTATATTGTCTCTTACCGATGTGAATCCGGTTGTATAAGGAACTGGTCTGTCCAATAGAAGGTCTTTGGTCAACTTATCATAGTAGTCGAACTCCAGACGAAGTCTGTAGTCAAAGGCAGCAAGATCTAAACCTATATCAAACTGGCTGGTTTTCTCCCACTCCAACCCTGGATTGGACAAACGGTTGACGGAACTGGAACTTACCCTTGTACCGTTAAGCAAAACTGTTCCTGAAGAAACTGTTGCCAATGAACTATACGGGTCAATCTCTGTGTTACCGGTGATACCGTAGCTACCACGTAGCTTAAGTCTGTTGATAGCGGTCACATCCTGCATAAAAGCTTCTTCACTAATGTTCCAACCAGCACCGATTGAAGGGAAGAAACCGTATTTATTGTCTTCACCAAATCTTGAAGAACCATCGACCCTTCCTGTCAAAGTCAACAGATATTTATCCTTAAATGTATAACCGGCACGTAAGAAGTAAGAGTTCAACGCCCATTCGTTTGTTTCGGATTCCGGTGCACTTGGGTTACTGGCGGAACCAATGTTGTTATAACGGAAAAAGTCGTCGCTAAATCCTCTGGCAAAAATGTTAGAGGACTCATATACACGCTCTTGCCAGCTAATACCCAACATGGTGTTGATTCTGTGATCACCGAACTCCTTGTTGTACGTTAGGTAGTTCTCTTGTTGCCAGTATGTGCTTTTTTCGTTAAAAATACGGGCAAAACCATTGGGAGCGGAAATGTTTACCAAGTCACGTGGCGAATATTCCTTTTTGTTTCTGATATTTTTATCAAAACCAAATTGTGTTCTGAACTCCAAACCTGGCATAATAGTGAAATTCGCGTAGAAGTTTCCGAAAAGCTGGTTTCTCTCCCAGAATCTTTCCTGTGTTTCCAATACGTGAACCGGGTTGGACATGGACTCCAAGTTGTAGGCATCGCTGATCATTTGGCTATTGCTCCATGTTCCATCAGGGAATTTTACAGGGAAAATTGGAGGCATTTCAATCATGGTCCTTCTTGGCGTTTGACCTCCACCGCCTTCTTCGAACTCGGTATCCTTGACGTCATTTACTAGAAGGTTTACACCCAATTTCAACCAATCTTTTGGAGTAACATCATATGCAATTTTACCGCTTATCCTATCCAACTCGTTGTTCAGCATTATCCCTTCTATGTGGGAATAGTTCAAGAACACCCCGATAGATGATTTTTCACTTCCTTGCTGAATAGATAATTGGTGATTGTTAGAGTAAGCTGTTCTAGTGGCTTCATCTTGCCAATCGGTATCGTACAGTGGATTACCTTGCGCATCGAACAAATTGGGGTCGTTTGTCGTAAATACGGGTGCTGGATCGCCAGGACGGTACTTTGGAGTGTTCTCCATACCTGTACGAACTACTTCCAACCATTCCTCTGCGTTCAGCAAGTCCATCTTTTTGCGAATGCTTCCAACGCTCAAGAAACCATCGTAACCAATGGATATTTTTTCATCTTTCGAACCTCTCTTGGTCGTAATCAAAACAACACCATTAGCACCCCTGGCACCATAAATAGCTGCAGAAGATGCATCTTTTAACACCTCCATACGCTCAATATCGTTAGGGTTGATAAACTGGATATCGTCCATTACAACGCCATCAACAACGTACAACGGATCTGTTGAGGAATTGATGGTACCAACACCACGAATCACAATTCTTGGCGAACCTGTGGGTGAACCTGAATTTAGGAATACGTTTACACCTGCCACTTTACCTCTCATTCCTTGCAAGGCGTTGCTCACCGGCGCTTTTAAAAGTGTTTCGCTGTCCACTGCCCCAACAGCACCAGTAAGGTCAGATTTTTTTTGGGTACCATAACCCACGACAACCACCTCATCAAGAGCAGCAACATTTTCTTTAAGGGTTACATCAATGGTCTGTTCTCCAGTAACCTCGATTTCCTGGGTCACAAAACCTATATAGCTAAACATAAGCGCATCACCGGCATCTGCCATAATACTGTAGTTCCCGTCAAAGTCGGTGGTAGTACCTTTGGAAGTACCTTTTACCAGTATCGACACCCCAGGAATCGGAGTACCGGCATCGTCCGTAACCTTTCCGTTTACAGTAAACTGTACATTGGTTCTAATGAGCTCGTTGATTTTGTCCGGGCTCAATGCGGTCGGCACTTTATCTACATTATGCTTGCTCAGGAGACTTTCAATTTTATCCTTTATCTCCGGATTGTTCTTTGGAAAAAGAATAATCTGGTTCCTAACAAAACTGAAGGCTATATCGGACTCGGAGAAGAGTTCGTTCAATACGGCGTCCAATGTTTTATTTTCAACTTTAAGCGATTTTTTGGAATAGACATCCACAATGCTGTTGTTGTAGAAAAAACTATAATCGCTCTTACGTTCGATTTCGTTCAATATCCGCTTCAATCTTACATTGTTCGCCTCCAACGAAATGCTTTGGGCATTTGCTTCCGAAGCAAATAACTTGGCCAAAGTAAGCGCCACTAAGATCAAATAGATTTTCATTATCCTGATAATTGGGACCTTTGGTAAAAAAAGTTCCTTTTTTTCCATAATTTTGATGAGTTTACGATGTTTAATTACATTTTTATGTGGTTAAATAGTTTCTGAGAGGAGGGTGCGGGAACACCCTCCTCTCTCTTTTTAAATCATTGCTTCATAAATAGTGTTATTTGGTTATTGTGCATTTTATAGAGTATAGGTGACGACACCTCAAAAAGATCCAGAATCTGTTCAATACCAAGATTATCGAACTCCCCGGTATATTTATAGTCCATTATCCCAGGGGATTCTACCGATATATCAACCTTGTATTTTCTTTTTAAATCGCTTATGACCTGCCTTATGGGCGTTTCATCATAAATAAATTTACCTTCTCGCCAAGCAGTAAATTTTTTGGTCTGTACGTTGTCAACAATAAGCTTATCGGCATCCTTGACATAAGTAGCCCTTTGTGATGGGGCCAACACCACGGTCTTTTGATTTTGTTCTTCCACTACTTTTACCTTTCCAGACACCAAAGTAGTTTCCACATTTTGGTCTTCCGGATAGGATTTCACATTAAAAA
Organism: Flagellimonas chongwuensis; assembly: GCF_013376415.1. Taxonomy (GTDB): domain Bacteria; phylum Bacteroidota; class Bacteroidia; order Flavobacteriales; family Flavobacteriaceae; genus Flagellimonas; species Flagellimonas chongwuensis. Next base: position 5,813 of record NZ_WYET01000002.1, read on the forward strand.
CCGTTCCCAGCACCTGAATATTCATGCCATTTCCGGTAGCCACCTTAAAGGGTTTTTCCGGATTATGGGCCACATCAAAAAACGCCTCTCCTTGAAGACTGACATCTCTTGATTCTTCGGAAAATTTTTCGGGATAAGAAAAGGTGGTGTTCGCATTCAATGTAACCTTTGTACCATCTGACAAGGTTATGGTTTTGTTCTCCCCTATAGAGGTAGAAGCCAAAATTATTTGTGAACTTCTTTCTTCCAATTGTTTATTTGGCGAAATCAACGTAAATGCCAAGGCAGCCATTAGCAAAACGCAAGCTGCATATCCTACATATTTATACCAATCGGCAAATTTTCTTTTGGGCCCCAATACGTTCTTACGCTCACCTTCTTTTAGCAGTTTGGCGACATGCCTTGCTTTGAGAACATGATAACGTTGTTGTTGCTTAGGGTTCTTGAGCAACCACTTTACAACTTCAGCCTTTTTATCATCTGGCAGTCGACCTTCTACCAATGCATTGATATCCTTGTTGTTCATCTTAAAATAGGAACAGTATTCAATAGCATGACGTAAAAAATAGGGTCACCCCCTAGTCGGAAAGTAAATTTTATAAAAACAAAGAAGGCAGGTACTCGCTCAGGGCCACTCGAAGTTGCCTTAAGGCCCTGCTCATATGGTTTTCCACGGTTTTAGGAGATATTTCCATTTCCTCTGATATTTCTTTATGGCACAATCCCTCCATCCTACTCTTTTTGAAAACTTTCTTACATTTTTCAGGGAGTTGCTCTATGGCCTTATCCACCAGAGATTGAAGCTCGTTTGCTAAAATCGAAGAAGCCATATCATCTGCCAACGCACCATGGTTCAACCAAAACTCTTGCTGTTCAACAGACATTTCTTTGGTGAGCTTATTTTTTTTGGCGCGAAGATAATCCAAACAGGCATTTCGGGTCATACTGTAAATGTAACCTGTAAAATTGGTGGTAATCTGTAATGTATCCCACTTTTCCCATAATTTGACAAAGACATCATGGATGATTTCTTCGGCATCTTCTTGAGAAGGAATATAACTGTTTACAATCACAACAAGTTTAGGCCTATAAAACTCATATATTATGCTAAAATCATCCTCCACGGTATTCTCCGATAGGGGGTCGATTTTGAGGTTATGCAAATATTCTGGCTTCATTTTTGGTAAATGCAAACATTTTACACCTGCAATTTACAAATTTCGGATTAACGACAAATTTTAATCTCTTTATTTACTTGCGTAGCCCAAATTGAAGCAACAGTGTAGTTATAACATTATCAGACAGGTTACAGCCCATCTTTTTATCTCATAAAAGTAATTCACCCAACAAAGTGAGTTTAGTTGACCAAGGTATACTTAAAACCTGCTCCATACTAGCCGTATGATCTTTGTTTTTAATCCTATGGAGTTAAGGTGTATGTAAAATCGATCCTTGTTTGCACCACTGAACCGGTCACCTCGGTTATATTGTATATTTCCGAGAATGTAAATGCCGTTAAATCTTCATTAAACTCCAAATTAGTGGTTTGCATGGAGCATGAAGATACCAAGCTAAGGTTTTGTGAAGTCAATTCCCATGTACCTGTAGAAGGAACCACATAGTCACAATCTTCCCCATATTTTCCTATTTCATAGGCAAAAGTCCTATCGGAATCAAAAGTATAGGCAGCGTCCCTAGCACACTCTTCGTATTGTTCAAAAAGGTCTGTTGATGCATTGTCCGTGTCATCATCGGTCAAATCCACTTCCTTGGCAGCTTCAATGCCGGAAAGAATCCATTCCCCGACCAATATTTCTTCGGTCGTGGTTAGATCACCAGTAAAATCCGGTGCACATTCGGGCCCTTCATCCGAACTACATGACATAAGGATTGCCGAAATACTCATTAGGGAAAAAGCATTAAAAAACATTCGTTTCATCTTCAATTAAATTTTATTGTTCGCTATTAGGATGGACAAGAATACAAATGGTTGTTTGTGGAAGTAAAAAAACATTCAAACCCCTATAAAAATAAAGCATCTATTTTCTCGTTTTAAAACCTACAGCTCCAAGGAAAAAAGCTATGGCACGTTTGTTGTAACCCATACTTTACCAAAATCTTACAATCATGAAAAACTTCAACTTTATTCTGCTTTCCTTTGTTTTCTTAAGTATGGCTTCCTGTGCAAGTTCTGGATTTGTGAATTTGAACTACCCTCAAGAACCCGAACTTATTTTGCCACAAGAAATCGAAAGTGTAGCCGTCGTCAACCGTTCACTGACCAAAGAAGAGGACAAGAAAAACAGAACTTTGGAATCCATAGCCACGGGCGAAATAGCAGGATCGGACAAACTTGCCTCAGATGAAGCCGTCAAAGGTATTTTTGATGGTCTACGGAACAGTAATCACTTAAAAGCTGTGATACCTCCAAAAGTTAGGATATACGGTACCGGCACCAGAAAAACTCCAGAGATATTGGGTTGGGACGAAGTAAACGAAATTTGTGAATCGGCCAACGCAGACGTTCTGCTCGTTCTGGAAAACTTTGATTCCAATTCTGATTTTGTAATTGCCAATGCGGTCAATCAAGTTACCTCTGTTTTGGAAACCGGACGTACCGATACAAGATTCCCCCGTCGAGCTCGTGTAAATATCAGAAGCTTTTGGAGACTCTACGATCCACATTCAAAAGTCATTATGGATCAGTACCAACAGACCTATTTTATGGATTTTGACCTGTTAAGTGGCGCTGCACCCCTATCTGCACTACCCGAAACGGCCTATGCCGCGGGAATGGAGTATACCAACCGTTTCTTTACCAGCTATTACCGTGTAAGACGGGATATGTACAAAAAAGGAAAAGGCAGGGACAAAAGCCTATTTGCCGCTGGCTGGAGAAGCAGTGAAGTGGCCAACTGGGACGAAGCCATTAGAATATGGACCGATGTTGCCAACAATAGGGGAAAGTCTGCAGGAAGGGCAGCCCATAACCTGGCAGTTGCCTACGAGGTCAAAGGGAAAACGGACATGGCACTAGAGTGGGCACAACGTGGCTACCAAGAGTTCGGGGATAAAATGGCCCGCGACTACGCCAAGGTGTTGCTCCGTCGCAAAAGCTTGGAGTATTAAAAAGTTGAAAACTTTAAATTAGGCTAACTTAACCGCCATTTTGCACTTGCCTTATAGGCCATTATATTGCACGGAAAAGATGAAAGTTTGGAGAAACTTCTTCAACGGCTAAATTGATTTAAAAAATTGCTTCTAAAGTTCCCTAATCTTAATATTTCGGAACCAAGTTTCAAAATACCAATATTGCAAAGCGATTTTACCTTCTGTGGTCTTGCCGAACTCGGGGTATTTGGAAAAATGAGTACCGGTAATCTCTTCCTTCCATTCGGGTGAGCTAAAATCTTTCTCTGCCGTGAGGACCCCATTGAGGTAGAACTCTATTTTACCATTCTCCTGTTTTATCCTGGTCTTGTTCCACCCTCCTTGTTCAACCTCTACTTTGTTTTGTTGGGGCAGGAAAACATAAAGGGAGCCGGGACGCTTCTCGGGTATATCATAATCCATATGGTCCGCACCTAAAATCTGATACTCCGGTCCGCTTTGCCAAGCCGTAGGTACATCCGGTAACTCCTGAACATTGATAAAAATACCACTGTTACCATTTCCTGCTATCTTCCACTCCAAAGTAAGCTCATAATTTTCGTAAGCATCGTTAGTGACCAAATCTCCTGCTGTCAAAGATTCATCATTTGCGTTGCTATGCAATTCCCCATCCACTACCTCCCAAACAGAAGTGGCATCCGGATCGTTGTACAAATGCCACCCACTCAAGGTCTCCCCATCAAAAAGTAGCTTCCAGCCTTCTTCCTTTTCCACTTGCAGCAATTGGTTGTGTGTAGCATTTTCCACCGCGGATTTTTTGGTGCGCCAAGTATCGGCGTCTTCCTTTTTATTTTCGTTTTTGCAAGATGATAATATTAAAATCAAAAGAAGACAACTTGTAAGTTTTGTGTACATGTAAGGTTTAGTTTGTTTAGTTATGTAGCAGCTAAAGATAGAAAAAGTATCCGACCCGAAACGAAACCACTTTTTATTACGCTATCAATTTCCATGTGACCTAGGTCACTTTGTGGTTTAGTCGGTTTTTATAAATTGCGTACGCTAAATGTAGATTTTATGAAAGGAAACTTTGTCAATTTGATCAATAGTGACCAATTGACGCTCATCGATTTTTCCGCAGAATGGTGTGGCCCCTGTAAAATGTTGGCACCTATTTTAAAACAAGTGAAGGATGAAATGGGCGATTCGTTGAAAATTGTGAAAATAGATGTGGACAAGAACCAAAGTCTCGCAAACACGTATCAGGTAAAAGGCGTGCCAACAATGATTTTTTTCAAGAACGGGAAACAACTCTGGAGAAAATCCGGTGTTTTGCAAAAAGGGGAAATCGTTCAATTGGCCAAATCATTTTTATAGCCTATTCAAATAGGTGAATGACCAAGAAAGGAACTGTGGAATTAAGGGTTACTTTTTTAATTACCGGTTCCCTGGTCAGCCTCTCAAAAAATGAGTGATCTTGATTGATCATAGCTACCATGTCAATATTACCGTCTTCTTGAATTAATCTTTGAATGGTATTATTGACCGAAACATCTTTCTCCACTTCCACAAATTCAAAATCGATGGATCGCAAGCGTTTTTCCAATGCGCTTTTGAAAGCTTTCTGTTCCGAAGTAAAGGATGTTTCATTACCCACATGAGCTATCCAAAGTTTCGCATTGAAACTTTTTACTAGGTTCAACAGTGGTTTTAGCTCGTAATTTTCAAAAAGATGCTCATAACCTGTAGCGAGCAAAATGGAATCCAACTTTCCATTCGGTCGGTAATCTTCCGGGACCGCTATGACCGGGCAAAAGTCCATTTCCTTGATGATGTTGTAGGTATTGCTGCCCATAAAAACTTCCTTAAGTCCGGATGCCCCTTTGGTTCCCATGATGATATAGTCGATTTCCTCCTGATAAACCGTTTTTCCAATAGCATTGACCAAAGTATCCATTATGGATTTGGATGTAAAAGTATGTTTTGGATTCTTATCAACCTTTTTGATTCTTTCCAACTCTCGTTCAAGATCACGTTCCGATTGTTCTTTCATCAAATTGTACAATCGCGTATCATTGGCACCGGCCATTTTAGTAGAAAGACCAGAGGCTCCCACTTGATAAGAGTTTAGCAGAAAAAAGTCACAAGGAACATGCTTGAATAATTCCAAGGCGTATATCGCAGCATTCCAAGCATTTTCAGAAAAGTCCGTAGGCAATATAATTCGTTTCTTCCTCACTTGCCTATCGTTTTATATTTTGCATTACCATGAACGGTATTTTAATCTTGAGCCCCAACAGGTCCACCGTGGAACGGTATAGCATATCTTCAAAAAAGGAGTGCCGGGAATTCATCATCACCAACATTCCTGCTTCTTTTTTTGCTATCTCTTCCAAAATAATATCCACCTTGTTTTTTACAGGGGCCGTTTCAAAATACAGATAAGGCTTGCTCAAGGTTCCTTCCAAAAATAATTTGTTATCCTCCTGTCGTGGACTGAGTTCATCAAAGTCCGTGATATACAAACAGTGGACTTTTGATTTAAACTTACCGGCAAGATCACCCAAAAGTTTAAGTTCGCGCCTTTTATACGGTAACAAGTAATCCGTAGGGAAGAGAATGGCCTTGGGCTGTCTGTATTCAAAGTCCTCGGGAATTGCGATTACTGGGCATTTTACATATTTAAAAACCTCAATGGTATAGCTCCCAAATGTGGTATTGTGATTACTGGTCTCGCCCTTGGTTCCCATGATCACCAAATCAATGTTCATCTCATCCACAAAATCATTGATGCCATCCACAAGAGTATCAAAACTGGCAACGGTCTCAAAATTATGCAGTGGGTTTGGCGGCTCCCCAATAACTGAGTTGACCATTTCATCCAGTTTTTTCTGAGCCTGTGCTTCCTTTTCTTCCTTTAATCTTTCAACATCTTCCTTGGCAACTGTTTTGTAAGCTCCATACACCTCTTCCCCATAAGTGTGCATCAAAAAAAAGCAGGCCCGTTCACATTTAAAAAGCTGTTGGGCATATTGCAAAGCATGGAGTGAATTTTTTGAAAAATCGGTAGGTATGAGCACAGTTTTCATGACTAATTCGCTTTTATCAAAGATAAATCCACGAAATCTGATAAAAAATGACATTGGTCACTCGACGATTGTTGTTAAATTTTAACAAACCAGAAATTTAAATTTTCAGTTTGTACGGAATTATATGTCGTTAACCCCTAACATATAGTTGTTGAGAGGATTACTATGTTAAAATAGCTATAGTGACTTTCATTGCATATTAGACTCGTTTTATCTTTGAGGACCGTCTGTTTTTATATAAAAATAGCGTAACCGCCACCAAACCAAAATGAAAGTAAAATACATTGTCTACACTCTATTAGTTGTTGGAGTAGGTGCTCTTATAGCTTATAGAATAAAGTCCAATTCAGAAATCGGTAAGTCCGGAAACTCCGGACCAAATATCTCTACGGTTTCCGGAACCATATTGAAGCCTTCTAAATTCGAGGACAACATCTCCATTTCAGGTACACTGGAAGCCAATGAACAGATAGATATAAGAAGCGAGGTTTCCGGAATTGTGGAAAGCATCAATTTCAAAGAAGGTTCCCAAGTGTCGGAAGGTCAGATTCTCTTCAAGGTAAACGACATAGAGCTACAGGCCCAGTTATCCAAGGCTGTTACCGCAAAAAAATTGGCCTCTGAAAACGAAAGACGCGCAAAACTTTTATTGGAAAAACAGGCCATTAGCCAAGAAGAATATGATATTGCCAGCGCCGATTATCAATCAGCCAATGCAGAGTCCGAACTTATATCCGCGCAATTGTCCAAAACCAATGTTAGGGCACCGTTTTCTGGCACCATCGGGTTACGGTCCATTTCAAAAGGAACCTATGTGACCCCTACGACCGTGGTGGCAAAGTTGGTAAATACCGATAATTTAAAAATCACCTTTTCCGTTCCTGAAAAATACGCCTCCCAAATTCAGGTGGGTACCGAAATGACATTTACCACGTCAGATTCCAAGGAAAACCATAAGGCAACTATCTATGCCATAGACCCAGAAGTGGACATTGCCACAAGAACCCTTAGGGTAAGGGCGATTACCGACAACAAGGACCACAGGTTATATCCCGGGGCCTACACCAATGTAAACCTGCCGCTGGAAACCGCGGAGGATGCCATTCTTGTACCAACGGAATCTTTGATCCCTGTACAGAACGGAAAAAGAATCTATATCGTTGAAAATGGCAAGGCCAAAGAAATAGACGTGGAAATTGGCTCCAGAACGGGATCGTCCGTACGGGTAATTTCTGGACTACAACCGGGAGATACCATCATTACCTATGGGGTTATGGCGCTTCAAAATGGAATGCCCATCAAAGTAACCCTAGAATAAATCGTAAACGCTGAGCTATGAATTTATCAACCTTAAGCATAAAAAGGCCTGTACTTGCGATAGTTATGAACATAGCCATTGTACTCTTCGGAGCCATTGGCTATACCTTTTTAGGAATCAGGGAGTACCCCTCCATCGACCCGGCAATAGTTTCGGTCAGAACCAATTATTCCGGTGCGAACGCGGACATTATAGAATCGCAGATAACGGAACCTTTGGAAAAGGCCATCAACTCCATTGATGGAATACGAAATATTACCTCTTCAAGTGTACAGGGTTCCAGTTCCATTAGTATAGAGTTCAATCTTGATAAAAATTTAGAGGAAGCGGCCAACGACGTTCGCGATAAAGTCTCGCAAGCGGTCAGAAGCCTACCCGATGACCTTGATGCCCCACCGGTAGTATCAAAAGCAGATTCCAATGCCGAAAGGATTCTCTCCATGACTATCCAGAGTGATAACAAGAACATATTAGAACTGTCCGATTTTGCCGAGAATGTCATTGCGCAGCGATTGGAGACCATTCCGGGAGTGAGCAGTATTCAAATCTGGGGTCAGCGAAGGTACGCCATGCGATTATGGATAGACCCGGTAAAACTTGCGGCTTATGGGCTAACCGTGGCCGATGTAAGAGCTGCGCTACTGGCCCAAAACGTAGAACTCCCATCAGGTAAATTGACAGGTGACAATACAGAACTGACGGTAAAGACCATTGGCAACCTTAATACCGAAGATGGTTTCAACAATATCGTAATAAAGTCGGATGGAGCAAGACTGGTGCATTTGAGTGATATCGGAAAAGCTTCGTTGGAAGGGGAGAACATGGAGACCAAGATGACGAATTTGGGCCAGCCCATGGTCGCAACAGCCATAATTCCGCAACCCGGTACCAACTATCTGGAAATTGCCGACGCTTTTTACGAAGAATATGAGCAGTTGCAAAAAGATCTACCGGATGATATATCGTTGGGCATTGTTGTCGATGACACTGTTTTTGTAAGAAGAGCAGTTACCGAAGTAGCCGAAACCTTGTTGATTTCCATAATATTGGTAATCCTAGTTATCTATCTTTTCTTTAGGAACTGGTCCATGGCAATAAGACCATTGATCGATATCCCTGTTTCCTTGATCGCCACGTTCTTTATCATGTGGATGTTCGGATTTTCCATCAACGTGCTCACTTTATTGGCCATTGTTCTTGCCACAGGCCTAGTGGTAGACGATGGAATTGTGGTCACGGAAAACATATATAAGAAAGTAGAGGAAGGTATGACGCCCATTGAAGCTGCCGTAAAAGGTTCCAAAGAGATATTTTTTGCGGTCATATCCATATCTGTTACCCTAGCCGCCGTATTTCTTCCGGTAATATTTTTGGAGGGTTTTGTTGGAAGGCTGTTTAGGGAGTTTGGGGTCGTCCTCAGCGCAGCCGTTCTGGTTTCCGCGTTTGTTTCGTTGACATTGACACCCATGTTGAACGCCTACTTGATAAAACCAGGCAAGCAAGGTCAATCCAAATTCTACAAGACCACCGAAAAGTTCTTTATTCAAATGAACGAATCCTATGAAAGGGCTTTGAAGGGATTTATGGCAAGGAAATGGTTGAGCTTCCCGTTGTTGTTCGCCTGTATCGGCGTAATCGTACTGTTTTACAACTTATTACAAAAAGAAACAGCTCCTTATGATGACAGAAGCTACGTCCGTTTGGTAGTCAACGCGCCAGAAGGATCTTCCTATGAATATATGGAGAGATACATGGATGGCATTACCAGATTGGTGCTGGATTCCATACCCGAAGCACAGGTCGGTTTGATCATGACCTCGCCGGGCTTTGGTGCATCCTCTGTAAATAGCGGAAGGGCGAGTATCATATTGTCCGAACCGGGCGAACGTGATCGCTCACAGGCCGAAATCGCAGATGAGTTCAGTAAATGGGCAAAATCTTACGTTGGCGGTAGATCAAGTGTTTTTCAAAGACCCACCATTTCTGTAAACAAACGTGGTGGTGCACCGCTACAATTTATCATACAGGCAAAAAACTTTGAAAAGCTGGAGGAGAAAGTACCTGAATTTATGGCCGAGGCCGAAAAAGACCCTACCTTTTCTTTTGTTGATGTAAACCTAAAATTCAACAAGCCCGAACTTTATGTAACCATCGATAGAGAAAAAGCAGAGAGTCTTGGGGTATCCGTATTGGATGTTGCACAGACCTTGCAGCTATCCTTAAGTGGACAGCGGTTCGGTTACTTCCTAATGAACGGAAAACAATATCAGGTGATTGGCCAGTTCGATAAACAGGATAGGAACGAACCAATGGATTTGACCTCGATATTCGTTAAGAACAACGATGGACAAATGATCCAATTGGACAATTTGGTGAATACCGAAGAACATAGCAGTCCACCACAGTTGTATCACAACAACAGATATATGTCCGCCACTGTTTCGGCTACTCTTGCTCCAGGTATGAGCATGGGAGATGGAATCGAAGCCATGGAACGGATAAAGGATAGGGTTCTTGACGATACCTTTACCACTGACCTTGGCGGGGAGTCCAGGGATTTTGTGGAAAGTAGCTCAAATACTGCATTTGCGTTTGGCCTTGCTTTTGTACTGATATTTTTGATTCTGGCAGCTCAGTTTGAAAGCTTTATAGATCCTTTCATTATTATTCTAACCGTACCGATGGCGGTCGCCGGAGCCATGTTCTCTCTATGGTTGTTTGGCGAAACATGGAATATTTTCAGTCAGATCGGAACCATTATGTTAATTGGACTGGTAACCAAGAACGGAATCCTTATTGTGGAATTTGCCAACCAGTTACAAGAGGAAAACGAACATATTTCCAAATATCAGGCTATAATGCAAGCTTCTGTCTCAAGGCTAAGACCTATTTTAATGACAAGTTTGACCGTTGCCCTTGGTGCCTTGCCGATAGCAATGTCCCTTGGTGCGGCATCACAAAGTAGAACCGGAATGGGAGTGGTAATCATTGGAGGAACTATGTTCTCCCTTGCGCTCACCTTGTTCATTATTCCAGCATTGTATGTCATGTGGTCTAGAAAAAAAGTCCAAAGACCAGAATTTAAAACCCTCGAGCTAACATAACTTATGGATTTTAAAAATTACCTACTGTTCTTACTAATATTAGCCACAGCACTTTACTCTAACGCTCAAGAAGTGCTTACCGTTGAAGAAGCCGTAAAGATTGCGCTAGAGAACAACTACCAAATAAAGACCGCCAAAAACGACCTTCGTATGGATGAAGTTGGCGTGAGTCCAGGTCAGGCAGGTATGCTGCCACAAGTTACTGCTAGCGTAGTGGACAACAATAGTGTTCAAAACCTATCGCAAACACGGGTAGATGGAACGGAAGTAGAACGAGATAATGCCAAGAACAGCAACCTGAACTACGGAGTTGCCCTGGAATGGACCATTTTCGATGGTTTACGGATGTTTGCCAACTACGAACAGTTAGAGGAAACCCAAAAACTAGGAGAAGCTGAACTAAAACAAGCTATTTTGGGAAAAGTGGGCGATGTAATGACTACCTACTACGATTTGGTGCAACAGCAACAGCAACTTTCCGCCTTGGACAGCACCCTATTGATATCCGAACAACGGGTGGAACTGGCACAGAACCGTTTTACCATAGGCAAAGCCTCCAAGTTAGAGGTGTTGAACGCCCAGGTAGATTTGAATACGGATAAAACCCAAATGCAACGTCAGCAGGAACTCCACAAAAACACAAAAATCCAACTGAACGAACAATTGGCCCGCGATCTAAAAATCGATTTTAAGGTCATTCCAGAAATTTTTGTTGACCAGCAGCTCAATCTTGAAGAATTGGAAAATCAGGTGGTTGAAGAGAACCCTCAGTTGCAGGCCGAAAAAATAAGCAAACGGATAAGTGAATTGCAGCTTAAACAAATTAAGGCTTCGCGGTATCCTTCAATATATGTGACCACGGGTTACAACATCGGAAATTCCACCTCGGAGCTTGGATTTAGCACGCGTTCACAATCCAATGGCTTCAACTATGGTTTTGGGGCCTCTTTAAACTTGTTTGACGGATTCAATCAGAACAGGAACGAAAAAATCGGGAAAATTGCGTTGGAGAATGCCGAAATAGCGATTGCCGAACAGGAACAGAGCTTAACTTCTATGGTAAACAGCACCTACCAAACCTATCTAACCAATATAAGTTTAATGGAACTGGAGGAAAAAAACGAATCCATCGCCAAGGAAAACCTTGACATCACCGTCGAGAAGTACCGTATTGGTATTATCCCTACAATTGAGTTCCGAACCGCTCAACTTAACTACATCAATGCCAAGGTTAGAAATAGCAACGCCAAGTACCAGGCAAAGGTTTCGGAGATTATCCTAAAACAATTGGCCGGAAGCCTACAGATATAAAAAGGGACGCCATTGGCGCCCCTTTTCAAATTACATACTTTCCAAAGCATTTATTTTCCATTGAACCATATCATCACATAGGCCACAATGGCTATAATAACGATGGAAATGGCTATATCTTTCCAATTGTAACTGTTTTTGTTCTGCTTTCTTTCCTCTTCCGAAATAGTGGCATAGGTAAGGTTCTTGAGCTTTTCTTCTGATGGCGGCGCCGTAGCATAGCTCACGACCAAAATCAGGATAATACAGAACAAGAAGAACCATGAAGCAAAGGACAGAAAGTTCATATCACCCAACAAGAACCAGAAACTATCAGGGTTCAAGGAACCCTTCACCAACTCCAACACAATACGAAGCGCTCCCACGATAAATCCGACCACCATGGTCACGAATGCCCCTTGCGCATTGATTCGTTTATGAAAAATACCCAATAGGAATACTGCTGTAATCGGAGGTGCTATATAAGACTGGACACTTTGCAGGTATTCATAAAGCACTCCAGATATATTGGCCATAATTGGAATCCAGATGATTCCTATAATTACCACAATCACCGTTGCAATCTGTCCTGTACGCACCAATTTCTTTTCTGGCGCATCGGGACGTAACTTTTTATAGATATCCACTGTAAAGAGTGTGGAACACGAATTAAAAACCGAGGCCAAGGAACTCATCAATGCAGCCAAAAGACCTGCGGCCACCAGTCCTCTAAGTCCGGATGGCAATAAGTTGCTCATCAATACAGGAAATGCTTGGTCCGGGCTGTCCCAGTTCAATTCCCCTCTCATTTTTAAGGTCAAAGCAATTACACCTGGAATCAAGAATAGGAACACGGGCAGCAACTTCAATAAAGCCCCGAAAATGGTTCCTCTCCTACCCTCTTTTATGTTCTTTGCCGTCAATGCACGTTGCACTATATACTGGTCTGTACACCAATACCAAATTCCCGTTATGGTACTTGCTATCAACAAGGGTGGCCAAGGAAAGTCCGGATCGGAGGCCGCTCTCCACATATTAAGGTATTCCGGGGTAACGGTCTGTTTCATACTCTCCCATCCACCTACGTGGTTCAATCCAATAAATGTAAGTGCCGCTGCTCCGATTACTAGAATCACAGCCTGTAAGGTCTCCGTGTAAACTACTGCACGCATTCCTCCAAGTACGGTATAAATTCCCGTTAGTACCACAGTAGCAATGGCTCCTGTCCAAAAATCTATCCCCAAGAGTGCAGAAACGACCACACCACCTGCATAAATTGTCACAGAAATCTTGGTAAGAACGTATGCTACGATAGAAAATACGGAAAGAATCCATCTTGCCCTGGCATCAAATCGCTTTTCCAAAAATTCGGGCATTGTAAAAACTCCTGCCCGTGCATAAAACGGTAAAAATACCCAACCTAAGATTAAAACGACCCAGGCCTGAATCTCATAAATCAGCATGGGCAAACGGTCCCCGGCACCAGCTCCTGCCAATCCCACAACGTGTTCCGACCCTATGTTCGAGGCAAAAATAGACGCTCCGACAACGAACCATCCTACATTTCTACCAGCCAAAAAATAGTCTTCGGTATTGTTCTCCTTTTTCCGAATTACCCATAGTGCAATTCCCAGAAGAATTAAAAAGTATATGGATATGGCTACCCAATCAAACGTATCCAATGTCTGCATGGCAGTTATTTTATTTGGTTGATAATTTATACATGGTCCTCGAAGTATATTTTTCACCAGGATTCAGCCTAACCGATGGAAAATCTGACTGGTTGGGACTATCTGGATAGTGTTGGGTTTCCAAACAGAAGCCTGAACGCTTGACATAAGTACCCCCTGCTTTTGCAGGCAAGGTTCCATCCAAAAAGTTTCCGCTATAAAACTGAATCGCGGGCTCGTTGGTGTATACTTCCATAAAACGTCCCGTTTTTTCGTGATATGCCGAGGCGGCCAAACGAAAGTTGTCCTTACCCTCATTAAGCACCCAACAATGATCATAACCGCCACCAAGTCCCAATTGCTCGTTTTCGGCCTCTATCTCCTTACCAATGAGTTTGGGCTCCGTGAAATCGAAAGGCGTTCCCGCTACTTTCCTTAATTCTCCAGTCGGAATCAAACCTCCATCAACGGGCAAGTAGGTATCGGCATTCAAATAAATATTATGGTCCAAAACTGGTTTGGAAAGTTGTCCTGAAAGATTAAAATAACTGTGCTGCGTTAAGTTTACTACGGTTGACTTATCGGTAACGGCCTCATATTGGATGTCAAGGGCGTTATCATCAGTAAGGATATAGGTAACCTTTACATCCAATTTACCCGGATAGCCTTCTTCGCCATCTTTACTGGTATAGGTAAGTTCCAAGGTTGCTCCTTCATCGGTAGTTTTGGGTTCGGCGTTCCATACCACTTTATCAAAACCTTTTTCTCCACCGTGAAGATGGTTGTCCCCATCGTTGGTTGCCAAGGTATAGCTTTCCCCGTCCAAAGAAAATTTTCCTTCAGCGATACGGTTACCGTACCTACCAATGAGCGCCCCAAAATATGGGTTTCCTTCCAGATATTGATCTAGGTTGTCAAAACCCAATACAATATCATCATAAGATCCATTTCTATCAGGAGCTGTCCAACGAGTAATGATACCCCCGTAGGTAATGACATCCACTTCTGTTCCCGCTTCATTTTTCAAGGTGAATTTCTTTATTTCCGTACCATCGGGCATTGTACCAAAGGTGGTTTCCTCGATGGGATTCGGTTGGTTTGCTGTGGTTTCAATCTCCATTTCTGATTGGTTTTCTTTTTTGTTTTGCTTACAAGCTATATTGATAAGGCTCATAAGTAAAATACCGTACAATATAACTGGTTTGGTTATCCTCATGGTTACAAATTTATATTAGTTATTGACTACATTCCATGTTGAAACATGTGATAGTATGCCTCGTTTGCATGCAGTTGGTCTTTGAATGTCCTTAGTTTCGTATCCGAATCTATTACCAAAAGTTCTATTCCGAAAATATCGGCAAAATCTTCCATATATTCTGTGGTCAATGCTTGTGTATATACCGTGTGGTGCGCTCCTCCAGCATGAATCCAAGCGGTTGCGGCAATATCCAAGTTTGGTTTCGCATCCCAAAGTACCCGTGCCACTGGTAATTTTGGCAAATCGGCCATGGGAGCCACTGCTTCCACTTCGTTCACGATCAAACGGAACCTGTTGCCCATATCTATCAATGAAGCATTCAATGCATCACCTGCGGGAGAGTCGAAGACCAACCTAACAGGGTCTTCCTTACCGCCAATCCCTAACGGATGTACTTCACACGATGGTTTTGCGCTGGCAATGGACGGACATATTTCCAACATGTGCGACCCCAAAACATAGTCTTTTTGAGGTGTAAAGTGATAGGTGTAATCCTCCATAAAGGATGTTCCCCCCTCTAAGCCTTCGGCCATCACCTTCATGGTTCTGGTCAAGGCTGCCGTTTTCCAATCACCTTCGCCTCCAAAACCGTATCCATCGGCCATTAAACGCTGGACGGCGAGACCTGGCAGCTGTTTTAGAACGCCCAGATTCTCAAAAGTATCGGTAAAGGCTTTAAAACCACCTTCGTCCAAAAAGGTTCTGAGTCCCAATTCTATTCTGGCTGAATCTATCAAAGACTGTCTTTGTGCTCCATTCTTTTGAAGCGATTCGGACAGATTATAGCTCGATTCATACTCTTCAATCAGTTGATCAACGGCCTTTTGTTCCAATCCATCAATAATATTGGTAATGTCTGATGAATCGTATCCATTTACCGCAACGCCAAAACGCATTTGGGCCGCAACTTTATCTCCCTCGGTAACGGCAACTTCGCGCATATTATCGCCAATACGGGCCACTTTCATATGTTGCAATTCATCAACTCCCAAAGCAACTCGCGCCCAAATGGCCAATTTTTGTTGAACTCGCTCATCTTTCCAATGGCCTACCACCACTTTACGGTTCTTGCGCATTCTGGACATCATAAAACCAAATTCGCGGTCGCCATGAGCCGATTGGTTCAAGTTCATAAAGTCCATATCAATACTATCCCAAGGGATTTCTGCATTGAACTGTGTATGCAGATGGCAAAGTGGTTTGCTTAAAATGGAAAGTCCTGCAATCCACATTTTTGCTGGTGAAAAGGTATGCATCCACGTTACCACCCCAATACAGGATGGTTCGTTACTGGCTTCGCGACATACTGTCGTTATTTCATGAGGCGTGGTAACAATCGGTTTAAAAACCAAGGTGACGGGTAGTTTTCCTTCTGCATTCAATCCATCCACTATTGCTTTGGAATTGCTGGCCACTTGTTTTAAAGTCTCTGGTCCATACAAATGTTGACTTCCTGTTACAAACCAGATTTCTTTTTGGGATATTTTCATTTATTAAAGTTTATTTATTGACCGTAGTACGCATTTTTACCGTGTTTACGCTCGTAGTGTTTTTTTATGAGAGAATCTTTTAATCTTGTTGCCTGAGGATTGATCTGCAAAGTCAAATACGCCATTTGGGCAACCGTTTCCAACACTTTGGTATTGTATACCGCTTTGGCAGCATTCTTGCCCCAAGCGAAAGGGCCGTGGTTTCCGATCAAAACCATTTCAACCTCATTATAGTCCAAACTCCTCTCCTTAAAGCAGTCCAAAATTTGGATTCCCGTATTGTGCTCGTAGTTCCCTTCGATAAGTTCATCTGCCATCGGCGGCGCACAGGGAATATCCTGGGTAAGGTGGTCCGCATGCGTGGTCCCAAAAATGGGAATATCCCTTTGGGCCTGTGCCCATGAAACGGAATACATGGCGTGGGTATGGGCCACTCCCCCTATATTCTCCCAGTTTTTATATAGATAGCTGTGTGTTTTGGTGTCGGACGACGGTCTCATGTTGCCCTCTACCACATTATTATCGTAATCCATGATAACGATATCCTCTGGTTTTAATGTCTCATAGGGAATACCACTGGGCTTGATGCCAAAAACAGCATTTTCCCTGTCCACAGCACTCACATTACCGAAGGTATATATAACAAGTCCCAAGGCATTGAGTTCCATGTTTGCTTCGTAGCATTCTTCTTTCAGCAATTTGTATTTAGAGCTCATCTTATGTGTTTTTGTTCGTTTGTTCTTCCACAAAGTTTCCAAGCTGTTTATACGCTTCCAACAACTGGGCATATACCTCCACTTGGGACGCTTGCGGAAAATATTCTGCTTCAAAGTCACTTCCCATTACCTTACTGGCCTCAATGACATTATCATAGATCCCAGCGGCAACTGCTGCATAAATAGCGGCTCCCAGTGCGGGTGCCTGGTCCGATTCGGCCACTTTAATGGGCATATTGAGCACATTGGCCAAAGTCTGCATGATGAATGGTGATTTTCTGGCCACTCCTCCAATGCCGATAACGGTCTCTATTTTTACCCCCTCTTCTTCAAAACGGTCCACAATCATTTTGGCCCCGAAACAAATGGCATTGACCAAGGATTTAAAAATATGGGGGGCCTTCGTACCCAGCGATATTCCGGAAATGGCACTTTTTAATTCTTGATTGGCATCCGGGGTTCTTCGCCCGTTCACCCAGTCCAATGCGATTGGCACGGATTCTGACAACGGGATTGCCTCGGCTTGTTCCGCCAAAAGCCTTATGAACCTTGATTCGACCTCAACTTTAAGGTCTGCTTTTTGTTCTTCTGATAGTGCTTTGGAGTTTAAAACCAAGTTATCCATCGGCCATTGCAATACGTCCTTGAACCATGCCAATACATCACCAAAAGCGGATTGACCTGCTTCCAGACCAACCATACCAGGGATTACGGAACCATCGACCTGTCCACAGATTCCCTTGACGGTTTTATCACCTACTGCTTCGTTGGAAGATACCATAATGTCACAAGTGGATGTTCCCATTACCCTTACCAGTGCATGATGGTCTACTTTGGCTCCTACCGCGCCTGCATGGGCATCAAAAGTTCCTACGGCAATCACTGTTTCTGTTGTTAAGCCCAATTTGCCTGCCCATTCTTCATTTAGATGACCTGCGATTTCGTTTGACGTAAAGGTTTCTTCATACAGATTATCACGAAGTGATGCTAAATATGGGTCCAGTTTGGATAAGAATTCCTTGTCAGGAAGTCCGCCCCAGCTCTCGTGCCACATAGCTTTATGCCCTGCAGCACATCGGCTTCTTCTAAATGCCTTTAGATCTTTTTCATCCGCCAAGAGATAGGTGATGAAATCGCAATGCTCCATCCAAGTATGGGTAGCATCAACTACGCTTTTATCTTCTCTGGCCACATGCAGAATTTTGGCCCAGAACCATTCGGAAGAATAGATTCCTCCTTCATATTTGGTATAATCTTCTCCGCCCCAGCTTCTGGCCAAATCATTGATTTCGTTGGCTTCTTTAACCGCGGTATGATCCTTCCAAAGTACCATCATGGCGTTTGGATTTTCTTTAAAACCTTCCGTGCAGGCCAATGCTGTACCGTCTTGAGTCACTGGCATTGGCGAGGAACCTGTGGTATCTATACAGATTCCTTTTACAGTTTCTGGGGACACCTCGCCTTGTTTCATCACGGAGGTTACGGTATGCTCCAATCCCTCGATATGATCCAAAGGATGTTGCCTAAACTGGTTGATGGCGGGGTCACAGTATTTTTGTGCTTTCCACCTAGGGTACCAGAATACTTCGGAAGCCAGTTCTGCTCCGTTTTGGGAATCAATCAGTACCGCTCTTACTGAGTCGGAACCATAATCGAGTCCTATTACATATTTTTTCATTATTTTATTTTTCTTCCGTTGGCAACCACACCTTCATTTTACCAATACCACGATTGGACCATGAGTAATAGGGTATGGCGGTTAACTTCTCATTTGATATGGTTTTGACGCCTCCCAATAATTCGGGCTGCATCTCCACCTTGTATTCTTCATTGGGAGTGACTCGGATATCATCAAAAGTGTTTTTATTGTCAATCTCCTCTACCGCATAAACTATAGGACCATACTCAAGGGACATTTTCCCCAGGTCTTCTTCAACTTCTGGATTGGCCTTCACTTTTCTTACGGACATTGGGAACTCCAATTCCACCTGATCACCAGATTTCCATGTTCTGGTCAGCGTGAAGTAGCCATTATCGGCGACCATATCAATCTCCTCCCCATTTAAACTGAGCTTATTGCTTGCTTCATCTTTGGAAACATATTGATACAAATCTCCAGGTAAAACGGTATTCCTGGACCAGCTAGGTATCCTGAACTTTATGGTAAATTCTCCTTCCATCTCTGGTTCTACAGTGAATTTAACTTTCCCGTCCCATGGGTACGATGTGTCTTGAGTGACCCTTATGTCTTGATTCTGCAATTCCACCTTTGCCTCATTGCTCGCATATAGATTCGTATAAAGGGTATTGCCCGTTTTGGAATAGATTAGCCCTGGCATGGCAGGAATAAAACGAATCACATTGGTAGGGCAGCAAGAGCAATCGAACCAAGATTGACGGGTACATGCTCCACGGTTAAATTTGTAAACCCCATCCGATTCCAAGGCATTGGGATAAAAAAACTCTTGCCCATCCAGTGACAATCCAGAGATCAACCCGTTGTACAATGTCCTTTCAATAACATCAAAGTATTTTACATCCCCCGTGAGGTTATGTAACCTATGGTTCCAATATACACTACCAATAGCTGCACATGTTTCACTATACGCCGTTAAGTTTGGGAGTTCATAATTGTCTCCAAATTGTTCGCCATCATGTTCTGCTCCAATTCCACCTGTGATATACATTTTTTTGTTTACCATATTAGTCCAAAGGATTTCTACGGCTTTTAGGTATGCTGTATCTTTCTCAATGGCTGCGATGTCGGTCATACCCGCGTACATGTACACAGCCCTAACAGCATGTCCCACTACCTCTTTCTGCTCAACAACTGGCACATGGTCTTGAGAATACCATCCAAAAAGCTCATGATTGTCGGGATTTCCCCTGTTGTCCAAAAAGTATTTGGAAAGTTTTAGATAATCCTCTTTCCCGGTAATCCGATACAGTTTGATGAGCCCTGTTTCGATAATCTGGTGCCCAGGGACAGCAGCAATTTTTCCTTTGCCATCACCAAAAGTCTCTACCATTAAGTCTGCATTTTTGATAGCAATATCCAAGAAATTTCTTTTTCCCGTTGCCTTGTAATGAACGGCCGCAGCTTCGTATAAATGGCCTGCATTGTAAAGTTCATGGCTCATAAAAAGACCGTCCCAACGCTTTCCTTCTTTTACCTCCACCCACGGTGCAGGGGGCTTTCCTGGGTTGATAGTCCTCCAAGTTGTCAAATAACCATCTGCTTCCTGTCCTACTTTAATAATCGATATCAAAGAATCCACCAAAGTTTCCAGTTTTGGGTTTGGAGCACTGATTAGGGAATTGGAGGCTCCCTCAATAATTTTATAGACATCGGTATCATCAAAAGGCATGGCACCTTTTACCTCCCCTTCCATTTCTCCCCCTGCAATCAGAAAATTGTCAAAACGACCTTCTTCTTGGCATTTGGCCAAAGCATATTCTATCGTTTTTTCCTGGACTCGCTGTATGATAGGCAACCAAAACTCATCCTTCAGCTTTACATTCTGTATGTTCACAGACTCAATGGGATAGTCCGGTGACTCACCAGCCATGTTTTCATTACTTGCCTGATTTTTGGAATCTTCCTTGCAGGATATGGTCAACAAAAGAAGACCTGCCAGCGTAAATAAATTTTTTTTCATGTTCTCTTAACTTCCTTGTAAGACTATAAGTGAATGTGCGGGGATGGCGATAGAAATTTTCCCTTTTTTCAATTTGGAATCTTTAAATTCTTTCGGAGTCACCTTTTCGGGATTGTCAAAGGAATTATGATCTTGAAGCTTTTCCGATGTCAAAATATTTCCTTCAATCTTTTTGATATCCAATGTGGAAATGTCCACCTCTACCTCAACATTCTTTTCTGGGTCAATGTTTACCAAAGAAATATGGACCTTCCCTGCTTCATCCTTTGACGCAGATACGGATACTACCGGAAGTCCTCTATACTCCATATTATCTTCGACTTTGGTTGGCAACAGTTTTGCATCATGGTGCACTTTGTACATGTGCATGACATGGTAGGTAGGCGTTTTGATCATTTTCTCTTCATCGGTGAGTATCACTGCCTGTAGCACATTGACCATTTGCGCCAAGTTGGCCATTTTGACCCTTCGTGCATGATTGTTAAATGTATTGAGCACTGTGCCTGCAATCATCACATCACGGATGGTATTCTGTTGGAAAAGCACCCCGTTTGCCACTTCTGGTTCGGCATCGTACCACCCTCCCCATTCGTCGACAAAAAGGTCTACCTTACCTTCAGGGTCGTACTTATCCATGATTTCGATATGCTTGGCCACATATTCTTCCATGTTAAGCGCCTGTTCCATCGTTTTAAAATATATCTCTTCATCAAAGTTGATAGATGGGCCTTTATCGTTCCAATCGAACACAGCATAATCGTGCAGCGCTACGGCCTCCATCAGTTCGTGAGGAACATTTTTCATCAAGGTTTCGGTCCAATGGTAATCATCTTCCGATGCTCCAGAGGCAATCCTATATACCTCGGTCTCCCCGGACCAACCTGGCATAAAGGTGGCATACTGACGATAGATATCTGCATAGTACTCTGCGGTCATGTTTCCGCCACAACCCCATGTTTCGTTACCCACACCCCAATATTTGACCTTCCAAGGTTCTTCCCTTCCATTTTCACGGCGCCAATCGGCCATTGGGCTTATACCGTCATGATTGGTATACTGCACCCAGTCAATCAACTCCTGCACGGTTCCACTACCCACGTTCGCTGAGAGATAGGGCTCTGCTTCGAGCACTTCGCAAAGATTTAAAAAGTTATGGGTCCCAAAACTATTATCCTCTGTGGTCCCGCCCCACCAACGGTTTACAATGGTTGGTCGATTTTCTTTGGGACCTACACCGTCCTTCCAGTGATAGGTGTCAGCAAAACAGCCTCCCGGCCATCTTAAATTGGGTATATCAAGCTCCTTTAAGGCCGCTATGATATCATTTCGAACTCCCTCGGTATTGGGAATGATTTTGTTTTCTTCCCCAACATATAGTCCTTCATAAATACAACGCCCAAGATGTTCTGCAAAATGGCCATAAATATGTTTACTGACTATGGGTGCTTCCGCATCTTCCTGAACACTGATCTTAATTGGGTCTTGTGCATTGGAAAAAGTAATTAAAAACAAGGCGGCCGTAATGGTGGTGTACCTTAAAATTTTCATGTGCATTTGGTTTGATTTGTTTTAGTTTCATGTCAAAAACAACAAAATTCTCACCTAATGTGCTTTCTAAAAAAAGCAAATTAGAGGGGTATTTTTTTACAAGTGTTGTATTTACATTTTTAAAATAACGAAAGTTTTTTGGTTAAAACAAGAAAAATGATGTTTCAATCGAAAAAAGTTCCCAAAAGACCAGTATTCAGAAATGTTTATATTTTAGCAATCGGAATTTATACGTGAAGAAATGTTTGAAGAAAACTTGGAGGCGCCAGAAAACCTGAACATGCATCTCAATTATTATCAAAAAGAAGATCAGGTTTTACTAGCAGTCGATTGTATCATCTTTGGGTTTGACAAAGAAAACCTGAAAATTTTACTGATCAAAAGAAATTTTGAACCGGAAAAGGGCAAATGGTCTTTGATCGGGGGATTCCTCAAAAAAAATGAAAACCTTGATGAGGCAGCTGTGAGAGTTTTGGAAACCTTAACCGGTTTGAACGACATTTATCTTGAACAAATACATACATACAGCAAGATTGATAGAGATCCGGGGCAGCGAACTATTTCTGTTGCCTATTTTGCCCTAATTGATGTGGACAGTCATCGTTTTGACGGAATTCAGATTGATTCTGCACATTGGTTCGATGTAAAAGAAGCTCCAAACTTGATTTTTGATCACAACGAAATGATTCAGAAGGCCAAAGCTCGATTAAAAAGACGTGCCTTGAGCAAACCTATCGGCTTTGAACTACTCCCAGAAAAATTCACCATGCGACAGCTACAAAACCTGTACGAATCCATTTTGGACAAGAAGTTGGACAAGCGAAACTTTATCAACAAGATAAATTCTTTGGATGTGCTTATAAAACTGGACGAAAAAGATATGAGCGTATCTCGGAAAGGCGCCTATCTATACGTTTTTGACAAGGACAAATATGAGAAAAAAGTGGAGGAAGACGGATTTATCTTTAAAATCTGATTCTCCACAGCTATTAGTTTTTACTTTCAGAAGGTTTTGTTTTTTCCATTAGCTTTTGAATATCCATTTTGTTCAAAGCATAATCGTACATCTGCAAAGATGCCATATAACCCGAAAAGTTCTCGCCTATATCCGAAGCTCCTATCCGTATTTTGGCATTTTCAATTTGTGAGGCCAATACCATTATCTGGGAATTGTCCAGTTTTCCGTTGACATACATTTTTTCAACTACCCCATCAAAAGTCAGCACGATATGATGCCATTGGTTAGCTGGGGGAAGGTTATTGAACTTCATATCAAAATGGGCATCCAAATGTGCCACAGCCCCATAATTGCCACTGTTGTAATGCAGCGCATTATAGGAGTTTGCCAAATTGAACTTAAAACGGTCGCACCACGACAACAAGCACTCGCCCTCAGCTGATATTTCCGGGTTTTTCACCCATGTGGCCACCGTAAATGCTCCATTCCATTGCAAACTTTTTGGAACGGGTTGGTCAAGTACCAGTGCTCCTTTTTTAAAATCAAATGCAGCAACACCGTCTTCTTGATATATTGACACTTCTCCCTTTTTCTCAAAAATTCCACCAATACTTCCTTTGTTGGCCAAGTTATCCCGGCTGTTTTTGGCAAGGACTTCTTGAGCATTGATACTTACAATTTTTTGATGGGAACTTTTTGCCACAAGGCCTTGTTTTGAAGGTCTACCCTCAATATCCAAAGGCTCATCGAAAAGGGAGCCAAATACTTTAATGTTCCAAACTGCTGCCAATAAGCCTGTTTTTTCGGTATCCAAAACTGTAAGTTTGATATATTGAGCAATCACATCGGAATCATCTATCATTGGACTGCCTGCAATCCTGTTCTTCGAACGGTCCGCAAAAACCTCCCAACTCTTCCCATCAAATGAATATTCCAATTTGTATTGGTAATAGTATCCAGCGAACTCAAATTGTGTCATTATTCTTTTTACATGGGTAGGCTTACCCAAATCGATGGTCAGGCTTTGTGGAAAAGAATTATCTCCTGCTTTCCACATGGTCGCATTGTAACCATCCGTGGCAAATGATGGTCGGTATGCATACTCGTATTCATGTGACTCCAATTGATAAAATGAAGATGTGGACACCTTGGCATTCAATGCTAGGTTGGGCGGAACATTCGATTTTATTGATTTTCCCAGCCTTTTACTTCCAGGCACTACTTGTTGTATGGTGGAATCATTTTCAAAAATAAGTTCATCCACACTTACTTGGCGGGATAAACCGCCTCTTGTCATTGGATAATCGTGTTTGTGATAAACAATATAGTAACTCCCGTCCTCCTCCAAAACAGAATGATGCCCTGGGCCGTGTACCGTTTCATTATCATTGGAACTAAGTATGGGATTGTTTGCTCCCGGTGTAAATGGTCCATAGGGACTATCCGAATAGGAGTATCTCACATTATAGGTTTCGTCGTGACAGGAGCCTCCAGAGTATATCAAAATGTATTTGTCCCCTTTCTTCATCAGGTAAGCAGCTTCAAAAGGTTCAGGGGTCTGTTCCAAGGGTATGTTCTTCGGGTTTTTGATTTTTGACATACTTTCACTATCCAACTCTCCCACGGCATAGCCTCCGTTATAATGTACCCACGTGCCCCAATACACATAGATTTTACCATCATCGTCGGTAAAAAACTGTGCATCCAATGATGGAAATCCTTCCTTGGGATAATTGTGGGCAATCACTGGAGTATCATCTTCGTTCAATTTTTCCCAAGGACCTACTGGGGAACTGGATACATATCCATAAATATTGCAGCCTGCTTGGCAATTACCAAAATATAGGTAAAACCTGCCATCACTCCCTTCAATAATGTCTGGTGCCCAAAAATTTCTAAGGTTGACGGATTCCAATGAGGGAACTTCCATAGTATGGTTGTACCAATGCTCAAAATCTTTGCTGTACCATACCGTGGGTACTCCTGAGGCCAACATTTCATTGTCGGTGGTAGCGTAGATATAGTATGTATCCCCAAATTTTTTGATTGTAGGGTCAGCAAAATAACCTGGAAGAATAGGGTCTACCTTCCCAACAGGCAATTGACCTTTCTTTCTTTGACCAAAGACATTGCCTAAGACCATAACAAAAAGTAATATGTACAATACCCTATCCTTCACAATTGGCAACAATCACCCTTGTGGATTTATAGTTTGACTTCTATTTCTTTCTTCCCCAATTCGATTTGATACGCCCCTCTGACCTTTTTATACGGCAAATCAACATCCATGCCCTCCACACGCAAATAAGCATAAGGAACATGTGTGCTTTTGCTATCCAAAGTCAGGGTTACATCTCCAGTTTTGCTGTTGTAGACCACTTTTTTAAACGAACCTGCATCCAAGGTTAGCCAAAGCTTCTCAGGCGCTATGAACACTCTAGACCTTGAAGCCGTGGTCGGTTCCAATTCCACAACAGATCCTTTTTGGGATAGATTACCCCCAAAGGCCAACCATCCCATATCATCATCCTTGGTAAGGTAGGATGATGTATTTACAGCGTAGCCATAAAACCCGGAGCCATAATCACCGGAAATACCGTCGATTTTTAAAGTTGAAGGATATGAATGGAACGCGGCCGGTCCAAAACCATCTTGTGTAATATTGGAAATTCCTCCCAACAAACCTCCGTAACCCACTTTCAACAGGTACAGATCTTCTGGTTTTTTTCGGTAATGATTCAAAACGGGAATGGCGTTCAATGAAGAACCATAATGATGAATTTGGCGTTCCACACGTGAAGTTTCACCTGCTTTTCCACCGTACAAAAAGTCCCAATATCTTCTGGCGTTACCATTGTAGCCCCAATGAGGCATTGTTGGCATATAGGCCAAAATGGCACTAAGTGTAACATAGGCCTTTCGGTCATATCCAAAATAACTGGACCACATATACACTTCCTCTTGTCCAGTGGAATCCCATGGCATTTCGCTGCCAAAAGGGTAATCCAATGCTCGCCAATGGTCTGCTCGCTCTTTCATTCTTGCTTCCAAATCCGAGGCCATTTCGGTTAGCCCTTCGCGCTTCAGGTCTTCCAAAATAAATAAGAACACCGAACCCTCCATTTGTCCGAACTGGGCATAATACGGTGCCTGTTCCACCATGGCTACGCTGGTGTGATAGGCATTTTGCAAATACCAATCCCAAGACCTGTTATCCACCAAACCTTTGTAGTAACGAGACAAGCGGTACATTACCCAATATGCGGCCGCTACATGGGGATAGTTGTAGGACCTTCCGGGGTCGTTCGCATGCTTGTGGTCCCATGCCGCCCAAGTATCGTAATTGATTTTATCATTATACGTGCCTTTGGGCAAAGAGTCGGGTTCGTAATAAAACAAACTCTTTTTGACTCCGTACTTATTAGGACCTTCATTATACTGGATTCCTCCCCACAGTGTTTCATCCACAAAACCTTGCAACTTCTGGATTTCCTCCTTGTCGGGTTGAACCAATTGCTTCATAACAGCTGCCAACCAACTACCTGCTCCACCTTCATCGCTCAATCCACTTATCCAAACCCTACCATCTTGAACTACCTTTTCCTTTTTCTCGTAATCATAGCTTATTGGTGATGGATTTCGTCCGAATGGGTCATTGGGGTCGTCGAACCATTGTTCCGTAGTTAAAAAATGTCCAAAATCTTCAATAACCTCAGTCTCCGGTTTAATGA
This sequence comes from Flagellimonas chongwuensis, assembly GCF_013376415.1. GTDB lineage: Bacteria > Bacteroidota > Bacteroidia > Flavobacteriales > Flavobacteriaceae > Flagellimonas > Flagellimonas chongwuensis. The sequence continues at coordinate 32,752 of NZ_WYET01000002.1, forward strand.
TTTTATAGTTGATGGTCTGTTCCGTATCATCAGTATAGGTGATGGTAAGTCTGGCCCTGCCCCATTTTTTTCCTTGGACATGGTATTTTTTCTTTCCCAAGGCAGTAGTGCCATTTTCTTTAATTTCCAATGCTCCGCTAGGTTCAACCGTTATGGAAGCAACTCTTTGGTTATAATCGATGAACAATTGCCCTTCAATATCTTGCGGCAATACGTAACCTGGAACGCCGACCGCAACAGGGTGTTTTTCCTTGACAAGTGTCTCTTGTATATTCTTGATTCCTTCGGTAAGTACAAATTTTAAGGCAAAGTTTTTGGTTTCGTTTGGTTGAAGAACAAGCGAAGTTGGTTCGTTCCATTGCTCCACTCCTTTCCATTCGTTTTCGGAATATGCTTTGCTATATGCCATCCACTCGTGAAACCCTTCAAAGACGATGCTTTTGGGAGTAGGATCGTCCAATAATGGTCGATAAGCCTCAAAAGGCATATTCTCTTTGGGCAGCACCAATAGGGCCGGACCTCTCCCGCTCAACCTTTTTACCTCAAGATACCCTGCATCTTTACCAATATAGGGGTCAAAAAAGACGTTTTGGGCATGGGTTTCCACCAAGGACTTGCCTTCAAGAATGTTATTAAACACCATTGGAACTCCCAATGCTCCTATTTCCAATGGTTTGTCTTGTTTATTGGTAATTTCAAAACGCATGACCAATTGGTCATTGTCCAATTCGTAGTACCTTTTGATGGTAACTGGTATATCAGTTGGCAAGGTATTGGCCAAGTCGGCAGCTGCCAAAACATTTCCGTTGGTTTCCAATGGCTCTACTTTTGCTCTAGTGGTGGCCGTGGAATAGCTTTTCCAAATTCCGTTTGCCTCTTTTATACGTAGGTTGATGTCTCCCAAGTGATAAAGACTGTCCTTGTCCCTTATTTCCAAGCGGTCGCCGGGAGTAAAGTCAAAATAAGGGTCGCTATTGGGGCTCAATGCGGCAATAGTTTGTGAAGCCCTAACCAATTTTAACTTAAAGTCAGGGGTATCAAATTTTTGATAGACATCGGCCACACCCAAAGTAGATTCCCTTTTCTCCACCCTACTCCAATAGGTGTTCTGTGCTATTATAGTCGAAAAAGAGGCCATGCAAAATGCCGAGACCACCCAATACTTTATCTGCTTCATTATAGTGATAGTTTGGTTTAAGGGAGCCGTGATCACATCAAAACTCCCTTGCTTATAGAAATATGTTGTGATTATCTATTTGAAGGCTGTGGAAAATTTCCACTTTGTTTTATAATTTTTGTTCAAGGGAAGATCTTGCAACAGAGCACGCAATACCTCAACCGGCATTCTACCTTCTTTCATCACCTGATTGTGGAACTGCTTCTCCGTCCATCCTTTGTCCAACATTTCATTTCTTAGAGCGTAGAACTGAAGACCTCCCATCATGTATGCCAGTTGGTACAATGGGGGATAATTGGTGGTAAACGAACGTCTCACCTCTGCTTCCGCATTGGCATATTCGTGACCCACTTCATCAACCAAAAGGTCTATGCACTCTTGTGGGGTCATTTCTCCTAAATGGAACTTGAGAGAGAAAATAATCCGAGCGCATCTATGGATTCTCCAAAATAACATGCCTAGTTTTTGCTCTGGGGTCTGGGGAAAATCCTTGTTCCAAAGAATAATTTCCCAGTAGAGGGCCCACCCTTCAGTCCAAAAAGGTGTGGAAAAAGGTCTTCTGTAACTTTTGTTCCTGCTCGTCATAAAATACTGTAGATTATGGCCTGGAAGCAATTCGTGCTGGACGGTGGGAAATGAAAAATTGGGATTGTTCCCCCGCATGCTCATCAATTTGTCATCGTGATCCATTTCCATGGTCGGGTATGAGATGATGATATCCCTTCCCCCTAAAAAGAACGGACTGACCTTTTGTCTTTCTGGGCTCATCATTTTCATGCCCCAGGTTTCCTTGGCAAGTTCTGGCAATGTAATCAAATCCCTTTCCTCTATAAAATCCACAGAGTGGGAGTACAGATCCATAATGGCCTGTGGCTGCTCTCCTGCAGGAACGTAGGTATTCTTTACATGCTCCAATGCCTTTTTCCAATCATCGCCATATCCCAATTCCCGAGACGCTTTAATCATTTCATTTTTGCACCATTCAAATTGTGCTTCCGCTGTTTTAATTAGTTCATCGGGTGTGTAAGGAATAAATTCCAAGGCAAGGCTCTCCTTGAGTGCTTCTTCTCCTATAGGCTTTCCAATGATGCCGCTTCCATCATCCTTAACGCTTCCTTCCAAATAATTTTCCTTTAGGAACTCGGCGTAAGCAGTCAACTTTTCATTTAATTTGTTATAAGGTTTTTCTACCCACCACGTGAAATCAGGGTCATATCCGTAGTAAAAATTATAAGCCTCTTCCAATCCCTTTTGGAACGAAACGATAAGTTGGGAAGCTTTATCAGCAGTTTGCCAATCCTTAAATGGCTTGGCTTTCCATGACTCCATTTCAGAATCAACGGATTGCGAGGCATCTTGAAATATTTGTGCCAACTCTTTTGATTCGGGCTTTTTGCCTCTTCTACGATTTTTTATGAACGGAAAAATATCTTTTGCAAAAGAGCTTACTTCGGAAACTTCCTTAAATGCATCATATTCCTGATTTAAAAAATACTCTCCTTTATTCACCAAGTTCTTCAACAGTACGTAATCTACTTTTCCTTGTTGTGACAGAGCGTTGAAATCAACAGCAGACAACTTTTTGTTCCAGTCATTATAAAATGTGGAAAACCGCTGATAGTACTCTTCGGACTCTTGAACGATATAAGTCCGGTTCAAGGCCCAGTTATCCGCTTCAAATTCGGTAACGATATCAGCCATTTTGCTGTTCTGCGCGAAAGTGCACGAACTGACCAACGCTACAGCTATGATTCCTATTCTTTTTAAATCCATTTTGTTCGAGTTTAGTTTCTTACTTTATCCTCCTAAAGGTAATGATTGGTTTTTCTAAATTTTGATGGCTTCCCCTATTATTCCAATGTAACATCCATATACACCGAATGGCGGCCGTATGTTTCATAGAATGGTTTAAAAACAACTCCATCAATGGTAAATTCCAATGTTTTTGGGTTTCCTTCAATAGTACTGCCTATATTCTTGGCATTCAATGTTATCTTTCTCCAATCGTTTCGTGGTTCGGGTTCTTGGGCCACCAAAAGTACCGGTCCATAAAAAAGGCTTGCAATGTTTTGTTGGTCCATTACTGGGTCCAAATGGAATTGAAATGGCATTTGAACATCAATGACATCACCATTGTTCCATTTACGGTTCAGGGTCATGTAGGAACCGGGTTCTGCTTTTATCTTCTGCTCTTTACCATTCACTTTTACATAAAATCCTTTGGTCGCCCACTGTGGAACACGTATGTTCAAATCAAATTTTCCTTCGCCTTTAATTATTAACTGGGTGTTATCCGCTTTAGGAAAATCCGTTTTTTGCTCTATGGCAATATTCTTCTCTGTCCACTCCAAGGTTGAGGGCACAAAAAGGTTTACATATAGTGCGCTATTGTCCTTGTTCTTAAAATAAATGGAGTTTTGAAGCTTAGTGCTACTTTCCAAGGCCGTACCATTACAACAGGTAAATCCTGTCATATCCGCATTTCCAAATCTTTTGACGGAACCTGGCCGCAATGGCACATGGTAGGTGTTTGCCGGGCTGTCCTCTGCTACCGATGCCAAAATATGGTTGTATAGTCCACGCTCATAATAATCCATGAGCTCCGTCCGCTGGTCGAACAAGAATAAGTTCTTAGTCAGCTTTAGCATATTGTAGGTAGCACAGGTTTCATTCTGCCCTCCCGCAGAAAAACCATTTTCGTACAAGGTAGCAGGCTGGCCGATGAAACATTCCGCATTTGTGGGATTCCTTGCTCCAGCCACGCCCCCAATGCTATACATATAATCATGCTTGGCCTTGTACCAGAAATTTTCGGCTACGCGATAGTACTCCGGAGATTCGGAATCGCGATAGATTTCAAGCGCCCCCATGATCTGTGGTATATGCTGGTTGGCATGCAACCCTCGGAAGGAATCGACATTTTTGGCCAATCCGTGGGAATGCTCCGCATCTCCAAAAAACATTTTGATGTTGTCAAACAGTTGTGCGACCTTAAGGTATCTCGGTTCATCGGTAATCCTATCCAATCGGGCCATGGCCTCGTTCATCCCACCGAATTCCCCGGCAATGTAGCTGTTCCACATACTGATCAATGTATCCGTTGGCAATAAGCTCAATCGGGCATACACCCAATCTCCCATTCCCTTGGCCACTTCCAAAGCTTTCTTGTTTCCACTTACCTCGTAGATATCCATTAAGCCTGCCAATATTTTGTGTAGAGTGTAATATGGTGCCCAAACTTGAGTTGGCTGCGTACCGTAGGATGCACCATTTTCCAACATGATGAACTGGTCCGGCGGATAGGCACTTATAAACCCTTTTCCCCAGTTCCAATAATCCGTTCGAATACCATTTTCGCTCAAATCCGAATCGTAGGTGGATTTTCCTGGGCCGTGGGGAACTTTAGTCGGGTCCGATTCATGCTCTCCACCAACCTTGGTAGGCTTACCGGACATTTGAGACAGTTTGTAGAGCACTTCTACCATATAATCCATTTTATTGGCAAAATTGGCCTGCAGTTCCTCATCGTAACCAGTACTTGCATACGCCTGGGCGATGGCTGTTAAATAATGGCCCGTGGCGTGACCTCTTAACTTTGTTTCTTGGCTATCCCACACGCCCAATGGTTCAGCTCCTTCCGGCTGTTCTTGTCCAAAGGCATTCCGGAACATGTACAAAAATGAGTCCGGGTTGGTCGCTGCCAATGTGTTGATGAACTTATCCCTATTTTCTATAAACTTTGTTTGTTGACCATCAGTATCCGAATCCAATCTTACTTGATTCAATCCAAACACTTCCAGTTTCATGTCAGGCGTTTTCACATCCTGTTTTGCCTTTACACTAATTTTTGCCTTGGGCTTAAAATCCGTCCCCGGAACCCTGCCGGTGACCACATAACTTCCCGCTTTGGTCACCTCGCTGTTATCTATCGGTGAAGGCCATAGAACCCTGACCTCCGGCCCTTTGACTCCATCACGATATGTTCCTTTGACATGGCGCGGCAATCTGGGCAAATAGCCCAGTTCCGTTTCTACCTCAACATCGGACACGCCGGTCAGGAACTCATTGTATAATTGAGGTACATCAGAAGAGAATTTTGGCAGGTTGTCTTCAGGTTTTTCCCGTCTTACCACAGCATCCCCACCTTTGAGAGCAATATATCGAATCCTTGAAACCTGCTTTTCACTCAAAGGAATCCTATACAACCTAAAATCGTAAATCTTTGCTTTGAGGTAAGGATTTCCCGACACAATCGGTTTTCCTAAATAGAGTAAATTCTCATGAGTGAACAAATCCTCCAATTCCATTTCAACATTTTCAGTCTTTCCTGCTTCCTGTCCATTGACAAAAACACTTATGGATTTTGATGGAACATCAAAGACAAGTGCTAGATGGACCCATTGATTCGTTTCAATTTCCACATCTGGGGAAAGCACCTCATATCCTGATTTGCCATCCAATATGACCTGGGCTTGGAACCCTTCCTGTTCTTTGATTCCGAATGGAGCGACAAAAAAATGTGTCCTATCATCTTTTCCAAAATCAAAAAGAAGCTGTCCCAGTTCCTTCGACTGAAAATTCACCCAGGTTGCAATGCTGATGGATTCCTCGTTTTGCACAGATTCACCCGGAATGGAAATATAGGATTTACCGTCACCTGGGAGTGAAAGTACTTTTTTAAATTGCTCGTCATCTTTAAAATCCACTTCGCCGTAAGCCCTTGCGTGCAAATTATTCCTGGACCAATCTTTGGCATCTCCATCAAAAATATATCTGGCAATCATTCCGGTCTCCCCAATTCCATCCAAAATCTGGTTACCACTCTGCGCGTGCACCAAACTCATTTGGGCAGTGAATAGAAAAAATACTGCACCGACAAAAAACTTACTTACATTCATAATAACTCGTTTACTCCTATAATTTTACTAACCAATGGTTTACTGTTGTTGTTTTTCTAATTGTAGATTTCCTCCCATGAGGGCGGGTCGACATCCATCAAATGTTTTACAAAAAAGTCCTTACGCTTCCTCTCACCAAATTCCCCGCCGGAGGAATGTCCCATGCCGGGTATGGTGACCAACTCAAAATCTTTATTGGCTTTGATCAATGCATTGGCGAATTGCATAGTACTGGCGGGATCTACGTTATCATCCACTTCTCCCAGTATCAACATTAAATCACCACCCATTTGACCTGCATTTTCAACATTGGAGCACTCGGCATAATGTGGCCCTATGGGATAGCCCATAAACTGCTCGTTCCACCAAATCTTATCCATTCTATTGTCGTGGCACCCGCAGGAAGATACGGCTACATCATAAAAATCAGAATTGAACACCAATGCTGCAGCTGCGTTTTGCCCACCTGCCGAAGTCCCGAAAATGCCCACGTTTTCAGCATCCATATACGGATATTTTTTAGCGGCTTCGCGAATCCAAATTTTTCTATCGGGAAAACCGCCATCTTTGAGGTTCTTCCAGCATACATCGTGAAAGGCTTTTGAGCGGTTGGAAGTCCCCATACCATCTATCTGTACCACAATGAATCCCAGTTCCGCTAAAGATGACATGGACCAGTAGTACGACCTAAAATCCTTGGGAACAAACGAACTGTGTGGCCCTGCATAAATATATTCTATTACAGGGTATGTTTTGTTGGGGTCAAAAGAAGTCGGTCTTATGATGACTCCCCATATATCGGTAACACCATCCCTGCCTTTGGACGTAAAAACCTCGGGGGCTATCCACCCCTCCTGCAATAATGCGGAATGGTCGGCCTTTTGCAACTGCATTAAGGTCTTGGCATTTTTTGAAGATTTTAAAAGTGTTACAGGCGGGGCATCCACCCTAGAGTACTGATCTACATAATATTCATAGTCTTCCGAGAAAGTAAGCTGATGGTTCCCGTTTTCTTTGGTGAATCGGGTCAAGTTCCTACCATCAAAATCTATTTTAAAGTAATGAAGGAAGTATGGGTCCTGCCCTTTATCCATCCCACTGGCCGTAAAGTACACCTCTCTATTCTCTTCATCCACATGAATGACATTTCGCACTACCCATTCTCCTTTGGTAAGCTGTTTTTTTACTTTTCCCGTTTCTCCATCATACAAATAAATATGGTTCCACCCATCCCTTTCCGATGTCCATATAATCTCCTTACCATCCTCAACATCGTACCTGTACTTTTTGCTGCTGTAGTCGATAAAGGTTTTGCTGACCTCATTTACCAGCACTTTTACCGCTCCAGTATTTGCATCAACCGCTATTACTTTGTAAGCTTGGTGACCTCGTTGATTATATTCAAAGGTAAAGGCACTGCTATCTTCTCTCCATTCTATATTATTCAACCCAAATTGATGGCTAAACTCATCGGTAGGAACTTGGATATGTTTCTTTTTCCCAACCAAAAACAATTGTGGGCTTTTGAACGGGAGCTCATCTCCTGGCTTTAAATAATCCCTGGATTGCAATTTGGGCTGAAACTGGTCCCCTGGACTGGATTCCACAAAATATATTTTACGTTCATCTCCTGGACGCACCTTGTATGCCATGATTTTTTCCCCATCCGGTGCCCATTTTATGTAGGTGGAATAGAAAAAACCCGGAGCGCCATCATAGCTCAACCGGGTTTCTTCATCTGTCGAGGTATTTTTGATATAAAGGTTGTGATTCTTGATATATGCCAACATAGTGGAATCGGGGGACATCACAGGTGGATTATTGGTCTCATCGAACCTGCTGCCCCAATAGCCCCAATCTCTTTTTGGGTCTTCAGTTTTTGACTCTACAATTGTTAATTCCTGCTGATTGGGATTAAAGGAAACTATCTTTTCATCAAAAGTAAATTTCAACGCTGCCATATCGGCATCAAATTCCAGTTCGCTGATGTCTATGTGATTGGCATCTATATCTTTCTCAAATTTCTCGGACAACAATTTGGCCAATACAGCATGATCAAAACATTTTTCTTGGGTTTTCTCCGAGGGATTTACCCATAAGTATTCTTTTCCTTCCGGGGTATTGTTTACATACCATAGTAGGTTATTTTCTTGCCAATGAAAATTCTTAGGCGAGTTTGTGACCTTGTCCCGAAACAAAGAATCCAGCGAAATCGCCTTTTTATATTCCGCTAAAGTTCCTTGGGCTAATGATGTACCGAAGTTTATAAGTATAAAAAATACACTTATTTTTTTGACAAAAGATTCCATAGTTTAAATAAGTCTAAAACTATAGATAATCTCTGGTTGTACATCGATTCAAATTACCAGATACTTATACTATATTACCCTTAACGCCTTCACTACTGCGCAAAAAAGCGATTAATTGATTAAGAACCTCCAAAATGCAAAAGAAAACCTGTGGGAAGAAAACAATTTTAATGAAACCTTTCCGGTGAGAGCGGGGCGATGTCCATTAGTGGTTTTGAACCATTCACTTCTTGCGACACCAGCTTTCCAGTTATTGGCCCCAAGCTCCAACCCATCATAGCGTGACCTGCCGCTATGGTCAGGTTATTATATGTTGTGGTTTTGCCAATAAACGGCAATCCATCCGGTGATACCGGCCTGAGTCCAGAGCTAGCACAATCTTGTTCTTCTGAAAGTATGGTAAAATCTCTATAGTGCGTCTTAACGGCATTGGCCAAAGCCGCTACACGTTCTTTTTGAATGGTGTCGTTATTGCCGGAAAACTCCATCGTACCTGCAAATCGGGTAAAGCCATCCATCGGGGTAATCGCCATTCGAGCATCCACCAAAATAGTGGGTAAGGTTATTCCCGTTGGTCTCCTAACATCCACACTGTAGCCTTTTCCACCTTGGATAGGAACTTTAAGCCCCATTGTTTTCGCTAGTTTTGATGTCCAGCTCCCACTGGCCAATACGAACTCATCAGCCTCATAATTGCTATCCTGAGTCCTCAATGAGACTATTTGCTTCCCCATTACGTTAACGTTTTCAACCTTTTGACCCAACTTAAAATCTACTCCATGTTCCTGTAGCCAAGTTTTTAGTTCCTCCATAAAATGATTGGGCGTCATATGGGCATCACACTTGTAATGAACGGCTCCCCTTACTTGGTCGGATAGTACAGGTTGTACTTTTTTTAAATCTTCTTGCGACAATATGGAAACCTCCAAACCTTCTTTTATGGCTTTTTTGGCCACTTCATGCTCCTCCTTTTCAGATTTCTCGGTACAATACGCCATCAAGACCCCTTTTCTTTCGTAATGAAAGTCGAAATCGTGAAAAGCCAATAATTCTTCATAAAGTGCCCTACTTTTTAAATTGAGTTCTTTGAGCACGGGCAATGCTTTTTCAACATTGGAAACTGTTGCAGACTTTTTAAATAATAGTGCCCATTTGAAGAAATCCATATCCCATCTGGGCTTCATATAAAATGGGCTGGAACTATTGAGCATCCATTTAAGACCTTGGGTAATTATTCCCGGAGCGGCCAAAGGAACAAAATGACTTGGTGTAATATATCCTGCATTGATATAAGATGTTCCGCCATCCATATTGGTTTGGTCCAAAACTGTGACTTTATGTCCATCTTTCACCAAATAATATGCACTACAAAGCCCGGAGATCCCTCCCCCTACAACTATTACTTTCTTCATTCTGAAAATTGATTTACAGTACTTGGAACCCATGTGCGTATGGGTCATCGTCATCTATAATGATATTATTATAGCCTGTTACCTGTGCCCACCCCTGTATACTTGGCACAATGGCTTTTTTACCGGACAAGGTGGTCTCCTGCTCTATCCTTCCGATAAACTTGCTCCCAATAAAACTTTCATGAATAAAGTTCTCGTTCGCGCCCAACTTTCCTTTGGTATATAATTGTGCCATACGAGCCGATGTTCCAGTACCGCAGGGAGAGCGATCTATGGCCTTATCCCCGTAAAAAACGGCATTTCTACCCGAAGATGTCGGGTCCAAAGGGTCCCCGGTCCAAAGCATATGGCTCACATCCCTGATAGTAGGATCCTCGGGATGCACAAACATCTCGGGATACTTTTCATTGATGCGCTTCCGCACCACTTGGGAATAATGTATAATTTGGCCAGCGGTAAAATTATGTACGCCCTTAAAGTTTTCCTGGGGATCAACGATTGCATAGTAATTTCCACCATAGGCCACATCAAATGTAATTTGTCCCAGTTCCGGACACTCCACCGTCAAATTCTCAGCGGCCAAATAGGATTTTACATTGACCAATTTTACCCAATCCACTTTTTTGCCCGTTTGGCGGTACTCAATCTCTACGAGGCCTGCTGGAGCTTCCATTTTAATTTTTCCCGGTATTTTGGGAACAATCAATCCCTCCTCTATTGCTACGGTAATGGTGCCGATGGTTCCATGTCCGCACATAGGCAAACAGCCTGAAGTTTCAATAAAAAGTATTGCAAAATCATTATCCGGATTATGCGGCGGAAGCAAAATGCTCCCGCTCATCATATCGTGCCCACGTGGCTCGAACATCAATCCTTTTCTGATCCAGTCAAAATCCTTGAGAAAATGCTGTCTTTTTTCACTCATATTCGCCCCGATCAAGTTGGGACCTCCACCTGCCACTACGCGTACGGGGTTGCCACAGGTATGTGCATCAACACAAAAAAAAGTCTTTCTTGCCACTAGCAATCTTTAAAAAACCATCTTATTTTTATTTTCTATCCCTTGAGATGTTCTGGTAACAACGACTGCGGAAAGGATTGATAGCTAACCGGTCTGACCCATCTATTAATGGCATGCACACCAACTGCCGTAAACCTAGAATCCGTAGATGCCGGATAGGGTCCTCCGTGCTGCATGGATGGACATACTTCCACTCCTGTAGGAACACCGTTATAAATGATCCTGCCCACTCTATTCTGCAAAGCATCCACCACTTCTATCAAATTGATGGTATCATTCTCTTCCGCGATAAGGGTGCCTGTCAACTGCCCTTCCAATCCTTCGATTATTTGAAGGAGTTCGGCATCATCCTTACATTGTACCACTAAGGAAAATGGGCCAAAGACTTCTTGGTGCAATTTTGGGTTGGCCAAAAATTCTCTGCCTGAAACCGTTGCTACCGCTGAAGCTGCATAATTCGGTTCCAAATCAGCATCTACTTTACCTACTACTTCAACCCCAGATTGGGATGTTACATCAGCTTCTTTTTTCTCGTAGCCGCTCTTAATGTTCGGGTGCAGCATGCATTGCGGATCCAACGCAATCGTTTCTTTCGCCAACTCGGCTATGAAACCTTCTGTGTGGTCATTCTTTATGGTCAATAACAGACCTGGGTTGGTACAAAATTGGCCAGTTCCCAACGTGATAGATCCTGCGTAAGTCTTTGCAATCTCTCCTCCTCTTTTGGATATGGCGTCCGGAGTTATGATTACCGGATTGATACTTCCCATCTCTGCAAATACCGGAATAGGCTCTTCTCTTTTTGCAGCGATATCGAACAATGCCCTTCCACCTGTAATACTACCTGTGAAGCCCACTGCTTTGACCTTGGGATGGTTTACCAAATCCACTCCTGCCTGAATCCCTCCGTTGATGCTGGAAAACACTCCTTTGGGCATGCCTGTTTTCTCTACTGCCTTAACAATGGCTGAAGCCACCAATTCGGATGTACCTGCATGCATGGGGTGGGATTTAACGATAACTGGACAACCGGCTGCCAGTGCACTTGCCGTATCACCTCCGGCCGTTGAATAGGCCAATGGGAAGTTACTTGCTCCAAATACAGCCACGGGGCCCAAAGGAATCATTGTTTTTCTCAAGTCCTCCTTGGGCATAGGTTTTCTATCCGGCTCGGCCGCATCAAATGTATTGCTCCTCCAATCCTCGGTTTCCACCAGTTTTGCAAAGGAACGCAATTGGTTCATGGTCCTGCCACGCTCACCAATCGCCCTACCTTCGGGAAGTCCTGATTCCTTGGTATAGGTATCTATCAATTCTTGATCCAATGCTTGAATCTCATCTGCAATGGCATTTAAAAAAGCTGCCCTTTGCTTACCGGGCACACTTCTATACACTTTAAAGGCATCCCATGCGGCATCTACCGCCTTTTCAATTTCCTCCTTTGTTACTTCTACAAAAGTTGTGGGGTTTTCCTTGTTTAGTTTAGGGTTGATGGTCTTGAACTCAACCTCTCCATTTGCACTAAATTCTCCTGCGATACAGTTTTTACCTGTAATCATACTACACTTTTTAGGTTTTTATATTCTGGGAGCTCTGGTCTGTTTTTCATGGCTTCCTCAATAACCTTGAGCACCCGCTCCCTTTCTTCTCCTTGCAAGGGCAATCTTGGGGCCCTAACATTTTCAGTTCCAATTCCTGTGGCCACTTCGGCCAATTTTATGTTCTGTACCAACTGCGGGCTTATATCCAGTTCCAACAATGGCATAAACCATTTATATATGGACAGGGCCTCGTTTATTTTACCTGCCTTGACGAGTTCGTAAATGGCTACCGTTTCTGCAGGGTAGGCACAAACCAATCCTGCCACCCAACCATCGGCTCCTATCACAAGACTCTCAAGTCCCAAAGTATCAACACCTGTGAATACCTTGAACCTATCGCCAAAACGGTTTTTTAAACGTATTACATTGGTGATGTCCCGTGTCGATTCCTTTACGGCTTGGATGTTATCACATTCTGACAACTCCTCCATCATATCCAAAGTTACCTCAATTTTATAATCTACCGGATTATTGTAAATCATGATAGGCAAAGATGTACTGTTTGCGATGGCTTTAAAATACACAACGGTTTCGTAGTCAGTTGCCTTGTAGCGCATTGGAGGTAAAAGCATTAGTCCCTGCGCCCCTACCTTTTCTGCATGTTGGGCAACTTCTATGGCTTCTTTTGTGCTTTGCTCGGCTATATTGATAATCACAGGAACTTTACCATGGACTATCTTTAACGAGGTTTTTATCAAGGTCTCTTTTTCCTCTTTGGTAAGTGTACTTGCCTCACCCAAGGTTCCTCCAAGAATTATCCCGTGTACACCGGCATCCAGTTGTGCGTTAATATTTTTCTCAAACATGGCAAGGTCCAATTCGTCCTCGCTTGTGAATTTTGTGGTTACAGCGGGCATAACCCCTTCCCAATGTATCATAATGCTATATATTTTGAATACAAAAATAGATGACTAAATTTCAAGGATAAGCTTCATTATTAACGAATACTAATACTATATTAACCCAAATATTGGTTCAGGTCATAATTATGATGATATTCGTATAAAAAAGTAGTGAAAGTTCTTCCGTTTAAAATTCCGAAACCCAAAGATGAAGCCTTGGTCTATCAAGTAGACCGGGAACGGGTTTTTTATGACCAACTTCACCAACATGCAGAAATACAAATAAGTTATATTGCCAAAGGTGCAGGGTCCTTAATCGTGGGCGACTCCATTAGTGATTATAAGGAGGGTGATATCTTGGTCATAGGAGGATATGTCCCACATGCTTTTAAGAGTGATGTCTCCTTTTCTCCAACATCGCTTATGTACACTCTTTTTTTTGACATCAATTCTTTTGGAAAGGAGTTTTTCCGTATTACAGACCTTGCATCCACAAAGGAATTCTTCAAAAAATCGGAACTTGGAATGCGGGTCATATCCAATAAAGACATCATTATTGGAGAGTTCAACAAACTAAAGACTCAAAATAAAATAGAGCAAATAGCCACTCTGTTGGTCATTATAAACCGTATAACACAATCCCAAACAACACCCCTCTCCTCATTTGTTTACCGCAAGTCTTTTTCCGATGATGAGGGCAAGCGCATGAACGATGTTTTTAAATATGCCATGGACCGCTACCACGAACCTATTAGTTTGGATGAAATAGCCGATGTGGCCAATATGAGCAAAAATGCATTTTGTAGGTATTTTAAAAAACGGACGAACAAGACTTTTTTCCAGTTTCTTATTGAGATTCGAATAGAAAATGCCTGTAAGCTTATTCTAGGAAGTCCAGAACTGGCTATTTCATTGATTTCCGATCAATGCGGATTTAACAACATTGCCAACTTTAACAGAAAATTCAAGGAATTGAAAGGCTGTTCCCCCACCCAGTTCCGGGCGCAATTTTAAAATCCATATCTATATAAAAAAACGGATGGGAAACCCCATCCGCTTATGCACTAAATAACAAACTCAAAACAATTACAACAATTTGTTTTATCGTTTACACCTTTTCCCTAGTAGCCAGGATTCTGGCTCAGGTTTGTGTTGGTGTTAAGTTCTTCCAGACCTATGGGAAACAAAATAGTGTGTTCTCCTTGTGGAGTATGGTTATACCAATTCTTTGTCTGGTACACACCAAATCGAATCATATCGGATCTTCTTCTTGCCTCTGCAGCGAACTCCCATCCCAATTCATCCAAAAATCGACCGTATGGCACAGCAGATTGGTCTCCTGGTTCGTCTATGGTTCCATCTTCGGCCAACGTTCCATACTCCACCGTGGTATCCCCTTCAAGTTCAGTTCCTGTAACGGTGGCCTCGGCAGGATCTTCAAAAGAACGTAAACGAACCTGCGTTACTATGGTAGCTGCTTCATCGGCTCGGTTAGTCCTTAGGAGAGCTTCGGCCTTCATCATAAGTACATCTGTATATCTAAGAAAAGGGAAATCAACGCTGAGTCCTCCGGTGGCACCAGATTCTATTTCATACTTACCACATCTAAAACCGTCTGTAAAATCACAATCGTAAATACTTGGCATCTCCTTTCTTAGGGTCATTACCACACTGCCATCGGAAGCGTTCAATTGGTCTCCCATCAACCAGGTATCCGCCAAGCGTTTATCATTGGCATTATAACTATCTATAAATTGTGGATTACAACTAGACCCTCCCCAAGGTTGGGCCTGCATATCAAAAACCAATCTATGATCTGGCAAAAGCATTTTCATATGGGCGCTCCAATCTCCTGCAAATATTTGATCGTAAGGAATCGCGAACACCATTTCCGGATTTCCTTGGTTCTCTGTACTAAAGATATCGGAGTAATTCGACGATAGCTCAAAAGCTCCGCTGGATATAATTTCATCACACGCATCGATAACGTTTCCCCATTGGGCGGTTCCTGTATATACCTCGGCGTTTAAATACACACGTGCCAGAACATGATAAGCAGCCCACTTCGTCATACGGCCATAGGTCGATTGATCTACGACCTCAGTAAGGTTGGGTATAACCTCTGTCAACTCGGATACAATAAAGTTGTACACTTCTGCACGTGGGCTCTGTACCGGAAGTTCATCACTATAACTAGCTATAATGGGAACGTTGCCATGGGTGTCTACCAACATAGAATAGTACAATGCCCTTAAGGCCCTCATTTCTGAAATAATGGCAGATGCCTGCTCTTCGCTCACCGGTAGTTCTCCAGATTCGACTTGTAGAATCACCCTATTGGCACTATTGATCCCATTAAAACAGGTAATCCATGTGTTTCTTGGTTGCCATTGGGTCTCTGTCCATTCATGAAAGTGCATTCTTTTGTATGTACCTCCATCATCCCAACCATTGGGGCGTGTTGGAGTCACGAACATATCGCCGGGCTCTTCCTGCAAATCAAAATACCCTTGCCAACCCATTACAAATCGCATTGGCGTGTAAGCGGATGCCATAACCGAAATGATATCGGATTCCGAAGGCACAAAAGAGGATTCTGTCACTTCCGAGAACACTTCTTCCTCCAAGTCGGTACAGGCAATTGGCAAGAGCAATAAACTTGCCAGGAGCGTCAAAATTTTTGGTATAAGTGAATTCACTTTGTTCAATATATTTTTCATGATATTTTTTTTAGAATGTGAAGTTGATTCCCAATGTAAATGTTCTGATGGAGGGGTACTTATCCCTGTTATCATTACCTGGAACAATTCCATCGTTAGGAGTGCGGTTTCTATTTACTTCTGGGTCTATCCCCTTATATCCCGTAATAGTCGCCAAGTTGAGTCCGGATGCATATATACGGAAGCTTTGAGCAAACTTGATGGCATCCTTGGGCAGAGTGTATCCCAAGGTAACGTTATCTATCTTTAGGAAATCCCCGTCTTCCACATAGTAGCTCACAAATCGTTGTACATCTTGCAGGACAGCCTTACCATAAACCATATCATAAGCGGAGTCCAATGTATTGTAACTGATGGTTGGATTTTCGTAGAACATTCTGGAAAAGTTCAATATTTGATAATCCAATGCTCCTCTTAAATTTACCATCAAGTCCCAGTTCTTATACTTAACCGTATTGTTCCAGCTATAGTAGGCTTTTGGCAAACCGTTCCCCAGTACTTGTCTATCGTCGGTTGTGGCCTCGGTTGCAGGAACAAGTGTGCCATCAGGACGTTCTATGACCCATATGCCGTCATCAGTAATATCCACACTTTTTAATCCATAAAAGTTCCCTATGGGCTGACCTTCCTGTACCCTGTGCGTACTAATCTGTATTGGCTCGCCCGTATATCCCTCGTCAAAGAAATCATTGGTCAATTGGAACTCGCCATTGGACAATGATACTACTTCGTTTGTATTTGTGGAATAGGTAAGGTTTGCGGTCCATTCGAAGTTATCCGTTTGAAAAGGGGTTACGTTCAATAGAAATTCCAGACCTGTATTTTTAATCTGCGCTACGTTTGCCGCAATTGTACCAAAAAAGTAAGGAGGAGTTGGCACGCTATAATTGAGCAGTGCATCCTTTGTGGTTCTGTTATAATAATCTACGGAACCATTGATGCGCCCATCCAGCACCCCAAAATCCAACCCAAGGTTAAATTCTTCCTTTTTCTCCCAACGCAGGTTTGGATTTGCGTTACGCGAAGGCACCAATTCTCTTACCCATTGGCCATTGTTCAAGAAATAATCTCCATACGTTAGTCCGCTCAAAGCTTGGTAATTTGCTCCCGCATTGATTCCTGTAATACCAAACCCTGTTCTTAACTTAAGATTGGACAACCAATCCCAGTTATCTGCAAAAGATTCCTGATCTACACGCCAACCTAGAGAAATACCAGGAAAGTTTCCCCATTTGTTATCTTCACCAAATCTGGAAGATCCTTCACGACGCATACTTGCCATTAAAAGATAACGGTCATCATAGTTGTAGGTGACCCTCGAGAAAAATGCGATCAATTTATCGGAATACTTATCACTTCCCATACCTGCTTCACCCAATTGCAGACCTTGACCACTGCCTAAATTATTGTAGGTGAATCCATCTGTTGGGAAACGACGGTTGGTTGCCCAAAAGCCCTCGGTGGTATTGTCCTCGTAGTTATATCCTACCAGACCGGTAACTTTATGCTTTCCAAAACTGTTATCATAATCCACGGTAAACTGCCCATAGTTTCCAACATAATCATTGGTCCCCCTTGATGCAAAGCCCTCTTGCCCATTTTTAGTAGTGGAAACATGGTTTTTTGTTTGATAAAAACCTCTAATATTTGAATCTCCTTTGCGTGTATAGAGTCCTTTCACCGTAAGATTATCCCCAAAATCATAGCTCAGGGAAAAATCGAACCTAGTGTTCCTATATCTGTTCTGACCAATTGTTTCCTGTATATAGGCAACAGGGTTATCATAGAAGTACACATCTCTTTCGTACCAGGTACCATCTCCGTTGTAAACAGGCTCCGTTGGGTTCCTAATCAAGGCCTGTCTGTATATGTACGGGTTAAAGCTTGTTCCGTCGCCCAAGGCATTAAAGGTCTGTTCGCTCAATATCACCCCAACGTTTGCCTTTAATCTGTCATCGAACATGGCATGGTTCACACTTACTCTTGCGGTATGCCTCTTGTTATCGGATTTTAGAAAAATACCTTCGATATCCCTGTAGTTCAATGAGGCCGTCATATTGGAAGTTGAATTACCTGCCCTGAAAATCAGGTTATGTACTTGGCTGTAGGCATCGCGGGTAATTTGGTCAACCCAATCTGTATCGGATCCAAAGTCCTCAACATTTGCACCATTAAAAGTGTAACCTTCATTAAATTTTTGTCTCAACTCTCCAGCATCCAGAAAGTCCAGTCTATCCGCAATTGTAGATAAGGACGCATAGCCGTTATATTCAATGGTCGGTTTCATATCTGCACTACCCTTTTTTGTGGTAATGATGATTACACCATTGGTACCACGCGTTCCATAAATAGCTGTCGCCGAACCGTCTTTCAATACATCTATCGATTCAATATCTTCTGGTGCCACGGTATTCAAACTTCCGGGAACTCCATCTACCAAAACCAACGGATTCGACCCACCTGTTAGCGAGGAAAAACCCCGTAAGTTGATTTGCGTTCCTTCCGTGGGGTCGCCCGAAGGCGCGGAAACGGACAGACCAGCAACCTTACCTTGTATAAGCTGCGCGGCATCCTTTACATTTCCCTGTACAAAGTCCTCGGACTTTACTGTTGCCACGGAACTGGTTACATCGGCACGTGTTTGCGTACCGTAACCTATCACAACTACTTCTGACAATTGCTGTAAATCTTCTTTCAATACTACATTGATAGAACTGTTTCCCTGAACAGCAATCTCTTGGGTCAAAAAGCCTAGATAGGAAAAGACAAGTACAGCATCCGATTGGGATATGGTAATTTCATAGTTACCATCAAAGTTGGTTGCAGTTCCGTTGGTAGTGTTCTTCTCTAGAACGGCCGCACCGGCAATCGGGATACCCTGCTCGTCCGTAACGCTACCTGTAATTGTTTGTTGAGAGTATCCAGCTTGCCAAATCAAAAGGCAAAACACGGAAAACAGAAACTGTTTTTTTCCCAAACATTTTTTGAATAAAAAGCTAGCCAATTTCATAATACATGTTTAGTTTGTTTAGTTAATTGCTTTCATAAAATCGATACTCCGTTATTCTTTAAAATGAGTTAAGAATTAAGAAGCGTTAAATTTACACTTGTAAATGTAATCTTCTGAATACTAAGTTTTCGGGAAATATTATCCGGTTTTGATACTATATTGACCAATAGGTGGGTATTTTACATATATAACCGTTTTAATCCTATCAGTCAGAAAATAACAAGTATGTTTTCAACACTTAATAGTTATTAAATCGTTATTTCATGAGAAGACGAAAACAATCTGCCCTTCAGAACAAAAAGTCATCATTTTAAATAATTCCCGTTTCTAAAAAAATTATACAAAACATTAACTTTAAGGATTCAATTCAAATTGATTGTACACGATAATAGACATAGAGACCACAGGGAACGGAATCAAGGGCAACAAGATTACCGAGATTTCCATTTTTAAATATGATGGTGGTCAAATTGTGGGCGAGTTCACGTCCTTGGTCAACCCTGAAAGCCCCATCCCTTATTTTATTACAGGACTTACGGGAATCGATGATCAAATGGTTCAAAATGCACCTACGTTTAAGGAGATTGCCCCAAACGTTTTGCGCATTACTGACGGCTGTATTTTTGTGGCCCACTCCGTTAACTTTGATTACGGGGTGATCAAAGAGGAGTTTCGACAAATCGGAGTGGACTTTACCCGTAAAAAACTTTGCACGGTCCGCCTATCCAGAAAGTTGATACCGGGCCTTCGCTCCTATAGTTTGGGGAAACTATGTTCTGCAGTGAACATTCCATTGGTGGATAGGCACCGTGCTCGCGGAGATGCCCATGCCACCGTTCTGCTGTTCGAAAAACTCTTGGAGCAACCTGAATCCGAACTGGTATTCAAAAGGTTTTTGAACGCCAGAAGTCAAGAAGCTACCCTCCCGCCCCATTTGTCCAAAGCTGTTTTTGATAAAATCCCTCAACAACCGGGCATCTATTATTTTATGAACCAGAAAGGGGAAATTATCTATGTGGGAAAGGCCATCAACCTAAAAAAACGGGTGTTGGGGCACTTCTATGACAAGAGCCGCAAAGAACTTCAAATGTGCAGTGAAACGGCCAATATTGATTTTAAGTTAGCAGGCAGCGAATTAGTGGCCCTATTGATGGAGTCCGCAGAAATAAAACGACTTTTCCCTCCTTACAACCGCGCTCAAAAAAGACAGGGCAAGCAATATGCCATTTTCACCTACGAGGATAGAAACGGGATTATGCACTTGGCATACAATATTATTAAGGGTGTTCCAAGTCCGTTGAAAGTCTTCCATAATCAAACTGAATGCCGAGCGTATTTGGAAGAAGTCTGCAAAAGTTTTTCGCTCTGTCCTAAATATTGCCATCTACAAGAGACAACTACCGCTTGCTCACATCATGAAATTGATACCTGCGAAGGAATTTGCAGGGGCGAAGAAACGTCACAGGATTACAACCAAAAAGTCGAGGAAGCGATAGTTCACATGAAAATGCTATCATCGGAAGTTCGCATAATCAAAGAAAAAGGCAGGGCGGAAAATGAGAGTGCGGTGGTTTTAATTGCCGACGGAATCTACAAAGGCTTTGGTTTTATTGATACCGATATCGAAATATCCACATTGGAGGATATCGAAGCTTTTATTACACCACAGAAGCATACTTTGGAAACAGAAAGTATTCTTACCCAATATTTTTTGAAGCATAGCAAAAGTCAAGTGCTTGCCACATAAAAGTTATGATTTAGGCCTCAGAACCACTTTGAATTGAGCTGTATCCTTCAACTCTTGGAAACCTTGGTGCAAATTGGATTGCTCCACGGCATAGGGGTAGAAGGTAATCGGTTCTATGCATACCATGTTCCGAACCTCCGTCCAACACATAAAATTGCCAAAACCTTCGGTTTCTATGGTGATTTCCTTTTCATCCCTTAATGTGATGGAAGTACAATCATCCACTTGTAATGCTCGGCTCCCAACGGCCAACACCTCATCCAACGAAATCTCTTTGCCCTTTGCCAAAATTACAGGTGATTTTGAGTGCAGTTTAAATGCTGGATGGTATCCCAACATAAATGGCATTGCCTCTTCTCCAGAAACCTTAAAATGGATTTCAAGGCTGTTATCCGTCAACAAAAATGATTTCTCAAACCTAAAATCGTAGGGCCAGGTAAGTTTTTCTTCTGTTGATTTCTCTGGGAACTTTGAGTTATACACTCCTGTTCCCGATTGATACTCCTTGACAAAAACCGCGGATGTCTCTGTTTGATGTTCCAATTGGTAATCCATTTGGCGTAAAAGCCCATGTTGATCCTGCACAGCTTCTCCTTTCGGTGTTTTTACGCGAAACCCGGCCTCGTTCACCGGACCGATGATGGGAAACATTTCCGTATCGGCGCTTCCCCAACCAGGGCTCCCCTTTTGGTGGATAAATTGGTGACCGTTAACTTCGTAGCCTACCAGCTCTCCTGCATCAATTTTTACTGTGGTATTATTTACGCTAAGTGTTACCATTATTTTGTATTTATCAATCGGTAGATGAGAATTGCTGTACGCTTGGTCAAGGCTTCAATAGTGTTCAGGTTAACGGTTTCTTGAGGCGTATGCGCATTACTTCCCATGGTTCCCAGACCGTCCAGCCCATCCACATATTCAGCCACGAAGGACACATCGGCCGCTCCCCTTTTTCCTGGGTCGTAGGCCAACACCTCTCCTTGTTTTAGGTCCAAGCTCACTTCGTTCAAAGTTTGTAGCAAAGCTAGATTACCTTCCGTTGGCTGCATGGCAGGATAACTATCCGTAAAACTTACACTTGCAGAGGTCTGCGGCAAGTTATTGGCAACGATTTCCCTCATCTTGTTCCTAGCACGCTCCTTTTGCTCTTCGGATATGAAACGGAGACCGCCTTTAACAATCGCCTTTTGAGCGACCACATTGGTTTTCCCAAAAGCATCGCCCTTGCTGGTCAATTCATCATAGTTTACGAAGGTGCCCCCAAGCAAAACACCTGGATTGAAGGTCAACAGGTCTTCACCTTTGACATCGGTATAAAATTGATGAAGGATCCTCGACATTTCAAAAATGGCTCCGGCACCCGTACCTTCACTAAAAATTCCAGAGGAATGGGCCCGTTTTCCCTCCACCTCTACGGCCCAGCCAGAAGCTCCTCTTCGGGCCACGGTGGCATAGTTAAATCCGGTGGAGGTTTCAAAGCCAAGGGCAATATCGCTTCGCTTGGCAGCATCAATCAAATCTTTTCTGCTTATTGACAGAGGTTTCCCCGTACTTTCTTCATCCCCTGTAAACGCAACGATAATCTGGGCATCGTTCAGCAGGCCATTATCAGAAAGTGCCTTTAAGGCATAGAGTACGATGACATCCCCACCTTTCATGTCGTTTCCGCCGGGGGCATGGGCAATGCTATCGTTGACCATTTCAAACGTCTGGAATGGGCTATCTTCTTCAAAAACAGTATCCAAATGCCCTATCAGCAACAGTTTTTTTCCCTTGTTTCCGGTGGTTTCCGCAAAAAGATGACCTGAACGGTTCATCTCTGCGGGCATTTCTATCCAATTGGTCTCAAAACCAATTTGGTCAAAGGCATCTTTAAAAACCATACCCACTTCCTTCACACCTTTGGCGTTCAGGGTACCACTATTAATGTTGACCACTTTTTCCAAAAAATCTATGGCTTCGGTATTGTTCTGCTCTATGGTAGAGACAATCTTTTTTTCTGTTCTGGAAAGTTTTTGTGCAGAAACAAAAGCAACAAAAAGCATTGCAATAAGGCTGGAAGTATATTGAATTTTCATGGTGGGTTATTTTGTCTGCCAAGTTATCAATTTAGAATGATAAACACCAAGTTGGACAACATCTTCTACTCGAACTGGATGGCCTTAACAGGTGTAATCTTGGTGATGATATAGGACGGTATCAAAAGCATCAGCAAGCAAAGCAACATTACCCCAACATTCAATAACAAAATGGTAGGTACGTCTATGTAGACAGGAATGTAATCTATGTAATACTCTTCGGGGTTCGGGAACTTGAACATCCGGTACTTGTTCTGAAGAAAAATTACCCCGAGACCAATCAAATTACCCCAAAAAAGCCCAATACCGATTAAATAGGCCGCGTTGTACAAGAACACTTTTCGAATGCTCCAGTTGGCAGAGCCCAATGCCTTTAAAATCCCTATCATTTGGGTACGTTCCAAAATAAGGACCAGCAAAGCGGTGATCATATTGATGCCGCCCACAATAATCATGATACCAATAATGAGGGCAATATTAAAATCGAACAAACCTATCCATTCAAATATGCGGAAGTATTTGGATTTGATGTTCTGGGTATCCAAGACCGATAGGGTATTGTTGTAGATTTCGTTGCTTTTTTCATCTATTTGCCCAAAATCGTCGATAAAGACCTCAAAGTTGCCGATTTGATTCTCCTCCCATCGGTTCATCAGTTGTATATGACGAATGTCCACAAAAACGTAGGTTTCATCAAACTCCTCAAAACCGCTATCGTAAATGCCAACAATTTCGAACCTACGATTGTTCGGTGGTTTGGACGCATCCCCATCACGCAGAAAAAAGGAAAAGAAACTATCGCCAACTTTCAATTGCAACCTATTGGCCATCAAACTGGAAACAAGCACTTCTTCATTAAGGTCGCCGCTGTAATCGGGAAGCCTTCCATCGACCAGATATTCTTCAAAAGTGCTCCAATCGTAATCGGTGCCCACTCCTTTGGCCAGCATCCCCTCAAACGTTTCGGCCGTTCGGATAATCCCACCTTTGGTGGCGACCGCTTGAACATGCCTTACCCCATCAACAGTTTTAAATTCGGGATAAAAATCCTGATCCATGGAAACCGGCGTCAGGGAAACCTCGGAATTGTTGTTATCAAAATTTGAAATCTGGATATGGCCGTTAAAGGCCGCCACCTTTTCCCGAATCTTATTCTTAAGGCCCGTGCCCGTAGCAATGGCAATGAGCATCATCACCACACCGATTGCGATTGCGGCAATGGCAATTTTTATTATCGGGGCGGAAATACTAATTTTATGTTCCTTCCCTGTAACAAGGCGTTTGGCAATAAATAATTCTAAATTCAACGAATGCCCATTTTATCTAGAATCAAAAGTACAGTTTTATTGTTGTTTTTGGTGTTTTCCGCATGTAAGGGACAACAAAAAGAAACCATTTCGGCCACGGAACCTGAAATTGAGGCTCCTGCTCCCATAAAAGTTGCGGCCAACAGAACCGAGGTGTACCTGCCCATGCTGCAGGGAAAATCCGTAGCTGTGGTGGCCAACCCCACGAGTGTAGTTTTTAATGATAAAGGACATACCCACTTGGTAGATTCTTTACTGTCCTCAGGAATAAATATAAAGCAGGTTTTTGCGCCCGAACATGGTTTCCGGGGAACAGCGGATGCCGGAGAACATGTAAAGGACGGTGTGGATACCCAAACGGGCCTGCCCATCATTTCCTTGTATGGTAAAAACAGAAAACCATCCGCAGCACAACTGAGCGATTTGGATGTGGTTGTTTTTGATATTCAGGATGTGGGCGTGCGGTTCTACACCTATATTGCCACATTGCAGCTAGTAATGGAGGCCTGTGCCGAAAACAACGTCCCCATTATTGTGTTGGACCGCCCCAACCCCAACGGACATTATGTTGATGGCCCTACCATGATGAAAGAACATACTGGCTACTTAGGTTTGAACACGATTCCTCTGGTGTATGGGATGACGATGGGCGAATACGCCCAAATGTTGAACGGTGAAGGATGGCTGGAAAACGGCAGCAAAGCCGATTTGACCGTGATCGAACTGGAAAACTACACCCACGAGTCCGAATACCACTTGCCCATACGGCCTTCTCCGAACTTACCCAACGATACTTCGATTACGCTATATCCAAGTTTGGGATTGTTTGAGGGCACCAACGTCAACGCAGGGCGTGGAACGGAATTTCAGTTTCAGCGCTACGGGGCATCGTTTATGGATAGCACCGCCTACGATTTTAGTTATGTGCCCGAACCCAATTTCGGTTCCAAATACCCCAAAGAGGAAGGCAAGACCTGTTTTGGGCGCGACCTGTCCGATACGCCAAGAATGAACGAGGTGACCATGGAATGGGTCATTGATGCCTATAACAACACCTTGGACAAGTCTAAATTCTTTTTGACCGAAGGTTTTACCAAACATGCGGGCACGCCCCTACTTCAAAAACAGATTGAGCAAGGTATGACCAATGCCGAAATCAAGGCCACTTGGCAAGCCGATTTGGAAAATTTCAAAAAAATTAGGGCAAAGTATTTGATCTACGATTGATTTGTTCGTTTTTGGTTGATGGTTGATGGTTGATTGGTCTATTGGATTGTTCGATTTTTGGATGGTTCGATTGTTCGATTGTTGGATGGTTCGATGGTTGGTCTTTAGGAAAGCGTTCTCGACTGCGCTCGAACTGACAATTGTGACCTGTTTATTGTTTGTTGTGGACTGCCCACTGCCTACTGACCTCTGACCTCTGACCTCTGACCTCTGACCTTAAAAAAAGAAAAAACCGGAAAAGCACTTGGCCCTCCCGGTCTTTACATTATAAATATCTTTTTGTATTAATTACAGTTTTTTAAACCATCCCATACGAATTCCCAGTTGTTTGGCTCACTTGCTAAAGTAGTAAAAGCTGCAAGTCCACTGGCGTCGTTAAAGCATACAAACAAACCTGCAGCACCTAAATATACATTCGGTTGTACATCCTGTGCCGACCAACCAACCAAAGTGTTGGAAAAGTTTATTAGCGACATTCCAGTATTATCTAGCATAGATTCCATAAATTCTACATTGCCAATATTCCAACCACCAATATCTCCATTAAAGGAAATAGCATTTAAGAACATTCCCTCTAGGCTTGTTACATTGGAAAGGTCAGGGCTATCTGTAGCATTGTAAACCATTTCATTCTGGTCGGCAAAAGCATAGGAAAGCTCCTGCCATACAATACTGCCCCATTGCTCCATACTCAACATATTTGATGAAGTAGGAAGGAACATTTGCATCTCTCCTTTTATAGCTACGGTATAAACACCTGGATTCTCATATCCGTGTCTTAGTATTTGATCCGGAGGTATGGTGGTAATATTCTCTATAGTGCCATCACCCCAGTCCACCATAAAATCATATTCATATTGAATATCCTCGAAATATAATTTCACCTCTTCCCCATCAGCTTCCGTTTTCCACGTGGTCACAAAGGAGGCTGGATCTTCAGCTATGCTCTCAATAACGTTTTCCACGGTTATGGTAATGGTGGCGTCTACAGTTTCCTTGCCATCGGTTACGCTTACGATAATGCTATGGGAGGTCTCTGTTTCAAAGTCCAGCGTTTTGCCTTCTGCCAGGGTCAACACACCACTTTCAGAAACGGCGAACAGGTCGTTGTCGTTTTCGGTGAGTTCAAAGGTCAGTGCATCACCATCCGCATCGGTGGCTTCAATAGCGCCCATACTTTCACCAGCAACATGGTTCTCCATTATTGAAAAGTTTTGGTCGGCCATTTCAGGGGCCTCGTTGGTCGGGATTACCTCTTCGGAAGTTACTTTTATGGTGACCGTGGCACTGGCTGTATCCTCGCCATCATCCACCTTAACTGTAATTGCGTGCTGCTCCTTGGTGGCCGCATCCAACGTTTTGCCACTTGCCAAGCTCAGGTCGCCCGTTGCGGTGATCTCGAACAAGGCATCGGAGTTCGTGGCAATGGAAAAGGTAAGCGTGTCATCATCGGCATCGGTTGCCGTCACCTTACCGATAACCTCTGTATCGGAAATGGTCTCCGAAACGGTAAAGGTCTTCGCAGCTATTACCGGAACACTGTTCTCTGTTTCTGTAGGTGTCGGCGGGGTCGGGGTCTCAGGGCTATCGTCCTTTCCACAGGACCAGAACATGGCCACAGCCAATATTGAAAAAAATAGCTTTTTCATAATTTTTTTGTTTTATGGATTATATATTCTTGCCAAATTCGGGAGTTTCTGCAAGGTTTTGGGCCACCAATTGACGTATGCCCCATTTGAGTTGACGGATGATGGGTTTGGGTTGATGGAGGTTTGGGTGAAAGGGTAAAAGGTGAAGGGTTAAGGGTTGAGGGTTGAGGGTTGAGGGTTGAGGGTTAAGGGTTAAGGGTTAAGGGTTAAGGGTTAAGGGAAAATAACAGTTGGATCATTGGATGGCTAGAAAGTTCGATTGTTGGCCACTGTTAATTGTTAACTGCCAACTGATTATTGCGTTCCGAACTGGACCCTGAGCGGAGTCGAAGGGACGTTCTTATCCGATTGTTGGATTATTGGATGGTTCGATGGTTGGTCTTTAGGAAAGCGTTCTCGACTGCGCTCGAACTAACAATTGATAATTATTGACTGCCAACTGATTAACAGCCACCGTTAATTGCATATTCCTCATTGATAACTGTTAATTGTCTATTGTTCATTGTAAACTGCCAACTGATTATTGCGTTCTGAACTGGACCCTGAGCGGAGTCGAAGGGACATTCTTATCCGATTGTTGGATGGTTCGATGGTTGGTCTTTAGGAAAGCGTTCTCGACTGCGCTCGAACTGACAATTGTGAGCTGTTTATTGTTTGTTGTGGACTGCCCACTGCCTACTGACCCCTGACTTCTGACCCCTGACTTCTGACTTCCGACTTTTTCGAGAAATCCTACCCCTCGGTAGTCGGTCTTCTGTATTTATGGAAAGGTTGCTTTAGCAATCCCTTGATGCTACTGTTCTCTTTTTCGTCTGGAAAGGTATCCACACCGTATACGATATCCTTTGAATCCAAATACATATAGGTGCCAAACATACGGTCCCAAATGGAAAAGATATTTCCGTAGTTGGAATCTGTATAGGGCAATTGATAGTGATGGTGCACTTTGTGCATATCGGGACTAACAATGAACCAACTGATGGCTTTATCCACTTTTTTGGGCAAACTTATATTGGCATGGTTGAACTGTGAAAACACGACAGACAGACTTTGGTAGAGCATAATGATACCGATGGGCGCCCCAACAATTAGAACCCCTGCCAAGGTAAACGTATATCTTATCAAACTTTCTAGTGGATGATGCCTGTTTGCCGTAGTAGTATCCACATTATGATCGGAATGGTGCACCAAGTGAACCATCCACAACGGTTTCACCTTATGTTCCACCCAATGTGCGGCGTAGGCCCCGATAAGGTCCAAGAGCATTACACCAAGAACAACGTAAAGCCACAACGGCATTTGGGGCAGCCAGTTGATGATCCCAAATTGGTTTTCCACCGCCCAGTCCGAAGATTTCAACAATAAAAACGCCAGTGGAAAATTCACTATGATCGTGGTCAACGTAAAAAAGAAATTGGGAACCGAGTGCCGCCATTTTTTATAGGGCACGTTGAACAAGGGCACAATTCCTTCCAAAACCCAGAAAAAAGTGATGCCCCCGACCAAAATCAAGCTTCGGTGCAAAGAAGGGATGGTCTCAAAATATGAAATCAATTGCTCCATTCCTTCAAATATAGCAAATCATTAAAATTTTATCGATTTTTTCATCTCCTCGACAATGTTAAAAGCTGCCGGGCAAATGGCCACATTTTTTAAGGTAAGGTTGGAAATCTGCTGGAACTTTTTTCGGTCCGTATGTGGAAACTCTCGACAGGCTTTGGGACGGACATCGTAAATGGAACAGTAATTATCGGCTCCCAGAAAAGTGCAGGGAACGCTTTGCAGCACATAATCGTTCTCTTCATCCACCCGCAAAAATTCATCGATGAATTGGGATGGTTTCATCCTGAAATGTTTGGCGATTCGTTCCACATCGGCATTGGTGAACAGCGGACCAGTGGTTTTGCAACAGTTGGCGCAAGTAAGGCAATCCGTTCGGTCAAACTCGGCCTCGTGCAGTTCTTGCATGGTATAGTCGAGGTCCTTTGGCGGACGTTTTTTCAGCTTTACGAAAAACTTTTTGTTCTCCGAATGCTTCTCCCTTGCCTTTTGCGGTAAATCCCTGAGTATTTCCTCCATAATGCACAAACTTATCCATTTTAAACCTTTCCAAGCAATTAAAGTCCCACCTTTGCAGAAACAAACCAAAGCTATGGCAGATGTTTTTGGAACGGCCCTGAAAGATTATCAAAATGGCCGGTACACGGAAGACATAAAAACCTATTCATCTTTGGACGAGGAGGATGTGATTCCTGTCCCCTATTTGTTCCGAACGTTTGATGAAATGCCCAAAATTGAACAGAAAGCTCTAAAACTAGCTCGGGGCAAAGTCTTGGATATTGGGGCCGGGGCGGGAAGCCACTCGCTATACCTACAGGAAAAAGGAATAGATGTAACGGCGTTGGACAATTCCGAAGGCGCTATTGCCGTATGCAAGGACAGAGGAATTAAATCGACTGTATTGAACAACGTTCTGGACTACTCAGCAGAAAAGTATGATACCTTACTGTTGTTGATGAACGGAATAGGTCTGGCAGGCAAACTGAAGAGTTTAAGCCAATTTTTGACGCATTTGGCGTCATTATTGCGACCTAATGGTCAAGTTCTGTTGGATTCCAGTGATATTGTCTACATGTTTGAGCAGGATGATGATGGTGGTTATTGGATTCCAGATGATGGCACGTATTACGGTGAAGTCAAATTTGAAATGGAGTATAAAAACCAAAAAAGCAACCCTTTTGACTGGGTTTACGTAGATATAAATACGTTACAGAATGCTTGTGAGTCGAACGGTTTTAATTGTGAGCTTATAATTTCGGGCGAACATTACGACTATTTGGCCAAACTCACGTTAAAAGAATACTAGTTCCCCATATGGAACGTTCTATTGTATATTAGTTGATCATGAAAAAAATTGTCCTTTTTGCCCTATGTAGTTTTGGGTTACTGATAAGTTGTTCCAAGGATGCCGATGTATCCTCGCCAGAATCCAACACCAACCTAATGGCCGGAAATCGGTTGACCACCGGAGCATCTGCCCGGGACTTCCTTTCCAATGATACTTTTGACAGACTCTTGATAGAAATAGATTATGTGACCGGTTTTGCCCCTACTGCCGGAGCCATAGCCAACTTTGAAGAATTTTTAAGAGCACGCACTTACAAAGAAAACATTGAATTTACCTATTCTGCAGTCACCTCTCCAGGCGAAGAAAGCCTGACTCTGGAAGAAGTGGTTGAACTGGAAAATGAAAATAGGGATGAGTACAACAGTGGCTCAACACTGGCAATCCACATATATTTTGCTGATGCTCCTTCGGAAAGCGACGATGAAAGCGAAGGCTTGGTGACTTTGGGAGCGGTGTACAGAAACACCTCTATGGTTATTTATGAATCCACCATTAAAGATATGGCCAGCAGTAGCACTGCCGTAAGTACCGAAGAGATTGAAACAGCTACTATACTACATGAATTTGGCCATTTGTTCGGATTGGTGAACCTTTCCACAGAATCGGTAAACGACCATGAGGACACAGAGACAGAAAATCATTGCAACGTAGATGGCTGTTTGATGCGCGCCGAATTGCAGTTTGGTGCATCCTTGCTCAAGCAGATGGAAAAAAATGCATCCAAAGGCTTGGCCTCAATTCCAGATTTGGACGCCGAATGTCTTCTAGATCTTCAAAAATACGGGGGACGCTAACGTCCGTTTAAGGAATATTTAAATACTTATGTGTCTGTAGGGAAACTTTCCACTTGGGATGTTTCATCACATAGTCTACAATCAACGGAACCATTTTATCCCGAACGCTCCATTCCGGCTGTAGGTAAAGAATACAATCTTCTCCTACTTGGGCTGCTTGTTCCTCTGCAAAAATAAAGTCGTGCTTGTTGTACACAATCACCTTAAGCTCTTGCGCTTTTTTATAAATCTCGCCCTCGGGAAGTTTGTTCTTTTTGGGTGATAGGCAAATCCAATCCCAAACACCCGTCAACGGGTACGCCCCTGAAGTTTCGATATGGATTTTCATATTCTTTGCTTTCAGACCTTGGGTGAGGGGCCCCATATCCCATGTGAGCGGTTCTCCGCCGGTAATCACAATGGTATCGGAATATTTCTCGGCATTGGCCACAATACTATCGATTGCCGTGGGTGGATGCGTCTCGGCATTCCAGCTTTCCTTTACATCGCACCAGTGGCAACCCACATCACAACCCCCTACCCTAATAAAGTAAGCGGCTGTTCCCTTGTGAAACCCTTCCCCTTGAATGGTATAAAATTCTTCCATCAGGGGCAGCATCAAGCCCTTTTCCACCAAATCCATCACGTTTTCTTCTACCATGGTGCAAAGATAATCCACTTCGGTGGTTTCACCTACTTTACAGCAATAACATCTATCTCTATATGGGCATTGGCCGCAAGTCCGCTAGCTGCAAAGGTGGTCCTTGCCGGTTTCTTTGTGAAGAATTGGGTATAAACCTCGTTAAAGGCTGCAAAGTCGGATATATCCGATAATATCACGGTACACTTCACCACGTTGTCCAAGGTTAAGCTATGCTGGTCCAAAACATCCTCAATATTTTTAATGGCTTGCTCGGTTTCTGCTTGAATCCCTCCTTCGACCAAGGTTCGAGTTTTCTGGTCCATGCCTATCTGTCCCGCCAAAAAGTACATATTGCCCGCTTGTACTACATCACTAAATGGCGCATTTTGCTTTTTGGGCTCGTGCGATTTATAAAAAATAACTTCAGTGGATTCTTGCGCATAAGTGGTTGCCACAAAGCAAGTCAACAAAACGGTCCAGATTGCACATCGCATAGGTTTCATAATCTCATTTTTAGTTTTGCTTAAAATTACCCTATTTTTATCGCAAATTGGATGCAATGGGCAACAAAGAAAAATTCTTCGAGCATTTAGAACAAGGTTACGCCATGAAGGGCGATTACATTACTGTGGGAGCAGGAATGCTGGATGGCGAGACTTTGACGAATGCCTTTGTTAAGGTTCCTTTGAAAACGATGAACCGCCACGGGCTAATTGCCGGAGCAACGGGCACGGGAAAGACCAAGACGCTACAAGTTTTGGCGGAAAACCTATCCGACAAAGGGATTCCCGTGTTGCTCATGGACCTTAAAGGAGACTTGAGCGGCATTGCACAACCAAGCCCTGGCCATCCCAAAATAGATGAGCGCCAAGAAAAAATAGGTTTACCGTTCGAAGCCAAAGGATTCCCTGTAGAAATCCTGTCGCTTTCCGAACAAGGAGGGGTTCGCCTGCGTGCCACTGTTTCGGAGTTTGGTCCCGTGCTCCTTTCCAGAATTTTGGACCTTAGCGTAACACAGGAGGGCATTGTTGCCGTAATTTTTAAGTATTGCGATGACAACAAGCTTCCCCTTTTGGACCTTAAGGACTTTAAAAAGGTATTGCAATATGCCACTGGCGAGGGAAAGGATGAGTTCCAAAAAGCCTACGGACGTATCTCTACCAGTTCCACCGGCACCATATTGAGAAAGGTAATTGAACTGGAACAACAAGGTGCGGACCTTTTCTTTGGAGAAAAATCCTTTGATGTAGATGATCTAACACGCATTGATGAAAACGGGCGAGGCTATGTGAACATCATCCGTTTGACAGATATACAGGACCGTCCCAAATTGTTCTCGACATTTATGTTGAGCCTTTTGGCCGAAATTTATGCCACTTTCCCGGAACAAGGAGATAGCGACCGTCCTGAGCTGGTGTTGTTTATTGATGAGGCCCATCTAATTTTTGACAATGCCAGCAAAGCACTTTTGGACCAGATTGAAAGCATCGTTAAATTGATCCGCTCCAAAGGAATCGGCCTGTATTTCGTTACACAAAACCCAACTGATGTGCCGGACGAGGTTTTGGCGCAATTGGGACTAAAAATACAGCACGCATTGCGTGCATTTACTGCCAAAGACCGCAAGGCAATAAAACTTACGGCACAGAACTATCCCATAACCGAATTTTATGATACCGCAGAGGTACTGACTTCGTTGGGAACAGGGGAAGCCTTGGTCTCTGCTTTGGATGAAAAGGGACGTCCCACCCCTTTAGCGGCCACCATGATGCGGGCCCCGATGAGCCGTATGGATATTTTGAGCGACTCGGAAATCAAGGATGTGCTGGACAACTCCAAATTGATAAAAAAATACAACGAGGAAATTGACCGTGAAAGTGCCTACGAAATCTTGACGGAAAAAATAGAAAGAGCCGAAAAAGAGGCAGAAAAAGAAAAGGAAGAAAAATCAACCAGCCGAAGGTCATCGAGCCGTAGGAGCACTCGAATGAACCCTGTTGTAAAGGTTTTGACAAGCGCAACATTTATCAGAGGAGTGTTGGGTGTATTAAAAAAAGTGATTCGATAGTTTATATGAAAAAGACAGTTATAGCAATTGCACTAATTTTTGGGACGATACTAATCCACTCTTGCCAAAAAGACACGACTTTTTTAATCACGGAGACCAGTGTTGGACCTTTGACACAGGACACCAAGGCAAATGAACTGGAAGCCACTTTTGCAAAAGATTCGGTCGTTGGCGATCAAGTGCAAATAGATTTGGGTGCCTCACCTAAAAAATTCGAAATTTTTGAGAAAGGGGGCAAACATCTTTTGACCCTTACCGTGAATACAGATAGTGTACCCGGCATTGAAAATGTTAGGATCATGGACCCCAGATATGTTTCAGAAAAAGGGATTGGACTAAAGAGTACGTTTAAAGATATCCAGAACAAATATGATATCAAGAAAATTGTGACCACCTTGAAAAGTATTGTGATTTTTCCAAAGGGAAGCAACCTCTACTTTACGATAGACAAGGAAGAACTGCCTGAAAATTTACGCTTTTCAATGTCGGATATTGAAGCAGTGCAAATCCCCGACGATGCCAAAATCAAATATTTAATGGTAGGCTGGGAATAGCTTTCCAAGACTACAACAATCCGAATTTTTCACGATTGGCCAATACTTTTGGACTGTTATCGTGCATCCATTCGGCCAAGTCCAATAGTTTTTCCAGATAGGATTGTCCAAATTCGGTAAGACTGTACTCCACCCGGATGGGCACTTCGGGATACGCTTCCCGTTTAATGTAACCATCAGCTTCCAATACTTTTAAGCGCTGGCTCAATACTTTATTGGATATACCATACACATATTTCTTGAGCTTATTGAACCTGAGTACGGGAAAGTACCCCAGCCATAACAGTATCAAAACACTCCATTGGTCAGAAGCCACGGACATTACATCTCGAACAGGGCATAGCTCGGGCGGATTCTTTAAATCAATATGACCGAACATTTTTTCTAATTTTTTTACCGTCCTAACCTTCTGATTTTCAGCAATAGTTTCCATGGATATACTTGGTTTTCAATCAATCACTTCTTTTTTGTTCTAAAAGGAATATGTACTTTTAGTATCTAATCAAGAGTAAGTTACAAAAAGTAACCTCATGAAAAAACAAATCAGCAAAATACTGCCTTTGGCGTATGGGCGATTTTTTAACGCTTACAGTCTTATTGCCCCAAAAAAGGTGGCCGACAATGCATTTCATGTTTTTTGCACAGTGCGCAAGGGCAAAATAAAGCCTGAACAGGCCGCATTTTTGGACGATTTCAAATTAACCACCGAGGAAGTTGCAGGGCACAAAGTGCAATCCTACCACTGGCCGGGAAATGGGGAAACCGTTCTGTTGGTACATGGATGGGAAAGCAACACATTTAGATGGCGTAACCTTATCAAAAAACTCCGGGAGGCCGACTTTAATATCATTGCTTTTGATGCACCTTCACATGGCTATTCTACTGGAAAACATTTATACGTTCCGCTGTATGAAGAAGCCGTCAACCATATGGTAAAAAAATATAATCCGAAGCACCTTATCGGGCATTCTGTTGGCGGTATGACTATTCTTTACAATCAATATAAAAACCCGAGTGAACATGTGGAAAAAATGGTCACTATTGGCTCACCTTCAGAATTCCATGAAATCATAGAGCATTTTCAGAACATTTTAAAGTTCAACAATAGGGTAATGAAACACTTGGATGATTATGTCTTAAATCGTTTCGGGTTCAAAATTGATGAATTTTCCACATCCAAGTTTGCACAATCCATCAGTAAAAAAGGACTGCTATTCCATGATAAGCATGATTTGATTACTCCATACCATGCCTCTGTCGCCGTCAATAAAAATTGGAAAGGCAGCCGATTGGTCAGCACCGAAGGACTGGGGCATTCCATGCACCAAGATGATGTGAACAATCAAATCATATCATTTTTGGAAGCTTGATAAACTTGTCCTAATTTTCAGAAAAAATAGACCATGCAAAAAATAACTCCCTTTCATGTTGCCGTACCGGTTCACAACCTTGAAGAATGCCGGATATTTTACCGTGAAGTCCTTGGTTGCAAAGAAGGTAGAAGTGCCGAGCAATGGGTCGATTTCGATTTTTTCGGACATCAATTTGTGATTCATTACAAGCCAAAATCAGAAGAAGACGCACACACCAATCCTGTTGATGGTAAAAATGTGCCTGTTCCCCATTACGGAGTGGTTTTGCCTTGGGATACCTTCCAAACATTTTCCCAGGAACTCATTGAAAAGGGAATTGATTTTGTAATTGAACCTTACATCCGTTTTAAGGGTGAACCCGGGGAACAAGCTACGATGTTCTTTTTGGACCCGGCAGGAAACGCCCTGGAATTCAAAGCTTTTAAGGATATGGAACAGTTGTTCGCCAAATAGGTTACGCAAGGTTCAAACCTTTTTTGCGTACCCATAGCATGGCAAAAACCATATTGGGAACCCAACAAAGCCAAGCCACTATTTTATAGGCCAATAAAAATTCACCAAAAACAATGGTGAGCAAAGGCAGCCATATACGCAAAGTCACCGCTGCAAAACAAGCCGCATAACTGTAAATCATCATACCTTGATGAAGTGAAAGGTCCTTCTTTTTGATGGCGACATAAGCTCTAGTCGTGGTAAAGACCCAAATAATACCGAGACTTATAAAACCAATGGCTGGAACGATACCACCTGTGGCGAAAAATCCAAGATAAATTCCGCACAACCCACTTAGCAAAGCAGAAACCACATAGATTTTTCCAAGATTGCGATGCAATTGCAAACGTTTGGCCCGCAACTTTTTCAAGAACTGGGACCAACCTACCAAAAGCGCTATTCCACCGAAACTAATGTGGCCATAAAACGCCATCTTCCAAACGGCATTACCACGTAAATCCGGTGACTTGCTCAGCAATACACCAAAATCATCCGAGGCAAAAAGATATGCCAAAGGATATAGACCTATCCCTATGGCCAGAAAGATGAATACCACCCAAGCTACCTTGTTTCGCGCTGTTTGAGCCATAATCCGTTGTTTAGCAACGGGTAAGTTATCGATATTTTGAAGACAAAAACAAGAATTTGAATGGTAATTCGTTATAAGTGTACCAATTAGGCTACCAAGCCATACCCAAATCTTATTACTATGAAGACAATTTTACTATTGGTGACCCTTGTTTTTTCAGCTATGGCTGTATCCAGCTGCACCAACGACGAAGGTGAAACGGAATTTGAACACCTCAATCCTGATGAGGAGCAGCAAATGGCCTTAAAAACCGAGCAGAAAAACTAAGCTAGTTATTATGGCGCTCTCTTGCCAATAAGGTATTCTTGAGCAACATTGCTATCGTCATTGGCCCTACTCCGCCAGGTACGGGTGTGATGAATGACGCCTTTTTGCTGACGTTATCAAAATCCACGTCACCAGTGATGTAATATCCCTTTTCTTTGGTGTCATCGGCAACCCGAGTGATTCCCACATCTATGATGGTAACCCCCTCTTTGACCATATCGGCCTTTAAGAATCTTGGAACCCCCAAGGCAGATATCACGATATCAGCTTGAAGTGTCAATTCCTTTAGGTTCTGGGTTCTACTGTGTGCCAGTGTCACTGTGGAGTTTCCGGGTTTCCCTTTTTGACTCATCAAGATACTAATAGGTCGGCCCACGATGTGGCTTCTCCCGATTACAACGGTGTGTTTTCCTTCGGTGTCCACGTTATACCTTTTCAATAACTCCATAATTCCAAATGGTGTTGCCGAGATAAAGGTTTCCATATCCAATGCCATTTTTCCAAAATTGGTCGGGTGGAATCCATCCACATCCTTATCTGGATCAACAGCCATTAGCACTTTTTCCTCATCAATATGTTTGGGCAAAGGAAGCTGAACAATATACCCATCGATTGCCGGGTCGTTGTTCAATTGGTGTACTTGCTTAAGCAAATCCTCTTCGGTGGTCTCTTCGGGAAGATGGATCAAGGTGGATTCGAAACCTATTTTTTTGCAGGAACGCACCTTACTTCCCACATAGGTAAGACTGGCCCCATCGTTGCCCACCAATACAGCGGCCAAATGAGGGACTTTTTCTCCCCGTTCTTTCATTTGGGCCACCTCAACGGTGATCTCTTCTTTAATTTGGTTCGATATTTTTTTTCCGTCAAGGATTTCCATGGGTTGTGTTGGTATTTAGTTCTGGCCTTTTTAATAAAGTTATCTCATATTCTGCATCATCTGCATCATCTTTTTGCCTCCGCCGCCTTGCATCATCTTCATCATCTTGCTCATTTGGTCGAATTGTTTGAGCAACTGGTTCACTTCTTGAATAGAAGTTCCGCTACCTGCGGCAATTCTTTTTTTGCGGCTTGCATTCAACATAGCTGGGGTAGATCGTTCTTCGGGGGTCATAGAATGGATGATGGCCTCAATATGCTTGAAGGCATCGTCATCTATATCCAATCCCTTCAAGGCCTTTCCAGCGCCTGGAATCATTCCCATGAGGTCCTTCATGTTCCCCATTTTCTTGATTTGCTGTATTTGGCTCAAGAAGTCATCGAACCCGAACTTGTTCTTGGCAATTTTCTTTTGAATCTTACGCGCCTGCTCTTCATCGAACTGTTCTTGGGCACGCTCCACCAAGGACACCACGTCTCCCATTCCCAAAATACGGTCGGCCATACGGGATGGATGGAATACATCAATGGCCTCCATTTTTTCCCCTGTACCGATAAATTTAATGGGCTTGTCAACTACGGATTTAATGGAAATCGCAGCACCCCCTCGGGTATCACCATCTAACTTGGTAAGGATTACCCCATCAAAATTAAGGACATCGTTAAACGCCTTTGCAGTATTCACGGCATCTTGACCCGTCATGGAATCCACCACAAACAAGGTTTCTTGTGGCTCAATGGCTTTGTGGATGTTGGAGATTTCATCCATCATCTGCTCGTCCACGGCCAAACGACCGGCGGTATCGATAATCACAACGTTGCAACCTGTACTTTTGGCATGGGCAATACCTGCTTTGGCAATGGCAACAGGGTCGTTGTTATCCCTATCGGAATACACCTCTACGCCAATTTGGTCTCCTACCACATGCAACTGGTCTATCGCCGCAGGACGATACACATCACAGGCTACCAAAAGTGGTTTCTTTGTTTTTTTGTTTTTGAGGTAATTGGCCAATTTACCGGAAAAGGTGGTTTTACCCGAACCTTGAAGACCGGACATCAAGATAACCGAAGGATTGCCCGATAGGTCGATTTCCTCGGCATCGCCGCCCATGAGTTCGGTAAGCTCATCCTTCACCAGTTTTACCATGAGCTGGCCTGGCTGAAGGGTGGTCAAAACGTTTTGACCCAGTGCCTTTTCTTTTACCGTATTGGTAAATTCCTTAGCTATCTTAAAGTTTACGTCAGCATCCAACAAAGCTCTTCGAACTTCCTTCAGGGTCTCCGCAACATTGATTTCAGTAATCTGACCATGCCCTTTTAGGACGTGGAATGCTTTATCTAACTTTTCACTTAAATTATCGAACATATGTTCTTTGTTTTAAAGAGGGACAAATTTAATAATAATATAAAAGAAAAAGGACGGCTTTGGGGTGGGCCGTCCTTCTTTTGGAAAAAGAATGGGGAAAATTTTTATTTCTTATTGTAGAATTGACCAATCTAAGCTTCGAAAACTTTTCAATTCAGAATTAATCATTGTGATTTATATATCGCATCTTCTTTCGAGTAGAATTTTATTGCCATCGTCTTTGTACAACTTTATAAGCTCTTCCTCAAGTTTATACACCTGCCATTCTGATGAAAAGTCGGTGAAATTTTCAAACTCTAGCCTTAAGTTCACTGCTCCATTTGACATACTTGTGTTCCAGGCACCTGTTATCTCATTTGCCGTAAATGTGGAAAAAACAACAGAACCATCTTCTCTAAATACCATTAAATGTTCCAGGTATTGTTCACTGTTGTCCATTTGGTTGCGGATTACCTGTTTTACCTGTAATGGGCAGGCCATTAAATATTGGTCCAGCTCGGCTTCGGAAAAATCGTCATCGCCAAAATCATTATCGTCATCCTCATCACATTCATTCTTTTCCAATTCCAAAGTTGCTATCAAATCGGCATTGTTTTCAATGACAACTTCAGTACCGTCATGTTTTGTTAGTGTAATGGGGTACTGGAAACTGACCAATCGATTGTCTTCCAACTCCGAAAATACACGGTACATATCTAAATCGGTTTCAACTTGGATTTCGGAACTCTGTTGTACATCAATCACAAAGGTGAACAAGGTTATGGGATATACGAAATCAACACACTCAATATCATCATCCCCCCCGCCTTCAATGCATTCACGGGCCCTAATCATAAGCTCTCCCTTATTTTCAATAGTGATTTGGCTATAATCCGCAAATGTTATTGTGACGGGAAAAACTATTTCTAGGATATTATTTCCCTCAATGGTAGCATCAAAGACTTCTTCAATTTTTTCAAGATCACTTTTGGAATTGATGCTGATCTCAACCCCATTTGCATTTACGGTGTAAGGAAACTCGACGGCGAAACAACTGGCTCCGTCCACAATATTGTCAAAAGAACCATCTTGGGAGGAGGTTTGTTGAATTAAACCAGCAATGTCAGATTTAGCTGCAATGGTTTGTTCTTGGTCGTTGCCCTCTACATCTTCATACTCCTCTTGACAGGAATACAAACCAATAACAGACACCATGAGCACAACACGCATCACATTGTCAATCAGCTTCTTCATAACTATTGATTTTTTGGGGTTATTCTTTACCACTAAACAATTCTCGAAAAAAAAACCCTACTTTTCCTTAATATTTTTCAAATATATTTGATTCCCTAATCAAACCATCTTCGATGAGCAACGTTTGTGAAGAGCAAATTTTCAGTAAAGTTTTCAAGGCCCACTCCAAAACGGTCTTTAAC
Organism: Flagellimonas chongwuensis; assembly: GCF_013376415.1. Taxonomy (GTDB): domain Bacteria; phylum Bacteroidota; class Bacteroidia; order Flavobacteriales; family Flavobacteriaceae; genus Flagellimonas; species Flagellimonas chongwuensis. Next base: position 73,080 of record NZ_WYET01000002.1, read on the forward strand.
TACATATTCTATAAGTTCGGTAATGAGGAAAAAGCAAATGACGCCGTACAGGAAGCATTTGTAAAGTTATGGCAAAACTGTGCAAAAGTGAGCCCGGAGAAAGCAAAATCCTACGTTTACACGGTTGCCAACAACCTTTATTTAAATGTGATAAAGGCTGAAAAGGTGAGGTTAAAACATGCCGACAGCCTTGTAAAAGATAGAACCAACGAATCTCCAGAATTTTTGATGGAGGAACAAGAATACAAAGAAAAATTGGACAATGCGCTTAATGCCCTACCCGAAAATCAACGGACCACATTTTTACTGAACCGAATCGATGGTAAAAAATATGCAGAAATTGCAGAAATGGAGGAGGTGAGCGTAAAAGCCATTGAAAAACGAATGCATTTGGCCCTCAAAAGTTTACGGGAACATATTGATGGCATTTAGCTATAGAATTTATTTTGAATTTTAAGTAGGGTATTTTAACAACTAGTTGTTTGTATAACGTAAAGCATAGAACCCATGCAAGAAAATTATTTGGCAAAATGGCTGAGCGGAGAGCTTTCAGAGGATGAGCTTCGGGAATTTAAAGGCTCCGAAGCGTATGCCTCGTACCAAAAGCTAAAGGATGTTTCTAGTAGGTTGGTAGCTCCCGAATTCGATGCCGACCAAGCATTGCAACGCCTAAAAGATGAGTACATCGACAATGCGCCAAAGGTAATTTCCCTGAACCCGTTCAAGAAATTCCTTAGGGTGGCTGCAGTCATTGCTGTTCTACTTGCTGGCTCATACTTCTACATAAACACTTTGGACGAAAATGTAACCACAGAATTTGCAGAACGCTCCGAAGTTGTGCTTCCCGATGATTCCGAAATATTTTTGAATGCCGATTCCCAAATTTCATACAACGAGAAAAGTTGGGACAAAAACCGAAACATTGATTTACAAGGCGAAGCTTTCTTTAAAGTGGCCAAAGGAAAAAAATTCACCGTTTCCACCGACCATGGAACAGTTAGCGTATTGGGAACACAATTCAATGTGGAAAACAGAAAAGGCTTTTTTGAAGTAACCTGCTACGAAGGATTGGTAAGCGTTACCTATAACAATGAAGAATTAAAACTGCCCGCAGGAAATTCATTCCTTGTAATCGATGGCAAAATTGTAAGCACTGGCGCTCCAAATGGTAATTCCCCCTCTTGGATGAACAACGAAAGTAGTTTTGAAAGTATTCCCCTAAAATATGTTTTTGCCGAGCTGGAAAGACAGTTCAATATCCAGGTCAGCATTGAAAATATTGATACAAATCTTTTATTTACAGGTTCGTTTAACAACACAGACCTAAAAATGGCGTTAAAAAGTATAAGTACCCCCTCCCAAACACGTTTTAAAATAGACGGAGACAACGTACTTTTTTATGCTGAGAACACACAACAATAAGCATATAGGCCTCGTCCTCGGTGTTTTGTTTTTTCTGGTAGGCAACATCAATGCACAGGAAGAACAACAATCCCTTATTTCATACATAAAAAATATAGAGAATCGTTTTAATGTCAAGTTCTCCTATCTAGATGAGGATTTGGATGGTCTTTCCATCAAAATTCCAGAAAACCTAAATACCCTAGAAGAAATTCTTCAATATATCAAGAACACCTTCAGCATTCAAACAGAAAAACTCAATGAACGATATTACACCCTCTCCACCAAAAATCAGGTCAATGTGTGCGGTGTGGTTTTGGATAATTTTGCTGAAAACACGGTTATTGGCGCCACGATAGAGGTTTTGGGAACAGGCACCGCTAAAATCACGGACAATAACGGGTCCTTTTCACTGGAGAACGTTCCTAGAAACGCATCCCTGCAGATTCGGTACTTGGGTTATGTGACCAAATATGTAAAGGTAGAATCCCTCTTGCAACAAAGCGGATGTCCCAAAATACTTTTGGCACCTTATTACGAACAATTGGATGAAGTGTTCGTGTACAAATACCTCACCTCGGGAATTATAAAAGAAAAGGATGCCAGCATCACATTGAACACCGCAGAGTTTGGAATACTCCCAGGACTTATTGAACCTGACATTCTGCAAACCGTCCAGGCCTTACCGGGGATAAAAAGTATTGACGAGACCGTATCGGACATCAACGTTCGTGGTGGTACCAACGACCAAAACCTTATTCTTTGGAACGGCATAAAAATGTATCAATCCGGACATTTTTTTGGGTTGATATCTGCCTTTAACCCCTATCAAACGGATAAAGTGACCATCTATAAAAATGGGACGCCCGCCAACTTTGGTGACGGGGTGAGCAGCGTTATTCAAATGGAAACAGGAAATTCTGTCCCCGAAACTTTTAGCGGCGGAGGTGGTTTTAATTTAATAAGCGGTGATATTTACGCCGAGGCTCCCATAACCCATAACCTTGGAATTCAGTTTTCTGCAAGACGTTCTGCCACCGACTTTTTAAGCACACCCACCTACAAACAATTCATCAATCGGGCTTTCCAGGATAGTGAGATTACACTTCAAAACAACAGTACCGTCGATGATGAATTTATACGTGATGAAGACTTTTTCTTTTACGATTTTTCCGGAAAAATCCTGTACGACCTCAACGAATATCACAAAATCAGACTGAGTGTAATACACATCAAAAACAATTTGAAATTTGATGAGACCAATGTTACGGCAGATGAAACCAACATCAGCCTATTGAAGCAGGACAATATTTCCGTTGGAGGACAACTCCAGAGCAGTTGGACCGATAGATTCTCCACACACCTGAATATGTATTACTCCAAGTACAATTTGGATGCACAAAATATTTATGACAATCAGGTTCAGCAGTTGTTCCAAAACAATCAGGTGATTGAAAACGCCTTAAAATTAAATACCAACTATATTCTGAATGATTCCTTTAACTGGAACAATGGGTACCAATATATTGAAACTGGTATTGTCAATGCCACTATCATAAATCAGCCCAGTTTTGAAAGTGAACTTAAAGGAGTAATCCGAACCCACGCACCATACTCACAACTCAATTACAATTCTCCCGGGAATAAATTCATCGGGGAAATTGGAGCGCGATTCAATTTTATCGAGAATCTAAACACCTTTCAACAGCTTTTGGTGGAACCCAGAATCAACCTGAACTTTAAATTGGCCAATTATATTAGGGCCGAAGTTTTGGGAGAATTCAAAAGCCAGACTACCAACCAAATCATAGATTTGGAACAAAATTTTTTGGGCATCGAAAAACGCAGATGGATTCTTTCCAACGATAACACGCTTCCCGTGACCAAGAGCAAGCAAGGCTCGGTAGGCATCAATTACGAAAAAAACAATTTTTATGTGGGTGTCGAGGGCTTCTATAAAAATGTGGACGGCATCAGCACCAGCACGCAAGGATTCCAAAATCAATATCAATTTTCGGGAGAAATAGGAAGCTACAATGTTAAGGGATTGGAACTGCTCATCAATAAAAAAGGAGATAATTATAGTACTTGGTTAAGCTATGCTTACAACAAGAATGATTACACCTTCGACTCCATTGTACCACAAACATTCCCGAACAATTTGGACATAAGGCACACCATTACCTTTGCCAGCACCTACAATTATAAGGATTTGAAGCTGAGTATTGGTCTTAATTACAGAACAGGCAAACCGTTTACCGAACCTGTTCCAGGCGATGAAGGGCTGGATGAGAACTTCTCCCCGCCCAGAATCAACTTTCAGGCCCCGAACAGTAGCCGATTACCTGACTATTTTAGGGCGGATGCCTCGGCCATATACAATTTTCAAATTGGTAGAACTATTCGGGCCAACGCCGGGCTGTCCATTTTAAACTTCACAAATAGAAGAAACAGCCTCAACAAATATTATCGGGTCAACCAAGATAATGAAATCGAGACCGTGGAAAACTTTTCACTGGGCATTACCCCCAATATGAGTTTTAGGGTGAGTTTTTAAATTTTGTAGATTTATAGAATCAATCTCCCCGATTCAATAACCTGAATCACCCCTCTTTTTCCAAGAGGGGAGCTTTTTATATAGAGATTGATGAAAAAAAGAATCCATAACCGCAAAGAATTAGAAAACTACAGAAAAAAGTTACGAAAGAACCTAACCCCCGCCGAAGCTTTTTTATGGCGTTACCTCAAAGCCAAAAAACTACGAGGTAGACGTTTCAACCGTCAGCATAGCATCAAAAACTACATTGTTGATTTCTATTGTGCTTCAGAAAAATTAGTGATAGAATTGGACGGAGCCGTACACAATACACCTCAAGCCCAAGAATACGACGCAAAGCGCACTCAGGTTATAAATGAACTAGGTTATACCGTGATACGATTTGAGAATAAAATGGTGTTTGAAAACCTGGAATCCGTATTATCGGAAATTACTGAACATTTTAAAGAAAATCCATAGGCTTCTCCCTTTTAATAAGGGAGACTGAGAGGGTTCCTACATCCTATCAGGAACATCAATACCCAACAAACGGAACGAAGATTGAATCACCTCGCCCACTTTTTGGGACAATTGCACCCTGAAGTTTTTCTTCTGCTCGTCGGTTTCGCCTAAAATGGAGACCTGTTGATAGAACGAGTTAAACTCCTTCACCAAATCGTAGGTATAGTTCGCAATCAATGCCGGACTAAAGTTTTCCGCCGCTAACTGAACCGTTTCCGGGAACAATTGAATTTGTTTCAACAACTCCTTCTCCTTCTCGTGCAAGTCCAGAGAGGTCTCGACTGCGCTCGACCCAACACCCTCTGCCTTACGCAAAATAGATTGAATCCTTGCGTACGTATATTGAATAAATGGTCCTGTGTTTCCCTGAAAATCCACCGATTCTTCAGGGTTGAAGAGAATACGCTTCTTAGGGTCTACTTTTAAAATGTAGTACTTAAGCGCACCCAAACCTATGGTTCGGTACAATTGCTTTTTCTCTTCACCGGAATAGCCTTCCAATTTGCCCAATTCTTGGGAAATGGATTCAGCGGTATCTTCCATATTTTTGATAAGGTCGTCCGCATCCACTACGGTACCTTCCCTACTCTTCATTTTTCCGCTGGGCAAATCCACCATTCCATAACTCAGATGAAACAACTGCTCCGCCCAAGAATAACCCAGTTTTTTCAAGATAAGGAACAAGACCTTGAAGTGATAATCCTGCTCATTACCCACCGTGTAGACCATTCCGTTAATGTCTGGATGGTCCGTTACCCGTTGGATGGCCGTACCGATATCCTGGGTCATATACACCGCAGTACCATCGGAACGCAATACGATTTTTTCATCCAAGCCCTCATCGGTCAGGTCAATCCAAACACTGCCATCTTCTTTTTTAAAGAAAACACCACGCTCCAATCCATCCTTTACCACATCACGACCCAATAAATAGGTATCGCTCTCGTAGTAGAGTGTGTCAAAATCAACGCCCAAGTTCTTGTAGGTGATATCGAAACCTTCGTACACCCAACCGTTCATTTTTTTCCAAAGTGCCACAACTTCATCATCCCCAGCTTCCCATTTACGGAGCATTTCTTGGGCCTCCAATAAAATCGGAGCCTCTTTTTCAGCCTTATCTTTGGGTGTACCTGATTCGACCAATTCGGCTATCTGTTCTTTGTAGGCTTTATCAAAGGCCACATAGTATTTTCCAACCAAGTGGTCCCCTTTTAAACCGGAAGATTCTGGGGTTTCACCTTCACTAAACTTTTGCCAGGCCAACATACTTTTACAAATATGGATGCCACGATCATTGATGATTTGGGTTTTGTACACCTTTTTTCCCGAAGCCTTCAAAATCTCTGCTACGGAATAGCCCAAAAGATTGTTTCGGATATGCCCCAAGTGCAACGGTTTGTTGGTATTGGGAGATGAATATTCCACCATCACGGCATCATTGGACTGGGATTTTACATACCCAAAATCTGTTTCTTCAAAAATGCTGTTGAAGAAATTAAGGTAGTAGCTATCAGCAATAACAATGTTCAAAAAGCCTTGTACCACGTTGCATTTCAATACTTCATCAACATTCTCAACAAGGTACTCCCCTATCTTGGTCCCAATCTGAACCGGATTCCCTTTCACAAGGCGCAACATAGGGAATACCACTACGGTAATGTCACCCTCAAAATCCTTTCGGGTAGGTTGAAATTCCACCGTGGGCAAGTCAACTTGGTACAGTTGTTTTACCGCCTCGATTACTTTTTGGGTCAAATCGTTCTGCAAACTCATCTATAAAGGCTTTTCAGGGCGCAAAACTACGCATTTTTTGGGCTTTTCCCACACATCGGTCAAACGGTCCGCCGTAATTTGACTAATTTTAGATATGCTTTTGAACGTCTCCTACAACGATAAAACAATCACCAAAAAAATTGACGATGCCGTGGGTAAACCCATCCCCATAAAAGAGCGTTTTGCCATGGGCGGTATCGGCTCCCCAAAACTTTTTATTACCGAAGCCAGTATCGATATTTACAATCTGCTCATTTTGGATAACAGCACCAATACCTGTAATGTGGAAATTCGTCCGAACGGCATCATTGTTCGGTTCCGTTCCCGTTTGGAGACCTACGGGCTTATCATCCCCTACTATAAATTGAACGTGTACAAGGGTGATATCGGAATCTATTCCATTTATATGGACCATTACTTTATAAAAGTAAAATCGGATACCAAAGTCATTCAGCGATTCTTCCGTAAATTGTTGGACCATCGCGCGGACAACCTTCCCACTAACCTAGAAGATATATGAAAATATTACTGACAGGGGCCAATGGCTACATCGGGATGCGCATATTACCCAAACTTTTGGATATGGGCCACAGCGTAGTTTGTGCTGTTCGGGATGAAAAACGGCTTTCGGTCGATGCTAAAATCCGCTCAAAAATTGATATTGTCGAGATTGATTTTTTGGACGACCCCGAAAAACAACAAGTGCCCAAGGATATTGATGCCGCCTACTACTTGATACATTCCATGACCTCCTCCGTCACCGATTTTGATGAAAAAGAGGCGCAAGCGGCCAAAAATTTTAATATGATTTTGGAGAACACCCAGTGCCAACAGGTTATCTACCTCAGCGGTATTGTGAACGACAAGGAACTTTCCAAACACCTCAGCTCCAGAAAAAATGTAGAAGAAATTCTATACAAAGGCCCGTTTGATGTTACGGTGCTCCGTGCTGGGATTATTGTAGGCTCTGGAAGCTCTTCTTTTGAAATTATACGGGACCTCTGCGAAAAACTGCCCATCATGATTACCCCTAAATGGGTGCTTACCAAAACGCAGCCGATTGCCATTCGCGATGTGATTCAGTTCCTTACCGAAGTGTTGGGCAACAAAGAAACGTACGGTCAATCCTTTGATATTGGCGGTCCCGATATTCTTACTTATAAAGATATGTTGCACGGCTACGCCAAGGTCCGTGGGTTTAAAAACTGGATTTTCACCGTTCCCGTGATGACCCCGAAATTGTCTTCCTACTGGCTCTATTTTGTGACCTCGACTTCCTATAAATTGGCCATGAACCTGGTGGACAGCATGAAAATGGAAGTCATTGCCGAGGATAATCGTTTACAAAAAATGCTGGGCATAGAAACCCATAGTTATGAAGAAGCCATCGACTTGGCTTTCAAAAAAATTGAACAAAACCTCGTTATTAGTAGCTGGAAGGACAGTATTGCAAGCGGCAGAATAAAAAAGGATCTCGAAGATTATATTCAAGTACCCAAATATGGTGTTCTGCAGGATAAAAAATCCACTCCCATACAAAATGAGAAAGAAGTCTTTAAGAACATCTGGCGCATTGGTGGCGCAAACGGTTGGTATTACGGTAATTGGCTTTGGAAAATCCGTGGTTTTTTGGACAAGCTAGTTGGGGGACCGGGACTGCGACGCGGACGCACCCATCCCGATAAAATTTTTCCTGGGGATGCGCTGGACTTTTGGCGAGTCCTCTTGGCCGACAAAAAAAGCAAGCGACTGTTGCTTTTTGCCGAAATGAAAACCCCGGGCGAAGCTTGGTTGGAGTTTAAAATTGAGGACGGTGTGCTTTACCAAACCGCTACCTTTAGGCCCAAAGGGCTATTGGGGCGATTGTATTGGTACTCCGTGCTCCCGTTCCACCTTTTCATCTTTGGCAACATGATCCGGAATATTGCAAAAGTGTAAATACTCAAAATAAAAACCTCTGCTACATCTAGCGCAGTCGAAGGAGTTAAGCATAACGTAGTGTCATTTCGAAATGAATCCTGATAACCATTTGGACGATTGAGAAATCTAAGAACAGTTTAGATTTCTCACATACGTTCGAAATGACGAATCTTCCCAACTCCCAACTACCAACCCCTAACCCCTAACTCCTAACTCCTAACTCCTAACTCCTAACTCCTAACCCAAAGCTGTTAAAATACTATTAAGCCATATCGGGGATTCCCTATTTCTTTGCACTTTGTCACAAAATTGCCCAAAGCTCGTCTAAACCACAGACAACCTTTCCTCCCCAAAAGTCGTCTTAACATTGAAACCATAACTGTAATTATGTCCGTAAAACAGACCCTATTTCTTGCTTATTTTTCGCTTTTGATCGCACTTCCGATGGCGGCCCAGACCATTAGTTCGCGTTTGGTGGATGCCAAGACCCAAAAAGGAATTCCCTACGCCACCATCCAGTATGGGGAGCACCAAGGCGTGGTCACTAATGATGAAGGCCGTTTCAGTTTTGTATTGGATGAAGGTACCGCCCTGCCCGACTCCATTTATGTGACTTCCATGGGCTACGAGAAAAAAGGCTTCACGCTGGAACAGATGCAGGACAGCTTGGTTACTTTGAGTGCCAAGGCCATTGAATTGAGCGGTGTATATGTGTTCGACAAGGAGCTGGAGGTGGATGACATTATTGATAAAATGATAGAGAACATTCCCCAAAACGTGAACAAAGCCCCCGTAAAACAACGGTTTTTCCTTCGGAAATCGGAACTGGCCAACATGCACAAAGTAGATTTTGGGTTCGAAAAATCATCCATTAAAGAACTCAACAAGGAATTGATGGACAGCATTGCCCGTTCTATCCCTAAAAATGCTTCGCACTATACCGAAAGTTTTGGCGACTTCTATAAAAACAACACCGATTACAAGCTCAACATTCTAAAAGCGGCCGACCTGTACGATAAACGCGATGTGGGTTCTTTTGAAGATTTGGCGGAACACATGGAGGATATCTTTACAGCAAACGTAAAGCCGGGATCTTATCTAAAGATAAAATCGGGGATTTTTAGTGAAAAGATACAAGTGGATTCCATTCTGGATACCATGGACGATGAACGGATGGACCAAGCCAAAAAGCTGAAAGCCCAAGTAAAAAAAGACAGTATTTCGGGCTTGACCGATAGTCAACGTTGGCAGTTCAAGGAACTGTTGAGTCAACTGTACTATAAAGATGATACTAAATTGGACTTGGTGGACAAGAACCGCCGTTACGAATTTAAATTGGCCGGCTATGCCGATATTGGTGATGCAGGGGTCTACGTGGTCGATTTTTGGCCCAAGCGAAATAGTGCGGATTTTAAGGGACGTCTCTATATCAACATTGAGGACTTTGCCGTAATGCGGTTGGATTTTACCAATACACAACGCTTGCGCAACTTTAGGTTGCTTGGTATTACCTACCGCGAAACGGTGTACAAGGGCACCATGCGATTTGCCAAACTGCCCAACGGCAAGTACGACCTTCAGTTTATGGAATTGGCCGATGGTAAATTCTTTGGGGTGGACAGACCGCTAAAAGTGGTGGAAAAGAACAAACATGTAAAAGGCCGTCGCAAACAGAACGAATTGAAGCTGAACATTGACTTCCAGATGAACGTTACCTCCAAGTGGGAGCTTGTAGTCTTTAACCAAGACAACATTGCCGAGAGCGAGTTCAAGTCCTTTAAAGAGGATAAAACGGTGAAGGCTACCTACATGCCACGCTACGATGCGGAGTTTTGGAAAGGCTACACCATTATGGAGCCCAACCAGGCGATACGGGGGTTTACGGTTGAGAAGTAGTACAAGGCCTTACTTTGAAGAATTAACCCATTCGGTTAAGTATCTCATGAGGGTATCAACATCACCTTTTTCCAGTTCATTGGCAAATTGTTCCTTTAAACCCTGATTATCCCCAATGTATTCTAAAATATTTTCTTCGGAAACAATATAAACTTCGTCTTTTTCCTTGTCCAAAATATAGGGCAATCTAATCAACGCCCTTTTGGCCGCACTAATTCCAGCAATAATTCCCCCAAACATATAGGGAAGATTGGAAGCTTCGAGTCCGTACCGTTCAAAATTGGAGGGCAAGCCAGCCCTAAAAAGAAAATAGTCATCATTTTCAGCTTCTATCATACTATACCAAAATTGAATCTCATATTTTTTGCAGTTAAGCAGCAAAGAATCCCCATCAGAATAGGCATATAGTTCATTTTTTAAAAACTTCTTTTTTACCGATTTATCAATTGGGTTTAATTGATAATCGTTACCTGCCACCATTTTAATCTTTCCTTTGGAACGTCTTTCAATCTCAACATTGAAATCAGAACATGGAGTTTTCTCCAAAACTCCTTGAAGATTGGCGTACCCACCTTTGGGATAGGTTTCAATTTGTGAAAAAGCGACATTGTAGAATAGGACAAAAACAAGGAGACTGAATACGTTTCTCATATTTTTTGAGGTCTTTGCAACAAATGTATAGATAATTATAGTTCTAGATTACAGATTTCAGATAAGGGTACTTCCAAGGCTTGGCTTATTCGGTACAAGGTATGAATGGTGGCGTTAGTCCTTCCCTTTTCTATTCTTGAAATATTGGTCGTATCGATTCGAGTTTCTATTTTACCTACCAAATCGACTTGTGTATACCCCTTTTCAAGCCGCGCTTTCTTGACATTTTCCCCGATTTTCTTTAAAACTTCCAATCTTTCCATACTTGTCATATTTGACAAGTCAAGAAAAGGCTTATATTTATGGGTGTAAATGCCATATATGGCAAGTTTTGATTTGATATGGAACATAGTGAGGTTTTAACAAATTGGATTGAAGATTGGTATGGCACACCAGAAGAATTGGCCAAAGTTTTGGATCTAGCCTTGGAAATGTTGTTTTATTTGGAAGAAGATACGTTTGACCGTAAAGAAATACAAGAAGTAGTCGCTGCACTTAGAGGAATTGTGGTTGGGTTAAGAAAATGAAATGCATAGCAGCGATTGAGAAATCTCAACTTTCCTTAGATTTCTCACACTTCCTTCGGTCGGTTCGAAATGACAAAAAGTTACTTCGGGGAAATTTGAGGAATTCGTGTCAAACCATAAACCCTTAAAAAAGGAATACTGAAACAAGTTTAGCGTGAAGGGGAGTCATTTCGAAATGAGATGCGGAAGCATCGATTGAGAAATCTCAACTTTCCTTAGATTGCTCACTGTCAATTGTTCATTGTTTCGGCCGGAGCAGTTTCCCTAAAAAGTAGAGAGCCGCCATAATCAGGAGTATCAACAATAACACAAAACAGCTATTCAAAAGCACCGAACCCAGCCCAAGCTCCACAACATTTAAAAAAGGATACGGATAAAAGCCAGAGAAATGTCCGCGGGCCAGCACAAAAACCACATACCCTAAAGGGTAAAGCAGCCACTTGGAGAGCTGTTTCCATTCAACCGTGGTCTTGGAACAGAACATGAGCCAATACACATACATCAGTACAGGGATTATGGTATGCAAAAGTTCATCCACCACCATTTGCAGGCCCGTTGGAGCCCAAAGGCTCCTGAGAACAAATTGGTACACCAATCCCACCACCAATATAAAAGAGGTCAGAGCCATTGGTGTAGCCTTCCGGTGTAAAAGGGCCAGTCGTTTTTGGTCCGCCCCAAACACCCTAGTGGTAAAAAAGAGGGCAACCAATGTGTTGGTAAGAATGGTAAAATAGCTGATAAAACGCAACAAACTTTCAATCAGGGCGGTTTCTCTGTTCTGGAGCATTAAATAGAGTTGGGCGAGTACGGCAAACCATCCTGCACACATCCCTAAAATCTCAAAATTTCTGCGCATATGCTACTTAATTCTATTCTCAATTGGGCCAATACACCCTTAAAGTCCCTCTAGGGGACAATTAGGCTTTTGGCAAAAATACTTCGGCCATCATACAACGGGCGCTACCACCACCACAGGTCTCGATAGTATCCAACGGACTGTGGATGATGAGACAATGTTTTTCAATGACCGTGATTTGTTCTTGTGTGAGGCTATTGTACGCTTGGGTGCTCATCACCATAAAACGCTTATCGTCGGTACCGATTACCTGTAGCATGTTTCCAGCAAAGTGGCACATTTGCTCTTCGGTAATGCGTATAATTTCCTTGCCATCCATTTTAATATGGTCCACCACGTTTTTTCGTTCCTTTTTATCATCGATGGAATCCAAACAGATAACGGCAAAGGTTTCCGCCATGGCCATCATTACGTTGGTATGATAAATAGGCAATCGCTCACCTTCCACCGTTTGATTGGCATGAAATATTACCGGAAAACAATCAAAATCTTCACAAAACTCGATAAAGAGATCTTCGTGCGCACGTTCGGACAATGCGCAATATGCTTTCTGGTTAACCCTGTCCAATAGAATACTGCCAGTACCTTCCAAAAACACCTCTTCCTCTTCTGCGTCCGTGTAATCCATAAAATTATTGATTACAAAACCGTTGTCTTCCAAAAGTTCAAAAATGTCCTCTCTTCGCTCCTTTCTGCGGTTTTCCGCAAACATCGGGTATACGCAAACGGTTCCATTATCGTGAAAAGAGACCCAGTTGTTCGGAAATATGGAATCGGGAGTATCGCGCTCCATATTGTCGCTTATGGTAATCACGTTGACACCATTGTCCCGAAGTACCTTTACAAATTGGTCGAATTCTTCCTGTGCCTTTCTATTGATCTCGGCATTTTTTAGATGCGGGTCTTCCTGAAAATAATTGTTGACGGCAGTCTGCTCGTTCATCCTAAAGTTAACGGGGCGCACCATAAGAATAGTGCCGGTAATCTGATTCTTCAATACGTTGACTGTTTTGGTATACCTGTGGCAGCAGGAAACGGGGTTATAAAATTTATGCTCTTACCAAAGGCATGGTGCTGCATCGCAACAGACCTTCTTGTTTGGCTATTTCGGCATAGGGAATCTCCTCTACGGTAAATCCCTGGTCCCGAAGCCAATTGTTCAATCGGGTAAAATTTCTTTCCGAAACTACGACTTCCGGAGAGATGGAAAATACATTGCTGAACATTTGATACATTTCTTCCTTATCGATTTCAAAGATATTGTCCGGACCGAAGAAATCCACCAAATATTGGTATTCTTCTTCCACTAGAAATCCGTTCTTGTGCAAAATGGCCTTATCCTTTCCTACGGGTTGAAAACAACAATCCAAGTGCAATGCGTTTTCCCTTGGGTTGGTATTCGATTTTCTCAGTTCAAAGGATTTCACGGTTTTATGAGGGAACATATCCCGAATAAACTCCACTGCTTCAATGTTGGTTCGTGCCGTTATGTAGCTTGCATAGTCTGAACCGGTATAGGTTCCAATAAAAATATGGTCGTTCCAGGGCATTACATCGCCACCTTCAATATGTACCTCGGCCGGTGGCCTTATAATTTTATTGGGGTCAATATTATCCAAAACCTCATGGATGGCTTCGAACTCTCTTTCGCGGTCCGGCAAAATATTGGCATGAAACAGGTTATCCTCTATTACAAAAGCAATATCACGTGCAAATATCTGGTTACAATCTTCCAATACCTCGGGCCGATAAACCTTTACATCATATTTATGGAATACACTGGCAAAAGCATCCATTTCTTTGATCATATCTGCCTCCTTTGGATACGTACCTGCTTTGATAAATTCGATGGATTTTGGGTCGTAGGCTTCCTCAATAGTCGGAACTGGCCCACAACTTTCTGCAGTTCCTAAAATGACTGCTTTTAAAGGGCTGGTTTCATCAACAACGTTCAAATCTATCATACTAGGGTTATTTGTCTCCGAAAATATCGGCAGATATGATCAATACGAAAAAATCCTAAAATTTCTATGGCAAATCTAGTGTTTTAGTTGAATTTTATTGCTCGCGTAAATAAGAAAATCCTCCAACTTTTCAATGCCTTACCCTCTAGAAGTATGGTTTGCAGTTTTAAAACGGGGTAATTTTTATCAAAACCTCAAAATACTGTTCAAAAACTCAAAAACTGACATATATCAGGCACTTAAACTGTTTTTATTACTACTTTTGTTTTAAGATTTTTCTTACCTATGAAAAAATTAATGCTCACATCCATTCTACTGGCAACTTTAGCAGTTGTCTTTGGGGGCATGAATGCTTTCCAAAAAATAGATCGTTTTAGCTTTATTTCCAAAACTGGGACTGCTGCTAATCATGAGATGATTCATGTGGTAAAATATGATGATTGCATTACCCAAGAGGACTTGCCCAAGAGACATTTTCTGTTTACACACCAGATAACCCATCAGCATATAGAACCTGAATACAATAGAGTGAACGAATCAGCGAGGAAATATAGCACAGCGTTGGATTCTACCCTAAAGAGCTTGAGTACTGTGGATGCACATGACTTTATCCACAAAACTTTTCAAGATGCAAAAAATGAAGCATCCAGAGAGGACATTTCCGAAATGCAAAGGCATTACCAGTTTGAAATAATGCGAATGTGCCTAGATAAGGATAAGCATTTAAACCAAAACACAATAGGACGCATTCTATAGTTAGTTAATTTGTCCCATTGAAAAAGGGGACGATAATTGCCCCCTTTTTTATTCTCAATGTTCCAAATCTTATCTTTTTTCCAAAGGAACAAAGCTTCTGTGGTTTTCACCGATGTAAACCTGTCTTGGTCTACCTATCGGTTCTTTTCTCAATCTCATTTCTCTCCATTGTGCAATCCAACCGGGCAATCTACCCAATGCGAACATTACAGTGAACATTTCTGTTGGAATACCCAGCGCACGGTAGATGATTCCAGAATAGAAATCCACGTTGGGGTACAGTTTTCTATCTACGAAGTAGCTGTCTTCCAAGGCTTCTTTCTCCAGACCTTTGGCAATATCCAAAATAGGATCTTGAATACCTAAATTGCCCAATACCTCGTCTGCGGACTTTTTGATAATCTTGGCTCTTGGGTCAAAGTTTTTATATACTCTGTGTCCAAAGCCCATCAACCTGAAAGGATCTTCCTTATCCTTGGCTTTGGCCATGTATTTTTTAGTATCACCACCATCTGCTTCGATAGCTTCCAACATTTCCAGTACAGCTTGGTTGGCCCCACCATGCAATGGCCCCCATAGTGCCGATATACCTGCGGAAAGTGAAGCAAAAAGACCGGCATGGGAAGAACCCACGATTCTTACCGTAGAAGTGGAACAGTTTTGTTCGTGATCTGCGTGCAAAATCAACAATTTGTCCAAAGCGTCGATTGCTATTGGGTCTCTTTTATATTCTTGATTTGGTCTTTTGAACATCATTTTATGGATGTTTTCCACATAGCCCAAAGTATCATCCCCATAATCCAATGGAAGACCTTTTTTCTTACGTAAGGTCCAAGCCACCAACACCGGGAACTTGGCCAAAATACGAACAATGGAGTTATACATAGCGGACTCCGAAGAAACGTCCACACAAGATGGATTAAAAGCGACCAAAGCACTTGTCAACGAAGATAGCACGCCCATAGGGTGGGCAGATTTTGGAAAGCCATCCAAAATTTTCTTCATCTCCTCGTCCACTTGGGATTCTTCTTTAATGTCGCTGTGGAATTTTTCAAGCTGCTCCTTGTTGGGCAACTCGCCAAAAATCAGAAGATATGCAACTTCCAAAAAGTCAGCTTTCTCGGCAAGATCTTCAATGGAATATCCTCGATATCTCAAAATACCTTTTTCGCCATCGAGGAACGTTATGGCACTCTCACAAGACCCAGTGTTTTTGTAACCGGGGTCTATGGTCACCATTCCTGTTGCGGCCCTCAAGGTTTTGATATCTATGGCCAATTCATCTTCAGTACCTTTTATAACAGGGAATTCATATCTTTCTCCCCCATATTCGAGTATAGCTTTATCCGACATTTTATGTTTTAATAGATTAGTAAAAATAGAATGCGAAAATTACGAAAAAGCACAGCCATTAACAATTTCCAGCCGCTATTTGTGTTGATATTAACGCTAAAATGATACATAAAAATCGGGTCAATCCAATTTGTAGAGCACTTTGTAATATTCGTCTACGGATTTCTGCCATGTAAAGCGTTTTTTTCGTGCCGCAGCCTGTATTTTTTTCCAAGTTGGTTTATCATTTGCGAACACATCCAAAGCTACATCCATTGCTTCCAACATGCTTTTAATTTTTTCATCGTAGCTATCGCCATCAAAACTAAAACCTGTCCTCATATGTTCCACGGTATCCTTTAACCCTCCGGTATGGTGGACCAAACATGGATTCCCATTTCTCATAGCAAGCATTTGACTGATGCCACAAGGTTCAAAAAGGCTGGGCATAAAATACAGGTCGGATTCCAGGTACATAGAATCAATGAGTTTTTCTGACTGACCGTTGGTGAATATGAAATTCTTATGTTGGTAGCTCAATTTCCTGAAGAGTTCCTCATACTCTGGAGCTCCGGTACCCAAAAGCATAAAGATACCATCGACCTTTTCGAGCTTTTTCAGTATTTCCACAAAGGCTTCTGGCGACCTCATGAAAAAGTAAAATTTTTGCTCTGTCAACCTAGCTACGCTCGAAGCGATAAATTTGGGACGCTCTTCCACAAATGCCATGATTTTTTCCCCGGTATGGGCCAAAAAGTCTGCCTTGTATTTTTTATCCTCTTGCTGCAACCAACCAAATAAGGCTTTCACCGTATTCCGGTAAATATTCCCCTTTTTCTCCTTGTTGATGTTTTTATAGTTACAACCGTTCAGTATGCCAAACAACCGTCCTTCTTCATCCGCCTTTTGTAAATCTGTTTCCAAGCCTTCCCCTCCAATGAACTCGGGTGGTGAACTGGGCAACAACACATCATCTTTATAGGATGGTGATACCGTATGTACGGCATCCGCAAATCGAATGCCCACGGCCATAAGGTTGATACAATCCTGATATCTATGGTCCATCAACTTTTGATAATCTAACGGAACATTGGGGAACCAGTTTTTAACGGAGGAATAATTATTGTCAAATGGACGTATGCCTTGAATGGCCAAATTATGGATGCTATAAACAATCCTGATGTCCTTCAGATTGGTATATTCTGGATGGTATTCGCGCAAGAACAATAATAGGCTGGAGTGCCAATCGTGCAGGTGTACCAAATCTACATCTCCAAATGCTCCCTGCTTTATGGCTTCGGCTACCGCGGTACAAAAGATAAAATACTTAATGGCATCGGTATAAAAGGGCTCTTCTGGATCATTGTGGTAAATGTGTGCAATATCGCCTGCTTCAATCTCCGGATGATGCAGCACATAATGAAAAATATTAGGGAACTCCTTTTTAGGTTTTACTTCGTAGAGCTCGGCAGTATACCCCAAACCGCGCAAGGTAAAATTCACCGTGGTTCTTGGCAATCCCTCATGATGCAATCTAGAGTATGCGGGTACAACCACATGCACCTTATCACCCTTTTCCGAAATCTGCCTTGGCACATCGCGGACCACGTCGCCCATGCCACCAGCTTTACAGTTTTCCAAAGCGTCATTTTCGGCGGCAATAAAAAGAAAGTTGTTCATGCGGGAGAATTATTAATGATAGTTTAGTGAACCCTTAATTTAACCAAAGTTTGGAACTGAAACAAAAAAAAGCCTTTCCGAGTTAGGAAAGGCTTTTTGTATGCTAAAAAATCATTATTCTTAGTTTACCTTGAAGGCTTTTTCTTGTGGATAATAGGCAACTTCGCCCAATTCTTCCTCAATTCTCAATAATTGGTTGTATTTGGCCATACGGTCACTTCTGGACGCAGAACCTGTTTTGATTTGTCCTGTGTTCAATGCCACTGCCAAATCTGCTATGGTATTATCCTCTGTTTCACCTGACCTGTGTGACATTACGGACGTATATCCGGCATTCTTTGCCATGTTTACAGCAGCTATGGTCTCGGTCAATGTTCCAATTTGATTTACTTTGATCAAAATTGAATTGGCGATTCCATTCTCAATACCGCGAGACAAACGCTCTACGTTGGTCACGAACAAGTCATCCCCAACCAATTGAACTTTGTCACCGATCTTTTCAGTCAAAACCTTCCAACCTTCCCAATCGTTTTCGTCCATTCCATCTTCTATGGAGATGATTGGATATTTTTCACAAAGGTCGGCAAGATACTGAGCTTGCTCCTCAGACGTACGCACTACACCTTTGCTTCCTTCGAATTTGGTATAATCGTAAGCTCCGTCAACATAAAATTCTGCCGAAGCACAATCCAATGCAATCATGATCTCATCTCCCAATTTGTAACCTGCTTTTTCCACAGCTTTTGCGATAGTATCCAAAGCGTCTTCGGTACCACCTTCCAATGTCGGTGCAAATCCACCTTCATCACCTACAGCAGTACTCAAATTACGATCGTGCAATACTTTCTTAAGGTTGTGGAAGATTTCCGTTCCCATTTGCATGGCATGACTAAAATCCTTTGCCTTAACTGGCATTACCATAAATTCTTGGAAAGCAATGGGAGCATCTGAGTGCGACCCTCCGTTGATAATGTTCATCATTGGAACTGGAAGCGTATTGGCACTAACACCGCCTACGTAGCGGTACAATGGCATACCCAACTCATTCGCTGCAGCCTTTGCCACTGCCAAGGATACCCCCAAAATGGCGTTGGCCCCCAATTTTGATTTGTTTGGAGTACCGTCCAACTCGATCATTGTTTGATCAATATGGTTCTGTTCAAAAACCGAAGTACCGATAAGCTCCTCCGCTATGATTGTGTTTACATTATTCACAGCCTTTCCGACACCTTTACCCATAAAGGAATCTCCCCCATCTCGCAATTCAACGGCTTCATGCTCCCCAGTAGAGGCTCCAGAAGGTACTGCTGCCCTTCCCACTATTCCATTTTCTGTTGTTACATCTACTTCTACTGTCGGGTTCCCTCTGGAATCCAATATTTGTCTTGCATGAATGTTGATAATGATGCTCATTTTAATTCAATGTTTTATAGTTGTGATTATTGGCTAAAGATACAAAAGACAGTGTTTTTAACTCCATGATATTACTCACAAAACGCACTTAAATGCTTAAAAACAAAACTATATCGTTTTAGTTTTTGCTAGCCTTGATCAAATCGAAGAACTGGTCGAACAGATAGTCTGCATCGTGTGGACCTGGACTTGCTTCGGGATGGTATTGCACCGAGAATACGTCCTTGTTCTTCATTTTGATTCCTGCAACGGTTTGATCGTTCAAATGTGTGTGTGTAATCTCCAACTCAGCATTTGCTTCCGTCTCTTCCCTGTTCACCGCGAATCCGTGATTTTGAGAGGTAATTTCTCCTTTGCCGGTAACCAAGTTTAGAATCGGGTGATTGATCCCCCTGTGACCATTGTGCATCTTATAGGTGGAAACCCCGTTGGCCAAGGCCAATACTTGGTGCCCTAAACAGATTCCGAACAAAGGTTTGTCGGAAGCAATCATCTCCTTAGTGGCAGCTACGGCATCGGTCAACGGTTCTGGATCTCCAGGACCATTGGATATAAAATAACCGTCAGGGTTCCATTCTTTCATTGCATCATACGATGAATTATATGGGAATACTTTGATATAGGCTCCCCTCTTTGCCAAATTCCTCAAAATGTTCTTTTTGATTCCGATGTCCAACGCAGAGATTTTAATCTCAGCGTTTTCGTCTCCGTAGAAATAAGGTTCTTTTGTGGATACTTTGGATGAAAGTTCCAAGCCTTCCATACTGGGGACTTGCTTCAATTCTTCTTTTAACGCATCAATATCGTCCACTTTTGTGGAGATCAAGGCATTCATGGCGCCATTGTCACGAATATAGCTCACCAAAGCACGAGTGTCCACATCTGAAATGGCCAAAAGGTTGTTTTTGTCCAAAAACTCCAACAAACTCATGTCCGCATTGGGTCTTGAGTAATCGTAACTGAAATTTTTACAGATCAAACCGGCAATCTTCACGGAATCAGATTCCACTTCTTCCAAATTGGCCCCATAATTCCCAATGTGTGCATTGGTGGTGACCATTAACTGTCCGTAATAGGACGGGTCTGTAAAAATCTCTTGGTAACCCGTCATCCCAGTATTGAAACAAACTTCCCCTACTGCGGTACCTTCTCTTCCTCCAACGGCCTTGCCATAAAATATGGTTCCATCCGCTAACAAAATCAACGCTTTTTTCTTTGTGTGATACTTCATTTTGTGCTCTAGTTTCAGTTTTGACAAAAAAACATAAAAAAAGGATAAGTTCTCACTTATCCTTTTTCGTTAAATACAATAGTTAATAACATTCTTCTTATTCTTCAGAATCGTCAGTTTTGGTTTCAGCCGCTGGTACTGGTGTCTCAGCTTTTTTTGCTGCGCCTCCTCTTCTACTTCTTCTGGTCGATTTCTTCTTAGGCTTACCTGCGTTGTAAAGCTCATTGAAGTCTACCAACTCGATCATCGCCATGTCAGCGTTATCTCCCAATCGGTTACCCAATTTTATAATTCTTGTATAACCACCTGGTCTGTCACCAACTTTCTCCGCTACGTTGCTGAACAATTCTGTTACAGCTTCCTTGCTTCTTAAGTTACTGAATACAACCCTTCTGTTGTGTGTACCTTTTTCGGTAGTTTGGTTGTTCTCGGTCTTTGCTTTTGTGATCAAAGGCTCGATAAACTGTTTCAACGCCTTGGCTTTTGCAACCGTAGTGTTGATTCTTTTGTGTTCGATAAGGGAACAACCCATGTTGGCCAACATTGCCTTTCTGTGGGCAGATGTTCTACCTAAGTGATTAAACTTCTTTCCGTGTCTCATTGTTCTAAGTTATCATCTTGCTACCAAATCCCTTTTTACAGAGAGAGCAAAATATGATTATTAATCTTTATCTAATTTGTATTTTGAAAGGTCCATACCAAATTGCAGGCCTTTGTTTATGACCAATTCTTCCAACTCGGTCAATGATTTTTTACCGAAGTTTCTGAATTTCATCAAATCGTTTTTGTTGAAGGAAACCAAATCTCCCAAAGTATCCACTTCGGCAGCTTTTAGACAGTTCAACGCCCTTACGGACAAATCCATGTCTACCAATTTGGTTTTCAACAGCTGGCGCATGTGCAATGATTCCTCATCGTAGGTCTCTGTCTGAGCAATCTCATCAGCCTCAAGGGTGATACGCTCATCGGAGAACAACATAAAGTGGTGAATCAAAACTTTAGCGGCCTCTGTCAATGCATCTTTAGGGTGGATGGAACCATCAGTGATGATTTCAAAAACCAATTTTTCATAATCGGTCTTTTGCTCTACCCTATAGTTTTCGATGCTGTATTTTACGTTCTTAACAGGAGTGTAAACAGAATCAACCGCAATGCTTCCCAAAGGTGCATTGGATTTTTTGTTTTCCTCAGCAGGAACATAACCACGACCTTTTTCGATAACAATCTCCATGTTGATGTTGACCTTTGGGTCCATGTTACAGATTACCAAATCCGGGTTAAGGACTTGATATCCTGAGATGAACTTTTGGAAGTCACCAGCGGTCATTTGTTCTTTTCCGCTTACGGAAATAGATACAGTCTCGCTCTCAACATCATCAATCTGTCTTTTAAACCTAACTTGTTTTAAGTTCAGGATAATTTCGGTAACGTCTTCAACAACGCCTGGGATAACAGAAAACTCATGTTCAACTCCATCTATGCGCACAGAAGTGATGGCAAAACCTTCCAAAGAGGAAAGCAAAACCCTTCTCAGCGCATTCCCAACTGTTAATCCATATCCAGGTTCCAAGGGACGAAATTCGAATTTCCCCTCGAAATCTGTTGAATCGATCATTATAACTTTATCGGGCTTCTGAAAATTAAGTAATGCCATAATTGGATTAATGTTGAATTCTTATTTAGAGTATAATTCGACTATCAGTTGCTCCTTGATATTCTCAGGAATCTGTAGTCTTTCTGGAACAGCTACATAAGTACCTTCTTTCTTTTCAGAGTTCCAAGTAATCCATTCGTAAACACTGCTGTTATTAGCCAATGAATCCACGATGGATTGTACGGATTTGGATTTTTCCCTAACACCTACCACATCACCGGCCTTTAGCGAGTAAGATGGAATGTTAACGACCTCCCCGTTTACTGTAATATGACGGTGCGATACCAACTGGCGTGCACCTCTTCTTGATGGAGAAATTCCCATTCTGAAAACCACGTTGTCTAAACGTGACTCACACAATTGAAGCAAAACCTCACCGGTAACTCCTTCTTTTCTTTTTGCCTCGGCAAAAAGGTTACGGAATTGTTTTTCCAAAATACCATACGTGTATTTTGCCTTTTGCTTCTCCATCAACTGGATTGCATATTCAGACTTTTTACCACGACGTCTGTTGTTACCGTGTTGTCCTGGAGGGTAATTTTTCTTTTCGAATGACTTATCGTCTCCGAAAATCGCTTCTCCAAATTTTCTAGCGATTTTTGTTTTTGGTCCTGTATATCTTGCCATCTTCTTTTGGTTTGAAAGTGCGATTATGAATTAAGGCTTATCCTTCGATAATCTAACTGCACCTTCGGGTGAAGACCCTTTTTAGGGGGCCCGTTAAACAATATAATTGATAATTAAACTCTTCTTCTTTTAGGAGGTCTACATCCGTTGTGCGGTAGTGGAGTAACGTCAACGATCTCTGTTACTTCGATTCCTGAGTTGTGAATGGAACGGATAGCTGATTCCCTACCGTTACCTGGTCCTTTTACATAAACCTTCACTTTTCTCAAGCCTGCCTCATGAGCAACCTTTGCACAATCTTCGGCCGCAACCTGGGCTGCGTAGGGAGTGTTCTTTTTAGAACCACGGAATCCCATTTTCCCTGCAGATGACCATGAAATGACATCACCCTTCTTATTGGTAAGGGAAATAATGATGTTGTTGAAAGATGCTACAACGTGCGCCTCTCCTGTAGCATCTACTACTACTTTGCGCTTCTTGGTTGTAGTTTTACTTGTTTTTGCCATATTTTTTAGTTTCTAGTGTTAGCTCTTAGTTATTGGAATCCTAGACTTTTACATTTCAAACAGATTCTTCTAACGTCTAAATACTAATGACTATGTTCTTATTATTTAGTTGCCTTTTTCTTGTTAGCAACCGTTTTTCTTTTTCCTTTTCTGGTCCTAGAGTTGTTCTTTGTACGTTGACCTCTCAATGGCAATCCAGCTCTGTGACGAATTCCACGGTAACAACCGATGTCCATCAAACGTTTGATGTTCATTGAGGTTTCTGAGCGAAGCTCACCTTCGATAGTGTAAGCGGAAACAGCCTCCCTGATTCTACCAATCTCATCATCTGTCCAATCGGAAACCTTGGTATCTTCACTTACCTGCGCCGTTTTCAAAATCTCTTGAGCTCTGCTATTACCCACTCCGAAGATATAGGTAAGCGAAACAACGCCACGCTTTTGTTTAGGTATATCTACACCTGCAATTCTTGCCATAATTACCCTTGTCTTTGTTTAAATCTAGGATTCTTTTTGTTGATCACATACAATCTGCCCTTTCTGCGAACAATCTTGCAGTCGGCACTTCTCTTTTTTATTGATGCTCTTACTTTCATGTAACTAGTATCTATACGTAATTCTTGCTTTTGTTAAATCGTATGGACTCATTTCCAACTTCACTTTATCACCGGGAAGCAGCTTTATGTAGTGCATACGCATTTTCCCTGATATGTGCGCCGTTACAACGTGCCCATTTTCCAATTCTACCCTGAACATTGCATTGGACAATGCTTCAATGATAGTCCCGTCTTGTTCTATTGCTGGCTGCTTTGCCATAAATTATGCTACTTTTCTGTTTTTACCGGTTTTCATCAAGCCGTCGTAATGTCTATTCAACAAATAAGAATTTACTTGTTGTACTGTGTCTATGGCCACACCTACCATAATCAATAGTGAGGTTCCTCCATAAAACAATGCCCATCCGGCCTGTACGTCCATCAATTTCACAACAATCGC
This sequence comes from Flagellimonas chongwuensis, assembly GCF_013376415.1. GTDB lineage: Bacteria > Bacteroidota > Bacteroidia > Flavobacteriales > Flavobacteriaceae > Flagellimonas > Flagellimonas chongwuensis. The sequence continues at coordinate 97,320 of NZ_WYET01000002.1, forward strand.
AGGCAATACTGCCAACAATGCCAAAAAGATAGATCCTGGTAATGTAATCAAGGACATGATTTTGTCCAAGTAATTTCCTGTTTCTTTCCCAGGGCGTATGCCAGGGATAAAGCCACCACTTCTTTTCAAATCATCGGCCATTTTGTTGGTCGGTACTGTGATTGCTGTATAGAAGTATGTGAATATGATAATCAGTACTGCAAATAGGATATTGTAAGCCAATCCGAATATATCGGCGAACTGTACTTCCATCCACTGCCCTGCAGCTGTATCATTAAATGTTCTACCAATTAAACTTGGTGCAAACATAATTGCCTGTGCAAAGATAATAGGCATTACACCAGATGCATTCAATTTTAAAGGAATGTACTGGCGTGCTCCCATTACATTCTTTTCGTATCCGCCAGAAGCGGTTCTTCTTGCATATTGTACCGGAATCTGTCTTACAGCCATGGTCAGATAAACACTGGCCAATATTACCAAGAACCAAACAATTACCTCGATCAACATAAACATGATGCCACCGGTATTGTTGGTTGTTCTTGAAACAAATTCCTGTGCAAATGCTTGTGGCATTGTAGCGATAATACCTACCATAATCAATAGGGATATACCGTTTCCGATTCCCTTATCGGTAATTTTTTCACCCAACCACATGGCGAACACACATCCTGTTACCAATATAATAACAGCTGGAACGATGAAATCCAAACCTTTACCCAAAACAAATGCACTGTCCGGCACACCTAGGGCACCTAGACCGTACAAGTAGGCTGGGGCTTGAACTATACAGATACCTATCGTTAACCAACGGGTTATCTGATTGATGGTCTTTCTACCACTTTCTCCTTCTTTCTGTAGTTTTTGAAGGTAGGGAATCGCAATTCCCATCAACTGTACCACGATCGAAGCGGAGATGTAGGGCATAATACCCAAAGCGAATACCGAAGCATTCGCAAAAGCACCACCTGTAAAAGCATTCAGAATACCCAAGATTCCATTTTCGGTCTGCGAGGATAATTGGGCCAATTGGGCGGTATCAATACCCGGAAGGACAACTTGGGCACCGAATCGGTACACCAATAACAATCCCAATGTTAGGATAATACGTTGTCTCAGTTCATCTATCTTCCAGATATTTGATATGGTCTCAATAAATTTCTTCATGCTATAACTTCTTATAAACTTATTGCTTCACCTCCTGCTGACTCGATGGCAGCTTTTGCGGAAGCAGTAAATTTATGTACAGATACTTTAAGGGACGCCTTCAATTCGCCATCACCCAATATCTTTACCAAATCATTTTTGTGGGCCAATCCGTTCTCCAAAAGAGTTTCCAAGGTAACCTCGTTTTTAACAACGCCCTTATCTACCAACTCTTGTAGTTTACCTAAATTAATCCCAGTGTACTCTTTTCTATTGATGTTGGTAAAACCAAACTTAGGTACACGTCTTTGCAATGGCATCTGACCACCTTCGAAACCAATCTTTTTGGAATATCCAGATCTAGACTTGGCCCCTTTATGTCCACGGGTAGAAGTTCCTCCTTTACCGGAGCCTTCTCCACGTCCTACACGTTTTCCTTCTCTGTGCACAGCGCCATCCGCTGGTTTAAGATTATTTAAATCCATGTGCCTTTATATTTTAAGCTTCCTCAGTGGAAACCAAGTGTTTTACCTTATTTACCATTCCAAGGATACTAGGAGTTGCTTCGTGCTCAACTACCTGTCCGATTTTTTTCAGTCCAAGAGCCTCCAAAGTTCTTTTTTGGTTTTGTGGCTTTTTAATGCCGCTCTTTATTTGCTTAACCTTAATCTTTGACATAATATCCTCTATTTATCCTTTAAAGACTTTTTCCAAGGAAACTCCTCTTTGCTTAGCTACAGTGTCAGCGCTTCTCAATTGCAACAAAGCATCGAAAGTTGCTTTTACCACGTTGTGCGGGTTTGAAGATCCTTGAGACTTTGAAAGTACGTCATGTACTCCAACTGCTTCCAATACGGCTCTCACTGCTCCACCGGCGATTACCCCGGTACCATGCGATGCTGGCTTGATGAACACCCTTGCGCCTCCGAACTTTCCTTTTTGTTCATGAGGAAGTGTTGCTTTTGTCAAAGGTATACGAACCAAGTTCTTTTTAGCATCCTCGATAGCCTTCGCAATAGCTGTGGCAACCTCTTTGGATTTACCCAAACCATGTCCAACTACTCCGTTTTCATCACCAACAACAACTATTGCTGAAAAACCAAAGGCTCTACCACCTTTTGTTACCTTGGTAACCCTTTGTACTCCAACCAAACGGTCCTTCAACTCCAGTCCACCTGGCTTTACTATCTCTACGTTCTTGTAATTCTGGTACATAGTTTATTAAAATTTTAGTCCGGCCTCCCTAGCGCCTTCAGCCAATGATTTTACTCTTCCGTGATATAGGTTTCCTCCCCTATCAAAAGCCACGGCTTCAACACCAAGCTTAAGGGCCTTCTCGGCTATGGCCTTACCCACGTTTGTAGCGACTTCGGACTTTGTTCCTTTGGCTTCTACATCCTTATCTCTAGATGAAGCTGCCGCCAAAGTTACACCTTTATTGTCGTCTATCAACTGGGCGTATATTTCTTTATTGCTTCTGAATACAGACAACCTTGGTCTTGCTTCAGTTCCGAAGGATACTTTTCGTATTCTTCTTCGGATGCGTAATTTCCTTTCAGTAGTAGATAATCCCATAGTCTTAATTATTAAGCTGATTTACCTGCTTTTCTTCTTAATTGTTCTCCTACGAACTTCACACCTTTTCCTTTGTAAGGCTCTGGCTTACGGAAAGATCTGATCTTGGCGGCCACTTGACCTACCAATTGCTTGTCGTGGGATGTTAGTTTCACGATAGGGTTCTTCCCTTTTTCGGAGATAGTCTCGATTTTCACTTCTGGAGCAATATCCAAAATGATATTGTGAGAGAATCCTAGGGCCAAATCCAACTTTTGTCCTTGATTGCTGGCTCTGTAACCAACACCTACAAGTTCCAATTGCTTGGTCCAACCATTGGTTACACCTTCTACCATATTATTGATAAGAGCGCGGTATAAACCATGTTTTGCTTTATGCTCGTTGTCATCGGAAGGTCTTTCCAAAACAACATTTCCGTCCTCGACTTTTATGTCGATCCCTGAAAACTCTTGCGAAAGTTCTCCTAGTTTACCTTTTACAGTAACTACGGAATCCTTCACTTCTACAGTGACTCCCTCAGGAATATTAACTGGACTGTTACCTATTCTAGACATTTTTCTTCTCTTTTCTCAATTAATATACGTAGCACAATACTTCACCACCTACGTTCTCTTGCTGAGCTTGCTTGCTCGTCATAACTCCGTGTGAAGTTGAAATGATGGCAATTCCCAAACCGTTCAACACTCTAGGCAAATCGCTTGAGTTTGAATATTTACGCAGACCTGGTTTACTAACCCTCTGCAATTTTTTAATGATAGGCTCCTTGGTGAATTTATCGTACTTAAGGGCTATTTTGATATTTCCCTGTACTTCATTCTCCTCGAACTTATAGCTCAAAATATATCCTTGGTCGAACAATATTTTGGTAATTTGTCTCTTTAGATTGGAACCTGGGATATTTACAACCCTATGACCTGCCTTGTTGGCATTTCTCAATCTGGTCAAATAATCTGAAATTGGATCTGTAAGCATTTCTTTTCTTTATCTAAATTACCAACTTGCCTTTTTAACACCAGGAATCAAACCTTTGTTGGCCATTTCCCTGAACATCACCCTTGATATACCGAAAGTTCTCATGTAACCACGAGGTCTACCAGTTAGTTTACAACGGTTCCTCATACGAACTGGAGATGCATTAACAGGCAACTTTTGCAAAGCCTCATAATCTCCCGCTTCCTTTAGCGCTTTTCTTTTCTCGGCGTATTTTTCTACCATTTTAGCCCTTTTTCTTTCGCGGGCTTTCATTGATTCCTTGGCCATACTAGTTCTTTTTAAAGGGTACTCCCAGTTCGGTTAACAATGATTTTGCTTCCTTGTCAGTCTCAGCGGAAGTAACGAACGTAATGTCCATCCCATTGATTCTGTTAATTCTATCGATATTGATTTCTGGAAAGATGATTTGTTCAGTAACACCTAAATTGTAGTTACCTCTACCGTCGAAACCTGTGGCTTTAACTCCTGAAAAATCACGCACCCTTGGTAGTGCACTTGTGATCAATCTATCCAAAAATTCGTACATGCGCTCACCTCTCAATGTCACTTTAGCACCAATCGGCATACCTTTTCTTAATTTAAAGGTAGCAACGTCTTTCTTAGAAAGTGTGGCAACTGCCTTTTGACCTGTGATATTGGTCAACTCGTCCACGGCATGATCGATAAGCTTTTTATCGGAAACAGCAGCACCGACTCCACGGCTTACCACTATTTTCTGCAACTTAGGAACCTGCATTACATTCTTGTAACCAAACTCTTCCGTTAGCGCCTTGATCACGCGCTCCTTATATTCTTGCTTTAATCTTGGAATATAACTCATGACTAAATTACTTCATTGGATTTTTTAGAAACCCTTACTTTCTTACCGTCCCTTACTTCGTACCCAACACGAGTTGCCTCGCCAGATTTTGGATCGATCAAGGAAAGATTGGAAATATGTATTGGAGCTTCCTTTTTAGTTATGCCTCCTTGAGGATTGTTCGCACTTGGCTTTTCGTGTTTGGACACTTCGTTAACACCCTCTACGATAGCCTTGTTCTTTTCACGGTCAACTTGAAGTACCTTACCTTCACTGCCTTTGTGGTCTCCCGCAATGACTCTTACCGTATCCCCTGTTTTTATTTTCAACTTCATCTTTCTGATATTTCTTTTATAGCACTTCAGGCGCCAATGAAACAATCTTCATGAATTGTCTGTCCCTCAACTCTCTTGCCACGGGACCGAATACACGAGTTCCTCTCATCTCTCCGGTTGGGTTCAACAACACACATGCGTTGTCGTCGAAACGGATGTAAGAACCGTCAGGTCTTCTCACTTCTTTCTTAGTTCTAACAACAACTGCTGTAGAAACAGAACCTTTCTTTACAGTACCGTTCGGAGTAGCTTCTTTTACAGTAACAACAATTTTGTCACCCAAGGAAGCGTATCTTCTCTTTGTTCCTCCTAGTACGCGGATGGTCAAAACTTCTTTTGCACCGGTATTGTCCGCAACCCTTAATCTTGATTCTTGCTGTACCATAATTATTTAGCTCTTTCTAGGATTTCTACCAACCTCCAGCATTTTGTTTTGCTCAATGGTCGTGTTTCCATTATTTTGACGGTATCACCTTCGTTGCAATCGTTCTTCTCGTCGTGGGCAACATACTTCTTGGTCTTCAAAACGAATTTCCCGTACATAGGGTGCTTCATTCTTTTTACCTCAGAAACCACTATCGATTTCTCCATTTTGTTGCTGGTAACAACGCCTATTCTTTCTTTTCTTAAATTTCTGTTTTCCATAAGGCAGAACCGATTATTGTAATTCCCTTTTAGTTATTTCAGTCGCAAGTCTTGCTACCGTCCTTCTAGTCTTTCTGATCTGTAAAGGATTTTCCAAAGGAGTAACGGCGTGGGCCATTTTAAGGTCGGCGTGCTGCTTTTTCAACTCGGCCAATCTCTCCTTTAGCTCTTCAATTGAAAGTTCTTTTATTTCTGATTGTCTCATCTTTCTTCTCAATTAAAAATTAGGCGGAATAATCCCTTGCTACAACAAACTTGGTCTTAACCGGTAGTTTTTGTGCCGCAAGCCTTAAGGCCTCCTGGGCAATATCCTTTGGTACACCAGCAATCTCGAACATGATTCTACCCGGCTTAACCACGGCTACCCAATATTCTGGAGCACCTTTACCTTTACCCATACGAACCTCAAGAGGCTTTTTGGTGATAGGCTTGTCCGGGAATATTTTGATCCACAATTGACCTTGTCTCTTCATGTATCTTGTCGCAGCGATACGCGCAGCCTCGATTTGACGGGAAGTAATGAAGTGTGAATCCATGGACTTGATACCGAACATTCCATTGGAAAGTTGGTGTCCTCTCTGGGAGATACCCTTCATACGCCCTTTCTGGGCCTTACGAAATTTTGTTCTTTTTGGCTGTAACATTTTACCTTACTTTATCTTATTACTTTCTACGGCGGGGTTTCTTGTTGTCCTTACCGCTTTTTCCTTGACCAGTGCTCAATCCTACCAATGGGGAAAGTTCTCTTTTTCCGTAAACTTCTCCTTTCATGATCCACACCTTTACTCCCAATCTACCATAAGTAGTATGAGCTTCGTGCAAGGCATAGTCAACATCGGCACGGAAAGTAGACAATGGAATCCTTCCTTCTTTGTAAGATTCGGAACGCGCCATCTCTGCACCGTTCAAACGTCCAGAAATCTGAATCTTGATACCTTCGGCATTCATACGCATTGCAGCCGCAATAGCCATTTTAATAGCTCTTCTGTATGAAATCCTACTCTCAATCTGTCTAGCAACACTAGCTGCCACCAAGTTTGCATCAAGCTCAGGCCTCTTAATTTCATGAATATTGATCTGAACCTCTTTGTTGGTGATTTTCTTAAGCTCTTCCTTAAGTTTATCAACCTCTTGCCCACCTTTACCAATGATAATACCAGGTCTAGACGTGGTGATGGTAATAGTGATCAATTTCAAGGTTCTCTCGATAATTACCCTTGACACACTGGCTTTTGCCAAACGTGCATGGATATATTTTCTGATCTTATCGTCTTCAGCCAGTTTATCGCCGTAATCATTTCCTCCGTACCAGTTGGATTCCCATCCTCTGATAATTCCTAAGCGATTTCCTATTGGATTGGTCTTCTGTCCCATATTCTAATTTCTAGCTTTCAACGTTGTTATTGGCCTCCAAGATCATAGTCACATGATTGGAACGCTTTCTGATTCTGTGTGCCCTACCTTGTGGAGCAGGTCTCAATCTCTTCAACATAGTTCCTCCGTCAACACGGATTTCTTTAATGTAAAGATTTGCCGCTTCGATATCAGCACCCTCATTTTTTGCTTCCCAGTTAGCGATTGCGGACAGCAAAAGCTTTTCCAACTTTCTAGAAGCTTCTTTTGGGTTAAATCTCAAGGTAGCCAAAGCCATCTCAATTTGCTTACCTCTCACCAAGTCAGCGACCAAACGCATTTTTCTTGGAGACGTTGGGCAATTGTTAAGCTTTGCAATAGCAAGTTGCTTTTTTTCTTCCTTCAACCTTTCGGCCATTTCTCTCTTACGAACTCCCATAGCTTACTTACTTTTTACCTTTGTTTTTAGCCCCTGCATGACCCCTAAAAGATCTAGTAGGTGAAAATTCCCCTAGTTTGTGACCTACCATGTTCTCAGTTACAAAAACGGGAACAAATTGTCTTCCGTTGTGAACTGCGATAGTTTGCCCTACAAAGTCTGGCGTTATCATAGAGGCTCTAGACCACGTTTTGATAACTGTTTTCTTACCTGATTCTATATTGGTCTGAACTTTTTTCTCCAGACTAAAATGAACGTATGGTCCTTTTTTTAACGAACGTGCCATTTACTTTTCTTTTATTTCTTTCTACGTTCTATGATATATCTATTGGTGTCCTTGGTCTTGGAACGGGTTCTGAATCCTTTTGCAGGAATACCGTTTCTAGATCTTGGATGACCTCCTGAAGCTCTACCTTCACCACCTCCCATTGGGTGATCTACAGGGTTCATTGCAACAGGTCTAGTTCTTGGTCTTCTACCCAACCATCTGCTTCTACCAGCTTTACCGGAAACAAGCAATTGGTGGTCAGAGTTGGAAACCGCTCCGATTGTGGCCAAACAAGTAGCCAAAATCATTCTAGTTTCTCCAGATGGCAATTTCAATGTCACGAACTTACCGTCCTTTGCCATTAATTGAGCAAATGTTCCTGCACTACGCGCCATAATAGCACCTTGACCAGGCCTTAACTCAATACAAGAAACAATAGTACCCAATGGAACTTCGCTCAAAGGAAGAGCATTTCCAATTTCGGGAGCAGAACCGGTTCCGGACCGAATAGCCTGACCTACCTGCAAACCATTTTGGGCAACTACATATCTTTTTTCACCATCCTTATACTCTACCAAGGCGATAAACGCAGTTCTGTTTGGATCGTACTGGATTGAAACTACAGTAGCTTCAACTCCTTGTTTATCCCTTTTGAAATCGATGATTCGATATCTTCTTTTATGACCACCACCTTTGTGACGCATGGTCATTTTTCCTTGACTGTTCCTACCACCTGTCTTTTTGATCGGAGCAAGCAAGCTTTTCTCCGGCTTATCAGTAGTAATCGCGTCAAATCCGTTTACTACTCTAAAACGCTGACCAGGGGTTATCGGTTTTAATTTTCTAACTGACATTTCTCGTCTTTATAGATTACTGTAAAAATCAATAATATCACCTTCAGCTACATCAACAATTGCTTTTTTGATCGCATTTGTTTTTCCATGCTGAATACCGGTTTTTGTATAACGACTCTTACGCGTTGGACCATAATTCATGGTTCTTACCTTTTCAACAGACACACCATAAGTTGCCTCTACCGCTTCTTTGATTTCCAACTTGTTAGCAGCTGGATTTACAAAGAATCCGTAGCGATTGAAAAGCTCGCTATCGGCGGTCATCTTCTCCGTAATTATCGGTTTTATCAACACACTCATGATACTCTTATTTCTTTAGGTTCGATTCAATTCCTTCCAAAGCGCTTTCGGTCAACACCAAACTTGTTGCATTAACAATTTTGTAAGTGTTTAATCCTGAGCCTGTTACAACTTCGGAGCGTTCCAAATTACGCGACGACAAATATACGTTATTATTTGTATCACCCAACACAATAAGGGACTTTTTCTTTTCTATTCCCAAGGAAGACAAGAAATTAACGAAGTCCTTTGTTTTTGGAGCTTCAAAATTGAAGTCTTCCACAACCACCAAAGATTGCTCTTTGGACTTCAAGCTTAAGGCAGATTTTCTGGCCAATCGCTTCATGTTCTTGTTCAACTTTTGGGTGTAGTCCTTCGGTCTTGGACCAAAGATTCTACCTCCACCTCTAAACACAGGGGATTTAATGCTACCAGCCCTTGCGGTACCGGTACCTTTCTGCTTCTTGATTTTCCTGGTACTACCAGCAATCTCAGCTCTTTCTTTGGCCTTGTGCGTTCCTTGCCTTTGGTGGGCCAAGTACTGCTTAACATCCAAATAAATGGCATGCTCGTTAGGCTCTATCCCGAAAACATCGTCAGAAAGCTCTACTTTCCTACCTGTTTCTTTTCCATTGATATCTAAAACTGCTACCTTCATTATTGCCACCTTTGAATAGTTACATATGCATTTTTATGGCCAGGCACACATCCTTTAACAACCAAAAGATTTTTCTCTGGAACCACTTTCAACACTCTTAAGTTCTGTGCAGTAACCCTGTCACCACCCATTCTACCGGCCATACGAAGACCTTTTACTACTTTGGATGGATAAGATGCAGCACCGATGGACCCTGGAGCTCTCAATCTGTTGTGCTGACCGTGGGTTGCTTGACCAACTCCACCGAAACCATGACGCTTTACAACACCTTGGAATCCTTTACCTTTTGACGTACCAACTACATCAACAAATTCTCCTTCTTGAAAAAGGTCGACACCTACAGTATCTCCCAATTTGTAATCACCTTCAAATCCATGGAATTCAACGACTTTCTTTTTAGGAGAAGTACCTGCTTTTTTGTAGTGACCTGTTTCGGCCTTGTTAGCACGCTTTTCTGCCTTGTCATCGAAACCTAGCTGAAGGGCATTGTACCCGTCTACCTCTTCGGTTCTGACTTGGGTAACCACGCATGGCCCAGCTTCCAAAACGGTACATGGAACGTTCTTTCCATTCTCGTCGAAAATGCTGGTCATACCGATTTTCTTACCTATTAACCCAGACATAATTATTAATTATTAATTGTTTACTTTTCTATTTGTGCCAAATAATTGGCAAAAAAATTGGGTCAAGAAAATATTCTGTTCTGACCCAGATTCTTTTCTTTCTCCGTTTTTCCCGAACCATCGTTCGGGACATGTGACCCCCGCTATTCAGCGGAAATATTATCAGACTTTGATCTCAACTTCAACACCACTTGGAAGCTCAAGCTTCATAAGGGCATCGATAGTTTTTGATGAAGAGCTATAAATATCCAATAGTCTCTTGTATGAACTCAATTGGAACTGCTCTCTAGCCTTTTTGTTCACGTGAGGTGAACGCAAAACTGTAAATATCTTTTTGCGAGTTGGCAACGGAATTGGTCCAGTTACCACAGCACCTGTCGTTTTTACTGTTTTCACGATCTTTTCAGCAGATTTGTCCACCAAATTGTGATCGTAAGATTTCAATTTTATTCTAATTTTTTGACTCATCTTGCTGAAAAATTAAGCGGTTACTCCTTTAGCTGCTTTGATCACTTCCTCTGCAATATTGGAAGGAGTCTCTGCATAGTGTGAAAATTCCATTGTTGATGTTGCTCTACCTGAAGACAAAGTCCTCAAAGCAGTAACATAACCAAACATTTCTGATAGTGGAACTTCAGCCTTAACAACCTTTGCTCCTGCCCTATCTGACATACTGTTCACTTGACCTCTTCTACGATTCAAGTCACCAACAATATCACCCATGTTTTCCTCTGGAGTTAGAACTTCCAATTTCATGATTGGCTCCATAATGATAGCCCTTGCTTTCTTAGCAGCAACTTTGTAACCCAATTTTGCGGCCAATTCGAAAGAAAGTTGGTCGGAATCCACAGGGTGGAAGGAACCATCTTTAAGGGTGATCTTCATGGAATCCATTTCGAAACCGGCCAAAGGACCATTCTTCATAGCCTCTTTGAATCCTTTTTCAACAGATGGAACAAATTCCTTAGGAATGTTACCACCTTTTATAACGTTTACAAACTCAAGTCCGGATTTACCTTCCTCAGCAGGTTCCATAGTAAATACGATATCTGCGAATTTACCACGACCACCAGTTTGTTTCTTGTAAGTCTCTCTGTGATCAGCTGTACCAGTGATAGCTTCCTTGTACTCCACCTGCGGTTGACCTTGGGTAACATCCACCTTAAACTCACGCTTAAGACGATCACAAATAATATCCAAGTGAAGCTCCCCCATACCAGAAATAATGGTCTGTCCTGAGGCCTCATCCGTTTTTACTTGGAACGTTGGATCCTCTTCGGCCAATTTAGCCAAAGCCATACCCAATTTATCTACGTCAGCTTTTGTTTTTGGCTCTACGGCGATACCAATTACAGGCTCCGGGAACTGCATACTTTCCAAAACAATCGGATGTTTTTCATCGGAAAGGGTATCCCCAGTCTTAATATCTTTAAATCCTACTGCTGCACCAATATCTCCAGCTTCGATAAAGTCGATTGCATTTTGCTTATTGGAGTGCATCTGATAGATACGGGAAATACGCTCTTTGTTACCTGAACGGTTGTTCAAAATATAAGAACCTGCATCCAAACGACCAGAATATGCTCTAAAGAATGCCAAACGACCTACGAAAGGATCTGTAGCAATCTTAAATGCAAGAGCAGCAAATGGCTCTTTTGGATCTGGTTTTCTTCTTTCTTCTTTTTCTGTATCAGGATTAACACCTACGATATCATCCTTATCCAACGGTGATGGCAAGTAACGACAAACCGCATCCAGCAAAAACTGAACTCCTTTATTTTTAAAGGAAGAACCACAGATCATAGGGATAATAGCCCTATCCATAACAGCAGCACGTAGTGCAGCATGTACTTCCTCCTCAGTGATGGAGTCTTCATCCTCGAAGAACTTCTCCATCAATTCCTCGTCATATTCAGCAACCGCCTCGATCAAGGCAGCCCTATATTCCCTTACCTCATCCTGCATATCAGCAGGGATATCAACAACATCAAAGGTAGAACCAAAGTTATCCTCGTGCCAAACAACAGCTCTGTTCTTGGCCAAATCCACGATTCCTTTAAAGTCAGCTTCGTCACCAATCGGCAATACGATCGGCACTGCATTTGACCCCAACATTTCGCGAACCTGCTTACATACCGCAAGGAAGTTGGAACCTTGACGGTCCATCTTGTTCACGAATCCAATTCTTGGCACTTTATAGTTATCGGCCAACCTCCAGTTGGTTTCGGATTGAGGCTCAACACCATCAACGGCACTGAACAAGAAAACCAATCCATCCAACACACGAAGGGAACGGTTTACTTCAACCGTGAAATCAACGTGTCCGGGGGTATCGATAATATTAAAGTGGTAATCCTTTGTATCTGGCAATGCTTGAGCATTCTCCATTGGGAACTTCCAAGTACAGGTTGTAGCTGCAGAGGTAATGGTAATACCACGCTCTTGCTCTTGCTCCATCCAGTCCATAGTAGCCGCACCATCGTGCACCTCCCCAATTTTGTGACTCACACCTGTGTAGAAAAGAATACGCTCCGTAGTAGTTGTCTTTCCAGCATCAATGTGGGCTGCAATACCAATATTCCTTGTATATTTTAAATCTCTTCCCATTGTATTGTTTAGAATCTAAAGTGTGAGAACGCTTTATTGGCCTCAGCCATTTTGTGTGTATCTACTCTTTTCTTCACTGCCGCACCTTCTTCCTTAGCCGCTGCCAAAATTTCAGCTGCTAATTTTTGCGCCATGGATTTCTCGTTACGCTTTCTTGAAAAGCTGATCAACCACTTCATTGCAGTGGATATTTTCCTATCTGGACGAATCTGCATAGGAATCTGGAATGTTGCACCACCCACTCTTCTACTACGAACCTCTACGTGTGGCATAACATTGGAAAGAGCATCTTTCCAAAGCTCCAATCCTGTTTTTTCCTCGTCTGTATTTTTTTCATCAACGATTTCAATTGCATCGTAAAATATTTTAAACGCAATTGACTTCTTACCATCCCACATCATCATGTTAACAAAACGCGTAACAAGCTGATCGTTAAATTTTGGGTCTGGTAATAAAGGTCTTTTTTTTGCCTGTTTTTTTCTCATCTCTCTTTCTTAAAAATGATTAATTTTTAGGACGCTTTGCACCATACTTAGATCGACGCTGCGTTCTTCCCGCAACACCTGCGGTATCCAATGCACCGCGAACGATATGATATCGCACACCAGGCAAATCCTTTACTCTTCCGCCCCTTACCAATACTATCGAGTGCTCTTGGAGGTTGTGTCCTTCACCAGGAATGTATGCGTTCACTTCTTTACCATTGGTCAACCTTACTCTTGCAACTTTACGCATTGCAGAGTTTGGTTTTTTTGGTGTAGTAGTGTAAACACGCGTACAAACCCCTCTTCTTTGAGGACACGAATCCAAAGCAGCCGATTTACTCTTCTTGGTAATCGTGGCCCTTCCTTTTCGTACTAATTGTGAAATTGTTGGCATTAAATTCCTTTTAAAAACTAAATAACCCTCATTTTGAGGGCTGCAAATGTAATGATAATTCCCAATAATTCAAATCCCTAGCAATTAATTTTAAGTAGAATACAAAAAAAGATAAAACCCACCCTAAAAACAATGATCCACATCCGCCCCAGACGATTCCCGAAAGACAAAAATCCGAGACACAAAATGAACGTTATATATTAAGGTATAGAACTGCAAAGACAAAAAATCGACTCTTAACATTACCCTAACACTTTATACCGCATCTATTCTTTGAGACAAAACCAAACATCAAATCAAATTTATTGAACCAAATCCCTATTAAATCATGGGGTAAACTAATAATATTGATATAAGATCAATTACACCCCCTTAAAATTGTGTAGTTATCAATCAAAATTGATGTTTTTGCTGTTACTTCATTTAAATAACCAGTCTTAAAGATTTTATAAAATTAGTTTGGATTATTAACATGAAATTATGATTTTAGCGATTAGCTAATTCAAATAATTTAACAATGAGAACAAAACTTAATGGATTGTTAACGCTATTATTGGCGTTTGTTGTGCATATATCCTATGCACAGGACAAGACGATTACAGGTACAGTTACGGATGCCGATGGCCTCCCGCTGCCTGGAGTCAACATTGTCGTTGAAGGGACCTCGTCCGGTACCCAAACAGATTTCGATGGAAATTATGCTATCAGTGCAAGTGAAGGACAGACATTGCTTTTCACTTACATTGGACAACGCCCCTCCAGCAAAGTTGTGGGTGCCAGTAGTGTAATCAATGTTCAAATGGTGGAAGACGCCCAAGCCCTTGAAGAGGTTGTAGTTACCGCACAGGGTATTAAAAGGGAAAAGAAAGCCCTTGGTTACGCAGTCTCCTCAGTTGGAGCGGAAGATTTGGAGCAAAAAGCGGAAGGTGATGTAGGAAGGGTACTAAACGGTAAAGCTTCCGGGGTACTTATTAATGCAGCAAGCGGTGTATCCGGTTCTGCTACCAACATTATTATTCGTGGATTCACTTCAATTTCCGGATCCAACCAACCGTTGTTTATTGTGGACGGTGTTCCGTTCAGCTCTGACACCAATACTCAAGGAGATGCCATTGATGGTAACGTGGGGTCAAGTAGATTTTTGGACCTTGACCCTAACTCCATTGCCAATGTAAGTGTACTTAAAGGTTTGGCTGCTGCCAACCTATATGGTACCGCAGGAAGGAATGGTGTAATATTAATTACCACTAAGGCAGGTGCTGCCGGGGCCAGCAGGGCAAAATCAGAAATTACCGTTACTTCATCAATATTTTTTAATGAAATATCCACATTGCCTGATTACCAAGACCAATATGGTAATGGTTTTGACCAGGCTTATGGTGAATTCTTCAGTAACTGGGGACCTGATTTCAACATTCCTGACCCTAACAACTTCGGTGCTACATGGAGAGGAACATCCCCAGATGGTACTATCTTGATCAGACATCCATATTCCGTTAATGCCGGTGTAAGTGCAGCATTCCCTGAATATCAAGGAGCTACGTATGAATTTAGACCTTATGACGGTGTAAAGAATTTTTTCCGTACTGGTGTTGTGACCAACAATGCTGTTAATGCCTCTGGTGGGTCAGAAGATGGAAAAATTGCCTTTAATGCAAGTGCCAGTAATCTTAGAGACGAAGGGTTTACCCCTGGCAACAAACTACAAAGAACCAATATTAGTTTAGGTGGACGCGCTGAGTTGAGCAACAACTTTACAATCAACTCTACCTTTAACTTTTCAAAGAGTGATGTAAAATCTCCTCCAATTGCAGCAAGTACCGGTAACGGTTCCTTTGGAGCTGGTTCGTCTGTATTTGGCCACCTGTTCTTCACACCACGAAGTGTGGATTTGATGGGACTGCCTTTCCAGAGCCCTATTGATGGTAGAAGTGTTTACTATAGAGGAGGTAACGATATTCAGAACCCAAGATGGACAGCTGCGAATGCATTCGCCAATCAGTTGACAAATCGTTTCTTTGGAAGCACACAGGCTACTTACAAAATAAACGACAACATTAACGTTTTCTGGAGAACCGGTTTGGATTTTTACACAGAGCGTAACGAAATCGGACAGAACAAAGGTGGTGCCGAAGGTTACATACAAGGTAGATATCAAACCTACGACAACAGAAATACAATTTGGGATCACACGCTACAGTTAAATGGTTCTTTCCTATTGACAGAAAAATTAGACCTTAGTGTTAACGTTGGTGCTACTTCTAGAAGAACCGAGTTCTCTCAACAAGGTGTAACCAGTGACCAGCAGTCTATTTTCGGTGTGTTCAGACACTATAACTTTGCCACGGCCCAACCAGTTCAACGTGATGAAACACAGAACATTGTTGGTGTATATGCCCAAACCGAGTTTGGCTATGACAACTTTGCTTACCTTACATTGGCAGCAAGGAACGATTGGGTTTCCAACTTCTTTGAAAACTCCATCTTCTACCCGTCTGCTAGTTTATCTATATTGCCAACTTCTATAATTGATGGCCTACAATCACAAAATGGATTGAACTTCTTGAAGCTTAGAGCTGGTTATGGTACTTCCGCAGGTTTCTTTGGGGGTTACCCCGTAGCTAGCACAGCAACTTTGGACACTAGGGAATTCTTAAAAGACGGTACGTTGGTATCCTCCATTAGAGTGGATGACGAATTGGCCAATCCAGCCCTAAAACCTGAGCTTCTTCAGGAATTAGAGTTCGGTATTGAGAGCCGTTTTATCCAGAACAGAGTTTCTTTGGATGTTTCTATCTATAAGAAAACAACCACAGACCTTATTTCTAACAGACCTTTGGACCCTTCCACAGGTTATACCGAAACTGTTACCAACATCGGTGAGGTACAGGTTAAAGGTATTGAGGCTGACTTAGGAGTTTCCCTATTTAGAAACTCCAACCCAGGTGGATTCAACTGGATGGTTAACGCCAACTTTACTGCGGATGAGTCTACAGTAGTGGACCTTGGTCAGGATACGGACAACATTAACATTGGAGGTCTTTTCTCTGACCTTTCCAACTTTGCTGTTGCAGGACGACCATTTGGTATTATAATGGGTACTAGAGTGCTAAGAGACGACGATGGAAACAAAGTTGTTGCGAGTACCGGTAGCTATGTTGAAGAGCAAGGATTGTTTGAGATTGGAGACCCCAATGCTGACTGGAGATTGAACGTTAGCAATGGTTTCAACTACAAAAACTTGAACTTTGGCTTCGATATTTCTTATAGACATGGTGGTGATGTTTATGCCAACACGATTTCTGCATTGGTTGGTAGAGGACTTACCACAGATACTGAGGATCGTGTTTCCACTTTCATCCTTCCTGGGGTTAAGGCGGATGGTTCCGTTAACGATATTCAAATCAACAACTCCGATTACTACTTTAGTAACGTAGCATTCGGTCCAAGTGAATTACAGGTTTACGATGGTAGTACCATTCGATTAAGAGAGGTAAGATTAGGATATTCTGTTCCAAAGAAAGCCTTGGAAAAGACACCTTTCGGATCATTGAGCCTTACTTTAACTGGACAAAACCTATGGTTTAAGGGTATCAATATCCCCAAAGGAACAAACTTTGACCCTGAAAACCTTGGGGTTGGTGTAGGTAACGCCTTAGGTTTCGACTTTATCAACAGCCCAGGCTCTAGAAGATATGGTATGTCTATTAAAGCAACATTTTAAAAAAATAGAAAAATGAAAATATATATAAAACAACTAGTTCTAGCGATTTCCTCCGTGGGGCTCCTACTTTCATGCGAGAGTACAGAACTTGATCTGACTACAGACCCGAATGCGGTAAGTCCGGACCAAGCTACACCCGATTTTTATCTTAACCGTGTACAAGAGGAATTCGCTCGTTTCAACGATGCTTTTGGAACCAATGGCTCCGAAGTAACCCGTATAGAATATATGGGTACCCGATTGTATCAACAAGCATACTCGCCAGCATCTCAAGATGCGGAATGGAGGTTTGCTTATTCCTCTATGTTCACAGACATCTCTGCCATGAACGTTTTGGCAGAAGAAGCCAACTTTAAACGCCATATAGGTATGGGACAGGTATTTCAGGCGTTCACTGCAGTTACTTTAGTTGATTTTTATGGAGATGTACCTTATACTAGTGCTATACAGGGCTTAGACAACCTTAATCCAACAGCAGACAGCGGGGCCGCCATATATGAGGCAGCTCTAGGATTATTGGATGATGCCATTGCAAATTTCACTACTGAGGACAACACAGCAGACCCTAGCAATGACTATTACTATGACGGTGACTGGGATAACTGGGTAAAACTGGCAAACTCCTTAAAATTGAAGATTTATGCACAGTCCAGATTAGTAGATGGAGGCGCTATTGACGCATTTAATGCTATAATCGCTGGCGGTGATTACATCACTTCTGTAGATGAGGATTTCCAATTCGAATGGGGAACCAATGTGGTAAACCCAGATTCAAGGCATCCAAATTACATTGACAACTACACACCTCAAGGTTCTGCTGATTATATGAGCAACTGGCTTATGAATTACATGGACAATTCAAAAGTTGAAAATGGTGTGGCCATCTATGAGGATAGCGATCCTAGGATTAGGTACTATTACTACAGACAATCCGCAACTACTCCTGGTGCCATAGATTCAGAAGGCCCTAACCAACAGACATTATCTTGTAGTGTGGAGCCAATACCTGAACACTATGTTGATGGTGGGTTCACTTTCTGCTATTTGCCCAATGGTTATTGGGGAAGAGATCACGGAGATGATGACGGAACTCCACCAGACGGACCTTTAAAGACAACATACGGTGTATATCCAGCAGGTGGCGAATTTGATGACAGCGAATTTAGTGCAGTGGATTTAGGCTCAGGTGGCGGTGGAGCTGGAATAATCCCTATCTTCTTGGCACAGACAATTGATTTCTTACAGGCAGAAATAGCCTATGCTACCGGAGACATCCCTGGTGCAAGAGCATTCCTTAGCGATGGTGTAACAAAGTCAATAGAAAAGACAATGGCCTTTGGAGCTTTGGATGCTGATGCAGACTTATCTTTGGCCCCTACCAGTGATGATGTAGACGACTATGTTGCAGAGGTAGAAGCTCTATATGATGCTGCTGTTGGTGATGAAAAACTAAACCTTATCGCCAAAGAATTTTGGGTAGCACTTTACGGAAACGGAATTGACGCATATAACTTTTATAGAAGAACAGGATATCCAAACGATCTACAAGCCAACTTGGAGCCAGAACCGGGTTCGTTCATAAGATCTTTCCTTTATCCTGCGGTTTATGCAAACAACAACAGTTCAGTTACACAAAAATCAAGTGTGACGGTGAAGGTGTTCTGGGACAATAACCCTGATTCCGGTTTCCCATTATCAAACTAAAAGAAAAAGAAAAATGAAAAGATATATTAAAAATATAATGATACTTTCGCTGGCATCCATTGGCTTTGTAGCCTGTGACTCCAGTAACAAGACAATTGATGATGTCTTCGCCGAAGTAACCCGCGGTGCTGTATTTAGAGCTACAACACCCAGCTCCGATGTTGCATCTCAAAACTTCCTGTTCAATTTTCCTACCTCGACCTATTCGGTAACTTTTGAGGTAGAGGACAACAAACAGGGAGAATTGCTTCAAGATGTTGAAGTCTACGCATCCTACACCGGTGCTGATGAAGCGGATTCAGTAGACGAGACACTTGTCACTACTTTGCCCGCATCGGCATTCTCACCAAACGATGTTGACTTACCCTCTATTACAGTAGAGTTTACGTTAGCAGAATTGGCAACAGCTTTGGGACTGTCCGAATCGGATTTCGTCGGAACTATACCAGAAGATTATGCTGGGGGAAGTAGTTTTACAATTCGATATGTATTGAACTTGACCGATGGTCGCTCCTTCTCCAGTGGGAATTTGAACAGTACTGTATCTGGTGGATCTTACTTTAGGTCTCCCTTTGTATACAGCATACCTGTCGCTTGTCCTCCCATTACTCCAACTCCAGGAGAGTGGACCATTGAACAACAAGATTCTTATGGTGACTCTTGGAACGGTGCTTCATTATCTGTAAGCATTGATGGAGAAGTAACCAGTTATGCCCATGAGGGAGGAGCTTCATCATCATATTCTTTTATTGTACCAGAAGGCACTGTTGAAATTCAGATTTTTTACAACAGTGGGTCATATGATGAAGAAAACACATTTCAAGTCACTTCTGCTAATGGTGAAACCGTTTTGGACCTAGGTCCAGAACCACCGGCCGGAACCGCTTTATTTGACTTCTGTATGGCTTTGGACCTATAAAAAGCAATACAATTATAACTTAAGGGCGTAAATTTTTACGCCCTTTTTTTATACACCATCATTGAACACCGTATGCATAGCATAAACGTGTTAATTTTAGTCTCGGAAAGGATGAATCCCCTATCGCACAACTAGAATTTTCATATCTTATCAGCATAGAATCAACCATAATCCAAGATGTCTCGACACCTATTTATTCTTTTGTTCAGTATAATTTTAACCGCCTGTCAGGATGGTTCTAAAGAGAAAGGAACTTCTTCCAAAAAGGAGCCTGTTAAGCCATCAACCAAACAGAGTGAGGCCTCAGAAAAAAAGAGCGATATCAATGAACCTAACGGCGGACTGTACCTACCTGATGGATTCTCTGCACTTGTTGTAGTGGACAGCGTTGGACCTTCTAGACATATAGCTGTAAACGATAATGGTGATATCTACGTAAAACTGAGAAAACCTGAAGGTACTCATGGTAATCTTGCACTTCGAGATACTACCGGGGATGGAAAAGCGGATATTATAAAAACTTTCGGGGACTATCCTAATGATGGAACTTTTGCCACTGAAATGAGGATTCACAAGGGATATCTCTATTTCAGTTCCGAACAAATTGTGTACCGGCAAAAACTTACCCCAGGAAAACTTATTCCCGAATCCAAGGCCGAAGTAATTTTAATTGACCAATTCCCAAAAAGATGGCACAACTCCAAATCCCTGGCATTTGACAAAAAAGGAAATATGTACGTCACTTTCAGTGCCCCAACAAATGCTTGCGAGAATTTCAATACAGAAGGACAGGTAAAAGGCATGAAACCATGTCCCGGACTGGAAGTTTTGGGAAGTATTTGGAAGTTTGATGAAAACCGTACCAATCAAGTTCAACAAGATGGCGAAATGTACGCCATTGGTATAAGGAGCGTGGTGGCCTTCTCTTGGAACGACAAGGACAATAGCCTATATGGTGTGCAGCATGGAAGGGACTACCTACACAACCATGCACCACAATACTATAGTAAATGGCACCAAGCGGTATTACCAGCCGAAGAGTTTATGAAAATAGAACAAGGGGATGATTTTGGATGGCCCTATACCTATTACGATCATTTTAAGAACAAAAGGCTTGTAGCTCCAGAATATGGCGGAGATGGTTCCATGGAAGATAATCAGTATAAAAAACCGCTCATGGGATTACCGGCCCATTGGGCACCCAACGATCTTTTATTTTATAAAGGGGACTTATTTCCTCCTCGATATCGTAATGGAGCCTTTATAGCCTTCCATGGATCTATGAATAGGGCCCCATACCCTCAAGCTGGATATATTGTAGCATTTATTCCGTTCAAAGATGGAAAACCAACAGGTGAATGGGAGGTGTTTGCAGATGGTTTTGCCAAGGTCGATACCATTGTAAGCATGCCCGATGCAAAATATAGACCCATGGGCTTGGCAGAAGGAAAGGATGGTTCTTTGTATATTTCCGAATCCAAACAAGGGAAGATTTGGCGAATACACTTCAATGGTGACCCAAAACAGTTTGGAGAGGCTCAGCTTCAAAAAATGGAGGAAAGAAAATCAGCTGCCCATTTAAGGACCCCAGATAAAATAAAGGATGACCTGAGTATCAAATAAAAGACCCCTCAGAAACAATATCTAAAAACATGAAAAAGAAAACTATGCTAATCCGTATTTATATAAACAACATTAAAATTCTGGGCATTTGTTTCCTTTCAACACTTCTGCTAATCTCCTGTTCCAATGATGATGGTCCATCTCCTGACATAATTGGCGAAGAAACACCAGAAGAAACTGAAAACCCTGATCCGGAAGAGGAAACACCAGAAGAAACACCGGAAGAGACCGATGAAAATACTATTGAGGGAGAAACTGGAACAGTAAATATCATTGATTCGGAACAAATTAGTGATAGCTATGTGTTGGTAAACGACCTTTTGGCTCCTGCAGTTTATTTAATGGACAAAAGCGCAAATATTGTATATGAATGGGATCTAGGAGAAAAATCAATAGGCAACGATGCCATACTCCAAGATGACGGAACACTCCTGGCCACGTTTAGATATGATGAAAGTAATGATATTCTCTTTGGAGGTTATGGAGGTCAAATTCAAATTTTGGACAAAGAAGGGACTTCTCTTTGGGATTTCGTCTATGCCACCAGCGAACATAGGATGCATCATGATATCGAAAGGATGCCAAATGGGAACGTATTGGCCATTGCATGGGAAAGAATACCTCAAGAGACTGCCACAGAAAATGGCTCTACCCATAATATGGATCTTTATTTGGAATCGGTCATTGAAATTGACCCTACCACCGATCAAATTGTTTGGGAATGGCATTCTATAGATCACATCATACAAGATGTAGATGACACCAAATCCAATTTTGGTTCAGTATCGGGCAATCCACAGCTTATTGATATCAACTTCAACAGTAACGATACAGGCAATCTTATGCACATCAATGGCATTGATTATGATGCCGATAACGATTTAATATACCTCAGTGTTAATTTTTACAGTGAGGTCTGGGTAATAGACCACAGCACAGATACCTCTGCAGCTGCAGCACATTCTGGAGGAAATTATGGTCGTGGTGGAGACCTTGTGTACAGGTTTGGCAACCCAAGCACATATGGAGATTTAGATTCTGAACGATTGTTCCACAATAACCACCACCCCAATCTATTTGAACCAAGCAAATTTATGATTTTTTCCAATGGAGGAGAATTGGGCCAGTCTACCGTTTATGAAATGGAACTGCCTGAAGCTCTTTACCAACAATCAATACCCCAAAACACAGCGCCGCAAGTTACATGGAGCTTCTCAAACCCTGAGTTATTCGCAGACAGGGTTTCAGGAGCTGTAAGACTCCCCAATGGGAATACGATGATAACCGAAGGAGATTATGGTATTTGGGAGGTAACTATGGATGGTGAAGTCGTTTGGAAGTTCTCAGGACAAGGCTTTTTTTGGAGATCGTACCATTACGCCAAAGATGACCCAGGAGTATTGGAGCTTGGACTATAAACTTCATTTGGTTAGTACTTTTAAAAAATTGATCTTCCATTAAAATGCTTATAAGTTTCTTTATTGCATCTTTGCAAATCAATTGCAATATATAATGAGCAGTCAAATCTACGGTATAAGGGCAGTCATAGAGGCGATTAACGCCGGACAACCCATTAACAAGGTATTCATTCAAAAAGGTCTTAAAGGTGACCTTTACAAAGAATTGGAGTCCTCTGCACGTAAAAGCGGCATCGGCCTATCCTACGTTCCTGTTGAAAAGCTGAACCGCCTTACCCGCAACAATAACCATCAAGGTGCCGTAGCACAGATTTCCCCAGTGGAATTCCATCAATTTGAAGAATTGGTAGAACAAGTGCTCAGCAAAGAAGAGACTCCCCTGTTCCTGATGCTTGACGGTGTATCCGATGTAAGAAATTTTGGTGCCATTATACGTACTGCCGAATGTTGCGGCGTCCATGCCATTATCGTTCCTAAAAGTGGGGCCGCACCTATTACGGAGGATACGGTAAAAACTTCGGCCGGAGCAGCCTTTAATGTACCCATTGCAAAGGTAGACCACTTAAAAGATGCTATTTTTTACCTGCAATCTTCTGGAATTGTCGTTACTGGAGCTACCGAGAAAGCCGATGACGAGATTTACGGTGTCGATTTTAACCAACCTACCGCAATCATAATGGGTTCGGAGGAAAAAGGTATCTCCCCTTCTACCCTCAACATCATAGACCATCAGGCCAAATTGCCCCTCATGGGAAAAATAGGCTCATTGAACGTTTCTGTGGCCTGCGGCGTGTTTCTTTATGAGGTGGTTCGACAAAGGAGAAGCTAATCATCACTTGACTTTTTATAGTGATATTTGATTTCAATTTTTTCCTCAGGCTCTTCGGGAGCACTCTCGATAAAATTACCGTTATCATCAAAATGTTTTAGGAAAGGGTCATCCTCTTCCCTATAATCTTCTCGTTCCCAATCATATTTTCGAACCTCCGGAACTTGGATTTTAGTAACAAAAGCAAGTACCAATCCGGTGAAAAAACCAGCTAAATGGCCTTCCCACGAAATACCGTCCTTAACCGGGAATATATACCAAATCATACTGCCATATATAAACACTACTACCAACGATAGGGCGACCAAACGATAATTCTTGGCCAAAATCCCTTTAAAAAATATAAAACTGGCCAATAAGTAAATAACCCCACTTGCCCCAATATGATAGGATGGCCTAGCTATTGCCCACGTCAACAACCCAGAAACCAGAGCCCCGATCAACAAAACCCGAAGGGCTGCACTTCTATAAAAATAGAACAGGAATGCCGTCAACACCGCCAGAGGAATGGTATTGTTGTATAAATGTTCAATGGAACCATGGATAAACGGGCTGAAGAATACTCCCTGCAAGCCCGATAACCTCCGAGGATATACACCGTACTCGTTCAAATTGATGCCTAATTGCATCTCTACCCAGAATACAATCCAAATGGACAATACCGCCACTAAGGGCGCTACTATAACTGAATTAGATAATTTAAAAGAATCTGAACTCATACGCTCACAAAATCAAACATCTCGCCATAACATTAAATTTATACAAATTGTCAGGTGATGGGTAAAAATCCTTCCTCTTTTAAGAACAACGGACCGTCAAATTTATTTTATTTTTGATGTATGAACGAACCTTTGGCAGAACGCATACGTCCGAAAACTTTAGAGGATTATATCAGTCAACAACATTTGGTAGGGAAGCAGGGTGCTTTGACTAATCAAATTAAGAGGGGTGTAATCCCCTCGTTGATTTTTTGGGGGCCGCCCGGAACAGGTAAAACCACCTTGGCCAATATAATCGCCACGGAAAGCCAAAGACCATTTTATACCTTGAGCGCCATTAGTAGTGGCGTAAAGGATGTTCGCGAGGTCATCGACAAAGCCAAACAAAGTGGTGGTTTGTTCACCTCCAAGAACCCCATTCTTTTTATTGACGAGATTCACCGGTTTAGCAAATCACAACAGGATTCGTTGCTCGCTGCGGTAGAAAAAGGTTGGGTGACACTAGTTGGGGCAACTACCGAGAACCCAAGTTTTGAGGTAATTCCTGCACTTTTGTCGCGTTGCCAAGTCTACACTTTGAATTCCTTTGGAAAAGACGACCTCGTGGCACTTTTAGAGCGTGCTATTGAAACCGACACCTTACTTTCCAAAAAAGATATCGAGCTCAAGGAAACGGATGCACTACTTCGTTTATCGGGAGGAGATGGTAGAAAATTGCTCAATATATTTGAGCTTATCGTTAATTCTGAACCAAATGGAAAAATTGTCATAACCAATGACCTAGTACTCAACAAGGTCCAAAGCAATACGGTTCGGTATGACAAGACAGGGGAACAACACTACGATATTGTTTCGGCCTTCATTAAAAGTGTTCGCGGTAGCGATCCCAATGCGGCTGTTTATTGGTTGGCCCGGATGATCGAGGGCGGCGAAGACGTAAAATTTATTGCCCGTAGAATGATCATATTGGCATCCGAAGATATAGGAAACGCCAACCCTACAGCACTTGTTATGGCCAATACCACTTTCCAATCCGTAACAACGATAGGATACCCAGAGGCCAGGATAATCTTGAGCCAATGCGCTACCTATTTAGCCAGTTCTCCCAAAAGCAATGCCAGTTACATGGCCATTAACGAAGCGCAACAAAAAGTTCGTCAGACCGGGGACCTATCTGTGCCTATTCCTTTAAGGAACGCTCCAACTAAACTAATGAAGGATTTGGGGTATGGTAAAGGGTATGCCTATGCCCATGACTACCAAAACAATTTTGTGGATTTTGAGTTTCTCCCGGAAGAAATTTCAGGTACAACTTTCTATAAACCTGGGAACAACCCTAGAGAAAATTCTATGAAGGATTTTCTAAAAAAAAGATGGAAGAACAAATATGATTTTTAGAACTTGATTTCCAGTTCTTTCTGAACCTTTTCTCCGTTTTCGGAATACTCCAACAACCACTTGCCATCTTTTTCGAAGACTACTGCATTGTAACCGTTAAAATCGGTCATAAATACATTGTCCATCGAAGTTTCCTGCAACTTCAACACAACCTTTGGTGTGCTATCCACGAGTTGATAGCCAAAATCGGTCGGCTGTGCATACAAAACCTCGGCCGGCAACTCGGCAGATTGTTTCTCCGCAGCTCTTACGATAGATGAAGGTTTCGGTTCCACAGCTTTGTAGACCTGCTCCTCTGTAGTGGATTTCTGTTCTATAATATGCTCTTTTGATTCTTCTTGAACCGATTTTACATCGTCCTTAAAATTGAGAGTAACCGTGGCTGATTCTTTTTTCTCCCGTTCTTGTGGCACATAGCTGTAATCCATTCCAGCAAAAGAGATAAATGCTTTTTGAATAGCATCTTTGTAAGCCTTATCGTATTCCTTGATCTTGCTAATTCCTTCAACAGACCTAAATACCTCGACATTGTTACAATCCTTTAGGGTGATTGTAACTTTCGTGGTAAACATATTGGAACCATCCTCCAAATTGGCCAAAAGCCCTAAACACCTATTCCCTGCCAAGTCTACTGGCATGGCATCATCATAAAGAGCATTAAACCCGTTTTCTTCAAAATAATATTTGACCAACGTGCTGGTCTGGTATTCATTCACGGATTTAAATGCATCAAACTTCTTGGGCACAATGATGTATTTGTAATCGTTTAACTGAGCATTTACCACTGTGTTCAATCCGATTGCAAAAAGCAATATGTACAATACTTTATATTTCATATATCAAAGATACTCAATTACCGTTCCAAGATATAATATTAAATCCGAACTGTAAAGAAGCATAGTGGCTGTCCGCAATATTGGAGTAGCTTAGAAGATTGTCCGCCAGCACATAAAAGTTTACGGGGCCCATCTGAAAATTTGCGCCCAAACCTATATTTGTAAAGGAATATTTATCCATGGTATACGTACCTTTTAATGAGAGTACACGGCCAAAACGTCTTTGATAAAAACCGGTCAATGCAGCTTGGACCCCCTTTGGTCTTTTTATCATGAACAATTGTCCGCCGACACTGTTGCGGTAATAGTCGGAAGTACTTGACATTCCACCGCCGTTTACGGCACAACCACAATTATCGAAAATCCTGCCATTTCCACCCTGTCCAAAATCGTATCTAAGGGAACCGTAAACCTTTACTGGCCTCCATGAGATATAGCTGGACCGGTTTTCACCATGTGGCAATGCTGCATCTATTTCATCTATTAGTTCTTGCCATTTGTCATTGTCCACGTCATCGATATCCTCTGGAAGCACAATAGAAATACCATCTGTAGTGGTGCTACCTGCAAAAGTATAGTTCCAAACATCTTTTGAATTGCTGATAAATCCAAGGTCCAAAACACTGGCTGTAATGGTCGTCTGCGGATTTAAATTATAACTAAAGCCAACATCAACACCAAAACCCAGGTTCCCACCCAAAAGCGTCCTTTCCGTAAATAGACTTTTTACATCCTTTTTCGTGGTTCCCGTATCCTCTTCGATAATATCATAAAAACCTTTCACACCGGCCGTTTGTAACTGCATATCTGCACTTATGGCACTTTCGTAAACATTGTTCTGTCCTTCCCTTGTAATAAAAGAGCCCGAATTATTTATAGATTGAAACTGAAAAATACTGGAATATATTTTGGCCCGTCCCCCAATGGTAAGACCCTCATTTACTTTTCTATTTATGCCAAAATGAAGCACATTGACCATTTCTCCGCGGAGATTCAAGTCACCAAGGTCAAAGCTCCTACCTAGGTTGCCTCCCCCGTTACCTTCAAAAGCCAAAATGGCCAAGTCCTTGGGCCAATAGGAAATAATGTCCATTTCGCCATACATGCCGAAGGAATAGTAATCATCCGGTCTGTTTTTGCCCCTGAATCCTACAGTAAATGCCTCTATCTGACTTGTAGTGCTAAAATCATCTCTATTGGTCATAACATCCAATAATCGCTCTTGTACCTTGGTGGTAAAATCTACCCCATCATTGGCAAAAAGGTCGTTCACGGTAACTCCACTGGTGGCTCCTTGTACGGAGAGGCCAGACAAAACAGGAATACCTGCATGCCATTTCTGCGAAGTCTTGACTCCAGGATTTACCATCAAAGATTGGGGAATCTCATAAAAATCGTACAATACCTCCTTGTTCTGAGCAAATCCGGTAGCGTATACAAAAAGTGTAATCAGGATAAGTCTTGGGGCCATACTCATTGTAGTTGAAATAAAAATTCAGCTCCAGAGCGAAATATAATCCTTGCATCGGGATTTGCAGAAACACTTGAGCCATCACCCAAATTATCAGCAGATACGCGAAGACTTTTTGTACTGGACAATATATCGATGTTTTTGCCTCCTGCCCCATAAAAGACTGGATACTCTGCAACATTCGGACTATTGGCCTCGATATCAAATCTCTCTACATCCAAAACCCTTCCATCTTCATTCAAAAATTCAATCACTATGCGAAGTCTTTTGCTTGTGGTGTTTTCTATTTGATAGGTTATTGTTCCTTCTATTAGACGCTCTGCAACATACTGCTCGTTAAACGCTTCAAAAGTGACCTCTTCAAAATAAAAAGAGCCCAATGGCCCTGCTAAATTTATGGTCTCCTCATCGGATTCCAAATAAAAAATCCCTGAGGACAAGGTCGGGGTCACCCTTAAATCATCAAACTGATCAAAATCTTGCTCTTCCATACAGGATATGGTGCAAGCCAACAATCCTGTGATCCAGAGAGTGGAATACAGTAATTTTCTCATAGCCAAAAACATTTCCAAGTATCAAAAATGGGGTTTACCACTTGTAATATAACTCTATAAAATGTTTTTTATTTCAATAAGGTCGTGAATCATGGTGCATTCTCCATGATTGGATTCTTTGTGAAAATTATAGTGCAGCACCTGCATCCCCAAGGCTTTTGCCCCTAGTATATCGGCTTCGAGATTATCCCCTATCATCAACGAGTTCTGAGGCCTTACCTGTGCCAGGTCCAATGCCATTTGAAAAATGTAGGGATCCGGTTTTTTAACACCGGCCATTTCAGAATCAATTACCTTTTGAAAATAATGATGGATTCCACTTCCTCTCAACTTTTTGGTCTGTACCTCCTGAAATCCATTGGTTATAATGTGCAACTTGTATTTTGGAAAAAGGTATTCCAAAGTTTCCAGAGTATTCGGCAACAAATGGTTGAAAGATGATAGATGGGCGATATATTCGTGGGCCAATAGGTCGATAACTTCATCTGGTACATGCTCACCTAGTTTATCAAACGTCTGCTTTAACCGCTGGTACCTTAGCTGGGACTTTTCAATTCCATTTTGCCGGTATAATGCCCACATTTGCATGTTGATGGGGGCGTAAACCTCCAAAAAGTTATCCAAATCTACATTGACCTTGTTTTCCACCAAAATTTTGGCGAAGGTCAATGCTGAGTTCTTTTCAAAATCCCATAGGGTGTGATCCAAATCGAAAAAAACATCGGTCACTTTATAATCAAACATAGTATCGCTTTAAAAGGGATTGATACAGCTCCATCCAATTTAACTGCTGCTTTCCTCCCAAGAGCTCATTTGAGAATACAAGAATAAAGTCGCCCTTGACTTGTTTTACCAATCGATATACCTTATCCATTTTCTCGTAAACCTCCTCCTTGCTCTTGTACTTTACCAAAGCATAGTCGTGCATGGCAAATGGATGGATCTTAATGGGTTGCCTCACCTCTGTATTGATGTCGTAAAAATAAAAAGGCGTGCAAGTACCTGTCCTGAAACCAATTTCGTGGGTGTAGCCCATAGAAAAGTCATCCGTAAACTCCGTTTCTACCAAATTTCTGTAGGTCGCTGGAACATTTACTTTATTATAACGCAACCTGGCATAGCTGATGGGTCTATTGATTAAGTTGCCCAATTGTTTCTTCTCTTCCCGGAGCACATTTTTATCATAAGACGACATAAACGAGGTACTCAAGGAAACAATACTATAATCAGCTACGGATTTGATCAAATAACGAAATTTGTTATTATTGGTGGATACGTTTTTATCGTGCGCCGAATGCTTTGCAAACTGAAAAAAGAACATGGTCTTAATGGGAAACTTTTTGTGGATATCCACTAACTCGAAAAAATTGTCATAAGGGTCCTTTTTGAGTCTCATCATCACCGAAAAGCGATCCAAGACATCCCTGAACCTAAAATTGCCCAAATCCAATAAAAGCCCTCCAATACTACGGGCAATCCCTCTCATGGCATACGCATGTGAAGTTGTAACATTTATAATCGAGGTGAAACGATAGTCCTTTTCTTTATTTTCCAAATCCGGGAACCTATCCTTTAAGGCCTCCAATAATTTGTAGGCCCAAAGGTCTACCACGGGAAGCTCCAAAAAGTCATTCTGATAAGCTATACTTTCCTTCACAGGGAATCTGCCCACACTGTCCTTAACATGGGGCAAATATTCTTCGTACCTGCTCAATAGAAAGAAACTGGCCGAAAAAACATCAAAGGGAACAGTGCTTTTATCCCCAGCTAAAAAAAAACAGGGAAGCCCGTCCCAATCCGAAACCTTCACCTCCAAATCATTGATGCCTTGCTCGAACAAAAGATCGTTGCTTCGAATAAAGAATTCGTTCTGCAGGGGTTGTTTGGAATAGGTCATTTTAGGGCCATTGTGTTTGATGAACTCCTCGACCTTTGTTGTAAACCCCATCTCCACGCCCAAGATTTTTTCAAAAATCTGTTTGGCCGTATAGGTCAATCGATTGGTTACCTTATGTGTAAAAATCAACAACATGGACTACAGTATTCCTTTATCGGCAAAGCTCAAATATTGGTGTTGAGCCAAGATTAAGTGATCCAATATTTTTATATCCAGTGCTTCTGAAGCTACTTTCAATTTTTTGGTTATTTGCTTGTCGGCAGCACTTGCCACCAATGTCCCTGAAGGATGGTTATGTGCCAAAATAATACCCACAGCACCAAGCTCCAATGCTTGCTTTAGAACAAGCCTAACGTCTACCAAAGTTCCTGTAATGCCCCCTTTGCTCAGCTGCGCTTTATGGACAACTTTGTTTGAATTGTTCAGGTAAACAATCCAGAACTCCTCATGCGGAAGTTCACCGATCAGTGGATATAGCAACTCAAAAGCATCGTGACTACTCTGTATTTTGATTATTTTGGAAGTATCCTCCAATCGTCTTCGCCTACCCATCTCCAATGCTGCGGCAATTGTTACGGCCTTGGCCTCACCAATACCTTTAAACCGCATCAACTGGCTTACCGATAACTTTCCGAGCTCATTGAGGTTATTGTCCACAGAAGCCAATATCCGTTTGGAAAGTTCCACTGCGCTCTCGTTCCTACTCCCTGATCCTATTAAAATAGCAATCAGTTCGGCATCCGAAAGTACAAAACTCCCTTTTTGTACTAACTTTTCTCTTGGCCTATCATCATCTGCCCAGTTTTTTATGGAAAAAGAAGCTAGTTTTTCTTGCATGCGCTAAAGATAGGAGAATAATTTTATGTAATTTTCAATATAAATCCTTCATTATGAAATCCCTTTTCAATACTGAGGTGCACGAAGAAATTATTGCACGAATCCATCAACTTTCAGAATCTTCGGAAAGGCAATGGGGCAAAATGGAGGTTGGGCAAATGCTTCACCATTGCCAATTTCCATTAAAAATATCTTTGAAACGGCACAAATCAGATGGCAACGCCAATTTTATGCTCAAACTTGTGGGCAAATTTTTTAAAAAAAGCTTGTACGATGATAAACCATGGCGCCAAGGTTTGCCCACCGCCAAAGGTTTGAAGGTTGTAGAGGACAAGAATTTTGCGAAAGAAAAGGATATCTTACTTGGTCTTGTGAACGATTTTCATAATGAAAAAGATAAAAAAGAATGGGACCCACATCCGGTTTTTGGTTCGTTTACGCCCCAACAATGGGGACAAATGCAGTACAAACACTTGGACCATCATTTAAGACAATTCAATGTTTGAGTCAGAGTGCATCGTCTTCATCCTGAACCTCGTGCTGTTCTACTTTTTTCCTTGAATCATTTATCATTCGGTCTTCTTGTAGAAAAACGTTGGATATACCCAACATAAATGCAAGAAACGAAACAGACAAAAATCGTCTTAAGTAAAATGAGATATTGCGAAGGAGCCGTTTCATTCACAATATCAATCAATTACCATTCCTCTAACCCATAACTGACAAAATTACATTTTCGAATCCTTTCAAATATTGGATTTGAAGCTACTTAAATGTAGCCATCGCCTCATAAACCACCTCTTCTTTATCGGTTTCATCTTCTCCGTCAATTCAAAACGGGCATTTGTCAATCTGTTTAAAATCTCATTGGCGCACTGCATATATTTAGCTTGAAATATTTCAAAACAACATATAGTAAGGTGAACCATATCAAGAAAAAACTAGAAAAGCTTTGGGATTTGGACCACAGGTTCTTGAACGAAGGCAAACACTTTAAAAAGCATCTATACCTTCCATTTTCTGAAACAGATATTGCAGCTTTTGAAAAAAAGCATCGTATTGAACTACCAAAAACATATCGTAATTTTTTGTTGAGCATTTGCAACGGGGGTGTTGGTCCAGGAAATGGGATTTTGCCCCTTAACATTAAAAATATACACCCCAAATTACATTTACCTTGGATAAACCCTTTGGAGTACAACGAATTGTTTCTTTTTGACCCTACAAAAGACACCTATGACACGTACGACGATAAAATCAACAAAGCTCGTCTAAAAGATAATTTGCATGTGGACCATCTACTTCAAGGTGCTGACCATGGACAACTCCCAATTGCCGACAATGGCTGTGGAACATATTATTTTCTGGTTGTAAAAGGAACAAACAAAGGTGAAATATGGCTCAACCGTTTGGTGAGCGAAGAAGGTTTTAAATGGGTCGCCAACTCTTTTGGAGATTGGTTTAAATATTGGTTAGACCAGGCCATTTTAACCGCATACAAAAATAACCAAACTATGCAGGAACTTTATGCCGATGAGAAAATCCACTCTTTTCTACCCAAGAATGTTGAAGAATTGATGGACTTTGTCAGCCAATTCAATAATTTAAAGGATAAAAGCCCGGTCAAAATCTTATTGAAAAGGATATTGGAACAAAATATTCATAGAGAAATCGTAGAGCAAAGCATTGACTATTTCTTGAATGATGTACACTATAAAGATATTCAGATTGCCCTACATTTTTTGGTACAATCACTGCCAAATCTTGATGAGGCTGGAAGAAAAAAAAATTTATGCCAGCAAGGCAAAGCTTTTTTTGAATTAGGTAATCATCAAAGGGCATTGAATTGTTTTGAAGCAGCTATGGCTTTGAAAGACCCTGTATACCCTAGCGGTGAGCTGGAGAGTCCATACCTTAGGACGGTGGGCCTTTGTCTCCTCAAATCAAAAAGCCACAAAGCAGTATTGGAAATGGTAGACACTATGGATGAAGCTGTTTTATTTTTGGAGGAAATACATCATACACACAAAGATTACGAAATGGCGACATATTGGGGAGAACTTATTCTGAATACAACCAAATACCAAGAAGATGAAGAATTTGAAGATTATTTACAGGATATCTATTTAATCCTGATATATGCGAATGCAGCCCTTAAAAGAACCTTAATAGCTCAGGAACATCTGAATAAACTCATTGACCTAAAAGCAAACCCAGAGACCGTACCGTACGAAAAGATTGTGGAAAATCTCATAGACATCAACGTTTACGCCTTTGCCTATCTATGCTTGGGTAAATATAGGGCTCTTTTGCGGTCAAAACAAAATAAGGAATGGCTCCTCTTCG
Source organism: Flagellimonas chongwuensis (assembly GCF_013376415.1). GTDB lineage: Bacteria > Bacteroidota > Bacteroidia > Flavobacteriales > Flavobacteriaceae > Flagellimonas > Flagellimonas chongwuensis. The sequence goes on from NZ_WYET01000002.1 coordinate 131,048, forward strand.
CAAAAGGTCAATGTTTTTTAGGCCTTGGAAAAATCCAAAAAGCTCGTGATTGTTTCGAAAAAAGCTATGAATTAAAGCATTGGATAGTGCCCTATGCCCAACTTATTGACATCAACACAAAATTAGGAGTATTCAAAGTTGCTACGAGGATAAAAAAAGAAATCTCAGCACTGAATCCAAACTTTTTGAGGGATACAGACTATTGGTAAGTGGCCATTGCTTCATAAAACTCCACTTCGTCCACTCCCATTTGTTGGCAAACCCATTTGGCCCCCGCTAAATTGCTCAAAGCTGTTTCACCGGATATTTCCAATGGCATTTCCCCATCTGGTGTATCCAAAAATATTTGTCCGTCCGCTTCTTGATAGTCCGGGGTTCCGTATGAGAACTTTCTGATTGGGTTTTCTGATGATTCTACTCGTTTCTTCACTTCAACATCCTCTTCATTATAGGTAATACTTCCTCCCTTTACAATACTATTTACAAAAATCCCGTATTGTTCCGCATAGGTTTCAAAATCGGAGTAAAAACTTCCTTCTTTAAACTCAATATCGGTCAATAAAGCAATGTTTGGCTGATAATTGTGAAACTGTGGTACGGCATCAATAACAGATGATGGCCTATCACCACCTTCCATAACAATAAAATCATTTTCTTCGGTTAGATGGATTCCATTTGGAGAAGGAAGCACATAATCGACCTCAATATTGTTATAGTCCAATACATGTAAAACCATTGAAACGACCTCGGACCTTCTCTGGCTGCCGGCTATCACAACACGTGTTTTCAATTTAACCAGCTCGTATAGGAATGCAGGGTAAGAAACCAATCGCAAACCTAGTTCCTTAGCCTTTTCCAATTCCGGGTTGTCGCTTGTAACATTAGTACCTAAAACAACGAAATCCAATTGTGAATTGACCCTATTTGAAAACCAACCTATCTCATCCAACATCAATCCTTGGTCTCGCATAACGGCCTTCAACGATTCATCAAAAAGTTCATCACTTCCGGTCACTGTATCTCCCTTTTTATGAAGAGCTAAGGCCAGATTAAACATTTCTACCTCGCCCAAACCTATAAAATGTACCTGCATTGATTCAATTTAGTTTTCAAAAATAGCCAATGCCGGTGCCAATACAAATTCCGAAACCCTAGATTAATGCCTATCTTGGTGGTAAATTTGAGAACTATGAATCTATCAGAAATAAAATCAAAAGAAATTATGCCCGGCTACCATGGTAAATTGGTACACGGAGAACGGATGAGCTGGGTGTTTTGGGATGTAGACCAAAATGCCGAAGTGCCCGAGCACCAGCACGACCATGAACAAATTATGCATGTAGTGGATGGTACTTTTGAATTCACTTTAAACGGAGAGAAAGACACTTACACTGCTGGAGATATTGTGGTGATTCCTTCCAATGCCCCGCATAGTGGTAGGGCAGTGACGGCCTGTAAATTAATGGACATTTTTAGTCCGGTTAGAGAAGAATACCGTTAAGCTATGAACATATCTCTAAAAGGAAAGAATGCCTTGGTCGGCGGCAGCAGCAAAGGAATCGGTGAAGCTATCGCTCGGCAATTGGCCGAAAGTGGTGCCAGCGTTACGTTGATGGCCCGAAGCGGGGGACGCATGAAAGATATCATTAGTGAATTGGACACTTCGCATGGGCAAAAACACCAGTATCTATCCGTGGATTTTTCCAATTTTGAAAACTATAAAACAAAAATATCTGGGTTCTTCAAAACCAATACTGTAGACATTTTGGTAAACAATACCCAAGGTCCCGAAGGCGGCGGTGCATTGGAAAAAAACGTTGAAGATTACCAAAATGCTTTTGACCTTCTTTTTAAGTCGGTGGTGTACACTACGGAACTCGCTTTAAAACACATGCAGGCGAACCGCTGGGGCCGCATCATTAATATAGCATCTATTTCGGTAAAGGAACCATTGAACTATTTGGCTCTTTCGAACACTATTCGGGCTGCGGTGGTCACTTGGGCCAAAAGTTTGGCTTATGATGTAGCAAAAGATGGTATTACAGTAAACAGCACGCTAACAGGTTACTTTGATACGGACCGCATTGCCCAATTAAATTCCAAAAAGGCTGAGAAGTTAGGAATTTCATCTGATGAAGTGCGCTCAAATATGGAAGAGCAAGTTCCTGTAAAAAGAATTGGAGATCCCAAAGAATATGGATACTTGGTTGCATTTTTGGCTTCGGACCAATCTGCATTCATCACAGGAACCAATATCCCTATTGATGGAGGCTTGTTGAAGTCACTTTAAAAAACTGGCTCCCAACAAATTAAATCTTACCAAAAAATTATCGCATATTCAATTTTTGAATACTTTTAATGTGTAACCAATAAAATTTACACTTATGAATTCAAAAGTTTTTATGGTGGCCCGTATCCTATTGGGACTGTTCGTCATCATTTTTGGTGTCAACAAACTTTACCCTTTTCTTCCCGCTCCAGAGGAAATGCCAGAAGGTATGATGACCTATTTTACAGGGTTGACAATGTCCAAAACTTTAATATTAGTTGGATTGGTAGAGGTGTTGGCAGGCATTTCCTTCATTTTGAACAAATATGGAGCTTTAATGGCAATCATATTGATGAGTGTATCGGTATGTGCTGTCCTGTTCCATCTAACCATGGCGATGGAGTCCATTGCCCCTGCCCTGGCACTACTGATTCTCAACATTGTTGTGCTTGTCGGCTATAAAGACCGATACAAGGACATTTTAAGACCTTAACAAAAAACCTCCAATTAAATTGGAGGTCTTTTTATAAACTCATTTTATCCTTGAAAATATAGGATTGCCTGCGGGAGACCTCCACTTCCTCTCCGTTCTTCATGGTAAGCTTAAGCTTTCCATTAAACCATGGAACTACATTTTCAATATAGTTGGTATTAATGATTTGCTGACGGTTGGCCCTAAAAAATGAGTCTTCGGGCAACTTTTCTTCCACTTGGTTAAGCGATTTGTAGAGCATGGGCTTTTTATCCTCGAAGAATACCCTCGTGTAGTTCCCGACAATTTCGAAGAGTGATATATCCCCTATTTTCACCAACCAACAGTCCTCTCCATCTTTTATGAAAATCTGACTGCCCTCTGTCAACTTTTTGGTAGCGGGACTATCTACTTGCTTGGCAACCATTTTTGCACGGACTTTCTCAATGGCCATATCAAAACGTTTGTTGCTGACCGGTTTTAGCAGATAATCCAATGCATTGTACTCAAAGGATTTTATGGCATATTCATCATAGGCCGTAGTAAAGATGGTAATCGGCACCTCATCCAACATTTCCAACAAGTCAAAACCATCCTTTTCCGGCATATTGATGTCTAGAAACAACAAATCAGGTGATTCGGACTCAATTAATTCAACACCATCATCTACATTGCTTGCTTCACCAACAAGTTCCAAATCATCATGTAGCTTAATGAGTTCTTTGAGCTCGTTCCTCGCCAATCTGGAATCTTCAACTATTACCGCCCTAATCTTCATGCCAATGGTATTTTAATTTCAGCCACTACCTCATCGGATTTTTCCTCTAATTTAAAAGATGCCTTGCCAGCATAGAGTAGCTTCAAGCGCTGTTCTATGTTTATCAAGCCCAATTTGGTGGAATCTTTGGCAATGTTGAGTTTTCCTGTATTCCTTACCTCTATAATCAAATCATCTTCTTTCTTGGTTATATCCAAGAGAATCCTTCCTCCATTTTTAAGATTGGAAATACCATGCTTTGTGGCATTTTCTATCAGTAATTGAATGATCATAGGCGGAATTCTAAGGTCGAAGGTATCCGCACCTACTTGTTTCACAAACTCCAAACGATGTTCGAACTGAATTTTCGAAAGGTCAATATAGTTGTCCACTACCTCCAACTCCTCCCGTACCGGAATATCATTTATATTGTTTTTGGTAAGGGAATAGCGAATAATTTCGGACAGCTTGGTAAGCATTTCCCTTGATTTTTCCACATCTTCCAGCATCAAACCCCGAATATTGTTTAGGCTATTGAACATAAAATGTGGATTGATTTGTCCCTTTAGGGTGTTTAATTGGGCCTGTTTTAGGGTGGTATTCAGCTCAAGTCTTTCTATTCTATCCTGATTTAACTTCAAAAGCAATTTGATGACCAAATACGTTATGGTCCATGCCCCCACCAAAAAGAGCGAATTCAATACTTGAACCATGACTTTGTCATAACCCTCGAACATCTGCATTTCTGCCTCCGTAATTTCAGGACCAAATTTTATATAGATATACCCGAAAAAGACATTTAAAAGTCCGAAAATCGTGGAGGCCAGTAATATGGATATAATAATTTTCAGAACCTCTTTTCCACCAAAGGAATCAAAATGAACATTTCTCTTAAGGTACCAACGTAATATTGAAGTAGAAAATACACCTATAAAAATTCCGACGACAACAGAGAAAACGGTCATCTCCAAACTTATATTTTGGGGAATCAAAGCTGCAATGGCATTGATAAACCCCCACCCCAATAATTGAAGGGTCCAAAATGCAATATTTCTCTTTCTACTACTTAATTCCATTCCATTGAGCCAAGTTTACCCAAATTTACATTAAACCAATTCAGTGTTGGTGCTACTACGATTTTTGTTCGGCTTTTCTTTTAAATGGATTGCTGCAAGACTTTTTCTGTGGCAAAAAGGCAACCCACATCATGGTCATCCCAGAATAGAAAAATGGAAAGTACTCCATATACTCCCATGTTTTATATTTTCCAAATATTCCTATGGACACGCCAATTATTCCCATGGCCAAAACTACTTTCTGACTTGTCTTAAGCTTTTTCATATTAATGGATTTTGCAACGTTAGCAGATTATAAAATAATACTTACTAAAATTGAAATAATTAATTTGGCTAGTGCGATCATAACTGTTCGGTTTTAGAATTTATTTCTGAAGCTAAAGTACCGGACAATTATTTGCTGATGAAGTGATTTATGACAAGTGGTAATTTTGACGAACCGAACGGTAAATCCGGTGTTTTTTGACAACGAAATACAGTAAACAACTGATTACCAATATTATTTTCCCTTCGGAGGGAATTTAGAGAATACCTTTTTTACCACGGCACGTAGCTTATCCTCCCGTACACTTGGCGATGCATTCTCCCGGAGTCCGCTCTCGGCCACTGCCTGCCAGACAAGGGCATCCCGTTGTGCATCCACCAAATCGATTTGGATACTACGCTGCATATTTGGGCCACCCAATGGTAATCCTACAGAAATACCACCTCCAACGTTTCTGCCGCCGCCGCCAAGTCCAACTCCTACGTTGTTGCTCGGAGCGCTCCTATATTCATTGCTCATAATGTTGATGAAAAGTTCAGGTTCTTCGGCCAATCGATAGCCACGAGCTTGCAAGGTAGAATCCAAGGCATTGAGCAATCTTTTTTCATCCAACTGACTCAATCCAGATTGCATATCGGAATAATAGTTATAGGTAGAATAGCTGGAAAAATCTACTGTTTTATCGTAATCATAGTTTACCTTGACAGAGCTACAGGATGCCAACAAAACAATCAAAACTATGGAAAGTAAATAACGCATATTGGATATTTGGGTTCTCCTAAAATTAATCAATATATTGATTAGAGGATAGATAGCTATCGGTTATTCGTTCAAAAGCTTCCAAAGTCTATCCTTAAGCTGCTGAACTCCCAACCCGCTCACGGAAGATATGAACATGTACGGGACATCCTTGAAATCTTCTTTCATGTCTTCATCCATTTCCGCGATAAGTTCTTGATCCAGCATATCGCATTTGGAAATGACCACTATACGACCTTTGTCCAACAACTCGGGATTGTACCTTCTTAATTCATCCAAAAGAATGTTGTACTCTTGGCTAATATCCTTGCTATCCGCAGGTATCAAAAACAATAGGGTGGCGTTTCGTTCTATATGACGCAGAAAATAATGCCCAAGTCCCTTTCCCTCGGCTGCACCTTCAATAATTCCTGGAATATCCGCCATCACAAAACTCTGGAAATCGCGATATTCCACAATTCCCAAATTAGGTTTTAGTGTAGTAAACTCGTAATTGGCAATTTTGGGCTTTGCGGAGGTCATTACGGATAACAAGGTTGATTTCCCAGCATTGGGAAAACCTACCAACCCTACATCGGCCAAGACTTTGAGCTCAAGGGTCAAATGGCCCTCTTGCCCTTTAATTCCGGGTTGCGCGTATCTGGGAGTTTGGTTGGTGGCACTTTTAAAATGCCAGTTCCCGAGTCCGCCCATGCCACCTTCGAGTACAATTTTCTCTTCCCCGTCTTCGGTAATCTCAAAAAGTATCTCGTTGGTTTCGGTGTCCCGCACTACTGTGCCCAACGGCACTTCCATATACACATCCTCCCCGTCTGCACCAGTACTTCGGCTTTTGCTTCCGTGTTCGCCGTGGCCGGCCTTAAAGTGCTTTTTGAATTTAAAATGGACAAGTGTCCACAGGTTTTTGTTCCCTTTGACAATAACATGACCTCCTCGACCACCATCACCACCATCTGGCCCACCTTTGGCCACATATTTTTCACGACGTAAATGCGCAGACCCCTTGCCTCCGTTTCCGGAAGAGATGTGCACCTTTACATAATCGACAAAATTTCCTTCGGTCATATTCTAATATAAAAAAGTCTTTGCGGATATCAATTATAGGGAATCGATTACCTTGCTCAAGCGACCTGTAATCTCCTCAATATTACCTATCCCGTTTACCGAGTGGAATTTTCCCTGCTTCTCGTAATAGGCTTTCAAAGGAGCTGTTTTTTCATTGTATTCATCAAAACGATTACGGATTTTGCTCTCGTCCTGATCATCGGAACGGCCACTACTTTTTCCGCGCTCCAAAAGTCGCTCCACCAAAATATCATCCTCAGCTTCCAAAGCAATGGTTGCATTCACCTTCATATCCTTAGATTCCAAGAAGTTGTCCAATGCCTCTGCCTGAGCCGCGGTGCGTGGGAAACCATCAAAAATAAAACCTGCTGCGTCTGGATTTTTCTCCACTTCGTCCTTCAACATATCAATGGTAACGGCATCCGGAACCAAATCGCCCTTATCTATGTAGGACTTGGCCAAAGTGCCAAGTTCGGTTCCATTTTTAATATTGTACCGGAAAACATCCCCGGTGGAAATATGTTTCAAATTATACTTTTCCTTTAGGAAACCTGCTTGGGTCCCCTTCCCTGCTCCTGGCTTTCCAAAAAGCACTAGGTTGATCATATCTGTTTGATTTAATTGGTAAACTTCTCTAAGATTTCGGCCCAGCTCGTTATAATCAAGTCCATACCCTACAATAAAATGGTCTGGAATCTCAAGACCCACGTAGTCTATGGCATATTCACCGTTATAAATGTCGGACTTATAAAACAGCGTGCCGATTTTAAACTCCTTTACATTGGTATTGGAAAACAGGTGAACCAATTCTTTCAAGGTTCTTCCCGTATCCACCACATCTTCCAAAATAATTACACTCTTGCCCTCCAATTCTTCGGGAACGTCCAACAGTGTTTCCACAATGCCTGTCGAGGTTAATCCTTGATAAGAACTCAACCGTACAAAAGACACCTCACAAGGATGCTGGTAGGCCTTCAAAAAATCGGCCACGAACATAAAAGCTCCATTGAGCACACCAACAAAAAGTGGTGTTTCATCCTTGTAATCAGCTGCAATCTCCTTTGCCATTTTATCAATGGCCGAAAGGATTTGCTCTTCCTTTAAATAGGGCTTAAAAACTTTATCGTGGAGTTTAATCAATGTGTTCAAGTTATGGTCAGGTTGGCAAAGATACTATTTTTAAAGCTGCTAAAACCTTACATCTTTTATACCCTCGTGGATTTCATGTATTTTTGCCCACATTCAATTTACAAATCAATGCAATTTTTCTCTTCAGACTTTAAATTGGGAATTTTAGGTGGTGGACAACTGGGCAAAATGATGCTCTACGAAACCAGAAAATGGGATATTCAGACCAAGGTAATGGATGCTTCTCCGGAAGCTCCTTGCAAAATTGCCTGCAACGAGTTTGTTCAGGGCAGTTTGATGGATTTTGATGCAGTTTATGCTTTTGGAAAGGACGTCGATGTACTCACCATCGAAATTGAAAACGTAAATGTTGATGCGCTCGAGAAATTGGAGCATGAAGGAAAAACAGTGTATCCGCCGACCAAAACCTTAAGGACGATACAGAACAAGGCCGTTCAAAAATTGTTTTATACCGACCACGGCATCCCAACAGCTCCTTTTACCCGCTTTGCCTATACATCGGAAATCGAGGACAGCATAAACAACGGCGGACTTTCCTTACCATTTGTTTGGAAGAGCGCCCAATTTGGGTATGACGGCCAAGGGGTAAAAGTCGTCCGAAAGATGGAAGACCTAAAAGAGCTTCCCAATGTGGAGTGCATTGCCGAAAAAATGATTGATTTTAAAAATGAATTGGCAGTCGTGGTTGCTCGAAACTCGAAAGGTGAGGTAAAAACATATCCCGTGGTGGAAATGGAGTTTCATCCCGAAGCGAATCAGGTGGAATACGTAATCTGTCCCGCACGGATAGATGATATAGTAGCCAAAAAAGCACAGGAAGTAGCTTTAAAAGTTTCGGAACATATGAAGCACGTAGGACTGCTGGCCGTTGAAATGTTCCAAACCAAGGACGACCAAATTTTGGTGAACGAATCCGCACCAAGACCGCATAACAGTGGCCACTACAGCATTGAAGCGGCTTACACCAACCAGTTTGAACAACATATCCGTGCCATTTTAGGTTTGCCATTAGGAAAAACCGACAGTAAAGTAGCTGGAATTATGGTTAACTTGGTAGGTGCAGAAGGCCATACAGGGGATGTGGTTTATGAAAATATTGAGAAAATACTGGAAATGGACGGGGTTACACCACATATTTATGGCAAAAAACAAACCCGACCTTTTCGTAAAATGGGACATGTAACCATTGTTGACGAGAACATGGCACGAGCCAGAGAAGTGGCACAACAGGTAAAGGAAACCATTAAAGTGATAAGCAAATAAGATATGAGCAAAGTAGCCGTGATCATGGGAAGCACAAGCGACCTTCCCGTTATGCAAGACGCAATCGATATTTTAAAGGAATTGGGCATAGAGGTAGATGTTGACATTGTCTCTGCTCACAGAACACCCGAAAAACTGTTCAGTTTCAGCAAGAGTGCACACACCCATGGCTATTCCGCAATAATTGCAGGAGCAGGTGGTGCAGCGCATTTACCGGGTATGGTGGCATCTTTATCTCCACTGCCTGTTATCGGGGTGCCGGTAAAAAGCAGCAATTCCATTGATGGTTGGGATTCCGTTCTATCCATTTTACAGATGCCCGGGGGCGTTCCTGTGGCCACAGTAGCCTTGAACGGTGCCAAAAATGCTGGAATCCTTGCTGCACAAATTATCGGAAGTGCCAACAGCGAGATCATGAACAACATCATTTCCTATAAAGAAGGGTTAAAGGAAAAAGTCATCAAAGGTGCTGAGGAGGTAAAAAAGACTTTTTAGAAAATCATCTTTGGTTATGAACTATAATCAAATTGGCATATTGCTGGGGATTTGCGCCATTGCATTTTTTGGCTTTACCCTGCAAAAAGTGGGCAATCCATACCTGAAAGGCTTATGGAAAAGTGGTCTTTTGGTGTTTGCCCTATATGCCGTCCTTTTAATTTTCATTGAAATACGTTGGCAGTTCATTTCGGATTATGCCAGTAAATATGATTTGAACGGAAACGGTTTTGTGGATCTCAACGAATATTCCGAGGAGGCCATAGCAGCCATGAACAGAAAAACCTATGGTTCAACTATCAGAGGGTACGCCCCTTTGACCATGGCCGTGATTTCATCCATTATCGGTTTTGCCTTTTTGTTGAGTGACTGGTCCGTGATACGTTTAAAAAACAAAGAATAGAAGTAACAACTATGAGCAATCCATTGTTGGAGCCATTTAATGAAGCTCCATTTTCTAAAATAAAGAACGAACATTTTAAGCCTGCTTTTCTTCAGGCCATCGAGGACACGAAAAAGGAAATCGATGATATTGTGAACAACCCAGAACCCCCGACGTTCGAAAATACGTTGGAGGCCCTGGATTTTTCCGGGAAGCAATTGGACCGTATTTCAAGTATCTTTTTCAATTTGAATTCGGCGGAGACCAACGAAGAGATTCAGAAAATCGCCCAAGAGGTATCGCCCATATTGTCCGAATTCAGTAACGACATTACCTTGAACGAGGGTCTTTTTGCAAGGGTAAAGACCGTTTATGGGCAACGTGACTCTCTGGATTTGACCACTGAACAACTGACACTTCTCGAAAAAAAATACAAGAATTTCAGTAGAAACGGAGCCAATTTGAAGGAGGAGAACAAAAAACGTCTTCGGGAAATTGATGCCGAACTCTCCAAGTTGAAACTCACCTTTGGTGAAAATGTATTGGCCGAGACCAATAAGTATGAAATGCTACTGACGGATGAAAAAGATGTGAACGGATTGCCCGAAGGAACCAAGGAAGCCGCAGCGCAATTGGCGGAATCCAAGGACAAGGAAGGCTGGCTGATTACTTTGGATTATCCGAGCTATATCCCTTTTATGAAATATGCCAAGAACCGCGAATTGCGCAAGGAACTTTCCATGGCTTTTGGCAGCAAAGGTTTCCACAATGATGAGCTGGACAACCAAGAAAACGTAAAGCGCATCGTTAACTTGCGACACGAAAGAGCCAATCTTTTGGGATATAGCACCCATGCCGATTTTGTTCTGGAAGAGCGAATGGCAGAAACTCCCGAAAAAGTAAAAGACTTTTTGAACGAACTTTTGGAAAAGGCCAAACCTGCTGCTGAAAGAGAATTTACCGAGTTAGAGGCCTACGCCAAGGAATTGGACAACATCGACCGTCTGGAAAAGTGGGACAGTGCGTACTATTCCGAAAAGTTGAAACAGAAACTCTTCAATTTGGACGATGAAAAATTGAAACCCTACTTTAAACTGGAAAATGTGATCAATGGGGTTTTTAAAGTTGCAGAAAAACTCTTTGGTCTTACTTTTAAAGAAGTGGACAACGTGGACAAATATCATCCAGAGGTTAAAACCTTCGAGGTATATGAGAACGATAATTTTATCTCGTTGTTCTATGCCGATTTCCACCCTAGGGCGGGAAAACGTGGAGGTGCCTGGATGACCTCATACAAACCACAGTATATGTTAAACGGTGAAAACAGCAGACCACATATTTCCAACGTCTGTAATTTTACAAAACCTACGAGTTCAAAGCCCTCACTGCTCACCTTTAATGAGGTTACAACACTTTTCCATGAATTTGGTCACGGACTTCACGGCATGCTAGCTAACACCACCTACCCTAGCCTATCAGGTACTTCGGTGTATTGGGATTTTGTGGAACTGCCCAGCCAAGTGATGGAAAATTGGTGTTACGAAAAAGAGGCTTTGGAACTTTTTGCCCATCATTACGAGACAGGTGAGTTGATTCCGATGGAGTTAGTGGAAAAAATCAAGGAATCCGCTACTTTTCAAGAGGGTATGGCCACGGTTCGCCAATTAAGTTTTGGTTTATTGGACATGGCGTGGCATGGTACAGACCCATCAAGCATTGAAAATGTAAAAGACTACGAAGAGCATGCTTTTGAAAGTACAAATTTGTTCCCAGAAACAGCGGAAACATGTATGAGCACATCATTCTCACACATTTTTCAAGGCGGATATTCATCTGGCTACTATAGCTACAAATGGGCAGAAGTTCTAGATGCGGACGCCTTCGCCTACTTTAAGGAAAATGGAATTTTTAGCAAAACAGTTGCTGATAAATTCAAGGAAAATGTCCTATCAAAAGGAGGAACGGAAAACCCTATGGAACTTTATAAAAAGTTCCGTGGAGCCGTACCAAATGTCAACGCATTGTTGGAACGTGCTGGGCTTTTGGAGACCAATAATTAAAATTGATTGAATACTAAAAAACAGTTAATAGCAAATGCTCCCTGTTAGTATGCTATCGAGGACGCGTCTAACTCGTTTTTAACCTTGGAAATATATGTCCAAAAACTATTACATTTGGTAATTCGATAAGAATATGGCCAATCACAAACTTCAACCGGACACTTGGGTCGACCTGTATGCGGACTACCTGTTCAATTATGCAGTATCGCGTGTAAGCGATGCCGAAATTGCCAAAGATTTGGTACAGGAAACTTTTTTCGCAGGTTTAAATTCCGCCAAGAATTTTAAAGGCGACGCTGCCGAAAGAACATGGTTGGTATCCATACTCAAGAGAAAGGTTATAGATCATTATCGAAAAATCAATTCCAAAAAAGGAAAGGCAGAGGTACGCATCAATTACAGTTCCGATTCCGAAGCAGAAGGCGATTGGCTGGAACAACAAGTTGCAGACCCCTTTAGCAAGGATGGCGACAATATTTTGGAAAATGAAGAATTGGGTTCAGCTATTCAAGATTGTATCAACAAATTGCCACAAAAACAGGCCTTGGCTTTTAAATTAAAGACTATTCAAGGCATGAGTACCGAGGATATTTGTAATGAACTGGACATAAATCCGTCCAACCTTTGGGTAATGATCCATAGGGCAAGGACATCGCTTATGGGTTGTTTAAACGAAAATTGGTTTTAGGTATGAAGATTTCATGTAAAGAGGCATCATGTATTTGTGACAAATCCCAGTACAAAGAAGCTAGTTTTTGGGACATTGTAAAACTTCGCTTCCACCTTCTTTATTGCAAGGTTTGTCGTGGCTATTCCAAAAAGAACGGCGAGTTGACCTCATTGTGCGACCGAGCCGGACTGACCATGCTCTCGGAAGACGACAAAAAGAAAATGAAGAGGGAATTGGAAGAGAAACTCTAAAAATAATTCTCGGTCCACCAGAATAGACAAAACCAAAAAATCGGTATCGCCTCCACCCAGAACATCACAAAATATTTGGATTGCATTCGCTTTTTTGAAACCAGCACTAAAATAAGTGCTGCGGACAAAATGAGCCGTAATACGATTTCATTTTGATGAATCTCGTCCTTCAAAAACGTCATCAAGAAAAAAATCAAAACAAGCCCTATTCCCAATCGGGTGGTGTTTTTTATACCCAAAACCTGCGGCAATGTCCGTAAACTTTTATCGTCCCACTGTAAATCCCTGATTTCAAAAGGTAAAATCAACACCAAAACCAATAGCATCCTTTGGATAAAGGTCACGGCAAAATCCCAGTCCAAGGTCATTTTTGCATCCAAAACGGGCAATAAGACCGAAAAACCTGCCCAGACAAAGGCTACGATATAAATTTTTAACCCTGCCAAATTCCTCAAGTTTTTGGCGCTGGGCAACAAAGGCAGGGCATACAGCGCGGACAACACTCCCAAAATAGCAGTCGCTATCCAAATATCCCTATTCAGTTGCAGCAAAAAATAAATGGCAAAAACAAAGCAAACAAAGCTGAACATTTGAATCACTTTGTGATAGGCATTCGATACGATGAGATACTTATATGCCTCTACCCCATATTTAATAAAGTTGTAGCAAACGATAACACTAAAAAAAATGAAGGCCATTAGATTGATATCCGATGAGCTTCCCAACAAATGGAAGGTGACGCCCGCCATAGAAATGACCGCAATCGCCACATGAATACTGGCGTCCAGGTAAAAATCAAATATGGCTTTTAGGGTTCGCATTCAGATAAAAAATTAGGCCTTGTCACTAAGGTTAATTGGTGGTTAACAACTTTACCCTAGAGACCTTCAAAATTGGCTATTTTGATTGAATTAATCCCTAATTTTGTGCACTTTATTGGATTGAACATGAACACAGAGGTTTTTGCCGCCAGACACATTGGCATCACAGAAAGAGACTTGCCCCACATGCTCGAAACCATTGGGGTGGAAAGTATGGAACAGCTCATTTATGAGACCATCCCCGACGATATCAAACTTAAAAAACCATTGGACCTGCCAGAAGGTATCAGCGAACATGAGTTCCTGAGCCATCTGAACGAACTGGCCAAGAAAAACAAGGTTTTTAAGACCTATATTGGATTGGGATACCATGAATCGCTAACTCCATCTGTAATCAAAAGAAATATTCTGGAAAATCCGGGATGGTATACCGCTTACACACCCTACCAGGCAGAGATTGCCCAAGGTAGATTGGAGGCGCTTTTAAATTTCCAGACCATGGTCTCGGACCTTACCGGAATGGAAATTGCCAATGCATCGCTATTAGATGAGAGCACGGCGGCATCCGAAGCCATGAACATGTTGTTCGAACTCCGTAGCCGTCAACAGAAAAAAAGCGGTGCAGTAAAATTCTTTGTATCTGAAGAAATATTGCCTCAAACACTGAGCTTGTTGGAAACAAGAGCTATTCCTTTGGGTATAGAACTTGTAATCGGCGACCACGAGACTTTTGATTTTTCAGAAGAATTCTATGGTGCGTTGTTACAATACCCGGGCAAGCATGGTCAAGTTAACGACTATGGCTCTTTTGTGGAAAAAGCCAAGGAAAATGAAATTAAGGTAGCGGTCGCTGCCGATATTTTGAGCTTGGTACTATTGACGCCTCCGGGTGAATGGGGCGTGGATGCCGTTGTGGGCACCACCCAACGTTTCGGTATCCCACTGGGGTATGGGGGGCCACATGCCGCTTTCTTCGCTACCAAAGAAGAGTATAAAAGAAGTATTCCAGGACGTATCATCGGCATCACGAAGGATACCGATGGTAACCCTGCTCTACGTATGGCATTGCAAACTAGGGAGCAGCATATAAAACGGGACAAAGCGACCTCAAATATTTGCACCGCGCAAGTATTATTGGCCGTTATGGCGGGCATGTACGCCGTTTATCATGGTCCCGAAGGTTTAAAATATATCGCCAACAAAGTTCACAACAACACCAAAAAGCTGGTCGGCGCTTTGGAAGCTCATGGTTTTGAGCAAACGAACAGTGCTTATTTTGATACTGTTGAGGTAAAGGTGAAAGACAGCAGCAAACTTAAAGAAGTTGCAGAAAGTAAAGGTATCAACCTTCACTACATTGATGAGACCAAAGTTTCCATCTCTTTGAATGAAGCTGTTTCCAATACTGATGTGGACACTTTGATTTCCTGCTTCTTGGAATCACATGAGTTGGGTGAAAAATCTTTGAGTGATGTTCAGTTGGGCGAAGCTATTCCAACCAACCTACAAAGACAGGCTCCTTTTATGGAGCACGAAGTCTTCAACTCCTATCATTCGGAGACCGAGTTGATGCGTTACATCAAAAAATTGGAGCGCAAGGATTTGGCATTAAACCAGTCTATGATCTCTTTGGGAAGCTGCACCATGAAACTGAATGCCGCATCGGAAATGTTGCCATTGAGCTGGGGAGAATGGGGCAACATTCACCCATTTGTACCTTTAGATCAAGCGGAAGGTTACCAAACTGTCCTAAAATCGCTAGAAGAACAATTAAATGTAATTACCGGGTTTTCTGCCACCTCCCTTCAACCCAACTCTGGTGCGCAAGGTGAATATGCGGGTCTTATGGTCATCCGTGCTTACCATGAATCCAGGGGTGAGGGACACCGCAACATATGTTTGATTCCTGCTTCAGCGCACGGGACCAATCCTGCTTCGGCTGTAATGGCGGGCATGAAGGTCGTTGTGACCAAGACCGATGAAAAAGGAAATATCGATTTGAACGATTTGGAAGAAAAAGTGAACCAGCATGCCGAAAATCTTTCCGCATTGATGGTTACCTACCCTTCTACCCATGGCGTTTTTGAATCGTCCATTAAAGAGATTACCAAACTTATCCACGATAACGGCGGACAAGTATACATGGATGGTGCCAATATGAATGCACAGGTCGGATTGACCAATCCCGCTACCATTGGTGCCGATGTTTGTCACTTGAACCTTCACAAGACCTTTGCCATCCCGCACGGTGGTGGAGGACCAGGTGTTGGACCTATTTGTGTTGCCGAGCAGTTGAAACCGTTTTTACCGACCAATCCAGTAATTCCTACGGGGGGAGAAAATGCCATCACGGCCATTTCATCCGCTCCTTGGGGAAGCTCTTTGGTGTGTTTGATTTCATACGGATACATCAAAATGTTAGGTTCAGAAGGACTGACGAACGCCACCAAAGCGGCTATTTTGAACGCAAATTACATCAAAGACCGACTAAAAGGAAAATTCGATGTACTATATACTGGTGAAAGAGGCCGTGCCGCTCACGAAATGATCATTGATTGCAGACCGTTTAAAGCAAATGGCATTGAAGTTACCGATATTGCCAAGCGTTTGATTGATTATGGTTTCCACGCACCAACGGTATCATTCCCAGTAGCTGGAACTTTAATGATAGAGCCAACGGAAAGTGAAAGCCGTGCCGAACTGGACCGCTTCTGCAACGCATTATTGTCCATTAGAACGGAAATTGATGAGGCTTCCGCAGATGATACGGACAATGTCCTGAAAAATGCGCCGCATACATTGGCCATGGTTACCAGCGATTCTTGGGAGCACCCATATAGCAGGGAAAAAGCAGCCTTCCCATTACCCTATATAGCCGAAAACAAATTTTGGCCAAGCATACGAAGAACCGATGAAGCGTTTGGGGATCGTAATTTAATGTGCACCTGTGCACCTATCGAAGATTACATAGAAGCCTAAAAACCATTATAAACATTGATAAAAAGCCTTGATTCTAAAATTAAATCAAGGCTTTTTTGTCTTCTGCCATTTGATGGTTATCTTTTTGGATATTGTAAAATTTATTATGCATGCATAATATTAATGGTTCGATATCTTAACTTGTATTGAATAAAACCTCCGCATAACATGAAAATTGGCATCACAGGTACCGGAAGCCATATCCCTTCCATAATTACCAAAAACGAAGATTTTTTGAACCATCAGTTTATGGAAACCGATGGATCGTCCTTTGGACAGGAAAATAATGTTATCATTGAAAAATTTGAGGCCATAACGGGCATTGCCAATCGAAGGTATGCCGAACCGGACCTGAAGACATCGGACATTGGTTTTTTAGCGGCAGAAGAAGCTATTGCCTCTGCCAAAGTAGATAAAGAAGAACTCGATTACATAATCTTCGCCCATAATTTTGGTGACCTTACTCCTGGTAAAATGCAAGGCGATACACTACCTAGCTTAGCGACCAGGGTTAAGCATTTGCTACGCATCCAGAACCCCAAATGTGTAGCCTACGATTTAATTTTTGGTTGTCCGGGTTGGATTGAGGGTATGATTCAAGCGACCGCATTTATCAAAAGTGGAATAGCCAAAAAATGCTTGGTCATAGGGGCCGAAACATTATCCAGGGTGGTGGACCCGCACGACCGTGACAGCATGATTTTTTCCGATGGTGCCGGTGCCGCAATACTTGAAGGCAATACTACACATGGAGAAATATTATCACATGCATCGGAAACGTACGCCAATGAAGAGGCTTACTATCTTTATTTTGATAAATCCAATAGTCCTTTAGAACCCAAGGATAAGCGCTATATTAAAATGCAAGGGCGAAAAATTTACGAATTTGCTTGCATTAACGTACCTAAGGCCATGGCTTCTTGCCTTGATGATAGTGGAATTGACATTGATGACGTTAAAAAGATTTTTATTCATCAAGCCAACGAAAAAATGGACGAGGCCATCATCAAAAGATTCTACAAAATCTATGGAAAAACCGTACCCGAACATGTAATGCCCATGAGCATCCATGACCTCGGAAACAGTTCCGTTGCTACGGTGCCCACACTTTACGATATGGTTCTGAAAGGAAAACTTCCTGAACATCAGGTCAACCCTGGCGATGTTGTTATTTTTGCCAGTGTCGGGGCCGGAATGAACATCAATGCCATTGTATATAAATGCTAGTTTAAAAAACATCCACAACCCACTATT
Organism: Flagellimonas chongwuensis; assembly: GCF_013376415.1. Taxonomy (GTDB): domain Bacteria; phylum Bacteroidota; class Bacteroidia; order Flavobacteriales; family Flavobacteriaceae; genus Flagellimonas; species Flagellimonas chongwuensis. Next base: position 149,035 of record NZ_WYET01000002.1, read on the forward strand.
GACAACCAAACTCAAAACTTATTTGGGATTTGTGAATTGTTTTTTGGAATTTTAGGGCATGTACGAAAACAACTTTCCCAACAAGCGCTATAAGCATACTTTGGCGTTTTTGAATAAACATATCTCCCCTTCTGAATCCATTTTGGATCTTGGGGTGGAAAATCCCTTTTCTGAAATTATGAAGTCCAATGGATATTCGGTGACAAATACAACCGGAGAAGATTTGGACGTGGATTTTAAACATGTGGGACAATCGGATGCCGATGTGGTGACCGCTTTTGAGATTTTTGAGCATTTGGTGGCACCACTGAATGTTTTAAAAGAGATCAAAGCAACGAAATTAGTTGCTAGCATTCCGATGCGGCTGTGGTTCTCGCCCGCTTACCGTAGCAAGACCGACCCATGGGACCGGCACTATCACGAGTTTGAGGATTGGCAATTTGATTGGCTTTTGGAAAAAGCAGGGTGGACCATTAAAGATTCCGCTAAATGGACCAACCCCACTAAAAAAATAGGTCTTCGTCCCATTCTCCGATATTTTACAAATCGGTACTATATCGTATATGCAGAAAGAACAAAAAACTAATTTGGGAGAAGTCCCGAGATTTTTGGACTTTTAACCAATGCGCATCAGTATTGTTATTCCAGCTCACAATGAAGCAATTTTTTTACAAGATTGCCTAGATTCCTTTGTGGCCCAGACCTACTTACCCAATGAATTGCTTGTTGTGGACGACAATTCTTCCGACGATACTTTTAACATCGCAAAAGACTACGCAAAGAAATACGACTGGATAAAAGTGGTTCAGCGCAGCTCATCCAACGAACATATTCCGGGCAAAAAAGTAGTGGATACCTTTAATTTTGGGTTGCAACAAACCTCAGATTTTGACCTCATAGGCAAGTTTGATGCGGATATCATTCTGCCCAAGAATTATTTTGAACTCATCGTCAATCAATTTCAGGCCAATTGGAAACTCGGAATGTGCTCGGGACTTCTCTACATCAAAAAAGGAGAAAATTGGATTTATGAAAACATCGCGGATAAAAATCATATCCGAGGACCTATTAAACTTTACCACAAAGCCTGCTTTGAAAAAATCGGCGGTCTGCGTCCGGGAGTGGGTTGGGATACTGTGGATACGCTTTTGGCCAAATACCACGATTTTGAAACGGTAACACTTCCTCAACTCAAAGTAAAGCACCTCCGCCCGACGGGCCATGGATACAGTACCAAAAACTATCAATCCAAAGGTGTCGCGATGTATAAAATAGGATACGGACTAGTACTCACCAAAATCGCCGCATTAAAAATGGCCTGGCAGGCTAAAAGTCCGGGGTTATACTTCCAAGCCATATTTGGCTACCTAAGAGCTTTCTTCCAACAGCAACCCAAATACGTTTCCCAAAAAGAAGGAAAGTTTATAAGGAGCTATCGTTGGAAAGGGATTTGGTCCAAACTTCATGCTATTTGAACTCCAAGACCTCCCCAATAGGCCGGCCTGTTGTTCCACTTGGGAAAGCAATACCCAACAAAGCCGCAATAGTGGGTGCGATATCGGGAATCTCCGTGCGGTTTACCGTACTTCCCTGTTTAATGCCTTTACCATACAACAATAATGGCACATGAGTATCGTAGATTTGAGGCGAACCATGTGTAGAGCCCGTGGTACCATAAGAAATATAACCTACCTTGGGCACTAACAACACATCACCGGAACGCTTTTGGCTATAGCCATTCTGTAAAATGTATGGTATCCCTTCGGTGTATTCGTTTTTCCACATTTGACTGGCCGTATAAACTTGACCAATCCCCTCATAAGTCAATAATTCTCTTGCGATATCTTCTTGGGCATCTTCTAGCTTGATATCCAAATTGGCCAATATTTTATGGTCCAAAAACAATTGATAGTTGGAAAAGTCCCTGACCACATCCGTAGTTCCATATTTGTATTGAAGAAACTCTCCAAACTTTGCTTTCATACCGTTCATATCCAAATAACCAGCAGGAATTTTGGAATCCATCAAATAGGTGGGAACATCGATGGCCGCATGATCTGCCGTTAAGAAAACGGTATATTCACCTTCTCCCACCTTCTCGTCCAAAGTAGAAAAAATACGGGCCAAATCTTGATCTAATCTTATGTAAGTATCTTCCACCTCTTTAGAGTTCACCCCAAAAAAATGCCCCACATAATCGGTACTGGAAAAACTAATGGCCAAGAAATCCGTAATGGTATCTGTTCCAAGGTCTTCGCCTTCCAAAGCGGCCAGGGCAAAATCTGCTGTAATGCTATTTCCATAAGGGCTTCTTCTTATCAAATCGAACTGACCGTTTTGATCCCAAATTGCCGGAAGGTCATGAGGAAAAGTATTGCTGGTTTCTCCCTTTTGCAATCCTTCGTAATTATTGGCATCCAAACCACTTTCTACATACGTTTCAATAGGTTTTAGCGTATTCCATGGCTTTTTGTATGACTCTACAATATCCGAACTATTAAAGTCCACGACCCATTGGGGCAATTCATCCATGTAATAGGTACTTGTTATCCAGTTGCCATCTTGTCCGCCCTCGAACCAGTACGCCCCATTTGCAGCGTGGCCTGCCGGAAGGATGGCTCCCCTATCTTTTAAGGCTACACCTATAACCTTTCCCCTTTTTTGAGTGTGTAATCGTAATTCGTCCGTGATGGTAGTAGTGAGCATACGGTGCGGCGACATTTTCCCTGCATCCGATGTGGTGCCCACTGAGCTGTAACTATCATCCCCTGCACAATACACATCTTCCCCCAATTCTTTATCAAACCAATCGTTCCCGATTATACCGTGCGTAGCCGGTGTGGTTCCCGTATAGACCGAGGTGTGACCGGGCCCAGTACTGGTGGGCGCATAATTGAAGTGATTGTTTTTACAATTGAACCCTTCGTTTACCAATCGCTTAAAGCCCCCTTCTCCGTACTGATTCCAGAAACGGGTCAGATAATCGTAACGCATCTGATCTACTACAATACCCACCACTAGTTTTGGCGATTGTGCAATTGGTGCTGGGGGTTGTACTTGCTCATCATTCTTTTTTCTTCGCTGACCATAGGAAAAACTGATCATGCACAATGCAAAAAGGGAAACTATAAGGTTGGTTGTTCTCATGTTATAGGTTTAATCAAATTAGGGCAAAACTATTCATTTATCCTGTTTTAAAATTTAAATGAAGGTTAAAAGCTGCACAATATTCTTATTTTTATCACCTCAAGTCCAAATAAGCGCATGAAATACCTAGAAGCGATTGGAAAATACTTCATCATGGTTTGGGAAGTATTTAAAAAGCCTACCAAGTGGCGTATTATGAAAACCTTGATTCTCAAGGAAGTCGATGAATTGGTCTTTGGGGCCATGGGCATCATCATATTCATATCCTTTTTTATTGGAGGAGTTGTCACCATACAGACCGCCCTTAACTTGACAAATCCGCTTTTGCCCAAAAGTCTTATCGGATTCGCAGCAAGGCAATCCGTAATACTGGAATTTGCACCGACATTCACCTCTATAATAATGGCAGGAAAAGTGGGCTCTTACATTACTTCCAGCATTGGCACCATGCGTGTTACGGAACAAATTGATGCTCTTGAAGTTATGGGGATAAACTCCTTGAACTATCTCGTGTTCCCAAAAATTGTAGCCATTATGCTATACCCCTTTGCGGTGGCAATTTCCATGTTCGTAGGCATCTTAGGAGGGTGGGTGGCCGCTGTTTTTGGCGGTTTTGCACCTAGCGGCGACTTTATACAGGGTCTTCAGATGGATTTTAATTCCTATCACGTCACCTATGCACTGATTAAGTCAGTAGTCTTTGCTTTTGTAATCGCGACGGTACCATCCTTTCATGGGTATTACATGAGGGGCGGAGCTTTGGAGGTAGGCAAGGCCAGCACCACATCGTTTGTTTGGACCAGTGTTGTGATCATTATCGTGAACTATATTTTAACACAATTATTGTTGGGCTAATGATAGAGGTAGATAACATACATAAATCGTTTGGAGACAACCACGTACTCAAAGGAATTTCAACAACATTTGAAAAAGGAAAAACAAATCTTGTAATTGGACAAAGTGGTTCAGGGAAAACGGTCTTCTTAAAATGTCTCTTAGGGCTTTTTGAACCTGATGAGGGAAACATTTGCTACAATGGCCAGGTTTATTCCGAGCTTTCCATAAAAGAAAAAAGGAATTTAAGACAGGAAATGGGAATGGTATTCCAGGGCAGTGCTCTTTTTGACTCTATGACCGTGGAAGGCAATGTAATGTTTCCTTTGGATATGTTCACCAAACAGTCGCAATCGGAAAAACAAGATCGTGTGGATTTTGTATTGAAGCGAGTCAACTTGGTGGATGCCCACAAACGATTTCCTGCCGAAATATCCGGTGGTATGCAGAAAAGGGTCGCCATTGCAAGAGCCATTGTGATGAATCCAAAATACTTGTTCTGTGATGAACCCAACTCTGGGCTCGACCCAAAAACCGCCATCCTAATCGACAACCTGATTCACGAGATCACTCAGGAATATGACATTACGACCATTATCAACACTCACGATATGAACTCGGTAATGGAAATCGGGGAGAAAATAATCTTTCTAAAAAACGGACTTAAAGAGTGGGAAGGCACCAACAAAGAAATCTTTAAAACCGATAATCAAGCGGTTACCGACTTTGTGTACTCTTCCGAATTATTTAAAAAGGTCCGACAAATGTATATTGAGGAAAGGAATTAACCCAGACATCAGACATCTAAATAAATCAATCTACCTCTTTAATAACCAAGGTGGAGTCTTGAAGTCTCAACTTTAACCATGCCAACATTTTTTTGGTATCGGCTTCTTTTTGACTTGAGCTCAATCCGCTTTTCCAATTTACCTCAAAGACAGGCACTGTATCCAACTTTTTAAAATCGGTACGTATTTGGTAAGAGAAACCTAAAGCATCAATATTCTCATAATTGGCTTTAGCTTCTGCACTTATACTTTGAAAAGGGACCCTCCTACCCACATTCCTTGTTAGAATGGACAGCTCTTCTTCGAGCAGTCTGATTTGCTCATCCTTATTCAACAGCTCGGCCTTATTTTTCTCATAAAGTTCGCTTACATAATTGAACTTTTCTTCTGAATCATCCCTTCCTCCCTGAATAATATGGAGTTCGGCATCCTTGAGCCTATTGTATTCATTCTTCTGTGTTCTCCATGTATTGATGATATTCTCCGGAACCAATTCATCGCCCATAAAAACCACTTCGATCATTGAGGTCCCATCATCCACATATTCCAATTTGGTGAGATTGTCCACATATCTTCCAGCACCATCAAACTGATATACCTCTACCGTACCTTTTAAAAACTCTTGAGCCTGTTTCATAAAAAGGGACTCCTGAAAAACATTGTAAAACGTAAATCCGGCCGGAATCATTACCAAAATCCCTGTAATGGAAGCCAAGCGAGCTATCAACCTTCTGCGTTGGGAATTGGCATATCGCACCATGGGGAACCTCAGGAACTTGATGACCAAGAAGGTTGCCAGACCTATAAAAATGGTATTTATGATGAACAAATACATGGCCCCAGCGGCATACCACGGCTTGCCAATGGCCAAACCGAAACCTACCGTACAAAGAGGCGGCATCAAAGCAGTTGCAATGGCCACACCAAAAATAACACTGGCAATGGTCCCCTTTTTTGCCCGGGCGATTACCAGTGCCAATCCACCAAAAAATGCTATCAGTACATCCCGAATATCGGGTTTGGTACGAGCCAACAATTCCGAAGATTCATCACGCAAAGGAAAAAAGTAGAAAAACAGGAATGCGGTGATCACACTCAAAACCACCATTACAGTGAAATTCTTGAGCGACCTACGCAACGTATCAATATCATTTATGGCCAATGACATGCCCATTCCCAAAATAGGACCCATCAGTGGGGAGATAAGCATGGCGCCAATAACCACCGCTGTTGAGTTGGCGTTCAACCCAATGGATGCAATGAAAATGGAGCACACCAAAATCCATGTGGTGTGGTTCTTAAAGGGAATATCCGCAATGATGGATTCTTTGGTGGCCGCGGCATCCGTATTGGAACGGATTTCCAACAAATCCGAAAGGAATTTGCGCACGCTGCCCAAAAGCCCCTTAAAATCCTTTTTTACCTCATCCCCACTGTCTTGGTTGGGTGGTGTGGTCTCTGCTTCCTTTTTTTGTTCTTCGGTCATATATTATGCAAACTGATCCCCAAATTTTTCCTTCACTTGGGCCAATACTTTTTTAATATCCTGTTGTTTGTCCTTAGGGTAAATAAGGAGCACTTCTTCTTTATCCACAATGATGTAATCCTCCAGACCATCAACCACAACTACTTTTCCTTTTGGGCTGCGAATCATATTGCCTTTTGCATCTTCCAAAAGGGTTTGGGCGTTCACAACCGCGTTCTCATTTTCGTCCTTCTCCAATTTATCATAAAGAGCGCCCCACGTACCTAAATCGTTCCAATCAAAAGTAGCTGGCAATGTGTAAATGGATTTGGATTGTTCCAAGATAGCATAATCAATGGATATGTTTTCTGCCTTGGCGTAATTTTCTTGGATAAAAGCTCTTTCCTCACTTGTGTTGTAACAGGATATACCTTTACCAAATAGTTTATATTGATCTGGCTGATATTTTTTGAAGGCTTCCACTATGGTTTCCACGCTCCACATAAAAATGCCCGCGTTCCATAAAAAGTTGCCTTGAGCCAAAAATTCCTTTGCGGTTTCATAATCCGGTTTTTCCCTGAATTGGGACACCTTTTTTAGTTGCGCGTCACTTCCTTTTTCAAATTCGATATAACCAAATCCCGTATTCGGGAAAGTTGGCTGAATCCCTAAAGTACATAGTGCATTTTCTTCTTCACATTTATTGAAACATGCGGTTACATCCTTTTCAAATGCTTCCTCATCTTCTATCCAATGATCACTTGGAGCTACTATCATTACCGCATTGGGATTCATTTTCTGAATCTTTAGTGATGCATACAATATACAAGGTGCTGTATTTCTCATCGCAGGCTCCAACACCACTTGGTCTTGTTTTACCATGGGCAGTTGTTCCAACACTAAGTCGTTATACTGCTCGTTGGTGAGAATCAGAATATTTTCAGTGGAAACAAACTTGTTTAGCCGATCAAACGTCTTTTGAATCAGTGTTTTGCCAGTTCCCAACATATCATGAAACTGTTTTGGGTTGGATGATGTACTTATAGGCCAAAACCTAGAACCAACTCCTCCTGCCATTAAAACTGCGTAATAATTCTTGTTCATCTTGCTGTTTTTCTAATTAGAATGCTGGTTATCCCGAAACATCTTGAACCAACTCAACCTCCGCGTTTGGTTGAAACAAATATAATCTCCCGGTTGATAACTCCACACATTCATACCGTTTTACTTTCTTATTTCCTTTTTTGAACAACTTGCCGTTGTACAGTCTAAAAACACTGCCCGTAGGCAATTCGTAGACATAACTGTGGCACCGTTCATCCTCATCAAAAGCTTTTAGCGCAATGGACAATCTGGCATCTGTGCTACTACTGGCTTTTGGATTTTTAAAGTGATTTGCAATTATGGGCAACAGTTGCGTTGGAAACACCTCTGGCCGAATAAATGGAACCATTAAGTGTTGAAAGGTACGCTTCCATTCCACTCCATGCGGTTTTATTCGACGACCATACGTTTCAAAGGCCACCAAATGCGCTATTTCGTGGACGAGTGTAATCAGGAATCGGTATTTGTTGAGTGATGCATTTACGGTTATCAAATGCAATCCGTTCGGCAATCTGCGGTAATCACCATGGCGGGTAACACGATGGTTCACAATTTTTAAATGCACTCCATGTGTTTTGATGAGTTCAAAACAAGGAGCTACTGCAAGTTCAGGAAGGTATTTTTGTAGGGTAGTTTCCATCATTCGTCAAACGAAAATAGGCATTCGTCAATTAACCTCATCCAATGCTTAAAATGTTTTTTACTTTTCACAAAACAATAAGTCATGAGAGCTACCATTTTACTATTGATTGTCATTCTGCCGTATATAGGTATAGGTCAAAACAAAACTTCTCTTGAAAAAACACTATGGAAAAGGGTTCAAAGTTGCTACTCTTTGTTTGAGCCCAACAAAGATGGTATCCTAGAATATAATAAAATTGATGATTCCAAAAATGGATATTTAAAAGTGTGGGGGACGTTCCCAACTTGTGGGTGCATGTGCATCTCAACAGTTGGAGCATATAAAGATATAGATGGCAATTATACGCTCTTGCAAAAGGAAGAATTCTTATGTGAGGATAAAAACTCAATATCATCCAACAAAGATTTGGATAAGATTCTACCCGAGAACTTCGGTATACACACTTTTTCTAAAAAAGAGCTAAACATAAACTCCAAGTATGTTGTTTTTTTCTTAGATGTTGAGATACCCAGATTTGGAACTGATACCAAAGTCGCATTGCGATTTATTCCTTTTGGAATTTTCCAAGAACTGAATGGCTCCGTGATTTCCTATGACTACTCACAAGAATATGAAAACACATCGGTCCATTACATAAAAGAAATAGAATACATGGCCCGCACAATCATCGATGACAATACCTTGACCCACTTATTGAAAAAAGACTATGAAAGTATTCATGTGGTCGACAGAAAATTTATTGAAACAAAAATAATCGGGCCAGACTCATGGGAGAATTTTGAATCTTTTGACGAGCTCTCAGAAAAATTGAGCATATTAAAAAATGCTTATGACATTTACTCCCAGCTAGATTTTATGTCCATTCTGATGCAATGGAACAAGGAAAAAGCACGATTCGAAGTAAAATCAAAAAGTGATGGGCCCAAGACCATGACATTTAAAGAGTTTATACTGGAACATGAATTCTGGATACCTATTTGCTGAGAATACGTAGGTCAATCCTTACGGCGTACTATTACTCACCTGCAACATTTTTCCATTGTAGAGTTTTTGACCTGTCAAAGCAAACTCTTTAATATATGTGGCCATCTCCAATGCAGTTAAGGGAGCTTTGTACCCTGGAAAGGCTTCTTCGAGCATCTCGGTCTGTACGGCACCTAGGGCCAATACATTAAAACTTGGGCCGGTTTCTTTATACTCTTCGGCCAATAGCTCGGTCAAGGTAATCACAGCACCCTTGCTTGAACTATACGCAGAGAGTCCTGGAAACTTCATACTGCCCTGCACTCCTCCCATGGAACTTATGGTCACTACATGACCTTCCTGCCCCATCATGGGAAGTACTGTTTTTGTAATTTCAGCTACTCCGAACACGTTTACTTTGTAGACGCTCTCAAATTCCTCCGTCGTGGTTTCCGAAAATGGTTTGCCCAAAAACCGACCTGCATTATTAATAAGGACATCCACAACATGCCACTCGTTCAAAAATTCAGTTAGCTTTTCAAAATCGGCAGGATTGCCCAAATCAAAAGGTAACGTTTGCACATTAGGCAAATTCAGGCTTTGCACAGGCCCCCTATTTCGTGAAAGTGCCAAAACCTGATGTCCTTCCCTCGCAAAAAGTTTCACCAACTCAAATCCTATTCCCCTGCTTGTGCCTGTAATTATTATGTTTGCCATAAGTGAAATCTCTCGACTGCGCTCGAGATGACAGTTTTAAATTACTTTGTTAATCGTATTTCTTGTGATGGAGCATTAGCAATACCTTTAATAACTGGAATTGCTTTGTTTACCAATGTGGCCATATGACCAAAATCCATTAAACTGTTCTCATCACCCACCTTATGATAATGATTAAAGTTGGTAAAGTCAAACGTACAAAATGTATGTGACGGCACTCCAAATTCTTCATGGAACGGATAATTGTCCGACCTTTGATACAAGTTAAATTCCTTGGCCGTTGGTAAAAATCCTACCAAGTTTTCTTTAGCATACTTATTGCTTACCTCGGCCAAGTTGGACATATCGTACCCCGTGATGTATACAAAATAGTCCTTCCCCTGTAAAGGAACACCAGTCATTTCAAAATTGAGCATGGTGTACAGGTTAAGATCCTGCTCTTTTAATTTTTGGGCCAGGTGCTTGGAACCCAACAAGCCTTTCTCCTCGGCACTGAACAAAGCAAAAATAAGAGTACGTTTGTTTGTTTTGTTTGTTCCAAAATACCGTGCCATTTCCAAAACCGACGTGGTACCCGATGCATTATCGTTGGCTCCATTGGCAATATAATCTCCATTTTCTGGCTTTATGGTCCCGATATGGTCGTAATGGGCACCTATCAAAATAAATTCATCTTTTAAATCAGGGTCGTTGCCCTCCACTACACCCACAATATTGTAAGCAGGTTTTTTAAAATTTGAAAGTGTGTCGCGGTACGTTTCAAAATAGGGCTTGAGTCCGTAGGACTTAAAATAATTCTCAATATACCTAGCCGCAATTTCAATGCCTTCGCCTCCGGCCTCCCTTCCCTTAAGGTCATCGCTTGCTAAATAATTCATCATTTCACCTATGCGCTCGGCATCGGTAAAAGTTTCGCTTGATTTTGTTGTTTGAGGATTAACATCAGTGGTTTGAACAATTTTTGTAGAACCACAGCCCATCACAAAAAGTGAAACGACAACATATAATAGTACTCTCATTTTTGTTGTTTTTTGATTTTTTTTAAAGATAAAAAAAGCATCCCGATAAAAGGATGCTTTTAAATTAATGTATTATCGAATGTATATCGACAAATCTATGCCAACATAGTCACTGGATTCTCCAAGTAAGCCCTCAAAGTCTGTAAAAACTGGGCACCAGTGGCTCCATCAACCGTTCTGTGATCACAGGCCAAAGTTACCTTCATGGTGCTTCCAGCTACAATCTCGCCATTTTTAACCACAGGCTTATCAACGATTGCCCCTACGGATAAAATGGCAGAGTTAGGCTGATTGATAATGGAGGTAAACTCTTGAATACCGAACATTCCCAAGTTGGAAACCGTAAAGGTACTTCCTTCCATTTCATCCGGCTTGATTTTCTTGTTTCTTGCTCTTCCGGCCAAATCTTTTACTACAGTACCCAATTGGGTCAAACTCATCTGATCAGCAAATTTAATCACGGGAACCACAAGACCTTCATCTACGGCAACGGCAACCCCCATGTGAATGTGGCGCTTGTATATCATGGAATCACCATTCCATGATGTATTTACTTGCGGATGTTTTTTAAGGGCCATGGCACATGCTTTCAAAACCATATCGTTGAAAGATACCTTGGTATCCGGCAAACTGTTGATCTGTGCACGGGATGCCTTGGCATTGTCCATATCCACCTCAATGGTCAGGTAATAATGTGGTGCAGTAAATTTGGATTCTCCCAAACGCTTGGCAATCACCTTGCGCATTGTAGAGTTTTTCACTTCTTCCACACTTTCTTCACCAACTGGAAGTGCAACCGGTGCCACTGCAGGTGCAGCTTCGGTTTTTTCTGCAGCAGGAGCTGCTTGTGATGATGGTTTAAAGTTTTCTATGTCCTTCTTAACAATTCTTCCGTTATCACCGGTTCCCTTTACATCTGCCAAATTGATGCCTTTTTCATCGGCAATCTTTTTGGCCAATGGAGAAGCGAATATGCGCTGACCATCTTGTGTAGCAGGAGCTGTTTCTTCTTTCTTGGATGATTCCTCTTTTTTCGGAGCTTCATCTTTGGATGCTTCTTTTTTAGGTGCGCTCTTAGATGAACCACCTGATGATTTCGCATTCAAAACAGCATCAACATCCGTTCCTTCTGGGCCAATAATGGCCAAAAGGGAATCCACAGGAGCTCCTTCGCCTTCTTGGATACCGATATGCAGCAAAGTTCCCGAGTAGAACGATTCGAATTCCATAGTGGCCTTATCCGTTTCGATTTCGGCCAAGATATCTCCTTCTTCCACTTTATCCCCAACACTCTTCAACCAACTTGCAACTGTTCCTTCCTCCATGGTATCACTCAATCGGGGCATGGTCACGATTTCCACTCCTTCGGGAATATCTGCTGGCTCACTAGTTTCAGTTTCTGATGCTGTATCGTCTTCTGGTTCCGATGAACTTTCCTCTTTTGATGCTTCCGATGAGCTTCCCGAGCCGTTCAACAGACTGGAAATGTCCTCACCTTCTTCACCGATTATGGCCAAAAGTGAATCAACCGGGGCACCATCACCTTCCTCGATTCCTATGTGGAGCAAAGTTCCTTCATGAAAAGATTCGAATTCCATGGTGGCTTTGTCCGTTTCGATTTCAGCCAAAATATCTCCTTCTTCTACCTTGTCCCCTACTTTCTTGAGCCATTTTGCCACGGTTCCTTCTTCCATGGTATCGCTCAATCTAGGCATGTTGATTACTTCTGCCATCTAATTATAATTTATGTTGTAAAAATGGATAGTCTTCTTGCTCGTAAACGGTGTCGTACAATTGCTCTTTTGGTGGGAAATCAGATTCTTCAGCGAACTTCTCACATTCTTTCACAAGGTCCTTCACCTTTTTATCGATTTGTTTTAAATCGTCCTCGGATGCATATCCTTTCTCAAGGATCACATCTTTGACCTGAGTGATCGGATCTATCTTTTTATACTCTTCAACTTCTTCTTTAGTTCGGTAATGCTGTGCATCGGACATGGAATGTCCTCGGTACCTGTAGGTCTTCATCTCCAAGAAGGTTGGCCCTCCTCCTGTACGGGCGCGCTCAATCGCCTTGTCCATTTCCTTTGCAACTATAGCAGGATCCATTCCGTCCACAGGGCTACAAGGCATTTCGTAACCAAGACCCAATTTCCAGATTTCCGTGGAATGTGAAGTACGCGCCACAGAGGTTCCCATGGCATATCCGTTGTTCTCACAAATAAAAACTACGGGTAATTGCCACAACATGGCCAAATTGAAGGCCTCGTGAAGCGAACCTTGTCTTACGGCACCATCACCCATATAACAAAGGGTTACAGAATCTCTTTTAAAGTACTTGTCGCCAAATGCCAACCCGGCACCCAATGGAATTTGTCCCCCTACGATTCCGTGTCCACCATAAAAACGGTGTTCTTTAGAGAAAATATGCATGGAACCACCCATACCTTTCGAGGTTCCGGTGACCTTGCCGTAAAGCTCGGCCATAACCCGTCTAGGGTCAACCCCCATTCCAATCGGCTGAACGTGATTTCGGTAAGCGGTGATCATCCTGTCCTTTTCGAGGTCCATGGCGTGCAATGCGCCGGCAAGCACCGCTTCTTGACCATTGTACAGGTGCAAGAAACCTCTAACTTTTTGTTGAATATATACGGCGGCCAGTTTATCCTCGAACTTTCTCCAGAAATACATGTCCTCGTACCATTTAAGGTAAACTTCTTTGGTGATTTTTTTCATCTACTGTTGTATTAAATGAATTTCCCCTGCGTAGGGAAGAGCAAAAATACATATATATCTGTTTTGGAAAAAGAATTGAATTAAGAATCGCCCAAAAATGAGCTATTGAATGCCAATGGTAGAATATCGGCCATAGAATTACATTTGTAAACAGGTCCGGTTTCCGAACTTAACAATAGTGAGATTGGTGATTGCTGTTTTTGCTCGTATTCAATTATAGATTGTCTGCAGTTACCACAGGGAGCTGCGGGCGAACTTACCCCATCCTTGGACGATGAAGCACAGATAGCAATAGTTTTTACGGCCATACCGGGATATTTTGCTCCTGCATGAAAAATGGCCACACGCTCGGCACAAAGACCGGCAGGATATGAGGCATTCTCCTGATTACTTCCAATAATCACTTCCCCATTTTCCAGCAATACCGCGGCACCTACTCTAAACTTGGAGTAAGGAGCATAGGCATTCTCCCTAGCCTTGGAAGCTTCATATAACAATTTTTGTTCGTTTTGTGACAACTCCGATGCATCGTCAAAAACTAAAAGCTCAAAACCGATTTTCTTTTTTTCCATACCATCTTTTGGATATACCCAAAAATAAAAAAACCTGCCCAACGGACAGGTTTTCAATTATATATTTTAATACGAACTAATCGTTGTAGAACTCTTCACCCAAATTAAAGGTAAGCGAAAATCGCAATGTGTTTTCCAATGGATTTCTGACCTGAGAGGTTGAGAATAAATAGGAAAGGTCTATTTGTGTTGATTTGAATTTGAAACCTGCTCCCAACGTAAAGAATTTTCTGGAGCCTTTTTCTTCACTTTCATTAAAATATCCGCTTCGCAACATAAAAGCTTCCCTAAACCGATACTCTGCACCAAGTGCCCAAGTCACCTCTTTCAATTCCTCGCTGAAACCATCTGGTGCATCACCGAACGACTCGAAGACTCCATTAAAGAAACCAATGCTTTGGTATTCATTATTGTCCTCTGTTCCAATCACTCCATCCCCATTAAAATCCCTCGGTGTAGGCACCAAAAGTTTATTGAACTCCGTACTGATGGCCAAAACATTGTCTTGGTCAAAGATAAAATCAAAACCTCCCCCAAATTTAAGGTTCGTGGGCAAAAAATCTCCTGGGCTATTTGGGTCATACTGTACCTTCCCTCCCAAATTGGAAATATTGAAACCAAACCTCCAACGACCATCAAAATTGTTATATGCGATTTCCCTAGAACGGAAAAAACCAGCAATATCCACTCCAAATGCTATAGCAGCGCGAGAATCCTGTGTCCCATCCTGAAGCTTTAAATCAGAACTGACAAACCGACCGCCGACTGCCATAGAAAATGTCTGGCTCAATTTCAGTGAATACGACCCATCCAAGGCAAATTCATTGGGACTCACTAAGGTTCCTGGATCATTAATTGCCTGACGCAGCTCTATATCACCCAAACCAAAATAACGAATAGTGAATGCAAAAGCACTACGATCATTGAGTTTATTGAAATAGTTTGCGCTTAAAAGTGAAACATCATTTATAATAGTTTCCAAATATGGAGTATAACTCACACCTATCCCTGTCTTTTGTGTAGCAAAAGCATACTTAGCGGGGTTCCATTGTTGAGAATAAGCATCAAAAGACGTTGCAACGCCCATATCTCCCATACCGGATGCCCTCGCATCTGCGGATATCGTTAAAAATGGAACGGCTGTAGTGATTTCTCTATCCCGCTGTGCGCTCATCCATTGGGCTACGGTAAGCAACACGACCAATACGAGTAACTTTCTCATTCTAAGTATTTAGCGTTTAGTAAAGTTATTTAATCCAAAACAATTCTTTTGGACTTATTACACATAAACGGTCTTTTGAGGAAATTCTTATATAGAAGTACATATTTCTAAATATATGGGCATACGGGTCTCCTTAATAATTATATAAAAGTCAAAAAAACAACCTCTTCATACTATTTTGTAACCTTCACCGTTAGTGAAGTGTGACATGCTGTAATTTTTGCATGTCAGAAATATTTGATGAGCACAAAATATATTGGTAAAAACACCGTTCTAATGCCATCGAAAGATTTAAAAAATCAAAACAAATCGAAGATACTGAGGGTTAAAGCCCTGAGATTTAAAGTACTCAAGCCCAAATTATGAAAAAACACTTAATTAAAGTTGTACTTTCTTGCGCCGTAGTGATGGGAAGTTTTTCCAGTTGTAAAAACTCTTCCTCATCAAAGAATGTCTCCAGAGCCACTGGTTGGAAAATTAATGCCAAAGAAGGAGGTTTTCAATACAATTCGGATTTTAAAGAGCAAGAAACTCCTCCAGGAACCGTATTTGTAGAGGGTGGAACTTTTACCAAAGGTAAAGTCCAGGACGACATTATGCATGATTGGAACAACACGCCTACACAACAGCACGTGCAATCATTCTACATGGATGAGACCGAAGTAACCAATGTGATGTACCTTGAATATTTGGATTACCTGAAGGCGGTATACCCACCGGACGACCCAAAATATGCAAATATTTACGAAGGTGCCCTACCGGATACCTTGGTATGGAGAAACCGATTGGGCTTTAACGAAACAATGACCAACAACTACCTTAGGCATCCTGCCTATGCGGAGTATCCTGTTGTAGGTGTAAATTGGGTACAGGCTACTCAATACGCCGAATGGAGAACCGATAGGGTAAACGAAGTAATGTTGGAAAGAGAGGGCTACCTTGCCGACGACACCAAATACAAAGTATTGAATGGGGATTTGGAAGGCACTTTTAGTACAGAGGCCTACTTGAACAACCCTGAATCCGTTTATGGAGGTGAAATTGATTCACTTCAAGGAAAACAGAAAAAAGATTCTATAAACTCTTTTGCCAAGAGAAGTAGCGGTGTAATCATGCCAGAGTATAGATTACCTACTGAAACCGAATGGGAATATGCTGCTCAGGCACTTGTAGGAACAAGAGAATATAACAACTACAGAGGTAGAAAAAAATATCCTTGGGAAGGTGATTATACCCGAAACGGTCAACGTGTGGGCAGAGGGGACCAATTGGCCAACTTTAAACAAGGAAAAGGTGATTACGGCGGTATTGCCGGATGGTCCGATGATGGTGCCGACATCACAGGTCAAGTAAAATCATACAAACCTAACGACTTTGGTCTTTACGACATGGCCGGTAACGTAAACGAATGGGTTGCCGATGTGTATCGCCCAATAGTTGATGATGAAATCAGTGACTTCAACTATTACCGTGGAAACGTTTTCATGAAAAAAGCCATCGGTGAGGATGGAAAAGTTGAAGTATTGAGAGATGAAATTGTATACGACACCTTGCCAAACGGTAAAATCGTAGCCATCAACCTTCCTGGAGAAATCAAAGAAGTTGCAGTGACAGAGGAAGAAACCTACCTAAGAACAAACTTCGATAAAAGTGATAACAGAGGATTTAGAGATGGAGACCCAGGGTCGTCAAGATTCTTTAACCGCTTTAGCGAAGAGGATGGAGATACCCAAAAAATGTACGATTCTCCAAAGCACCAGGTTGAGCGCAACGAGGATGGTGAGATTGTTCGCCAATATGACGAATCCAATTACAGAACATCTTTGATCAACAACGAGGTCCGCGTATATAAAGGTGGATCATGGAGAGACCGCGCTTACTGGTTGGACCCTGCACAGCGTAGATATTTGCCACAATATATGGCAACAGACGATATCGGCTTTAGATGTGCCATGTCCAGAGTTGGATCTAAATCCAGATCTAAAAAGACCGTACGTCACAAAAAAGCGAGATAAAAAACTTCTTGAGTATTTTAAAAGCCCCGGCCAAAAAGGTCGGGGCTTTTTTTTATCTTCGATTTATGACGATGAAAGAATTGCACGCTCTATTTTTAGAGCATCCCCATATATGTACGGACACGAGGAAAATTACCGAAAACTCTCTGTTCTTTGCCTTAAAAGGCCCAAATTTTAATGGCAATGCTTTTGCAAAAGATGCATTGGACAAAGGTGCTGCATACGCCATTATTGATGAGGAAGAATTCAAAACTTCGGATAGGCTTCTTTTATTTGAAGATGTTTTGACCACTTTGCAACAGTTGGCAACGTTCCATAGAAATTATTCAAGGGCCAGAATTGTATCGCTAACGGGAAGTAACGGAAAGACCACTACCAAAGAACTTATCAACGCTGTTCTCTCTAAAAAATATAGCACTATAGCCACCAGGGGCAACCTTAACAACCATATCGGGGTTCCTTTGACCTTGCTGTCCATAAAAGAAGACACCGAGATTGCCATTGTTGAAATGGGTGCCAACCACAAAAAGGAAATTGAATCACTCTGCAACATTGCCCAGCCCGACTTTGGTTACATCACCAATTTCGGAAAGGCCCATTTAGAAGGCTTCGGAGGTGTGGAAGGGGTAATTCAAGGAAAAAGCGAACTCTACGATTATTTAATCGGCCACGACAAATATGTTTTCTTGAATGCCGACGACGACATTCAGAAGGAAAAGTTAGCGAACTACACCAAAAAAATGGGCTTCAGCACCAGTGACCATCAATTTTACAATATAAAGTTCCTTGGGGCCGACCCTTATGTCTCACTGGAGGTAGAAGGAATAGAAATACAGACACAATTGGTCGGCAAATACAACTTCCCGAATTGTTGCTCGGCTATATTGATGGGAAAATATTTTAATGTAGCTATTGAAGATATCAAATCGGCCATTGAAGGTTACCGACCAGAGAACAACAGGTCCCAATTACTTTCAAAGAATGGGTTCGACATTATTCTCGATGCCTACAATGCCAATCCGACCAGTATGAAAGCTGCTTTGGAAAACTTCAATTTAATGAAGGCCAAAAGAAAGACCTTGATTATTGGCGATATGTTTGAACTTGGAAGCACAGCGGCCGAAGAGCATCAGGCCATTGCAAATTTTGCCAACGAACTCCAATTTGATGAAACATACCTGGTTGGTGAAAATTTCTATGCGACCAAAACATCTTTGAACAAATTCAAATCGTTTGATGCCCTAAAGGAACACTTGATAAAGAATCCTTTGGAAAAAGCATCAATGCTCATAAAAGGTTCAAGGGGAATGGCTCTGGAGCGGGTATTGGAGGTGTTATGATTGGTTGTTATCGTTTATAAAACCATGAATCCGAATTTTTCTGTGCCACATTACCATCATTTTGTGGAAACGAGAAGCTCCCTGACATCCACATCCAAGGCTTTTGCGATTTGAAACAATGTTTCAACCCTTGGTTGCATATCATTCCTGCACCATTTTGAAACAGTATTTGTATTCATATCCAATTCATCTGCCAGCCAATTATTGGTTTTTCCCTTTTCAGCTAACACCGCTTTAATTCTATTAAAAAATGGTTTATCCATAGTAAATACTACGATTGAGCATTAAAAATAATTAAGAAAAATAAATGTTATAAGTATTGAAATATGCTTTACTAGGAGATTTAAAAATCTTTATGTAACTTTGAAATGCTTTTTTGGGAGATAAATAGACTTTTAAAGTTTTTTATTAGAGATTAGAAATTTCATTATGAGCAAACAATTGACCAAATCTGACCTAGAACAAATCATCAGCCTACAACAAGAAAGCCTACAGGCCATGCAAAAGGTATTGGGCAGTTTACGTAACCAAAACGAAAGCTTGGAGCACAGTAACCAAAAATTAAGAAAAAGAATTTCTGAATATGAGTAGAAAAAGTGGGATATACTGGATTCGAACCAGTGACCTCTGCCCTGTCAAGGCAGCGCTCTAAACCAACTGAGCTAATATCCCTTTGAAAACGGGGTACAATATCGGAAATTAATCCCAATCTCCATACTCCGCAGAGTTCTTTGATGTCTCGTGCAAGGTAATATGCAGTAATTGCCCCTTTTTAAGCTTCGGTTTTAGGATATCATAGATAACTTTTACGAAGTACTCTGTCGTCGGAAGCAAATTCTCAAATTCTGGACAATCCTCGTTCAGGTTTTTATGATCAAATCGTTCCTCTACCTCATCCTTTATCAATGTACCCAGTACGGCCAAGTCCATTACAAAACCTGTATCCGGGTCGACTTCGCCCTTTATCCGTACCTCAAGGTCAAAATTATGACCGTGAAAGCTAGGACTGTTGCATTTACCGAACACCTCAATATTCTTTTCCTTGCTCCATTTTGGGTTATGGAGCCTGTGTGCGGCGTTAAAATGTGCTTTTCTACAAATCGTGGCAATCATGCTGCAAAGTTAAGTTCTTTTTCTGCAATCCTATTTTATTGCTTTAAAAAAAAGTGCAAAAGGGTCCGAACGTTTCCGAATGGAATTGAAATTCAATCTTGTTCTTGTTAACTTTATACAATGGGCGAATTGCCTTCAAAATATCAAATGAAATAAAAATAATATACTATGAAAATTACCTTTCTAGGACACGCTTCTTTCTTGATTGAAATGAACGGAAAACATATTTTGGTCGACCCTTTTATCACCGGCAACGAGATGGCATCCGATATTAATATCGATGACCTCAAAGTCGACTACATTTTTCTTACCCATGGCCACCAGGACCATGTACTTGATGTGGAAGCCATTGCCAAGAACAATCCAGATGCTTTATTGGTTTCCAATTTTGAAGTGGTAAGCTGGTTTGGAAACAAGGGCATTGACGGACACGGCATGAATCATGGAGGGAAATATACCTTTGATTTTGGAACGGTCAAATACGTAACTGCCATTCATTCCAGTATGCTGCCCGATGGGAGCAATGGAGGAAATCCGGGAGGGTTTGTGTTATGGGACGACTCCAAATGCGTTTACCTAGCCGGAGATACTGCACTGACCAAGGACATGGAGCTGATTCCAATGACCTGCCCAAAACTTGACATAGCGATTTTGCCCATTGGCGACAATTTTACCATGGGGTACGAGGATGCATCAATTGCCAGTGATTTTGTGGAATGCGACCAAATCATAGGTTGCCACTACGACACCTTCCCTCCCATAAAACTGGATAAAACCAAAGCTGTTGAATATTTTGAGAAAAAAGGAAAGAAATTGATTCTGCCCGGTATTGGCGAATCCATTGACTTATAAAAAAAAGTACTTCCATAGAGATGCCAAAATCATGGAAGGTTTTCTAGAAAACCTTCCATGAAAATCCAACTATCCACAAAGCTTATTTTATGGATTAAGCACTCGTTCAATCCATGGCCGACAAAATCAATGATACTGTATTTTGGATTAGGCCTTCACAATCACCCTTTCTGTGTTTTGGCAATAATTTTATCATTATACATGGCATCCAAGCCCATTTGTACACAAGTAGCTGCCATAGCACCTGTTCTGGCATTGGAAACAGGCAATGTATTGTTTACAATATTGTCCCTAAAGTCGATTAAGGCTTGTTTGCTTGGGTCTTCATGGTCAAACTTAATAGGAATGCCCCTGCCTTGGTCCCAGTTCAGGGTGGCCCCGGAAACACCGTCAACTTCACCGATTTTCTTTTCGTAGCTTCCTTCTGGATAAAACCAAGCCTTTGCATAGTCCAAAATATAGGTTCCCTTGTCCCCCATTACCTTGACCTTATAATCGCCCATGGCGTTACTGGTAAGGCAGGTAAATGATGCTCTTACCCCTTCAGGGTAACTATAGATAAGATGGATATTGTCATAAGTTTCCCTACCATCTTTCCAATAATCGATGCCTCCTATGCCCATCACCTTTTCGGGCATGGCATCCATTACCCAGTTGGCAAAATCCAATTGGTGGGAACAAAGTTCGGCCAAAAGACCGCCTGAAAATTCCCGGTACATACGCCAGTTGATCATACGCTCCCATTTTGGGTCAGGTACAGGGCGACGCCAATTTCCATTACGGTTCCATTGGCATTCAAAAGCTGTTATTTTTCCTATTTTACCGTTTCTCACTTCATCAACAACATGCGAATACAAACGGGAACTATGGTATTGGTGGCCTGTTTGGAATATGCCATTGGATGCGTCTGCTGCTGAGACCAATTCAGCTATACCTTCGTACCCTTTTGCCATCGTCTTTTCCCCGTACACATGTTTTCCTGCCTTTAGGGCATCGATAGCTATCTTGGAATGTGTGCTGAACGGGGTGGCCACCAAAACGGCGTCCACATCCTTGTCTTCCAATAATTTTTTGTAATCAGAATAGCCTTTGGCCTTTCCTGCTACTTTTGAAAGTCCCGAGCTAAGTCTAAAGGGGATAATATCACAACAGGCCACTACTTGCATGTTGGGAATCTGATTGATAAATGGAATGAGTCCACCACCCCGGTCCCCTGTTCCTATAACACCTACATTGATGGTTTCGTTCGCACTGGGGGTTCCGTACGCAAGTACCGTTGGGGCATATAGGACTGCAGAACTGGCCAAACTACTTTTTATGACAAAATCTCGTCGCTTCATATCCATTTAAAGTTTTGGTTCCCATCCAGGTTCATACGTTCGTTTCCAAAGTTCCATGGCTTCCCTGTCAAAAATCCTTCCCGTGTTTCCATCCACATTGAACCCTTTATCGATTCGATAGGCTATATTGGCGTAGTGCGTTAACATTTGCGAAATGGCCCCCACTTCAATATGTGATGTCAATGCTTCTTTTCCACGAATGGCATTAAAGAAATTCACTGCATGCCTCGTTGACAGATCTCCTCCACCTCCAAGGGCGGTTCCTCCTTCGTTACCGTCAGATTTATTTTCCTTGATCAATTGTCCCTTGAGGTCGTACAGTTCATATCCGTCACGGTCCACCATTACCGAACCTTCAGAGCCATAAATAAGGGTACCCCGACCACGACCGTATTTGGAATAGCCGTTCCTACTGCTTCCATCCCATTGAATGATTTTATCATCGGCAAACGCATAGGTCGCTTCCATGGTATCGTACATTTCCCATCCGTCATCCATGAATTGCTCCTTTCCAGCGATCACCTCCACATATTCCGGATATTTCACATCCAATGCCCACCGGGCTATATCCAGTTCATGTGTCGCATTATTCCCCATTTCAGCGGTTCCATAATCCCAACCGTACCAATGCCAGTTATAGTCCCAGGTATCGTGTTCGTATGCTTTTCTTGGAGCTGGTCCTTGGAACAGTTCCCAGTCCAAATCCTCTGGTGGTGCAGTCTGTACCGGAAGCGGGACTTCCCCCCTACCATTGGTGTAGAAAGCTATTGCCTTGTAGGCCTTGCCTATAATGCCATTATGGATATCGTTGATGATTTCGATACTCTGTGGGGACGATCGCTGCTGATTGCCCATTTGGACCACCTTATCATACTTTTTTTGGAATGCGACCACTATTTCATTCTCATGAGGGTTATGGCTACATGGCTTTTCCAAATAAACATGCTTGCCTGCCTCCATGGCCATACAAGCCCCTGGTGTGTGCCAATGGTCAGGGGTAGCCATAAAAATCGCATCCACATCCTTGTCTTCCAGAATCTTTCTAATATCCTTTTCCTGTTTGGGGTTATAAGTTATTTGTTCAGATACATATTGTACCGCTTTTTCCAATTGGCTACCCCGAACATCGCATAAATAATCCAAGCGCACATTGTTCTGCTTGGCCGCTATGGAAGGAATATAGGCACCATAGCGCCTTCCCAATCCCTGAAGGGCAACATGAATCCTGTCATTTGCCCCTAAAATATTGTTATAACTCTTGGCCGTCATGGCATTGATACTACCGGGTAGTCCCATGCCAATGGCAGCGACCGTTGTTTTCTTTATAAAATCTCTTCGTGCTCCCATAAATCCTTGTTTAATCTAGTGGTTTTATTTTGATGTTCTTAAAACTTACACGGTCCCCATGGTCCTGTAATAATATGTGACCTTTATCGGCTTCGCCAAAGTTGGGCCATTTCTCATACTTACTTTCGGAGACTAGTTTTCGATACGCATCGCTTTTTCGCTCGTACTCCAAAACCTTAGTACCATTGAGCCAATGTTCTACATGGTTGTCCTTTGAAATGATATGGGCAGTGTTCCATTCCCTGATCGGATTGATGGGCTTATTGATATCAGCTTGAATCAAATCGTACAAAGATGCTACGGTGCGACTACCTTCATGATTCCCCAATTTTGCATCGGGATGCCTTTCATCGTCCAAGATTTGATATTCCAAACCAATTGAGGAGCCGGGCCCCTTGTTCAAATCCGTGTCCACATAATATTTTATACCACTATTGGCACCTTCCGTCAATTTGAAATCCACTTTCAATTCAAAGTCCCCGTACAGCTCAGTAGTCACAATATCGCCACCGGCGGCAGATTCTTCACCCCCTGAAGACAGAACGGTCAACACACCGTCATTGATTTCCCATCCTTTATCTGGAAAATCATCCAAGCGTGCACCGCGCCAACCTACAGTGGTCTCGCCGTCCCATAACAACTGCCATCCGTTTTTTTCCTCATCAATGGTCAGCTGATTCTTGGTCACGACCGGGGCCAAGGGCATTTCTTTGTTGTATTTTGAAAGACTGTCCGTCAAGATTTTGACATTTTTCCACGCTATCTCCGTTCCCGCCTTCTGATCTTTGCCAATGCTGTGCACTTGAAGGGCAATAAAGCCGCTTGCTGTTTTGTCATCGATCAAATGTGCCGCTGGAACTCCGTTGATCCAGGTTTGGATCGTATCTCCGATGGCCTCGATGCGATAGTGGTTCCAATCATTCTGTTTGAAGGCCTTTTGTGCCTCGGGATTATCTTCCAAGGTTACGAGCCAACCTCTTCGCCCTTCATCGTAGATTCCGGCACTCCATGCCCGGTCCGATGGATCTATCTCAATCTGATAGCCATGCACCCTCCCATTTTGATAATGGGGAAAGCTATTGCTTCGTATTTGGATTCCCGAATTCATGGTTGAATCCACTTTGTAATCCAATTCCAAGATAAAATCATCGTACATCTTATCCGTTGTCAAAAAGGAATTGGGCGTATCATGGACCGTGGATCCAACGATGGCACCCCCATTTACTTCATAATTGGCCTCTCCGCCCTTTTGGTTCCATCCGTTAAGGGTTGTTCCGTGGGACAATTCGATCCACGGAGCATCATCTTTAGGTGAGTCCGCACATGCCCAACACAGTAGCAATGCCAAGAAGCCTAGTTTTAGTTTGTTCATTTTATGTGTCATGAGTTAAAAATTATACTTTACAATTCGATTTATAGGCCAAATAGACCCGGTAGCCACAAGGCCAACTCTGGAATATAGGTAATCAGAAAAAGTGCCAGTATCATGGCCGCAAACAACGGCAATAGTGGTCTTATCACTTTTTCAATGGATGTTTTTGCCACACCCACCCCCACAAAGAGTACCGAGCCCACCGGAGGTGTACATAGTCCAATACAGAGGTTCAAGATCATGATGATACCAAAATGCACCGGATCTATTCCCAATTTTGTCACGATAGGCAAAAATATCGGGGTAAATATGAGAACGGCCGGGGTAATGTCCATAAAGATACCCACTATCAGCAAGATTATATTTATAATGAGCAATAGGGCAATTTTGTTGTCGGTAACAGACAATAGTCCAGAACTGATTTCCTGCGGTATATGCTCAAAGGAAAGTGCCCATGACATGCTCATGGAGGCCGCTATCAAAAGCATCACAACAGCGGTGGTGGCAGAAGCATTCAAAAAGATATCGGGTAGTTTTTTTAACGTTATCTCTTTATAGACAAAGCCCAGTATCATACTGTAGAGTACTGCAATGGCGGAAGCTTCGGTGGCGGTAAACACACCGGCCACGATGCCCCCAATGACCAAAACCAACAGGAACAGGCTTGGAACGGCATCTACAAACGTTTTAAAAACCTGTTTTAATGAGCTTCGTTGTCCCTTGCCGTAGCCTTTCTTCTTGGCCCAGAACATGGCGACGACCATCAAGAGCAGGCCAGTGATTAGCCCTGGGATGTATCCGGCCAAGAAAAGAGCGGCAATGGATGCACCTCCACTTGCCAAGGAATACACAATCAATACATTGCTTGGAGGAATTACCAATCCTGTCGTGGCCGAGGTAATGTTGACGGATACCGAAAAACCCTTATCATATCCTTCTTTTTCCATTTCCGGTCCCAGAATACTTCCCATGGCCGAGGCCGAGGCCATGGCCGAACCTGCAATGGCGCCCATGAACATTGCCGATATAATATTGATCAGGGCAAGCCCTCCGGGCAATGCCCCTACCAAGCTTTTGGCAAAAGCTATCAAACGGTGGGCAATTCCACCGTGGTTCATCAGTTCCCCAGACAATATAAAAAATGGAATCGCCAACAGGGCGAAACTATCCAAGCCCGTGGCCATTCGCTGAGATATGGTCGCGAATGCGGGCAGCATGGGCAAACTGACCAGTAGGGTCAACATAGATGAAATGGCTATGCTCCAAGCTACAGGGGTGCCAATGGCCAAAAGACCCACAAAACTTATGATCAAAACTAGCAAGGGTATATATTCCATAAGGTTCAATCCGTTATTATATCCACGACTTTGTTATAGGTAACTATCAATCCGCTCAAGGGAATCACGACATATACATACGCCAAGGGCAACCCCAATGCCGGGGAGTGCTGTTTGAGTTCATACGTAGTGTACACCAACCATCCACCACCTGTCACCATTGCCGCTAGACAGAAAAGAATGATAAAACCGGACACTGTTCTTTTTAATACTTTTTGATTTTTGGCATTGGCCCGTTTAGCCAATACATCTATGGCCACATGACCGTTTTTGCCTGAAACATAGGCGGCACCCAACAATCCTAACCATATCATAAGGAAGCGGGCTAGTTCATCAGTAAATGGACTTGGTTCGTCCAGAACATATCTGCTGAACACTTGCCAAAGCACGTTCAGCACCATAAGGCTCATCAGCACAACAAGCAAACGTGCCAAAATATTTTCAAGTCTTTTCTTGAACCCAATCAATTCGCCAATGTTTTTATTTGTTGTATCATGTTGTTCAATTCTTCATCATCTTCATAGGCCCGGTACATTTCCCTTGTCATTTCGATAAACGGTTCCTTATTCGGATACGAAATCTGCACACCTTTTTCCTGAATTTTTTTCAAAGCTTCCGATTCCGATTCCGCCCACAATTTCCGTTGATGCTCCAGTGATTTTTTCACAGCCTCACTTATCCAAGCCCTTTCCTGATCAGAGAGCATATCCCAAAATTGGGTGCCAACAATTAATACATCTGGAGAAAATGTATGTTCGTCCAGCGAATAATATGGACAAACCTCATAATGTTTGGAAAGGTAAAAACTGGGGAGATTGTTCTCCGCTCCATCCACTACGCCCTGTTGCAGTGACGTGTAGAGCTCCCCCCATGAAATGGGTGTTGGGGAACCTCCCAGACTTTTGACCATGTCCATTGCGGTAATACTCTCCATGACCCGAATCTTGAGCCCCTTTAAATCGTCCGGAGCGGTTACAGGTGCATGCTCGGTATAAAAGCTTCGAAATCCGGCATCGTAATAGCCCAAACCTTTTAATCGAAATTGTTTGGCATTGTCCAACAATGATTGTCCAATCGGACCATCCAACACCTCAAATGCGTGTTCCCGGCTCTCAAAAAGATAGGGCAGCCCCAATATTCTGGTCTTCGGGGCAAAATTCTCCAGAGTGGCGACCGACACTTTGGTCATATCAAGACTTCCCAATTGAATCAACTCCAGAATTTCACGTTCAGTGCCCAATTGTTGATTAGGGTAGATCTCGATTCGAAGCTTTCCTTTGGAAACACTATCAAGGTCTTCTCCCATTTTCACCATGGCCCTATGCACCGAATGGTTGATATCCAAACCATGAGCCAATCTTATAGTTCTGACACCACCGACCTCTTCGCAACCAAGGACGAAGAACAACGTACACAACAAAAGAATGGCTACGAACTGTTTCATTATTCTTTTTCTCCGATTTTTTCTGTCAATTTTAAGGTGCCCACCACTTTTTTCTGCAGCCCTTCAAAATCATTTTGTCCCAAAACCCCTTTGCAAATCAATTTGGAGCCGACGTTTACATAGGTTGCTCCTGCATCGAACCAAGCCTGCACTGCACTCCACTTATAACGGTTACAGTAATCCATAATGGGCATTTCCTTGACATAGCCACGGTACAATTCTTCCGATTGTGGGGTCTCCAGCAAAAAATTTTCTATAAATGTCATTGAAGCAGGGATTTTTCTATACCGTACATGAGCCCCCTTAATTCAGCAAGACCTCGAAGACGTCCTATTGCCGAATACCCCGGGTTGGTTTTCTTAAGGATGTCATCCAACATTTGATGTCCATGGTCAGGCCGCATCGGCATGCGACGGTTCTTTGCATTTTTTTTGCTACGCCCAAGTTGTTCTTTTAGCAATTCGTACATGACTCCATACATATCCACATCACCATCCAAATGGTCCGCTTCATAAAAATTGCCGAGCGAATCTCTTTTTGTACTTCTAAGGTGTATAAAATTGATTCTTTCCGATAAGCGATGAGCCATACCCACCAAATCATTGTCTTCCCTAACCCCGTAGGAGCCCGTACAAAAACACAGGCCGTTATAGGGGCTATCGTAGGCTGCAAGGAGTTTATTTGCATCCATTTCCGTACTCACCACTCTTGGAAGGCCCAAAATAGGGTATGGAGGATCATCAGGATGGATTGCCAAAAAGACACCCGACTTTTCTGCCATTGGGCCGATTTCCTTGATAAAATCGTACAGATTACTTCTAAGTTCCTCCTCGCCTATGTCCTGATACATATCCAAAGCCTTTTGGAACTGTTTCACGGTGTATCCTTCCTCTGCTCCCGGCAGACCGGCAATAATGTTTTGGACCAAACGCTTCTTGGCTTCATCGTCCATGCTTTCGAATACTGTTTTAGCCATTTCTATGGTTTCCTTGGCGTAGTAGTCAAAGGCTTCTTCACGATTCAATATAAAGAGTTCGAAAGCCGCAAATTCAATGGCATCAAAACGGAGTGCTAAGGAACCATCTGACATTTTATAGGAAAGATCCGTTCGGGTCCAGTCCAAAATGGGCATAAAATTGTAACATACTGTGTCAATTCCACACAAACCTAGGTTTTCAATGCTCTGTTTGTAATTGGCAATATATTCCTTATACTTCCCTGTTCGTTTTTTAATGTCCTCGTGAACGGGTATGCTCTCCACCACCGACCAAGTAAGACCATAGGCCTCCACGTCCTTTTTTCTTTTGTTTATGTCCGATATGGACCAAGCATCACCGTTTGGAATGTGGTGCAATGCCGTTACAATACCGGTTGCCCCGGCCTGCCTAATGTCGGTAAGGGAAACGGGGTCATTTGGTCCGTACCATCGCCATGTTTGTTCTAAACCCATTGATATTGAATTTTCATCGTTCCCTAATTTAATTAAACGCCGCTAAAAGCACTGAAACCCCCATCGATGGGAACTACTATACCCGTAACGAATTTTGATTGTTCGCTGCATAACCACAAGGTTGTTCCCACCAAATCCTCCGGTTCACCGAAACGGCCCATAGGGGTTTGATCGATTATTGTGGTTCCCCTAGGAGTAAGTCCTCCTTCGGGATTGGTCAACAAGCTTCTGTTTTGGTCGGTCAGAAAAAAACCAGGAGCCAAGGCATTCACACGAATATCCACTTTGGAAAAATGGACGGCTAGCCATTGGGTAAAATTCGAAATAGCAGCTTTTGCCCCGCTGTATGCGGGTATTTTAGTAAGCGGTGTAAAGGCATTCATCGAGGAAATGTTCAAAACATTGCATCCTACGCGACTTACCATGTCTTTTGAGAAAACCTGTGTAGGCAACAGGGTTCCAATGAAATTCAAGTTGAACACAAATTGAATTCCTTCCGTATCCAAGTCGAAGAATGTCTTGAAATCCTTTGCTGTTTCAAGTAAGTCCTCCTTGGTCAAATAAGGGTTACTGGTCGTTCCCAATGGATGGTTCCCCCCCTGCTCCATTGATGAGGATATCACAGGGGCCAAACCTTTCAGCAATGGCTTTTTTGGCCTCTTCAAGACTTTCCCTGTCAAGCACATCAACTTTGATACACATTGCACTCCCCCCTGCATTATTTATTTTTTCTGAAACGGTCTGAGCCGCTTCCCTATTCAAATCCATGACACAGACCTTTGCTCCTTGATTGGCAAAAGCATGGGCCAAGGTGCTGCACAAAATACCGCCACCACCGGTTATTCCCACAACTTTGCCCTTCAATTCTTTATATTTGGGATTATCCATTGCTATTATTTTTTTCTTTTGAACAAAGTATTGGACTAGGTAAAAAATATTCTGTGTACTTTTTACATGGTTTTAAATATATAAATTTTACTTGCTCTCGTGAAGAAAAAAGCAAAAATTCACACAAAAAAATGATAACTCAGGAAAAACTTCAAGGTATCCAAGTAAAACCAGATTCATTTGAATGTTCCATCACTGCGGACATAACGGTTTTTGGATATGTAGACGGGAAACTAAAAGTCCTTCTTATAAAAAGATCTTTGGGACATTTTAAAAACCAATGGCATGTCCCTGGAGGGGTAATGGAGGAACATGAAACCATTGAGGACTGTGCCGCAAAGGTCCTTTTTTCCCTTACTGGATTTAGGGACATACACTTTGAACAGGTAAAGACCTATACTGCATTGGACAGGCATCCTTTGAAAAGAGTCATTACTATCTGTTTTTATGCATTGGTGAAACCAGAGAACCATCCGCTGACGTTAAAGGACAACATTACGAGCATTGATTGGTTCGATGTGGACGCTATTCCCGAAAATCTTGGTTTTGACCATGAAAAGCTGATTCACGAAGCCTACTCATTTGTACAGAACAACTTACGGCACAAACTTATTGTTGGCGAACTTCTTCCCAAAGAGTTTACCCTACAAGAACTGCAGAACCTGTATGAGGATATCTTGGATGTTGAGCTGGATAGAAGAAATTTCAGAAAACGCATATTCCAAATGGATGTTTTGGAGAACACCGGAAAGAAAAAACAGGGAGTAAAAGGAGGTCCATATCTATACAGGTTAAAGTAATATCGATTTGAATTTTAATCGCAAATACAATTCCCAAATCCTGTAATCTGATATACAAAATGAAAGATTGATTCCATTCAATCGCAACCCTCATTTATCATATTGAAAATGGTTGAACCCAATGGCTTCCATGGCTTGGATACGCAAGCCATCAAACTATGTCAACAGCTTTCCCAAAAACGAAAAAACCTTGTAAATCAGATAGATTTACAAGGTTTAGTTTTGAATTCTTAAAGTGGGCGCTGAGGGATTCGAACCCCCGACCCCCTCGGTGTAAACGAGGTGCTCTGAACCAACTGAGCTAAGCGCCCATTATTTTCCGTAATGGGAGTGCAAATATAAGACTGTTTTTGATTTATAAAACAAAAAAATGAAAAAAATTACACAACTTCAGCAACAACAAAAGTACTTCCTCCAACATAAATCATATCCTCGTCATCGGCGTTATCCAACGCTTTTTGAAAACCTTGTTGTACCGACATATATTTCTCTCCCATAAGACCTTGTTCCTTAGCTATTTCCTCAAGAGTCCCGACATCCAACCCGCGAGGAATGCTCGGTCTTACAAAATAATAATGTGCCTCCTTTGGAAAAAGTTGAAGGACAGATTTTACATCCTTATCGCTAACAAAACCTAAAACAATATGTAATTGATAATAGGTTTGTTTTTGCACTTGATTCAAAACTAATTGTAGTCCTTCCTTATTATGGGCCGTATCACAAACTACCAACGGGTTTTGTTGCAATATCTGCCACCTACCTAAAAGTCCAGTATTTTTAATAACATTCGCCAACCCTTTAGATATAGATT
This sequence comes from Flagellimonas chongwuensis, assembly GCF_013376415.1. GTDB lineage: Bacteria > Bacteroidota > Bacteroidia > Flavobacteriales > Flavobacteriaceae > Flagellimonas > Flagellimonas chongwuensis. The sequence continues at coordinate 180,354 of NZ_WYET01000002.1, forward strand.
CCTCAGGAACATCAAAACCTTTTAATTGTGAAATGGCCGCTACCACCCCATTGATATTCTTCTTTTGATACTCCCCAAGCAAATCAGTTGTATATCTCGTTGCCGGTTGTTCATCTGCGAAAACAATTTCTGATTTTAGCTGATGTGCAATCAGGTTAAAGATCATCTTCGTCTCTGCTTGCGTCTCACTAATAACAACAGGCACCATTGGTTTTATGATTCCAGCCTTTTCCAACGCTATTTTTTCCAAAGTATCACCCAAAAACTGCGTATGATCCATCCCGATATTCGTAATCAAGGACACTTCAGGGGTTATTATGTTGGTAGAATCAAGCCGTCCCCCCAAACCAACTTCGATAACGGCAATGTCTACCTGTTCCTCTGCAAAATAATGGAAGGCCATCCCTACGGTCATTTCAAAGAAAGAAAGCTTTTGATATTCCAAAAAAGGCTTGTACTCTTCAATAAAATCAACCACAAAATCTTCACCTACAACCTTTCCGTTTATTTTGATGCGCTCCCTAAAATCCTTGAGGTGTGGCGACGTATAAAGACCTACCTTGTAACCGGCCTCTTGAAGAATTGATGCCAGCATATGGCTACTGGACCCTTTACCATTGGTTCCTGCAACATGTATACTTTTGAATTTTTTTTCAGGATTGCCAAGCACATTGCAAAAGCTGATGATGTTGTCCAGTTTTGCGTTCATGGCAGCTACGCCCTTTTGCTGGTACATCGGAAGCTGTCCGAACATCCAGTCCAACGTTTCTTGGTAGGTCACTACTGCCCTAGTTTAAAATTAACAACCACAAAACCTATCTGTTGTGCCGGAGCATTCGAATCTGAATTCCATTTATGAAGCATAGCAGTTTTACGGGCAGGCTCCAATAGACATGGAGCGTTGTTTGTAGTACCTTTTACGCCAGGTTCCGCCTTAACAACTTTTCCAGACCTATCAACGGTGATTCTAACAACAACCCTACCTTCTTCATTACAATCTTGCTGAACCTTTCCTTTGTTGGCCAAAGACCTTCCACTTAATCCATAACCACCTGTTCCACTTCCAGGGGAACCGTAGTAAGATGAGGCATAAGGATCTCCATCTGGTTGTCCCTTGTCGCCTGCACGATCATCGTCGCCTTCACTACCGGTAGTGGTGCCATCTGATTTACCTATACCACCGATAAGTGCATCCACACTCTTTTTCTTCGCTTCCTGCTCTTGTCGTTTACGCTCTTCGGCCTCACGTTTTTCACGAGCAATTCGCTCAGCTTCAGCTTTAGCTTTTTCTGCTTCTTCTTGTGCCTTACGCTTGGCTTCTTGTTGTTGTCTTAGCTTAATGGTTTCCTCATCATTGCTGGTTAAAACCTCTTCGACCGGAGCTTCCTCAACCACCGTTTGCTCAGGCTCAGCTGGCTCAGCTACTTCTTGTGGTTCAGGTTGACTTACGACCTCTCTAGGTTCGGAACGCACTGGTTCCGTTGGTTGAACTTCCCCGCTCCCAAATTCCATAGTCCCAAAATTCACAGCAATGCCATTTTCAATGGGTGGGTCCAGATAGGTCAATCCAATATAAAAAAGCAATAAGAGTAATGCGCTCAACAAAAGTGTTGTGAGCGTAAAGGATTTTTTCTTGTGTCTCGTATCTAAAAAGGACATTATTTTGGCCGCACCGCCAAGATAACCTTGTAACTGTTCCTGTTTGCAATGTCCATTACGTTGACCGCTTCTTTAATGGCTACGTTTTCTTCTGCTCTGAGGATGATTGTCGGCTTTTCTTGACCTTCAAGTGCCTTTTTTAATTCAATTTCAATGTATTCTTTGTTGATTTGCTCGTTGTTCACAAAATACTTCAGGTTTTTATCAATGGTAACTGAAACATTCTGTGTGTTCGTGGATTTGCCCTTGGCCTTGGGCAAAAGCAAATCCAGCGCATTTGGCGCATTGGAGGTCAGCATAAAAAAGACCAATAACAGAAATACGATATCCGTCATTGACGACATGCTGAACTCCGGGCTTATTTTGTTTCTTCCCTTCAGTTTCATAGCTAAGGGTTATACGGGTTCGTTCAAAAGGTCCAAAAACTCAACTGCATTGGCTTCCATTTGATGTACCACTTTATCTGTCCTGTTCACCAAGTGATTATAGCCAATATAGGCAATAATACCTACTACCAGGCCTGCAACAGTTGTGGTCATCGCAGTATAGATACCGGATGCCAAAGAACCCATTTCTGCCTGTCCACCGCTACTTGCCATCTCATGGAATGCCAAAATCATACCAATTACAGTTCCTAAGAAACCAATCATTGGAGCAGCACCTGCTACGGTAGCCAAAACACTAACGTTTTTTTCCAGTTTGTAAACTTCTAACGTCCCTGCATTTTCGATGGCTGTATTAATGTCGTCCAAAGGTTTTCCTATTCGAGCAACACCCTTTTCGGTAAGTCGCGCTACCGGAGAGTCCGTTTGCGCGCACAATAATTTTGCAGCTTCCAATTTACCATTGCTGATGTGATCACGAATCTGGTTCATGAAGTTCTTATCTATCTTGGACGCTGCCTTTATAGCGAAAATGCGTTCAAAATAAATATACATAGCTACAAAAAGAAGAACAAAAAGCACCACAATTATGATGACACTTCCTGTTCCTCCATTGACAATAAGATCGATTACGGATAAGGTCTTTTCTTCGGAAATTGAGGCAGTTGCCTCAGCGCCTTCCGTTACTTCTTGTAAAATATTCATATAAAATCCCCAATTTATTTGCAATAATAACGGAGATTTTTGAACTAAAGTATTTTTTAGAACAAATATCGCATTACCATGAACACAATTGCACCGGCAATGAAGCCTACAAAGGCTAACCAAGATATCTTTTTAAGATACCAGAAGAAGTCTATTTTCTCCATTCCCATCGCAACAACTCCTGCTGCGGAACCAATAATCAGCATACTACCTCCTGTTCCTGCAGAATAAGCGATAAAGTGCCACAATTGGTCATCCAATGGCTCGGAGAACATTCCTAAACTTGCAGCAACCAACGGCACGTTGTCTATAACGGCTGAACCTACACCTAAGAGTACTACAACCAAATCGGACACACGGGTACCGGCCATCTCCGTACCGATCAATGGCATTCCTTGTTTTAGTCCTTCGGCGAAGTTGAACAATAGCCCCAATGATTCCAGTGCAGCAACGGCCATTAAAATACCCAAGAAGAACAAAATACTTGGCAATTCAATCTTAGTTAAAGCACTATGTACCGGGCTATGATGAGAATGCTCATCGCTCTCTACATCGACAGAAGAAATGGCAATCTTTTTGTTACTGTAAATTTCAGCAAAAGTCGCCACAACGGCCAAGGACAACATCATACCTACATATGGTGGCAAATGTGTGACTGTCTTGAAAATAGGAACAAAAACAATCGCCCCAAGCCCCAAGTAAAGCATAATGGGTCCATATTTAGATTTGGAACCGCTATCATCCTCATCTACATCTATCTCACCTTTAAACGCGGGTAAAAAAGAAGCTATGAAAGACGGCAACAACATACATACTAAAGAAGGTACCAACAAATGCTCTATAAGCATTGCCGTGGAAACTTTATCTCCGATCCATAGCATAGTAGTGGTGACGTCTCCGATTGGCGACCATGCACCCCCTGCATTTGCAGCGATGATTATTAAACCGGCATACCAAAGTCTTACCTCTCTGTCCTTCACTATTTTCTGAAGGATAGAAATCAATACAATAGTTGCTGTAAGGTTATCTATAATGGCTGAAAGAATAAATGCCAAGAAAGAGAATATCCAAAGGATTTTCTTTTTGCTCCTTGTCTTTACAAACGACTTTATAGTTGCGAATCCGTCAAAGTAATCAATGATCTCCACAATGGTCATGGCTCCAAGAAGGAATACCAAAATCTCTGCGGTCTTCCCCAAGTGATGAAGAAGGGTCTCCTCCATCAGTTCCATTTTCTCCTCGTGGCCAAAAGACCCGAAGTTTTCCAACAGCGCGTGGTTTCCGGAATCGAACCAAGTAGTAAAACCATCGATTCCAAAAGCCATCAAAGCCCACAAAATAGCCATCATGGCCAAGGCAGGGATAAGCTTATCTATTTTTAAATTATGTTCGAGGGTAATTGCCAAATATCCAATTACAAAAATGACAACTAAAAGGGTTTCCATGTTAAGTTTGGTTTAATTAAGGAATAATATTTTTGAGCAGTTATCTGTGTGGCTAAAGATATTCAAAATGAATATTTCCACATAATCTTATCAGCATAAAAATAAGGAAACGTCAATAGATAGATTTCAAAAAATAAGAAAAGAATTCAATCATTCTCATTTAATCAATATGTTTTATAAAATATCAATACTAGAAAGCTATATTTGTAGGTAGTTTTTAAATATTACTCAGTTTTATGGATTTCACACTTTCCGAAGAACAGTTAATGATACAACAAGCGGCAAAGGATTTTGCCCAAAATGAACTTTTATCAGGAGTTATCGAACGCGACGATGCGCAAAAATTTCCAAGTGAACTTGTTAGAAAAATGGGAGAACTTGGATTTATGGGCATGATGGTCGACGAAAAATATGGAGGCAGTGGCCTCGGCACGCTTTCCTATGTATTGGCCATGGAAGAATTGTCCAAGATTGATGCCTCGGCCTCCGTAATGGTATCCGTAAACAATTCTTTGGTGTGTTGGGGACTGGAAACTTATGGAACTGAAGAGCAAAAACAGAAATACCTTACCCGATTGGCAAGTGGTGAAATTATCGGTGCATTCTGTTTGTCCGAACCAGAAGCGGGAAGCGATGCCACTTCCCAAAAAACAACTGCCATAGACAAAGGTGACCACTATATATTAAATGGCACCAAAAATTGGATTACAAATGGGAACCAAGCCGAAGTGTATTTGGTCATTGCGCAAACGGACCGGGAAAAAGGCCACCATGGCATCAATGCATTGATAGTTGAGAAAAACATGGAAGGCTTTGATATAGGTCCCAAGGAAAATAAATTGGGTATTCGTGGTAGCGACACCCATTCCTTAATGTTCAACGATGTTAAAGTACCAAAAAAAAACAGAATCGGCGATGACGGTTTCGGTTTTAAGTTTGCCATGAAGACATTGGCAGGCGGACGAATCGGAATTGCAGCACAAGCTTTGGGTATTGCAGCCGGTGCCTACGAACTAGCCCTTAAATACTCAAAAGAACGTAAAGCTTTTGGGACCGAGATAGCAAACCATCAAGTGATAGCCTTTAAACTGGCGGACATGCATACAAAAATACAGGCTGCACGCCATTTGGTTTATCAAGCAGCTTGCGATAAAGATGCCGGCAACGATTACACATTATCCGGAGCAATGGCAAAGCTTTATGCTTCCGAAGTAGCCATGGAAACAGCCGTGGAAGCCGTCCAAATACATGGAGGCAATGGATACGTTAAAGACTATCATGTAGAACGCTTGATGAGGGACGCCAAGATTACCCAGATATATGAAGGCACCTCTGAAATCCAAAAAATAGTTATCTCCAGAAGCATATTAAAAGATTAAATTATTTAACCCCCTCCCAAAAGAGGGGGTTCGTTTTCACGAATCACTTCTAATTTTATTCACCCCCTATTTTTCACAAAGTGTTAACATAAAATTATGACCACAAACCTTAAAACACTCTTTTCATAGCAGGGAAGAAACCTTTTTTTAAGCTCAATTTGAGATAATGATAATTTAACATTCCCTTAATTCCTAAATTGAATTTTTTTTAACCCCAGAAACAATACGTTGATTATTTATCTGATAATCAACTAAAACCTTATTATTTATACATCAATTTTGATATTTTTGAGGAAATACGATAATGATGGGATTGAAGAAACAAGGTTTATACTTACCGGAATTTGAGCACGACAACTGCGGTGCAGGCTTTATATGTAGCCTAAAGGGAATAAAGTCAAACGACATAATACATAAGGCCCTCGAAATTCTGGATAAATTGGAACACAGAGGAGCTGTGAGCTCGGACGGAAAAACAGGAGATGGCGCAGGTATACTTATCGATATTCCCCACGCCTTTTTTAAGGACGCCTGTTCCTTTGAACTACCGGAAGCAGGAGAATATGCGGTTGGAAACGTATTTCTACCACAAAAGGAAAACCAACGTAATTTTTGCATTCAGGTTTTTGAGGAAAACATAAAAAAACAAGGACTCGAATTACTTGGTTGGAGGCACGTTCCGGTGAACCGTTCCGTTCCGGGAAGAATAGCGGCCGAGACAGAACCCTTTGTAATGCAGGTTTTTGTTGGCAAGGGAGAGGATTTGGACGAATTTCGGTTTAACCTCAAACTTTTCATTGCACGTAAAGTCACGGAACACACTGTAATAGAAAGCAAACTTTCTGAAAGCGAATTCTTCTACCTGCCCAGTCTATCAACTAAAATTATCATTTTTAAGGGGCTTTTGGTCCCAAAGGATATCAGCAGATATTATGAAGACCTTTTGGACCCCCGAGTGGTTACCCGCTTGGCACTGGTTCACCAAAGGTTTTCCACAAATACCTTCCCCAATTGGGATTTAGCACAGCCATTTAGATATATGTGCCATAACGGAGAGATAAATACACTTAGAGGAAACGTCTCCCGTATGCGCTCACGCGAGGAGCTAATGGAAAGTGAGTGGTTTGGAGAAGATATCAAAAAGATACTTCCCATAGTCTTGCCGGCAAAATCCGATTCCGCCAGTATGGATATGGTCGTTGAACTATTATTGATGACAGGTCGTTCTTTGCCAGAAGTAATGATGATGTTGGTTCCGGAAGCATGGGAAAAAAACCCGGACATGTCCGAAGCAAAGAGGGCTTTTTACGAATATAATTCCTGTCTCATGGAACCATGGGACGGACCGGCCTCCATTCCATTTACAGATGGAAACTATATCGGTGCTGTATTGGATAGAAACGGACTTCGCCCATCCAGATACTCGGTAACCAAAAAAGGATACGTCATTATGTCGTCGGAAACCGGAGTCGTTGAACTGGAACCTGAGGATATCGAATTCCACGGACGACTGGAACCCGGAAAAATGTTCTTGGTGAACATGGAAGAAGGACGAATCGTCAACGACGAAGAAATCAAGGAAGCCATTGCCAAAAAGCATCCGTATAAAGAGTGGTTAAAGAAGAATTTGGTGCACTTGAGGGATATTCCTTATAACGATTGTCCAGTTTTCTTTGGCGAATTTCCACTTCAAACCAGACGAACTGCGTTTGGGTACACCCAAGAAGACATCAACACCATTATAATGCCCATGGCAGAAAATGGTAAGGAACCCATTGGCTCCATGGGCTCCGACACTCCAATTGCCGTGTTGTCCGAGCGCCCACAATTAATATACAATTACTTTAAGCAGTTGTTCGCACAGGTAACCAACCCACCTTTGGATGGTATCCGTGAAGAATTGATTACCGATATTAGTCTGACCTTGGGCAGTGACCACAACATTTTTGATTTTTCAGAATTGCATTGCCGCAAACTGAAAATCCAGAACCCTGTTATTTCCAAAGAAGATTTGGACAAGATCAAAAATTATGATGCCAGTCCTGATTATAAAGTTGTATCCATTTCTATGCTCTATGAGATCAACAAAGGTCATAATGGACTTGAAGAAGCTTTGGACGGTATATTGCAGCAGGCATCAAATGCCATTGATGAAGATGCGAACATCATCATTCTATCGGATAGGATGGTAAGTGCCGAGATGGCTCCTATCCCTGCCCTATTGGCCTGTTCCTATGTGAACAGTGGTTTAAGAAAGTTGGGGAAACGTTCCAAACTGAGTATCATTATCGAATCTGCTGAACCAAGGGAGGTTCATCATTTTGCCCTTCTTTTTGGTTTTGGAGCAAGTGCCATCAACCCTTATTTGGTGAATGAAATCATCGGTGAGCAAATCGAGGAAAACAACATTACAGATTACACTTTTGAGGAAGCCGTTAAAAATTATAACAAGGCTATCGGAAAAGGGATATTGAAGGTCATGAACAAGATTGGGATATCAACGTTGAACTCTTATCGCGGCTCTCAATTGTTCGAATGCATCGGAATCAACACAACCGTTGTGGACAGGTATTTCCCAAACACCCCTACTCGAATCCAAGGAATTGGACTTTATGAAATAGAAAAAGAAGTTACCAAACGTCACAAAAAAGCATTTCTATCACAAAACATATCAGCCAATCTCGATATCGAGGTTGGAGGTGAGTACCGCTGGAGAAGAAATGGCGAGAAGCACATGTTCAATCCATTAAGTGTCGCCATGCTTCAAAAATCGGTACGCAACAACGAGCCGGAAACCTATAAAGAGTATTCCAAACTGGTCAATGAGCAATCCAAACACTTGATGACTATCCGTGGACTTTTCGAATTTTCGAACTACGACCCTATTCCCATTGAAGAAGTCGAACCTTGGACAGAAATTGTAAAAAGGTTCAAAACTGGGGCAATGTCCTACGGAAGTATAAGTCAAGAAGCACATGAAAACCTAGCGGTTGCCATGAACCGAATCGGAGGAAAGAGCAATTCGGGTGAAGGCGGAGAGGATTCGGCTCGTTTTTATAAAAGTCAAACCGGTGACTGGAAAAACAGTGCCATAAAACAGGTGGCATCAGGTAGGTTTGGGGTAACCTCCAATTATTTGACAAGTGCCAAAGAGATACAGATTAAAATGGCACAAGGGGCCAAACCTGGTGAAGGCGGTCAATTGCCTGGACCAAAAGTCAACCCGGCCATTGCCAAAACAAGAAACTCCACACCATACGTAGGATTGATTTCACCACCCCCTCACCACGATATTTATTCTATCGAGGATTTATCACAATTGATCTATGATCTTAAATCCGCGAACAGGGAAGCACGTGTAAATGTAAAACTGGTTTCGGAAGTTGGTGTAGGTACGGTAGCTGCAGGTGTTGCCAAAGCGAAGGCCGATGTTATCCTTATCTCTGGATTCGACGGTGGTACGGGAGCATCACCATTAACCTCGTTAAAACATGCCGGACTACCTTGGGAACTAGGAATCGCCGAAGCCCAACAGACTTTGGTATTGAACGACTTGCGAAACAGAGTGGTTCTAGAGTGTGACGGACAGTTGAAGACAGGACGAGATGTAGCCATTGCCTGTTTACTGGGGGCAGAAGAATTCGGTTTTGCCACAGCACCTTTGGTGGCATCAGGATGTATTATGATGCGTGTATGCCATTTGAATACCTGTCCAGTGGGTATCGCCACACAAAACCCGGAGTTGCGCAAAAAGTTCCAGGGAAAACCGGAACATGTGGTCAACTACATGTACTTTGTTGCACAAGAGTTGCGAGAAATTATGGCAAAGCTTGGCTTTAGAACTTTGAATGAAATGGTAGGTCAAGTACAAAAACTGGACAGAAAGAAAGCAATCGAGCATTATAAAGCAGCAGGTATCGACTTGACTCCAATCCTATATCGTATAGATGTCCCAGAAGGAACTAAACTCCATAATACAGAAAAACAATATCACGAAATAGATAAGTCCATTGAATTTGAAATCATAGGAAAAGCGCACCCTGCTCTGTTCAGAAAAGAGAAGACCACATTGGATTTCCCAATTAAGAACACAGATAGAGCTGTTGGCGCCATCATCAGTAACGAGATTTCGAAAATTTATGGAGAGGAAGGATTACCAGAAAACACACTTAAGCTAAATTTTACTGGTTCCGCAGGGCAAAGTTTTGGAGCTTTTGCCACCAAAGGCCTCACCATGGTGGTGAATGGAAACACTAACGATTACCTTGGAAAAGGACTCTCTGGAGCCAAGCTGATAGTGAAAGTTCCTTTTAAATCCACAATTAAACCTGAAGATAATGTGATTACTGGAAACGTAACCTTGTACGGAGCAACATCTGGAGAGGCATACATCAACGGTAAGGCAGGAGAGCGATTCTGCGTAAGAAACTCTGGGGCCAAGGCAGTGGTCGAGGGAATCGGTGACCATGGTTGTGAATACATGACCGGTGGAGTCGCTGTGATTCTTGGTTCCGTAGGACGGAATTTCGGAGCAGGTATGAGCGGTGGAATTGCCTATGTGTATGACAAAAATGACACATTCAAACGCAACTGTAATGGAGACCACTTAAATCTTCTACCGGTTGATGAGGATAACGATATACAACAGTTAAAAGATTTGATCGAAAACCATTATAACGCCACATTAAGTCCTTTGGCGCAGAATATTCTTGAAAATTGGGAAAAATGCCTTCCTAAGTTTATTAAAGTATTCCCCGAAGAATATCGCCAAGCACTTATCAGATTGGAAGAAGAAAAAATGCAAACCTTATAATTTGAGACATGGGAAAGATTACAGGATTTTTGGAATTTGATAGGAAGGACGAAGGATATGCCCCTGTCAAAGAACGCATCGAAAACTATAAGGAATTTACAAAACCTTTAAAAGAAAGCGAATTAAAGAACCAAGGTGCACGATGCATGGACTGTGGAATTCCATTTTGCCATAGCGGTTGCCCACTAGGAAACTTGATTCCAGATTTTAATGATGCCGTCTATAAAGGAAAGTGGGAAAAAGCTGCACAGATACTGCACTCTACCAATAATTTTCCAGAGTTTACGGGAAGATTATGCCCTGCACCTTGCGAGGAAGCATGTGTATTGGGAATCAACGAACCTCCTGTTTCCATTGAGAACATAGAAAAAAACATCGCGGAGACAGCATTCAAGAATGGCTGGGTAAAGCCAGAACCGCCAATGAACAGAACGGACAAAAAAGTGGCCGTAGTAGGTTCGGGACCTGCAGGACTTGCAGCTGCCCAACAGCTAAATCGTGCTGGTCATACCGTTACGCTGTTTGAAAGAGATGAAAAACTAGGAGGACTTTTACGATATGGTATTCCTGATTTTAAAATGGAGAAAAGTGTTATCGATAGAAGACTTGAGGTCATGGAAAAAGAAGGCATCGAGTTTAAAACCGGCATACATGTAGGCGTCGATGTAACTGCTGAAGAACTCCAAAAAGAATATGATTCCATTGTACTCTGTGGTGGAGCCACGGTGAGACGAAGTCTTCCTATTCCGGGAGCTGATGCCAAAGGTGTGGTTCAAGCCATGGACTTTTTGCCACAGAACAACAGAAAAGTGGATGGCATCCCATTTAAGGGAGAAGATATTTCTGCCAAGGGCAAAAAGGTAATTGTAATAGGTGGCGGGGATACAGGGTCCGATTGTATTGGAACTTCCATAAGACAAGGGGCTGTTTCCGTAACCAATTTTGAAATAATGCCGAAAGGCACGACCGATCGCCCCGAGGGACAACCATGGCCGTTTTGGCCCATGCGATTGCGTACGAGCTCATCTCACAAAGAAGGTGCTGATCGTGTATTCAGCATCTCCACTAAAAGATTCAATACCGATGACAAAGGTAATCTAACAAGCTTGGTAACTGTAGAAGTTGAATGGATCAAGCAACCTGGTCAACGACCCATGCTAAAAGAAGTAGAGGGCACAGAGAAAGAATGGGACTGTGACTTGGTTCTATTGGCTCTTGGCTTTACGGGCTCGGAAACCACGGTTGCTGATCAATTAAGTCTAGAAATGGACCCTAGAACCAACATCAAAGCTTCTGCAGCAGATTATAAAACAAATGTTCCCGGAGTATTTGTGGCAGGAGACCAAAGAAGGGGCCAATCGCTTATTGTTTGGGCAATTTCGGAAGGTAGACAAGCTGCTTACTACGTGGACACCTATTTAATGGGAAAATCCGATTTACCTTTAAAGGGTGAGGGAGATCTTCCTAGAGTTTAAAATCTCACGTAAATCTCAACTAAACTTGCTAAACTCCTCTAGGCTTGCTTTGCTTAGGGGAGTTTTTTAGATACACATTATATCAACCATATAAATAAACCGACCGTTTATATATCAAAAATCGGTAAGTGGAAATTTGTTTGTATCTTAAGAGAAGTCCTCTTACCATAACCAATCCTCTATAAAGTGCTATGTATTTCAGGAGCATACAAACCTCTTAATACATCACTATGAGAAATCCAATTACAATCTGTTTATTCCTCTTGACTTTGCTTTCTTGCAAAACCAAAGAAAAAGAAATTACAACTTCAGAAAAGTCACCTCTAGAACTCGGTCAGGTCAATGTAAGTACAAAGAGTATGGAATTCTTTGTTTCTGACACACTATATTCAGGCTGGAACACTTTCATTTACAACAATGAATCTCAGGAAGTCCACTTTATTATGATGGATTTGTATCCAGAAGGAATAACCATAGAAAATACTAAATCCGAACTGCTCCCCCTTTTTGATGATGGGATGAGATATATCATGGAAAACCAAATGGATAGTGCGATGACGGCTTTTGGTAAAATACCTGAATGGTACCAAAAAGTGAAATTTTTGGGCGGCACGGGACTTGTATCTCCTAAGTACACCGTAAAGAGTACCGTTTACCTAGAACCTGGTCGTTACATGATGGAATGTTATGTAAAAATGTTCAATGGCACTTGGCACACTTCACATGGCATGTTAAAAGAAATTATAGTGAAGAATGAGGTCAGCGAACTAACACCTCCGACCGCAACAGCGCAGATTGACATATCCAGTACTGACGGAATTTTACTTAAGGACAGCCTTTCCTCTGGGCGACAAGTATTCCAAACAAATTTTATAGATCAAAAAGTGTACGAAAACTTTGTCGGACATGATATAAACTTGGTCCAATACGACGCTACGGCTTCTTTAGATTCCTTGGTCCTATGGATGAATTGGATGAACCCCAGAGGACTGCGCACACCCGCTCCTGCAGGCTTTACATTTTTAGGAGGAATGAACAATTTACCTTCTGAAAGTAAAGGCTTTTTTGAAGCTGATTTAACCCCCGGAAACTATGTCCTCATTTCAGAGGTTCCAAAAGCTGATAAAAAACAACTGCTTTTCAAGTTTTCTATTTATTAGAAAAACTTATAAAAACAAAAAAGGCCCTTCACAATGTGAAGGGCCTTGAGGAAGGCGGCGACCTACTCTCCCACCTGGTGTGGCAGTACCATCGGCGCAAACGGGCTTAACTTCCCTGTTCGGAATGGAAAGGGGTGGGCCCCGTCGCCA
>NZ_WYET01000009.1 GCF_013376415.1 Flagellimonas chongwuensis
GGGTGCCACAGGACGTCCTTGACCAGCACGGGGTGGCCTACGACGAGGAATGGCTGGCCAAGTGCGTGGACCAGAGCAAGCGGGGCGTCATCGCAGAATGGGACGAAGACGGTAATTTGTTGACCTAGAAAAAAAATCGCTTCATGAAATTTGGAAAGCCCGCATCGCATTCAAGATGTGGGCTTTTTAATGGATAGAATCATCAGAACCTTTTTTGAATTGATTTGTGTTTGTCCGATTATTGTTCAACGCAATTATTATCTTAAAATGTTTTAAATATCAATATAAATGAACGTAGTCAGCTATAGTCCCCAAAAACCTTTCGATTCATTTTTTAGGGAATGCTACTACATTCATATAAACAAGGAAAAGGCAAATCGCCGCATTCCAGTTATCGATGATTGCTGTTATGATTTTGTGTTTTTTAAAGAGGCCAAAGGTGTTTTTTATTTTGGTGTCGAGCATGATTCCGTTCCCATACGAAGCAAAGTATTCACTATTCATGATGTTACGCCGCCATACCGGGTTGAGGCAGCCGAATCGTTGACTTTTTTCACCATCAAATTACAGCCATGGACCAACGCTTATTTCTTTTCAATATTAAAAGAATCCGGTGTGGTCGATATAAGTGATTTCAATACGAATCTGATTTCGTTCCATGAACAAATTTTCAGAACACATGAAGTAGAAGAAAAATTCACTTTGGCGGATAAATTCATGACCCAAACTATGCCGGAACTAACATCCACTATGGTTTTGGTTCGTGATCTTTGTGAATATATCTATGCTGAGCAGGGCAAGGTGACGGTGAATGAATTAAGTCATCAATTTGAGCGGTCTAGACAATACTTGGGAAAGATTTTCAAAAAGGAGGTATTGTACAGCCTGAAGCAGTTTATCATAACAGTTCGTATTTTGGATTTGGTTAAGTTCAAGCAGAGAACCCCGGATATTTCACTCACTGAGCTTAGCTACGACTATGGTTATTTTGATCAACCTCATTTTATCAATGACTTCAAAAAGGTCTGCGGGATTGCACCTCAAAAGTTTTTCAATAACCTACCTGAGTTTTTAATGCGACATCAATAGGTTTCCATTTTTACAATTAAATTACAGTGAGGTGTAGGTTCTTTGCATAAAAAGTAGACCATGAGGTATTTTTTAGTCATTTTCGGAGTGCTGGCGTTGGCATCTTGCAAGCAAAAACCGGAGAAAGGGGAAGTGTTGCTCTCGCCTAAATTGGAGCGGGTTCGCGATTCGGTGGACACCTATTTTACCAAATTAACGGAACTGGACCGCTTCAATGGTGTACTGCTGGTATTTAAAAATGATACGCTTTTACTGGACAAGGCCTATAATTTGAATCAGGATGGTACCAGCTCAACCTATGTAGCTACCGATTACCAGTTTGATATTCATTCCATAGCCAAGTTAATGACCCACTATCTACTGGTGAAATTAGAGTTGGATGGGAAATTATCCATGGATCAAACCTTGGACGCCTATTTTGATGATTTTCCCAGAGGCAACGAAATTACTTTGAAAATGCTCTTGGAACACAGTTCGGGTTTGCCTCGGGAATTAATAGGTTTTGAGGGAGAGGAATATCTACTGACATCGGATGAAATACTGGAATTGTCGAAAGAACAAAAACTATTGTTTCAACCTGGAACGGATGTGCAATATTCTAATGTTGGGTATGAAATATTGTACTGTATTGTGTCTAAAATATATGGAAAATCATTTTCTCAATGTGTGGTCGATGAAATTTTTGAACCGTTGGGGATGGATTCGAGTGGGGCGCATTTCTTTGTAAGTAAAAATCGTGTGGAGCGGATGGCGCAAAACCACATTTTAAAGGATGGTGCCGTAACGCACATTGATAATATCCAAAAAGATGAATTCCGAAATGCGCGATTTTTTTCAGCGGCCGAAGACCTTAAAAAGTTTATGGACCATATCAAGCAAGAGCCCTATGCATCATCTATAATGAATAAAAATGGAATCATTGCAAAAGATGGAGGTTCCAAGGGTATCCGGGCACAAGTGTATAGCGACCTCAAAAATCATTTCGATTTTGTGCTTTTGGCCAATTATGATGAAATGCCATTTTTTGATACCATTGATGATATGGTCAAATTGATGAAATCAGAACCTGTGGATTACCCGAAAGAAATTAACAGAGTTGCTATTCAGGTTGATGAAGAAGTGCTCCAAGAATACGCAGGAGCTTATACTTTTGCTGATTTTGACGGGTTGGTTTTGGAGATTGAGGTCGAGGGTGACCATTTGATTGTTTTACAAGAAGATGAAAAAGTAGGAGAGTTGAAGGCGGAAAGTCCTACCGTATTTTTTGAAGATTCCAAGTCGGCCGAGTCTTTCGAGTTCATTAAAAATGAAAAGGGAACCTATGATGCATTAATGGGGTGGAAGGGTATTGTTGTTGAAGGTAAAAGGAAGTAAAAAGGACTAGCTGTCAAGTTCGCTGTAAGGAACGAATAGAATATTGTACTTTTTTGCATAAATGTAGGTGAACTGAGCTCCAAAGAATAAGATCAGACAAGAATAGGACACCCATAACAGGACCAAAACGATAGCGCCTGCAGCCCCATAAGTGGAGCCAGGGTTTGCTTCTCCAAAGTAGAGACCTAGCAGAAACTTGCCAATCACAAATAAAATGGCTGTAATAAAGGCCCCGAACCAAACTGCTCTCCATTTGATCTTGGCATCGGGCAAAAATTTGAACATAAGAGCAAACATTACGGTGATTATACCTAAAGATGACATGATGTCCACCACGTAGGCGAGGTATACGGCAGCTTCCGAAATAAAACTTTTAAGATAATCATTAAGGGCCGTAATGGCCGCCGTTATGATGAAACTGATCAGTAATAAAAATCCGATCACCAGAATAAAGGCAAAGCTCTTGGCTCGCTCCGAAACCAATTTCCAAAAGTTGAATCCAGGAGAGCCTGAAATACGCCATATTTCGTTCAGGGATATTTTTAGCTGGTAAAAAACTCCAGTGGCACCAAACAGTAAGGTCGCGATACCGATAATGGTCGAGATTAAATTTTTGTCCTTGTTCTGCGTGTCCTCAATAATTCCCTGAATCGTTTGAGCGGCATTGGGCCCAAGTGCAATCGAAAACTCGTTGGTCAACCGCCCTTGAACGATATCTACCCCCCAGATAGACCCAACTACATTAATTATGATGACTAGCAGGGCAGGGAGCGACAGGACCGCATAATAGGCAACCACAGCGCTCAATCGCCATGGATTCGCTTTGTTCCAAGCATTAAAGGTGTCCGCAAAAAGATGAGGGAAATCCTTCAACTTAAACCGGTTGGCGTATGTGTATCCTTCTTTCAAACGATAAAATTAGATGGGTGCAAAAGCTTTAAGAAATGAATTTAATCGTTCTTAGGACCAAGAATTGCTCGAAAAGCATTAATTGTTGACCGGATAGAAACAAAAAACCCTGCAAAAAATAGATTTGCAGGGTTTAAAGTACTCGAGGCGGGACTTGAACCCGCACGGGCAAAAAGCCCACAGGATTTTAAGTCCGGCGTGTCTACCAATTCCACCACTCGAGCAGGACTTAAACAAAAAAACGCTGCAAGCAGCGTTTTTTATTCGAGCGAAAAACGGGATTCGAACCCGCGACCTCCACCTTGGCAAGGTGATGCTCTACCAACTGAGCTATTTTCGCATTTTAAAGAACTTGGCACTTTTTCCAAGCGCGGATGCAAATTTAATATATTTCTTTAAAAAGGAAAGCGTTTTGAATAAAAATATAAGTGGTATGGAATTGTTAATTTTTTTCCGCTAAAAATCATTCTGTTATCCCTTCAATACAGGTTTAGGAATCTTTTCGCTTTAGCACCTTGTCCTTGAGGACTTTGTCCTGCACGTATTTCGCATAATTTCGACTCACGGGTATTTTATGTCCTTCCTCCAATATAATTTCATGGTTTTCAAGGCTGCGGATTTTTGAAACAGGTACTATAAATGACTTGTGCACACGTACAAACTCCTCGGTGTCCAGATTCTCTTCAATAGTCTTTAATGGCATTAAGCTTAAGTGCTTTTCAGAAGAGGTCTGGATGAGAATGTAGTTCTCCATCGCTTTAACAAACAATATCTCGGAGGTGTATATTTTTTGATAGCGACCATCACATTTTATAAAAAAATGGTCTAGATCGGCAGCTTCCTCCATTGATTCCCTGTCGCCGGACTTGAGGTTATGGTACCTGCCTGCCTTGGCAATGGCCTTATAAAATCGATTGAAGGTAATCGGTTTCAATAAATAGTCGATCACATCAAAATGAAATCCGTCGACCGCATAATTTGGAAAGGCAGTAGTTATAATGACCATGGGTAAATTGGAACGGACCTTTAAAAAGTCCAGACCGGTTAAAAAAGGCATTTGAATATCCAAAAAAATAAGATCCACTGAATGCTCTCCCAGTATCAGGTCCAGTTCCAAGGCATTCTCTACCGTGCATATGAGTTCCAATTGATCAACTACCTTGATGTAGTCCCCGATCACCTCCCTGGCAAGAGGCTCATCGTCCACTATGATGCAACTTAACTTTTTTGCCATTCCAGTTCTAATTTTATCGAAAATCTATCTTTTTGGTTTTCAATGACCAGCGAATGTGACTCAGGATATAGCAAATCCAGTCTTCTGGCAACATTTTTGAGCCCTATACCGTTCGATGCTCCGCTATCATCAAGAATTTCATTGAAACCTTTGCTGTTTTCAATATACAATTTCAGGATTTTATCATCCACTTGAAGCGACATATGGATAAAATGTCGTTTTCCTTTTCCTTTTGAGATATGTTTGAAGGCATTTTCAATAAATGGAATCAAAATAAACGGGGCTATTTTTTTACCTTCCCTACTCAGGTTCAAAATATCGAACTGCATCTCGGTACTTTCAGAATCCAATCGAAGCTTTTCGAGGTCGATAAAGTTTTCAATAAAATGAAGCTCTTTGTCAAGATCGATTTTTTCATCGTTGCATTCGTACAATTGAAAGCGGAGCATGTCCGAGAAATTGGCAAGAGATTCTGATGCGAGGTCAGGGTTTTTATGTATCAGCGCAAAGATGGAGTTGATCGTATTGAACAAGAAGTGGGGGTTGATCTGAGATTTCAAATACTTCAGTTCGGTTTCCAGGTTTTGCTTTTCCAGACTGAGTTTTCGCTTTTCGGCCTCAAGCCAATTCTTTCCAAGTTTTATGCTCATCCCCAGGGTCATGCATGCAACCGTGGAGGGCAAGGCCCATACAAAATATATGGTCGCAAACTGATTTGGATAAACACCGAATAGTTCGAACAAGGATTTTCCCGATAGATAGGCCGTTAAAAAATACCCGCTTGTAATAAATGCATTGGAGATCAATATAGTGGCCAGTACGGAAAGGACATACCTAAAATATTTTCCCACATACAAAAGCTTGGGAATCAGGTAATATAGGTTGAAATACACCCCGATTACCTGAAATACGACGTAAAAATAGAATTTAAGGGTGGTATCGCTGTGGAGCAAATAGTCGGTTACCTCCGAAATACTTCCCACATTGATCGTGAGCCAAACCAAATGATAGCAGAGCCAAAACGGAATATGGTAGAGCTTGCTCCGTAGTATAAATTTTTTCAAGCGGCTAAGGTCCATGCGCAAAGACTAAAACATACAAGTTAGCTTTTTTGATAATTCATCCGTAGCGAATTGACATATGGCGCTAAATAATTGACGAAATGCATTTTAAGGCTTTGTCTTTCCAATCATGTCATTGGTCAATAGCTTTAGGGCTTAAGTCAATATGATTGGGCAAATAAAATGGCAGGGATTTCATTTGGGTCAAATTTGATTCAAAATGGAAAAAGACAGGACAATGCCACTTGTGATAATTGCCATCTACCTAGTGTTGGGATTCATTAAAGTCTACGGTCAGGTGTACGGTAGGGTGGTCGATACCCAAAATAGCCCCGTTCCCTTTGCCAACGTATTACTCCTAAGAGCCTCCGACGGTACCTTGGTGACGGGGACAATTACGGAGGAAGATGGTGGGTTTTTGGTAGATCATGACAATCCGGGCCTTTATATGGCCAGAGTTGTGAATTTAGGCTATTCCGACTACGAAACCGAAACCTTTGCTTTGGAATCTTCTTCCGTTTTGATGGATCTTGGTATTTTGGTGCTAGAGGAATCCATCAGCCAGCTGGATGAAGTGGTTTTGGAAGCCAAAAGAAATTGGGTGCAGAACACACCAGAAGGTCGGGTAATCAATGTCCAAAGCAGTATTTTGACAAAGGGCAGCAATGCACTTCAACTATTGGAAAGATTGCCCGGGGTTATTTTGGACCATAGGGACAATCAGTTTTCCCTGAACGGGCAAAGCGGGGTCACCGTATTGATGAACGGTAGAAGGGTGACCATGCCGATGGAGGATGTGATGTCACTTTTGGAAAGCACACTGGCTGATAATATTGAAAAGGTAGAACTTTTGACTTCGCCATCGGCCCAATATGATGCAGATGGGGGAGCGGGAATCATCAACATCGTATTTAAAAAAGGGCTGGACCAAGGTAGCCAATGGAACTTTAGCGGGAGTTTGGGATATGGCTATTGGGAAAAATCAAGTTCTTCCCTAAACTATTCGTATGGCAAGGAAACGCTTCGCCTAAATGCGGGCTATTCATGGTTCCACGACCATGGAAAAAATGGGTTCGAGGGTTCGGGTTCAAGTTTTCAACCCATTTTGGGAGCTCCCAGCCAAGCTGTATTTTCCACCTATTTTAACAATAACAACAATACGCACAATATCAATTTTGGCCTGGGATATCAGCTTTCGACCAACGTTGAGATTGGGGGTGAATTTATTTGGAATTTAGCCAATAATCTTTCAATTTCCGATGTGAACAATCAAAGATATATTGAGGGACAGGATTTTTTCAGGTCTCATTTGGTAACACGCGGAACTTCCGATAAGTCCAATGTTATCGCTTCGTTATATCTGAAAACAGACGTATCGGAACGTTCGGATTTTATGGTGGATATAAGCTACCTAGACTTCAAAAATGATAACCCGGCCACCACAGTAAGCCAATATTTTAACGAGGCTGGTGAAATGTTTCAGCCTGAAAATGAAATTTTTACGGACGGGAATCGTGGTTTTAGTGAATCTGCCATTCATCTAGGGGTGCTAAAATTGGATTATACCCATGAGTTCAATAAAAAAGTGGATGTAGGGTTTGGATTCAAGGGGAGTTATGCCAACAATTCCAACAACAGTAAAGTGGAAACCAACGTAGATGGATTTTGGGAGGTGGACCCACGGTCACAAAGCGTGATTTCGAGTACTGAAATGTTATGGGCATTGTATGGGCAGTTCAACATGGGGATTGGAGAAAACTCAAAATTGAGAACAGGGGTCAGGTACGAGGATTGGAAACGAACCCTTTCCAGTGCAGAGGATGATTTTTCCATACATCAATTCTTTCCGTCCGTAACCTATCAATATCAACTTTCCGAAAATGATCAACTGAACCTAAACTACAACCGACGAATAAGCAGACCGTCCTATTCCGATTTGGTGACAAGTCTATATTACAATGATCCGACCGCAATTTTTACAGGGAATCCTTTATTGCGTCCCGGCATCACTAATTCCTTACAGATGGAATATGCCAGGAACGGGTTCTTGGCAGGAATTTCGCTGCAAAAGGAAATCGACCCGATAATTCGATATCAGCTTACAACAACACCTCAAAACGATATTCTTGTGGTCTCTCCTCAAAATGCAGACTATCAAAAAAGCATCGGACTGTATTTGAACATTCCATGGCAATGGTCGGCATGGGGAAAACTTAATGTTTCCTCCACTTCGGCCATTCGTGATTATAGGATTTCTTACAGTCCCGACCCTGCGGAAAAAACCTATTTTTATCAAAGCCTAAACTTTAATCAAACTGTTTCGTTGCCTTGGGGAATGGATATGGAATTTTCCGGGTGGTATAATTTTGACCACTATAACGGAACCAACTTTACCAAAGGTTTTGGTGTTTTGAATTTTGGACTTTCCAAAGCATTTAAAAATAATTGGGGAACATTGCAGTTCAGTATCTCCGATGTGTTCAAGTCAATGAAGATTGATAGCCATCTCAGTGGTATGACCCCTATTGTTTTTGATATTGATACCCATTCCACCTACAGGGACGAATCGGCATTTACACGAATATTTCGCATTACGTATTCCAGAAGCTTTGGAAGAGCATCCGGCAAAAAATCCCGTGATCTGGAAAAAGAAGAGTTTAACCGTATCAATTAGGAGGATGCTTTCTTCTTTTTACCGAGTAGCCTTTTGATTTCGTTCAACTTCATCAAAGCTTCCACAGGTGTAAGCGTATCAATGTCCAAGTGTAAAATTTCCTCCTTGATCTCTTCCAGTAAGGGGTCGTCCAAATTGAAAAAACTTAACTGCATTTCGTTTTGGGAGGCCTGTAATTTATCGCTCACCTCTTCACTTGAGTGGGATTTTTCCAGTTTTTTCAGAATTTTGTTCGCTTTTTGAATTACCTGTTGCGGCATTCCGGCCATTTTGGCCACATGGATTCCAAAACTGTGCTCGCTGCCACCGGGAACCAATTTCCGCAAGAAAAGCACATTATCTTCCAGTTCTTTTATGGAAACGTTGAAGTTTTTAATGCGCGTGAACGTATTGGTCATGTCGTTGAGCTCGTGGTAGTGTGTGGCAAACAATGTCTTTGCCTTGGCCGGGTGCTCATGTAAATATTCGGAAATGGCCCAAGCAATTGAAATTCCATCATAAGTGCTTGTGCCACGGCCAATTTCATCAAGTAACACCAAACTGCGTTCCGAAAGATTGTTCAAAATGGAAGCTGTCTCGTTCATCTCCACCATAAAGGTCGATTCGCCCATCGAAATGTTGTCGCTGGCTCCGACCCGAGTAAATATTTTATCCACCACACCCAAATGGGCCTCTGTGGCAGGGACAAAACTTCCCATTTGCGCCAACAGAACAATCAATGCTGTTTGTCGTAAAAGGGCCGACTTACCACTCATGTTGGGTCCCGTAATCATAATGATCTGTTGCTCCTCACGGTTAAGGCAAACATCATTGGTTACATATGTATCACCAATAGGCAGTTGTTTTTCGATAACGGGGTGACGCCCTTCTTTAATGTCGACGTCCGTTGAGTTATTCATTACGGGCTCAACGTAATTGTTCTCCTTCGCCAATTGCGCAAATCCACAAAGACAGTCCAATTGTGCAATTAAGTGCGCATTGAGCTGTACGGGAGAAATATATTCCTGCATCCAGACGAGCAATTGCTCAAACAGCTGTTGCTCCAATTGAAAAATGCGTTCCTCGGCACCCAAAATCTTGGATTCATATTCTTTTAATTCCTCCGTGATGTAGCGTTCGGCATTCACCAAGGTCTGTTTGCGTATCCAAGTTTCGGGAACTTTATCCTTGTGTGTATTGCGGACCTCGATATAGTATCCAAACACGTTGTTGGACGCGATTTTTAATGAGTTAATGCCGGTTTCCTTGGTTTCGCGTTCCAGCATCTTGTCCAAATAATCCTTGCCGGAAAATGCCAATCCTCGGAGCTCATCCAGTTCCTCGGAATAGCCCTCGGCAATGGTGTTGCCTTTGGCAATGTTCACGGGAGCTTCCTCATTGAGGACTTCTTTGATTTTGGAGCGGAGCGAATCACAATCGTTCAAGCGCTCGCCAATATTTTTTAGGGAATCATTGGAGCTGTTTTGGGCCAACTTTTTGATAGGAACAACGGCCTCCAAAGAGTTTTTAAGTTGAACTACTTCTTTGGGGTTGATTTTACCCGTGGCCAATTTGGAAATCAATCGTTCCAAATCCCCCATCTGTTTGATATGTCCCTGAATTTTGTTCAGTTGTGCGTCCTCATCTTTTAAATAAGAGACAACCTGATGCCTTTGTTGGATTTTTTCCACATTTTTCAGGGGAAGTGCCAGCCATCTCTTCAGTAACCGTCCGCCCATCGGGGAAATGGTCTTATCGATGATGTCCAACAAGGTTACCGCATTCTGGTGCGAGGAATGATAAAGCTCCAGGTTTCTGATGGTAAAACGGTCCATCCAAACATATTCCTCCTCGGCAATGCGCTGTATTTTATTGATGTGCTGCAATCGGCTGTGCTGTGTTTCGGACAGATAGTGCAGAACAGCACCCGAAGCAATTATGCCGTGGTTGAGATGGTCTATGCCGAATCCTTTCAGGGTTTTTGTCCCAAAATGATTGTTCATGCTCTCTTGGGCATAGTCTTCCTGAAAAATCCAATCCTCCAAAAAGAAACTATGGAATTGGTTGCCGAAGCATTCCACAAAATCTTTTCTATGGCTTTTAGATACCAGGACCTCGTTTGGCGAAAAATTCTGGAGCAACTTGTCCACTTGTTCCACCGAACCTTCGGAGGTCAAGTATTCTCCGGTAGAGATATCCAAAAATGAGACCCCTAATTTGTTGCGTCCAAAATGTACGGCACATAAAAAGTTGTTGCTCTTGGCGGAAAGAATATCATCGTTTAGGGCTACCCCGGGAGTTACCAGCTCGGTGACCCCACGTTTTACAATGCTTTTGGTCTGTTTGGGGTCTTCCAACTGGTCGCAAATGGCAACACGTTGTCCTGCCTTTACCAATTTGGGCAAATAGGTGTTGAGCGAATGGTGCGGAAAGCCTGCCAACTCCGTCTTGTCGCCCCCGTTGTTCCTATGGGTAAGGATGATGCCCAATATTTTGGCGGCCTTTACCGCATCTTCACCAAAGGTCTCGTAAAAGTCCCCTACGCGAAAGAGTAACAATGCATCAGGGTGTTTTACCTTAATGGCATTGTATTGTTGCATCAATGGAGTTACTTTCTTAATCTTTTTCTTGGCTGCCAAAGCGATTTAATTCTTTTATTTTTGCCCAAAATTGGGATGGAAACGAATATATCGCTTTCATCATCCATCAGGAATTTTTGTTGATATTTTTACCTCAATGTTTAAAAAATGAGCCGAAAATTGGAAAATAGCGAGCTGGAACGGTTGGATGTGACCGGCTTTAAGGAGGCTGAGAAAACTCCTATCATCATCATTTTGGACAATATCCGTAGTTTGAACAATATAGGTTCCGTGTTCCGGACCGCGGATGCTTTTTTGGTTCAAAAAATATACCTCTGTGGAATCACTGCGACCCCGCCCCACAAGGACATTCGTAAAACAGCTTTGGGCGCCACCGAGAGTGTGGATTGGGAATATAGAAAGGATACCTTGGAGTTGGTCGAGGGGTTAAAGTCGGAAGGAGTGGAAATAGTGTCCGTTGAACAGGCAGAAAATGCGGTGATGTTAAACGATTATCAAGTGGATTCGGAAAAAACCGTTGCCCTAGTTTTTGGAAACGAGGTCAAAGGAGTTTCACAGGAAGTGGTTTCGGCCAGTTCTACCATTTTGGAGATTCCACAGTTTGGGACCAAGCATTCCTTGAATATATCCGTAAGTGCTGGTGTAGTGGTCTGGGATATTTGGTGTAAACAAAATGCTCAAAAATAAAAATGGCCCTGAAAAACAGGGCCGTATATAAAGTCTGAGTTAGTTAGTTTCTCTTTTAGAGGATGCTAATAAAATAAAACCATTCGTTATATCCAAACATTTTCCAAAAATTCTCTTAAATGTTTAACAAAAGTATGTTGTCTTCCAGCTTTTGTAGAATGAATTCATAATCCTCTGGATTGTTTACGAAATCCAGTTCGCCCATATCCAATATAATGCTGTTTTGACTGGGGTTACTTTTGATGAAATCCAGATAACCACGGTTGATTTTTTCCAGATAAACAGGGTCTATATTCTGTTCATAGTCTCGCCCACGTTTTTTGATATTGGCAAGCAACCGTTCGGTATTTTGATACAGATAGAGATAGATTTCGGGTTTCCTTACTTCTTTGTACATAAAATTAAAGACCTTTCGGTATAGATTGTACTCCTCATTCTGCAAGGTAACCTTGGCAAAAATCAATGATTTAAAGATGTCGTAATCGCTCACCATAAAATTCTTGAAGAGATCAAACTGCGAAGTGTCATCCATAAACTGTTGGTATCTATCCGCCAGAAAGGACATTTCTAAAGGAAATGCATAGCGTGCTTGATCTTCATAAAATTTGGGGAGAAAGGGGTTGTCCGCAAAGCGTTCCAGCACCAATTTGGCATTAAAGTCATTGGAAATCATTTTAGAGAGTGTAGTTTTCCCTGCTCCGATGTTCCCTTCAATGGCAATAAGCTGCAACTGGGAAAACAATCCCGACCTGTCTTTAAAGAGTTTGTACTTGGTTTTTGTGAGCTTGCTCTTATCTCTGCACTCCTGCAAAAGATTGCGCGTATCCTTGTAAAGCACAGGATGATAAAACTGCGGAGCAATATCGCTCAAGGGTTTTAAAACAAAGTTCCGATGCTGCATCTGAGGATGGGGGACAACTAGGTCGTCGGAGTTTATGGCTTCCGTGCCATAATATATAATGTCAATATCCAACGTTCTGGAGCTATGTCCCGATGCAGACCTAACTCTTCCGAAATCTTTTTCGATTTGCAAAAGAGCTTCAAGCAGTTCCTTGGGATTTAACGGGGTTAATAGGGAAAGGGCGATGTTTAGGAAATCATCCCCTTCAAATCCCATGGCCGGGTTTTCATAGACCGAAGAAATATCCAAGATTTTTCCCGCTTTCTCCTGAATACGGAAAATAGCTTTTTGGAGGTTCGCATAGCGATTTCCCAAATTACTGCCCAATGATAGATAAACCTTTTGTTTTATGACCATAATCGAAGAAACAAAGTAAACAAAACAATACTACATTGGTTATATTTGATGCGTATTAAATTTGACTGAATGAAGTTTTTAAGAAACCTGTTGGCCTCGATATTAGGGAGCTTGGTGGCATTTATGATCATTGTTGGGATGTTCTTCATATTTATTGCCCTTGTTGGGAGTATGGATGATGGTGTAGTGGTGAAAAGGAATAGTGTGTTGGAGCTCAGTTTTGTAGCTCCTGTTTTGGACTATACGGGTAAGGACGATAACGACCCTTTTGCTGCACTATGGGTGGAAGAACTCGGTTTGGACGAGATTCTACATTCCATAGCGGTAGCCAAGAATGATGATAATATTGAAGGAATAAGCCTGACCACCGGGTTTTTGCAGGCAGGAATATCCCAGGCCCGGGAAATACGCAAGGCCCTGATCGATTTTAAATCGAGCGGAAAATTTGTAATGGCACACTCCGATGTGTATGCTCAACGCGATTATTACCTTGCCAGCGCAGCCGATGAGGTTTACATTAACCCCGTAGGTGTTCTTGACTTTAAGGGATTGGCTACCGAAGTGCTTTTTTACAAGGGACTTCAGGAGAAAACCGGCATCAAAATGGAGGTCATCCGTCATGGAAAGTACAAAAGTGCGGTAGAGCCTTTTCTTTCCGATACCATGAGCGATGAAAACCGTACCCAGATAAAGGAATTGATTACATCGATTTGGAGTGTTATTGTGGATGATATTTCTGAATCCAGAAATATTACTCCCCAAAACCTGAATATTATTGCGGATACTCTTGGTGGAAGAACCCCCGAATATGCGGTTGCTTCAGGTTTGTTGGACGGAGCGTTACATTATGATCAATACGAAGACCTTCTCAAGGAAAAAATCGGAGTGGCCGAAGACGAAGAATTGAACTATGTTGGCCTTATGGACTATATGCGAAAGGCTAAGCTTAAAAAAATCAATAAAGGTTCCGATGATATTGCTGTAATCTATGCACAGGGCGAAATCTTGATTGGCGAAGGGGGAAAGAATTACATCGGTGAAAAACTGATAGTGGATGCGCTGCATAAGGCGATAGATAACAAAAATGTAAAAGCTATTGTACTTCGAGTGGACTCTCCGGGCGGAAGCGCACTGGTCTCGGATATTATTTGGAGGGAAATGCAATTGGCAAAAAAAGAAAAGCCATTAGTAGTTTCCTTTGGAAATGTAGCTGCATCAGGGGGTTACTATATTGGTGTGGGCGGTGATATGATTTTTGCAGAACCTACCACCATAACAGGTTCTATCGGAGTTTTTGGTACAATTCCCAACGTGCACGAATTGGCGGAGAATATGGGGGTGAACGCAGAACAGGTCGGAACCAACGAAAACTCGGTGGACTATTCCTTTTTTGAGCCGATGACCGATACTTTCCGCAATGTAATGCAAGAAAGCATCGAAGAAACTTACGATACATTTCTGGATCGCGTATCCAAAGGCCGAAACATGTCGGTTGAACGGGTCAATGAAATTGCCCAGGGCAGGGTCTGGAGCGGGGTCGATGCACATGCACTTGGTTTGGTGGATGAGCTTGGCAACTTGGAAGATGCTATAATAGCTGCAGCCGATATGGCGGGATTGGAAGAGTATGGTGTTAAAAAATACCCGCGTTACAAATCCGGTTTTGAACAATTTATGGAGAATTATGGCTCAGTAAAGACTAAAATTGGCGAATCCATCATTCAAGAGGAAATAGGCACTGAAGCTTACAAAATTTTAAAAGAGTTCAATCAGTTCACCAAACAAGAAGGGATCCAGGCAAAGATGCCTTTCAGTTTGAACATTAAGTAATCAGCCGTGTTGATCCATATATGACGCAAAAGGACAAAAAGCAAGCATTTTCTATATATCTGTACCTTGGGGCGCTGTTCATTACCTCATTGGTGGTATCCAACCTTATATTCCAAAAGTTTTTCTCTTGGAGTCCCTTTGGCGATGTTACGGTATTTGGAGCGCCACTTTTTGAACTTTCCGTGGGGATCTTGCCCTATCCCATCACTTTTTTGATTACTGATTTAGTCTCTGAGATTTATGGGCAGAGGAAGGCAAACCAAATAGTTACCGCAGGTATTTTTGCTTCGTTTTTTTCGATGGGCATTATTTTGTTGGCCAATTATTCCTCCGCCATCCTTAATTCTCCTGTGGATGACGCAACCTTTACCACCGTATTCGGATTGTCGCCATTGGGCGTATTGGCATCTATGCTTGCCTACTTGGGCGCGCAGTACATCGATATCACCATCTATCATTTTTGGAAAAGAGTGACCAACGGTAGAATGCTATGGCTCCGGAACAACTTTTCCACATTTTCTTCTCAATTCATAGATACCTTTACCGTGGTAGGGCTCTTGTGCATTTTTGGAGTCTTGCCTTGGGACAAATTTTATGGATTGTTGATTAGTGGTGTTATTTTTAAAATAATGATTGCCCTCCTCGACACCCCTTTGCTCTATTTTTTCGTATATCTAATGCGAAAAAGATTTAACTTAAAAATAGGAGAGGAAATTTCTTTGGATTGATGCTTCTCCTTTAATTTGTTGTAAAACACCGAAGTATGAAGAAAAAAGTCCTAAAGATTACTGGAATAACCCTACTTATCCTACTCGCGATCATTATTGCGGTCCCATTATTTCTTCAAGGTAAAATTGAAGAGATCATCAAAACAAAAGTCAACAACAGCTTCAATGCCACCTTGGATTTTGAGGATGCCGATTTGAGCCTTCTCAAAAGCTTTCCTTACGCCAATGTTGGATTAACCAATCTGTCGTTGGTGAACAAAGCCCCTTTTGAAGGCGACACCTTATTTGCGTCTTCCGAAATCGAACTTTCCATGTCCATAAAGGAACTGTTCAAGTCGGCAGATGAGCCAATCGTGATCAAGACCTTAAATATTGACGGAGCCAAATTGCACATCAAAGCGGACGAGGAAGGCAATGCCAATTACGATATAGCCAAAGAGTCCGAACCATCCGCTACCGCATCACCCGAGGAATCAAACAGCAATTTTACATTGAACATGGATTCGTATGCCATTACCAATTCCGAAATTATTTATGAGGATTTGGCAAGTGGTATGTTGCTGGACATTACTGAAATGAACCACTCTGGAACCGGAGATCTTTCCTTAGAAAAATGGGAATTGAAAACAATGACGGATGCCTTGGTAACCTTCGAAATGGACAGTACCCAATACTTGAACAAAAATAAAATCAATCTGGATGCCCTGATCGGTATCGACCTGAGCGAGAACAAATACACTTTTTTGGAGAACAAGGCGCTCGTGAACCAATTGCCATTGGTTTTTGACGGTTTCGTGAAGGTGAACGAGGACAATCAGGAGGTGGACATTACATTTAAAACACCATCTTCGGATTTTAAAAACTTTTTGGCGGTAATTCCCGAGGCCTATGCGGCCAATATTGAAAATGTACAGACCACAGGTAATTTTGAAGTGAACGGTGAGTTTAAAGGCGTGGTGGATGATGAGCATATTCCAACCTTTAAGATAGCCATCAACTCGGAAAATGCATCATTCAAATATCCAGATTTGCCTAAATCGGTGCGCAATGTGTACATCGATACGGAGATCAATAACGAGACTGGAATCGCCGAGGATACCTATGTCAATATCAATCGACTTTCTTTTCTGATAGATGAGGATAAGTTCAATTTGAATGCACAGATTAGGGAGTTAATGGGCAATACCAAAGTAAATGCCCATATGGACGGAAGAATCAATTTGGCCAATATTTCACAGGCCTATCCCGTACCCAACGATTTTAACCTTAAAGGAATTTTGAATGCAGATGTTACCACTGCCTTCGATATGGCTTCTTTGGAGAAAAAGCAATATCAGAATACCAAAACAACAGGTAAGGCTTCCTTGACCGGGTTTGAATATGCTTCTGAGGAACTTAAAAATCCTCTGGCAATTAGCACTGCGGCCGTAACATTTAATCCAAATACGGTGACTTTGGATTCGTTTCAAGGAAAAACGGGAAGTACAGATTTTAACGCGAAAGGAACATTGACCAATTTGCTTGGTTTTATGTTCAATGATGAAAACATCGAAGGAAAGTTTACGCTTGACTCCAACCAATTTGCCCTGAACGATTTTATGGTAGATGAGGTAGAAGGAAATGAGGGGGGAGGAACAGGTGAAGAAACGAGTTCTACCACTACGGGGGAGGAGCGAATCAAGATACCGTCATTTTTGGATTGCACCATTGAGGCATCTGCCAATACGGTGGTTTACGACAACCTTAATCTGAAAAACGTTAAAGGAACCTTGATCATCAAGGATGAAACCGCAACGGTACAGAATCTGACTTCCAATTTGTTCGGTGGTACTTTGGGACTGTCCGGCTCCGTATCCACCAAGCAGGAAGCATCGACTTTCGATATCAATCTTGGTATGGATAATTTCAATATTGGGGAATCGTTTGCAGGATTGGAATTGTTCAAGGTGCTAACACCACTTGCAACGGCGATTCAAGGAAAACTCAATTCAGATATTAAAATATCGGGTAACCTTAAAGACGATTTTACACCAAATTTGGCCACTATTTCAGGTAATTTGTTGGCGGAATTGTTGAATCCAACGGTAGATACCCAAAAAGCACCTTTGGTATCTGCACTGGACAGCAAGCTCAGCTTTTTAAATACAAAAGAAATTAATTTGGATGGCTTAAAGACTGCATTGACCTTTGATAATGGTACGGTAAAAGTGAAGCCGTTTACCTTAAATTATAAGGACATCGCCATAGATGTGAACGGCAGTCACTCTTTTGACAAGCAAATGAATTATTCGGCCACCCTGAACGTTCCTGCAAAATATTTGGGCACAGAGGTCACTAAACTGATCTCACAACTGAACGATGATAGTGTGGGTGAAGTTACAATCCCGGTCACGGCGAATATTGGAGGCAATTTCACCAATCCGTCAGTAAGTACCGACCTTACTTCGGGAGTGAAAACATTGACATCCAAATTGGTGGAGATGCAAAAGCAGAAGTTGGTCAATCAAGGCAAGGACAAGGTGAAAGATTTGCTGTCCGATGCATTTAAAAAAGATGGGGCCGATACTACCAAAAGCAAATCTGACGGAGTTAAAGAGGCTATTGGAAACATTCTGGGTGGTAAAAAGGATACTACGGCAACCGATAGTACAAAAGCGAAAAAGCAAGAGGACGTTAAAGATGCCGCCAAATCCATTTTGGGCGGACTGCTCAAGAAAAAGAAGAAAGATACCATAAACTAAGAATAAAAAAGGGCGATCATTGATCGCCCTTTTTTATTTCTTCAATTCTTTATTGATGTTTTCCAAAATGGTTTCAAGACTTGCCATTAGCGGATTGTAGTGGTCTATTTCGGTGGATTGGCTTGTGATAATGAATAACAGGATGTTGTTTTCAAAAGCAACGGATTCCAATGCGCCTAAGTTGCTGACTGGGTTTTTGCTAAGGGGAATGCCTAATTTTTCCGACATGCCCGTATGATCCAGCAGTGTGTGGATGCTATAACCTTCATCCCTAAAAACATTTACGGTATTGTTCCGTTCTTCACCTAGCATTTTTTCCTGATTGGTTATATCATCAATAGTAGATATCCAATTGGTGAGCCGAATTCGTAAGGTGTCATTGGAAATATCCTTTAAACTACCGGAGTTGATCATTTCATTCAGCAACGAGTTGTTCGGGTTGAAAAAAATATCGTTGGTGAAAGCATCGGAAAGTAAATTTGAAAAAGTTTCTTCTGTAGCTACTGTTCCATCTTCCATCAGCAAAACAATTTTTTGTGCAGCTTTATAGCTTTTCCGGTTGACTTTGATGAGCTCTTCCAGCTTAATTTTACTGATGTCAAATTCTTCTTTTAAGCCTTTAAGGTAAACCTGCTCCTTTTCCCGTTTTATGCGATTGTCGTTTGCATTGTCTATGGCCAATGCAATCAAGATGCCGATAACCACCAAAACAATTTCACCGATGGCGTACAGAAGATAATTTCCGACCTTTTTTTCGGCAATCAATTGCTTTCTGATTTTTCTGAAAAATTTGAGCATGCTATGGCTTTTTATTTTTTTCGAACTTCTTGTAGATCCATTCAATCAAAAAACAAGTCCCGATGATAGAGATGGCCACGATTACTCCCATTCTGTTTGTTCCGAATTGTTGCTGTAGCAGAACGCCCATGGCAACGATGCATAGTACAAACCCTATGATAGGAATTGTTTTTCTACTGCCCGTGGTTTTGGACAGCTTAAACCCAACGTAATTTACCATGGCAAAAACCAGAAGAAAACCTACACTGCCCGCAGTTGAAATACTTTCCAGTTTCAAGGTGTTGGTCAATATAATGGTAAGAATGGCCGTAATAAGTAATCCTACGGGCTGATTCCAAAGTTTAAAGGTGAACTGATGGGGGAGTTCGTCATCCTCGGCTATTTCATAGCTTACCCTGCTTCCGCCATAAATAGAGGCGTTTATTGCCGAAAACGTAGAGATGAGTGCAGCTATGGTAATGATGGTGAAACCAGTTTGGCCGAGCATAGGTTTGGCTGCTTCGGCCAAAACATAATCCTCAGCCGTTTTTATTTTGTCGAAGGGTAGGGAGCCTACAGTGACCACCGCAATAATAATGTACAAAAGCACCACAAAAATGATGGAAATATAATATGCTCTTGGAATGTTCTTTTCTGGATTTTTAATGTCGGGAGCCGAATTGGCAATGAGCTCAAAACCTTCATAAGCTACAAAAATTACCATCCCGCCTGTCAAAAGCTGTAAGGGAGCTTCCCAGTTTTGCGGGGATAATTGTTCCAAGTTCGGATTGCCCATCAAACCATACAATCCAACGCCGATAAAAGAAATCAGGATGACCAACTTTATGATTACGGCATAGGATTCTATCATCCCTACTACCTTAACACTGTAATAATTTATTATTGACGCCAAAACAATGATGCCCGTTGCATATATATGAAAATCCAACTCTGTTCCACTGATGGATAGAAGGTTTGGGGCATAGGAACCAAAGGCGGATGCATATAGGGATAACATAATGATGTAACTTACCCAAAGCAAGTTGTTGATGCCTCCGCTAAATATGGTTTCTCCAAAACCTTGGTTAATAAATTTGACGGTACCTCCCCAATCTGGATAGGATTTGGATAGTTTTACATAACTATATGAGGTAATCAGGGCTAAGATGCCCGCAAACAGAAAGGCCAGTGGGGTTCCTCCTTTGGAGAGGGTCACAGCCAAACCCAAAACCGCAAAAATCCCGCCACCGACCATACCGCCGATTCCTATGGAGATTGCTTCGGTAAGTTTGATTTTTTGGCTCATAACGTATGGTTTCGGTACTGGGATTTTAGGGATTAAAATCAGCTAAAATTGATGCCTACATAATATCCTTCGCTACCGCGTACATTGAATACGGTATTGTCTTCAAAAATAAGATACTGTCCTTTTATGCCCTTGAGAGTTCCTTTATAGCTTGGAGTTTTGTCAAGATTCAGGCTTTTTACCTTTTCTGGATATTTTAACACGGGAAACTCAAGGTTGGTTTCTTCTCGGTCATCCAAAAAATAATCCAAGGCTTCCTCGGGAATGCTTGCTTTTAATTTGTTGCGCCACTCCACCAAGTCTACGTCCTCAATATCGTTCTGGAGCATTTTCCGCCAACTGGTTTTGTCGCTAACATGATCTTTTAGGGCCACTTCGGTAATTCCTGCCAAATAGCGATTGGGTACCTCCACAATCTCTATGGCCTCATGTGCACCTTGATCTATCCAACGAGTGGGGACTTGTGATTTTCTGGTAACACCAACTTTAATACTGCTCGAGTTGGCCAAGTACACAATATGGGGCTGCAACTGCATCTTTTTCTCATATTCAAGGTCTCGGTCCTCTTTGTCCAGATGTGCCGTGCTCAATTCGGGCTTCATGATCCAATCTCCGGCACGGGGCGTTTCATAAAAGCAGGTTTTACAAAAACCCTGTCGGTAGATAGGTCTGTCCTCGCCACAGTTCAAGCATTGAAATTTGATAAAATCAATCTGAAGTTCCCTGTTCAGCCCCTGGTTCATATTGATAAAATCGTTCTCGAAAACCAAAAAATATTGGATTGGGCTCCCTATTTCTGTTCGCATCTTTCTTAGGACTCCTTCGTATAACATAATGAAATGAATGTGTTTGTCTTATTTGAAAATGAGTGTTAGAAAAGCTATTTTAGCAGTTGTACTAACCTTAACTTTATTGGTTAAATATACCTAAAATGCCAATACCTTTATTCAATTCCATTGCTTCTTGGTTATTAAGAAAGCGCTACCACCAAATAGAGCTTTTTTTAAAGTATCCTTTGGATGTTCAGGATGAGGTATTGCGACAACTTCTGGATTTTTCACAGGATACCATGATTGGTAAACAATATGGGTTCAAAGACCTTCCCAAATATGAGGAGTTCAGGAACAGGGTGCCGATTGTAGCTTATGAGGATATTGCCCCACTGATAGAGCGTACGCGTAGGGGGGAACAGAACCTATTTTGGCCAACATCCATAAAATGGTTTGCCAAGAGTAGTGGAACAACCAATGCTAAAAGTAAGTTTATCCCAGTAAGTACAGAGGCTTTGGAAGATTGCCATTATAAATCGAGCAAGGATTTATTATGCCTCTACTTGAACAACAACGAAAACTCTCAGTTGTTTACAGGGAAAAGTTTGAGGTTGGGCGGTAGCAAGGAACTTTATGAGGATAATGGGACTTTTTTTGGAGATCTATCTGCAATATTGATTGATAATATGCCCCTTTGGGCCGAATACAGCAGTACACCTAGCAACAAGGTGTCGTTAATGACGGAATGGGAATCCAAACTGGAGGCAATCATAGAGGAAAGTATACGCGAGAATGTGACCAGTTTGGCAGGTGTTCCTTCTTGGATGTTGGTGCTGCTCAATCAGGTTTTGGAGAAAACCGGGAAAACGCATTTATTCGAGGTTTGGGAAAACTTGGAAGTTTATTTTCATGGGGGAGTAAGTTTCACACCCTATAAGAATCAATATAAAAAACTGTTGCCCCGGAAAAAGTTCAACTTTTATGAAACCTATAATGCCTCGGAAGGTTTCTTCGGAATCCAAGATCAAAATAATTCTGATGAGCTGTTGTTGATGTTGGACTATGGCATCTTCTATGAATTTATTCCGATGGGTGTCAATGGGGAAGGCGAGCAGGCCATTCCGCTGTGGGATGTCCAATTGGGAGTCAACTATGCCATGGTGATAACCACCAATGCCGGGTTGTGGCGCTATAAAATTGGAGATACCATCCGGTTTACCTCCAAAAATCCGTATCGAATCAAAATCACGGGTCGTACCAAGCACCATATCAATGTTTTTGGAGAGGAACTTATCATAGAAAATGCGGAAGAGGCCTTAAAACAGGTTTGCCTAAAGACCGAAGCGGAAATTATGGACTATACGGCAGCACCTATTTTTATGACGGATAAGGAAAAAGGTGCGCACGAATGGATCATTGAGTTTAGAAGGCCGCCCGCAGATATTGCCTATTTTACAGAAATGCTGGACAATGCGCTAAAAGCACTTAACTCCGATTACGAAGCCAAACGCTATAACAACATTACTTTAAAGATGCCCAAAGTGCACGTAGCGCGGGAAAACTTGTTCCATAATTGGCTCAAATCCCAGAATAAATTGGGCGGACAGCATAAGATTCCCAGGCTCTCCAATGAGCGTGGCTGCATCGAAGAATTACTCGTCATGAATGCCCAATAATCTGTAATTGCTTTAAAATGTAACTTTATTTGCGGTTTACGAAAACGTTTTCGTAGATTTGCCCCGTTCGTCGTGGAAAGGTTTCTTTTGAACAAATAAAAGAGGATTTGCGACGTTTATTAATGAAATTCCCCTCATCAAATCTTTTATCAAACACAAAACCATTAAATCATGGCAGAAAAACTTGTTGTAATCTCAGATAAATGGGGTGCAAAAAAAGGCCTTTGGATAGCATCATATTTTGGCTATTTACAACAATACTACGATATTGTTTTCCACGATTGTCAGCAATTGGGCAATGTGGATGTCTCCATTTCTTCTGAAGAAAATATTGATAAAGCTTTTTTTGAAGACAATGGAATTGAAAGGGCTGTTTCCAACTTGATCAGGAAAGAAAATGAACCAGCCCATTATTTAGCCTTTGGTGTAGGGGCAACAGTGGTTTATAAAGCATCATTGAAAGGCTTACCGGCAAAAACAATTACTGCGATTTCCGCAATTGGTCTTGAATCGGAAGAGCAAACACCACTTACTACTAACGTACAGCTAATTTTCGGTGAGTGCGATAAAAGGAAACCCGGTCTTAAGTGGGCCAAAAGTGCGGCAGCCAACCTTAGGATTGTGCCCAATTTTGGACATACACTCTATTCTGACGAGAAAATCATCTCCGAAGTAAGTTTGGAACTATTGGAAAATGTCACAAAAAAAGCAGTCTAAGAGACTGCTTTTAATTTTTTCACGGTTTCGTAAGAGAGTTTTTTCTCTGCATAACCCTTAGTGACCTTGAATTCCGTTTCATCGCTGCTGGGCAATGTGAACATCGCGTCGGTAAAGACAGCTTCGCACAGGGAGCGCAATCCTCTCGCCCCGAGTTTGTACTCTACGGCCTTCTCAACAATATAGTCCAATGCTTGCTCTGTGATGGTGAATTCTATATCATCCATGGCAAACAGTTTTTCGTACTGCTTGATGATGGCGTTCTTGGGTTCTGTTAAAATGGCACGTAAGGTCTTTGCATCCAAAGGATTCATGTGTGTAAGCACGGGGAGTCTTCCAATTATTTCTGGAATTAGCCCGAACTCCTTTAAATCTTTGGGGATGATATATTGTAGGATATTTTCTTGGTCCAAATTTTCTTCCGCCTTGGAAGCGCTATAACCTACCGCTTGCATGTTCAAGCGTTTGGTGATAATACGTTCTATACCATCGAAAGCACCACCTGCAACGAACAGAATGTTTTCCGTGTTGACCTCGATAAATTTTTGGTCGGGGTGTTTTCTGCCCCCTTTGGGTGGAACGTTTACGGTGGTCCCTTCCAAAAGTTTCAACAGCCCTTGCTGAACACCTTCACCGGATACATCCCGAGTAATGGAAGGGTTGTCGCTCTTTCGGGCGATTTTGTCAATTTCATCAATAAATACAATGCCGCGCTCCGCCTTTTCCAAGTTATAATCGGCGGCTTGCAACAAACGGGTCAAAATACTCTCCACATCCTCGCCTACGTAGCCAGCTTCGGTTAACACTGTGGCATCTACAATGGCCAAAGGCACGTTCAGCATTTTGGCAATGGTCTTGGCGATAAGGGTTTTTCCCGTACCGGTTTGACCTACCATTACGATGTTACTTTTTTGGATTTCGATTTCCTCATCCTTGCCCTTGGGCTGCAACAATCTTTTATAATGATTGTATACTGCTACGGACATTACTTTTTTGGTTCTTTCTTGTCCAATCACAAAAGTGTCCAAGAACTCATGGATCTCCATAGGTTTTTTTAGGACCAGTTCGGAGGAGAGGTCTTGATTTTTGGTCTGTTTGGACTCTTCGGCTACAATGCTGTGGGCCTGTTCTATGCATCTATCGCAAATATGCGCATCCAAACCGGCTATCAATAGATTCGTTTCCGGTTTTTTTCTACCACAAAAAGAACATTCCAAATTTTCCTTTGCCATATAAATTCAATCTTCAACCGACAATAACGTAAAAAAAATGAAATTGTTCTACGTTAAGTGGTTGTTTTTTAGTCAATTGGTTTGAATTAAGATTTTTCTCTGACCAATATTTCATCAATCATACCATACTCTTTGGCTTCTGGCGCCTTCATCCAGTAGTCGCGGTCGCTGTCTTCGTATACTTTGTCGAAGGTTTGACCGGAATGCTTGGAAATAATCTCATATAGCTCATTTTTGATCTTGAGCACTTCTTGCGCTGCAATTTCAATATCGCTGGCCTGGCCCTGGGCTCCCGAAAGGGGCTGATGAATCATTACCCTTGAATGTGGAAGTCCGCTTCTTTTGCCCTTTTCACCAGCGCAGAGAAGCACCGCGGCCATTGAAGCTGCTATTCCTGTACAAATAGTGGCCACGTCTGGTTTTATGAATTGCATGGTGTCGTAAATGCCCAAACCTGCATAAACGCTTCCGCCTGGGGAGTTGATGTAGATTTGGATGTCTTTGGAGGCATCGGCACTTTCCAAGAACAGTAGTTGCGCTTGTATAATATTGGCCACTTGATCATTGATTCCCGTTCCCATAAAAATGATCCTGTCCATCATCAATCGGGAGAAGACATCCATGGCAACAGCATTCAATTGCCTCTCCTCAATAATGTTCGGGGTCATGTTCATTGGGTACATGGTACTCATGAGCTTATCATAGTACATACTGTTTATACCATGATGTTGGGTAGCATATTTTTTGAATTCTTTTCCGTAATCCATAGGATTTTAGTCGATTTATCTTAAAAAAAAGGTGCCGAAAAATTAGCTTTCCGGCACCGTAAAGATACTTAATTTTCTTTTAGCGAAGCCTTAGCTATATGCTTCCTTGATGAAGTCGTCATAGGAGACTTCCTTCACTTTAAGGTTAGCCTTTTCTTTGTAAAGGTCCAAAAGTTTTTGGCTCATCAATTGTTCGGACAATCTTTTTACTTCGTCCTGATTGCTCATTACCCTAGCTGCAACACTTTCCAACTCTTCTTCTTTTGGGTCCATGTGGCCGTACTGTGCCATTTGTGACTTGATGAATCCTTTGGCGAATTCCTTCAATTCATCAAACTGGACCTGAAGTTCATTTTCTTGGATAATCTTACCCTCGATCAATTGATAACGAAGACCTTGCTCGGATTTTTCAAATTCTTCTTTGGCTTCATCCGCGGTCAAAGGATTTTCTCCACTGATTTGAATCCACTTCTTCAAAAATTCTGCAGGAAGTTCGAATTTGGTCTCCTCGATCAATTTTTCAGTGATGTCGTTCAACAGTTTTTGGTCGGACTGCTGCTCGAACTGCTTTTCTGAATCTTCCTTGATTTTATCCTTTAGTTCTTTTTCAGAAGTAACCTTTCCTTCACCGAACAATTTATCAAAAAGCTCTTGGTCCAAAGCGGCAGGTTCTCTTTCGTTGATTTCTTCAATGGTAAAAGTTACATCGACCTTTAGGTCTTCTGCCTTGTCACGGGCAATGCCCAAGGCGCTTGATAGCAAATAGTCTTCTTTAAAAAGACCTTTGGTATTCAGGGTAACTTTGTCGCCCACTTTTTTTCCAGCAAGTGCATCAATTGCTTTTTTGCTTTTGATCTTGTCCATTTCAAGAGTGGTCTTGTGGTCGATTTCTTGCTCTTCGTTGGCGAAGAAGCCAGTAATCTCGTCTTTCTTTCCCACTTCGGTCTTGGAAATCAATTTTCCGTATTGCTTTTGAATACGTTCCACTTGCTCCTCGATCATTTTTTTATCGGCAACAATTTTATATTGGGTCACCGCTTTTTTGGTCTTCAAGTTTACATCGAAGCTTGGTGCCAATCCCAATTCAAATTCAAAATCAAGATTGTCTTTGTCCCAATCAAAGTTGTCCTGCTGCTTTGGGAGTGGATTTCCCAAAACATCCAATTTTTCTTCGGTAAGGTATTTGTTTAGATTGTCCTGAAGCAATTTGTTCACTTCGTCCACCAAAACAGCCTTGCCATACTGCTTTTTGATAAGCCCCATGGGAACTTGTCCTTTTCTGAAACCAGGAATGTTGGCCTGTTTTCTATAATCTTTAAGGATTTTTTCTACTTTATCCTGATAGTCTTCTTTGCTTATGGCAACCTTTACTACTGCATTAAGATCGTCAATCTGCTCTTTGGTTATATTCATTTCCTACCTAATTTGCTTTCTAAAAATGGGATGCAAAAGTAACTCTTTTTTGATTTGCTGCCAAGTTTTTAAACCGTTGACTTTCAAACCATAGAATTTCTACTGGTCTTCTTTTAAAACGGAGTGCAAAATTGCCTGCAAAAAGGAGAGTAAAAGGCTAAATATGATGGCCCACCAAAAACTCTCGACTTGGAATCCATCTATCAGATTTGCGGTCAATAAAATAATTATAGCATTGATTACCAATAAGAAAAGTCCCAAGGTCAAAATGGTGATGGGCAAGGTAAGGATGACTAGAATCGGTTTTACCAAAAAGTTGAGTAAACTTAATACTACTGCCACGATAATTGCTGTGAACATGGAAGACACGCCTACGCCAGGTAGCACATAGCTCAATATCACTACGGCCAATGCGTTTAATAATAATCTTAAGATAAGTTTCATAGGTTTGATAAATAGTTTGTTGCAAATAAAAAAGGCACCGAAATTCGGTGCCTTTAAGATAAGTAAAATAATGTTTGTTTAGTCAATATACAAACCGGTGTAGTCCAAAGGATTTACTCCGGGAAGATTAGAGCTATATTTGGCATTGATTGCCTCTATGAATGCATTCGCCACAATGGCATACCCTCTAGGTGCTGGATGGACCCCATCTAAAGAAAAACCTCCTCCTGTGGCAAAAGTTGCGTCCACAACGCTTCCGTCAGCTTGTTGGAATCCATTGGCGTTAAGTTCGGCCAATAAGGCATTGGCGTCTACAAATGCAAGGTCATAGGCTGTTGCCAAACCTGCTATGGTTTGGTTGTAAGCTGTAAGAGCGGTTTCCACAATGGCCTGCTCTTCTGGGGTAAGGACCCATTTGTCCGCCAAAGGAACCGCAACACCGTTTATCGATGTTGGGATGTCTGGGTTATCAAGTGTGCCTATAAAAGTTCTTGAAGTTAGCACCATCAGGTCGTCCGCCGTAGCCTGTCTCATGTTGATCAATGCAGGGTTGTATCCTGTCAGGTCAGTGAGGTCTTCATCAATAATTACTACGGCATTTCCTTCACCTGCGGCAAAAGAGATGGTTCGCTTTTCTAATTCTTCTTCGGTGATAATGCTAAGTTGTTGCAACTGCGCTAAGCCGGCGTTGTATGCACCGTATGCTTCGGCGCTATTCAGGTAAGCTGCCGTAGCTGCATCCAATGGAATTGGGTTGTGTGGAACCGTAGTGAAATATGGGATGTCCGTTACATTAGGTAGGTTGGCAATGGCGCCATCTGCCCCGTTGGCGGTCATCGCCTGTAGTATCGCATCCAATGATCCTGCAAACACATTGGGGTCGGTAATGTCATTTCTGTTGTAGGTGCTAGGGTCTACGTTCCCGGCTCGGTCAACACCTGTCCCTCCTCCCGTGGCATAGAGCAGAATATCGTTTGCGCCTGCCCAAACGGTGAAAAAGGTTGCTCCTTGTGCGGCTGCATCACCTATAACGGTTGCGGATTCCGAAGAGGAGAATCTCGCAAAATAAGGATTGGCAGTTCCCATGGCCACGCCGGTTACACTACCATATCCGGGAGCCAACAATTCGTAACTTTTAGCGCCGGGTACGCCCATGTTGTTGTATGTGCCGGGCAATTTAACGGCTACATCAGTAGTGCCTTGTCCTTCAACGGGAACAGGGCTTGGACTTTCGCCCAAAAAGGATAATATCAATCTATTACCAGCTATTTGGGTTCCGCCAAGAGTCATTCCTCCTAGATTATCCGCCATAAAGGGGATTTCGAAACTTCCGCCTCCAGCAAGGGCAAAGTTTGCAGCCAACATATTCGGAAAGGACGCCTTTTGTCCGTCTTCAAACAATGCATTGTCAGAGAAACCTGCGGTGAGAGAATTCCCTACAGCTACGTAGTTGGAAAAATCCGCAGATCCTGATGTATATTCAACTGGGTCTGGGCCAGTTGTTTCGGGTGGGGTTGTATCATCTTCGCATGCAATCAAGAATAAGCCTAGAAATGGGAGAAAGGCATAAAACTTTTTCATATCAAAAAATCTGTTACAGTTAGTTTATGTTAATTGTTGTGGTAAGAACCAGAATTAACCAAATCTATATCAAATTTGTCATACAGACAATTAAATAGCTGAAAAAATTATGCATGCATAATAAAAAGGGTTGAAATTTAAGAATTCAGAAACGCAAGACTCTTGTTGTAGAACTGTTTTGGGTTTTCGGCATGCAACCAATGTCCAGCTTTGTCAATGGTTTCTATTTCGGCTTGTGGAAAGTGTCTTTTTATCTCGGCAAAATTATCGGGTTGGATATATTCTGACCGATCTCCGCGTAAGAATAGCGTTGGTCCCTCATATACGGCATTGGAGGAAATGTTCTCTCCAATTTCTTCCATTCGTTCTTTAAGGACGTCAAAATTAAAGCGGAAACCCAATCTGTCTTTTTCTTCCCAATACAGGTTCTTGAGCAAGAACTGGCGGATGCCTTTTTCTTTGATGTGCTTGGAAAGCTCTTCGTCCGCTTCCCGTCTATCCGAAATCTTGTCGAAATCTAAGTGGGAAAGTCCGTTGAAGATAAAATGATGATGGGGTGGGTAATACCTCGGCGCAATGTCGGCAATTATCAATTTGGTTACCCTGTCCGGGTTTGAAGTGGCCAATTGCATAGCTGTTTTGCCGCCCATGGAGTGTCCCATCACGTAAGCTGAATCTATATTGTGATGGTCCATATATCGGATAACGTCTTCGCTGAGCACATCGTAGTTGAACTCTTCGGAATGAAAACTTTTGCCATGGTTACGTTGGTCTATCAGATGTACCTCATACCCGTTTTCGGAATATTGGGTTCCCAATGTCTTCCAGTTATCGGACATGCCCAAAAAACCATGTAGAATGATAAAAGGTTGTCCTTCTCCCAATATTTTAGAATGTAATATCTCCATTATTTCAATCTATGTAAGTACATGTTCACCACATTTTCTAGGCCAAGATATAAGGATTCACAAATCAATGCGTGGCCTATGGATACTTCCAATAGATGTGGGATGTGTTCTTTGAAAAATTTGATGTTGTCCAAGCTGAGGTCGTGCCCGGCATTGAGTCCAAGCCCAACTTCGTGTGCCATTTTGGCCGCTTCAACAAAAGGTGCTATTCCGCCTTCTTTATTGCCCTTGGCGAATTCATGGGCAAAGCTTTCTGTGTAGAGTTCTATGCGATTGGTGCCTGTCTCGGCAGCTCCCTTTACCATTGAGGGGTCAGGGTCTACAAATATGGAGGTGCGAATGCCGTTTTCCTTAAAGGTCTTGATCACATCGACCAAAAAATCTTTATGTTTTATCGTGTTCCAACCAGCGTTGGAGGTAATGGCGTCTTCGGCATCGGGTACCAAGGTGACCTGTGTGGGTTTTACCTCAAGCACTAGGTCGATAAATTTTGGGACCGGGTTCCCTTCGATGTTGAACTCCGTGGTCACCACTTTTTTAAGGTCTCGTGCATCTTGGTAGCGTATATGCCTTTCGTCGGGGCGTGGATGTATGGTGATGCCTTCCGCTCCAAAAGATTCAATATCCTTGGTGGAAGTTATCAGGTTGGGTACATTGCCGCCTCTAGAATTTCGTAATGTTGCCAGTTTATTTATATTGACACTCAACTTTGTCATGTAGTTGTTTTTAGAATGTCAAAAATAAGAATTCGGCATGCCTTTTGCCATTTTAAATTAGTATTTTGCACCTAATAGATTTGTTATGTACATCCAAGACAAAATAATCAATACGATTCCCATTTTTGAGGTTTCGGAAACTTTGAAGGACGTTATTAAGTTTTTTGAGGAGACTACGTGTTCCCATGTTGGGGTAACCGAGAACGGTACATATTTGGGATTGTTGTCCGAAAATGACCTGGCCTGTTTTGAGCCTGAAAAAAAGGTTGATGATTTTAGATTTGAGATGGAGGACTTTTTTGTGGTAAAGGAAACAGCTTGGTTGGATGTTTTGGAAATGTTTTCCAGAAACGAGGCCAATGTGCTTCCGGTGCTGGACGAAGACCGTTTGATAGTTGGGTATTACGACCTTGAAGATGTGGTCGATGTATTTATTGATACTCCTTTCTTTAGGGAGCCGGGCGCCATTTTGGTGGTCTCCATCGGTATCAAGGATTATTCATTTAGTGAGATAGCACAAATTGTTGAAGGTAATAATGCCCGTTTGTTGGGGGCATTTATCACCGATTCACAGAACGATATTGTTGAGATTACCTTGAAGGTGGGAACGCAGAGCTTGAACGAGGTGGCCCAAACCTTTAGACGGTACAACTACACCATCGTGTTCGGAAACAGTGATGACCAATTTATAGAGGATTTGAAACAACGTTCCGACTATCTGGAAAAATATCTTAACGTTTAGTATGAAGGTAGCCATATTCGGTCTGTCTTTTCAAAAGGAGGACCAGCTTTGTGTAGAGGAGCTTTTGGACGAACTCAAGAAGTTGGATGCAGCGGTTTATGTAGAGGAGAACTTCAATAAACTCGTGGCTACCATCACCAAAACACAGGTTAAGGGGACGTTCAACCAATCCAAAGGATTGGATTCCTCTTTTGATATGTTCGTGAGCTTTGGTGGGGATGGAACTATGTTGCGCGCCGTTACCTATATAAAGGACTATGGTATCCCCATTGTGGGTGTCAATACAGGGCGATTGGGTTTTCTGTCCACCTTTAAAAAGGAAAATGTCCGAAAGCTCGTAACCGAGTTTGAAGCTGGACACTATACCGTTGAGGAACGTAGCTTGGTGGAAGTAGAACTCAATTCGGAACTAGAGGAGTTCAACGGGCTCAATTTTGCGTTGAACGAAATAACCGTCAGTCGAAAGGATACCACTTCCATGATTACCGTAGAAACGTGGCTGGATGATGAGTATTTGACCTCGTACTGGTCCGATGGATTGATTGTTTCCACGCCTACGGGCTCTACCGGATACTCCTTGAGCTGTGGCGGCCCAGTAATCGCACCTTCG
Source organism: Flagellimonas chongwuensis (assembly GCF_013376415.1). Classification (GTDB taxonomy): domain Bacteria; phylum Bacteroidota; class Bacteroidia; order Flavobacteriales; family Flavobacteriaceae; genus Flagellimonas; species Flagellimonas chongwuensis. The sequence continues at coordinate 31,824 of NZ_WYET01000009.1, forward strand.
GCAAAGTCTTTGGTGCTTACGCCTATTGCACCGCACAACCTTAATGCGCGTCCACTCGTGATTTCCGATACCACACAGATAAGATTGAAGGTTTCAGGAAGGGAAGAGACGCATTTGGTTTCTTTGGACTCCCGTATCGCCGACATTTCCAATGGCAAGGAAATCCGAATCAAAAAAGCGGACTTCACCATCAAAATGATTGAGTACAAATCCGAAAGTTTTCTGAAAACTTTACGCAACAAATTGCTTTGGGGGGAAGATAGACGGAATTGATACCATCAAAAACAATAAAAGGAGCGAAAAACTGTTTTACAAGGGAAAGCAATAGTAAACATTTATCTATAGATCTTCCTTTACTCTTAACTCTAGTAACTTTTTGGATAGTATGCGGATAGTTTTGGCTGTTTTTCTATGCTGTGTGATGAAGATGAGCGCACAGACGTATGAGATAGGAGTATTTGCCGGTGGTGCCAATATGATAGGCGATGTGGGAAGGACTAATTATATATTGCCTTCCGGACCTGCCTTTGGCGGAATATTCAAATGGAATGCGGGAAAACGCTATGCTTGGAGGGCCAGTGTGCTCTACGGGGAAGTAACTGCCGACGACAATAAATCCCATATGCAATCCAGACAGCAAAGAGGATATGTGGTGGATAATTCCATTTTGGAGTTCTCCGCAGGTCTCGAAATCAACTTTGTTGAATACAACCTTCATAAGCTCGGACCCGCCTTCACGCCTTACTTGTACACGGGTGTGACCTACTTCAGATACGATTTTAATTACATTGATGCCCTTCAAATGCAGGATATTAACCAAAAAGACGGTAGTTTTGCAATTCCAATGACGGTTGGGGCTAAGTATCGTTTAAATCAATTCTTGATTCTTGGAGCCGAAATTGGGGCCAGATATACTTTTACGGACAATTTGGACGCAAGTAACCCAGAAGGTTCCAATTTTGAGCAATTCCGATTCGGGAATATATTGAGCGACGACTGGTACGTCTTTACAGGTTTTACATTAACGTATACCTTTGGACGTAAACCTTGCCAGGATTGTTTTCAATAAAATGCATACACTAGAGGACGTAGACAAAGAAAAACTACCGCAGCACGTGGCCATAATTATGGATGGCAACGGTAGATGGGCAAAACAACGAGGGAAACTCCGTATGTTCGGGCACGAGAACGGGGTGGAATCCGTAAACCAAACCGTGGAGAGCTGTGCAAAGCTCCAGATTCCTTTTTTAACGCTATACGCCTTTTCCACAGAAAACTGGAATCGACCAAAGACCGAGATAGAAACCTTGATGAAGCTTTTGGTAAACGCTCTTAAAAGAGAGTTGAAAACCTTGAACAAGCATAATATTAGGTTGAAGGCCATCGGAAAAATCGACACACTGCCCAAAAAAGTCTATAAGGAACTTACCGAAGTAATGTCAAAAACCGAAAATAATTCGGGTATGACACTTACGCTCGCATTGAGCTATGGCTCGCGGGAGGAGATAAAAACAGCGGTACAAGAGATTGCGGTCAAAGTTAAAAATAACATAATTTCCCCCGAAAATATTGACGAAACAGTTATAAATACACATCTTTACGCGCACTTTTTGCCTGATGTAGACCTACTTATACGCACAAGCGGCGAATGTAGAATAAGTAATTTTTTACTTTGGCAGATAGCATACGCCGAATTATATTTTATTGATGTATTTTGGCCCGACTTTAGAGAGCACCATTTGGTAGAGGCCATATTAAGTTATCAAAACAGAGAACGACGATTTGGAAAAACGAGCGAACAACTTAACTAAGGGTATCAAAAACATCATCCTTTCAACCCTTATTATCCCACTATTTTTATTTTCAGCCCAAGGTATTGCCCAAGAGACCGATTTTGAAGAAGGCAAGCAATACATTTTGGGAGGGTTGACCGTAACTGGCCTACAGAGCTACAATGAGCAGACCGTGAAGAGCTACACCGGTTTAAGGGTAGGGCAGCCCATTAAGGTGCCCGGCGATGAAATAAGTGCAGTGATCAAAAAGCTCTGGAATCTAGACTTGTTCAGCAATGTGGAAATGTTCTACACCAACATTGAAGACGATAAAATATTTTTGGAACTGAGCATTACCGAAAGGCCTACTTTGAACAACGTAACGGTTTATGGGGTCAAAAAGCGTAAGGTTGAAGATATTATCGACGACACAGACCTTAAGAAAGGAAAGAAAATCACCGAGAGTTTGATTGCCAATACCAAGAACTATCTTCAGAACAAGTACAAAAAACAAGGGTTCTTGAATGCCAAGGTGAGCATTGCTACAACTGCGGATACCACGGGTACCAATGTGCAGAACATGGTCATCAATGTAAATAAAGGTGATAAGGTAAAAATTAAGGACATCAACTTTGTTGGCAACGAAAAACTATCGGACAAAAGGCTCCGCAAATCCCTGAAGAAAACCAAAAAGAAAAAGTTTTATCGTTTTTGGAAGAAATCCAAATATATTGAGGCAGAATACCAAGAAGACCTCGATAACTTAATTGATACCTATGCAGAAAGAGGGTATAGGGACGCCCGTGTATTGTCCGATACCTTTGTGAAACTGGACGAGAAGAACATTGAGCTTACGATTAAGGTAGAAGAAGGCGACAAGTACTATTTCGGTGAAATCGATTTTGTAGGTAACTCTGTCTATACTGATAGAATGTTGAGTCAAGTACTCGGAATCAAAAAAGGAGATACCTATAATGGTGTAATGTTGAAAAAACGTATCGCCGATGATTCTGACCCGGATGCATCCGATTTAACAAACTTGTATCAGAACAATGGTTATCTTTTCTCCAGTATCAACCCGGTCGAGGTTTCAGCTGTAAATGATACCATCGATTTTGAAATACGAATCATAGAAGGAAAAGAAACCTTCTTGGATCACGTAACGGTTTCTGGTAACGACAAGACCAATGACCATGTAATTTACAGGGAAATCAGAACAAGGCCAGGTCAAAAATACAGCAAGTCCAATATTGTTAGAACAATAAGGGAATTAGGTCAGCTAGGATTTTTTGATGCAGAACAAATTGTGCCGGACATTCAAAACCCAGACCCTAATGCGGGTACAGTGGATGTGAACTATAGCTTGGTGGAATCCGGTTCCAGCCAGATTGAGCTTCAAGGTGGTTTCGGTGGTGGAGGTTTCATCGGTACGTTGGGACTTTCCTTCAGCAACTTCTCTTTAAAGAACATTTTCAACAAGGAAGCATACAAACCCGTACCAATGGGGGACGGACAAACCTTTGCCCTGCGTTTGCAGGCCAGTAGGACCTTCCGTGTCTATAGCTTGAACTTCTCCGAGCCATGGTTGGGTGGTAAAAAACCGGTAAGGTTTAACATGTCGCTGTCCAGAACACAACAGTTTGCTACGGGATATGATCAAAATGGAAGATTGGATGTGCAGAAAGATCGTGGATTCTCCATTACGGGAGTATCTGCCGGTTTGGCGAAAAGGGTTCAATGGCCGGATGATTTCTTTACGATTTCCCATTCCGTGGGTTATCAATATTATAAGTTCGATGATTATGATTTGGGACTATTTAACTTTGGTAACGGTAGCTCTAATTCATTGACATACACTTTTGGTATTTCCAGAAGTTCCCAAGGTCCCAGTAGAATTTTCCCCATGACGGGTTCCAATTTTGAACTAACGGCAAAATTCACACCGCCTTATTCGCTCTTTGGTGACAAAGATTTTAAATCGTTAAGAAACCGTAGGGAAGAATTAAGGGATATTTCTATAGAAAGAGAATTGACTACTTTGGAGGCCAATGAATTGAGAGAGATAGAAAAGGAACGCTTTAAGTGGTTGGAGTTCTATAAAGTAAAATTTAAGGGGGATTGGTACACAAACATAGTGGATAAGCTTGTTTTACGAACCAATGCCGAGTTCGGTTTCTTAGGTTCTTATAATAATGATATTGGGGATGTGCCCTTCGAGCGTTTTTATGTCGGGGGCGACGGTCTAGGAAACTTTAGTTTGGATGGTAGGGATGTGGTGCAGCTCCGTGGATACGAGAACAGTTCGTTGGCCTTTTCAGTGTATAACCCGATTAGACGGTCACAACAACAAGAAGGTGGCGTCATCTATAATAAATACTCCATGGAGCTTCGATACCCGTTGACCTTAAAACCATCGGCGTCCATTTACGTACAAACGTTTTTGGAAGCAGGTAACGCGTTCAATAACTTCCAGGACCTAAACCCATTTGAACTAAAAAGGTCGGCAGGTGCAGGTCTAAGAATCTTTATGCCGGCGTTCGGTCTTTTGGGGATTGATTTTGGATATGGTTTTGATGCAGATAACGTTAGACCAAATGCCGGACCTAGTGGTTGGCAGACACACTTTATCATTGGACAACAATTTTAATGACTTTAATCCGTTTCAGTTAAAAAGATCTGCCGGAGTGGGGCTACATATTTTTGGGCCGGTATCTATACTCTCTGGAATCAATTCTGATGAAAAGCTAAATGCAATGGCAAAATCAGGATTCAATATGGGGCAAGTAATCGGTAAACGGACTTCATCATCGGGCAGCAGTTTTAATTTATGGAAAACGCCTCTTTATTATTTTTCAAATAGTTCATTTTGAATAAATTAGTAATTTTGGCACGATATTTTCTATGTAAAATGCGGAATCAAAGATGAATACCAAAGTTCTTTTAACATTAGTCGTTTTGCTGACATCCTTTTACGGGCTTTCCCAACGGGGCGTTCGTATAGGTTATGTGGATATGGAGTATATCCTTGAAAATGTGGAAGAGTACAGGGATGCCACTAAGCAGTTGAACGATAAGGCCCAAAAGTGGAAGCAGGAAATCGAACTGAAGCAAAGCGTTGTCGAACAAATGAAAAAAGATTTGATGGCGGAAAAAGTGCTCTTGACCGACGAACTGATTTTGGAGAGGGAAGAAGAGATACAGCTATTGGAAAAGGAAATGTTGGATTACCAACAGAATCGTTTTGGACCGCAAGGAGATTTGGTCCTTCAAAAACAACTGTTGATACAGCCCATCCAGGACCAAGTGTTCAACGAAGTACAAAAAATCGGAGCCAATAAAAGATACGATTTTATTTTTGATAAATCCGCAGATGTTGTAATGTTGTACTCCGAAAAAAGACACGACATAAGTGACTTGGTTTTAAGGGAGATAGGACGCACCAGAAAAATAAGTGCTTCCAACAAAAAACAAGAGGAACAAAACCGTTTGGAACAGTTCCAAGAAGAGGAAGATCAAATAAGCGATGCACTAAGGGAAAGGCAAGAGCAAGCCGAGGAAGCCCTTGAAGAAAGAGAGAAGGCTGCCGATGAGCGCAGAGCTGAAAAGTTAAAAGAAAGGGAAGAACGCAAGAAAGCGTACGAAGAACGAAGGAGAAAATTATTGGAGGAGCGCGAAGCCCAGCGAAAAGCCAAATTGGAAGAGCGAAAAAAAGCGCAAGAACAACAAAAGGATTCAATAGGATAGATTATATTGAAACACTAAATTTAAAGTCAAAAAAGTAACGTTGAGAATCATGAAAAATGTAAAAAGAATCGCTGTAGCCCTAGTATTGTTTGTTGCGGCTACTGGTTTTGTAAATGCTCAGAGCAAGATTGCACACATTAATGTACAGCAATTATTGTCTGATATGCCGGAGATGAAGGCTGCACAAGCTGAATTGAAGAAATTACAAGAAACTTACAGAGCGGATATCCAAAGCTCTATGACCGAGCTTCAAAACAAGTATACACAATACGAAAACGAAGCAACTTCCAAAACAAGGGAAGAAAACGAGCAAAGAGCTGTTGAACTACAAGGTTTTCAGCAAAATATCCAAGAGGCTGAACAAGCTGCCATGCAGGAAATGCAAAAGAAACAACAAGAATTGTTTGCACCTATTTCTGAAAAGGCAAAAGCAGCAATCGAGAAAGTTGCAGCGGCAAAAGGTTACGATTATGTAATCGATGCAAGCCCAGGATTGAGCTTGATCGTATCCAAAGGTCCAGACCTTTTGGCAGATGTAAAAAAAGAGTTGGGTTTCTAAACCTTGCCGTCAATAATATTTTATTTGAAAGCCGCTTTTTTTAAAGCGGTTTTTTTATGCCATAAAAATTTAAGCCACTATTTTTAAGCATGCCAAAACCAATAGGAATTTTTGACTCAGGGGTAGGGGGAACCTCCATTTGGAAAGAGGTGGCCAAGATGCTTCCTTACGAGAATACCATCTATTTGGCGGATAGTGCCAATGCCCCGTATGGAGAAAAGTCAAAAGAAGAGATTTTAAGGCTCAGTATAAAGAATACGGAGTATTTGCTCAAGGAGGACTGTAAAATCATTGTAGTGGCCTGTAACACCGCCACAACAAATGCTATAGATCATCTTCGTTTGAATTTTGATGTGCCATTTATCGGAATAGAACCGGCAATTAAACCGGCGGCCCTCCAGACCAAAACAAAAAAGGTTGGGGTGTTGGCGACCAAGGGAACCCTATCCAGCAGTTTGTTCCACAATACCTCCAAACTCTTTGCTGAGGGCATCACTGTCTTGGAGCAAGAAGGTAAGGGTTTGGTAGAGCTTATAGAAGCAGGTGAGATTGACTCCCAAGAGATGAGAAGCCTATTGGCAACATTCCTGAATCCAATGCTAAAGGAGAATATAGATTGTCTGGTGCTGGGGTGTACGCACTATCCCTACCTTATTCCAGTTCTGAAGGAAATATTGCCAAGCAATGTCAATATCATAGATTCCGGTGAAGCCGTGGCCCGTCAGACCAAAACGGTCTTGGAACGGAACAACTTACTAACTAAGGTCAATCATAGTCCTGAACATCTTTTTTACACCAATGCCGATGTAAAAGTTTTGAAAGATTTGGTCAACGACCCCACTGCTCAGATATCTTCTATGGATTTTTAAACCCTATTTTCTTTTGTAGGTGAGGTAGGTAAAATCATATTCGTGCCTATCATCCTTTGGGTGATGTTCTTCTTTTACCAGTTTCCACTGTTCTTCATCAATCTCTGGAAAAAAGGCATCCGCTTCAAAAGTCCCATGAACCCTTGTCAATTCAATATCCGTGGCACGGTCCATGGATTGCTTGTAGATTTCTCCGCCCCCGATAATAAAAGCAGTCTCGTTGTCCTCTACCAGCGCAATTGCATCCGCCAATGAATGCACAATGGTGCAGGGGAACTTCGGATCATAGTCCTCGTCTCTGGTAATGGCAATATGGGTTCGGTTGGGCAAGGGTTTGGGAAAACTCTCCAAAGTTTTTCTGCCCATAATTATCTTGTGGCCCGAGGTCAGACTTTTAAAACGTTTAAAATCGTCCGGTAAATGCCACACCAAGTCGTTGTCCTTGCCAAGGGCATTGTTTTCGGCCGCGGCCGCAATAATGATCAATTTTCTCATTGATCTTTTTTTTTATTGATTTTGGAAATGGGAAAATCTGTCTCAATTTCCTTTTGGATTTCGCCGATACGCTTTTTTTGAAGGTTCACCAATCGCTCGCGCTGCTGGCGTTCCCAATCCTGCCCCATAAATTTATGAGTGACAAAAACATTGAATGTATGCAGCGCGACCAAAAAAGCCCATGCCAATACGATCCAAATGGACCAATCGTAGGCTTCACCGTATTTAAGGACTTTGTTGGCCAGAATCAAAAAAATACTGCCGATCAAAAAAATCACGAAGTGCGAGAACAACTGTTTCTTTTGTTTGGTGCGCTTATGGGCATTCTCCAAAAGTTCGTGCTGCTGTAAATCTATTTCGGACGTCTTCTTTTTACCAAATGACAACATGGAATGGCTATCTTTATCAACAAAGATAATCGAATTGTATCCAAAAATCCCGACATGCAAAACCTAAGAAAAAAATTTCCAGTACTCAATCATTGTGTTTATGCCAATACTGCGTCCGCAGGACTGTTGAGCGAAGATTTGATGGAGTGGCGCCAAGGACACGATCTTGACTTTTTGATTGGCGGAAGTGAAATGAAGAACAAGGGCTTTGCCCATATGCCCGAAATAAAGAAGACGGTTGGGAAGTTTTTTAACTGCAAGCCCGAGAATGTGGCCTTGGTGCCCAATTTTACGCTGGGGTTCAATTTGTTGCTGGAGGGGTTGCCAAAGGATAAAAAAGTATTGCTCGTAAATAAGGACTATCCAAGTGTCAACTGGCCGTTCGAGACCAGAGGGTTTGAACTTGACCATGTGGATGCCGATGAGCATATGGAGGAGAACATCCATCTCAAGGTCAAGAAGGGCGATATTGATATTCTCGCGCTCAGTTTGGTGCAATGGGTAGATGGGGTCCGTATTGATTTTGATTTTCTGAAAGATTTGAAAAAGGAGTTTCCCGACCTGATGATTCTTGCCGATGGCACACAATTCTGCGGGACGGAGCCGTTCGATTTTGAAGCATCCGGTATCGATATTTTGGGGGCCAGTGCCTATAAATGGATGTTGGCCGGCTACGGTAACGGATTTTTCTTGGTAAAGGATGCCGTAATGGACCAGTTTGAGCTTAGGGGCATCGGTAATGGTTCCGTAAACAACGATGCTTCCAAACGGAACAGTATTACGTTCTGTAAATTCTTGGAACCTGGTCATTTGGATTCACTGAATTTCGGGAGTCTTGAGTTTGCCGTTAAATTTTTGGATGATATAGGCTTGGAAAATGTACAGGCACAACTGCAAAAACTATCAAAAAAGGCAATGTCGGCTTTTACCGAGCTTGATTTACTGGAGCCTTCGGTAACTAAAAGAAAACAGCACAGTACCATATTCAATATTAAGGGAGACGATAAGCTGTTCAATAGGCTAACAGAGGAAAATGTGGTGGCTTCACCACGTGGGGGAGGCATCCGTTTGAGCTTTCATTTTTACAATACCGAGGAGGAAATAGATGTGATAGCGACACTTATAAAACGCTGGGCATCAAAATCATAATTGGTAAAAAACGCCGATCTAATTTGCTAAAAGTAAGATTGCGGTTAGGTGGATTTTATCAAATTGATAAATCGGTTCTAACTAATTGTAAATAAATGGTTTTATGTATTGTTTTGTATTGAAATTAAAAATTTCGGTACCATGGCAATTAAAAAACAATACCTGAAGAGCAAGCCTGTTTGCAAAGTAACTTTTACAGTTCCTGCAGATGAGGCAGAGACCGTTGCAGTAGTTGGCGATTTCAATAAGTGGAATCCCAAAAAGAGCGGCTTAAAGAAATTAAAGAACGGAACCTTTAAGGGTACGTTCGAACTACCTGTGGAGAACAGCTACGAGTTTAGATATTTGATAGACGGCAACTATACCAACGATGGTGAGGCCGATCGTTACCAATGGAACGATTATGCTGGAACCGAAAATGCCGTATTGGAGGTTTAAAAACATTATCCGCCATCAGTTTGCCCCAAAGCTGATGGCGGTTTTATTTGTTGAGGTTGTCCGTATTCTTTAAATCGATGGGAGTCTGATCAATATTATTTGGTCCAGTAATCCACAACAGTTACATCGGCAATATGCGGGCCTGCAATGTCTCCAAAAGCCACATGGTCGGGGTGGGTAAGGTAAGTGTCGCGATCAGCTTCGCTATCAAACGTCAAAAAGTAACAATGGGTAAGTCCTTTGTTCAAATTCTCTGGGCTGTTGTTCATGCCCCACTCGTATCCTTTTATTTCCGAAATTTTTGATGGCAGGGCATTGAAAGCCTCTTCCACTTGTTGTATTTCTTCTTCGGATGAGGTCTCCTTAAATTTGAACAATACTACGTGGCGCAATTTTGGTGAATCGATGGCTTCGGTTTCTTTCACGGTCTTTTCTTCTTCTTTTTCGGTGGTTTCTTTTTTGGCTTGCTCGCCACAACTGGCAAATAATAGTGCGGCGAATAGGGTGATGATGGGTTTCATGGGTTTGATTTTTTAGAATTAAAACTTGAACAGTTCTATAAACTCAATTTCAAGTGCAGTTGCAATTGTGTATAACGTGTAAGTGTTCGCTGAAACTTTGTGGTTTTCGATGAGTTCGATATGTTGTTTGTCGCGACCGCATAATCTTCCCAACTCAGCTTGAGAAATGTTTTTGTCCTTTCTGAGCTGTTTGATTCGATTCCCGATTTTTATTGATAATTCCTGCTTTGTCAACATTGAATGCGTCCTAACAAAACAAAATTGACCAGATAAAATAAAAGAATCGTCATAGTATATTATGACAAATTAAAATTATCAACTACTTTAGGGTCATATTTTCTTGTGACAATGAAGGATTTTGATAAAAATACTAGGGTTATATTTTTTTCTGAATTGTTTGAAGATGCCTACGCCTCTCCTGCGGAACTGGCCGAGGTTTTGGACTTAGGTATTGAAATGCTTTTTTATGTGGAGGGGGACGCTTTTTCCAGAGATGATATTAGAAATGTGGTTACCGCTTTAAGAAAGATAACTTTGGAGCTAAGAAAATGATTTCTCCGAAAATTATTATTTCAAGTCTATTTCTGGTGCGAGCGTTACGCTCGTTCCATTATTGAATTAGTAAGGTTGTGGGAAGTTGTACTGGTCACGAGCCAAGAGGCTTGCGCTAGCTGGAGATTTAACCTAGTTAGGAATTAAAGTTTAGTGAGAGTTATTAGCTGTCTTATTTATGAGAGTTTTTAATTCGATAATACTTAAGGTGGTTAGTTCACGATGTAACATTCTATGGCAATTCGCACAAACCAAGGCTAAATCGCTCATATTCGTAATTGTTTCCGCTTCTATTTCGGATAAAGGTGTTTTGTGATGGCATTCCATAAATCTTTTTCCCAATTCACCATACATATTGAAGAAATCAAATCCACATATCTCACAATCTAGTTTCCCATGTTTTTTTAAATAGCCATCTTTTTTTCTTTTGTTAAGTTTTGAATTACGCTCTCTATATTTATGTAATTTATAAATTACTTTGCCTTCTTTTACTTTTGGTTCGTCATCTTCCTCATCATTGTCAATTCTATTCAAGTTTTTAGTCAATTCTGAGTTGGAAATGGTATTTTTTATTTGATTAGCAATCCCATGTAATCTCTTTACATCATTTTTGAATTCAAAGAAAATTTCTTCATCCAATTTACTGTATCTATCCATTCCTTTGCCCTCATATTCTGGATCAATTGCCTTAAAGTTGTTTAGCTTCATGGACACGCCATTTGGATTTCTGAACTTTAAGTTGTCAATTCTTTCTTTATGAATGGGAAGCTTGTTCAGTATTTCAGAGACTGCTATTACTTTGGGATTTTTACTGTCCATTTCTCTTGACTCTATATTATGATATAGGTCGAGAGCGAGAATGATTTCATCCCGATGCCATTTAGGAGGTTTCATATGAGGTTTTATATATAACCCAAATTACTAAAAGTAATTCTAGCTATGTCCTCAAATCTATGAAAAACTAATAAACACTATGAGTTCAATATCGCAACCACTCCTTTGAGATGCGGATGTGGGCAGTAGTTCAGAATCTATTCAGCCAAAATTGTCAACCATCATGTCAAATGCGCATTATAATACAGGCATATTTGATTATTTTAGAATCTGTATTGATACTGTATGAATGGAATTTTACAGTAAACATTAAATGCTGCAATTGTTTTTCTCTTGTCCAAACACTTGACTTTGTCATTATTTAATTTGGCTTATTTTTAGGTTATGAACTTGGTAATCACATATTAATTCATTCAAAAGACTTTTTGTTATATCAGAGCCTCCAGGTAATATATGCATGAAAATCTCAACTCTGTCATCCGCAGTAAGGGTGTTCAGCTTTTCGTCATCACGAAAGAATTGCATAAACACTTTTCGTGTCATTTCTTTATATTCACATTTCATCAGTTGTAAAGGATTTCAGTTTAAACCAAACTGTATTTTTCAATAATTAAGAATCAATAGTGCATTAATGCAAGTTAATTGTGTCTTTTCAACTTACTTCCCATTAAATTCAAACCGCTACAACCCCCTTAATATGCGGATGCGGGTCGTAGTTCAATAGCTCAAAATCATCAAAGGTAAAGTCAAAAATATCCTTTACTTCGGGGTTCAATTTCATGGTAGGCAAGGGTCGCGGGTCTCTGCTCAATTGCAGTTCCACCTGCTCCATATGGTTGTTGTAGATATGGGCATCACCAAAGGTGTGGATAAAGTCGCCAGGTTGGTAGCCACAAACCTGTGCCATCATCATAGTAAACAGGGCATAGGAAGCAATGTTGAACGGCACCCCTAAAAAGATGTCCGCACTACGCTGATACAATTGGCAAGAAAGTTTGCCGTCCGCCACATAAAACTGGAAAAAAGCATGGCAGGGTGGGAGTGCGGCCTTACCGTTGGCCACATTTTCCGAAAAAGATACCGAAGTGTCCGGCATAACGCTAGGGTTCCAAGCGGAAACCAGCATTCTACGGCTGTTGGGATTGTTCTTCAAGGTCTCGATAACCTCCTTGATCTGATCGATTTCCTCGCTGTTCCAATTGCGCCATTGGTGTCCGTACACAGGACCAAGATTGCCGTTGTCGTCGGCCCATTCGTTCCAGATACGCACGCCGTTCTCCTGCAAATAGGCAATATTGGTGTCCCCTTTCAAAAACCACAACAATTCATGTACAATGGATTTGAGGTGCAATTTTTTGGTGGTCACCATCGGGAATCCCTCGGATAGGTCGAATCGCATCTGGTAACCAAAAACGCTCAAGGTTCCTGTTCCTGTACGGTCTCCTTTTTGGTTTCCGTGCTCCAATACGTGTTTTAGAAGGTCGTGGTACTGTTTCATAGTGGGGTTAAAGGTAAATGGTTACGGGTAAACGGACAATAGGTCAAGGGTTTGACTTATGAAGAGTTTATTAACTGTGAGGGGGTGAAATGTTTATGCTGTAAGGGTAAAGGGTTAATGGTTTGACCTGATATATTTTATCAGGGATGCTATCCCTTTTTGGAGTCTTTGAATTTTTTTGATGATAAGCGCTGAGGTATCAAAAAAAATAAAATTTAAATCTTCACAAAGAATAAGATGTGATTCCAATTCGTATGCAGAACCTAAACCAATTTGAAGAAATCGAACAAAATCTTTTTGGGAATGTTTACTGCATCCTTCGGCAATGTTGGCTGGAATGGAAATAACGCTTCTTTGAATTTGTGGAATCAATCCAAATTGTTCGGAATCTGGGATAAATTGGGTAAGCTTGTAAATCTCTTTCACTAAAACCCTTCCATCTTTCCAAACATTCAACTCTCGAAAATTTCGCATAGCGATATATGTTTAAAATTTCGAGGTTGAAATCTATATTTTAACTTTCCAGCTTCTTAAAAGGACCTTTTTTACCCTTTACCTAAAACCTTCTGCCTTTTTGCCATTAGCCTTTCACCTGACTATCCTAAAATCATCCCCGCAATGGTTGCTGACAACAACGAGGCAAGGGATCCGCCCAAAACCGCCTTCATGCCAAAAGAGGACAACACCTTACGTTGACCGGGCGCCAATGAGCCTATACCTCCAATTTGAATACCGATAGAGGCAAAGTTGGCAAAACCGCAGAGCATGTACGTGGCCATGATTACGGATTTGTTGTAAGTAAAGTGAACACCACTTGCCACATTCTTAAGATCGGCCAATTGAATGTAGCCTACAAATTCACTTGCGGCCAATTTAATGCCGAGCAACTGTCCCATGAGCATAATGTCCTCATTGGCAACACCTATCAACCACATAAGCGGGGCAAATATGGTGCCTAGAATGGCTTCCAGGGAAAATTCGGTGTACGGGGAATTGGCGGCTATCCAATTATTGAAAGTGGTAAGATCTCCGACCCAGCCCAAAATTCCGTTGATCATGGCGATAAAGGCCACAAACACCAAAAGCATGGCCCCAACGTTCAAGGCGAGTTTAAGGCCTTCGGTGGTTCCATTGGCAATGGCGTCCAAGATGTTGGCGCCTATTTTTTCGGAAGAAACCTCTACGTCCGTGTTGACCTTCTCGGTCTGCGGGTACAATATTTTTGAAATTACGATGGCCCCGGGTGCGGCCATTACAGATGCTGCCAAAAGGTGCTTGGCGAAGACCAAACGAAGTTCGGGGTCATCGCCTCCTAAAAATCCAATATAGGCGGCCAAAACAGCTCCGGCTACGGTGGCCATTCCACCGATCATCACCAAAAGGATTTCGGATTTGTTCATTTTTTCCAAATAGGCCTTGATCAGCAAGGGGGCTTCGGTCTGGCCCAAAAATATGTTGCCCGCTACGGAAAGACTCTCTGCTCCCGATATGCCCAAACTTTTGGAGAGCAACCATGCCATCCATTTGACCACCACTTGAATCACTCCCAAATAATATAAGACCGAAGTCAAAGCCGAGAAAAATATAATGGTGGGTAATACTTGGAAGGCAAATATGTACCCAAAGGTGTCCATATCCACGACCAATCCTTCAAACAGGAATTGGCTTCCGGCACGGGTGAAATCCAGTATGCTTACAAAGATGCTTCCAACCTGTTCAAAAATATATTGTACAAAAGGGACTTTGAGTACGCCAATGGCTATCAAAATCTGTAATGATAAACCGATTCCGACCGTTTTCCAGTTGATGGCTTTTCTATTGGAGCTGAACAGAAATGATATCAGGATCAGTACGGCCATTCCCAACGCCCCACGAAGCAATGTGGTAATAGTGAAACCTTGATTGGGAATAATTTCAGCGGTTTGCTGCACAGCAATGTTCTCGGTAATGGTAGAGCCTATGGCTACATTAAGGGAATCTGCGGGCAAAGAATTTTGGCCGAAAACGACCGAACAAAGGAGTAACAGGAGTAGTAAACTTTGGGTCTTTTTCGCCATGTATGTTGGTCGTTTATTTGCGCTTGGAAATCTCATCCCTCAATTTGGCGGCCTTTTCGTAGTCTTCGCTGGCCACCGCATTATCCAATTCTTTATGAAGTTCTTGTAGGGACATTTCTCTATATCCGTGTGTATCGGAACCTGACTCTAACTCCACGGCTTCTCCTTCTTGAAGGATTTCATCGACCATAATGCTGTCGTCCTCGTCCTCTTCTTTCTCTTTGGAAGAAAATTTTAGGAAAATACCGGCTTTGTCCAAAATGGTCTTGTATGTAAAAATAGGAGCGTTGAACCGCAGTGCAAGTGCAATCGCATCGCTGGTGCGGGCATCGATGATTTCCTCGTCGTTATCGCGCTCACAGATAATGCTGGAATAAAAAACACCGTCCACCAATTTGTGGATGATCACCTGCTTGACCACAATCTTGAACCTGTCCGCAAAGTTCTTGAATAGATCATGGGTCAAGGGCCTTGGCGGTTTTATCTCTTTTTCCAAAGCAATGGCGATGGATTGTGCTTCAAATGCGCCTATAACTATGGGAAGTTTTCGGTCTCCCTCCTCTTCATTTAAAATAAGGGCGTATGCGCCATTTTGTGTTTGGCTGTATGATATCCCCTTTATTTTTAATCGTACTAAACTCATATATCTCCTCCTAAAGCAAAGGGGCCGTCCAAATAAGTGGCTTTACCAGTTATCTGAACAGCCCCTTGCAATGGGCAAATTAACAAAATTTAAGTGTTTTGGGCTTTAAATTCTTTTAATTTTTCGATGAGTTCGGGCACTACTTCGAAGGCATCCCCGACTATTCCGTAATCCGCCGCCTTGAAGAAAGGAGCTTCCGGGTCGTTGTTGATGACCACTTTTACCTTGGAGGCATTGATACCTGCCAAATGCTGAATGGCCCCGGAAATCCCGATAGCGATATAAAGATTGCTCGCAACCGGCTTACCGGTTTGGCCAACGTGTTCGCTGTGCGGGCGCCATCCCATATCCGAGACTGGTTTGGAGCAGGCGGTCGCCGCACCCAAAACATCGGCCAGTTCTTCAACCATGCCCCAATTCTCGGGTCCTTTTAATCCTCGACCACCGGAGACAACGATATCGGCGTCGGCAATGGTTGCTTTTCCCACCACACGATCCACTTCTACCGATTTAACGGCAAAGGCATTATCGCCCAATGATGGGCCAAAATCTTCCACCGAAGCGGAAACATTGTTTTCAACAACACCGAAGGCATTACTGGAAACCCCTATTACCTTGACATCCGACGAAATCTCGGTCATGGCGAACCCTTTATTGCTGAAAGCGGTGCGCTTTACTACAAATGGTGAGGTGCTTTCTGGTGCAGCCACTACGTTGGGTACGTATCCGGCAGTTAATTTAGCAGCTAGGATAGGTGCCAAAAACTTGCTGTCCGCACTGGAACTCAATATAATTACCTTAGTGTCCTCTGCTTTTGCAGCCTCGGCCAATACTTCTGCGTAGGCCTTGGCATTAAAGGTTGCCAAGGAGTCGCCCGATACCTTCAAAACTTTGGAGACCCCGTAGGTTCCCAACAGGGCATCTTCCTCGGCATTAAAAGAGACAGCTGTTACGGTTGTGCCTAGATCTTGGGCCACCTTGTGTGCGTAGGAGGCTGCTTCGAAGGCATTTTTTTTGAATTTTCCCTTCAGGGATTCTGTATATACTAATACTGACATAATTTTTTACTCTTGTTTAGATGACTTTTGCTTCGTTGTGCAGTAGTTCGACCAATTCTCCCACATTGCTGGCATCGACCAACTTAACCGGTCCTTTGGCAGCGGGTTTTTCAAATTTTTGATCTTGGGTGGGTTGTGGTGCATCAATGGGTTCCACTACGTTCAGTGCTTTTTTACGGGCCATCATGATGCCTCTCATGTTAGGGATGCGAAGGTCACTTTCCTCTACCAATCCTTTTTGACCGCCAATGACCAATGGAAGCGATGTGCTGATTTTTTCCTTGCCCCCATCGATTTCACGGACTGCGGTTGCGCTATCACCATCGATTTCGAGACCGATACAGGTATTCACAAAGTTCATATCCAATAAGGTTGCGAGTATTCCCGGAACCATGCCGCCATTATAGTCGATGGATTCCCTACCTGCGATAATAAGGTCGTAATCACCATTTTTGACCACTTCGGCCAGTTGCTGTGCCACAAAAAAACCATCTTTTGGCTCGGCATCCACTCGAATCGCTTCATCCGCGCCAATGGCCAGCGCTTTTCTGATGGTGGGCTCTGTTTGGGCGCCGCCAACATTCACGACATGAACGGTAGCGCCTTGTTTTTCTTTGAACCACATGGCACGGGTGAGTCCGAACTCGTCATTTGGATTAATAACAAATTGAACCCCGTTTGTGTCAAACTTGGTATCGCCTTCCGTAAAATTGATTTTGGAAGTAGTATCCGGTACGTTGCTAATGCAAACTAGAATCTTCATATATACTTTAGGTTTATCTGCTCAAATATAAATATAAAAATCCTAAATTTATTATGCATGCATAATAAATTTTGTTCTTTTTTTGGATTTTGGTCAGGCAAGTTTCGGGTAGTTTTTGCTATTTTTGCTTGCGTTTTTAAGCAGACTATAAATATTTAGTACGATTCAATGAAAACATTACAGTTTAGGGAGGCAATAGCCGAGGCTATGTCGGAAGAAATGCGAAGGGATGATACCATTTATCTGATGGGCGAAGAAGTGGCCGAGTACAATGGTGCTTATAAGGCTTCCAAAGGCATGTTGGATGAGTTCGGACCGGAGCGTGTATTGGATACCCCAATTTCAGAACTTGGTTTTGCCGGTATCGGTGTTGGTTCTGCAATGAATGGTAATAGGCCCATTATAGAATTTATGACGTTCAACTTCTCCTTGGTGGGAATTGACCAAATTATAAACAACGCTGCCAAGATTCGTCAAATGTCCGGTGGTCAGTTCAACTGTCCGATCGTATTTAGGGGGCCTACGGCTTCTGCGGGACAGTTGGCCGCTACGCACTCCCAAGCTTTTGAAAGCTGGTTTGCAAACACTCCCGGTTTAAAGGTTGTGGTCCCATCGAACCCTGCTGATGCCAAAGGATTGTTGAAATCGGCCATTCGTGATGACGACCCGGTAATTTTTATGGAATCCGAGCAGATGTACGGTGACAAGGGCGAGGTGCCGGAAGGCGAGTATACCATTCCATTGGGCGTTGCCGATATCAAGAGAGAAGGTACCGATGTGACCATTGTTTCCTTTGGGAAAATCATTAAGGAAGCGTACAAAGCTGCGGATGAATTGGAAAAAGAGGGCATCAGCTGTGAGATTATAGATTTGAGGACAGTGCGTCCCATGGACCATGATGCTATCCTTACTTCGGTTAAAAAAACCAACAGGATGGTGATTTTGGAGGAGGCTTGGCCTTTTGGCAACGTGGCCACTGAAATTATATACCACGTTCAGGACAAGGCTTTCGACTATTTGGATGCACCTATCGTGAAATTGAACACTGCGGATACCCCCGCACCATATTCTCCAGTACTTTTGGCCGAGTGGTTGCCTAACCATGAAGATGTCATCAAAGCTGTTAAGAAAGTGTTATATAAGTAATACAAACATTTTTTAAGGTATATTAGCCCCGTCAATTTTGTTGACGGGGCTATATTATTTAGGGAACATTTTTTTGATTAGAAATTACTTTGAACCAAATTTGACCTAAGTTGAATGGAATTTGCCGTTGTGCTTTTCCCCAATGCCCCACATACCTGCCTATGAAAGGATTCTTTTCTGTTTTTTTTCTGTTTTTTATAGTTTGTGGCAGTGCCCAGACCAAGATAGAAGGGATAGTCACCGATGATACCGGGATGCCCGTCGCCTTTGCCAACATCATTTTTGTTAACTCTTCCGAAGGAACCATTACCAACGACAACGGTCGGTTTTATATGGAATCCGATGAGACCTATGATGCCATCAAAGTGTCCTTTATCGGGTATGAGACCAAGGAGGTTCCATTGGCGCAAAAGGTAAATTACAATATGGAAATTGTGCTGACCGAATCTGCGGAGCAGCTTCAAGAAGTGGTGGTTTATACTGGAAAGCAATCTAAGAAGAACAACCCGGCCATAGATATTCTGCGAAAAATTTGGGCAAAGAAAAGGGAGAACGGTGTGCGCAAGTTCAAGCAGTACCAATATGACAAATACGAAAAAATCGAATTTGACCTGAACACTATCGATAGCTCTTTAATAAAAAGCAAGCTATTCAAGGGGTTGGAATTTATGTTTGAGGACTTGGATACTTCACGAATTACGGGTAAAACATATCTGCCCATGTTCTTGAGCGAATCTTTTTCCAAAGTTTATGGGGACAACGTTCTCGATAGGGAGAAAGAAGATGTACTCGGCAACAAAAACTCCGGTTTTAGTGGGAATCAGGCGATAACCGCTTTCGTTGAGGATCTTTATTCAGATTACGATATCTACAATAACTATCTTAAGTTTTTTGATAAGAGCTTTACGAGTCCGTTGTCCAAAACAGGAATAGATGTATACAATTATGTTTTGTCTGACAGTACCTATATTGATGACAAGTGGTGCTACAATATTATTTACTACCCACGCCGAAAGAACGAGCTTACTTTTAAAGGTGATTTTTGGGTAAACGATACCACTTTTGCCATCAAAAAAATTAATCTTCAGGTCACCAAAAGCGCCAACATTAACTGGGTGAAGGAGATTTATATTGAACAGGATTTTGAGGTGGTCAACGATTCTGTTTTTCTTTTGAAGCGGGATTATATGCTGAGCGATTTTAGTTTTTCCAAAAAAGAAGAATCTCGTGGTGTCTACGGAAAACGGACCACCGTTTTTGATAATTATAACTTTAACAATCCACGCTCCGAAGATTTTTACAAGGCCGTTTCCGATCCATACGACCCACGTGTGTTCTCGCAGGATAGTATTTTTTGGGAAAATGCCCGTCTAGAGCGTTTGAACGAGGACGAATCAGGAATCTTCAAACTGCTGGATACTTTAAAAACAGTGCCCAAGTTCCGAACCTATTACGATATTGTCAGTATTCTGGGGTCGGGTTACGTCGAAATCGATAAATGGAATATCGACATCGGGGATATCTACAGCACTTTTGGCTATAATGATGCGGAAGGGATTCGTCTGAGAGGAGGTGCCCGGACCTATTTTGGCCAGAATGATTTATGGCGATTGGAAGGTTATACGGCCTATGGCTTTACCGATAAAAAGTTTAAATATGGTGTGTCTGGAAAGTTTTTGCTCGACCGCAAGAATCGTTTAATTGTTTCCGGGGGAAATCGAAGGGATATTGAACAGCTTGGACTTAGTTTGACCAGTACGAACGATGTAATGGGAAGGAGCATTGCCTCGTCATCCTTGGTAACCGTAGGTTCCAATGACCGTTTGACCAATATCAACCTTTCAACGCTCAACTTTGAAATGGAACCGGTAAAAAACTTCAGAATAGATATAGGCGGGTCTTTCCGTACTTTGAGCTCTGCCCTGCCCGATGCTTTTAGTCTGGATTATGTAGACCCAGGTTCGCCTTCTGGTATTTCATCGGAAATAAAACAGTTTGATCTGAACACCACGTTGATCTATACCCCGGGCAAACGGACGATTGGTTATGGCGTGGAACGATCTAATATCAATGATGATTATAGCACACTTGTATTAAAATATACCAAAGGTGTGGATGGGTTTCTAGAAAGCGATTTCGATTACGAGAAAATACAGTTTTCCTATCAGCAACCATGGCAAATTGGCGGCTTTGGTAGGTTAACGAGTACTGTGGAACTGGGAAAAACCTTTGGAACAGTGCCCTTGGGGCTGTTGAGCGTTATTCCGGGTAATCAAACCTTGTTTTCACTATACAATGTGTTCCCGAACTTGGATTTCTACGAGTTCGTTACGGATACCTATGCTACGGTTCATCTGGAACACAACTTTAACGGGCGTTTGTTTTCAAGAATTCCATTACTGCGAAAACTCAATCTAAGGGAGATTGTGGGGTTAAGAGGAGCTTGGGGTCAATTGTCCGAAGAGAATATTGCACTTAGTGCGCCTACCAACATTCCTTTAATGGCACCGGAGGATCAAGTGTATTGGGAATATTCCTTAGGAGTGGGCAATATTTTTAAAATACTTCGAATAGATTTTAATTTCCGGGGCAATTACCTCGAAAATCCGGATGCACGTGCTTTTGGTATTACAGGGACCTTTGGGTTTAATTTTTAATTCAAAGGAAACCTGCGATTTATGTGGTCTATTCCAGTAATACTGGTTATTTTTGCAGCATAAATTATATCACTAACATGTCTAAAAAACCACGTATTACTTTCGATGTACTTGTAGAAATTCCAAAAGGTAGTAGGAACAAGTACGAATACGACTTCACCCTCAACAAAATTCGATTTGACAGAACCCTTTTTTCTTCAATGATGTACCCTGGAGACTACGGTTTCATTCCAGAAACCTTAGCTTTGGACGGTGACCCATTGGATGTTTTGGTACTCTGCACCGAGCCAACATACCCTATGGTGGTCGTGGAAGTAAAGCCAGTAGGGGTTTTCCATATGACCGATGAAAAAGGACCGGATGAAAAAATAATCTGTGTACCCGTTTCTGACCCTATTTGGAGCAAAAGGGATGATATCAGCGAATTGAACCCCCATCGACTAAAAGAGATTGAACATTTCTTTCAAGTGTATAAGGATTTGGAAGAGAAGAAAGTAGATACAGGCGGTTGGGGCGATGTGAACGAGGCCATACAAATCTATCACGAATGCGTTCAGCGCTACGAAGATAGTGAGCACAAAAAGAGACGTGCTTACACCATATAAATTACATAACAATAACTTTAAAAAAATGCGCTTTTAATAATTAAAGGCGCATTTTTTTTATTACTTCGTATTTTACTACATTAGCTGGCATTAAATATTTCTAAATAATCTAAACCTATGGATTTAATCGTAAAGTTTTTGCCAGTATTTGGTGTCTTGGCCCTCCTGTATGTGTTCGTAAAGAACGCTTGGATTTCAAAACAAGAAGTCGGTGACGCCAAGATGGCAAGAATTGCAAAGAACATTGCAGAGGGTGCAATGTCTTTCTTAAAAGCTGAATATAAAATACTTAGCATTTTTGTAGTCGCTGTGGCCGTTTTGCTCTTCTTTAAAGGAAATAGTGAAACCGGTTCCAACGGCATGGTGGCCGTTTCCTTTATTGTCGGTGCCATATGTTCCGCCTTGGCAGGTTTTATTGGTATGAGGGTTGCCACTAAGGCCAACGTAAGAACCACTAATGCAGCAAGAACATCTTTGGGAAAGGCTCTAGAGGTCGCTTTTGCCGGTGGTGCAGTGATGGGCCTTGGTGTTGTTGGTCTTGGCGTTCTTGGTTTGAGCGGACTATTCATGATTTACAGCGGACAGGGCTGGGAATTAGGTGAAGTATTGAACGTACTTTCAGGTTTCTCCCTCGGTGCATCTTCCATAGCACTTTTTGCCCGTGTGGGCGGAGGTATCTATACCAAAGCCGCCGATGTGGGAGCTGATTTGGTGGGTAAGGTTGAAGCTGGGATACCAGAGGACCATCCTCTGAACCCCGCAACCATTGCAGATAACGTTGGTGACAACGTTGGTGACGTTGCCGGAATGGGAGCTGACCTTTTTGAATCTTACGTAGGTTCTATTATTGGTACCATGGTACTTGGGGCTGTTTTTGCAGGATTACCCGAATTCCAAGCTGCCTTTGATGGACTAGGAGCGGTGTATTTGCCTTTGGCATTGGCTGCTGTAGGAATTATAATGTCGATCATCGGTACATTCTTCGTACGGGTGAAAGATGGTGGAAACCCACAAACAGCTTTGAATATTGGTGAGTTTGGCTCCGCAGGTCTTATGTTGATAGCATCTTACTTTATTATTAATGCAATGCTTCCTGAATCTTGGATGGAAGGCGGAAGAGAATTTACGGCTATGGGAGTTTTCTGGGCCACTATTGCTGGCTTGGTTGCTGGTCTACTGGTAGGTAAGGTAACCGAATACTATACAGGAACAGGAACAAAACCTGTAAATTCCATTGTTCGTCAATCGGATACAGGTTCTGCTACAAATATAATTGCCGGTTTAGGAGTGGGAATGATGTCCACGGCCATCCCGATAATTTTGATTGCAGCGGCAATTTTGGTTTCCCATCATTTTGCAGGCCTATATGGAATCGCCATCGCCGCGGTGGGAATGTTGGCCAATACTGGGATTCAGCTTGCAGTTGATGCCTACGGGCCCATCTCGGATAACGCCGGAGGTATAGCCGAAATGGCAGAACTTCCTGGAGAGGTACGCGACAGAACAGATAAATTGGATGCCGTAGGAAACACTACAGCAGCCATTGGTAAAGGATTTGCCATTGCATCCGCAGCATTGACTGCGTTGGCACTTTTTGCTGCCTTTATGAAAACTGCTGGAGTTCAATCCATTGATGTTTCCCAACCTGATATAATGGCGGGACTCCTCGTGGGTGGGATGCTCCCCTTTGTATTCTCGGCACTTTCCATGAATGCAGTGGGTAGAGCTGCTATGTCCATGATTGAAGAAGTTCGTCGTCAGTTCAAGGATATTCCGGAATTGAAAGCGGCATTGGCGGTCATGCGGAAATATGATTCGGACCTTTCCAAAGCCAGTAAAGAAGATATGGCCATTTTTGAAGCAGCCGATGGAAAAGCGGAGTATCAAAAGTGTGTTGAAATTTCTACACAAGCATCCATCAAAGAAATGGTGCTGCCGGGATTATTGGCCATAGCCGTTCCCGTGGCAGTCGGATTTATAGGCGGAGCCGAAATGTTGGGCGGACTGTTGGCAGGTGTAACCACTGCCGGGGTACTTATGGCTATTTTTCAGTCCAATGCAGGCGGAGCTTGGGACAATGCCAAAAAAACTATTGAAAGCGAAGGACGAAAGGGAAGTGATGCCCATAAAGCAGCCGTTGTAGGCGATACCGTAGGTGATCCTTTTAAGGATACTTCGGGCCCATCTTTAAATATTTTGCTTAAATTGATGTCCGTAGTTGCTTTGGTAATTGCCCCCAGTTTGGTAAGTCTTTCTCCTGCTGATGGAGTTGGTATTACAAAAGAGGATGGTACCATGATTACCATTACCGAAGAGGGGATGAAAGAAACCAGAGCGATTGAAAAAGAAATCCGCGTAGAGATTAGCAATACTGCCGATGGCGGATATAAGGCTGTAGTTACTTCGACTACAAACGAAAACGGAGAAGTTGTTGAAGAGACAGAAGAACTGATGGCCGGTTCCAAAGAAGAATTAGAGAAAAAAATACAAGAATATAAGAGTGCCGAGGCAAAGGATTAGCTCGCGCTTTTTTGAAAGCTGGAAAAACCACGCCATTTGGCGTGGTTTTTTTATTGTATTGATTAAAACTTAATTATCATAAGGATCCATAATTCCCTGAGGTACGTGTCCTTCTTCTTTTTCTAGTTGGCTTGGGTTGAAGCTTCCGTAAAACTCATTGGAATAGTAGTTTGTGATATCATTAGGGTTCTTGGCAATTCCATTGTCGGCATTTAATTTGAACCTGAATTTCGTATTGACTTTTCCATTCAGACAGGGTGCCTGTAAATCCCAAAATTCATTAGGTTTAATAAAAACACTATGGTAACTATTGCCGCACCAACTATTGGGTAAGTATTCAATATCTTGCCACTTGTTTTTATGAAAGACCTGTCTTGTTAGATAAAGTCTACTATCTTGGGCGGGAAGTTGAACCGTGGATTGGGATTTGTTGATGATAAAGACCTTAAATCCCTGTACTTTATCGGAAAATCCAATTAGGGAATCTGACTTTACAACGATTTGGAATTTACCGGGAGTTGAAATAGTGTCAATTCTAGGTATTACTTTTTTGGGTCCGTTGGAGTCTTGATAATGACCTCCCAAAGCCATCGTGTCCCTTAGGCTTGTCCCAACATAAAAATATCCTCTAAGTTTATAATCAACATTTAAACATTCTTGCGCATTTAGCACATTGATCGTAATAAGAAATGATATGCACATTGTACAAAACGTTTTCATCATATTCCTTATTTAATTCAACTTAAAGGTAATTGGAATAGAATAGGGAACCTTAACCGCAGTACCGCGCTGTTTTCCGGGCGTCAATCTTGGTAACTTGGAAATGATTCGCGCTGCTTCGGTCTCCAAACTTTCATGTGGACCCCTTAACCTAATATTCTCAATACTGCCATCGGTCTGCACTGTGAATACAACGCTAACACGTCCTTCAAGACCCATTTCTTGTGCCATTTCTGGGTAACGGAAATTTTTCCGAATGTGTTTCAGCATTTGGGACTGAAAACATTCCCGTTTGTCCTTTTCGGTTTTTTCATTTTCACAGCCGGGAAAAATAGGGGCATTTTCAATTAGGACAAAAGGTATCTCTTCTGGAATGTCTTCCTCGGCAACAGCAAAATCTTCAAATTTGGCGATTTCCGTATCTTGATTGACATCGTTTGATTCGATAACGGTTTCCTCTATCTTTTCGTCATCATCTTTAATCTCGATTTTCGGAGGGGTCTGGATTTTGGGCTTGGGCGGGTCCGGTAGTTTAATTTTGAGTATGGTGGCATCTTCAATCAATTGCTCATCGACTTTTAACTCGCCAACGTCCCAAGAATCATCTGAGTAATAGGTTTTCCATTTCAAGGCCAAATAGGCCATGAGCAATACCAAGGTCATGCCGACAAAAAAGTAGAGCAGACTGTTTCGTCTTAAATCGAGTTGTGGATTTTTTTTCGGTTCCATAATTTTCAAGTTTTTGACTTTAAAGCCTTAGTTAATAGTAGTGGGTTGATCCCAATACTAAACTACCTTGAAAACAAACCGAAATAAACCGCCAATGAGTAAACGGGCTATCTGGTTGAGGGAAACGTACGCAAAATCTTAATCAATGATGGCTTGGTAGATCAATGCCCGTAATTTTCCGTGATCGTCCAAATCGTTGGCGGGAATCAATTGCGTGAAATACACAACAGTCATCTCTTCCTTCGGGTCTGCCCAATAGGTGGAATGGTATGCACCGCCCCATGCAAACTCACCTTCGGAACCCAATTCGCCCCTTAGGCCCAAATCTTCAACCGTGGAAAAGCCCAATCCAAAACCTGCTCCTTCACCGAGTGGAAATGGGAGATGGTTGGTGGTCATCAATTCTACCGTTTTTGGTGAAATGATGCGCTTGCCATTAAATTCCCCTTTGTTGAGCATCATTTGTAAGAATTTGGTATAATCCGAAGCTGTGCTCAACAATCCTGCACCTCCTGAAAAACTTTTCCTTGGACCATCCACATAGGCGCCTTGACCTACCATGCCACCATTATCAGGTGCACGCTCTAATCCATTTTCGGTCGCGGAGTACACAGTGGCCAACCGTTCTCTTTTGTTCTTGGGAAGGTAAAAATGGGTGTCCTCCATTCCAAGTGGATCAAGAATGTTTTCTTTAAGGAAAACATCTAAATTTTTATCGGATACCACTTCTATCAAAGCCCCAAGTATGTCCGTGTTGTATCCATACACAAATTTAGATCTCGGCTGCGATTCAAATGGTAGGTCTGCCATTCGGTTTACAGTAGCTTGAATAGGTTCGTCCCGATCTGCAAAATACCAGCCTTGGATTTTGGCCTTTCCCCATAGGTCGCCTGCAATACCATATCCATAGGATGCCCCGGAGGTGTGGGTCAACAAATCGCGAATGGTGATAGGCCTTTCGGCGGGCACAATCTCGTAGGAACCGTCTTCTTTTTCAATGGCGACCTTGGTTTCCATAAAGGCGGGCATATATTTTCCAACAGGATCTGTGATCAACAACTTACCTTGTTCCTGAAGCATCATAACACCGACACTAACAATGGCCTTGGTCTGGGAGGCAATCCTAAAAATGGAGCCTTCGTTCATTGGAATATTGCTTTCGATATCGTTCTTTCCAAATGATTTCAAATAGGCGATTTTGCCTTTTCTAGCTACGAGAATTGTAGCACCGGGCAATTTTTCTTCATCGATATAATCCTGAAAGGTTTGCGATAGTCTTTCCAATCGCTCAGAGGACATGCCCACCTCTTCGGGAGAGACTTTGACCAATTGCTGGGCGGTTACGGTAAATTGTATAAAGAAGTAAAAAAGAAGAATGGAAAATCTAAAAGGGAATGCAGTTTTCATGATGGGTTGAGCAAAATGTTTCTTTATCATTTCTGAAGTTCCAGAAGTTCCAATGCCTTTTTTAACTCCTCTTGTAATTCATCATAACCGATGATGCGGCCAATACTTACATACTCCAAAAAGTGGGTTCGTAGATTTTGGTACAGGGTTTCCTTGATTTGATTTTGCAATTGGATAACCTCCTTGGTTTGTTCCATACCTTCCAATTGCTTGTAAAGTTTTAAAATATCTGAATTCATGGTATCAGGTTTTCTTTGTTATTTATTATTCTGTTGAAATGGATATGAATCCAATTCATATCATATAAGAAGAATATAAATCAAGCAAAATACACCAAATCCTTTGGGAAAATACTTGATGAACTTAAAAAACGGAAACAATTTAATTTTGAGTTTCAATTTTCTGCATTTTTAAATTCTTGATTAAAAACAAATATAAAATTCTGTTTTATTCAAACAATCCGTGAATCTCTCCGTCAATACGATTGATGACCTCTCCCAAATCCTCAGGGTTGTCCACAAAATCAAGATTGTCCACATCAAAAATCAGTAGCTTGCCCTTTTGGTAGGTGTTCACCCAAGCCTCATAGCGTTCGTTCAAACGGCTGAGGTAATCAATGGATATCGAGTTTTCATAATCCCGGCCGCGCTTATGGATTTGATTGACCAAATTGGGGATGGAACTGCGCAGATATATCATTAAATCCGGGGGTTGCACCAAGGATTCCATTAGCTCAAAAAGGCCCTTGTAATTTTCGTAGTCCCGGTTCGTCATCAGTCCCATGGCATGGAGGTTAGGGGCGAATATGTGGGCATCTTCATAAATGGTCCTATCTTGGATCACACTTTTTCCACTTTCCCTGATCTTTAGAATTTGACGGTACCTACTGTTCAAAAAATAAATTTGTAGGTTGAAGCTCCATCGTTCCATCTGGGTGTAAAAATCGTCGAGATAGGGATTGTCCACCACATCTTCAAAATGGGCCTCCCACTTGTAATGTTTTGCAAGTAAATTGGTCAACGTAGTTTTGCCGGCCCCGATGTTGCCTGCCACAGCAATATGCATAAGATGTCAGTGTTTATTGTGTTTGTACCAAGGGAATCAAATCGTCGCAATATACAAAGTATATCTGCTTATCGAAAAAAAACTGGTTCAAATGGACGATGTTACATTGCCTTAAAACAAAGTTTTGAAATATCAACCAATTACGTACTTTTGCCCTTCAAAATGAGGAAAGATTTGACTGATTGCAACCTCTTTTCCTGAATGTAGTTCAGGACAAAAAATGCTAAAGCAGTTCTTGCGGGACCCAAATAGGTCCGCACATCTCTTCCCAAAGGGTCAGGAACTTCTTCGCGGTGCGTCGTCAAATCCATCAATATTAAAATTTAGAAATGGCGTATTTGTTTACATCAGAATCTGTAAGTGAGGGGCATCCGGATAAGATTGCGGATCAGATCAGCGATGCTTTATTGGATAATTTTTTGGCCTTTGACCCAGAGAGCAAGGTTGCGTGCGAGACCATGGTGACCACGGGACAGGTTGTATTGGCAGGTGAGGTGAAGAGCCATACTTATGTGGATTTGCAGAGCATAGCCAGAGAGGTCATCAATAAAATTGGCTACACCAAGGGAGAATACAAGTTTAGTGGGGATTCCTGTGGGGTGATTTCATTGATTCACGAACAGTCACAGGACATTAATCAGGGTGTTGACCGTGGTTCAAAAGAAGAGCAAGGTGCGGGGGACCAAGGTATGATGTTCGGTTACGCCACAAAAGAGACCGATAATTATATGCCGTTGGCGCTGGATATTTCCCATAAAATTTTGGAAGTTTTGGCTGATTTGAGGAGAGAAGGAAAGCGAATTCCTTACCTGCGTCCAGATGCCAAAGCTCAGGTTACCATTGAATACTCCGATGATAATGTTCCGCAAAGGATAGATACCATTGTAGTGTCCACCCAGCATGATGAGTTTGATAAGGATGATGTAATGTTGGCCAAGATCAAGGAGGATATCGTGAACATTCTGATTCCAGAGGTGAAGAAATTGATGCCCGAAAGCATTCAAAAATTGTTTACCGATAACATCAAATATCACATCAACCCAACTGGGAAATTTGTGATAGGCGGTCCGCATGGTGATGCAGGTCTTACCGGAAGAAAAATAATTGTGGACACTTACGGTGGAAAAGGAGCACACGGTGGAGGTGCCTTCAGTGGAAAAGACCCTAGTAAGGTAGATCGTAGTGCTGCCTACGCTGCTCGACATATGGCCAAGAACTTGGTCGCTGCGGGTGTTGCCGATGAAATTTTGGTCCAAGTGAGCTATGCCATTGGTGTGGTGGAGCCTACCTCTATTTTTGTGGACACCTATAAATCTTCCAATGTGGATATGACTGATGGCGAGATAGCAAAAAAGGCGTCCGAACTATTTGATATGCGACCTTTTGCCATCGAAGAGCGGCTAAAACTACGAAACCCGATTTATCTGGAAACGGCCGCTTATGGTCATTTGGGCAAACAACCTAGAATTATGACCAAGGTTTTTGAATCACCTTACAATGGTAGAATCGAAAAAGAAGTGGAACTCTTCACTTGGGAAAAACTGGATATGGTGGACAAGGTGAAGGCCACTTTCGGACTTTAATCCATCAAAAATAAAAAGATAAAGGAGCTTCCATGAGGCTCCTTTTTTTATTGGCATACTACGGCCAACTTTAGTAGCTTTAACACATCAAAAACGAGATAATGAAAAGTTCTTTCAAAATTCTACTGCTTAGTGTTTTAATGTTGACGGTAACCGTCAGTTGTAAAAAATCGACCAAGACCGAGGTCAAAGAGGTCGATACCTACGTGGTGGACAACTACACCAAAAAAGAGGTGGACATTGAAATGCGGGACGGAATTACCCTGCATACGACCATTTATTCGCCCAAGGATACATCCAAAGAATATCCTATCATTATGCAGCGTACGCCTTACAGTTCCCAACCCTACGGAGAAGGGAATTTCAGGACCAAAATAGGTCCGAACGAGCATTTGATGAAGGAAGGGAACATTATCGTTTACCAAGATGTTAGGGGAAGATGGCTCAGCGAAGGCCATTACGTGAATATGCGCGCCTACATCCCCAATAAAACCTCCGATGATCAAGTAGATGAAAGTTCGGATACCTACGATACCATTGAATGGTTGGTGAACAATGTGGAGAACAATAATGGCAATGTGGGCATCTGGGGTATTTCGTATCCCGGACATTATGCCACCTATGCCACGGTGGATGCGCACCCAGCCTTAAAAGCAGCTTCTCCCCAAGCCTGTATCGGAGATTTCTTTTTTGATGATTTTCATCATAACGGTGCCTATTTGTTGAGTTATTTTAGGGCTACTTCGCTATTTGGAACTCCGCGGCCGAATGGTGATGCTCCCATAGATACGGCGTGGTACACCTTGCCAAGTTTGCCCACGGAAGACCAGTACCAGTTCTTTTTGGATGCAGGACCGCTTAAAAATCTGGATTATTTCTTTGAATATGATACCGCCGATACTCCTACCATGCGTCCAGAAGGGGTGACCGATGATTATTTTTGGAATGAACTCAAAGAACATCCAAATTATGATGAAATGTGGCAGAGCCGCGGCCTGATCCAGCACCTTAAAAATGTGAAGAGCAGCGTCGCCACCATGATCGTTGGGGGGTGGTTTGATGCTGAGGACCTGTACGGACCATTGGAAACCTACAAAAATATTGAAAGATATAACGAAGGCAACTACAATACCATGGTGTTCGGTCCTTGGGATCATGGAGGTTGGGCAAGAGACCGAGAAAGAAATGTGGTAGGAAACTACTACTTCGGTGACTCTATTTCGTTGTTTTTTCAGAAGGAAATCGAGACCAAGTTCTTTAACCACTTTTTGAAGGGTGAGGGTGATAAAAATTCTGGGTTGCCCGAAGCATATGTTTTTGATACAGGTAAAAAGGAATGGAAAAAGTACGATACGTGGCCTCCGGAGAATGCGACAAAACAGACCATGTTCCTTTCGGATGACCAACAACTTACCACTGAGCAAAAAGAGATCACAGAAATTCAATTTATCAGTGATGTGAAAAAGCCGGTCCCTTACTCCGAAGATGTGAAGACCGTTTTCACACCAAGAAAATACATGACGGACGACCAGCGTTTCGCTGCGCGCCGTTCCGATGTTCTGGTTTTTGAAACCGATGTGATGGAAGAGGATATGACCTTGGCCGGTGATATTTTGGCACAATTAAAAGTGGCCACTACGGGTACCGCAGCCGACTGGATTGTAAAAGTGATCGACGTGCACCCTGCAGATGCCGAGACCAATGATGAAATGCAGGACCATCTTAAAATGAGCAATTATCACTTAATGGTTCGCAGCGAGGTGCTGCGAGGTCGTTTTAGGAACAGCTTCTCGGACCCCGAACCGTTTACGCCCAATGAAAAGACCGATGTGAACATCAAGCTTCAGGATGTGTTCCATACCATCAAAAAAGGGCACAAATTGCAGGTTCAGGTACAGAGCACGTGGTTTCCGCTTATCGATTTAAACCCACAAACCTATGTGGACAACATCTTTAAGGCGGACGAGTCGGATTTCAAGACCCAGACACATACCGTCTTCACCGATTCCAATATTGAGTTTACGGTATTGAAATAATAAAGCAACGAGTTTCGTGGGGCAAGGTAAATTGATGAAAATTTTCCAAAAGATTAGGAAAATCAATGTTTCCATCAGTATATTTGTCCCACGAAGTTCAAACACGTATTGTTAGTTATCAAGAAAGGTGGAGGGAATAGACCCGTTGAAGCCTTAGCAACCCTTGACTCCCGTCATGAAGGTGCTACGTTCTATCCCTTTTGGGAATAGATAACATCACAGGTAGTTTCTGCCCCACTTTCTTATAACCATACTATTTATTAATTGTCGACCCACGGGGTCTATAGCTGTATATATGGATTTAAGGCATTTGGCCATATCGGATTTTAAGACATTGAGCGGTTCCGTTCAAGAAATAAAGTTGTCGTACCAAGTTTTTGGGAAGCCCTTGGGCACCTCGCCCATTATTTTGGTGAACCATGCGCTTACAGGAAATTCCAACGTAGCGGGCAAGGATGGATGGTGGTCCGACCTGATTGGTGATGGGAAATGTATCGATACCGAGAAATACACTATCCTTTCCTTTAATATTCCGGGTAATGGATTCGATGGTTTCATTATTGAAAATTACAAGGATTTTGTAGCTGCGGATATCGCTAGAATATTCCTCTGGGGATTGAAGGAATTGGAGATTGATAAGTTGTTCGCCATCATTGGAGGGTCTCTAGGAGGTGGAATTGCATGGGAAATGACAGCCATTAACCCCAAAATTACGGAGCATTTGATTCCGGTGGCCTCTGACTGGAAATCTACGGATTGGTTGATAGCGAACTGCCAGATTCAGGAGCAGTTCTTGGTCAACTCAAAACAGCCCGTCCACGATGCCCGTATGCACGCCATGTTGTGTTACCGAACACCAGAATCTTTCAAGGAGCGGTTCAAAAGAAGTACCAACGAGGAACTCAAGGTGTTCAATGTGGAATCTTGGTTGATGCATCATGGTAAAAAGTTACAGGAGCGTTTTCAATTGTCAGCCTATAAGTTGATGAACCAACTCCTCAAATCCATCGATATCACCAGAAATGGTGAAGAAG
This sequence comes from Flagellimonas chongwuensis, assembly GCF_013376415.1. Lineage (GTDB taxonomy): Bacteria > Bacteroidota > Bacteroidia > Flavobacteriales > Flavobacteriaceae > Flagellimonas > Flagellimonas chongwuensis. The sequence goes on from NZ_WYET01000009.1 coordinate 64,667, forward strand.
CCTTCAGGGCATTGCAAGAAAGTGATACCAAAATCCATATCATCGGAGTGAATTCCGACCTGTTCTTCACGGCCGAAGAAAATAAGGAGACCTTTAAGCGTTTGGCGCAGGCCAATACCAATGTCACTTACGGCGAGGTCCAATCCGTACATGGCCACGATGCTTTTTTGATGGAGTTTGAACAATTGGAGAAATTGTTGGAAACTGTTTTTCAAAAGAATACCGAACGTATCAAAATATTGAAGTTTGGAGGAAAGTCTCTAGCAAACGGTGAAGGCATTGAGCGCGTTTTGAATATCATTCGTAAAAGGCATGACGAAGAAGAGCACTTTGCAGTTGTGGTCTCTGCTCGAGGAAAGGCGACCGACCAACTCGAAAATCTTTTGGAGAAAGCGGCCAAAGGAGTTGATTTCAAAGCTGATTTGAAAAAGTTCGCAGACTATCAAAAAAACAATTTTGATGGCGTTGATATTGATGAAGAACTGGCCGCCATTGAAAAAATATTGAGTGGGGTTTCCTTGACTGGAGATTACAGCTTAAAGACTAAGGATGAGGTATTGTCCTTTGGGGAACTGTTGTCCGCAAAATATGTGACAGCTTCCCTAAACGCCTCTGGCTTACAAGCAAAGCTTTTGGATTCCAGAAAGTTGATCGCCACGGACGATAATTTTAGCAATGCGGAAGTAGATCAAAGTACGTCCAAAGAAAATGTTATCCGTCAGTTTCACGAATTGGATAAGGGTGTGATACCTATAGTAACCGGTTTTATCGGTTCCAATCGAGATGGTTCCACAACAACATTGGGAAGAAACGGAAGTAACTATTCCGCAGCCTTACTGGCCAACTTTTTGGATGCGGGCGAGTTGGTAAACTATACCCATGTGGATGGTATTTTTACCGCCAATCCGGATTTGGTAAAGGATGCCCGGTTAATTGATGTGATATCCTATGGCGAGGCCAATGAGCTGGCCAATTTTGGAGCCAATATTTTGCATGCGAAGACCATTATTCCGTTAATCGAGAAAAATATTCCGTTGCGCATCTGCAACACCTTCAACGATGACAATAAGGGCACATTGATCGGCCCAAAAACTGACAATGGCGGAATAAAATCACTTTCGGTGCTGGACAACATGGCCCTTATCAATTTGGAGGGTAGGGGATTGCTCGGTAAAGTTGGTGTCGATATGCGGATTTTTAGAGCGTTGGGCCAGAATGGCATCAGTGTGGGTATTGTTTCCCAAGGATCGTCCGAACGCGGCATAGGCTTGGTAGTGGATGCATCCAAGGCGGACAAAGCTAAAAAAGTGTTGGACCAAGAATTTGAAACGGATTATTCCTCACAGGACATCAACCAGATATCGGTAGTGAAGGATGTTTCGGTAATTTCTATAGTTGGGATGGATTTGAGCAGCTTCCATAAACCCTTCAACGCATTGGCCAAAAATCAGATTATACCATTGTTGTTCAACAACACCGTTACCGGTAAGAACGTGAGTATGGTGGTGAAGAAATCAGATTTGAACAAGGCCATCAATGTGATTCATGGACAGATTTTTGGAATAGCCAAGAAGATAAATCTGGCATTGTTTGGTCACGGAACGGTTGGAGGAACCTTGATTAGTCAAATTCTGGATTCAAAAATGAGTATTGAGGACCGAAAGAGCATTGACTTAAAAGTGTTTGCCGTGGCAAATTCCAGAAAAGTGCTTTTAGATGCTTCGGGAGTGGGGTCGGATTGGAAAGAACGTTTGGAAAAGGAAGGACAGCCCTATCAAATTGAAGATATTACGGCATTTGCCAAGAAATACCATTTGGAAAACTTGATTGCTGTGGACAATACGGCGAGCAAAACATTTGTGGAGCAATATGAGCCGTTGATAGGGCACGGTTTTGATTTGGTCTCTTCGAACAAAATTGCCAACACACTGAGTTTTGAGAAGTACAAATCCATTCGGAAATGTTTGGATAAGAACCAGAAACAATATCTATACGAAACCAATGTGGGCGCTGGTCTTCCACTTATCGACACCATAAAATTATTGCACCTCTCCGGAGAAAATATTACCCGAATCAAAGGAGTGTTCTCAGGATCGTTGAGTTATATTTTCAATACCTTTTCAGAGAAAGATGTTCCTTTTTCAGAAATTGTAAAGGAGGCCATGGAAAGTGGCTTTACCGAGCCGGATCCAAGGGAGGATTTATCCGGTAATGATGTGGGACGAAAATTGTTGATTTTGGCAAGAGAACTAGATCTTCAGAATGAGTTTTCTGATATCAACGTACAAAATCTGATTCCGGAAGAACTTCAGACTTTGGATTTTGAAAGGTTCATGGAGCGTATCGGGGAGATGGACAAAATGTATAAGGAAATCAAAGGGAACCAGGAGCCAGGTCATGTGCTACGCTATGTTGGCGACCTGCATGGGGATTTGCAACAGGACAAGGGGGTTTTAGAAGTGAAATTGATCTCTGTGCCCAAGGAAAGTGCTTTGGGGCAGGTAAAAGGCTCCGATTCCATCATTGAAATTTATACCGAATCTTATGGAGAACATCCATTGGTGATTCAAGGAGCTGGCGCAGGTGCCGCGGTAACGGCAAGAGGTGTGTTTGGAGACATTTTAAGAATAGCAGAAAAGATATGAGCAAGCAAGGCAAAAAATTTGAGACACAGGCAATAAGGACGCAAATGGAGCGCAGTCAAAATTTGGAGCATTCCAGTCCCATTTATATGACCTCCAGCTTTGTTTTTGAGGATGCAGAGGACATGCGTGCCTCTTTTGCAGAGGAAAAGCAGCGCAATATTTATTCCAGGTATTCCAATCCCAATTCCAATGAGCTCATTGAAAAGGTGTGCTTGATGGAAGGTGCGGAGAACGGGTTTGCTTACGCTTCTGGTATGGCTGCCGTATTTTCTACACTGGCAGCATTGTTGGATGCTGGTGACCACGTGATATCCTCCAAAAGTATCTTTGGCTCAACGCATACGTTGTTCACTCAGTTTTTTCCGAAATGGAATATTGAAACAACTTATTTTGATGCCAATGATCTGTCCCAAATTGAAGAGTTGATACAGCCCAACTCCAAAATTCTTTATGCGGAAACACCGACCAACCCCGGTGTGGATGTGCTGGATTTGGAGTTGCTGGCGAGCATTGCCAAAAAGCACAACCTTATTTTTATTGTAGATAACTGCTTTGCGACACCGTATTTACAGCAGCCCATAAAGTATGGGGCAGATTTGGTCATCCATTCTGGAACTAAATTGATGGACGGTCAAGGGCGGGTTCTGGCCGGAATTACCGTCGGTAGTGGTGAATTGATGGACAAGGTGTACCGTTTTTCAAGAATAACAGGTCCTGCGTTATCACCTTTCAATGCATGGGTGCTTTCCCGGAGTTTGGAAACTTTGGCCATCCGTGTGGACAGACATTGCGAGAACGCTTTGAAGTTGGCAACCTATCTGGAAGCACACGATAAAATCGAATGGGTTAAATATCCATTCCTGAAATCACACCCTAAGAACGAAATAGCCAAAAAGCAGATGAAAGCAGGTGGTTGTGTTGTCGCTTTTGAGGTGAAAGGTGGTCTGGAAGCAGGTCGGGAATTTTTTGATAGCATCCAGTTATTATCCTTGTCGGCAAACTTGGGAGATGCAAGGAGCATTGTTACGCATCCTGCATCCACTACACACAGCAAATTGACCACTGAGGAACGCAACGCCGTGGGCATCTCTGACGGAATGGTTCGGGTTTCGGTAGGCTTGGAGCATATAGATGATATTATCGCCGATATCGAGCAGGCCTTGGGGTAATCTTTCCGCAACCTGTCGGTTAGGCGGGTTGCTAAATTTCCCTATCTTCGTGTGATGCTCTCCAAGAAGACAAAATACGGACTTAAGGCACTTACCTACCTTGCCAAGGTAGAGGGTAGGCAGCCGGTACAGATTGCGGAAATCGCCAAGTGTGAAAATATCTCCCAAAAGTTTTTGGAAAGCATATTACTTACACTTCGCCGTAATGGGCTGTTAGGGTCAAAAAAGGGAAAAGGAGGGGGCTATTATCTTATTAAGGAACCTCACGAGGTGCAAATGACTACTGTTATGCGGGTATTGGAAGGCCCTATTGCCATGGTGCCCTGTGTAAGTTTGAATTTTTACGAGAAATGTGAGGATTGTCCCGACGAAGGAGAGTGCTCCGTTCATAAACTAATGCTTCAGGTAAGGGACAGCGCACTCGATGTCTACCGAAACAATACGCTGGCAGATTTGCTTTAAATCAATGCTTCACGGTAAATTCTAGCTTAAAAATTCTCAAAATTTCCTATTGATTATCGATAATCTACTAAAACTATAGGGTAAAAGTAAATTTATGATTCATTTTGCTTTTTCTTCGGGAAAATAATTTTACTTTTGAAATTCCTACCAATTCAGTAGGGTAATAAAAGTTTAAAAATGATTACCGATCAGTTGATTATAAAAAACGAAAAACAGCAAAGCACATACACTAAGGATAGTGCTTCGGAGAGTCCAAAGAGAAGTATTGTAAAATCCATAAGCTGGAGAATAGTAGGTACTATGGATACGATATTGATTTCTTGGATTGTTACAGGAACATTGAGTTTGGCATTTTCAATTGGATTGGTGGAGCTGGTCACCAAAATGGTGCTTTATTTTTTTCACGAAAGAATTTGGAACTCCATTAAATGGGGAAAATAAATTTATAGGCAATGGCATTGACACAAGAAGAAATACAGAAGTTGAACCTTCAGTTTAAGGGCATTTCTCCCGAAGAAATTATCTCATGGGCCGTTAAACACGGAAACAACCCTGTGGTCACTACCAATTTTAGGCCATATGAGGTGGCAATTTTGCACGCGGTGACCGAAGTGGATAAAAACATTCCCGTGATTTGGTGCGATACGGGGTACAATACGCCTCAAACCTATAAACACGCAGAGGAACTGATTTCCACTTTGGGGCTCAATGTGAAACTATATGTCCCAAAACAAACAAGTTCACATCGTGATGCTGTTATGGGCATTCCACAGATTGATGATCCCCGGCACAAAGAGTTTACCGAACAGGTAAAGTTGGAGCCGTTTAGAAGAGCAATGGAAGAGCACAAGCCAGATGTTTGGTTCACTAATCTGCGCAAAGGACAAACTGCCCATAGGGATTCATTGGATGTTTTGAGTATGAGCAAAGATGGGGTCTTAAAGGTAAGCCCTTTCTATCATTGGAGCGATACCCAATTGGATGCTTATTTGAAAGAACGCAAATTGCCGAACGAGCATAAATATTTTGATCCAACAAAGGTTTTGGAGAACCGCGAATGCGGTTTGCACACATAAGAAGAATGAATTGTCGCCAATTACGGTGATCGAACAAAAATGATATAGCCTTGAGCACACTTGCAGAAGAAATTAAAAAGCCAGAGAATTTGAACGGGGTCGAAAGACCGTCCGCAAATGCTTTGGAACACGAAGCCATTTACATTATCCGCGAAGTGGCGGCACAGTTTGAGAAACCTGTACTGCTTTTTTCCGGAGGAAAAGATTCAATAACCTTGGTGCGCTTGGCGCAAAAGGCATTCTGGCCGGCCAAAATCCCATTTCCATTGATGCATATCGATACGGGGCACAACTTCCCCGAAACTATTGAGTTTAGGGACAAATTGGTAGAGGAACTTGGTGTTGAATTGATAGTCCGTAATGTTCAGGATTCCATTGATGAAGGAAAAGTGGTGGAAGAAACTGGTAAGTACGCCAGTAGAAATATGTTGCAGACGACCACCCTTCTAGATGCCATTGAAGAATTTAAGTTCGATGCATGTATCGGTGGGGCAAGACGTGATGAAGAAAAGGCAAGGGCTAAGGAGCGTATCTTTTCTGTGCGCGACGATTTTGGCCAGTGGGACGAAAAAAACCAAAGACCAGAGCTGTTCGATATGTTGAACGGAGAGATAGAAATAGGTCAGAACGTAAGAGTGTTCCCAATCAGTAACTGGACGGAGCTCGACGTATGGAGCTATATCCAAAAAGAAAGTATTGAAATTCCATCCATCTATTTTGCGCACAAAAGAAATACCTTCCTTAGGGATGGGTTGATATGGTCTGCAGAGGACGATGTGGTATTTAGGGCCGATGACGAGCAAGTAGAGGAAAGAATGGTTCGTTTTAGAACCGTTGGGGATATGAGCTGTACCGCAGCAGTTGAGTCGCATGCCGATACGATTGATAAGGTCGTATCCGAAATCAGGGATTCCAGAATCTCGGAAAGGGGCGCCCGTATCGATGATAAACGTTCGGAAGCGGCAATGGAAAAACGTAAACAGCAAGGATACTTTTAACAGGAAGAAAGACAAATGGAAGTTTTAAAAATAGCAACAGCAGGAAGTGTAGATGACGGTAAAAGTACCTTGATCGGAAGATTGCTTTACGATACAAAATCTATGACCGACGATAAATTGGAGGCCATTGAAAGAACAAGTAAGCAGAAAGGATACGATTATCTCGATTTTTCATTGGCAACCGATGGTTTGGTGGCCGAAAGAGAGCAGGGCATCACTATAGATGTGGCCCACATTTACTTCTCTACGCCATCCAAAAGTTACATCATAGCCGATACCCCAGGTCATGTGGAGTATACCCGAAACATGGTTACGGGAGCTTCGACCTCTCAAGCATCCATCATTTTGATAGATGCGCGAAAAGGAGTGATCGAGCAAACACACCGTCACTTTTTTATCAATAACCTCTTGCGGGTGAAAGATGTTATCGTGGCCATCAATAAAATGGATTTGGTAGATTTCTCCGAAGAAACCTATAATAATATCAAGGCCGATTTCGAGGAATTGATGAAAAAAAGAGATTATCAGGACCAAAACATAACTTTTATTCCCGTAAGTGCGCTTAAGGGCGATAATGTGGTAAATCCATCAGAAAATACACCTTGGTACAAAGGCCAAACGCTTTTGGAGCATTTAGAGGAATTGGACCAAAAGGATATCTACAATACGGGTACCCCACGTTTCCCGGTTCAGTATGTGATTCGACCAAAAACGGAGGATTTTCATGATTTCCGTGGATTTGCTGGAAAGGTATACGGAGGCGAACTAAATGTTGGGGACGAAGTGGTAGTGTTGCCCTCGATGACACGTTCCAAGATCAAGGACATTTATTTTTACAATAAACAATACAAGACGGCTCCCAGAAGGTCTTCGGTTACCATAACCTTGGAAGATGAGGTAAACGTAAGCAGGGGAGATATGTTGGTGAAAGTGGGTGATTTGCCAACGATTGACAAGCAACTCACTGCAACCATCTCTTGGATGGACAGTGACAATTTTACCCCGGGAGGAAAGTATTTGCTTCAGCATGGAGTCAACAAGGTCTTGGCCAAGGTCGATGCCATTGAACATAAAATACATCCTGATTATTCTGGAATCGAGGAGAACGTTACCTCGCTTCAGATGAACGATATTGCCAAAGTACGCCTAAGGTTGAACAAACCTATTTTTTATGATAGGTTCAAAGACCACCGTACAAACGGATCCTTTATAATAATCGATAGCCGTACCAATACAACGGCAGGCGTCGGATTTATAGAATAAAGACGTGCACTTAGGTGCTGGAACAGAGAGTTTATTTGATTTAACTCTATAAAATAGATAGGAAAACTAGATTATGCAAAGCTTTAGAACAGAGATAGAAAACCCAGTTGTAGAAAAGGACATCATTGAATTGGAGAAAAAAATCCGACAGTTCAAAGGTGGGGAAGTGGATGAGGAAAAATTCCGTAGCCTACGTTTGGCCCGAGGGGTTTATGGACAGCGTCAACCGGGGGTGCAAATGATTCGGATAAAATTGCCTTACGGTAAGGTAACCTCCAATCAGTTGCTTCGAATCGCAGATGTATCCGATGAATACTCTCGTGGACGCTTGCATATCACCACACGTCAGGATATCCAGATTCACTACGTGGATTTGGAGCGTACCCCTGAACTTTGGGCACAATTGGAAAAGGATCAAGTAACCTTAAGGGAAGCTTGTGGAAATACCGTTCGTAACGTAACGGCCAGCGAAACTGCAGGAATCGATGTGGACGAACCCTTTGATGTATCTCCATACGCTCAAGCGGTTTTCGAATACTTTTTAAGAAACCCGATAGGTCAGGAAATGGGAAGAAAATTCAAAGTTTCCTTCTCTGCAAGTGATGCCGATACGGGACTGTCCTATATGCATGATCTTGGTTTTATCGCCAAAGAAAAAGATGGTGAGCGTGGATTTAAAGTGATGTTGGCCGGAGGCCTAGGTTCGCAACCGCGCCATGCCGATGAATTGTACAGCTTTTTGCCAACGGATAAAATTATTCCTTTGATGGAAGGTGTTATCCGTGTATTCGATAGATATGGAGAGCGTAAGAGTAGGGCAAAGGCGCGCATGAAGTTTTTGTTGAAAGATTTGGGATTGGATGGTTTCAAAGAATTATTGGAAGAAGAACAAACGGCTATTCCAAACAAAACCTATCCTATTCATATAGAAGATTATCCGAAGGTAAAGGTGGCCGAGGTCGAAGCTCCCAAAGTTTCCATCGAAGACCAAAACGCTTTCGAAGAATGGAAGTCTACCAACTTGGTACCTCAAAAACAAGAAGGCTACGTGGCCATCGGAATCAAAGTGCTTTTAGGTGATTTTTATACCGATAAGGCCCGATTATTGGCCAAATTGGTTCAGGATTACGCAGCAGGCGAAATCCGTTTGTCCTTGAGACAAAATATCTTGGTTCCCTATGTTAAAGAAGAGTTGGTTCCTTTCTTTTATCAAGAGTTGAAAAAACTTGGCTTTGCGGAAGCTGGATACAACAAGGCATTGGATATCACCGCATGTCCTGGAACAGATACCTGTAACCTAGGAATTGCCAGTAGTACCGGAATTGCCGATGAGTTGGAACGAGTCATTAAAGCGGAATATCCACAATACATCAAAAACCCTGATGTGGTCATCAAGATCAGCGGTTGTATGAACGCCTGCGGTCAGCACAATATGGCACATATCGGATTCCAAGGAATGTCCGTCAGAACCAAGGATAAATTGGTAGCTCCAGCGCTTCAGGTTTTGTTGGGAGGAGGAAACTTTGGAGATGGCAAAGCACGATTTGCCGATAAAGTAGCCAAGATTCCAAGTAAAAGAGGGCCACAGGCGTTACGTTTAATCTTAGATGATTTTGAAGCCAACGGAAATGGAGCATCATTTACGGATTACTACGAGGAAAAAGGACAGATTTATTTCTACGATTTCTTGAAGCCTTTGACCGATGTGGACAACCTTACCCAAGAAGATTTTATCGATTGGGGGAACGAAGAAAAATATAAAAAAGAGATTGGCGTCGGCGAATGTGCCGGTGTTATCGTGGATTTAGTTGCAACCCTCTTCCTTGAAAGCGAAGAGAAAATCGAAAATGCTGAGGAAGCTCTCACAGAAGGTAAATGGGCAGCAAGTATCTACTATTCCTACCAATCCATTGTGAACTCTGCCAAAGCATTGTTGACAGCGGAAAAAGTTAAGACGAATACCCATGCAAGCATCATCAAGGATTTTGATGAACTGTATGTGGCAACCGATAAAGTGGCCTTTGAGGGCGGGTTCGAAAAAGTGGCCCTTCAGTTGAAAAAGAACGAACCATCAGAAGCTTTTGCAAAAAGCTATCTGGAAGATGCCAAAATTGTTTTGAGCAAGTTGGAAACGTTCAGAAAAATGGAGTTGGAACATGCTTAGAGGAAAATTGACTGTTGTGGGCGCTGGCCCGGGCGATGTAGATTTAATCACGCTTAAAGGTATAAAGGCCTTGCAAAGTGCCGATGTTGTTTTGTATGATGCCTTAGTGTCGCCAGAGCTATTGGATTATGCGACCAAAGCTGAAAAAGTGTTTGTTGGCAAGCGCAAAGGATGCTACTCCTATCAACAAAATCAAATCAACGATTTGATTGTTGAACGTGCTAGTCAAGGATTACATGTAGTACGGTTAAAAGGCGGAGACCCTTTTGTATTTGGTAGAGGTGCCGAAGAAATGGAATACGCTGCCGGATTTGGTGTGGAGGTTGAGGTCGTTCCCGGAATATCATCATCGGTATCGGTGCCTGCATCGCAAAACATTCCTGTGACCAAAAGAGGTGCGGCAGAAAGCTTTTGGGTGATTACCGGGACCACCAAAGAGCACAAATTATCCAATGATGTGGCTCTGGCTGCTAAATCCAATGCAACTGTCATCATTCTCATGGGTATGTCCAAATTGGGTGAGATTATGGAACTTTTTAAAAACGAAGAAAAAGAAAATACACCAGTGGCCATCATTCAAAACGGCACCACTGAAAACGAGAAGATTGGAATTGGCACTGTTGCTTCAATTGAGCACAAGGCAAAGGAGCAGCAGCTGTCAAATCCAGCTATCATTGTAATTGGCGAAGTGGTAAACCACCGTCAACGTGTATTGGATATTCAAAGAGAATATCAGTTTCAGGGAGAAAAATTGCAAGAGAGAGTTTAAAATCAGTCAGGTCTCGCCAGATGGGGCCATATAAAAGTAGAATTATGATCAAAACAGATATCATTATAATCGGAGCGGGACCTACGGGTTTGTTCACTGTTTTTGAAGCAGGATTGCTCAAATTAAAATGTCATTTAATCGATGCCTTGGCACAACCAGGAGGACAATGTTCAGAGATTTACCCAAAGAAACCCATCTATGATATTCCTGCTTATCCAGAAATTTTAGCAGGTACCTTGGTGGATAACCTTATGGAACAAATCAAGCCATTTGAACCTGGTTTTACTTTGGGAGAACGTGCCGAAACCTTGGATAAACAAGAAGATGGTTCTTATATCGTTACCACAAACAAAGGCACTCAACACCACGCTCCTGTAGTTGTTATAGCTGGTGGGCTTGGTTCTTTTGAACCTAGAAAACCGATAATTCCGAACATTGAGCTCTTTGAAAGTAAGGGTGTGGAATATATGGTAAAAGATCCCGAACAGTTCCGAGATAAGAAAGTGGTGATTTCAGGTGGAGGTGATTCTGCATTGGATTGGGCCATTTTCTTGGCCGATGTTGCTTCCGAAGTTTCTTTGGTACACAGAAGAAATGAGTTCCGAGGAGCTTTGGACTCTGTGGAAAAAGCTCGTGAACTTGCCAAGTTGGGCAAAATTCGATTGTTCACCAAGGCAGAGGTCACTGAGATCCATGGTCAGGAAGATTTACATGCCGTGGTCATTAAGTACAACGATGAGGAAAAAGAGTCTACCTACGTAGAGACCGATTTCTTTATTCCATTGTTCGGATTGTCCCCAAAATTAGGCCCGATAGGCGATTGGGGATTGGAAATCGAGAAAAATGCCATCAAGGTGAACAATGCGATGGACTATCAGACCAATCTTCCTGGAGTGTTTGCCATTGGTGATGTGAATACCTACCCAGGTAAGCTTAAGTTGATTTTATCAGGATTTCATGAGGCGGCCGTGATGTGCCAATATGCCTATCAGATTATCAATCCAGATAAAAGATTTGTAATGAAGTACACCACGGTTGGCGGAGTTCAAGGATTTGACGGTTCCAAGAAAGAAGCCAAAAAAGAAGTGGTGCAGAGTATCGATTAAAAGTTTTGTTTTTAGAAGTGAAGACACCTTTCAAGAGTAATTTTGAAGGGTGTTTTTTATTTTAGGGTATATTTGAATTTTACAAACGTATGGATGTAGCTTTTACTCTTAACGATTTCTACGGAAAGCTTGGCCTGCCCATTCCAGAGAACATTGGAAAGGATATCGGACACTTTAATGTTTTCAATATTGCCGAATATCGTACCCGATTGAGCAAGGGTGAGATGCGCTATGATAGACGGGCCTATTTTAAAATTAGCCTTATCAATGGGAAAAACCGGGCAGAATATGCAAATAAGGTTATCGATATTGATAACAAGGCGCTGTTGTTTGCATCTCCTAAAATCCCGTACAATTATGTTCCTCAAGATGATGAGCAGTCAGGATATTTTTGTGTGTTCACAGAAAGTTTCTTGTCAAAGGACAAAAGTGGTGTCATATTGGAAACCCTACCGATTTTTCACCCTGGGGGGTATCCTGTTCTAAGCCTTTCGAATGATGAATACCCTGAGGTTGAACAACTGTTTGTTAAAATGGAAAAGGAAATTTCTTCAGATTATCCCTTTAAGTTTGATTTAATTCGGGCTTACGTAATCGAACTGTTGCATATGGGGCAAAAATTGCATCCAGTTCAACCGAACGAAGGCGGAAAAAATGCCGCTGTTAGAATCACGGATATGTTCGTGGAACTGTTGGAGCGTCAATTCCCGATAAATACACCAGCTCAGCGGTTAATGTTAAAAACAGCAAATGATTTCGCTGAACAACTTGCGGTGCATCCCAACCACCTCAACAAAGTTCTCAAAGAAACTACGGGAAACACAACTACCGAGATCATTCATTCAAGAATAGTTGAAGAGGCGAAGCTACTTCTTAATGGTACGGACTGGAATATATCTGAAATTTCATACAGCCTTGGGTTTGAAGAGGTGGCTCATTTTTCCAATTTCTTTAAAAAGCGTGCGGATCAATCCCCATTGAAGTTCAGGTCCGCCGTCAAAATTTGATTTTTGCAAAAAACAGATTGATGCATGCAACCCTGTAGATAACTTGCGGTGCTAATTTTGTTTCGAATTCAAAAATCAATTAACATGAGCAAAGCAAAAATAGCATTGGTTACCGGTGGAAGCCGTGGACTTGGAGAAAACATGGCCATTAACTTGGCCAAAAAAGGATTGAACGTCCTATTGACTTACCGCAGTAATAGGGAAGAAGCCGACAAAACCGTAAGTGAAGTTGAAAAGCTGGGTCAAAAAGCCTATGCATTGCAACTGGATGTGGCAGAAAGCAAAACTTTCGATGCCTTTGTGGATGAGGTCAAAAATGTGCTCGAATCCCATTTTGATTCAGCAACATTGGATTATATGGTCAATAATGCAGGTATTGGGATTAATACACCAATTACCGAGACCACGGAGCAAGACTTCGACACTTTGATGAACATTCATTTTAAGGGAGCCTTCTTTCTTACTCAGAAACTTCTTCCTATCATGGAAAATGGTGGAGGCATTGTGAACATTTCAAGTGGATTGGCACGCTTTTCATTTCCGGGCTATTCTGTTTATGGCTCCATGAAAGCTGCCATTGAAACATTGACCAGATATCAGGCCAAAGAATTGGGATCACGTCAAATTAGGTCCAATGTGGTCGCACCGGGCGCCATTGAGACAGATTTTGGTGGCGGCACCAACAAAAATGATGGGGATAAAAGAACTGCAATTGCAAACTTTACAGCTTTGGGTCGAGTCGGTATCCCGAGTGATATTGGTGGAGTAGTGGCTTTTCTTTGCACGGACGATGCCAAATGGGTAAATGCGCAGCGCATTGAAGTTTCCGGAGGAATGATGGTATAACACCTATAACAAAAAAGCGAGTGAAAACGGGTTGAGCGATCAACCCGTTTTTTTATTGTTGCATTTCTAAAAATTCAGGGGCTTTTTTTGCTTTTCACTAAGGAGTGCCGTTTCTTTGCAGTTCAGTTCATTTATAAATTGAAAGTGTTATCAAGAAAGGTGGAGGGATTGGACCCTTTGAAGCCTTAGCAACCCTCGACTTCGAGAAGGTGCTACATTCTACCCTTGCCTTGGAAAAAACCCAAGGCCATTTAGAAAGCTTAATCTGTAAGGGGAAGGATAACGTAAAGTATTCAACACAGTACCTACGCACTTTTCTTGATTTAACTATACCTTTATTTTGAAGGGAAATTATACTATGGAAAAAATTGAAGATATATTGAAGAAACGGATTTTAGTGTTGGATGGAGCCATGGGTACCATGTTGCAGCGCTATAAATTCAATGAGGAAGATTTTAGGGGCGAACGCTTCAAGGATTGGCCAAGCGATTTACAAGGAAACAATGATTTGCTGTCTTTGACTCAACCAGAGGCCGTAAAAGAGGTACACCGGAAGTTTCTGGAAGCAGGCGCAGACATTTTAGAAACCAATACATTTTCGGGAACTACCATAGCCATGGCGGATTACGGTATGGAAGAACTCGTTTATGAACTGAATTACGAATCGGCCAAACTGGCAAAGCAAGTAGCTGAAGAGTTCACTGAAAAGGACCCAAGCAAACCACGGTTTGTAGCCGGTAGTATTGGTCCGACCAATAAAACGGCCAGTATGTCCCCAGATGTGAACGACCCGGGATTCCGTGCCATATCTTTTAATGAATTGCGTATTGCATACAAGCAGCAAATAGAGGCACTTTTAGATGGAGGTGTCGATATTTTGTTGGTAGAGACCATTTTTGATACGTTAAATGCCAAAGCGGCCCTTTTTGCCATTGAGGAAGTAAAGGATGAGCGCAATATAGAAGTGCCCGTTATGGTCAGTGGAACCATCACCGATGCTTCGGGAAGAACTTTGTCTGGACAGACCGCCGAAGCGTTTTTGATTTCCATTTCTCATATCCCCATTTTATCGGTCGGCTTTAATTGTGCCTTGGGAGCCAAACAATTGGTGCCACATTTGGAAGTTGTTTCAGCAAAATCAGGGTTTGCCGTTTCCGCGCACCCCAATGCCGGACTGCCCAACGCCTTCGGCGAATACGACGAAACACCAGCGCAAATGGCCGCCCAGATCAAGGAATATGTAGAAAAAGGATTGGTGAACATTGTCGGCGGTTGCTGTGGGACCACTCCAGAACATATAAAGGCCATTGCCGATGTGGTGAAGGATTATGAACCGAGAAAACTTCTGACCCCAGCATAGTTTATGGCAGCGAACAACGAACAACGATATTTGAAACTGAGTGGCTTGGAACCACTGGTGGTAACCCCGGATAGCAATTTCATAAATGTGGGGGAGCGAACCAATGTGGCTGGTTCCAAACGGTTTTTAAGGCTCATCAAAGAAGAAAAATTCGATGAGGCACTTGATGTGGCACGCGATCAAGTGGAAGGTGGTGCCCAAATCATCGACGTGAACATGGATGATGGTTTGATCGATGGAAAAGAGGCCATGGTCAAATTTTTGAACCTGATTGTTTCAGAGCCCGATATTGCTCGTGTGCCTATCATGGTCGATAGTTCCAAGTGGGAAATTATCGAAGCTGGATTGCAAGTAGTGCAAGGCAAATGTGTGGTAAATTCCATAAGCCTAAAGGAAGGAGAGGAAGAATTTATCCACCATGCCAAATTAATCAAGCGCTACGGCGCCGCTGTGATCGTTATGGCTTTTGATGAAGTGGGCCAGGCCGATAACTTGGAACGCCGGATTGAAATTGCCAAACGGTCATACGATGTCCTTGTCAACAAGGTGAATTTTCCTCCGGAAGATATCATTTTCGACCTTAACATTTTTCCGGTGGCAACGGGAATGGATGAACATAGACGCAATGCTGTCGATTTTATAGAAGCCACTCGCTGGGTAAAGGAAAACCTGCCCTATTGTAGCGTAAGTGGAGGAGTGAGCAATGTTTCCTTTTCATTCAGGGGGAACAATCCAGTTCGTGAGGCCATTAACTCCGCATTTTTGTTTCATGCCATTAAAGCAGGCATGAACATAGGTATCGTAAACCCGACCATGTTGGAAGTGTATGACGATATTCCCAAAGACCTCTTGGAATATGTGGAAGATGTATTGTTGGACCGACGGGATGATGCTACTGAACGATTGTTGGACTTTGCGGAAACGGTTGTAGGTACCAAAAAGGAATCCAAAGTGGACCTGTCTTGGAGGGAAGAGCCACTTCAGGATAGGATCACACGCGCTCTGGTCAAAGGCATAGACCAATATATTATAGAAGATGTGGAAGAGGCGCGTCAACAAGCCGCGAAACCTTTACATGTCATCGAAGGCAACTTGATGACTGGGATGAATGTGGTCGGTGACCTTTTCGGAAGCGGAAAAATGTTCTTGCCCCAGGTAGTGAAATCCGCCAGGGTCATGAAAAAAGCCGTAGCCTATCTGACTCCTTACATCGAAGCATCCAAAGATAAAAATGCGAAGGCCGCAGGTAAAATTTTAATGGCTACCGTAAAGGGAGACGTGCACGATATTGGCAAAAACATTGTAAGTGTCGTATTGGCTTGTAACAATTATGCGATTGTGGATATGGGGGTGATGGTGCCACCGGAAAAAATCATCAATAAGGCCAAGGAAGAGCAGGTGGATATTATTGGATTGAGCGGACTGATTACCCCTTCGTTGGATGAAATGGTATTTCTGGCCAAGGAGATGGAACGCCAAAACTTTGAAGTGCCGCTTTTGATAGGCGGGGCTACCACGAGCAAGGCGCATACTGCGGTTAAGATAGACCCTCAGTACAGTCAATCCGTGGTACACGTGAACGATGCATCCAGAGCGGTAACGGTTGTGGGCAATTTGCTTCAAGATGAGTCTTCCGTTCAGTATAAAAAATCCATCAAACTGGATTATGAGAGTTTTAGGGAGAAGTTTTTAAAGCGAGGAAAGCAGAAGGAATATTTGACCTTGGAACAGGCTCGTAAAAACAAATTTCAAATCGATTGGAATCCATCGGACATCAAAAAACCCAACCAGTTGGGTATTGAGGTCTGGTATGATTTTGACCTGACCAAATTGGAGGACTACATTGATTGGTCACCCTTTTTTCGAAGCTGGGACCTGCATGGTAAATACCCAAATATTTTGACGGATGATGTGGTAGGTGAACAGGCTAAAGAACTTTTCAAGGATGCCAAAACACTTTTGAAAAAAGTTTTGGATGAAAAATTGTTGAAGGGCAAAGCCATCTTTGGACTGTTGCCGGCAAACCAAATTAATGAGGATGATATTGAGGTGGACAAGGATGGGGAAACCTTTATTTTTAGGACTCTTCGCCAGCAATTGAAAAAGCGTGAGGGAGTACCGAATATTGCATTGGCGGATTTTATTGCGCCAAAGGGTTCCGGAATTCAAGATTATATGGGCTTTTTTTGTGTAAGCACCGGATTTGGAACGCAGGAATTGGCCGCTGAGTTCGAGAAAAACCACGATGATTACAATTCTATCATGATCAAAGCTTTGGCCGACAGACTTGCAGAGGCTTTTGCCGAGTATCTGCACAAAGAAGTACGAACCAAATATTGGGGCTACGCGGTTGATGAAAACTTGGACAACACTGAATTGATCAAGGAAAAGTATAGGGGGATCCGGCCGGCTCCGGGTTATCCCGCATGTCCAGATCACTTGGAAAAATTGACCATTTGGGATATGTTGGAAGTTAAAGAAAAGATAGGAGTAAAGTTGACGGATAGTTTGGCCATGTGGCCTGCAGCCAGTGTCAGTGGCTATTATTTTGCGCACCCAGAGGCAAAGTATTTTGGATTGGGTAAAATAGAACAAGATCAAGTTCAGGATTTTGCAAAACGAAAAAATATGAAACTAGAGGAAGCCCAAAAGTGGCTGGCCCCGAATATTGTTGATTAAGACCGATGAAAATTACCGACCACATAAAAAAGGCAAACGGAGAAACACTTTTCAGTTTTGAGATTGTGCCGCCCGTAAAAGGAAAGAGCATTCAGGAGCTGTACAATAACATAGACCCTTTGATGGAGTTCAAGCCTCCGTTTATTGATGTGACTACCTCCCGAGAGGAGTACATATATAAAGAAAAGGATGGATTGTTGGATAAAAAACTGACCCGTACCCGTCCCGGTACTTTGGGTATCTGTGCCTCATTAAAACATAAATACGATGTGGATACAGTGCCACATGTGCTTTGTGGAGGATTTACCAAAGAGGAGACTGAATACCTTCTGGTGGATTGCCAATATTTAGAGATTGAAAATGTGATGGCGCTCCGCGGTGATGCCCGTAAAGAGGAAAAGTATTTTGCCCCGACCAAAGGGGGACATCAATACGCCACAGAACTGGTAAAACAGATTCAAGACATAAACCAAGGGAATTATCTGCATGACACCATCAAATCGAGCGATTTGAGCACTTTCTGTATTGGAGTTGCGGGCTATCCAGAAAAACACATGGAAGCACCCTCTTTGCAAACCGATTTGAAACGTTTGAAGCAAAAAGTGGATTTGGGGGCGGACTATGTGGTGACCCAAATGTTTTTCGATAATCAGAAATTCTTTGCATTTGTAGAAGCGGCCCGTGAGATGGGAATAGAAGTGCCGATAATACCGGGAATCAAACCCATCGCAGTAAAAAGGCACCTTCAATTACTTCCCCATGTTTTTAGTATAGACCTTCCAGAAGATTTGATCAATGCTGTCGAGGCTTGTAAAGACAATAAGGAAGTGCGACAAGTAGGAGTGGAGTGGGCCATCCAGCAGTCCAAGGAATTAAGGGAGGCAGGGGTGCCCGTACTACATTATTATTCCATGGGTAAATCGGATAATGTGAAGGCAATTGCCAAGGAACTTTTTTAATTTCCTACTTTAGTGCCCCATGAGGTACCTGCTTAGCCTATTATTATTGTCGATTTCATTTTGCGGACTTGCGCAAACCGATGAGGCCCCCAAGAAATATGTGTTGGATGTAACCCAGTTTTATGGTTCCATTTTGCTGCACAATACAGATATTTCCCATTTGATCACCAATCATCCTGCTGGTGTTATTTTAGGAGTGAGCCGAAAAACGTATGGTCATAAGGAATGGGAGACAGGTTTTGGTTATCCTGATACGGGTTTCACTTTTGCCTATCAAAATACCAATAACCCCACTTTGGGAGAGCATTTTGGCCTGTATGGCCATTATAACTTCTATTTTTTAAAACGAAACGTGCAATTACGTGTCGCACAAGGATTGGCATACAATACCAATCCCTACGACAAGGAAGAAAATTTTAGGAACAACGCCTACGGAAGCCATATTTTGAGCAGTACTTTGTTGATGCTGAATTATCATAAAGAGAATTTGGTAGCAGGATTGGGCGTGCACGCAGGACTATCCTTCATACATTATTCCAATGCCAATTTTAAGGCCCCCAACACATCCACCAACACTTTCGCCTTTAATCTGGGGTTGAACTACACATTGGATAACGAAACTGAATATGAATATCTAAGACCGGAATCAACAGGAAAAATTAACGAACCGTTACGGTATAATTTGGTCTTTCGCGGGGGTGCCAATGAAAGCGATGTCATCAATATGGGGCGATATGGCTTTGCCATTGTTTCTGCATATGCCGATAAAAGATTGGGCAAGCGCAGTGCCATTCAGTTGGGGACGGATATATTCTTTTCCAATTTTTTAAAAGAACTGATTCGATACCAATCCATAGCTTTTCCGGAGCTGGATGTTGCTCCTGATACCGACTACAAACGAGTGGGAGTATTTCTGGGGCACGAACTTTTCGTCAACAAAATGAGTGTGGTCGCCCAATTGGGGTATTATGTCTATTACCCTTTTGATTTTGAAGGAAGAATGTACAACCGAATAGGAATGAAACGCTATTTTGGGGATAAAGTCTTTGGAGCACTCACGTTAAAGTCTCACGGAGCTAAAGCAGAGGCGGTCGAATTTGGAATAGGGATACGATTATAGTATTGAGATTTGAGATGTTAGTATTGAGAAAATTTTATAAGAAAGTAGTTGTCACCTCGAGCGCAGTCGAGAGGTTCCTGTTGTCATCTATATTCCTAGTATTGGTTTCCTGCAATGGCGACAATGTTCCAGATTGTTTTCAAAATGCAGGTGACATGGTACGTCGACCAATTGATGTGCCGGAGTTTAGCACTATAACCGTGTTCGAAAATCTAAATGTGGTTATAAAACAAGGGGAAGAACAACAGGTAGAGGTAGAAACAGGAGAGTACCTCTTTAACGATGTTTCCGCTGTAGTAGAGGATAACCGCCTAGTGCTTCGAAATGAAAACAGTTGCAATTATGTTAGGGATTATGGATTAACAACCATTTACATTACTTCGCCTAACATTACTGAAATCCGAAGCGGCACGGGATTGTTGATTTCCAGTGATGGAATATTGGAATACCCAACTTTAAGTTTGATTGCGGAGAGCTTCATAAATCCAGAGACCGAAACAACGGACGGTTCTTTTGATTTAAACCTTAATTCAACCACGGTCAGAATTGTGGTAAATGGAATAGCTTATTTTAAGCTACGGGGCAACACTGAAAATTTTAATGTAAATGTTGCAGCTGGTGATTCTAGAATAGAGGCGGAAGGATTGATGTCGGAAAATGTAACGGTAAACCACCGTGGTTCCAATGATGTTTTTGTGAATCCGCAACAGTCTTTGAACGGAGTAATACGGGGAACCGGAGATATCATCAGCGTAAACACACCTCCTGAGATTGATGTGGAGGAACTATTCAATGGTAGATTGATTTTTCAGGATTAATCTTATAGAGTTGCACTATTCTTGTCTAGCGTCACTATTTCTCTTTAATTTTGAGGCTTAAACCAAGTTTTTGGCAAATTTTCTCACACATATTAAGAACCTATTTTCACCATTTCCAAAGGTCAGGTCACTCGATGGATTGATGGGATTGGAGAAAGCGGATGCACTTTTCCATAATCTAGTTGCGGAAAAAAAGGTTCCTGGGTTAGCGGTTGCCATTTTGGATAAAGGGAACGTGGTGCTTCAAAAAGGGTATGGTTTCTCCAATTTTGAAAATAGAGAAACGGTGGATGCCCAACGTACGGTTTTTCGCATCGCGAGTATTTCCAAATGCATTACTGGCTTGGCTTTGGGTAAAATGATGGAAGACGGCATCTTGGATTTGGATGAATCCATCTACACTTATCTGCCATATTTCCCAAAAAAGAAATATGATTTTACCTTACGGCAACTGGCGGGCCACACCGCGGGTATTCGTGGGTATCGGGGCAAGGAATATGCTTTGAATCAAGATTACTCGATAAAAGAGGGTATTGATGTGTTTAAAAACGATCCGTTATTCTACGAACCAGGAACGAGCTATCTCTACAACAGTTTTGATTTTGTATTGTTGTCCCTGGCTATACAAGAAGCTAGTGGTGTTCCCTTTCATGACTATGTTAAGGAACACATTTTGAACCCTTTGGGAATGCAAAGCACCTTTTCTCCAGATGAACTTGAGAATACCGCTAGCTCAGATACCTTTAAAGCACAATTCTACACGAAGAGGTCACTGTGTTTTACGGATGCTGCTCAGGTAAACAACACCTACAAATTGGCAGGTGGGGGCTACTTGTCCACTTGCGAGGATGTAGCGAACCTGGGACAGGCTATTTTGATGCAAAAACTTCTTAAAAAGGAAACCTACAGGGAATTACTGACATCCCAAATTATAGAAGATAAACCCACGTATTATGGCTTAGGATTTCAGGTCAGCCAAGACTCTGTAGCTAGGAAATTTGTGGGTCACATCGGAAGCAATGTTGGGGCATACACGAATCTTTTTGTTTATCCAGAGCAAGATAAAGTGTTTGCAGTCCTAATAAATTGTACGGACCCAAAGGTGCAACCGATTTTAGATGAGGCGATTGATGCTGTTTTAACGAGATGAGTTTAGACTTTCTTGACCAATTCCTCCTCAACCTCTAACGCATACTTTTTGCACAAATCAAAAGTCTCGGTAACATCTTCCATTATGGTTCTAGGGTTGATTAGGCACATGCGAAGCACAATCTGTCCATTCAAAATGGTGGTAACAAGCAAAGCCTTGCGCGAATCCACCACTTTTCCAGAAATGTATTGGTTGATTTTGTCCAATTCCTTTTCCGAATAATTTTTATTGATGGGATTGTACCTAAAGTTGATAACAGCCAAGGTAGCAGGGAACACAACCTCCCAACTTTTGCTGCCTCGAAGCTTATTTTCCACTTCTTCGGCCAAATCAATATTGTAAGTAATCGCATCACGAAACTCCTTTAAGCCAAAGGTTTTTAGGGACATGTAAAACTTCAAGGCACGGAACCTACGCGTTAATTGGATACCGTGGTCATAAAAATTAATTTCGGAAGTGTTGCCCTCAATATCTCTCAAATATTCAGGTTTTTCGGTAAAAGTATGGCTTAGGTTTTTGTGGTTTCGTACTAAAAGACAGCCCATTTCGTAGGGTTGGAAGAACCATTTGTGTGGATCTACCGTCAACGAATCTGCTTTTTCAATGCCTTTCATCGCCTGTTTGCCCTTTTGGGACAAAATGGCCGCACCACCGTAGGCACCATCAATATGGAACCAAATATCTTCTTTCTTACATATTTTTCCTAATTCCACCAATGGGTCAACAGTACCGGTATTGGTTGTTCCCGCCGTAGCAATCAAACAGAAAGGATAAAGACCTTCCAATCGGTCTTTAGCGATACAGTTCTTCAATTTATTTACGGAAAACTTGAGCTCGCTATCTGTTGGAATAATTCTGATTTGTTCTTTTTTAAAGCCGAGGACACGAATCGCCTTTATATTTGAAGAATGTGCTTGGTCCGACAGATAAATAACGGCTTTGGAAAAATCATCGCCACATTTTATTCTTCTAGCAGTGACCACGGCGGTTAAATTGGCCATGGAACCACCACTGGTAAAAATGCCCCCACCTTTCTTCTTGGGGAAGCCGAAAATTTTTAACAACCACTGAATGGTGACTATTTCTAGTTCGGCAGCGGCCGGGCTAGCTGCCCATCCACCAGAAAAGATGTTGTAACCCGTTGCCAAGGCGTCTGCCATTACACTCACATAATTACTAGGGCCCGGAACAAATGAAAATGACCTTGGGTGCGCCATATTGGCACTATTGGTCATTACCTTGTCTAGAACAAAATCGAGTACTTTAGAAGGATCCATTCCTTGTTCGGGAGCTTCTTCCAAGAACAAAGAGTCCATTTCCTCCCGTGAGCCTAGCGCTACGGGGAGTTTTTCATGTTGAGTGGCGTGATGGTCCACAATGGCATCAATAATTTGATAACCATAGCTTTTCATTTCTTCCTTGGAAAGTTCCAATCTGGCGGTATTCTTCTTCATAGGTCCGTTTTCTTCTGAACCGCAAAAATACCATATTTGGAACGGTTTTCCATCCCATTTAGCAAGGTTGTTGAGAGGAAATTAGGCGGTCAGCTCAGTGAAAAGACTTTCCAAATTTTTGTTTTTTCTACTGAGTTGAAGTGTTTTTAGTTTATTGTCGTGAGCAAAATCGAACACGGCTGGCCGCATGTCTTTTGAAGTGTTGAAGGTGATTTCATAAACGAATCCACCTATATTTTTAACGTTGGAAACATTGGGCATTTGTTGTAGAAGTTGTTCTTCCACACGATAATCAAATTCCACTTCGATGATTTGTTCCTCAGCTTCACGGAGTTCCTCCAGTTTTTTGTCGGCCACCAATTCTCCTTTGTTGATGATGATTACTCGGTCACAAACTGCCTCGACTTCCTTCATGATATGTGTGGAAAGCAAAATGGTTTTCTCCTTTCCTATTTCACGAATCAGTTTTCTAATTTCAATCAATTGATTTGGGTCGAGCCCCGTGGTGGGCTCGTCCAGGATCAAAACCTCCGGGTCGTGCAGCAGTGCAGCTGCGAGCCCGACTCGCTGACGGTATCCTTTGGATAACTGTCCAATTTTTTTGTGGGCTTCGGGAGACAATCCGGTTTGCTCTATAACCTCATTTATTTTGGCTTTGTCCACTTTATAAACATCGGCGTTGAAGGCCAAGTATTCCTTAACGTACATCTCCAAGTACAGCGGATTGTGCTCTGGTAGATAACCGATACTTTTCTGAACATCTTTTTCGGCCTGTAAAACATCGAACCCGTTTACATTTGCTTCGCCTTCATCTGCCTTGTAATAGGTGGTCAAAATTCGCATCATGGTCGACTTTCCCGCGCCATTGGGTCCCAAAAAACCCACTACCTCACCCTTGTTGATGGTAAATGAAACATTGTTCAATGCTTTTTGTGCGCCAAAGGTCTTTGTAATGTTCTGTACGGTGATGGACATTCAAGTTGAATTTAAGGTATTCCAAAAATACACTTTTACTTGTTTTAATCATTGGTTTTCAAAAGCAAGGATTTTGCAAATGGAATTTATATGTAAATGCTCTTATGGTAAGAATTCTCAAAAAAGAGTCCATTCTGTAAAATAATGTGCAGTGAAAATCTCTTTTTTGAAAAAAATCAAAAAAAATTTAGGAATCTCTGTCTGTTTCCGATTGAATACCTAAATTAGCCGACAATTAACAATGAGATGACAAACACGTATTTCTGGAACCGTTTTTATTTTTACTTCTTTTTTGAGAGAGGTACGGGACTATTATAGATACGTTTAAAGTATAACCAATTTATAAAGTCCCGATACATCGGGACTTTTTTTTTGCAATGGAATTAAAAGTTGCCATACAAGGAATAAAAGGGTCGAACCACCATCAGGTGGCCACGGATTTTTTCGGAGAAAACATTGAATTGCTCGAGTGCAACTCTTTTGATGCCGTAATCGATAGTTTGATCATAGGTGCTGCGGACAAAGGTATTATGGCCATTGAGAATTCTATAGCCGGTTCTATTATTCCAAACTACAATTTAGTGTACCACAACAATATCCATGTGATCGGGGAGCATTACTTGAACATTCACCATAACCTTATGGTTATGAAAGGGAAAACTTTTGATGACATCCAAGAGGTACATTCGCACCCTATGGCATTGTTGCAGTGTAAGGAGTTTTTCAAAGCGCATCCACAAATCAAATTGGTGGAAAGTGTGGACACGGCCGAGACAGCGAAAAGAATCAAAGAGGAAGAACTGGGCCATATTGCTGCAATTGCACCAAAAATGGCAGCTGAATTATATGATTTGGAAATTATTGCCGATAACATCCAGACCATAGTGAACAATTCTACGAGGTTTATTGTTCTTAAAAAACAGAATAAAGTGTTGCCAGAGGAAGAAATCAACAAGGCATCAATACGATTTATCACAGATCATAAAAGAGGTAGTTTGGCAACGGTTTTAAATGTGATGAGCGATTGCAATATGAACCTGACCAAAATCCAGTCCCTACCTGTAATCGAGACCCCTTGGAAGTATGCTTTTTTCGTTGACGTGACTTTTGATAAGTACAAGCATTTTGCCAAAACCAAATCTTTAATGCAGATCATGGCAGAGGATTTCACGGTTTTGGGAGAATATAAAAATGCATTGTTGTAATGATAACAGCAGATAGATTAAATACCGTACAGGAGTATTACTTCTCCAAAAAACTGAGAGAAGTGAGGGAATTGATGGCCCAAGGAAAACCAATCATCAATATGGGGATTGGCAGTCCAGATTTGGCTCCATCACCACAGGTGCTGGAAACCCTTCGGGATTCCATTATCGAGGCTGGGGCACATCAGTATCAAAGCTATCAAGGGTTGCCGCAGCTACGGGAGGCCATTGCAGATTTCTATCAGCAGAAATTTGAGGTAAGCGTAGACGCATCCACGGAGATTTTGCCATTAATGGGTTCCAAAGAAGGAATCATGCACATCAGCATGGCCTTTTTGAATGAAGGCGATGAGGTTCTGCTGCCCAACCCAGGATACCCAACATATGCATCGGTGACCAACTTGGTGGGCGGAAAAGCTGTTACTTACGATTTGAAGGCTGAAAATGGTTGGTTTCCAGATTTAGGGGAACTGTCCGAAAAAGACCTATCCAAGGTAAAATTGATGTGGGTCAGTTATCCACATATGCCCACAGGTGCAACAGCGACCAAGGAGCAATTGGTATCGTTGGCGGAGTTTGCCAAACAAAATGAGATTCTTTTGGTAAACGACAATCCGTACAGTTTTGTGCTGGCGAATAATCCGACCAGCATACTTTCAATCGAGGGAGCGAAAGAATGCACCTTGGAATTGAACAGTTTAAGCAAGACATTCAACATGGCAGGTTGGCGTGTTGGGATGGTACTAGGGAGTGCAGAGCACATCAACGCAGTGTTGAAAGTAAAGAGTAATATGGATTCTGGAATGTTCTACGGCATTCAAAAAGGCGCCATTGCAGCATTACAAAGTGGACCTGAATGGTTCGAAGAGTTGGACAAGGTGTATACCAAGCGACGTGAATTGATGTTCCAATTGGCCGATAAATTAGGTTGTACGTATGATAAAAATGCCGTAGGCATGTTTGTATGGTGCAAGTTACCGGAAGGCGCCAAGGCTTCGGAAGAATTCATAGATGAAGTGCTGCACGATAAAGATATTTTTATTGCTCCGGGAACCATATTCGGAAGCAATGGCGAAGGCTACATTCGTTTTTCACTTTGCGTGAGCGAAGAAAAAATCAAAGAAGCCATAGAAAGATTTTAATTATGAAAGTAGTCATCATAGGAGTTGGGTTGATTGGCGGTTCTTTTGCCAAGGATGTAAAAAAGGTGCATCCTGAAGCGGAAATTATTGGAGTGGACAAAAGTGATGCTCATTTGGAAGAGGCACTTCAACTTCAAATCATAGATAAAAAGGGCGACTACCAAGATTTGGCGACCGCTGATTTGGTCTACGTAAGCATCCCTGTGAACGTCTTAGTGGCCGAACTATCTAAAATTTTGGATGCTGCCGGAGATGAAACCGTGGTGATGGATGCAGGCTCCACCAAACGCTTGATTTGTCAGCAAGTTGCCGACCATCCTAAACGAAGAAATTTTATGGCCTGTCACCCCATTGCAGGAACCGAGTTTTCTGGTCCGACCGCAGCTTTGGAAGGATTGTATAGTGGCAAAACCATGATTATTTGCGAGGTCGAAAAAACTGCCTTTAAACTTCAGGAACCAGCATTGGCCATTTTTCAGGAGATTGGTATGCGAATCCGCTATATGAACCCAGAGGCCCATGACAAACACATTGCCTACGTCTCTCATTTATCACACATTAGCTCTTTTATGTTGGGAAAGACAGTTATTGAGAAAGAAAAAAATGAGCGTGATATTTTTGACATGGCCGGGAGTGGTTTTGAAAGCACCGTTCGACTTGCAAAAAGTTCACCGGATATGTGGACACCGATTTTTGAGCAGAACAAGGACAATGTTGTGGAAACGTTGGAAGAGTATATCGAGAACCTCACAAGGTTCAAACAACTGATCGTGGACAACGATTTTGAAAATGTCCATCAAGAAATGAGTAATACCAATAAAATAAAACAAATACTAAAAGGAATACCACTTACAAAAAAATAGAGAGTATTATGGAAAACAAAAAGGAAATGAGGAAATGGTTGGATGACATGAATTTAGATCATCCCTTGGTAATTGCAGGTCCATGTAGTGCCGAAACCGAAGATCAAGTGCTGAAGATTGCACATGAACTTAAAGATACCGACGTGAATTACTATCGCGCCGGAATCTGGAAACCAAGAACTCGTCCTGGAAACTTTGAGGGAGTTGGAGCCATTGGATTAAAGTGGTTGCAAAAAGTCAAGGAAGAAACAGGTTTGAAAACCGCTACCGAGGTGGCCAATAGGGCACACGTTGATTTGGCATTGGAGTATGATGTGGATTTGTTATGGATCGGTGCACGTTCCACCGTAAGTCCATTTATTATCCAAGAAATTGCAGATGCATTGGAAGGGACCGATAAAATTGTGTTGGTAAAGAACCCGGTAAATCCGGACCTTTCCTTGTGGTTGGGTGCTGTTGAGCGTTTGTACTCTGCCAATATTGAAAAATTGGGAGTGATCCACAGAGGGTTCTCCACATATGAAAAGACGAAGTATAGAAACATTCCAGAATGGCAATTGGCCATTGAATTGCAAACCAAGTTTCCTGACCTTCCCATCATTAATGACCCTAGCCACATTACCGGTAAGCGTGATATGATTTTTGATGTATCCCAAACCGCATTGGACCTGAACTTTGATGGTTTGATGATCGAAACACACTACGATCCGGACAATGCTTGGAGTGATGCTGCACAGCAAGTAACCCCCAAAACATTGGTTCAGATTATGAAAGATCTTCGAATTAGAAAGGAAACTGATGAGGAAGCCGAATACAACAGCAAGTTGACCAACCTTAGGGCACAAATTGATGTGTTGGACAATCAATTGATTGATTTGCTAGGTAAAAGAATGAAGGTTTCCGATGGCATCGGTGAATTGAAAAAACAAAAGAACGTTGCCGTACTTCAGAGTAACCGATGGAACGCCATTTTGGGAAACATGATCTTGGAAGGAGAGCAAAGAGGCTTGAGCGAAGAGTTTATCTTAAAAATGTTCAAAGCGATTCACCAAGAATCCATCAACCACCAAGAAAAGATAATCAACGCATAACAAGATTTTTTAAGCTGGTATTTCTAAAGCCGCCCTTGGTTAAAATTAATTTGACACCAAGGGCGGTTTTTTTTGTTTTAAACTGTAACAATCAAGAAAAAGGGTCATCTTTCAAAAGTAAAAACACTCTATCATGAAAAAAATATACACACTGAGCCTTCTATTGTTGCCATTAGTCATGTTTTCACAACGAATCATTGATACGGAAGTGGGGGAATTCAACAAAATCAAGGTTTTTGATTTAATCGAGGTCAATTTGATTCAATCTGATGAGAACAGGATTATGATCAAAGGCTGGAATGTTGACGATATCCAATGGGTCAACAAAAACGGGGTCTTGAAACTGAGAATGCAATTGGACAAAAAGTTTCAGGGCGAGGATACTATGATCGAAGTCTATTATACCAATCTCGATGTTATAGATGGTAACGAAGGTGCCCAAATCACCTGTAACGAGATGGTGCAAAAGAGTAAAATTGAGTTGCGGGCCCAAGAGGGCGCTATGATCCGCATAGGTATGGATGTTGATTACGCAGAAGTGCGTGCCGTTACAGGAGGAATTGTAAAAGCATCCGGATTGGCCAAAAACCAGAGTGTTGTATTGAACACGGGCGGAATTTTTGAAGGTCGTGAGCTTAGGACCACTACTACCGATGTTAAAATTTCAGCCGGTGGCGAAGCCGATGTATTTGCTTCGGAAATGGTAGATATCAATGTAAAGGCCGGGGGCGATGTTTATGTATACGGAAATCCAGAAACGGTCCATAAAAAAACTTTTGTAGGCGGAAGAGTCTATATTAAGGATTAATGAAACTTGTTGCCAACAAAAAGCCCTCCAAATTTGGAGGGCTTTTTTCTTTTCGGCAATCGCCCATATTTATTTTTTAAAGATGTATCGGGTAATAAAAATC
This sequence comes from Flagellimonas chongwuensis, assembly GCF_013376415.1. Taxonomy (GTDB): domain Bacteria; phylum Bacteroidota; class Bacteroidia; order Flavobacteriales; family Flavobacteriaceae; genus Flagellimonas; species Flagellimonas chongwuensis. The sequence goes on from NZ_WYET01000009.1 coordinate 93,899, forward strand.
CCTTGCCCGTCACCTTTTCCACCTTCGCTTTCCACGCCACTTACCACAAAGGCCAGTTCCCATCCGTTGGAAACCATGTCGTTGATCATGGAAGTAATCATGGCGTCGTTGGCCGCAATGTTCTGGAAACGAATACCGCCGATGTTATAAAAGTTCAAAAGTTTGGTTTCCTCGAAATTTTTCACTCGAATCTCGCTCCTGTCAGATTTGTTCCTTGAGTTATCATCCTCGGTCTGGACACTCGTAAATTCTTTGTAATCTTTCTCTTCCAGCGCATTAATGATTCTTGATCTTCCCAATCCATTGGGTACAATGGACTCCACACTGGTAATTACATGGTACTGTTGCGCACTCATGGTAAACGTAGCTGCAAAAAGTACTACTGCAGCCAAAACGATTTTTTTCATAATAGATTAAGTTAATGATTGTTAAAACTGTTAACAAAGATATACGACGAATAAGCAGTAATATTGTTTCTTTGTAATCAAAATATAAACAAATAGTGAACGGAACTGTTTATAAATCAACTGGAAGCTGGTATACCGTAAAATCTTCGGATGGAGAGTTTTACGAATGCCGTATCAAAGGAAAGTTCCGGACACAGGGCATAAAAAGTACCAATCCTGTTGCTGTGGGAGACGTGGTCGAATTCCATCTGGAGAATATTGGAGATGAGACCATCGGTGTAATTTCTGAAATCGGGGAGCGTAAGAATTATATCGTCCGTAGATCGGTAAAACTATCCAAACAGACCCATATCATTGCATCCAATCTGGACCAAGTATTTCTATTGGTCACATTGAACAACCCTCCAACATTTACCAGTTTTATTGACCGTTTTCTGGTAACTGCGGAAGCTTATGACATTCCCGTGATATTGTTGTTCAATAAGATGGATTCCTATTCCGAAGAAGAAAAATTCGAAGTTCATTGGTTGATGGACCTTTACTCGAAAATCGGGTACAAGTGCATACCGATTGAGGCCAAGCAGGGCAAGAACGTGGATAAGGTCAAGGAATTGATGCTCGGTAATACGAGTATGTTTGCAGGACATTCCGGAGTGGGCAAATCAACTTTGGTGAACGCTTTGGAAACGGGGCTCGAATTAAAGACAGCGGAGATTTCCGAACAGCACATGCAAGGACAGCACACCACCACCTTTGCCGAAATGTACGACCTATCTTTTGATGCACGTATTATTGATACACCCGGTATAAAGGGATTCGGTATCGTGGATATGGACAAGTATGAAATTGGTGATTATTTCCCAGAATTCTTTGAATTGAAATCCGACTGTAAATTCAATAATTGCCTGCACTTGGATGAGCCAAAATGTGCGGTAAAAGAAGCCTTGGAGAATGATGAGGTTGCAGCCAGCCGGTACAGGAGCTACGTGCAAATGGTAACAGGAGATGAAGATAATCCATACAGGGAAAGATAAATGAGGACAGTATTACAAAGAGTTTCAAAAGCCAGCGTAACCGTTGAGGGAGAATTGATGTCGTCCATAGGTCATGGGCTTTTAATATTGTTGGGCATTGAAGATGCCGACACCAAAGAGGATATTGATTGGTTGACCAATAAAATTCTCAACCTCCGTATTTTCAATGATGAAAATGAGGTAATGAACCGTTCCGTTGTGGATGTGGAAGGCGATATTATCGTGGTAAGTCAATTTACCCTACATGCCCAGACCAAAAAAGGAAATCGTCCTTCCTACATTAAAGCGGCAAAACCGGATATAGCGATTCCCTTGTATGAAGATTTTGTTCAGGTTTTGGAAGAAAAAATCGGTAAAAAGGTGGGCACCGGAGTTTTTGGTGCGGACATGAAAGTGGAATTGCTCAATGATGGTCCGGTTACCATTACAATGGATACAAAAAACAAAGAATAATGAATATTTCAGACGCACAAAAAGCCGTTGATGAATGGATAAACAATCACGGTGTCCGATACTTTAACGAACTGACCAACATGGCACAGCTTACGGAAGAGGTCGGGGAAGTGGCTCGAATCATTGCAAGACGATATGGTGAGCAGAGTGAAAAGGAATCCGATAAGGCCAAGGATCTGGGAGAGGAGCTTGCCGATGTTGTTTTTGTGGTACTTTGCCTGGCCAATCAAACAGGTATCGATCTTCAAGAGGCGTTCGAAAAAAAATTGGACTTAAAGACCAAACGCGACCACGACCGTCATCAGAATAACAAAAAACTAAAATAAAGTTGTTCCCTTAAAAGGAGTTTAAGCCCGTTTTTTCTAGTTTTGACAATTCATTCAAACTATAAAGAATTGAGACTCCAGCTTTCTTCTCCCGACAATAGAAAAATTCAAAAATCAATAGCGATTACGGGCTCAAAAAGTGAAACCAATCGGTCACTTTTGTTGCAGGCCTTGTTTCCAAACCTCAAAATTGAGAATCTTTCCAATTCAGATGATGGAGAAGTTATGCAAAAGGGCTTGGTAAAATCCAAGGGTGAAGTGGATATACACCACGCCGGGACGGCGATGCGATTTTTAACAGGCTATTTTGCCACCCAAGAGGGAAAGCAAGTGGTGCTGACAGGGTCTCAACGCATGCAGGAACGCCCGATCAAAGTCTTGGTGGATGCTTTAAGGTCACTTGGTGCGGATATTGAATATGTAAAGGAAGAAGGTTATCCCCCTTTAAAGATTACGGGGAAAAAACTGGAAAAAAGCTCGGTGTCTCTACCTGCAAATATCAGTAGCCAATATATTTCTTCGCTATTGTTGGTGGCGCCAAGTCTCCAGAATGGAATAGAATTGGAACTAGTCGGCAAGATTACTTCAGTGCCCTACATAAAAATGACCTTGGCACTTCTTGAACAAATAGGTGTGGAAATCTCGTTTGAAGGAAATAGTATCAAGGTGTCACCAAAAACAAACGTTGAGGATACCACTTTGGTGGTCGAATCGGATTGGAGTTCGGCAAGTTATTTTTACAGCATTGCCGCAATGAGCGAAATCGGTACCGAGCTACAATTGTCTTCTTACAAAGAAAGTTCTTTGCAAGGTGATAGTGTGTTGGCCAACATCTATAAAGATTTTGGAGTGCAGACCGAATTTTCCAACAATACCATTCTTCTCAAAAAAACTTCCGAAGTAAAATCGGCTCATTTGGAGTATGATCTTTCCAATGCCCCTGACATCGCCCAGACCATATCGGTAACTTGTTTAGGTTTAGGAATTGGATGTCGTCTTACGGGCTTACATACACTGCCCATCAAAGAAACTGATCGTTTGGCGGCTTTACAGACCGAACTTGGAAAATTTGGTGCCACTGTTGCCATTGATTCAGAAAGCCTAACCCTTACCGCCCAATCACAGCTAAATAATGGGGTCGAAGTTGATACCTATAACGATCACAGAATGGCAATGGCGTTTGGACCGTTGGCGCTCAAAGCGGATTTTGTGGTGAATGATGCCGAAGTGGTCTCCAAGTCGTACCCCGATTTTTGGAACGATCTGGTTACACTAGGATTTGGTGTAAAGGAAATGTAATCCACAATTAATCATCAAATTACTTGACATCCGCTATCGGTAGGTCGTATATTTGCCCCTCTTTAAAAAAATCGAAAAAAAGCCCAGATGAAATTATCAAACTTCAATTTTGAATTGCCCAAGGAATTATTGGCAGAATATCCCGCAGAACACAGGGACGAATCCAAACTTATGGTGATTCACCGGGATTCCGGAAAAATTGAACATAAAATGTTCAAAGACCTAGTCGACTATTTTGATGAAGATGACGTAATGGTCTTGAACAATACAAAAGTTTTTCCTGCCAGACTTTTTGGTAACAAGGAAAAAACCGGCGCCAGAATCGAGGTTTTCTTGTTAAGGGAGCTTAATCAAGAACAACGTCTTTGGGATGTTTTGGTGGATCCAGCCAGAAAAATAAGAATCGGGAACAAACTTTATTTTGGTGACGACGAAAGTTTGGTGGCAGAAGTAATCGACAACACCACATCCAGAGGAAGAACATTGCGTTTCCTTTACGATGGTTCCTACACCGATTTTAGAAGAAAACTAAGGGAACTGGGCGAGACCCCACTACCAAAATATATTAAGCGCGAGGTAACTCCGGACGATGAAGAACGTTACCAGACCATTTATGCAAAGCACGAAGGTGCCGTAGCTGCTCCAACGGCCGGTCTTCACTTTAGCAAGCATTTGTTGAAGCGTTTGGAAATAAAGGGAATCAACTTTGCAGAGGTTACACTTCACGTTGGTTTGGGAACATTTAATCCGGTTGAAGTAGAAGATTTGTCCAAACATAAAATGGATAGCGAAGAGTTGGTGATCGATGAAAAGGCAACCGAAGTAGTGAACAATGCCAAGGCCAATAAGAGAAAAGTTTGTGCCGTGGGGACCACTGTGATGAGAGGTTTGGAAAGCGCGGTTTCTTCCGAGCATACATTGAACACGTTTGAAGGTTGGACCAACAAGTTTATCTTCCCTCCATACGATTTCAGCATCGCAAACTGTATGATCACAAATTTCCACTTGCCAAAATCCACTTTGTTGATGATGGTCTCCGCATTTGCCGGTCATGATCTGATCAAGAAAGCATACAAGCAGGCCATTTTGGAAGGATACCGATTCTATTCCTACGGTGATGCCATGTTGATTCTTTAAAAACAAAATTTCATAGAAGAGAAATCCCGTTTGCCAATTGCCAGCGGGATTTTTTCTTGCTTATCTTTAAGAGATGGAAACCAAGAAAAGGGACATACGGGCATTGACAAAGGAGCAGCTTCGAAACTTTTTTGTGCAGCAGGGGGACAAGGCATTTCGGGGAAATCAAGTGTATGAATGGTTATGGCAGAAATCTGCCCACGATTTTGATGCAATGACCAATATTTCCAAGGAGACCCGGCAGATGTTGGAAGATAACTTTGTTATCAACCACATACGCGTGGATCAGATGCAACGTAGTTCCGATGGTACCATCAAAAATGCCGTTCGCTTGCATGATGGTTTGGTAGTGGAGTCCGTATTGATTCCAACGGAAACTCGAACCACTGCCTGTGTCTCCAGCCAAGTTGGGTGTAGTCTGGATTGCCGATTTTGCGCTACCGCCCGTTTAAAACGGATGCGGAATTTGAACCCGGATGAGATCTACGACCAAGTAGTGGCCATAGATAATGAAAGCCGCCTGTATTTTGACAGACCCTTGAGCAATATCGTTTTTATGGGTATGGGCGAACCGTTGATGAACTACAATAACGTGCTGAAGGCGATAGATAAGATTACTTCCCCTGAAGGATTGGGGATGTCTCCCAAAAGGATCGTAGTGTCCACTTCAGGAGTGCCTAAAATCATCAAAAAAATTGCCGATGAGGATGTAAAATTTGGATTGGCCGTGTCCCTACATTCCGCTATTGATGAAGTGCGAACCTCCATTATGCCGTTTAATTCCACATTTCCGTTAAAGGATCTTAGAGAGGCCTTGGAATATTGGTACAGTAAGACCAAGAACAGGATTACCTACGAATACGTAGTTTGGAAAGGTATCAATGATACGCAGGAAGCCGCCGATGCATTGGTGAAATTCTGCAAGTTTGCACCATCAAAAGTCAATATCATCGAGTACAATCCCATTGATGATGGCGAGTTCCAACAGGCACATGGCAGTGCGGTGGAGATGTATCAAAATACCTTGGAGCGCAACGGGATAACGGTTACTGTAAGAAGGTCCCGTGGCAAGGACATTGATGCCGCCTGTGGACAGTTGGCCAATAAAAGCTAATGTTATGTTTCCCGGACAGGAAATATGTCAAAGTGATTTTAACCCTTGATCATCCCACCATGCAGGTCATCGATGGTTTTAGGTATGTATCTTAAAACTTAGAATTCATTCCTACAACTCTGTCATTTTCCCTACTTTTATAGATTCAAAACCAAACACCACACCGTTACGTTGAAAATCGTTTCGCAGATAAGAGAACCCATAGAGGATGAGATGCAGCTTTTTGAGGAAAAATTCCTCAAATCCATGTCCTCCAAAGTGGCGCTCTTCAATAGGATAACCTATTATATAGTCAACAGAAAGGGTAAGCAAATGCGCCCAATGTTTGTTTTTTTGACCGCCAAATTATTGAACGGCGAAGTCAATGAGCGGACCTACACAGGAGCATCGATTATTGAACTAATTCACACGGCTAGTCTGGTACACGACGATGTCGTGGACGATAGCAATAAGCGAAGAGGGTTTTTCTCCATTAATGCCTTATGGAAGAATAAAATTGCCGTTTTGGTCGGCGATTTTCTATTCTCTAAAGGTCTTTTGGTATCCTTGGAAAACAAGGATTATGATTTGCTTCATATTATTTCCAATGCGGTACGCGATATGAGCGAAGGGGAATTGCTCCAAATTGAAAAGGCCCGTTTATTGGATATTACAGAAGACGTTTACTACGATATCATCCGACAGAAAACTGCGACCTTAATTGCTGCGTGTTGCAGCATGGGCGCTTGTTCGGTACGACCTGATTCCGATGAGGTCGAAATCTTCAGAAAGTTCGGAGAGCTTTGCGGAATGGCCTTTCAAATTAAGGATGATCTGTTTGATTACGGTGCGGAGAAAATCGGAAAACCTACGGGAATCGATATTAAGGAACAGAAGATGACCCTTCCTTTAATATACGCTTTGAACAATAGTGATAAGGATAAGAAGAAGTGGTTGATCAATTCCATCAAAAAGCATAACAAGAACAAGAAACGGGTAAAAGAGGTAATCGAGTACGTCAAGGAAAAAGGCGGACTGGATTATGCCGTGGTCAAAATGTTGGAGTTTAAGGACGAAGCTCTGGCCATTTTGGATAATTATCCCGATTCTGAGTACAAAAGTGCCCTCACACTTATGGTTAACTACGTAGTGGATCGTAAAAAATAAATTTTTAAATTATTGATTATCAAATAAATACTGAAATTTTTTTATTTTCAGGCAACTATTCGTGTCCATATCCCGTCTATGTAAATAGAGACACCAATGTAAACCAAACTTTTGAAGATCATTACGCTACATAGCAACGAAAAACAATTGATCAAAAAATCAATCAAAGGGGACCAACAGGCCCAAAGGTTGTTGTACGATAAATTTTCGCCCAAGATGTTGGGGGTTTGTAGGCAGTACATCAAGGACCTTCAATTTGCGGAAGATGTAATGATTCATGGTTTTGTCAAGGTGTTTAACCATTTAAGTTCATACCAACATAAAGGGAGTTTTGAAGGTTGGATCAGAACAATAATGGTCCGGGAAAGTATCTCCTATTTGCGGAAAAGACAGTTCGTGGTATATGACGACGCCGTGGTGGATTCAAATACAATAGTCTCAACCACCAACGATGGAATTTTGGATGTCGAGTACGTGCAACATTTGATTGATGAACTTCCGGAGGGCTATAAGGCGGTATTTTTACTTTATGCTATTGAAGGGTATGGCCATAAAGAGATTGCGGAGCTATTGGAAATATCCGAGGGAACCTCAAAATCGCAACTGTTCAAGGCCAGAAAGATGCTTCAGGAAAATTTAAGTTTAAAGGGAATGTCGCCCAAGTCACATTCGGCGAACAAAATATAGAGGTATGGATAAACTCGAAAAACATATCAGGGAAAAACTGGAAGAGCGAACCATTGTTCCATCAAAAGGTTCTTGGGATCAAATTGCTTCGCAACTGGAACATAAACCACAGCATAAGAAGAAGTGGTTCCCTTATGCCATAGCTGCAAGCGTTGTGGGCATTGTGCTGGTATCGGTCTTCTTTTTTACAAATAGTGATACGGAGATGGAAGCGCCACAAGTTGTAGAATCAGAAACATTGCAAGAAACCGATATAAAATTTATAGAAAAAGTTGAAGAGAAACTAACCCCGGAGATGGAAGCCAAAGTTGCCGTTACCGAAGTTGAGGCCAAAGGACCAAAGGAAACCAAAACGTTTAAACAGCCGGATTCCAATATACTGGTTGCCGAACAACAGACCAAGGAGCCTTTGCAAGACGAAATCAAGATTAATTCTGATAAGCTGATCGCGCAAAAGGTGGAAGAAGTAGTGGCACAGGTGCAGCTAATGGAAAATACAAGCCAAGAGGTGACCGATGCCGAAGTGGATTCCCTTTTACGAGCAGCACAAAGACAGATTTTAACGGATAAGTTATTCACTGACGGTAGTTCCGTTGATGCCATGTCCCTCTTGGCAGAAGTGGAGGACGAACTGGACGAATCGTTCCGGGACCAAATCTTTGATGCTCTAAAATCTGGATACTTAAAAGTACGTACGGCAGTGGCGGACCGAAACCAATAAAATTATTCATCAATCAAGTGGAACCTTCTGTAACTTCCTGTCCAAATGGGCAGGGAGGAGGGAGGTTTATAATCCAAAAACAATCATGAAGACAATTACATTTTATTCGACCATTTTGCTTTTGTTCCTTGTTGCACATTCTGTTTGGGGACAAGAAGATTATCAAAAGAAAATAGAAGCGTTGAAAATTGAAAAACAGCGAATCATTGAACAGGAAAAGGATGCCCTAAAGTTCGAGGTTAGGGATATTAACCAGCGTTTGGAGGATGGTAATATCTCGGAAAACGAGGCTAGGATGTTAAAAGAAGAAGTGGCCAAACAGCGCGCCTTGAACATAGAGAACCGTGTTGCCATTGTTGAGAACCAAATTGCTTTGCTGGAGCGAAATAAAGGAGACGTACTAACATTGAGAGAAATAGATACTATTTACGGTGATCGTATGCGGATAGGTTTGCTCATTGATGGGAAACCCGCCATTACTTTTAATTCCAATAGATGGAAAAAAGAGATTAAGTACGACAGGAGAACCTACTCCGACTTTGTGATGGCCATAGGGCTGAACAACGCCATTATAGAAGGACAGTCGCTTTCCGACTCCCCCTATAAAATTGGTGGAAGCCGTTTTTTTGAAATGGGATGGCAGTGGCGTACCAGAGTGTTCAAGAATTCGAATTGGCTGCGTTTCAACTACGGTTTCTCATTTCAGTTCAATGGATTAAAACCTGATGGAAACAGAATATTTGTACAGGAAGAGGGGCAAACCGTATTACAGGAATTCGAATACGATTTGGATAAATCCAAGTTTAGAATGGACAATCTAGTGTTTCCTGTTCATTTTGAGGTAGGCCCATCAAAATTGAGAAAAACGGAGCGTACCATGCGTTATTCCATTAGAGATCAATTTAGACTTGGTTTTGGTGGATACGGGGGATTTAGTCTGGGAACCCGTCAGAAATTAAAGTACAACCGTGATGGGGAAAATGTCAAGGATAAACTAAAGCGCGATTACAACAGCAGTGATTTGATTTATGGGGTTAGCGGCTATATGGGTTTTGATGGCGTCCTACTTTATTTAAAATATGATCTTAATCCAATCTTTAAGGATGCAGAAGTAAAGCAAAACAATATTTCATTGGGCCTTCGGTTCGATATTTAACCATTTTTGAACCTTGAAGAAAGGCGGTCAGGTTATCCTGGCCGTTTTTTATTGCGATAGCGCCCGTTCCATTTCAGGGGTGAACTCCTCTTTGTAGTATACTTTTTTACAGTGGGAGCATTCCGCATAGCGAATGTTGTTGATGGTGAACAGCGGAATCCAGAACAAATGTGCGTAGTTCGGTTGGGCAACTGCGGTCAATGTTCCAGTTTGGCCGCAATGCGAGCAGGAAACATGGTTCAGTACTTTGGTTTCTTTTTTGCCAGGTCTTGTTCCGAAGAAGAGTATCATTAAACACCAATATTAATCCATCTCAAAGTTAGAGCTTTCAAGAGCGAATGAAAAAAATGATTTTCGTTTTTAAATATTTTCTACATTCGCCCACATTTTTGAAACATTGAACGCCTACCACGCTTTGGAGGAATGGTTGTCTTGGATGGACGACATCTCCAGTAAGGATTATGTAATCGTAGACAATTTTCTACGTGACGAACTTTATACCGAGATCAAATCTTTTTTTCTGGGTAAGCTCCCCAATTTTAAGGAGGCAGGAATCGGCGCCCATTCCGAAAATCAGATTGATACGAAGATACGAGGTGATTTTACGTATTGGTTGGATAGAAACCGGGACGCCCATTTGAAAACGTACTGGGAATTGTTGGATGAAACCATGCATATATTCAACCGGTACTGCTATTTGAGTTTGTCAGGATATGAGTTTCATTTGGCGCATTACCCTTCTGGAGGACATTATGACAAACATCTGGATCAGTTTGAAAATCGAAGCAACCGCATGATTTCAATGATTATTTATTTGAACGATGATTGGAAGCCTGGTGATGGAGGAGAATTGGAAATTTTTGAAAAAGATGGGTCAAGTTTTCTAGTGGAGCCCTTGGCCGCCCGTTGTGTGATGTTCAAAAGTGCGGAGGTTCCCCATGCCGTCCTCGAGGCGCATAAAAGCAGGTTCAGCCTTACCGGTTGGTTATTGTATCAGCCTTCTTCTGTGGGCAAGCTCTATGTTTGATTATTTCTTTCTAACAGGAATTTGACGAATGAGTTCTTCATTCTGCGCGGTCGAAGCTCCGTAGGAAATCACCAAGGTTCCCTTTGTGCCATCTTTTGCCTCTATAGCGAAGACAGTGGATTCATCGGCGGGGTCTGTCATGCCCTCAAAACGATATGAATCAATTATCAATAATTCATCCGGATTATATTCTTTCTTTGAGTACAGAGCCTTTATGGAGGACTCATCTGCTTCAAAGTCTTCCTTATAGCCCTCTTCTTGTGTCAAGTAATTGACAACTTCCGAGAGTGTGCTAAAACTATGTTTGTCCATTATGATTAAATTTTCAGTGTTGTTGTAATTGAATCAATCAATCATGTTCTACAAAATCAATACTTCCACCAACGATAGGCAGCATAAGTTCAGTTCCATCCAAATCCACGGTCAGCTCTGTACCCGGATTTGGCCAAAGGGTAAATTCTTTATCACTGGAAAAAATCATCAGACCAATTTGCTGTCCTTTTGGAATTATTTGATCATCAGGCATTAATTCAAATTCCATTTCGTAGAATTTTCCGGGAACTAAAGGTTTACTTTCTGTCAATGAACTGTGGTTTTGAGGGTCGGCCCATCCACGGGTAATGATGTTGTCTGTTATTTTGCTGTTTAAAGCTTCAGACCATGGTAGCGAAACCACCCAAACCGATAGATTGGCCGCAGGTTTACTACTGGCCAGTTTTATTTTGATTTTGGGCACACCGGAAATATGTACATCTTCTGTCAGAGGAGCGGTTACATACAATAACCTATTTTGAGAGGATTCGGCATTTGCCAAATCTGCACCTGAAACGTTATGATCGTCCACCAAGGTTTCTTTGCCCTTATTTTTTGATTTTTTGGATGATAGCCCACCAAATTGTAATCCGCCTTTTTGCAAGTACAATGTAATATCTTGGGCATCTGGATTTGGATAATCTGAGTACGGTGTGGGATTGTCCTTGTTGTCATTTTCTCTAACAATCCATGCCTTTGGGTCGTTTTCTACACCATTTTCCACATCAAATAAATAGCGTGTGAACCATCGGTTCATCATAGAAATTGGAGGTGGTCCCCCATGACCGTTTTGATGGTAGTAGATTTGGGTCGGAAGCCCCATCTCTTTGGCTTTTTTATAAATACGGTAACTGTGTTCGGGCATCACGTTCCAGTCATTAAAACCGTGTGACATCAAAAGAGCTGCTTTCATGGGTTCCATATCGTTCAGATAGTCCCTTCCGGCCCAAAAATCGTTGTAATCCCCAGTTATACGGTCCTGTCCGTTCTTCATCTCCGTATCGCGAACCACTTCATTGTTTCTGGCCCGTTTGGATTCATCGCCACTGTGGATAAAATCATAGAGTACATCAATATCTTCGCCCAAGTATCCGCCAGGTGAACGAACCAATCCATTGGAGCGGTAATAGTGATAGTATGAAGTATTTGGTGCTATTGGAATAATGGCCTCAAGCCCATCAGCGCCTGTGGTTGCAGCTGCTAATGGTATAGTTCCGTTGTAGGAGGTACCCGTCATGCCCACTTTTCCGGTGGACCAATACGCTTTTACTTCTTTGTCTCCGTCTCTTTCAGTAAATCCTTTTGCCCTTCCGTTGAGCCAATCGATAACTGCTTTTGGTGCTAAGGATTCGTTGTCGCCCCCAACGGTTGGTGCTCCATCGGAGAGGCCAGTGCCTGGAGAAGAGGAATGAACCACGATGTAGCCTCTTGGAACCCATGTCATAATTTGCGAGTTGGATATGATAGGCCGTTCGCCCAAGCGGGTGACCTCAGGGTGCTTTCTAGGTTTTCCCGGTTCACCAAGTTCGTGTTTTACATCCCAAAAAACACCTTTGTCCAAGCCGGCCGTACCTGCATAATAAGGGCTCGATTCATAAATCACGGGAAGTTTTAAACCTTCTGATTCCGTTTGTTCGGGTCGGGTTACGTCTACGTGCATGCGGTCCAGTTTTCCATCACCATCAGAATCAAAAGTGGTCTCTACCCAAAGATCATGACGTATCCATTTACTTGGGTCGGAGAAGGCTTCCACCACTTGAGCTTCACCATCTTCAATAATTGGAGCTGCTTTTTCTGCCATTTGGCCATGTGCCATCAATGAAAATACCAAAAAAAATGCTGCAAGTCCCCAATGTTTTTTAGATATGCTATTTATCATAAAATCGATTTTACATTAAAATATACCGCAGTTATGCAAGGCGGTCCTAAGATACTAAATCTAAAAGAGGGAATTCCTTTTGGGGTTCATCAAAACTTTGTTTTTATTTACCTTTAACAGCTATTTTAACGGAACGCTTTGATTTCAAAAACCACCATAGACCAAGTATATGAAACCGCCCGATTGGAGGAGGTCATCGGTGATTTTGTACAATTGAAAAAATCGGGTTCCAATTTTAAGGGACTGAGCCCCTTTACGGATGAGCGTACACCCAGTTTTATGGTATCCCCAGTTAAGCAGATATGGAAGGATTTCAGTAGCGGCAAAGGGGGTAATGTGGTGGCTTTTTTGATGGAGCACGAGCATTTTACCTATCCTGAAGCCATAAAGTATTTGGCTAAAAAATATAATATTGAAATAGAGGAGACCGAGCAAACGGATGAGCAGAAGGAACAGGCCAATGAGCGGGAAAGTATGTATTTAGTGTCCGAGTATGCACAAAAGTACTTTGCCGAAACGCTTTGGGATACTGAACCTGGCAAGGCCATTGGGCTAAGTTATTTTAAAGAGCGCGGCTTTACGGATGATACCATCAAAAAGTTTGGCTTGGGTTATGGCCTGGATGAGTGGGACGCCTTTACCACAACTGCACTCGATAAAGGCTACCAGCTGGAGTTTCTGGAGAAAACCGGTCTTACCATTGTTAAGGAGCAGGCTGGCGGAGAAAGCAGAAAATTTGATAGGTTCAAAGGCAGGGTCATGTTTCCTATCCATTCCATGAGCGGTAGAGTATTGGGGTTTGGAGGTCGTATTTTGACAAATGATAAAAAAGCCGCTAAATATCTGAATTCTCCCGAGAGTGACATCTATCACAAGAGTAAGGTGCTGTACGGTATTTACTATGCCAAGCAAGCCATTGCCAAAGAAGATAACTGTTTTCTGGTTGAGGGTTACACAGATGTCATCCAGATGTACCAAAGAGGAGTGGAAAACGTGGTGTCATCTAGTGGGACGGCATTGACGCCGGAGCAGATAAGACTCATTAACAGGCTTACCAAGAACATTACAGTTTTGTTTGATGGGGATGCCGCCGGATTACGGGCATCTCTCCGTGGCATCGACCTTATTTTGGAGCAGGGCATGAACGTAAAGGTCTGTACATTTCCAGAAGGGGAGGACCCGGACAGCTTTGCCAAGAACAACACTTATGAAGATTTGGTGGAGTACTTGACGGAGCATGCCATGGATTTTATCCAGTTCAAAACTTCTTTATTGGCCAAAGAGGCGGCCAATGACCCTATAAAACGTGCAGATACGGTTAGGGATATCGTAAACAGCATCAGTAAGATTCCGGACCGTATCCGACAAGAAATCTACGTGCAGGAATGTGCAAAGATTATGCAGATTTCCGAAGATGTGCTGTACAATACGTTGGCACAGATTGATAAGAAACAGCAAACAGATACCTCAAAAAAGGAAAAGCAGGAGCGTAAAGCCTTTGAAGTCGTAAAGAATGATGCTGTAGTCGAGAAGGTAGATGTGCAGTACGAATTGGAACGAAAAATCATTGAAGTGCTGTTGCTTTATGGAAACCAAAAACAGGAATTCGAAGATTTAGTGCTCAAAGAAAATGAAGAGGGAGAGTTGGTACTCGAGCCCGAAGTCTCTGAGGCCAAAGTATATGAAAAGGTGTTCTTAGATCTTCAGGAGGACGAAATTGAACTCACCAATGAACAATTCAAGGCAATATATTATAAGTTGATAGAGCGATTGAACGAAGATTCCGATTTTTCGGTCAGTACTTTTTTGTCAGATTTGGATCAAGAAACCGTATCCCAAGTATCATCCATTTTAATGGAGGAGGAACAGTATGTTTTGCATGATTGGGAGCGGCGTGACATCTACCCAAAGGAAAAACAGGTAGGTGTAGCGCAGTTGGTAGGAGAGACCATACTTACTCTACGCTGCAATTTGATAAAGAACCGAATCGAAAAACTTAAGGAAAGGACACAGGATAGCCAAGGGGACCACACAGAAATTTTGGAGGAAATCATGAACTATCTTCAGCTCAACAAATTGTTGAACGCTAAATTGAACCGTGTGCTTTCTTAAATTATAAAACCCCTTCCAAAATTTTGCTTTGAAAGGGGTTCCCACAATAGTTGGTTTGGTTGGGTATTCCTAATATAGTTCCAAGGCTTTTGCCTGTTGGAGTAAGTCCACTAAATTATCCACGTTCAATTTTTTCATCAGACGGGCTTTGTATGTACTTACTGTTTTTTCATTGAGGTTCAGCCCCTCCGCAACCTCTTTGTTCCTTTTGCCGCTTGCCAATAATTTAAGTACTTCGACCTCTCGGGAAGAAAGTTTTCTAAAGAATCTACGTGGCTTTTGTGTTCCTTCGTCAAAAGCAAGGCGTTGGGCAAGTTCATTGGTAATGAACATATTGCCTTCACTTACTTTTTTAACTGCTGAAATAATATATTCCAAATCAGCAGTTTTGGATAAGTATCCAAATGCTCCGGCGCGAATTGTACTAAGGGCGTAAACATCTTCGGACTGCCCGCTGTACATTAGCGTTTTAATGTCCGGAAACTCCAATTTCATTTTTCTTAGGGTGGCGATTCCGTTGATTTCCGGAATATCCATTTCTAAAATAACAACGTCTGGATTTACGTCTTTTAGTGTTTTAAAAAGCTCTTCTGTAGTAGATACATCTGCAATGACTTCAATATCTGAGCTCGTTTCAAGTACCTGTCTTATACCAAGCCTAACAATAGGATGGTTGTCAGCAATCAATACTTTAATCATTATGAAACGGTTTATTTAGTGAATGGTTAGCTGCTAATACTTAAAGTATATAGCGAGCAAGATAACAATTTAATCATGTAAAATTGTAACTTTTTTCTTAAAACCATAGTTTTTCTATGGTTTTTTTCGTCTTATACTGGGATTTTTCGGACGAATCGCTACTTTAATTCATTTGGAATCTCGCAAATAGGTATAGGAACCATCTTATGCTTGTTTGCGGTATTATACCTTTTATATATGATGAAAATTTCCTTTTCCCTATCAGAAAAATCTTCAGATGTCTTGCCTTGTTCATCCATTTCCATTGCCCATTCCAATTCTGGGTACGATGCTCCGATTTGGTCCTCATCGGTTCTACTATCTCCCCATAAGCCATCTGTTGGGGCTGCTTCCATAATGTCTTGATTTACTCCAAGTACGCGTCCAAGCTCATAAACCTCGGTTTTGACCAAATCAGCGATTGGACTAAGGTCAACTCCTCCATCGCCATATTTTGTGTAGAACCCGATTCCAAAATCTTCCACTTTGTTTCCTGTACCGGCAACCAGATAGCCTTCCAAAGCAGCAAAATAGTAAAGCGTCGTCATGCGAAGTCTTGCCCGGGTATTTGCCAAGGACATAAATCGGTCTTCTTCTTTGTCCACCTTTGGAAAGGCATCTACCAATGAATCGAATACGGGTGTAAGGTCGACCGGTTGCCTGGATACATTTGGGTAGTTTTCAATCAACCAATCAATATGTCGGTCGGCACGTGTAACCTGGTTTGCACCTTGGTGAATGGGCATTTCCAGACATAAAAGGTCCAATCCAGTTTTTGCACATAAGGTAGAGGTTACGGCAGAATCTATTCCGCCTGACACGCCAATGACAAAACCTTTGCATTTTGCATTTTCGGCATATGTTTTTAACCAATCAACAATATGGTCTATTACCTTTTCTGTTTGCATATCTTACTATTTAGATTCTATAAATTACCTTTGTGCCCTGTAAATTTAATCCCTGTGTTCTTAAAAATGAAGCGGTTGTTGAAATACTTTACTATTCCCGTATTGAGATGTTTTATTTTGGTTATGATTTTATCGATTTCATCATGTGGTGAAACGGATAAAACCGAAGAGGAGGTCGCCAAAATTCCGGTGGATTTGAAAGTTTCAAGGTTCGATAGGGAATTTGCAAATGCTTCCGTTGATGACATTCCCAAATTGAAATCAAAGTATCCCTATTTGTTTCCGGAACAGTTTCCCGATAGTGTTTGGTCGGCCAAATTAACGGACACGCTTCAAATTGAGCTTTCCGAGGAAGTGGCAAAGGAATTTGGCAATTTTGAACAGGAATCGGCAGACTTGGAGTCTTTCTTTAAACATGTGAAATATTATTTTCCGGCAACAGAAACCCCTCATATCATAACATTGACCTCTGATGTACGTTACGAAAGCCGCATCATTTTGGTAGACTCTTTATTGTTGATTGGACTTGATAATTATTTGGGTGAAGACCATCATTTTTATGAAGGCATGCAAAGGTATATTGCTACTTCCCTCGATAAAAAATTTATGACATCGGATGTCGCCAGTGCCTTTGCCAAAAAGGTTATTTCCTATCCGCGTAACAGAACTCTATTGTCGAGGATGGTCTATTATGGCAAAGAACTTTATTTAAAGGATAAATTGATTCCCTCTGCATCCGATGCACAAAAAATAGGATATTCCGAAGAAGAAATAGAGTGGGCGCGAGCCAATGAGGAGCAAATGTGGAAATATTTTGTGGAGCGTGAATTATTATATAGTACCGATACGGGATTGGACCGAAAGTTTTTGGACCCTGCACCTTTTACAAAATTCGGACTGGAATTGGACAATGAGTCGCCAGGTCGTTTGGGCAGGTATATGGGATGGCAGATTGTGAGGGCCTTTATGGAAAAGACCAATACAGGACTTGGACAAATGCTGGATACGCCCGCAGATGAAATTTTAAAACAGTCAAATTACAAACCAAAAAGATAAATGGCAGTAGAACACACTTCGGAAATAACCTTAAAGGTTGGGTTGGATGAGAACCGAGTGCCCGAGGAATTGACCTGGTCGGCACAGGATGGCGGAATTAAGGAAGAAGATGCCAAAGCAATGATGCTATCCGTGTGGGACAGCAAAAATCAAGAATCCTTAAAAATTGATTTATGGACAAAGGATATGCCGGTAGATGAGATGAAGGTATTTTTTCATCAAACCTTGGTATCCATGGCCGATACTTTTTACAAGGCCACACAAGACGAAAAAATGACAGCTACCATGAAGGATTTTTGCGAATATTTCGCGGAAAAACTGGAATTGAAAAAATAACTCAATCCACTGGTTCGTGTATGCGGTCGAACTTTGCCTTTTCGGCTCCTTTTAGGTCGAGGGCACTCTCAATTTTTGACTTGGTTGGTCTTTGTAGATATAAATAGCCAATCAGTACAACACCGATAATAAGGTAAGTGAGGTTTTGGGTATTCGAAAAAATAACAATGCTAAAAAGTGAGGCTCCCTCCAACAAGGCATATTTTATAATCGATGCCGTTTGAAATTTGGTCAACTTTTCCCTGAGCCCGTTCTTTTGGGATACGGACCTCAGTGTTTTTTTGAAAATCAAATCTCCCAAGAAAATACTTGTCAAGGCTACCACCGGAACGATTGCCAAAAATATATCGTTTGTGTCGGAAGTGCTGAGCTCTTGGGCGTCTGCATTAAAATAGAATAGGATGGCCAATATTACTGGGGTCGTTGCGATACCGAGATGTAAAAAGGACATTACCTTAATAAATCCTCCGGGAGTGAATTGGTTCGATGTTTTTTGAGCCATTTGTGTCATATTTATGGACCTAAAATACCTAAAAAGCACTTGGAATATAATTTTAAGTAAAAATCAGAATAAAAAAAGCCCCGATATGGGGCTTTTCAATTTGTAAGCTTAACGTCCTATGTTGTCCAAGCTCATAGGGACTTCCATGAGCAAGACCCTGCTGTCTGTGTTGGATTTAAAATCGAACGAGTTCGTGTCCCAAATCCCAAATCCATCCCGTTTTTCGAGCTTTTGTCCATTGATTTCGACTTCACCCTCCAAAACGAAGGCATACACGCCATTTCCTTCTTTTTTGA
This sequence comes from Flagellimonas chongwuensis, assembly GCF_013376415.1. Lineage (GTDB taxonomy): Bacteria > Bacteroidota > Bacteroidia > Flavobacteriales > Flavobacteriaceae > Flagellimonas > Flagellimonas chongwuensis. Next base: position 112,545 of record NZ_WYET01000009.1, read on the forward strand.
TTTGATAGGAATCCGTTTTCCCTTCTTCGAATTTCCCTAAATGGAACCAAGCATCTTGATGGATCCAGACACCTTCATCTTCAGAACTAGGAGAAAGGACCTGGTAAAAGGCATTCTTCTTTGCAATCTCCCGAATAGAGATTTGGTCGTATCGAGGTTCAACATTGCGTTTGTTCGGAAAGACCCAAATCTGCAAAAACTTTACTTCTTGATCACTATTCTTGTTGTACTCGCTATGTTGAACTCCAGTACCGGCACTCATCACCTGTACATCCCCTTCCTTAATAGTGGTAGTGTTGCCCATGCTATCCTTATGCTCCAAATCTCCTTCCAAAGGAATGGATATAATTTCCATATTGTCGTGGGGATGCGTCCCGAAACCTCTTCCGGGCGCTACTTGGTCATCATTGAGTACGCGTAGTACCCCAAAATGCATTCGTTCGGGGTCGTGATACCCTGCAAAACTAAATGTATGGTGTGAATTCAACCAGCCATGGTCTGCATGGCCTCGGGTTGCTGCTTTGTGTAATACAGATTTCATTGTATCAATCTTTTTTAAATTAAAACTTGAGTTTTAGCTGGTTGATTTGTCGTAAAAACGAGCTATTTCTTACCAAATTGATTGATGGTGGTAAAGGGCTGATGCCTAAGTATTGCTTTTGAAGAAATCTTGGTTGATGCTGTCAATAAACTCCAAAAGTTCTTCGCGCCCCATACGGTTGGTTGATGAAGTGGTAAAATGTGGAGGGGCCTCCTCCCAAGCACCATCCAGTAGTTTTTGAAGGTAGGCATTGGCTTGCTTTTCGATAACGGCCGGCTTCAGTTTGTCCGCCTTTGTAAAGATTATCGCAAACGGAATCTGATTGCTGCCCAGCCATTCCATGAACTCCAGGTCCACGGGTTGAGGCTCATGACGTATGTCCACCAGTACAAAACCGCATACTAGTTGTTTTCTTTTTTGAAAATACTCGGTGATGTATTTCTGAAATGTTTTTTTGTCCTTTTTGGACACTCTTGCATATCCATATCCGGGCAAATCCACCAAAAACCAATTATTATTGATTTTAAAATGGTTAATAAGCTGCGTTTTTCCCGGTCTTCCAGAGGTTTTTGCCAACGATTTGCGTTCCATCAACATATTGATCAAGGAAGACTTGCCAACATTGGACCTGCCGATAAAAGCATACTCCGGTAATGGTTCATTGGGGCACTTGGCAACATTGGAGTTGCTCATTACAAATTCTGCCGAGGTGATTTTCATGCTTAGAAGTTACGTTTTTTCAACCAAGCTTCGAGAATATGGTTAAAATCGTTCGGATGTTCCATCATCGGTGCATGGCCACACTTTTCTATCCAGTATAAATCGGAGTCGGGGAGAAGTTCGTGAAATTCCTTTGCTACATTGGGTGGGGTAACTGTATCGTTTTCTCCCCAAATGATGCAAGTCGGTGTGTTCATGTGAGGCAGATCCTTGGCCATATTATGGCGAATGGCACTTTTTGCTATGGCCAACGTCTTTACCAATTTCATTCTATCGTTCACCGTAGCAAAAACTTCGTCCACTATTTCCTTGGTGGCTACTTTTGGATCGTAAAATACGTCCTCTGCCTTTTTTTTGATGAATTCGTAATCACCTCGCCTTGGATATCCATCGCCCATGGCGCTTTCGTAAAGGCCCGAACTTCCAGTGATTACAAGTGCTCTTACCATTTCCGGAAACATTTTGGTGTGCAAAAGGCCAATGTGTCCGCCGAGAGAGTTTCCTAACAAGATGACGTCCTTCAGCCCTTTGTGCTCAATGAACCCTTCCAGAAAGTTGGCAAAGTTTTTTACCGTGGTTTTCAAAAGAGGCAAATCGTAAATCGGCAATTCGGGAATCAGCACCTGATATCCCTTTGGGGGAAAATATTCGGATACGCCCTGGAAGTTGCTCAAACCCCCCATCAAACCGTGCAATATGATCATGGGAGTCCCTTCTCCCTTTTCTATATATCGGTATTTGCCATCCTCGATTAAATGCTCTTCCATCTATAGTCAGTTGGTAGTAAGAGGGGCAAATATAGGAATTTCATATCACAAAGATTTTAGGTTTTGGTTTATCGGTAAGAAGTTTTTTCATTTTGATCAAAACTATTTTCAAATGGGCTCATGCCGCAATAATCAATTTTCATATGCAAATCGGATGAAATAGGTCAAAAGTGGGGAATTTATTAACAAAAGTGGTGTTAAGTGGAGAAATGTGGAAATAAAATCTATATATTTGAGTTGTATTAAGTAACCAATTGATTTCTAGTGACCCATATCATAGGACAACATGATTGCAAAGCGGACTCCAAGGGAAGGGTGTTGTTGCCCATTTCTTTGAAGAATCAGTTGGTGCCCGTAATCAAGGATGGGTTCGTAATCAAGCGATCTGTTTTCCAGCAATGCTTGGAGTTGTATCCCAAGGCCGAGTTCGATGTGCTGATGCAGAAAGTGATGAAGAAAAGCAAAATCAACCGAAAGTACGATGCTTTTGTAAGGAATTTTGTTGCAGGGATGAAGGAGGTCAGTATTGACGGTGATTCCGGAAGGTTGCAGATTCCAAAAAACTTGGTGGAGTTTGCCGGAATTGAAAAAGAAGTGGTTCTGAATGCGGTTTTTGATAAAATCGAGATTTGGAACAAAGATCTGTACGAGAAAGTCTTGGCGGAAGGGGAGAAGGATTATGCCGACCTGGCCGAGGAGATTTTTGACGACGATGAGTAGTGAATATCATAATCCGGTACTGCTAAAGGAATCGGTGGACGGATTGAATATAAAGGATAATGGAGTGTATGTGGATGTCACCTTCGGTGGCGGCGGGCACTCCAAAGAAATTTTGAAAAGATTGGGTAGCGGCGGCAAGTTGTTCGCTTTTGATCAAGATGAGGATGCGCTTCAAAACGCAATAGATGATGAAAGGTTTCAATTGATCAATCAGAACTTTCGCTACCTCAAACAGTTTTTAAAGTTCTATGGCATTCGGAAAGTTGATGGAATCTTGGCGGATTTTGGGGTTTCCTCCCATCAGTTCGATGAAGCCGAGCGCGGTTTCTCCATTCGGTTCAATGCGGATTTGGATATGCGGATGGACAAAAAAAGCGAATTGTCGGCCTTTCAGGTGGTGAACACCTATTCCCAAGAAGATTTAGCATCGGTTCTTTTTCAATATGGCGAGTTGCGCAACGCAAATGCCATGGCCAAAACCTTGGTCGAGGCAAGATTGGAAGAGCCCATCAAAACAACAGATGATCTTAAAAATGTATTGAAAAGGTTTTTGCCGAAAATGAAGGAGAATAAAATTTTGGCACAGATTTATCAAGCCATCAGGATTGAGGTCAATCAGGAAATTGAAGTGCTCAAGGAATTTTTTGAGCAAGTGCCAGAGATGTTGAACGAAGGTGGCAGGTTGAGTGTAATCAGTTATCATTCTTTGGAAGACCGTTTGGCAAAACGCTTTATCCGAGCAGGTAGATTTGAGGGTGAACCGGAGAAAGATTTTTATGGGAACATTAATGTTCCTTTAAAAAAGGTCGGGGGACTGATTGTTCCATCAGCAGAAGAAATAAAGAACAATAATAGGGCGAGAAGTGCAAAACTTCGCATAGCGGAGCGCATATAAAATGTAAAATGAGAAAAGGATTACTGGACATATTAAAAGGAAAGTTTTTGGTGAGCGGAGATGCGCCCAAGAACTGGATGTTTTTATTGTTTGCCTCTTTCTTGGCAGCATTGATGATTTCCAGTAGTCACAATGCGGATAAAAAAGTATTGGAGATTGCCGAATTGAACGAAGAGGTTCGTAAGCTAAAGAGCGAGTTTTTTGAAGCCCGTTCCAGTGTACAACAACTCAAATTAGAATCAACCTTGCGAGAGGTGGTTGCGGAGAAAGGCTTGATGCCATCACAAAACCCTCCAAGAAAAATTAAAGTTAAATCAGCGGAATAGTGGCCATAACCGAAAAAAATATCATGAACAGATTGTACCTCGTAGCCGGGGGACTTCTTGTTTTGGCCATAGCCGTAGTGGTGAAGTTGGTGGATATTCAGATGGTGCAGGGCGAAAAGTACAAGGAGCTGGCGCTCAGCAAAACCGAAAAGATGTTCACCATAGAGCCCAATCGAGGAAATCTTTATTCTGAAGATGGTAGCTTGTTGGCGGCATCTGTTCCAAAATATGATATTCGGTTCGATGCTCAGACCGTTTCGCAAGAAAACTTCGAGAACAATGTTGCTGCATTGTCCGATTCCTTGGGCAAATTGTTCGAGAGACCTTCATCTTATTACAGGCAATTGTTCCGTAAAGCACGGGCAAACGGTAACCGATATAAGCTTGTGGCCCGCAATGTAGGCTATCTGGATTATGTGCGCATTAAGCAGTTCCCATTATTCAATCTTGGGCCCTACAAAGGAGGGTTCATTGAAACGCATCGCGTGGTCCGTGAATATCCTTTGGGCAAGATGGCCGCAAGGAGCATTGGTTACGAGCGTGTGGACGAAAACGGATATTACACCCGCGTAGGATTGGATGGTGCGTTCGGTGAAACCTATTTGCGCGGCAAGGAAGGGAAGCGCCTAAAGCAAAAAATAGCCAAAGGGCAATGGAAACCTGTCGGGTTGGACAATATAGTGGAACCCAAGGATGGTTTGGATGTGGTTTCGACAATCGATGTGAACATTCAGGATATTGCGCATCACGAATTGTTGAAACAATTGGAAAAATATAAGGCCGACCATGGTTGTGTGGTCGTCATGGAAACGCAAACCGGGGAAATCAAGGCAATTTCCAATCTAGGAAGAACTTCCGAAGGAAAATATTATGAAAAGTTGAACTACGCTGTTGGTGAATCCCATGAGCCCGGTTCTACTTTTAAATTGATGTCAATGGTTGCCGCTTTGGAGGATAAAGTGGTCGATACCAGTACGGTCATCGATACCGAAAAAGGTAGGTACCGTATTTATGATGGGGTTGTAAAGGATACCAAATGGGGAGGCTATGGAAAAATAACGTTGTCCAAGGCATTTGCTGTTTCGTCCAACGTAGCTTTTGCAAAAATCATCAATGAAAATTATAAAGAACAGCCTGAAAAATTTGTGAACCGCTTAATGAATATGGGTCTTCATAAAAAGTTGGGCTTGCCCATTATTGGAGAAGGCGATCCGGTAATCCGATATCCTGGGGATAAGGGTTGGTCGGGGATTTCCTTGGGTTGGATGTCGCACGGCTACGAAGTATCGTTGACCCCTATTCAAACCTTGGCTTTCTATAATGCCATTGCAAATGATGGTGAGTATGTGAAGCCCCGGATGATTCAAGAGGTGAGAGAAGGCAATAAAGTGGTGCAGCAATTTGATAAAGAGGTGTTGAACTCTTCCATCTGCTCAAAGGAAACGGTAAAAAAGGTTCAACAACTACTGAAGGATGTTGTGGAGAAGGATTATGGGACGGGACATAGAATGTACTCCAAAAACTTTTCCATGGCGGGCAAAACTGGTACAACGCAGAAAAACTATGTGGAGAAAAACCCTGATAAATTGGCCTACATCTCCTCGTTTGCTGGCTATTTCCCGGCAGACAATCCAAAGTATTCCTGTATCGTGGTCATTCATGAGCCAGATAAGCAAGAGGGGTATTACGGAGCGGATGTTTCAGGTCCGGTATTTAAATCCATGGCCCAAAAAATACATGCCATTTCTCCCATGGTGGATGAAGTGGATAGTAGGATTAGAGAGAATATTGATTTGGACAAGGACTATCAGCAGTACTATGTCCAAGTCCAAAAAAAGTACAGTACCGTGCCGAATGTGAAGGGGATGAGTGGAATGGATGCCATTTCCCTTTTAGAGAATTTAGGGATTGAGGTGGAAGTGCACGGCAATGGAAAAGTTAAAAATCAGTCGGTAAACCAAGGGACCAATATCAAACAGGTCAAAAAAATAGTATTGGAGCTTTCATGAAGTTATTGAAGGACATATTATATGGAGTAAGTCTTTCCGCAGTGAGCGGGGATACCAATGTAATGGTGAACAACGTTCATTTTGATTCCAGAAAGGTCGAAATGGACGATGTGTTCGTCGCCATTCGAGGTACTGTTACCGATGGACATGGATATATCCAAAAAGCCGTGGATTTAGGGGCAAGGGCCATTGTATGTGAAGAGCTTCCCGAACTCATGGTAAATGGAGTTACCTATTTGCAAGTGGATAATTGCAATAGCGCACTTGCGGTGATAGCTTCCAATTTTTATGGCAACCCGTCCAAGAACCTAAAATTGGTAGGCGTAACGGGTACCAATGGAAAAACTACCGTTACCACATTATTGTATAATCTGTTCAAAAAAGCTGGTTTTAAAGTGGGATTGATTTCCACTATCAAGGTGCTGGTGAATGACAAAGAATTCAAAACTTCACATACCACCCCAGATGTGATTACCATCAATAATTATCTTTCCATGATGAGCGAAGTTGGGGTGGAATTCTGCTTTATGGAAGTGAGTTCCCATGGAATCCATCAAAAAAGGGCGGAAGGCCTGCATTTTGAAGGAGCCATTTTCACCAATCTGTCCCATGATCATTTGGATTATCATAAAACCTTTGCTGAGTACAGGGACACCAAGAAGATGTTGTTCGATGGGCTGCCCAAAACGGCTTTTGCCTTGGTCAATATCGATGACAGGAACGGATTGGTAATGTTGCAAAACACCAAAGCCAAAAAATATACTTACGCCTTAAAAACCTTCGCCGATTACAGGGCACAAATTTTGGAAAGGCAATTCAACGGTCAGCTTTTAAAAGTTGACGACAATGAGTTGTGGTCCAGGCTTATCGGGGACTTTAATGCGTATAATTTGCTTGCCATATACGCCACGGCCGATATCCTTGGTCTCGAGAAGATGGAGATTTTAAGGTTGATGAGCGAGTTGGAGAATGTGGATGGCAGGTTTCAATATTACATATCAAAAGATAAAATAACAGCTATTGTTGATTATGCCCATACGCCGGATGCACTAAAAAATGTGTTGGTTACTATCAATGCGTTGAGGACTGGAAATGAAAACGTCATCACCGTAGTGGGGTGTGGTGGTGACAGAGACAAGTCTAAGCGTCCGGTTATGGGTCATATCGCATCAGAAATGAGCAATCAGGCCATTTTTACATCGGACAATCCGAGAACAGAGTCGCCGACCACCATAATTGAAGAGATGGAAGCCGGTGTTGAGGCGCAGAACGTTCGCAAAGTGTTGTCCATTGAAAATAGAAAACAGGCCATAAAAACCGCATGCAAGCTTGCGATGGCCAACGATATTATCCTAGTGGCGGGAAAGGGCCACGAGACCTATCAGGAGACCAATGGTGTCCGGGTCGATTTTGATGATTTTAAAGAAGTGAAAGAAGCTCTGGAGAGCCTTAAAAAATAATGTAGTCCATGTTATACTACTTGTTCGAATTTTTAGAGAAACAATACCAACTGCCAGGTGCGGGACTATTTCAGTTCCTTACGTTCCGGGCTGCGCTATCCGTATTGTTGTCCCTATTGATTGCCATGGTCTACGGAAAACGCATCATATTATTCTTGCAGAAAAAGCAGATAGGGGAAAGCATCCGTGACCTCGGTCTCGAAGGACAAAAGCAAAAAGCTGGAACTCCAACCATGGGCGGATTGATTATCATCATGTCAACCTTGCTGCCCGTTATTCTTTTTGCGGACATCAAAAATATTTATGTCATCCTGTTGATAGTGACCACTGTTTGGATGGGTATCATTGGGTTTATCGATGACTATATCAAAACATTCAAAAAAGATAAGCAAGGCCTTAAGGGTAAATTTAAGGTGATGGGTCAAGTGGGATTGGGATTGATTGTGGGGCTGACGCTTTACTTTCATCCTGCAGTTACCATAAAAGAGAAAGACACCACCACCATAACCGAGACCTTTAAGGTGGAAAAGGTATTTGGCGAAGAGACCAAGTCCGTTCGTACCAATGTGCCCTTTTTTAAGAACAACGAATTGGATTATGCCGATTTTATATCATGGATGGGCGAGGGTGCCGAAGATTATGCATGGCTCATTTTTATCCCTGTTGTGATTTTAATTGTGACCGCAGTTTCCAACGGGGCCAATTTAACCGATGGCATCGATGGCCTGGCAGCGGGTTCTTCAGCTATTATTGTAATGACACTGGGGATATTCGCCTGGGTGTCGGGGAATATTCAATTTTCTGATTATCTCGATATTTTCTACTTGCCCCGTGTGGGCGAATTGGTGGTTTTTATTGCTGCTTTTGCGGGAGCGTTGGTTGGATTTTTATGGTACAACACCTTTCCGGCCCAAGTTTTTATGGGCGATACGGGTAGTTTGACCATTGGAGGGGTAATCGCAGTAATTGCCATCATAGTTAGAAAGGAATTATTGATACCAATTTTGTGCGGAATCTTCTTTGCTGAATCATTATCCGTAATGCTTCAGGTGGGCTATTTCAAACGGACCAAGAAGAAGTATGGGGAAGGAAGACGAATTTTTTTGATGGCACCATTACACCATCATTATCAGAAGAAATTATATCACGAGAGCAAAATAGTGACCCGTTTTTGGATTATTGGAATCATGCTGGCCATCATCAGTATTGTTACGCTAAAAATTAGATAACAATGGGTCGCTTGGTGATACTTGGTGGTGGAGAAAGTGGCGTAGGAACCGCCATTTTGGGAAAACAAAAAGGATTTGAAGTCTTTGTTTCTGACAAAGGCGAAATCCAAGAGAAATACAAAGAAGTTCTTGAACATTTTGAGATTGAATGGGAGTCCGGTGAGCATACCGAAGCCAAAATTTTGAATGCCGACGTGGTAATGAAGAGTCCAGGTATTCCGGATAAAGTATCATTGGTAAAGGCGTTGGTTGAAAAAGGAGTGTCCGTGATTTCGGAGATTGAGTTTGCATCAAAATATACCGATGCGACTTTGATTGGAATCACAGGAAGCAACGGAAAAACCACCACCACCATGTTAACCAATCATTTATTGGTAGATGGTGGGTTGAATGTGGGCATGGCCGGAAACATTGGTGATAGCTATGCTAAAATGGTGGCCGAACAAGACTTTGACCACTACGTGCTGGAAATAAGCAGTTTTCAGTTGGATGGTATTGTGGATTTTAAACCCCATATCGCCATCATTACCAACATTACGCCCGATCACTTGGACAGATATGAGTACAAGTTCGAAAACTACATCGCATCCAAATTTAGAATTGCGATGAATCAGAATGAAGATGATTACTTGATTTACGATGCAGATGACGAAGTGATTCGGGATTGGTTAAAAGAACACCCTGTTCAATCCAAATTATTACCTTTTTCGGTGAAGCAAAAGCTTAACGAGGGTGCTTGGTTGGAGAATAAAACGATTAAAATAAAATTAGAAAATAAAACCTTGGAAATGAGTGAAGATATTTTGGCCTTGGAAGGTCAGCACAACGTAAAGAATACAATGGCGGCAAGTATGGCGGCCATGCTGGTTAAGGTCAGAAAAGAGACGATTCGCAATAGCATCCAATCTTTTCAAGGGGTGCCCCATAGATTGGAGAAGGTGTTGAAGATCAACCATGTGGAGTATATCAATGACTCTAAGGCGACCAATGTAAATGCTACGTATTATGCTTTGGACGGCATCAAAAGACCTATAGTGTGGATTGTTGGAGGTGTGGACAAAGGGAACGATTATTCCGAGTTGATGCCGTTGGTCCGCGAGAAAGTCAAGGCGATTGTTTGCTTGGGTGTGGATAACGCCAAGTTGTTGGATGCCTTTGGGAATGTAATCGACCTTATGGTAGAGACCTATTCCATGCAAGAGGCGGTTAAAGTGGCCTACAAGGTAGCGGAACGAGGAGATGCAGTTTTGCTTTCCCCGGCATGTGCGAGTTTTGACCTGTTCAAAAATTATGAAGACAGGGGAGATCAATTTAAAAACGCAGTCAAAAATTTGTAAAACGTGTTTGCAATTTTCAAAAATCTGAAAGGTGATAAAGCCATTTGGGGCGTAGTGGCCCTATTGGCACTTTTCTCATTTTTGCCAGTGTACAGTGCCAGTACCAATTTGGTTTACGTCAATGGTGACGGGACCACATTGGGTCATTTGGTAAAGCATGCTGTGCTCTTGTTTTTGGGCTTCGGTATTATTTATGCCGTACACAGGATACCTACACATTATTTTAAGGGGCTTTCCATCATAGCCATGCCCATAGTTATATTGCTTTTGATATACACCTTGACCGTGGAAACTCGAATTGGCGGTGTGACGGCAAACCGTTGGATAAAAATTCCTTTGGTGGGGGTCAACTTTCAGACATCAACATTAGCCGCAGTGGTTTTAATGATTTGGATAGCCAGATATCTAACCAAGATCAAGGACGTGAAGATAACGTTCAAAGAGAGTATCCTTCCGCTTTGGTTGCCGGTTGCCCTAGTGGTTTTGTTGATTTTGCCGGAGAACTTTTCAACAGCGGCAATTATTTGTTTTATGGTGTTGGTATTGTGTTTTTTGGGGGGATATCCCTTAAAATATTTGTTCGCCATGGTGGCTACGGGAATCATATTTGCAGGAATGTTCCTGTTTGTACTGTTCAAAGCACCAGAAGTATTGCCGCAACGTGCAGGAACTTGGAAATCAAGGATAGAGACCTTTATCCATCCCGAACAAGCGGATAGAGATGATTTGCACCAGTTGACCTTGGCTCAGATTGCCGTGGCCGAAGGTGGTGTTGTGGGCAAAGGAGCAGGAAAAAGTGTGATGAAGAATATGTTGTCCCAGAGTACGTCGGATTTCATTTTTGCTATCATCATAGAAGAATATGGATTGTTGGGTGGAGGAGCATTGCTCTTTTTCTACCTGTTGTTATTGTTTAGAATCGTTGTTGTGGCGCATTCGTCCAAAACGGTTTTTTCAAAATTATTGGTGATAGGGGTCGGACTGCCGATTGTGTTCCAAGCCTTCATCAATATGGCCGTAGTGGTGCAGTTGTTTCCCGTTACGGGTCAACCGTTGCCATTGATCAGTATGGGAGGAACTTCCATTTGGATGACCTGTATGGCGATTGGAATCGTGTTGAGCGCCAGCAATAAAAAAGAAAATTTAGAGGAGCAATCCCATGGAATAGATGAAACGAATCCTTTAAAAGTATTGAGTGGACAGATATAGGTTTATACTTTCTGGAGGAGGAACGGGAGGACATATTTATCCCGCCGTGGCCATAGCGAATGAATTGAAGCGAAGGTATCCCGATGCTGAATTTTTGTTCGTAGGCGCCAAGGATAAAATGGAAATGGAAAAAGTGCCGCAAGCAGGATATAAAATAAAGGGCTTGTGGATAAGTGGAATACAACGGAAACTGACATTGAAGAATCTCATGTTTCCATTAAAACTGATAAGTAGTTTGTTAGAAGCACGCAAAATAGTGAAGCAGTTCAGACCCCATGTGGCCATCGGCACGGGAGGTTTTGCTAGCGGACCATTGTTACGGATGGCCGAAAGCTCGGGTGTTCCATGCGTGCTGCAAGAACAGAACTCCTTCGCGGGAATCACGAACAAACTATTGGCGGGAAAAGCGGATAAAATCTGTGTGGCATACGACGGAATGGAGCGCTTTTTTCCCAAGGAAAAGATTATAAAGACAGGAAACCCTATCCGAACGGATTTGGTCGAAATAAAGGAAAGCAAGAAAGAGGCGACTGCATTTTTTGAACTTGATTGTGATAAAAAGACTGTCTTGATTTTGGGCGGGAGCCTTGGGGCAAGGAGAATCAATCAATTGATTGAAAAGGAGCTTGATTTTTTTGCTGAACAGGGATTACAAGTGCTTTGGCAGTGTGGTAAACTGTATCATGAAGAATACAAAAAGTATGAATCGGATAATGTCAAAGTATTGGCTTTTGTAAATAGAATGGATTTGGCCTACGCTGCTGCAGATGTCATCATATCAAGAGCGGGAGCAGGGTCGGTCTCTGAGCTTTGTTTAGTGGGCAAACCTGTGGTTTTTATCCCATCGCCCAATGTGGCCGAGGACCATCAAACGCAAAACGCAAAAGCATTGGTAGCTAAGGATGCCGCCATCATGCTAAGAGAAAATGATTTGGATGCTGAATTTGAAAATAGCCTTTCTCATTTGATGAACTCAAAAGGGCTTCAGGAAGAATTGGGAAGGAACATCAAAAAAATGGCCATGCCAAAGGCTACGGAACATATTGTGGACGAAATAGAAAAGTTGTTGAAGTGAATTTGAAGGATATACATAGCGTTTATTTTATCGGTATTGGTGGTATCGGGATGTCCGCCTTGGCACGCTATTTCAAATTTGTAGGGAAAGAAGTGGCCGGCTATGACCGTACACCGACGCCTATCACCGATGGATTGGTTGAAAATGGGATATCCGTTCATTTTGAGGATAATATCGATTTGGTTTCGGATACTTTTAAGCATCCAGATACTTTGGTGGTGTATACGCCTGCAGTACCATCCAAACATACCGAATATCAATATTACAAAACTGGTGGATTCAACCTTAAGAAGCGTTCCGAGGTGTTGGGCATCATTACCAAGGATTCGTTTTGTTTGGCGGTGGCGGGTACACATGGAAAGACTACCACATCAAGCATCTTGGCCCATTTGCTCAAAGAGTGCGATTTGCCAATGACAGCTTTTTTGGGAGGTATATCCGAAGATTTTGATAGCAATTTTGTGCTGGATGGCACAGAGTATTCCGTGGTGGAAGCGGATGAGTTCGACCGGTCATTTTTACGGTTGACGCCTACCATTGCCTGTGTCACATCTATGGATGCCGATCATTTGGATATTTATGGAACCAAAGAGGAACTTGAGCATTCTTTTAGGGAGTTCGTGGATAGAATTAAACCTAACGGAAAATTGTTCGTGCGCAAGGGACTTCCTTTGGAGGGAATCACTTTTGGTATAGAAGATGGGGCCGATTACCGAATAGAAAATATAGAAATTGAACATGGAGCCTACATATTTGATCTCATAACGCCTTCCGAGGTTATTGAGAACGTAAAGTTCAACAAACCGGGAAGACACAATTTGCTCAATGGATTAGCTGCTTTTGCGATGGCGGTGCAAACCGGTTGCCCACCACACCGCCTTGCCGAAGCTTTGGCCACTTTTAAAGGCGTTCAACGTAGGTTCTCTTACCAGATAAAAGAAAAGGATTTTGTGTTTATCGATGATTATGCACATCACCCCACAGAAATCAGTGCGGTGCACCAAGCCATTCGGGAAATGCACGCTGGAGAAAAGGTAACGGTGATTTTTCAACCACACCTTTTTTCGAGGACACAGGATTTTGCCGATGATTTTGCGGCAAGTCTTTCGGATTTTGATGAAATCATTCTACTGGATATTTATCCAGCAAGGGAAGAGCCAATCGAGGGCGTTACATCGCAATGGCTTTTGGATAAGATTGAAAATCCCAGTAAAAAGCTGATAACAAAATCAGAGTTGTTGGGAGAAGTAAAGAACTGCAAAACAGGGGTTTTAGTGGCTCTAGGAGCAGGTGATATTGGACTTGAGGTACCAAAAATCAAAAAAGAATTAAGCTATGCGCATTAATTGGGATTACATAAAATTGACAGTTTTGTTGGTTGCCGTAGTCGCGCTTTACGGTTTTGCCGATCAACGAAATGAGCGGAGAATGGTGGAAAATGTCACCGTAAAATTTGTTGGTGAAAACAGTTTGTATTTAACTGAGGATGCGGTTAATAAATTGTTAATACAAAATTACGGACCCCTAGAGAATAGGCCCAAAGAACAGTTAGTTTTGAATACCATAGAGGAGGTAATACTATCCAACGATATGGTAAAAAACGCCCAGGTCTATCTTACTGTAAACGGGGAACTTGTATCCAAGATTGTTCAGCGAAAGCCAATTGGAAGAGTAGAAGGTGTCTCCAAATTTTATTTGGATGATGAGGGCAATCGCATGCCATTATCAAAGCACCATTCTGCAAGGGTTCCCATCATCACAGGTAAGATAACAGGGAAAACGCTGGAAGATGCCTACGTGATTTTAGATTATATAAACAAAGATGATTTCTTGAGAAAGAACATTATCGGGATACACATACTGGAAGAAGAAAAATATCAGCTCAAGTTCCGCATGGAAAATTTTGTGGTGAACTTGGGCGGAGTGGATAACCTGAACAAGAAGTTCAGCAATTTTATGGCCTTTTACGCAAAGGCGGCCAAGGACAATTCCTTGGAGGATTATGCAACAGTTAGTTTGGAATTCAACAATCAAGTGGTTTGCACCAAAATTTAAATTATGGAACAAGGTAATTATTCAGTTGGATTGGATATTGGAACCACCAAGATCGTAGCGATCATTGGTAGGGAAAATGAGTATGGAAAAATTGAAATTTTGGGCACCGGACGATCAAAAAGTTTGGGTGTTCACCGTGGTGTGGTCAACAATATCACACAGACCATTTCGTCTATTCAACAGGCGGTGGAACAGGCCGAATTAAATTCTGGCCTTAAAATTGGTTCCGTGGTCGTAGGTATTGCAGGCCAGCACATACGCAGCTTGCACCACAGCGATTACATTACCCGACCCAATTCAGAAGAAGTAATCGATAACGAGGATTTGGACAAATTGTGTAACCAAGTGTACAAATTGGTGATGCTTCCCGGGGAGGAAATCATCCATGTGTTGCCTCAGGAGTACAAGGTTGATGGCCAGTCCGAAATTAAGGAGCCTGTGGGTATGTACGGTGGACGTTTGGAAGCCAATTTTCATGTAGTGGTTGGCCAAGTGTCGTCTATCAAGAATATAGGAAGATGTATCAAAAGTGCCGGATTGGATTTAGGGAACATCACTTTGGAACCTTTGGCGTCTGCTGATGCTGTTTTGAGTCAGGAAGAAAAAGAAGCCGGTGTTGCTTTAATCGATATAGGAGGTGGAACTACGGACCTAGCCATTTTTAAGGATGGTATTATCCGTCATACTTCTGTAATCCCTTTCGGCGGTAACGTTATCACAGAAGATATCAAGGAAGGTTGCTCCATTATTGAAAAACAGGCCGAACTATTGAAAATAAAGTTTGGTTCCGCTTGGCCAGGGGAGAACAAGGACAATGAAATCGTTTCCATTCCCGGACTGAGAGGTCGTGAGCCAAAAGAAATCACACTAAAGAATCTTTCCAAAATCATCCATGCTCGCGTAGTAGAGATCGTGGAGCAGGTGTATGTGGAAATAAAGAATTACGGTCACGAGGAACAAAAGAAAAAATTGATTGCTGGAATTGTGCTTACCGGTGGAGGTAGCCAATTAAAGCATTTAAAACAATTGGTGGAATACATTACAGGTATGGACACACGTATCGGTTATCCGAACGAGCATCTTGCTGGTGATTCGGATGAAGAGGTGGCCAGCCCATTGTATGCAACAGCCGTGGGATTGCTAATGAATTCTTTGGAGGCCAAGAAGAAAAACCGTATCGAGCATCATGAAGAAGAGATGACCGAAGAAGAGGTTTTGGTAGCACAAGAAAACGATATGGGAGCTAAGGCTACGGCATCAGCTTCGGCAGCAGCTACCCATACGGATAGAAAATCCATTTTTGATAAATGGTCAGAAAAGTTGAAGGACTTTTTGGACAACGCAGAATAATAACCCCATAAGAGAAACATAACTGTCATGAGTAAGAACACTGAATTTGACAATATCGCTTTTGATTTGCCCAAGAACAAGAGCAACGTAATTAAAGTTATTGGAGTAGGTGGCGGTGGTAGCAATGCCATTAACCACATGTTCCAGGCCGGTATCAACGGTGTGGATTTTGTAATCTGCAACACTGATGCACAGGCCTTGCAAAATAGCGCTGTGCCTAATAAAATCCAGTTAGGGGTATCCCTTACCGAAGGACTTGGTGCAGGAGCCAATCCTGATGTTGGTGAGCAGGCTGCTTTGGAAAGCATGGAGGATTTAAAAGCCATGTTGGACAACAATACAAAAATGGCCTTTATCACTGCTGGAATGGGTGGTGGAACGGGTACGGGGGCAGCCCCGGTTATTGCAAAAATCGCTAAGGAAATGGATGTTCTTACGGTTGGTATCGTTACCATGCCGTTCCAGTTCGAAGGTGCCATGCGTAACAAACAAGCACAGATAGGAATCGAGAAATTGCGTGCGAACGTGGATTCCTTGATCGTAATAAACAACAATAAGCTTAGAGAAGTATACGGTAATCTTGGGTTTAAGGCCGGTTTCTCAAAAGCTGATGAAGTATTGGCCACTGCGGCAAGGGGTATTGCAGAGGTAATTACGCATCATTACACACAAAACATTGACCTTAGGGATGCCAAGACGGTACTTTCCAATAGTGGTACCGCGATTATGGGCTCATCGGCCGCTTCTGGGTCATCTAGGGCTACCGAGGCCATTATGAAGGCGTTGGACTCCCCATTGCTGAACGATAACAAGATCAACGGCGCTAAAAACGTATTGTTGCTTATCGTATCCGGTTCCCAAGAAATCACCATTGATGAAATCGGGGAAATCAATGATCACATCCAAATAGAAGCAGGTCACGGAGCCAACATCATTATGGGTGTAGGTGAGGATGAAAGTCTTGGAGAGGCCATAGCCGTAACCGTTATCGCTACTGGTTTTAATGTAGACCAACAAGATAACATTGTAAATACAGAATCCAAAAAGGTGTTTTATACTTTGGAGGACGAACAAACTGCGGAGCAGGACCTGACTCCAGAATCTACTTCGGTACAAGAAGTCAAAGTTGAAAGGATACCTGAGCCCGATTCGATTCCTGAACCAGAGCCTAAAGTGGTGAAGCACACCTTGGAAATGGAGGATGAGCCGGTAAAGGAGGTAAAGCAAACGATTGCTCCAAAAGCGGAACCAAAGGATCCCCTTATTCCAACCACCAATTATATTAGAAACTTCAATGTATTCTATGAGGAGGTTATCGCCGATAAAGTGGATGATGATTTCGTTATTATCGAGGCCAAAAATGTTATCAACAACTTTGATGTTATTGATGCAGAGGTAGTATCATCCAAAAGCAACGAAGACCAGTTCACGTTGAGTTTTGATATGCCTTTGAACAATGATGAAGCTGAAGAAGAGGAGGAAAAGGAACATACCGTAACTTTCAATCTGGATGATGATGGTTTGGGTGATGTGGAAGTGAACGATTATGTAGAGGTAAAACCTGTTTTGGAATACAAAAAGGAAGGTGAGACCAGATACGACCTTCAAGAATACATGGAATTGGAGGAGAAGTTGACCGGAGCCAAATCCAAGGCAGAGACCCACGAGCCAAAAATGGTAGAAAACGAGCTTGTTTTTGAGAAGAAGACAGTTCAAGTAGAGGAAAAGAAGGAGGCCAAAGCCCAAAATGAGGAAACTATGGCCAGTTTAGATCCAATGAACAGCTCTATAAGCGATATTCTTAAAGATCGTGCCGATGAGCGTAGGAGAAAGCTGAAAAATTTCAATTACAAGTTCCAGAACAATAGGAACAGTATTGATGAAATTGAAAAGCAACCTGCATACAAAAGACAAGGGGTTGACTTGAACGACGTTCCGCGTGAACAAAAGGTATCCAGAACCTCTTTGGGCGAGGATAGCAACGATGATTTGCAATTACGTTCCAACAACTCTTTTTTACACGATAATGTTGATTAGTAGTGTTTAAATTAACATCCATTTTAATGGAAAGCATAAACCCGGAAGTACAGAAACTTTCGGGTTTATTTTTTATCTTCGCGAACTAAAATCAGAACAGATGAATTTACAAGACAAGGTGATGACAGAAATGAAGGCCGCAATGAAGGCTAAGGATACCGTTGCCTTGGAATCTTTGCGAGCAGTTAAATCGGCCATTTTATTGGCTAAGACCGATAAAGGCGGTGGAGCTGAATTATCTGAAGAAGATGAGATTAAACTGGTTCAAAAATTGGTAAAACAGCGAAAGGACAGTGCTGCAATTTACCAAGAGCAAGGTCGTGAAGATTTGGCCGAACCGGAATTGGCGCAAGTTGCTGTAATAGAAAAATTCTTGCCAGAGCAGCTTACCGAAGAAGAAATTGAAAAAGTAGTAGTACAGACCATTGATGCTGTTGGTGCTTCCGGCATGCAGGATATGGGCAAGGTAATGGGAATTGTGTCCAAAGAATTGGCGGGACAGGCAGATGGTAAGACCATTTCGGCCATGGTAAAAGCAAAATTGAGTTCATAAATATTTAAAAATGGCCCAGTAGTTCAACTGGATAGAATATCAGATTTCGGCTCTGAGGGTTGGGGGTTCGAATCCTCCCTGGGTCACTTTTTAAGTTTAAACAAAAACAAAACCTTGCATATCTTATTGATTTGCAGGGTTTTGACTTTTTTGAGCTATCATATCATATGATATGGTTTGATTTGACCTTTTTTGGTTTGTAATTCGGTTAGTAAAATTTTATTTTGAAAGTGTTAACCGAATAAGCTTGTAATTGACTATATTACAGATACTTGGTATTTGACTTTCGTAGGTAAAATTCGTTTAATTTAACACAAATCCTATGAGAACAAGGTCAACATTTTCAATTAGTTTTTGGATAAGTACTGCAAGGAGGGTTGATGGCACAGGAAAGATTTATGCCCGTATCACGGTCGATTCACAAAGGACCAACTTGAGTCTGAAGTATACTATCCCGACAGAAATTTGGGACAGAAAAGGGTCGAGGGTTTTGGGGCATACCAAAGAGGCAAGGGAAATCAACACCTATCTGATGGAGGTTGAAACAGAACTTTTTCAATGTTATCGAGAATTAAGATCTAAATCCCACTATGTTACCCCACAGATGGTCAAGGCTCACTATTTTGGTGAAGACGGAAGTAATATCAAAATAAAGACACTCTTCGAGCACCACAATGTGAATTGCGTCCACAATTTGTGCAAGGCTACCCTGAGACATTACAGGACGAAACAGAACTACCTATTGAAGTATATCAATGAACAATATAAAAGCGACGATTATCCAATTTCACAGTTAGACCATAATTTTATTGTCGGATTTGAGACGTTCCTTCGCAAACTTTATCCCAGGCATAAACACGAAAAGCTTTCAAATAATGGAGCGATGAAGCATATTCAACGCCTGCGCAAGATGACAAGAATGGCTTTGGACAATGAATGGATAGACAGAGATCCTTTCCGCAGGTCAAAGTAAAGATGGAAAGAAAAGAAAAGGAGTTCCTGACCTTGCAGGAACTACAGGCAATTCAAGATTACTATACGGGTATTGAGCGACTACGCATCGTTAAAGATTTATTTGTTTTCAGTTGTTACACAGGCATTTCCTATTGCGACCTGATGGAACTTGGAGAGGATAATCTAATACTTGGAATAGATGGAAAACATTGGATAAGTACCAAAAGACTAAAGACCAAGAACTCCTTCAAGCTTCCCCTAGGTCCGGCCCTTTCCATTATCAAGAGATACCAATACCATCCGAAAAAGCGCCCGGAAAAATTATTCCCAAGCATCTCTAACCAAAAATTGAATAGTTATCTCAAGGAGTTGGCAGATGGCTGTAAAATAAAGAAGAATATCACTTTTCATATGGCAAGGCACACATTTGCCACCACGATTACCTTGAGTAACGGGGCGCCAATAGAGACAGTCTTAAAGATTTTGGGGCATACTAAATTGACCACCACCCAAATCTATGCACGGGTGCTGGACAGAAAGATAAGTGAGGACATGGATGGACTGGATACCATACTGGATAAAAAGATGTCAGAAACTAAAATTGTAAAGGAAAGGATTGGAAATTTGGACCATTAAACTGCAATACTATTTAAACCAAGACGTATCAAAAGTCCCAATCTTACCCCAACTTTTGCACCTGGTTCCTGATTCAATTTTATAGTGATCGGAAAGATAAGCGTGAAGTAAAATT
Source organism: Flagellimonas chongwuensis (assembly GCF_013376415.1). Taxonomy (GTDB): domain Bacteria; phylum Bacteroidota; class Bacteroidia; order Flavobacteriales; family Flavobacteriaceae; genus Flagellimonas; species Flagellimonas chongwuensis. The sequence continues at coordinate 132,533 of NZ_WYET01000009.1, forward strand.
GAAATAGGGTGCAATAGCCTATTTACAATAATTAAAAACTTCTGTTTTCCATCTTATTGAACATGGCTATTTATGTTTTCTTTGCCTTGCTAAGAAAATATGAAGAGCAAGAGGATAGCGTGCTGACGCACCGCGCTATTGATTCATTTTCCTTCGGAAAAGCCCATTATTAGAAGATTTGTTGAAAATCTTCATATATGATGTTATATCATTTTTGGTGAAAAAATGGGCTCAGCCCAATAAAATCAATGAATTTTTGGTGAAAAATGACGGTTTAATGTTAGAATCGAATATTGTTTTCTATTCATTGCTTTGGTAGTCTTATATTTTTGGATTCAACTCATTTTTAAAGGAAAAATGCTTTCAGCCCAGTAAAACAGACAAATTTTTAATAGAAAATGGGTTTCAAGAAGTCTTACAGGTCAAATTTCACCTCGCTCAGCAAGTTAGTTTGGCAAGATTTGGGGCTTACAGCACTTCACTTCGTTACGTTCGCCATTATATCGATTTCTGATTTATGAGAGGTTTTTTTAACCACCGTTTAATTGAACTTTCACTCTTAGACAAGCTCACTGATTCTAAGTAGTTTACTTTTTCGGTACACTTAAATAGTTTACCTTATATACCCTTTTTTACACCTATATTTAAACTCTATTTGTCAATACTGATTGACCACTATTCTATCCTTTCGCCGAAAACCAAATTTTAACAACTAGAAAATTCTTACATTTATTAAAGTTCAAATAAACGATTAAGAAGCTATAGTGCATTTAGAAAGTCCATTGATTGAAATATGATAATGCCTTCCGACAAAGACTATAAGTCTACAAAAAAAATAAAACAGGGAATCTTGAAAATAAAAGAGGAATTCACACCTCTTGCAAAATGGATTGACGAAAAATACGATGTTAAAACATTGAATCTAGTTTTCGATTTTATTAAAAATGACAAATCTTATCCTCGACTTCAAGTCTGTCTCGAATATGTAAAAGACAAAGGGAAATTTATGGACAATCAAACATATAGTTTTGATAAAACTAAACAAAATGAGGTTTCAGATAAATTTGCCGAAATCGTATCTGGTTATAATATAAAAAATAGACAGAATTGGATAAAAAAAATATTCGGATTGACATATAAGCCAAATAACTTATTTGTCTACTTCTCAGATTTTGAATCAATAGCTAAAATTGAGGCGAATGAAAACATTCCTGAAAAGAAAATTAAGGAACTGAAAACTGCCATAAATAATTCAGAGTTATGGGAAATTGATAGAAGATTTGACAGTGTAACTTATTTTTTACACACAGAGGAGCAATTAATAAGATATCAGAATTCTGAAATACATAAGAAGTGGAATCAAGAATATTTTGATTTGCTCAAGGATTATGACGAATTCGGTTATTTTATAAGAGAGTCCTATTCAGTCTTTTTAGATAGCAAAGAGAATTTCGATAAAAATTATGAGAGTAATTGGTTTTACTATTATAAATAATCCTTAGTGTAAAATTCAAAAGTCAAACAAAGTTTAAATAAATGATGAAACTTCAGTCATTATTCACTAACCAAACGGAACAACTTAGAGTAAAAATCAGTTTAGTGGATTTGAAAAAACTATTGGATGACGACCACAAAAAGTTTCATTTCAATTGGCTGTCTGAAAACAGTTTCGTAATAAGTTTAAATTTTTCGGTTGGATCTAATTTGGTATTTGACACGAACTATCCGAATACTAAAAGTGATATTATTTTTTATGGGAATTTAACTGAGATGGAGGATTTCAAAACGGAAATTAAGTTGAAAACCAAAAAGAAGTCTTTTCTTCTGGTGCTAATGATAGTTCTACCTTTGTTGGTTTTATTTTTTCAAAGCTTCCTAAAAATAGAATTCCCTGTTTTCTTGATTGCCTTATTCTTGTTTCCAATTCTAATTATTGGATTACTGAATTTCATTAAAAGTGAGGAGAATAGATTATTAAGGGTATTCATGGAATTCCTCAACAATAGATTAAATTCATAATCTTAAAGTTCAAATAAACTATTCAATCCAAACCCTTCAGGGGCCACTAGGTACTTTTTAATTGCAAACAATCAACTTTGGGGTGAAGCCATAAGAAAGTAGCAGGCAATTGGGTGGTTATGATTTTTTTTTTCAATTTGGAGCATACTTCTTCTTTGCCTGTTCCATAAATCAAGAGGATTATTCTTTTGGCGGAGAGGATGTTTTGCATACCTAGCGTCATTCCGAACGATGGTTTTATATCCAAATCCTTAACCATACCATGCTTTTGTGATGCCTCCGAAAGTTGAGCCACATGGCAAAATGGCTGCAAGTGGTAATCAGGCTCATTAAAGCCAATATGTCCGTTATTACCCAATCCCAAAATACACAAATCGATTAAACCATCATTTTCAATCTTTTGTTGGATTCTTTCGCATTCTAGTCGAGCATTTTGTGGATTGGTGCTAAAACCAGTATATCGGTCATTCGAAATGTTTAAAGGCTTCAAAAGGTGTTCCTGCAAATAGTGCTCACAAGAACCTGGGTGTGTGTCTGGGAGCCCGCCCCATTCATCCAATTTTACAATATGGAGCTCCTTGAAAAGCTCGGGGTGATTCAAATATTGCCTTGCCAAAAACTCATAGGTTCCTGTTGGTGAGTTTCCCGTTGCTGTACATATACGAAGGTCTTTCTTCTTTTTTAGTTCTGAAAGTACGATATGGCCAGCATGAGCACTCATATCTCTATAGTCGTCAAAGAATAGGTTGTTCATGATATCCAAGCACTTTCTCCATTATAAGGAATACAGCCTTCAAATCTGCCAGGAACGGGATTGTAACGGAGTGCTTCGGTCGCACCAATCTCAGAAGTAAAATAACCCCAAACGGTAAGCTCTTTGAGCATGGTAAAGAAGTGTGGCTCCTCCAAAGATCTGTGTTTTTTGGCCTCTTTATCAAATTGGGTCAGTAGATTTAGTTTTTTTTCTTTGGAAAGGGAAAGGAATGATTCCCCAAATTGATCCATGGACTTTTCTTCGACCCTATCCAAACCATCAATAAAAATTAAGGTTTCATCCTCACTATAACAGTCATTTACGATTGTTTTCATGAATGCTCCTATATGGGCGGCCTTAGCTCCAGGGGATTCATCCGTGTCGGGAAGAATGGTTTCGCCTATTTCGTCAAGGAAGGGAACATCCCCATCGGTGACCATTTCAGACCTTTTCTTAGGAGGTGCAACACAGCCCGATAAAAAGAATTGGGATCCTATGATACTCCCACCCAAAATGGTGGCTGTAAGTTTTAAAGCATCTCTTCTTTCCATGTTTTGATTTATTTAAAATAATAGGAATGTAACTACTTTACTTTCTTCCACAATTTATAGGGTTTGTCCACATCGGATTTGAAAGGAAGTTGCACTTTTTTTCCAGTCCCTGCGGATTCATAGGCAGCAAGTATCACTTCCAACACAGCCTTGCCATCTTCTCCTGTTACCAAGGGCTGTTTGTCATTTTTGACACAATCCACAAAATGTTCAAATTCCTGAGGGAATCCATAGTTCCAGCTCTCTTCAAACATGGTATAGCTCCATCCAATGGTGTTTCCCGCCTTTTCCACTGCATAGCCCACTCCTTTGCTGCTGTATGTTTGGATGGAGTTGCCTTGGAGTATATCTGCATAGGCAACCCCTTCGGAGCCATGTATTTCAGCTTTATCGTCCATGCCCCCAAGTTTGGTCCAGCTTTCTTCCATGACTGCCGTTACACCATCTTCGAATTCAAGAATAATAATGGAGTTGTCCTCACCTTCGGTTTTATCCTGATGTACACTGGTCATCATTTGTGCATACACCGATTTGATATCTTTCTTAGGATGCAACCACCTAAAGAATTGGATGGCATGGCAGCCCATGTCCATGGTCACCCCACCTCCGGAGCGTTCAATATCCCAAAAGTGGTCGGCATGGGGCCCGTCGTGTTTTTCCGATTGTTTAAAGAGTACGGGGGCTCCAAGGGCACCTTCATCCAATAAAGCCTTCAAACGAACATACTTGGGAGCAAAACAAAGTTCTTCGGCATACATCAACTTTACATTGGCCTGTTTGCAGGCATCGATCATAGAATCGGCTTCCTTAAGGTTCATGCACAAAGGTTTTTCAACCACTACATGTTTGCCAGCTTTTGCAATTTTTAAAGTAATCTCACAGTGCAGATAGTTGGGTGCGCCAACGACAACCATATCAATTTGCGGCATTGCCAACATTTCATCCAGATCCGTAAAATGATTGGGAATGTTGAACTTTTTCGCAAAGTTTTCGGCATGGCCTTTTGTAGGAGACATTACCGCTAAAATCTCTGCATCCGATACCCTGCTCAATGCATCGGCATGTATACTTGATATGAATTGAGAACCGACGAGTCCGACTCCAACTTTTTTGTTCATCATCTTAATTTATTATAATAAACCTTTTTTTAACTGTGCTGCAGCATATGTGGCTGCCCGTGCTGTAAGTGCCATATACAAAATGGATGGGCTTTGATTGCCCGTACTGGTCATACAAGCACCATCGGTCACAAATACATTTTTGCACTCATGCATCTGATTGTATTCGTTCAAAAGGGAGGTCTCAGGGTCTTTCCCCATTCTTACACCACCCATTTCGTGGATATCCAATCCAGGTGCTTGGTTGTTGTCCTGTGTGTCTATATCCGTACACTCCATTTTTTCGAGCATGCGACGACTTTCCACAAGAAAATCTTTGATCATTTTTTCGTCATTTTCATCATAACCAACATCTGTAACAAGCAAAGGAATGCCCCAATCATCTGTCTTATCCTGGCTCAAATAAACCCTGTTCGATGCTTTTGGGATAGTTTCTCCCTGCATGTACATATAGATTTGCCAGTTTCCAGGTTTACTTAGTTTATGCTTAAAAGCTGCACCAAGATGAGGTGTTTCGTCTGGGATTTCTTCGGCCCTGTTCCGATAAGCTCCTGTAAAAATGGTATATCCCCCAAGAAAATCGGTATCCTGTTCCTTTAGATTACGATAATTGGCAATAATACATTCGGATGGTCTTGAACCATAATAATATTTGTCCTCATATCCGCTGATTTTTCCGCCTGCACCTGCCCTATAAATATGAAACCCAATATATCTTCCCAATAAGTCATGATCGTTGCCCAGACCATCGGGAAAACGATTTGATTTGGAGTTAAGTAAAATCAAATTGGAATTGAGTGCCGATGCGTTGACAAAAATAATTCTGGCACTGAATATAAACTCTTCTTTGGTGTTGGCATCAATGACCTTAACACCTGAAGCCTTTCCCGAATCCTCATCATATATGATCGAATGGACCACCGAAAAGGGTCTTATCGTTAGGTTTCCTGTCTTTTCGGCCCAGGGCAGTGTGGACGAATTGGAACTGAAGTACCCTCCAAACGGACATCCTCTCATACACTTATTGCGACAAAGGCACTTGCCCCTACCTTGGTCCAGATGGGTTTGTTTTGGTTCACTGAGATGTGCCCATCTTCCCTGAGCCAAATATCTTCCAGGGAAATGTTCTTCGAGCGTGCTTTTCATGTGTTCCTCCACGCAGTTCAGTTCGAATGGGGGCAAAAACTCACCATCGGGCATGGCCTCAATCCCGTCCTTATTACCACATACGCCAATGAACTTCTCCACATGAGAGTACCATGGGGCAATATCATTGTAATCAATGGGCCAAGCTATCCCATAATTGTACTTTTCAGGTGCTTTGAACTCGTAATCGCTCCAACGTTGACAGGCCCTTCCCCAAATCAGGGATTTGCCGCCAACTTGATACCCTCGTATCCAGTCGAATGGTTTTTCCTGCACATAGGGGTGGTCCGCATCCTCTATAAAAAAGTGGGCCGTATCTTCGCCAAATCCAGATGCTTTGGTAATAAGCGGATTTTCTTCTTGGAACTTTTTAGTCATTTGGCCCCTGTGTTCAAAATCCCAAGGGTTCATGGTCATGGTAGGGTAATCTTTGATATGTTCTACATCCCTACCCCTTTCCAGTACCAGTGTTTTTAGACCTTGTTCGCAAAGTTCTTTGGCCGCCCAGCCCCCAGATATTCCCGACCCTATAACGATGGCATCAAAATGTTCCATAAAAATTCATAATTAAGAAATGTTCCATTTGATTGTTAATGAACCAGATGTGCCTAACTAATAAATCCGTTCAAAAAAACAACCTCGATTTTCCGGTTTACTGTGTGTCCGAGTTTCTAATCAGTAGTGATAAACTCATTCCCAAGAACAAATTGTAGTTGCCTTGATTGAAGTTTAATTTCAAATATGGTCAATTCTTATATGTGTCTTTTTGTAAATTACTTCATATTTTTTGTAAAATCATGAAAGAATATGATAAAAGGAGCACAGATAGATGATTTTAAACGCTTTTATTTTGAACTTGACGATAACAAGCCCATCCAAATCTTATTGAACAGGCATGAAAACAGGGAAGAAGGTTGGTTTGACATGCATTATGAATTCGAACTGGGAGTAGTATTGAAAGGTAAAATGAAACGCTCGTACCTAGGATACGATATAGAAATAGGGCCAGGGGAGGTTTGGTTTTGCAATATGTGGGAACCACATGGTTTTGAAATACTGGAGGCACCTTGTGAGGTGGCTGTATTTGTTATCGACCCAAGATATTTGGCAACCACACTTTTTTTAGATAGGGATATGACTTCAACATTTATGGTTCCACCAATGGATAGACCTAGGACGGCAGTAAATTTGAAGGGCGAAATAAAGAATCTGGCAAAAAAAGTCCAACAAAGGTTTTCCAAAAAATATGATGCGGACTGGGCTAAAATATATTTATTTGAATTGTTGCTTTCCCTTATGGAAGAATGGAAAGTTCCCTTGCAAGAATCAAATCATGGGCATAGAACCTCCATTCAAGGAGCCTTACGCTTGATTTTTGAAGAAAAAAGGCTCATAACTACTAAAGAGGCAGCTTTGGCGTGCCGCATGTCCGTAACTAAATTCACGGCCTTGTTCAAAGATTTGATGGGTTCAACTTTTTCCGATTTCGCGTTGCAGTATCGGGTAAAAGGCGCCTCTTTCCAGCTAAAAAACTCCAACCTGACCCAAGAGGCGGTGGCACTTAACTGGGGATTTTCCGATGCAAGCCACCTTCATAAATATTTGTAAAACACATAAAATCCAAAATGGCATAGCAACAAGCAAACCCATGACAAGGTATGGCAGTTGCAAGGTTCAAATCTAAGGTAATCGAACACATCGGTTAAATTCCATTTTGGGTGTATGAAGATGTATATTATTTTCATTAAAATTAGGATGTCAACAACCTAAAAAAGAACGTTCTGAAATTGGAAATCACATAAAATGACAAAAATTATTCCAATCCCTAATTGTGGTAACTCACCGAAAATGGAGTTCCTGAAAGAATTTAATATTGCTTTTGCAAAAGAAAATATGAAATTTATTGCCAAGAGTGTGACTGATGAGATTGTTTGGAACATAATTGGTGTTAGAAAAAATGGAAACAGAAACGGTAACCGAGTTAATAATTGACCAGATCTCATCTCAAGAAAAAGAAGGAGCAACAAACGAAATTATGAAAATGAAAAACAGAAAAAAATATGTGTTCTCTGACTTCTACAAATTCAAAGGGGCAAAAGATGTAAAAATAAAGTCGATAACATCATACGTAATCGGAATTTAATAGCAGAAAGCACCAGTCCTCTTTCTTAACCAAAAACCTTTTCTTGGCAGTTAAACCCTATACTATGCCCAAAGTTCAACTAAACGATGGAGCATTTCATAAAAGAATAAATGCATTAAATGAAAAACAAATTGCTTGAAATATTATATAACCAGATTCTATTTTGTTCGGACAATGGGAAATCAATAATTGAGAACCCAAACTTTGTCGTTCAGGAGACACATAAATTCTCAAGTAAAACCAGAAAGGAGGTGATTAGTCTATTTAAAGAACTAAATGAAGTTGGCTTCATTGATAAAGTATCTGGTGAAAAAACAGCTTATCGTATAAAAAGTATGATGAGCATTCAAGAATTAAATAGTTTACTACCTAAGTTCAAAGAAACGATGAACCAAAAGAAAAAGCTTGATAAAGAATACAAGGTTCACTTTTCCAGTCTTAGGGATTTGATTAATTCATGGAACCTGATTCCTGATTCACCTCCCGATGAATTTGATTCTATAAGTCATATGTGTTTAAGACTTTTATATCGAGGAGTAGATAGAAAAAAGCTTGGTGCAGCATTATATCATGAATTATCTACAAATTATGGGTATTCTGTTAATAAACATTCAACGGACGTTCTTGCAAAACAGATATTTGAATGGTGGTTAAGAATAAACAAAGTTTAAATAAACGATTAACAGTTTACAGGTTACTGCATGGATCGATATTTAACCCTATTTGATTATTATTGATTAATTTTTGGCTTATACGAAAGGAGATTGCTCATAGAGGTCTGTAATTCGGTTAGTTACTAAACATAAGCAAGGCACATGTCAATAAACTTAAGGGCTAGCGGATGGGGTTCGAATCCTCCCTGGGGTCACCATAAAAAAGCACGCTAACAGGCGTGCTTTTTTATTTAGCCTTTAGGCCACCTTATCAACGGCTTTTACCAATGCGTTTTTGTTCATTTTTGAGAATAGTAACGGGCCATTCACGGGTTTGGTCACCAAATCGTTTGCTCCCAGCTCAAATATCTTCTTTCGTGTGCTACTGGTGTTGTCGGCAGTTAGTACTATAATTGGTACTTGGGGGTTGCAGTTCGCTTGGCCATTTCTAATGATCGAAGTAGTTTCAAAACCATCCATCTCGGGCATTTGTAAATCCATCAAAATAATGTCGAAACTTTGCTTTTTCATTATTTCCAATGCCTCTTTACCGTGGTTGGCAATGGTAAGGTTGGCATTGGTCCAATTTTTCTTGAAAAGCAATTTAACCACAGTCTGGTTCATTTTGTTGTCTTCTACATAGAGTATATTGCCGATTTCCCTATTAAATGGGGTTTCTACTTTTGATTCCTCATCAACTGTTACCTGGTCCTCATCAATTTCAAAACTTAGCGTTAGCTCACAGGTCGTGCCCAAATCAGTATTTTGTCGTAAATCAATAGTGCCGCTTTGCAGGTCGACATAGGTTTTTACAATATATAGCCCCAGTCCTAAACCACTATACTCCCGTTTGTCCATAAAGGATTTTTTGGTAAACGATTCAAAAATAGTGCTCATCTTCTCTTTGGAGATGCCAATGCCCGTGTCCTTTATATTAAAGCGTATCGAGGCTTTGTTTTCGCCATTTCGAGTACATAAAACTTCCACTTCTACCTTTCCCTGATTGGTGAATTTGATGGCGTTATCCAAAAGATGGTTAAGGATTTGGGCCAGTTTAGCCTTGTCGCCCACAATTCTGGACGGTAAATTATCCGCAATCGATATGGTAAATTCCAAACCTTTGGCTAGTGCTTTTTTCTCTTGAGACTTTAAGATTTTGGTCAGTGTGGAATTCAAGTCAAAAGGAACTTCTTGCAACTCTTGATCGCCCTTTTCAATAACGGTAAAGTCCAAGATATCTTCAATGTTTCCCAATAGGTTCTTTGAGGAACTCAAGAGCATTTTGCATTTTTCATCAAGGTTTTCCTCCTCTTTGTTTTCTTGTAGCGAAGTGGCCACACCCATAATCAAATTAAGGGGTGTTCGGAGTTCGTGACTGATGTTCGATAGAAAAGAAGATTTGATCTCGTTCATGTCCTCGGCCCTTTGTAGGGCCAACAATTGGTTTTGTTCGTTCTCCATTCTAAGGTCCCTAATCCTATTGCTCATCGATATGGATAGGAAAATAATTTCAAGGCCAATGCCAAATTTGGTGCCATTACTTGTGAAGAATGAGTTTTCTATGGCATTGAAGTTGTTCAGGATAAAGACCACAAAACCCAAGACCAGAAAACAAATACCAATTACAAAATAGTGGTCTACTTTTATTTTTTTGATTTTTAGTACTATCAATGAGGTAATCATTTGTAGCAATACCAAAATTCCTATGCCGTTGGCCAATGGGTAGCAGTATTCAAAATTGGGGACCAGGGCCAAAATAAGTATGCCCAGGACAATGGAAACTGCCATCATATTGTTTGTAATATGCAAGATGGGACTGTTCTTTTTTAGGTTAAGGTATACGTCGCCATACTTACCAAAGAAGAGTAGTGATGTAAAAGCCGTTAACAATACGGCTCTATCGGATAACCAACCACCTTCTGGGGTAAAATATTGATGGAAAAATCCGTCCAAAGAAAATTGCATCAATGCAATAAAGAGTACATAGCAGGCGTAGTATACAAAAGCCTTGTCCTTTAAAGCGAAAAAGAAGAACAGGTATATAATGCTCGCTAGTACCAAAATGCCATAAAAGAACCCGTAGAACACTTGCTCCTTATAGGTCAAATTTAAAAAAATTCCTTCTTGGAATAGATTCATGGGCAACATTACCACTTCACCATCACTTTTTAGATGAATATAGGCCGTTACTTTTTGATAGGGTTTCAACTCTATATCAAAAATGGATTTTCTGTGTTGTACTGTTTTTTCGGAAAAGGAGATTTTATCACCACTGAGCTGTTTCTGTACATCGCCAGTTTCATTGACAAGGTATAGGTTCACGACATCCGTTATTGGACGTGCTGTCTCCAAGTAATATTGTTCAAATGATTCTGTTTGGTTGTGCAAAGTAAATTTCAACCAATAGTTGTCACTGGAAAAACCAAGGTTTTCTTTTAAACTGGATAGTGGAACAAAATCCAAATCTGAATTATTTCTTATTTCCTCAAAACTATAATCCTTTTGCCCTGCCAAAAAAACCGATGTTATGGGACGCAGGGAAAGTGCTTCTGTGGTATTTTCATTCTTGGAAAACTGGGCGTTGGCTATGGCAATAGAAGTAAATAATAAGGTGATAAACCCTATTAATGGCTTTGGGAGAGACATGTGATACATTAAGTAGGCTTTACTGACACCATTTTTGGGAAAACGGAATCCTAGTTAGTTTGGTTTGTATCCAAAACGTATGTAGACTACACTTATTATTATTTTCGTGGTGAAAGGGCCGAACTTTGGATGTAATTGGGGAAAACTTCGATGAACGGAAGTTTTGTAATGAGAAATCTCCATCTACGGCCGCTTATTGGCTAGGATTTATTCCTAAAAGCTCCATGGTTTCCTCATAATCCGCGGAAATGGTATTGGATATGCCAGTTGTTGAAGCAATTGGTTGAGGGACCAAAACATATCGAAGACCTGTATTTTCCGTTTCATTTTCCAAGATGTTTACGGTAACGGGTACCCCGTCAAAATACACCCTGAACCCTGTAAATGCTTCTGTTTGATAGTTATCGTTCTTTACAAACTCACCAAAGCCGAAATCAAAATAATCGAATTCGGAAAAATTAAAGGGAAGAATGCGTACATTATTATCGTTCTTGTAGTACATCAGCGCGACACCGCCATTTTCAACATACGAATCAATATTTGCCACAGGAATATCCATAAATGCCTTTCCCTCCAGAACTTCCTTATAGGTCCATTTAATGGGTATCCAATCGGAAACAATTACATTGGCATTGCCGTCTTTGCCAGCAGGTCCCGTTGCACCGTCTTCCCCAGAGCATGAAAGTAGTGTGAGCCCAAGGCCCAATAAACAATAGATTGCCAGTTTTCTTGAAGTTATGTTGATAGCTTTCATGGATATCTTCCTTTGTTCAAATAAAAATAGGCTTTGGTTATTAAAAATTTTGGGCCGATTGATGGATGTGGATTATGAATTGACGGATGCATACTTTGAAGCAGCAGAATGGTTTAACCAAACCTACAAAGTGGTGAAATTGCCCCTCTATTTTTTTATAATGCAATATTGATTGAAAGGAATAGATGGCTTTTAGGACTATTAAAGGGTTAAACTTTCAATTACTGATATGATCAACAAGTTTATTGTTCTTTTGTTTTTAGTGATGTGTACATGTGGCCTTTCCCAAACCATTGATTATAATACCAAGAAAGGGTATGCAGTTCAAGGTTATGATGTGGTCTCTTACTTTGATAATACTCCATTGGAAGGAAAAGAAGAGTTTTCTACGACTTTTGATGGGGTCAAGTTTAAGTTCTACGATGCAAGAAACTTGCAAAGGTTCAAGGGAAATCCATCAAGATATCTTCCAGAGTATGGTGGTTATTGCGCTTATGCAGTCGCTGTGAATGGAAAAAAAGTGAGCGTAGACCCCGAAACCTACGAGATTAGGGATGATAAACTTTACCTTTTTTATAATAAAGGGAAAAACAACACCCTAGAATTTTGGTTAAATGAATCACCAGAAGTACTTCGTCAACAGGCCGATAAAAACTGGGAAAAAATAAAGAATTGATTATTCTTTCTATCTTAATACTCAAAATCATCAAAAAACGAATTATAAATAATCCACCATCATGTTCAAATCTTCTTTGAAAACATTGGAACAGTTCAAAAACGTGCTGTCAGAATTACCCGCTGGATGTTATTCGCAATCCTGCCAAATATTATCCAATGCAAGTATTGGGCAGCATACTCGTCACATTATAGAACTGTACCTCTGTTTGATCAATGGATATGAGGTGGCAGATGTTTCATATGATAAACGGGAACGCAACACCAAAATTGAGGAGGATGTTGATTTTGCATTGGAACAATTGACGTATATCCAAATGAATTTGACGAAACCGGACAAGGCGATAAAAGTCTCTTATGAGTTGGGGGATGAAGAGACCTGTTTGGATTCAAATTATTTTAGGGAGGTAATGTACAATTTGGAGCATACCATCCATCACCAAGCTTTGATCAAGATAGGGGTAAGGCATTTTTCGACCCAAGAGATCCCGGAATCCTTTGGGGTTGCTCCATCAACCATAGAATACAGAAAGGCATGTGCACAGTAAGCTTTATTTATTCAGGAGGTAGGCATTTCATTACTTCCAACCGCGACGAACATGTTTCCAGGCCATTGGCTTTGCAACCGCAGGAGGAAACCATTGGTTCCGCAAAGGTACTTTTCCCAAAAGACCCTAAAGCGGGAGGTACTTGGTTTGCACTTAACGAATATGGTTCGGTAGCAGTTTTGCTCAACGGAGGTTTTGTAAACCATGTGCCCAGTGGCAATTATGCGAAGAGTAGGGGCTTGGTGCTGTTGGATGTGATTTCATCCGAATATCCTTATGCTTCTATTCAGAGCATGGAACTGCAAAACATTGAGCCGTTTACTTTGATTTTGTTCAATGGTAACTTGTTGGAGTTTAGATGGGATGGACACCAGAAATATTATAGACCGTTGGATGCAACAAAAAATCATATTTGGTCCTCGGCAACACTTTATACGGATGAAGTAATCGAGCACCGAAGGAAGTTGTTTCAAACGTTCATGGACGGGAAAACCCAAATTGCGGGCAGTAGTGTCGTAGATTTCCACTCCAATAACCACGATGATTATCAGAACGGATTTATTATCGATAGGGATTCCGGTCTCAAAACCTTTAGTGTAACCCAAGCTATTTTGGATGACGGTGAAATCGTGATGCGCCATATCGATTTATTGAACGATAAGTTTTTCGAAGTTCCCTTTTCACCGAGTCAACTTACATTTTAACTCAAATGGATTCGTTGAAACTGATATGGCATAGAATCACCCATTGGGAATATTGGCCATTTTGGCTGATTTATTATCCCATGGCCCCTGTTTGGTTGTATTACTCGATTAAGGCCCGTTCGTTATTCTTTTTTAATGCTGCCAATCCGGGAATGAAAAATGGGGGTATGGCCATGATATCCAAAATGGAGATTTACAACATGATTCCTACGGAATTTATTCCACAAACGCTATTTTTTGATAAGGATGTTGCGCCAGAGAAGGCATTGGAGCGAGTACTGGACCATGGCATCGGTTTTCCCTTTATCGCCAAGCCCGATATTGGTATGAAGTCCTTTGGCGTGGAGAAAATCCATAACAAGAATGAATTTCAAATATATGTAGCTTGGACACCTTCCCATTTTCTGGTACAAGAACGTATTCCTTATCAAAAGGAGGTGGGCATATTCTATGTTCGTAAACCCAATGAAGTTCATGGAAAGATTACGGGGATTGTTTCTAAGGAGTTTTTATCCATCAAAGGTGATGGTGAAAGCACCATGTTGGAACTCATCAAAAAAAATCCCCGAAGTCACTTTCAGTTAAGCGTGTTGCAACAGAAGTATGGTGATACACTTCAAAATGTATTGAAAACAGATGAAGAATTTGTGCTTGTACCCTACGGAAGCCATACGCGGGGGGCCAAGTTTGTGGATGTCAGCCATAAAATCAATTTGAAACTGGAAAGGACGATAGATTTTATCTGTTCCCAAATGGATGGCTTTTACTATGGCCGATTGGATGTGCTCTATAACTGTTTTGATGAACTTTGTGAAGGGAAAAACTACAGCATTATTGAAATAAACGGTGCAGGAGGGGAAGCCACCCATATCTATGACCCCAAACATTCCTTGTTCTGGGCCTGGCGCGAAGTGGCCCGCCATTGGAGTATGTTGTGCGAAATTAGTATTGCCAATAAAAGGGCAGGCCATACGTATTTAAGCTTTAAAGAGGGTAGGGCAATGCTGAAGCAAACCGGCGCTTTGCAAACACAATTAAAGTTTTAGAAAACTTAAAGGATATCCTTGATATAGTTCTCCATGGCACTGGGCTCCGTTGTGGGGGCAAATCGTTTTGCGGGCTTTCCTGTTTTATCGATGACAAACTTGGTAAAGTTCCATTTGATTTTTCCACCCAATAACCCACTTAATTCTGATTTAAGATATTTAAAAATGGGATGGGCATCACTTCCGTTGACATCGATTTTTGCGAACATGGGAAATGAGACACCATAGTTCATTTGGCAAAATTCTTGGATATCCTCGCTGGTCCCCGGTTCTTGGTTTCCAAATTGATTACAAGGAAATCCTAATATCACCAATCCTTGACCCTTATATTTCTGATAGAGTTCTTCCAGACCTTCATATTGGGGTGTAAGACCGCATTTGCTGGCAGTGTTCACCACTATAACAGTCTTGCCCTTATATTTTTCCATGGACTCTTTGGTGCCATCCAATCGTTCTGCTTCAAACTTGTAGAATTCCATAGGTATCATTTTTGTTTGTTCATCAAATGTTTCAATGCTCCTGTGGACCAAAGGGCCCAAAGTATCAATACGGGTTGAAAAAATAAACGAATTAACCTCTTGAGGTCGGTGTCTAGTCCAAAAGCGTCTATACCATTGGTGTATTGTGAAATGTTTCCGGGGAATATCAAAACATAGAAAATGGCAAGCACAATACCCACTTTTACCTTGTATTTCACTAAAAGGACCATGGCAAGGCCTAAAAGAATCTCAACTACACCAGAAGCTACCACCACAAAATCCATAAAAGCGTCGCTAGTAGGTAACCATCGGGGTACTTGGGCCTGAAATTCCTCGCGTTGAAAGGTAAGGTGACCGATTCCGGCCATAATCATCAATAGTCCAAGTATAACCCTGAATACATTTTGTGTTGTGCTAGTTTTCATTTGAAGACTTTTTCAGATTCCCTTAAAGATAATCATATCCAAAAGGAAGCCTTTTCTGAAAAGCTGCAAATGTTGACCCAAATCAAGATTCCTCTGCTACGGATTGCATCTTATGCTTGATGGCATTCATGATAATTGGAGCATGAATCCGAGAATTTTCGATAAACCATTTGTGGGTTTCCATACCACCGCAAATCACACCTGCCAAGAATAGGCCGTCCACATTGGTCTCCATGGTGGCTGGGTCGTACTTAGGCAATCTTTTTGGGTCGTTGGAAAGTTCGATGCCCAGTTTCTCCAAAAATGCAAAATTTGGTTTGTAGCCGGTAAGTGCCAAAACAAAATCGTTTTCCAATAGAATTACACCTTCTGGGGAATTGATGACAATTTCGTGGGGTCTGATTTCTTTAACGGTAGAGTTGTAGTAGGCTTTAATGCTACCTTCCTCGATACGGTTGATGATATCAGGGCGCACCCAATATTTTACCCGTGGACCTACTTCCGGACCACGAATCACCAAGGTTACCTCAGCTCCTTTTCGCCAGCATTCCAGAGCGGCATCGATGGCGGAGTTACTGGCCCCGACCACTACCAATTTTTGACTGGCATAAAAATGAGGGTCGTTGTAGTAATGCGACACTTTTGGCAAATCTTCACCGGGAACTTCCATGGTGTTGGGTATGTCGTAGAAACCTGTGGCGACCACTACGTTCTTGGATTGGTACTCATCTTTATCTGTTTTGACCAAAAAGGTTTCTCCTTGTTTTTCGGTATCAAGTACTTTTTCAAAAAGATGAATGTTAAGCTGGTTGGAGGTCACAATCCTGCGGTAGTATTCCAAGGCTTCGGCGCGTTTGGGCTTGGCCTCCTTGCTTATGAAGGGTATCTCGTCTATCTCCAACTTTTCGGAAGAGGAGAAAAATTGCATGTTCATTGGGTAGTTGAACAAGGAATTGACAATAGGTCCTTTTTCTATAATGATATAGGAAATCCCCTGTTTTTTAGCTTCAAGGCCACAGGCTATCCCGATGGGGCCACCCCCGATGATGACAACATCAAATTGCTGCATTATGCTATTTCTTCTTTTAATTTTTTGATGGTTTGGGTCGGGTTGGTGCTTTTAAATACAAAACTGCCCGCAACCAAAACATCCGCTCCGCAATCAATGAGTTTTTTTGCATTGTCTGCATTGACCCCTCCATCAATTTCAATCAAGGTGTTGGCATTTTTCCGATTGATCAATTCTTTTAAATCGGCTACTTTTTGATAGGTGTTCTCGATAAAGGATTGTCCTCCAAACCCTGGGTTGACACTCATCACGATAACAATATCAATATCCTGAATTGTATCCTCCAATAGTTTTACCGAAGTATGTGGATTGATTGCTACCCCAGTTTTCATGCCCTCTGCCTTGATGGCCTGTAAGGTCCTGTGCAAATGTGGGCACGCCTCGTAATGGACGGTAAGGTTATCTACACCCAAATCTCCAAAGATTTTAATGTACCTGTCCGGGTCAATGATCATGAGGTGGGTGTCCAACGGTTTTTTGGCATGTTGGGCAATAGCTTGTATCACGGGCATTCCAAATGAAATGTTGGGCACAAAAACGCCGTCCATTACATCTAAATGGAACCAATCGGCATCACTTTGGTTCACCATTTCTATTTCTTGTTGAAGATTGGCAAAGTCGGATGCCAGTAGCGAAGGGGCGATAATTTTTTTGCTCATGTGAGAATCTGCTCGTTCCCTACAAAGATAGTGAAATGTTAAAGCAATACCTTAATCGGTTCATGCCTATTTAGAACCTTTTGGCAGTACTATTGGGCCATAGACTGCATCCCTGAACCGCTTGTGAAGTGAGCCGTTATATGGAAAAATCTGCACGAAGAACACCGCCGTTAATTCATTTACGGGATCTATCCAAAACAAGGTGCTCGCCGCTCCGTCCCAAAAGAATTCTCCGACAACCCCATTGTTCTCTTCAACGGATGCAGGGGCACGAAGCCGAACGGCAAAATCTATCCCGAAGCCTACTTGTCCCTTGCTGGGCAACCACGACCTTTCCGTAATGTTTTCATCCAAATGGTTGGTGGACATCAACTTCACGGTTTCTGGTTCAAGAATTTCCGCTCCCTCCAAGTTTCCCTCGTTGACCAACATTCTGGCAAAGCGCATATAATCGTCAAGTGTGGAAGTCAGTCCCCAACCACCAGGGGTCAGTGGCCATTTTTTATAATTGAATGCATGCGCTTCTTCGTTGGGGGATTGGTTCAATTCACCCATTTCAGTTTTACGATAAGCCGGTGACATTCTATAGCGCTCATCCTCTGGGACTACATAGCGGGTATCTGTCATTTTCAAGGGGTCAAGAACATGCTCACGGACATATTCCTGATACGGTTGACCCGAAATCCGCTCCACTAAAAATGCTTGTACATCGACCGAAGGACCATATTCCCATTTGGCTTCGGGCTGGAACCATAGAGGTACGCTTCCCAATTTTTCTGCCATTTGGGGCAAGGTATTCTCCCAGTTGAACGGGTCCGCTTCTTTTAAGGCCTCACTATGTCCTGGAATATCGTCCCGGGTGGAAAACCCCGCCGTATGGCGTGTAATGTCACGGATGGTAATCGGTCGGTTCAAGGGTTCGAGTATCATCTCACCATCGGAGTCCACCCCTTGGTACACTTTCATGTTGGCAAATTCGGGAGCATATTTTTCCAACGGGTCGTCCAATTGAAACTTACCTTCATCATACAATGTCATCAAAGCGGTTCCCGTAATAGGTTTTGTCATTGAATAAATCTGCACCAGAGTATTACGTTGCATAGGGATTTTTTTGTCTACATCTGCATGGCCAAAAGCATTGAAGTAAACCTCTTTGCCCTTTTCAAAAATCAATGCCGATGCCCCGGCCACTTCACCGTTTTTCATAAAACTTTGTAAGGTAGAATCCAGTCTGGTCCTTGCGGCTTCTTGAATGATATCTTCTGTATTTTCCTGACTTGTACCTAATGAGATTACAGAGGCTATAAATAAAATGGAGAGGAATATTCTTTTCATGTTGGGTTGATTGGTGTTCTTAAATAGTGAACTGGTTCGGTTAAAGAAAGGTAAGGATTATTTGAAGACCTAAATCAGGGTTCATTGTGCCGTAAAAAAGTGTTGCTAAGTATAGAAACAAAAAAAAACTCCGGTAATCAGCCGGAGTTTATTCATCAATCAAAAAACGAACAGTCATGATAAACTGTTATATCTTACTAAATTACAACTTTCCTGCCAAAAATCAAATTTAAGGATAGTTTAACTGTAATTTAGTGGGTGTTTTTTACACTTTATCCCAAATATGTCTTTAAAATCTTACTTCTGGAGGTGTGTTTTAATCTGCGGATTGCCTTTTCCTTGATCTGGCGAACTCTTTCTCTAGTAAGGTCAAAAGTTTCACCGATTTCTTCCAAGGTCATGGAATGTTGTCCGGCCAAACCGAAGTAAAGCCTGATTACATCTGCCTCACGTGGGGTAAGGGTTTCCAATGCACGCTCGATTTCTGTACGAAGTGAATCGTGCAAAAGTTCCTTGTCCGGGTTAGGGGACTCACCGCTGCGCAATACATCGTATAGGTTGGAATCCTCACCATCGATCAAAGGTGCGTCCATGGATACGTGGCGACCAGAGTTTTTCAAGGATTGCTTCACATCTTCCACTGTCATGTCCAATTCTTTGGCAATTTCCTCTGCAGATGGTGGGCGCTCGTGGGCTTGCTCCAAGAAAGCAAATGTTTTGTTGATCTTGTTGATGGAACCAATCTTGTTCAAAGGCAAACGTACAATACGGGATTGCTCGGCCAATGCTTGTAGAATGGATTGACGAATCCACCAAACGGCGTAAGAAATAAATTTAAATCCACGGGTTTCATCAAAACGCTGTGCTGCTTTGATAAGTCCCAAGTTTCCTTCATTAATCAAATCAGGAAGTGTTAACCCTTGGTTCTGGTACTGTTTTGCAACAGATACAACGAACCTAAGGTTGGCTTTAGTTAATTTTTCCAAGGCTACTTGGTCTCCCGCTTTTATTCGCTGTGCCAACTCTACCTCTTCATCGGCGGTAATCAAATCTACCTTTCCAATCTCCTGCAAATACTTGTCTAACGACGCGGTTTCCCTGTTGGTAACCTGTTTTGTAATCTTTAACTGTCTCATCTAAAAATTCCCTTCAAATTAAATTTGTGAACCGGAGCTCATTAGGTTATACGTTCAAAAAACTGAAAAGTTACATTTTGGTTACATTTTTTTTAAAAAACAAAACCCCGAGGTGTTGCCCCGGGGTTGTTTTATTAATTAGGATTACTTTAAAAACTAATCCCTTCTTGGCTTTCTGTCGCGGTCACCACCTCTTCGGTCACCACCACGGCGGTCACCACCACCTCTTCGGTCACCACCTCTATCGTTGCGAGGTTGACGTTCTTGATATCCTTCAGGTTTTGGCAACAAAGCTTTTCTTGATACCTTTTCCTTTTTGGTCCTTGGGTCTATACCAAAGTATTTTACATCAAAAACATCGCCCATGTTTACCACATCGGATACATTTTCGGTGCGTTCCCATGCCAATTCGGATACGTGAAGCAATACTTCGTTCCCTGGTGCTTCGGTGTATTCCACCACAGCGCCGAAGTCAAGCATCTTGATCACTTTCACTTCGTAAACACTTCCCACTTCAGGCTTGAACATCAAGGCATCGATTTTTGCCAATACTTTGTTGATTCCATCCTGATCGGTACCAAGAATTTCCACAATACCTTCCTCGGTTTCTGGGTCTTCGTTGATAACGATTGTAGTTTTGGTTGTTTTTTGAAGCTCTTGAATCACTTCACCTCCTTTTCCGATAAGGGCACCGATATACTCACCAGGAATAACTCTGGTTACAATTTTTGGTGCATAAGACTTCACTTCCGGTCTTGGAGCTTCAATGGTCTCGGTAAGTTTGCCCAAAATGTGCAATCTACCGTCTTTGGCCTGCATAAGTGCTTTTACCAAGATTTCATAAGAAAGACCTTTTACTTTAATATCCATTTGGCAAGCTGTGATACCATCTGCTGTACCGGTTACCTTAAAATCCATGTCTCCCAAGTGATCTTCATCACCCAAGATATCGGATAGTACGGCATATTTACCGGTTTCGGTATCGGTGATCAACCCCATTGCTATACCAGAAACAGGCTTTTTCAATTGGACACCGGCATCCATCAATGCCATGGTACCTGAACATACGGTTGCCATGGAAGAAGAACCATTGGACTCCAATACTTCGGATACCACACGTACGGTATATGGGCAATCAGCAGGAATCATTCCTTTAAGTGCACGTTGTGCCAGATTACCGTGACCTACCTCTCTACGGGAAGTACCACGAATGGGTCGTGCTTCACCAGTTGAGAAAGGAGGGAAGTTGTAGTGCAAATAGAATGTTTCTTCACCTTCGTAAGATGGCATGTCTATTTGGTTCGCTTCTCTGGAAGTACCCAAAGTAACGGTTGCCAATGCTTGTGTTTCACCACGGGTAAAGATGGCAGAACCATGTACCGATGGTAAATAATCCACTTCACACCAGATAGGACGGATATCCGTAGTCTTACGACCGTCCAAACGAAGTCCTTCTTCTAGGGTAAGGTTTCTTACGGCATCTTTTTCTGCCTTATAGAAGTATTTGGAAACCAAATCTCCAAACTCTTCCAATTCTTCGTCAGTAAACGTCGCCTTCACTTCTTCTTTTATAGCATCAAAAGCAGCACTGCGCTCATGTTTGGAAGAACCGGCTTTTGCTACGGCGTATACCTTATCATAGGTAAGGTCGTATACCTTCTTCTCAAGATCGGCATCCTCGTTTTCTGGTTCGTACTCACGTACTTCTTTTTTACCGAAAGCTTCGGCCAATTTTTCTTGTGCAGCACATTGTACTTTAATGGCTTCGTGGGCAAATTTGATGGCTTCTACCATTTCCTCTTCGGAAATTTCGTCCATCTCACCTTCTACCATCATTACAGAATCTGCAGAGGCACCGATGATCATATCAATGTCCGACTCTTCAAGCTGTGCTCTGGTCGGGTTGATGACCAATTCACCGTTAACTCTACCAACACGAACCTCAGAAATAGCACATTCGAATGGGAAGTCCGAAAGTTGAATGGCAGCCGAAGCGGCCAATCCGGCCATTGCATCCGGCATAACGTCTTCGTCATGGGACATCAACTGGATCATTACCTGTGTTTCGGAGTGATAATCCTTTGGGAACAATGGACGTAGTACCCTATCCACCAAACGCATGGTCAATACTTCACCATCACTTGGTCTTGCTTCCCTTTTGAAGAAACCACCGGGGTAGCGTCCGGCAGCAGCAAATTTTTCGCGATAATCCACGGTAAGTGGTAAAAAGTCCACATCCGCAGCTTTGTAATTTGAGACAACTGTACACAATAGCATACACTTGCCAGATTGGACAACTACAGAACCATGGGCCTGTTTTGCCAATTTTCCGGTTTCGATAGAAATCTCTCTACCGTCACCAAGGTCTATGACCTCTTTGAATGTCTTTGGAATCATAAAATTAATCTTACCTAACCCAAAAGGTCAGGCTGTTAAACTTTGGTCTACCGCCATCCGGGCGGTCGGGTTGTGTTGTTGTTGTGTGTGCCTGGGGCACTTGACCAATGAAAAACTATTTTGTAGCTTTTTGTGTTTGCCCGGTTACCCGGGACTTTTGGTTGAAACAAATTCAACTAAAACAAAGGGGAAGCCTTAGCCTCCCCTTGTGTTTTTATTTTCTAATACCTAGTTCTTTAATCAAAGTACGGTATTTTGCAATATCTTTTTTCTTTAGATAATCCAAAAGACTACGTCTTTTACCTACCAACGCAACCAAGGAGCGCTCGGTGTTGTAATCTTTGTGGTTTCTCTTAAGGTGTTGTGTCAAGTGGTTGATACGGTGAGTGAACAAAGCGATTTGTCCTTCCGTAGAACCGGTGTTGCTCTCAGAGCCGCCGTGTTTCTTAAAAATCTCGGCTTTAACTTCTTTTGTTAAATACATTCCAATATTATTTAAATGATTTTTATGTATTGATTGTCTTTCAATCAGCGTGCAAAGATATGCTTTTATTTGAATTCAAAAGACTTATTAAAAATAAACTTTGAAGGCAGGTATGCCGTAAAAATCGCATACAAAACAAAAAAATCCCCTAACTCGGGGCCTTTTTTAGTTTCGTACAGGTTGATTGGTAATCAAATCAATGTACAGATTGATTTTTTTCTTCAAGTCCCTACGGTGCGTGATAAAGTCCAAAAATCCATGCTCTTTCAAGAATTCGGATGTTTGGAAGCCATCGGGAAGATCTTTTCCCGTAGTGTCCTTAACTACCCTTGGCCCGGCAAAACCGATAAGAGCGCCTGGCTCGGCAATATTGATATCTCCCAACATGGCGTAGGATGCGGTAGTTCCCCCTGTTGTAGGGTCTGTACATAAAGAAATGTATGGAATCTTTGCATCGGCCAATTGGGCCAACTTAGCTGATGTTTTGGCTAACTGCATCAATGATAACGCAGCTTCCATCATACGGGCACCTCCGGATTTGGAAATCATTACAAATGGAATTTTTTTCCTTTTGGCGACATCGATGGCACGAGAAATTTTTTCTCCTACCACACTTCCCATAGATCCTCCGATAAACGCAAAATCCATACAGGCTACTACAATATCCTTGCCCCCGGATTTCCCGACAGCTGTTCGTACAGCGTCTTTCAATCCTGTTTTCTGTTGCGCTGCTTTTAAACGATCGGAATATTTTTTGGTATCCTCGAACTTTAAAGGGTCCTTGGCGGTCATTTTTGTGTCAAGTTCACGAAACTTGTTATCATCAAAAAGAATCTCAAAATATTCTTTGCTTCCTATTCGTACGTGATAATCATCTTCTGGACTTACGTAAAAGTTTTTGGCCAGATCTTCGGCCTCAACAATCTTACCGGTAGGGGATTTGTACCACAGCCCCTTGGGGGTGTCCTTTTTTTCCTCCGTAGCGGTCTGTATTCCTTTTTCCTTTCTTTTAAACCAAGACGACATGCAATCAATATTTAGTTAGACTAAGGCTTACAAAGTGTTTACGTTGTTCAGGTCCTCGAATGCCTTTTTTAGACGGGCAATAAAAGTTTTTTGTCCTTCTCTAAGCCATACACGTGGATCGTAATACTTTTTGTTAGGTTGTTCTTCGCCATCAGGATTGCCTATTTGGGCCTGAAGGTAACCTCCTTTTCCTTGTACATAATCGCGAACCCCTTCCAAAAATGCGTATTGCAAGTCGGTGTCGATGTTCATTTTGATTACCCCGTAACCGATAGCTTCTCTGATTTCTTCAACTGTAGACCCGGAACCACCGTGGAATACAAAATCGATATGGTTGTGCTCCACTCCGTATTTTTCGGTAATGAACTCTTGGGAATTCTTAAGGATTTTTGGAGTCAACTTTACGTTTCCTGGCTTGTATACGCCATGTACGTTGCCAAATGCTGCGGCAATGGTAAACCTTGGGCTTACTTTAGAAAGTTCTTCGTAAGCGTATGCCACTTCTTCCGGTTGGGTGTACAATTTTGAATCGTCTACATCTGTGTTGTCCACACCGTCTTCTTCACCTCCGGTAATTCCCAACTCTATCTCCAAGGTCATATCCATTTTGCTCATGCGCTCAAGATAATTCTTGCAGGTTTCAATATTTTCCTCGATCGGCTCTTCTGAAAGGTCGATCATATGTGAACTGAACAATGATTTGCCAGTTTCTTTATAATGTTTTTCGCTGGCGTCCAAAAGCCCATCGATCCAAGGCAATAATTTTTTTGCACAATGGTCTGTATGAAGGATTACAGTGGCGCCATAGGCCTCGGCCAATTGGTGTACGTGTTTAGCTCCTGCTACGGCACCCAAAATAGCTGCTTTTTGATCTTCGTTGGATAGGCCTTTACCTGCATTGAACTGGGCTCCTCCATTAGAAAATTGAATGATTACAGGGGAATTCAATGTTGCGGCAGTTTCCATCACAGCATTGATGCTATCTGAACCGATTACGTTTACGGCCGGAAGCGCATATCCGTTTTCTTTTGCATGGTTGAAAATTGCCTGTACTTCATCACCGGTAGCGACACCGGGCTTGATATTGTGGGACATAGTTATATTGGTTTCGAATTAAATAGGAAACAAAAGTAATAAATTATTTGCTCTAGAAAGGATAATTGATACCTATGTTAAAGGCAGCTTGTTTAAAGTTGTACCCATCGAACCAACGAGCGGACCCATCTTTGGCGGGATTGTAGGTTTTGAAACCGACGTCCAACCTAAATACAAAGTAGGTGAAATCATACCGAAGACCTACCCCGGTACCCAATGCGAGGTCGCCAAGGGAAGAGAATCCAGTGAAAATGGCGTCTGGATTTGTTTCGCTATCGAATACGTTCCAGATGTTACCGGCATCTGCGAAAAGGGCACCTTTTACATCGCCAGCTATCGGGAACCTGTATTCAAGGTTCAGTGCAATTTTTAGGTTAGCTTCGTTAAAATCATTGATGTTGTCTGTTTTTCCTGGACCAAGCTCGTAAGCGTTCCAAGCACGGTTGTCGTTGGAGCCCCCGGCAAAGTAACTCCGAACAAAGGGAATATTGTCTGAATTGCCATAAGGAATTGCCAAACCGGTGAAGCTCCTAAAGGCAATTACCTGCGAGCCGCCTATTTCCCAGTGCCGTATATAATCGAACTCGGTTTTTACATATTGGGAATAGGGAACACTGAAAACAAGATTCTGTCCGTTGTCATTTTTGTTGAAAGGAATTACGTTGGTGAGCAGTGAAAGCATGGCACCGGCACTTTCAACTTTTATTCGATATTGATAAAAATCGAGGTCGTTGATGCCTGATTTACTGTTTTTGGTGTGGGTGAAATTGGTCGCGAAAATAAGGTTGTTTTCCGTTAATCTTCTGCGTCTTTCTTCAATGCTGTTGACCAATTCTTTGTCCTCCGCGCTTACAGGAATCGAATCATTCAATATGTTTCGAACAAAACCATTCGCCCCTGTTGGGATGCTAAGTACCGGTTCGTCATCAACATCTTCCAAAGGTCTGAAGTATTGTGAATATTGCGGATCGTCCTGAAATTGGTCGGCAACCCTGTTCAAGTTGGAAAATGTATTTCTGTATACGTTGTAAAAATTGTCAGGATTTACGTTTCTTACAAATTCGACATTCAGCAGTTCAATGTTGTTTTTCAGCCTTTCAGAAGGTGTCCAATTAAAGGAAAGTATGGAGTTCAGGGATTGTTTGTCCAGCCCAATGTTTCGTTGGAAGTTGGTACCTGCCGACAATCGGGTCTGGGGCAACATATAATAAGGAATAATGCCTTCTGTGTTAAAGGGGAGCCAGATGCGGGGAAAGGTGATGTTGACATCTCCACCGAGTTCCGATGTAAAATTTCCATCCGATAGGGAGGCATCACTCAATAAACCGATGGAACCCCTTGCAGAAATGTTCAATGTCTCCGCACCTCCAAAAACGTTCCTTGTGATAACGGATGCACTAAAAGCAGTCCCCACCTGTTGAATATTGGAATGGGTAACATCAAAATTTAGATTTAATGAATATTTGGGCTTGGCCGCCAGATAAATGTTTGTTTCCAGTTGTGTTTGGGTGGAGTCCGGGATAAACTCGATGTTGGGGTATTTAAAAGTATTCAGGTTGGTGATTTGTCGGTAGGTCCGTATCCTGTCCAAATCACGGTAAATACTGTCTTTTTCAAAGAAAATCGCATCGGTCAGCGCTTTGGGACGATATCTGAGCTTTCCACTATATATAATGTTGTGGTTGTCGTATTCAAGTGTTTTTAAGGAGTCTGAGTTTCCGTTCAGGTCATAGTCAGCATAGATATTGATTTTTCTGTGCCGTGCCACTTTGTAGGGCATGTTGGTGTCCGTGGTATCATTAGTGCTCCTAAACTTGCGGATGTTTAGTTCCACATCCATCAATTGGTCGTCCGAGGCTTGGGTGGTATCCCTAAAGATATTGTAGTTTATGGAGCTTTCTTGAAAATTGTACACGCCAGAATTTCGGAAAAGGGCGGTAAGGCGCTCACGCTCTAAAGTGAAATTGTCCAGATCAAATTGTTGTCCCTGTTTTACAAAACTACCTTTAACAGCTTGGTTGTAAATGGAATCCAGTTCGGGGGAGGTGATGTTTTTCTGAATCGTGTCCACAATGTAAGGTTTGTTCAAAGTAACACGGTACTCTATTTGGGCCTTTTTCACTTTTTTACCCTCAATGATTTCGTACTCGCCTGTGTTGTTGAAATATCCTTTGCTGTTGTAATAAGATTCGAGCTTACTTACGGATTTGCTGGTTTTTGAAGTGTCAATGACCACAGGAGGTTCTCCGATTCTTTTGAGAAATTCGCTATATCCTTTCACCAAAAACGATTCCTGTAATCTATAAACCTGTTTTTCGGACAATAGGTTTTTCAGTCGTTTTTCCCTTTTTTCTTTTCGGTTTAACCAGTCTTGGAAAGATGAGTCGGGATTTTCCTTGGCCAGATTGTACAGATTTAATTTTAAAGGATAGCCAAGTACGCTGCTGTTCGGTTTTTGGGTGATCAGGCCTTTGATTTCGGCATTTGTCACTTTTTCTTCATCTACCAAAATGATGTTCTTGGTGAGCAATAATTCATCCTCCCCGACCTTTTTTAAGGTATTGCAGCCAAAAATACTGAGCAAAAGCAACAATAATCCTATTTTTGCCCAGTTGCCCCTTACACCAAAATAACCACTCATAGAAGCCAAAAATACACGATTTAGATGGTTACAAAAAACCAAATTAAGCTAGTTGTTAGCCTAAAGCAAAAAAAGTACCGATCTCAACATGGACTATTTGTTGTTGAGGGCGAAAAGCTTGTGGATGAGTTGTTGAAAGCGGGGTTAAAACCTTACCAGATTTTTGTGGATGATAGTCTTGTTGCCCATAAATTTGACGAAGCTGAGTTGGTTTCCACCAAAACGTTGAAACAGATGAGCAGCCTGACCCATCCCAGCGGCGTACTTGGTGTTTTTCATATGATGGCTCCAAGTTCCGGGGATTACTCAGATTGGACCGTGGTGTTGGATGCCGTTAGGGACCCGGGCAATTTGGGAACCATTATCCGGCTTTGTGATTGGTTCGGGATAGGGCAATTGGTGTGCTCTACCGACACGGTGGATTGCTATAATCCAAAAGTATTGCAGGCCACCATGGGTTCCATTGCCCGAGTGAAGGTCATATATACAGAGCTTGAATCCTTCTTGGCCAAAAGCGAAGTCCCTATTTACGGTGCTTATATGGACGGTGAGCCGGTTTATGGTTCCAATTTAGCTGAAAAAGGGATTCTTGTTATGGGCAACGAGGCCAACGGTGTTTCTGCGGAGGTTGGAAAATTCATCACCAAAAAAATCTCCATTCCACAATTTGGTGGAACTACTGCGGAAAGTTTAAATGTGGCCATGGCCACGGCAATTCTCCTTAACGAAATCCGGAGAGGATAGGTTATTCAAAAGTAAAATTGATGAAGATTCCGCGCGTGCGCATGGCGGCAATATTGCCAGTCCAAGGACTATTGGGGTCGGCATCGGGGACCAACTCGTCTGTAAGGGCAAAAACCCCTCGAATGGATGGGGTAAACTTAAAATACTCCGTGTAGAAATCAATCCCAAAACCAACTTCGTACCCGTACACATTTTGTTTCATCCTAAACTGGCCACTGCTGTTGTCGTCCAAACTATCTTCGTTGCTTCCTAAATTGATGGAAGTGTATAGCCCTCCAACAATAAATGGTCTCCAGTTTCCGATTCTTCGGGTACTCGCCTTGAGCAATAAAGGAAATCGAATATAGGTGGAGCGCACCTCGCGAAGCGCGTCGTTCTCCGTAGTGAACCCAGGAAAGCCCAATGTTCTTGCTGAATAGAGCAGGCCTGGCTCAAAACGGGCATCCAAAAACTCATTGATTCGAAGCTCCCCAATCAATCCAACATTGAATCCCAGACTTTTATCCACCAATATATCTTGCCCAATATCGTCTTTGTACTCAAATTGAAAATCATATTGGTTAAAACCTAGATAGTATCCCCAGTTCAGAAGTTTTTTGTCCTCGTTCTGAAGGTTGAGGATGGGATCGCTTCCAAATTGGGCAACGGCCATTTGGTTCGACAATACGATAAGTCCAAATAGGATCAGGAGATTTTTCATCAATCTATTTTGAAGCAACATAAATGGATGCTACACCCATTGTTTGTGGTTTGTTCTCTATTCCTATAAACCCGATTTTCTTCAAAATATTGTTGAAAGCCTGTCCATGAGGAAAAACTGAAGCCGATTCACTCAAATATTTGTAAGCGGACCTATCTTTTGAGAATAAATTGCCAATGGAGGGCAGTACGTATTTTGTGTAGATTTTATAACCCTGTTTAAAAGGTGTTCTAGTGGGGACCGAGGTCTCCAAGACCACAAAATTTCCTCCAGGCCTCAATACCCTATGGATTTCTTCCAGTCCCTTTTCCAAGTTTTCGAAGTTCCGTACCCCAAACGCTACGGTGATGGCGTCAAAGGAGTTGTCTTCAAACGGCAGGTTTTCGCTATCACCAACGACCATTTCGATAGTGTTCTGTAAGTTTTTGTTGGCTACTTTTTTCTTTCCAACTTCCAACATTCCGGGAGAAAGGTCGAGTCCAATAATGTTCTTCGCCCCCGTATTGGCCATGGCTATGGCGAGGTCTCCCGTGCCGGTAGCTATATCAAGGATGGAATCGGGTGACTTCTCTTTTAAAAAGGCCACTATTTTCTTGCGCCATTTTACATCTGTTCCAAAGGAAATAACGCGGTTAAGCCCATCGTAGTTCCCAGAAATGTTATCGAACATTTGCTTTACTTGCTCCTTTTTGCCGAGCTCAGATTCTTTGTAAGGTTTTACCTTTTCCGACATAGCTTTTATTTGCTGGCAAATATACAACTTAGGTTAGGGGATGCGGACAAAAATATTTGTGTAATTTTGCCCTCCAAAGGGATTTATTTTCCGTATTTGGTTAAAAGTATGGAGTTTACGTATAGCATACCATTCTTAGTGTCGGTTGCAGCGTGCAAACCGAAGTTATTTAAGAACACATCCTATTCTATTCAATGAGAATAATTATTGCAGGTGCTGGTGAAGTTGGATTTCATTTGGCAAAACTATTGTCCTACGAAGCGCAGGAAATCACTTTGATCGATACGGATAAGGAACGACTGTCCTATGCGGATACCCATTTGGATATAAGGGTACTCCGTGGAGATGCTACATCCATACAAGTGCTACAGGATGCCGATGTTGACGGTTCGGATCTGGTTATCGGGGTCACTGCTTCGGAGACCACCAATCTTACCCTTTGTGTGCTGGCAAAACAGTTGGGGTGCAAGCGTACCATGGCACGGATTTCCAATACGGAGTTCATGGACAACAGGGAACTTATTAGGTTTGAGCAGTTGGGAATCGATGAGTTGATCTCACCAGAGCGTCTTGCCGCTACAGAGATTCAGCTAATGCTGAATCAATCTGCATTTAACGATACGTATCAATTTGAAGAAGGATTGCTGACCATGTTCGGTGTGATTCTTCCCAAGACCGCACCTTTTGTGGGCAAGATGGTAAAGGAAGCCGCAAGGATCTTTCCTGAACTCAACTTTATGCCCATTGCACTACAACGAAAAGGAACACAATTCACTCTGATTCCAAGGGGTGATACTGTTTTTAAGGAGGGGGATCAAGTCTATTTCATTACATCGGATAAAGGGGTCGAGGAGCTGTACAAGCTCTCCGGCATGCAAAAACAGGATATCAAGAATGTTATGATACTGGGCGGAAGCAAGGTAGGCTACAAAACGGCGCGCGACCTTTGTAATAAAAAATTCAACGTCAAACTTATTGAGAAAAATAAGGAGAAGGCCTTTGATATTGCCGATGAATTGCCGCATGCGCTTGTTATCAATGGCGATGGGCGTAATGTGGAATTGTTGGAAGAGGAGAGCCTAGAGTCCATGGACGCCTTTATCGCGGTAACGGGTAATTCCGAAACCAATATTATGTCGTGCTTGGTGGCCAAGAACAAGAAAATCAAAAAAACCATAGCCTTGGTAGAGAACATGGACTATTTCCAGTTGTCACATTCCATTGGGGTGGATACCCTCATCAATAAAAAACTACTTGCGGCAAACAGTATATTCCGGTATATCAGAAAAGGAGAGGTGCTGGCCCTCACCCGCCTGAACAATTTAAATGCCGAGATTTTGGAGTTTGAGGTGAAGGCGTCCTCGCTGGTGAACGGGGAAATCATCCGTGAGCTTAACTTTCCAAGAGAGGCGAGCATAGGTGGTGTTATCCGTAATGGGGAAGGAATTATAGCACTGGGTGACTTTAGGATTGCCGAAGGTGATAAAGTGGTGGTGTGTTGTTTGCCCAAAGCCATTCCTCGTATAGAAAAGCTGTTCCTCTAATGAAGCTCAATACACGAATCATTATCCATATTATGGGACTTTTGTTGCTTTGCAATGGTTCCTTTATGCTATTGGCGGCATTGGCCAGTGGTATTTATAAAGATGGCGCCACCATGGATATCATGTTGTCCGCCATTGTAACAATGCTTTTCGGGATGATGGCCATGTTCTATACCCGTGGACATAAAAAGGAGGTTAAAAAGAAGGAAGGATATATTGTGGTGACCTTTGGATGGATTGTAATGTCCATTTCTGGAATGCTGCCTTATCTTTTTTCGGGTTCCATACCGTCCATAACCGATGCTTTTTTTGAAACTATGTCCGGTTACACGACAACCGGAGCATCCATATTGGATGATATCGAAGCACTTCCGGAAGGTATTTTGTTGTGGCGGAGCCTTACTCATTGGATCGGGGGAATGGGTATTATAGTTTTGGCCATAGCCATTTTGCCGTTGCTTGGTATTGGAGGTATGCAGTTGTTCAGTGCAGAGGCGCCTGGCCCCGGTGGGGATAAGCTGCATCCTAGGATTACGGATACCGCTAAAAGGCTTTGGCTTATCTATTTTGGATATACTGTATTGGAGACCATATTGTTGAAATTTGCTGGAATGTCTTTTTTTGATGCCATTAACCATGCCTTGGCTACGATGTCCACTGGAGGTTTTTCCACTAAAAATGCCAGTTTGGCCTATTGGAACGATTCTCCAATAATCCAATACATCATCATCATTTTTATGTTCTTGGCGGGCAGTAACTTTGTACTAAGTTATTTTGCACTGACCGGACGGGTGAAGCGTGTTTTTCAAGATGAAGAGTTCAAATACTATTTTGGGTTTGTGGCGATTTTCACCATTTTGGCCGCATTGGGCGTTTATTTTAAGACGGATGTTCCGGTATCCGATTTTCATCCGATGGTTTGGGGAAAGGCGGAAAGCGCCTTTAGGCATACCTTGTTCCAGGTGATCGCGGTAATTACGACTACAGGTTTTGTTTCTGCGGACTTTACTTCATGGACCCACTTCTTGACCGTTTTCTTTTTTGGCCTGATGTTCCTCGGAGGGTCTGCAGGTTCCACAGCGGGAGGAATTAAAGTGATGCGCCATTTATTGATTATAAAGAACGGTATCCTGGAGTTCAAACGTACCCTGCACCCCAATGCGGTGATTCCGGTTCGCTACAACCAAAAAACGGTTACCGAGCATATTGTATATAATGTAGTAGCATTCTTTGTGCTCTACATGTTGCTGTTTATTATCGGCTCTCTGGTGCTTGGTTTCTTGGGCTTGGATTTTGTTTCCGCGGTTGGTGGTTCCGCCTCCTCCTTAGGGAACGTTGGGCCTGCCTTGGGTAGTTTGAACCCTGTGAGCAATTATAATAGTCTTCCGGATGCAGGTAAATGGTGGTGTGCCTTTCTGATGTTGTTGGGGCGTTTGGAACTGTTCACTGTATTGATCGTGCTTACCCCATATTTCTGGAAAAAGACCTAATAAAAAACCTCTCAAAGTAAACTTCAAGAGGTTTTGATTTATTATGACGGATAGCCGATGTACTTACTTCAGCATTTCCTTTTTTATGTTAAAGTACTGACTTTATCCTTGAAATAGCTTCCTTTAGCTCATTCTCCGATGCGGCATAAGATATACGGATGCAGTTAGGGTTTCCGAATGCTTCACCGGTAACCGTGGCCACATTTGCATGTTCCAATAGATACAGTGAGAAATCAGAAGCATTGTTGATCGTCACACCTTTCAATGTTTTTCCAAAGTAAGCGGATATGTCCGGGAACACGTAAAATGCACCTTCCGGAACATTGAGGTTAAATCCTTCTATCTCACCCAATAGACCTAGGACAAGGTCTCTTCTTTCGTGGAACTTGTCGATCATAAATTGAATCTTGCTCACAGGGGCATCCAAAGCTGTAATAACGGCCCGTTGAGCAATAGCATTCGCTCCACTCGTTACCTGACCTTGCAATTTGGTACAGCCCTTGGCAATCCATTCCGGTGCGCCGATGTAACCAATACGCCATCCGGTCATGGCAAATGCCTTGGATACACCGTTTACGGTTACCGTTCTATCGTACATGCCATCAATGCCAGCAATGCTGGTGTGACCACCTTCGGTAAAATTGATATGCTCATAGATTTCATCGGATACCACATAGATATCCGGATGTTTTTTCAATACCTCAGCCAATCCTTTCAATTCATCCTTGCTGTATACAGAGCCACTTGGGTTACATGGAGAGCTGAACCAAAGCATTCTTGTCTTTGGGGTAATGGCAGCTTCCAATTGTTGAGGCGTCATTTTAAAATCGGTGTCGATTTGAGTGGGAACCTCTACAGGAACTCCTTCGGCCAATTTTACGATGTCGCTATAACTTACCCAGTATGGTGTCGGAAGAATTACTTCGTCACCAGGATTAAGTACTACCATTGCCACATTAAAGAGCGACTGTTTTGCTCCTGTAGAAACCACGATTTGGTTTGCTACGTAATCGAGGCCGTTGTCTCTTTTGAATTTATTGGAAATAGCTGTCTTAAGCTCAGCGTACCCATCAACTGGGGTATAGCTGCTATAATTTTCGTCGATGGCCTGCTTCGCGGCATCCTTGATAAAATCTGGAATATTGAAGTCGGGTTCCCCCAAGCTCAGACCGATGATATCCTTTCCTTCATTTCGTAATTCCCGCGCTTTGGCTGCCATGGCCAAAGTTGCTGACGTGGACATGTTCTTGATCCTGTCAGATAAATGGTTGCTCATTGATGCTTCGTTTTTTACTGATACTGGAGTGCCGGGTTTTTGCCCAACTCCTTTAAGTGTTTGAAGTGCGAAATTATAGCTTTTCTGGTAGTTTTATATTCGTGGTACGGTAAATTGAACTCCTGAGCAGTCTGTTTCACAATTTTGGAAATATTTGTGTAATGGATGTGACTGATGTTCGGGAAAATATGGTGTTCCACTTGATGGTTCAATCCGCCGGTAAACCAGTTAACGATTCTATTCTTGGTACCAAAATTCACTGTGGTGAACAATTGGTGAATCGCCCATGTATTTTTCATGTTTCCTGCTTCATCTGGAAGAGGTGTATCAGCATGGTCAACAATATGAGCTAGTTGGAATACCACACTAAGAATCACACCGGCAACGTAGTGCATAATAAAGAATCCAAGCAATACTTGCCACCAGGCTATATCAACAAAAATTAATGGAAGTACGATCCAAATGGTCAAATAAATAATTTTTGTAATAACCAATGTACTCCAGTTGATTACTGGGTTGGGCAGTTTACCGTAGCTCAATTTCCTCTTCATGTAACGGTACATTTGTTGGAAATCTGTTGTGATGGCCCAGTTAAATGTCAATAGGCCGTATAGAAAAATAGAGTAATAGTGTTGAAATTTGTGGTGCTTTCTCCATTCGGCATGTTTGGAGAATCTTAAAACGCGTCCGGCTTCCATATCCTCGTCATGTTCGTGGATGTTGGTATAGGTATGGTGCAGTACATTGTGCTGTACTTGCCAATTGTAAACATTACCGGCCAAAATGTAGATGCTGCTCCCCATCAACTTGTTTACCCATTTTTTGTTGGAATATGCGCCGTGGTTTCCATCGTGCATCACGTTCATTCCCACTCCGGCCATTCCTACGCCCATGGTGATGGAAAGCAGAAGATAGCCCCAAAAAGGGAGGTGGAGGGTCAGCATTAAAAAATAAGGGGTCAAAAAAATGGCAAACATCACAATGGTTTTCAAGTGAAGTTTCCAGTTCCCGGTTTTCTTAAGGTCGTTTTCTTTGAAGTATTCGTTTACTCTCTTGTTCAGTGTTCTAAAAAACTGTGCTGAATCTCTTCTTGAAAACCGGACGGTATTCTTATCCATAAAAAAATATTTTTACAAAGGTAACTAAAATGCTTTTTTAGAGTTACAACCTTTTGTTAGAACGGTGTTAAGGTCTATAAAAGTATTAATTTTGTCAAAAATACGGTTGGCAACATGAAAGCGGAACTTATCTTTAAATATTTTACGACGCTCAACGAGGAACAGAAAGAGCAGTTTGTAAAACTGGAAACACTTTACCAAGATTGGAATCAGAAGATAAATGTGGTTTCCAGAAAAGATATTGACGAGTTATACCTGCGACACATACTTCATTCCTTGGGAATAGCCCAGGTCCAGCTGTTCAATGAGGGGGCGGAAATTTTGGATGTTGGAACCGGTGGTGGTTTTCCTGGAATTCCGTTGGCCATTATGTTTCCAAATGTAAAATTTACCCTTGTGGATGCCATTGGGAAAAAAATAAAAGTGGTTAATGAGGTGGTGGAAGGATTGGGCTTGGAGAATGTCGAAACCCACCATTCCAGAGTAGAAGAAATTCCGGGACGATTTGACTTTATTGTGAGCAGAGCGGTTGCAGCCATGCCTACTTTTGTGCATTGGACCAAAGGTAAAATCAAAAAAGACTCCGCACATCAGAGAAAAAATGGCATTCTTTATCTAAAGGGCGGAGATCTTAGTGAAGAACTGAAGGGCTATGAAACCGTTCAGACCTTCGATTTAAACGAGTATTTTGAGGAGGATTTCTTTGAGACCAAAAAAGTGGTTTACTTACCACAGAAATATAAAGGATAGACTAAATACTGTACATCCTTTTGTATACCAATCTACATTTTCGGGCATAATCCTTGGCATATAGCCAAAGTTGCTGATATTTTTTACTCATCAATTTCCCCCATGCATATATTCTAACAGTCATAACTAATTGATTTTATGTAATCAAAGATAAATAGGTTATGATTAATTTACAATTAGTTAACGTTAAATTTACATTTAAATTATCTGTTTATAGGTAAATATAAT
Organism: Flagellimonas chongwuensis; assembly: GCF_013376415.1. Classification (GTDB taxonomy): domain Bacteria; phylum Bacteroidota; class Bacteroidia; order Flavobacteriales; family Flavobacteriaceae; genus Flagellimonas; species Flagellimonas chongwuensis. The sequence goes on from NZ_WYET01000009.1 coordinate 168,619, forward strand.
TTTAATTGACTGATATAAGATTTTTGGTTTTGTGTCTTCTTAATTTTTTGGATTAATCAAGTTTCTTGAATATTTCACCATTTTTCTCCAGCTGGTAACCTATTATCTCCCCAGAAGGATTTCTTAGAAACCCTACATATTCACTGTTTACGTCAGAGAAAACATCATCGATTTCATGGTAAATGGGATAAAATACATCGTCGATTTCTACCAATAAATTTTCTTGGTTTTTATCATATTTTAGATTGAAGGTTGTATCATTTTTGTATTGATAAACGCCTTCAAAATCTTTAAAAAAGACATCATGCTTTTGGTCGGCATAAGGATTAGATTCCGATAATAGGAGCCCGTTGCCCATATTCCAGTTGTCGTATTCCATGTAGAAAGCTGTTCTCTTGGCTGCGTTTATGCCCTGTAATTTGGCCACAAGGTGAAGGGCGCCATCGATTCCGGCAGAAATCCCTGCGGTAGTGATTACTTCTCCATTGTCTACATATCTAACATTTTTACGCACATCCACTTTGGGATAGTTCGTTTCCAGGTCGGATAGGGCGTTATGGAAAGTTGTGGCTACTTTTCCATCAAGAATACCTGCTTCGGCCAGCACAAATGCACCGGTACACACCGAGAAATGGTATTCAATATCCTTTTGTTCCTTTACCCATGCGATAACCTCCTTGTTCTGGGAGGCAGCTTGGGAATTGCCTCCAAAGAAGGCCAATATATCCGCCTTTGGGGCATCATAAATACTGTAGTCAGGAACTACGGTTAAAATACCCTGTGACTTAATGGGGTCTTTGGTGGCCGATACGGTAAAAACGCGATAACCAGCATAGCTGAATACTTCCATTGGTCCTGAAAAGTCCAACACCTCCACTCCATCTTGAAGGTAAAATGCAATAGTTTTGGACATTTCTTTTTTGATAAACGGCATATTGCAATGCTGGCATGTGCCGGGAGCATTGTAAGTGATGTCGTCGCAAGCACTGTTGCAGGGTGGACAAACATAAGCTGTGGCTTGGTCACTTGAATTTTGAGACATTGTGCCCATTGATATTAGGTTGCACAATATGATTAATGACTTTTTCATTCTTTTTTGGATTTGATGAATGGTCCAAAATTAAATGGGTAATTAATCTTTTGAAAGGACAATTGTGCTCAGTATCGGGCCATCAAGATGGATGCCTCACTATGGGGTGATGGTGTGCTTTTTCAGTAGTGTCCTAAGTTGGTTGCTGCTTTTGAGTCCACAGGCCAATGCAGCAGCACTGACCTTGGAACCATTTTCAATCAACTGTTTGGCATGTTCCACTCTTAATTGTTCCAAGTACTCTCCAATGGTGATTCCTGTGGCGGTCTTAAACAGCCTCGTGAGATTTCTTCGGCTCATGTGAACCATTTCGGCCAGTTCCTCGATTTTTAACTTTTTGTCAAGGTTTTGGCTCAAGATGTCCTGTATCTTATGTATTCGGTTTTCCAAATGGTTCCTGAAACGGAGATAAATACTTAATTGTGGATCTTTTGATGTCCTTCTTGCATAAATGACCACTTCTTTGGCAATTTTGGAAGCGAATACTGCTCCAAAAAGCTCTTCTAGAATAAAAAGGGAAAGGTCGATGCCAGATGAAACACCTGCACTTGAATAGATGTTGTCATCCTTTACGATTAAGCGGTCGGTCAGCACCTGCGTATCTGGAAACCTTTGTTTAAAATCATCGAGGTACTTCCAATGGGTGGTACACTCCTTATTGCTTAAAAGTCCCGCAATTCCAGTAAGGTAGGCTCCGGTACAAACTGAGCAAATTCTAGCCTTGGCTTTGCCCTGCTTTTTCAGCCATTCAAAAAAGCTTTGGTGTTGTTTGATAAACTGTTCTGACAAAAAGAGTTTGGACTCCAGTCCTGGTACAAACAGTAAGTCATTGCTATTCAATTCAAAAGTGGTAAATGGTAAAAGCCCCCCAATGGCAACTCTGGCACTTGATTGCTGTGAAGAGTTCTCGTTTAAACTTATATAGTGTATTTCTATTTCGGCACCGTATTCTTTGGCTTCGTAAAAAAGATGGGCGGGACCTGCAAAATCCAAAAGTTGGACTTCTGGTGGTATCAAAAAGAATACGCGTAATGGATTGCTTTTGGACATTTTTACTGATAGAGGTCGTTGATATCAGCGTTGGAGAGATCAACAAGTAGCTTGCCCATTTTGGCACACACCAAATTGAAGAATGTCTCGCCTTTTTCTTTCGTGGCCAGACTGGGGTCACCAACCCCTGTGTCTTGGGTCACTTTAGACCAAGGTCGCTCTGTCCATACCCAGCCTTCAGAAAATGCTTTGATTTTGTTTTTGAATTCCCTGCCTTCTCCCCAGTCCTCCTTAGGTAGCACCAGTTCGGGGGTTAAATGTAGGATAAGACTGGTTTCCATTTCATCGGCATGATCGCCCGGTTTTTCAAATACTCCCGAATCACTGCCAAGTTTGAACCAATTGGTAACGCAAAGGAACATTTCTGGAAAGAGTAGTCCGAGTTCCCTGATGATGGCCTTCCAATTATTGCCTCCATGACTGTTCAAGATCATGAACTTTTTTACTCCTTGTCGGTTAAGCACGGTAATCAAATCCTTTAATATGGCAAATTGTGTACTTGGGTTTAGGTTCATGTCCAGATAAATGTCCGATTGACCTGTGTTTACACCAAACGGTATAGTGGGCAATACAATTACTTTGCTTCCTTGCTCCCAAGCAATTCTGGCAGATTCTTCCGCAATCGATGTTCCTTCGATTACATCGGTGGCGTAGGGGAGGTGGTAATTATGGGCTTCAGTGGCGCCCCATGGTAGGATGGCAAGGTCAAAAGATTCATCTTTCAAGTGTTTCCAGTTGGTCTCTGCCAAAATATAGGGTCTGGGCATGTCTAAGAAGGGTTAGGTTAAACAAAAAGGCCGTCATTCTAATATGACGGCCTTGAAGTTACTCGTTTTTGGTGTTATCCCAAAAAAGGATACCTGTAATCCTCCGGGGTCACAAAAGTTTCCTTGATCAGTCGAGGGGATACCCATCTGAGGAGGTTCTGCATGGACCCTGCCTTGTCGTTGGTCCCAGATCCCCTTGCCCCTCCGAAGGGCTGTTGCCCCACCACGGCGCCGGTCGGCTTATCGTTGATGTAGAAATTGCCCGCTGCGTTCTGCAGGGCCTTGGTGGCCTCGTCTATGGAATAGCGGTCGCCGGAGATCACTGCCCCGGTAAGCCCGTACTC
>NZ_WYET01000005.1 GCF_013376415.1 Flagellimonas chongwuensis
TCCAGACTGAATGCTATTATAGTTTGGTCGTCCGTATTATCGAGATAGGCACCAAGGTCTACGGTGCCGCCGTTCTCCAGGGTCAGGGTGTTGCCGCTAAGGCTCAATGCCTGATCGTCCGTGTTGTCCATGTAACCGGACAGGTCCACAAAGTTTCCGTCCTCGATGGAAAGGTTGTTCCCGCTCAAGGTCAGGTTCTGGTCATCTGTCCCGGCCGCCGCCAGTACCGTGCTGAAGTCGACAGTTTGTGTACCGCCGTCCTCCAGGGTCAAGGTCAGTTCGTTCGTGGTATTGTCCAGACTGAATGCAGTGATCGTTTGGTCGTCCGTATTATCGAGATATGCCACAAGGTCTATGGTGCCGCCGTTCTCCAGGGTCAGGGTGTTGCCGCTAAGGCTCAAGGCCTGATCATCGGTCCCGGCCGCCGCCAGTACCGTGCTGAAGTCGACAATCTCGGTACCGCCGTCCTCCAGGGTCAAGGTCAGTTCGTTCGTGGTATTGTCCAGACTGAATGCCGTTATCGTTTGGTCGTCCGTATTATCGAGATATGCACCAAGGTCAACGGTGCCGCCGTTCTCCAGGGTCAGGGTGTTGCCGCTAAGGCTCAAGGCCTGATCATCTGTTCCGGCCGCCGCCAGTACCGTGCTGAAGTCGACAATCTCGGTACCGCCGTCCTCTAGGGTAAGGGTCAGTTCGTTCGTGGTATTGTCCAGACTGAATGCGGTGATCGCTTGATTGTCCGTATTATCGAGATATGCACCAAGGTCTACGGTGCCGCCGTTCTCCAAGGTCAGGGTGTTGCCGCTAAGGCTCAGCGCCTGATCATCGGTGTTGGTATCTATCAAAGCTGCCAAATCAGCCAATGCCACTGAAAAGGTATTAGCATCAGAATCGGTTATTACCAAATTGGTGTTTGTTCCATCAATATCAAATGAGGTTACGGTCGTATTTGAATCTGTGAAAATATCTTTTAAACTACTTAAATCAACATTTACATTTCCTCCGTCTTCTAAGGAAAGTGACAAAATATTAGTAACATCATCAAAATTAAAACCTGTTAACTGCTGATTGTCCGATGAAGTCAACTCCCAAGAATCTCCGTCCCAAAAATAAATGGTGCCAGTATTGGTGTTTACGTAAATGTCTCCCAAATCAGCACCAGATGGACTGGTGGCTCCTGGACTGGAAACATCGGTACCTTTAAGGACTTCACAGTTGCATTGGTCCTGAAGGGTAACGGTTGTCTGTGAAAAGGCAATTCCTGTAAAAAGGAGGAACAATAGGGCTAGAATGCTCTTTTTCATGAGGTTACTATTAATGAAAATTGTATTACTGTAGTTTGTTGATTTTATACTATTTTGGTCAGTCGGTCATTACATGATCCATCTCACCGAATTAAACCACATACAAAATTACCCTCGCTTTTAGGGTTGAAAAATAATTGTTGTGAACCAATGAAATAGAACTGTATAGTTCACAAATCCTGAGGTTACCTCAATATTTTTTTGGGTTTTTTTTAAGACTGTTCGTCGATAAACCCAAAAGTGGACAGGTATTTGCGTAGGTCAAATCCTACATTGTATTCACAATGAATTATAAGAAGGAGAGAGGTGAAATGATATACCATTCAAACAAAAAGCGGCTCCATTTTGGAGCCGCTTTTATATTTATCGCTATTGACTTAAAAAAGGATCATTCAAAAATAATGAACTCTGACCTTCTATTTAATTGATGTTGTTCTTCGGTACATTGTACACCATTGGCGCAATCATTCACCAAGCGGGTCTCCCCGTAACCTTCGCCTTGGAGCCTATCTGCGGCGATTCCTTTTGAAATCATATAATCCACAGTAGATTCCGCTCTTTTTTGGGACAACCAAAGGTTGTAGGCATCCACTCCCCTACTATCGGTGTGTGAATTGACCTTAATCTTAAGACTTGGATATTTTTCCATGGCCACGATAACCTTTTGAATTTCTATTTCAGCATCCGGTCTGATGTTGTATTTATTCAAATCGAAGTAAATGGTACTCAACTGTAATAGTTTTGCCAAGTCATCACCAAAACCTCCCGTTACCAAATCTCGCTCTAAGTAAAAATCAACAATACGTGGTTTTCCATCGGAAATAGGCAAATATTCTTCCGAGGGCACGTATCCATCCCTTGATGCCCTCACAAAGTTTCCTTTGGAACAATCCAACATGAGTATATAGTTCCCATCGGAATCTGTTATGGTGGATGACACTTCGTTGTTTTCTTCATCTATAATCTTAACGGTTGCTCCTGCCAAAACTTCGTTGGAAATACGATCTCTTACAGTTCCTGTAATTTCTTGAATACAATCCAACACCAATGGTTCATTTTCCACAAACTCATATATGTCGTCATCTCCCATGCCCCCATCCCTGTTGGATGCAAAATACCCGGTTTTATCATCTGAATCGAAAATGAATGAAAAATCGTCCTTTGGTGTATTGACAGGTTTTCCAACATTAACCACCGGTTGGGTATAATCGTTGTACGTTATTTTTGTTGCAAAAACATCCAATCCGCCCAATCCTTGGTGACCATCTGAAGAAAAATAGAGCACTCCATCCTTAGTAATAAAAGGAAAGGTTTCACGAGCTATAGTGTTGATGTTGCTTCCCAAGTTTTTGATTGGCCCGTAAGTACCATCTCCAATAATCTCCGTCACAAAAATATCCGACTCGCCCAAACTTCCCGGCATATCGGAAACAAAGTAGAGTTTTTTGCCATCTGGGCTCAACATCGGGTGGGCCACTGAGTAGGAATCACTGTTAAAAGGAAGTTCCGTAATATTAAGCCATTCTCCATCTATATTTTCTGCGCTATAGATCTTTAGCCTGATAATTCCTTCTTCGTCCTTCTTTTTTCGGCCATCGAAAAAATTGTTCCTAGTAAAGTACATGGTTGTGCCATCTTTGGATATCACAGATGTAGACTCGTGCAATCGGGTATTGACATCTCCTCCCAACTTTACCACATTATTATCGGAAACACTATCTGCGTTTACTTTGTATAAATCCAAAAAGTCCCTCGCATTCCAAGTATGCCGATATCTTGCAAAGTTTCCTGTGTCGCGGTCAGAAGCAAAAATGAGTCCTTTTTCGTAGTAGGAGGCGGCAAAATCCGAGTATTTACTGTTATAGGGGAATGTTTTAACCGTGTACCGACCTGAGTTTTTCTCAATTTTTGTCATGTAATCCTCATCATAACTGGACATGGTGGAAGTCATCTGCCTAAAAGATTCCATAACCCGGGAAGCTTGATCATAATTCCCGATTGATTTCAAACTCTGTGCATATCGGAAAACATCTTCAACGGACATTTCATCGGGATATGTAGTGTTGAGCTTTGCATAAGTATCCGCCGCTTCTTGGTACTTGGCGTTAAAATAGTAGGAATTTCCCAGTCTTTTCAACAAATCGGGCGAAGTGTAACCTTTATCCAACACTTTTTTATAAATATCAATTGCAGGGCTAAAGGAATATTGGTTGTACCGCTCATCGGCCCTTTCCATAACCCTTTTTATTTGCTTATCGGGAATACTATCCTGCTGGGCGGTTACTTTTGTCCAAAATCCGCAAACGATGATCAATAATATGAGTATTCTTTTCGGCATTATAAACTATATTAAAAGAATCTTGGTGATATGGTTCTCTGGAAGGATTTCAACAATTCCAGCCTCAGGAACACTTCAAAAGACCCATCGTTGAACTGTGTCCCGCCCAACTCGGTCACTTCGCGATCATAGGCCAATCCCAACATTATCTGGTCGGTTACCTGAAAGCCTACCAATCCACTTACGGCAGCATCCCAGCGATAGGCTGCTCCAAAACTGAACTTTTCCGCAAACAAGAAGCTCGCGGATAGATCTACCTGTAATGGCGCCCCACTCACGGCTTTTGTAAGCAGAGCTGGTTTAAATTGCAGGTCTGGTCCAATATCAAAAACATATCCTGTTATAAGATAGATGTTCATACGTTCTGCTGACAAAAAGTTGACGCCCTCACCAGAATTGTCGTTATCAAAATATTCTGATTCAAGCACGTTGGGCGCTGAAACCCCGGCATAAAATTTATCGGTGTGGTAATACACTCCCAAACCAAAATTTGGAGTAAATTTATTGTCGATATTATTTTGATTGACAACCTCTTGGTCAAAATTCCTTAATCCATTAAAATCCAAATTCAACATGTTTCCTCCGGCTTTTAATCCAAACGATAATTTGGCGTCCATTGATACATCGATGGTATAGGATACCACGGCATCCAAATAGGTCTCTTGCACCACACCATCTCCAATATTATCGTTTACTATGGAAATGCCATATCCCAATCTACTGTTCCTTATGGGCGAATGAAGATTTAGCGTAAAGGTTTCCGGAGCTCCGTCCAAACCTACCCATTGCGAACGGTAGAGGCCTGCAAAACTAAGCTGTCCTCTAGATCCTGCGTAGGCTGGGTTTACACTCAAGGTATTGTACATGTATTGTGTGTACTGGGCATCTTGCTGAGCAAATAGACCCGTGGACAAGACTCCAATGAACAATAAGGTGGTTAAAAAATGTTTCTTTATCATGCTATCCAATATTGTTATCTGCTCAAGTAAATGTATTCTGAGTCCGTGAAACTTCCTTGTTCGGTCTCGTAATTAAATATGTAGAAATAAACTCCAGCTGGAAGATAATCGTTTACACTAAGTGCTGATTTACCGCGAACCCGTCCGTCGAACACATTGCTGACATTATCGTAGTCGTTGCCCACGAATACCTCAGTCCCCCAGCGATTGAAAATCTTTATTGTACTTGATTTGATGTATTCGACCCCTCTGATGAACAAAAAGTCATTTTTTAAATCTCCATTCGGTGTCAACATTTGATTTACCTCTATGGCCTCCACTTCTACAGTAACCGTTGCCGTATCACAATTATCAGGATTGCCTACTTCGCAGATGGTGTATTCAATGGTATAGGTACCTGGTTGGGTGCCTGTTGCCACCGTAACGGTACCATTATCATTTATCATAAGTTGGTTGGTTGGTGTAGAGGTCAATATTACATCGTTCAACGATACAAACTCGTCATTCAGGGTATCATTCAACAACACATCGCTACCTGCAATAACTCCTCCCGAGGTACTTGCATTGTAATTATCATCTACAGCATCGATTACATTGTCTTCTCCCTGTATTACTTCTACAGTAACTGTTGCGGTATCACAATTATCTACATCCATGATATCACAAATGGTATAAGTTATGGTGTAAGTTCCTTCCTGTGTACCGGGAAGTACGCTTACACTTCCATCGTCGTTCACTCTAAGTTCCTCTGTTGGCGTGGAAGTCAGAAGTACATCGGCCAGAGTAACAGGTAAACTGTTCAAGGTATCATTTAAAAGCACATCGCTACCGTCAATCGCCTCATCTTCACCAAATGTTGCAGTATAGGTATCATCTACGGCATCTATTACGTTACCACCCATTCCTTCGGTCACGGTTACCGTTACGGTTGCGGTATCGCAATTATCTACGTCCATGATATCACAAATCGTATAAGTTATGGTGTAGACCCCTTCTTGGGTACCGGGAAGCACACTTACGCTTCCATCGTCGTTGACCCTAAGTTCGTCTGTTGGCGTGGAAGTCAGAAGTACATCAGCAAGTGTGATAGATGAACCGTTCAAGGTATCATTTAAAAGTACATCGCTACCGTCGATTACTTCATCTTCACCCAATGTAGCAGAATAGGTATCATCTACGGCATCTATTACGTTACCACCCATTCCTTCGGTCACAGTTACCGTTACGGTTGCGGTATCGCAATTATCTACGTCCATGATATCACAAATCGTATAAGTTATGGTGTAGACCCCTTCTTGGGTACCGGGAAGCACACTTACGCTTCCATCGTCGTTGACCCTAAGTTCGTCTGTTGGCGTGGAAGTCAGAATTACATCAGCAAGTGTGATAGATGAACCGTTCAAGGTATCATTTAAAAGTACATCGCTACCGTCGATTACTTCATCTTCACCCAATGTAGCAGAATAAGTATCATCAACCGCATCAATAGTGTTTGACCCAACCTCTATATATATGGTTGCGGATGCACAAACGTTAGGGTCCAGCAACACATTACAAACTTGATAAACTATCGTAACCGTTGAATTCGACTCAGAGAGTGTTGGTGTATAGTTTACGAAGCCCGTATCGTTATTGAAACTTATAGTTCCCTCGGCATCACCACCAATTTGCGATAGACTGGTCTCACCTACATTGTTAGCGGCATTGTTTGGCAGGTAGTCATCATTTTCCAGAATATTAATTGCCACCTCTGTCAAGGCAGGGGTAGAACCATAATCATCATTGGCATTGGCCTTCAATGGGTCCGGGTCAGTTTCATTTGGGTTACCATCGCCATCACAATCCAATGCATCCCAATCCGCTGTCTGTGGTAATGTCACGCTTTCTGGTCTATAATCGCAGGGGTCCAATGGGTCCGTACCATCTTTCTTCTCATCTTCGTTTGTAACGCCATCGCCATCACAATCTGAACTGTTCCATGCGGAGTCAGGAGCTACTGTTTGACTTTCAATAAGAAAATCACATGCATCCAATGGGTCGGTACCATCCTCCTTTTCATCTTCGTTGGTAACCCCATCACCATCACAGTCGGCTTTCAGATAATCGCTGGTTTGTGGTAAAGTAACACTCTCAGGGTTGTAATCACAAGGATCTAGAGGATCTGTACCATCTTTCTTTTCGTCTTCATTGGTAACGCCATCTCCATCACAATCTGCTTTCTTCCATTCTTCGGATGGTGAGCAATCCTGGTGTTCCAATACAAAATCACAAGGATCCAATGGGTCCGTTCCATCCTCTTTCTCTTGTCCATTACTCACACCATCTCCATCACAATCATCCTTTTTCCATGCTTCTGAAGGAGAACAATCTTGGTGTTCCAATACAAAATCACAAGGATCCAATGGGTCCGTACCATCCTCTTTTTCTTTTCCATTGCTTACACCATCGCCATCACAGTCGTCCTTTTTCCATGCATCGGAAATGGAACAATCTTGGTGTTCCAATATAAAATCGCAAGGATCCAATGGGTCCGTTCCATCCTCTTTCTCTTGTCCATTACTCACACCATCCCCATCACAGTCGTCCTTCTTCCATGCATCGGTAATAGAGCAATTCTGATGCGCCAATATAAAATCGCAAGGATCCAATGGGTCCGTTCCGTCCTCTTTTTCCTTTCCGTTAGTTACACCATCACCGTCACAGTCGTCCTTCTTCCATGCATCTGAAGGAGCACAGTCTTGGTGTTCCAAAATAAAATCACAAGGGTCATTATAATCAGTACCATCTTTTTTCTCCTGTTCACATGTAACACCATCGCCGTCACAATCCTGTGCCGACAACGCATTCGCCAACGGATTCCATAAGTTGGAAATATCCGAAAAAGGAACATCAGAATATGATGTGGTCTTGGTTACAACATCCAAATCATGATTATGTAAAGGGGCAAAACCAAAAGATGAGGTAAATCCAAAAACTAAACACCACAAAATAGTGGTGGATTTAAGGACTAAATGCTTCTTTAGTCTCACAAAAGTAAAGTTCTCCATAAATGATAGTTTTGGTCAACTAATCACCATGGCGCTTGTAAGTATAATCCTGTAATTGTAAGAAAATTGGGGTTTTCTTAGTTACTTCAATAACTCTGCCCTTTCGACACATATTGATATAAACAGGTCACATAATTAGCCCATTTGTGTTTCACCTCCTATTTTAATCGATAAAAGGCAATTTCCTTATCATTAAGTTACCTTATCTGCACTCTAAGTAAACAGATAAGTGCTGAGTGAACCGGTCAGTGTTTCAAAAGCGGGCGAAAAATACTTTTCTTTTTGGATCTAGAAGCTTAAAATCTTTGATTTTTTTCCAATGATATTAACAATGCCTAATCATTCTAAAAATGAGTGGCAAAAGATTTAAATCCCGTATTTTTGCCGAAATTTTTGTTGATGGATTTTGAAAAGGAAATAGCGAAACGTAGAACTTTTGGCATTATCTCCCACCCCGATGCAGGTAAAACTACACTGACCGAAAAACTTTTGTTGTTCGGTGGTGCCATTCAAGAAGCCGGTGCGGTAAAAAGTAATAAAATCAAAAAATCCGCCACCAGTGATTTTATGGAAATCGAACGCCAAAGGGGAATTTCTGTTGCAACTTCTGTACTGGCCTTTATTTATAAGGACAAAAAAATAAATATTCTAGATACCCCTGGACACAAGGATTTTGCCGAGGATACCTTCCGAACTTTGACCGCTGTTGACAGCGTTATCGTTGTAATCGATGTAGCCAAAGGTGTCGAGGAACAGACAGAGAAATTGGTAGAGGTTTGCCGTATGCGCAACATCCCCATGATTGTTTTCATCAACAAATTGGACCGCGAAGGTAAAGATGCATTCGACCTTTTGGATGAGGTAGAACAAAAGTTGGGCTTAACGGTAACCCCGCTGAGTTTCCCCATTGGAATGGGATACGATTTTAAGGGTATCTATAACATTTACGAGAAAAACATTAACCTGTTTAGCGGCAATAGCAAAAAGAATATCGAGGAGACGATTGCCTTTGATAACTTGGACAATCCTGAACTTGAGAAATTGATTGGTACAAATGCTGCTGATGAACTACGAGGTAATTTAGAGTTGGTAGAAGGAGTTTATCCCGATTTTGACCAAGATGCCTATTTGAAAGGCGAATTGCAGCCGGTATTTTTTGGCTCTGCTCTGAACAATTTTGGAGTTCGGGAACTACTGGATTGCTTTGTGAACATCGCTCCTTCCCCAAGGCCAAAGAAAGCCGAAGAACGTTTGGTAAAGGCCAACGAAAAGGACTTCTCGGGTTTTGTATTTAAGATACATGCCAATATGGATCCTAAGCACCGTGACCGTCTTGCCTTTGTAAAGATAGTATCCGGTACTTTCGAACGAAACACCCCTTACTTGCATGTACGTCAAGGTAAAAAGCTTAAATTTTCCAGTCCCAATGCTTTTTTTGCCGAGAAAAAAGAAATCGTAGATATTTCCTATCCCGGTGACATTGTAGGGCTTCATGATACTGGGAACTTTAAAATAGGGGACACGTTGACCAGCGGTGAAGAGCTGCATTACAAGGGAATTCCAAGTTTCTCACCGGAACATTTCAGATATATCAACAATGCGGACCCCATGAAAGCGAAGCAATTGTACAAAGGTATCGACCAGTTAATGGACGAAGGGGTTGCCCAATTGTTCACCTTGGAGTTAAACGGCCGAAAAATCATCGGAACTGTGGGTGCGTTGCAATACGAGGTAATTCAATATCGACTTGAGCATGAATATGGGGCCAAGTGTACCTACGAAAATTTCCCCGTGCACAAAGCCTGTTGGGTAGAGCCTAAAGATGAAAAAAACGAAGAGTTTCAAGAATTTAAAAGGGTAAAGCAAAAGTTTTTGGCCACAGACAAAAAAGGTCAGTTGGTATTTTTGGCAGATTCTCCGTTTTCACTTCAAATGACACAGCAAAAGTATCCTTCGGTGAAATTGCACTATACTTCGGAATTTGAGTAACCCCCTAAGCCAAATCATTTACACAATTGATTATTAATTGATTACACAGTTCGAATCTGTTTTTTTCGTACATTGATTAATGTAACCAATTAAATAATCAGATTATGACTACTTCGGAAAAACCACCTGTTTGGTTCTGGGTGGTGAGCGTAATAGCTCTTTTATGGAATTTGGTAGGCGTTATGAACTATCTCAATCAAGCATTTAATCAAGTAGCTCTATTAGAAGCTATGGACCAAGCACAACGAACAGCTTTTGAAGGCATCCCGGCTTGGGCAACGGCCGCTTTTGCTATTGCGGTTTTTTCAGGCGCATTGGCTTGCATCGGGCTTTTACTGCGTAAGAAGTGGGCCAGAACATTTTTTGTTATCTCACTGATTGCTGCTGTCGCACAGTTTATCCACTGGCTGTTCATATCAAATGCCGTAGAGGCTTTTGGACCATCTACCTATACAATGCCGTTGATTGTTATAATTATTGGGATTTACCTGATATTCTTTTCAAAAAAAGGAATTCAAAAGGGATGGTTGAAATAAAAAAAGGCCCTGAAATATTTCAGGGCCTTTTTTTATGCTTCACCAGTGGGTCCAAAATTTAGTGGAATCGCTGGTTGCTCGTAGTCTTGAATTGTTCCGTGCGCCTGTTCAAAGCGGCTAACGTTATCATTCAATGCCTTGAGCAATTTTTTGGCATGTTGTGGAGTCAATATTATTCTACTTTTTACCTTGGCTTTTGGAGCACCCGGCATCAAGCTAATAAAGTCCACTACAAATTCAGAGACGGAGTGGTTGATGATGGCAAGATTGGAATAAGTTCCTTCCGCCGTTTTCTCGTCCAACTCAATATTTATCTGTTTCTGATTTTTCTTTTCTTCGGCCATAAATACTTGTCTTAAAAAGAAAAACCCCGACCTAAAGCCAGGGTTTATTTTATTTAGAATTTAAATTCCTCTTTTCGGGCCATAATCTCATCGTACTCCTCTTTGGAACCTACAATGATGCTATCATAATCCCTCATACCGGTACCGGCAGGAATTTTATGTCCAACAATTACGTTTTCTTTCAATCCTTCCAAGGTATCGACTTTACCACTTACAGCGGCTTCGTTCAATACTTTGGTTGTTTCTTGGAACGATGCTGCAGAGATAAATGATTTTGTCTGCAACGAAGCTCTTGTAATACCTTGCAAGATTGGGGTAGCAGTAGCTGCTACAGCATCTCTGGCAGACACCAAAGTCTTATCCTCTCTTCTAAGAATTGAGTTTTCGTCCCTTAGTTCACGTATCGTCACAATCTGTCCTGGCTTCAACCTTTCTGAATCACCGGCGTCCTCAACAACTTTTTTACCGAAAATCTCGTCGTTCTCGTTGATAAAGTCATCTTTGTGCGCCAATTGGTTCTCCAAGAAGATGGTATCTCCCGGATCTTGGATTTTTACTTTACGCATCATTTGTCTTACAACAACCTCAAAGTGCTTATCGTTGATCTTCACACCCTGCAAACGGTATACTTCTTGTACCTCGTTCACCAAGTACTGTTGCACTGCTGATGGCCCTTTGATCGCCAAGATGTCTTCCGGTGTAATAGAACCATCGGACAATGGCATACCCGCACGTACGTAGTCATTCTCCTGTACCAATATCTGGTTGGACAATTTGACCAAGTACTTCTTGATATCGCCTGTCTTGGACTCGATGATAATCTCACGGTTACCACGCTTGATCTTACCGAAGGAAACTACACCGTCAATCTCCGATACAACAGCTGGGTTGGATGGGTTACGCGCTTCGAAAAGCTCGGTCACCCTTGGAAGACCTCCGGTAATATCCCCTGCCTTGGCAGATTTACGTGGGATTTTAACCAAAATCTTACCTTCCTTCACCTTGTCACCATCATTGATCATCAAGTGAGAACCTACTGGCAGGTTGTACGACCTTAGTGTTTCACCTTTACTGTTCTGAATCAATAAAGTGGGTATCAGTTTCTTGTTTCTGGACTCGGAAATTACTTTTTCTTGGAAACCGGTTTGTTCATCGATTTCAACCTGATAAGTAACACCTTGCTCAATATTCTCGTAAGCAATCTGTCCAGAGAACTCCGAAACGATTACACCGTTATATGGATCCCATTCACAAATCACAGTTCCCTTGGTAATCTTCTCACCGTCCTTAATGAACAATTGAGAACCATAAGGAATATTATTTGTACTTAAAGTGATTCCTGTTTTCTGATCTACAATCTTAACTTCAGAAGTTCTGGAGATAACAATGTTGGTTTTTTTACCATCGCTTCCTTCACCTTCAACAACTCGCAAGTCCTCGATTTCGGCAACACCATCAAATTTGGACTCCAATTTGTTATCCTCGGATATGTTACCTGCAATACCCCCTACGTGGAAAGTACGCAATGTCAACTGTGTACCAGGCTCACCGATGGACTGTGCGGCAACAACACCAACAGCCTCACCTCTTTGTACCATTTTATTGGTAGCAAGGTTACGCCCATAACATTTGGCACAGATACCTTGTGCAGCCTCACATGTTAACGGAGACCTTACTTCTACCTTTTCGATTGGAGCTGCCTCTACCCTTCTAACATCAGCCTCGTTGATTTCCTGTCCTGCTCTCAGTACAAGCTCTTCGGTCAATGGGTTGTACACATCGTGCAACGATACCCTACCCAAGATTCTCTCACCTAGGCTTTCAACAATCTCCTCATTTTTCTTCAATGGCTCTACTTCGATACCTCTCAAGGTTTCACAATCTTCGCTATTCACGATAACATCTTGAGAAACATCCACCAAACGTCGAGTCAAGTAACCCGCATCCGCCGTTTTCAAAGCGGTATCCGCAAGACCTTTACGCGCACCGTGGGTAGAGATAAAGTATTCCAAAATCGATAGACCTTCCTTAAAGTTGGAAAGAATCGGGTTTTCGATAATTTCACCACCACCTGCAGTAGATTTTTTAGGCTTGGCCATCAAACCACGCATACCGGTCAACTGACGAATCTGCTCTTTGGAACCCCTTGCACCGGAATCCAACATCATATACACAGAGTTGAACCCTTGTTTGTCCTCACGGATTCGTTTCATCGCCAATTCGGTCAACATAGCGTTGGTAGAGGTCCAAACGTCGATTACCTGGTTGTAACGCTCGTTGTTGGTGATAAGACCCATGTTATAGTTCATCATAATACCATCGACCTGCTCGTTTGCCTCACCGATCATATCCTGCTTTTCAGCAGGAATGATAATATCACCTAAACTGAATGATAGACCACCTTTAAAGGCGAAATCGTATCCCATGGCCTTGATTTTATCCAAGAAATCAGCCGTTGTAGGCACATCGGTTACCGCAAGAATGTCCCCGATAATATTTCTAAGGGCCTTCTTGTTCAATACTTGGTTGATGAATCCTGCTTGCTCTGGCACTTCAGTGTTGAACAATACACGACCTACAGTAGTTTCAATGATTTGATAGACCAACTCACCTTCTTCGTTAAAGTCTTTTGCTCTAACCTTGATTCCGGCGTTAAGCGAAACTTTTCTCTCGTTGAAGGCTATTTCTACCTCTTCAGAAGAATAGAAGGTCAACCCTTCACCCAATACAGGCTCTTCTGGAGTAGATTTCTTATGCTTGGTCATATAGTACAATCCCAAGACCATATCCTGAGATGGTACGGTAATCGGAGAACCGTTCGCTGGGTTAAGGATGTTCTGTGAAGCCAACATCAATAATTGAGCTTCCAAAATGGCCTCTGGTCCCAATGGCAAGTGAACTGCCATCTGATCCCCATCAAAATCCGCGTTAAATGCGGTACATGCCAATGGGTGCAAACGAATCGCCTTACCCTCGATAAGTTTTGGCTGGAACGCTTGTATACCCAATCTGTGCAATGTGGGGGCACGGTTCAACAATACAGGGTGTCCTTTAAGGACGTTTTCAAGAATATCCCATACTACGGGCTCTTTCTTGTCTATAATCTTTTTCGCAGATTTAACGGTCTTTACAATACCTCTTTCAATCAACTTACGGATGATGAAAGGCTTGTATAGCTCGGCCGCCATATCTTTTGGAAGACCACATTCGTACAATTTCAATTCCGGTCCAACGACGATTACGGAACGAGCGGAGTAATCCACACGTTTACCCAAAAGGTTTTGACGGAAACGACCTTGCTTACCTTTCAAGGAATCGGAAAGGGATTTTAATGGTCTGTTTGATTCTGTTTTTACCGCAGATGCTTTTCTTGTGTTATCGAAAAGGGAATCCACCGCTTCTTGAAGCATACGCTTTTCGTTCCTCAAGATCACTTCAGGTGCCTTGATTTCCATCAAACGCTTCAAACGGTTGTTACGGATGATTACCCTACGGTAAAGGTCGTTCAAATCGGAAGTCGCAAAACGACCACCGTCCAATGGCACCAACGGACGCAATTCTGGTGGGATCACAGGAATCACCTTCATGATCATCCACTCAGGGTTGTTCTCCCTGTTCCCTTGCGACTCACGCAAAGCCTCCACTACTTGAAGACGCTTCAAGGCTTCGGTCTTACGCTGTTTTGAAGTCTCTGTATTTGCCTTGTGGCGAAGTTCGTATGACAATTGTTCCAAATCGATTCTGGACAAAATGTCAATCAAACACTCGGCACCCATTTTGGCAATGAACTTGTTTGGATCGGTATCCTCCAAGTATTGGTTCTCGGTAGGAATAGATTCCAATATGTTCAAGTATTCCTCCTCGGTCAAGAAATCCATTTTCTGGATTTCTTCACCTTCTGGACCTTTGGCAATACCTGGCTGAATAACCACATACCTTTCGTAGTATATGATCATATCCAGTTTTTTGGACGGCAATCCCAAAAGGTAACCTATTTTGTTTGGCAACGAACGGAAGTACCAAATGTGTGCTACGGGAACCACAAGGTTAATGTGCCCTACACGGTCTCTACGTACTTTCTTCTCCGTCACTTCAACACCACAACGATCACAAACGATTCCGCGGTAACGGATTCTCTTGTATTTACCACAGGCACACTCATAATCCTTTACAGGACCAAAAATACGCTCGCAGAACAATCCATCACGCTCTGGTTTGTGCGTTCTATAGTTAATGGTTTCAGGCTTCAACACTTCTCCACGGGACTCTGCCAAGATGGACTCGGGAGAGGCCAATCCGATGGAAATTTTATTGAACCTTTTTTGTGCGTTATTATCTTTTATTCTAGCCATAACAATATGGTGATGATATAATTAATGTAATATAGTGTTCTACTCTTCCAAACGGATATCCAAGCCCAAACCTTTAAGTTCGTGCATCAATACGTTGAAAGATTCTGGCAATCCAGGTTCTGGCATGGTCTCACCTTTTACGATGGTCTCATAGGTCTTGGCCCTACCGATCACGTCATCCGACTTAACGGTCAATATCTCCCTAAGGGTAGATGATGCTCCGTAGGCTTCCAATGCCCATACTTCCATCTCTCCAAAACGCTGACCACCAAACTGAGCTTTACCACCCAATGGTTGCTGCGTGATCAAAGAGTATGGTCCAATAGACCTTGCGTGCATCTTATCGTCTACCATGTGACCTAGTTTCAACATGTAGATGACACCAACGGTTGCACGTTGATCGAAACGCTGACCTGTTCCACCATCATATAGGTAGGTGTGTCCGAATCTTGGTACACCTGCATCATCGGTAATCTTGTTGATTTCGTCCAATGAGGCACCATCAAAAATTGGAGTCGCATATTTTTGACCCAACTTTAATCCGGCCCATCCCAATACGGTTTCGTAGATCTGACCAATGTTCATCCTTGAAGGTACACCAAGTGGGTTCAATACGATATCCACTGGGGTTCCGTCTTCCAAGAACGGCATATCTTCTTGACGAACGATACGGGCAACAATACCTTTGTTACCGTGACGACCTGCCATTTTATCACCTACTTTAAGCTTACGCTTTTTGGCGATGTAAACTTTGGCCAACTTCATGATACCTGCAGGAAGCTCATCCCCAACGGAGATGGTAAACTTGTCCCTTCTCAGGTTACCTTGAATATCGTTCAATTTGATTTTGTAGTTGTGCAACAAATCGGCCACCAATGCATTGGTATCGTCATCCGTTGTCCAGCTACCACCTACCAAGTGAGCGAAATCGTCAACAGCGTTCAACATTTTGATGGTGTATTTCTTTCCTTTTGGAAGTACTTCTTCACCCAAATCGTTGATTACACCTTGCGATGTTTTTCCACTGATCAATCCGAACAACTTCTCGATCAATTCATCTTTTAGTTGTTGGAACTTCACTTCGTAGTCCATCTCCAATCTTGAAATGGCCTCTTTATCTTCAGAACGCTTTCTCTTGTCCTTGATGGAACGGGAGAACAATTTCTTGTCGATTACAACACCTCTCAAGGATGGTGAAGCTTTCAATGAAGCATCCTTAACGTCACCTGCCTTATCACCAAAGATGGCACGCAACAGTTTTTCTTCTGGAGTTGGGTCGGATTCTCCTTTAGGAGTAATCTTACCGATCAAGATATCACCAGGTTTTACTTCGGCACCGATACGGATCATACCGTACTCGTCCAAGTCCTTGGTTGCCTCTTCGGATACGTTTGGAATATCGTTTGTCAATTCCTCAGCACCCAATTTGGTGTCCCTTACTTCAAGAGAGTACTCATCTACGTGGATAGAGGTAAAGATATCCTCGCGTACCACTTTTTCAGAGATTACTATCGCATCCTCAAAGTTGTATCCTTTCCAAGGCATAAAGGCAACCTTCATGTTTCTACCCAAGGCCAATTCACCTTTTTCGGTAGCGTATCCTTCACAAAGTACCTGACCTTTTTTCACCTTGTCACCTTTTCTTACGATAGGCTTCAAGTTGATACTGGTTCCTTGGTTTGTTTTTCTAAACTTCACCAATTGGTACGTTTTAGAATCCTCGTCAAAGCTTACCAATCGCTCTTCATCGGTTCTATCATACTTAATGGTAATTTTCTGTGCATCCACATATTCCACAACTCCATCTCCCTCTGCATTAATCAATACTCGGGAATCGGTAGCTACCTGTCTTTCCAGACCTGTTCCCACAATCGGAGAATCTGGACGCAACAATGGAACTGCTTGACGCATCATGTTAGATCCCATCAACGCACGGTTCGCATCATCGTGCTCCAAGAACGGAATCAACGATGCGGAAATGGAAGCGATTTGGTTCGGTGCAACGTCGGTATATTTTACTTCCGTTGGATCCACAACCGGGAAATCACCTTCTTCACGGGCAATTACCTTTTCCCTTTCAATGGTACCGTCATCCGCTAATGGAATGTTGGCTTGGGCAATCTTCATTCCTTCCTCTTCCTCTGCACTTAGGTAAATGTGGTTTTTGGTATCCACTTTACCATCCTCTACTTTACGGTAAGGAGTTTCCAAGAAGCCCATATTGTTCACTTTGGCAAATACGGACAATGAAGATATCAAACCAATGTTCGGACCTTCAGGTGTCTCGATTGGACACAATCTTCCGTAGTGCGTATAATGAACGTCACGCACCTCGAAACCGGCTCTTTCACGAGAAAGACCACCTGGCCCTAGTGCGGACAATCTTCTTTTGTGTGTAATCTCGGCCAACGGGTTGGTCTGGTCCATGAACTGGGACAACTGGTTGGTTCCGAAGAATGAGTTGATCACGGAAGACAATGTCTTTGCGTTGATCAAATCTATCGGGGTAAACACTTCGTTGTCACGAACGTTCATACGCTCACGGATGGTACGGGCCATACGTGCCAAACCTACGCCGAACTGCTGGGACAATTGTTCCCCAACGGTTCTAACACGACGGTTGGACAAGTGATCAATATCATCAATCTCCGCTTTGGAGTTGATCAACTCGATCAAATATTTAATAATGGTAATGATATCTTCCTTGGTCAACACTTGTTTGTCCATTCCGATATCCAATCCCAATTTTTTGTTCATTCTGTAACGACCTACTTCACCTAAGTTGTAACGTTGGTCGGAGAAGAACAATTTATCGATAATACCACGAGCCGTTTCCTCATCTGGTGGCTCGGCATTACGTAACTGTCTATAGATATGCTCTACCGCTTCTTTTTCAGAGTTGGTAGGATCCTTTTGCAAGGTGTTATGGATAATGGCGTAATCGGATTGCGCATTGTTTTCCTTGTGAAGCAAAATGGTCTTCACATCGGCATCAATGATCTCATCGATATGCTCTTTTTCCAAAACTGTATCACGATCAAGTACAATTTCGTTTCTTTCGATGGAAACCACTTCACCTGTATCCTCGTCCACGAAATCCTCATGCCATGTGTTCAACACCCTAGCGGCCAATTTACGGCCCAATACTTTTTTAAGTCCGGATTTGGAAACCTTTACTTCTTCCGAAAGGTCGAAGATTTCCAAAATGTCCTTGTCCCTTTCGAAGCCGATGGCACGGAACAAAGTGGTTACCGGTAATTTTTTCTTCCTATCAATGTAGGCATACATCACCGAGTTGATATCGGTGGCGAATTCGATCCAGGAGCCTTTGAAAGGAATCACCCTTGCCGAATACAATTTTGTCCCGTTTGCGTGGAAAGATTGTCCAAAGAAAACTCCTGGAGATCTGTGCAACTGGGATACTACAACACGTTCCGCTCCGTTGATAACGAAAGTACCACTTGGGGTCATGTAAGGGATGGTCCCCAAATACACGTCCTGTACAATGGTTTCAAAATCTTCGTGCTCTGGATCGGTACAGTATAATTTTAGACGTGCCTTTAACGGTACGCTATAGGTAAGTCCACGCTCGATACATTCTTGGATGGAGTATCTTGGTGGATCTATGAAGTAATCCAAAAACTCAAGTACAAACTGATTTCTGGTATCGGTGATTGGAAAATTCTCCATGAAGGTGTTGTAGAGACCTTCGTTTCCTCTTTCGTCAGATTTAGTTTCAAGCTGGAAAAAGTCTTGGAACGATTTTATCTGAATGTCCAAGAAATCCGGGTATTCCGGTATGTTCTTAGCGGATGCGAAATTAACTCTTTCAATAGTGTTTGTGAACATCTATGGACAAATTTTGATCGTGATTACTAAGTGGGTTGGTGTACGGCTTTATACACTCCTTATATAAATAGGCTAAGGTCTAACCAAAAATGGAAAGACCTTAACCAAGTTCTAATGGGAAAAGCGATTATTTAAGCTCAACTTCTGCTCCAGCTTCTTCCAATGATTTTTTGATACCTTCTGCTTCGTCTTTAGAAATACCTTCTTTAACAGCTTTTGGTGCGCTATCAACAATATCCTTAGCCTCTTTAAGACCAAGACCTGTCAATTCTTTCACCAATTTAACAACTGCCAATTTAGATCCACCAGCAGCAGTAAGTACTACATCAAATTCTGATTTTTCCTCAGCAGCTTCAGCATCACCACCAGCAGCAGCACCGCCAGCAACAGCTACTGCAGCAGCAGCAGGCTCGATACCATATTCTTCTTTTAAAATGTCGGCCAACTCATTTACCTCTTTTACTGTAAGGTTTACCAACTGTTCTGCAAAATCTTTTAAATCTGCCATTTTTCTATCGTTTAATAAAAATGTTTAAAAATATACTTAGTTTATTGTGCGCGAATTATTCTTTTTCAGACAAAGTCTTAAGGATACCTGCCAATTTACCACCACCAGACTTAAGTCCAGAAATAACGTTTTTGGCTGGGGATTGCAACAATCCGATGATATCTCCGATAACTTCTTCTTTGGACTTGATATTAACAAGTGCATCAAGATTGTTATCGCCGATATACACTGCCTCTTCAATAAAGGCACCTTTCAACAATGGTTTATCTGATTTTTTTCTAAAGTTCTTGATAAGTTTCGCAGGTGCATTTCCTGTTTCGGACAACATCAAAGATGTGTTGCCTTTCAAAACTTCAGGAAGTTCACCGAATTCCTTATCAGAAGCTTCCATTGCTTTTGCAAGCAATGTGTTCTTAACGACCGCAAGCTTAATGTTCGCCTTGAAACACGCTCTTCTTAAGTTAGAGGTGTCCACGGCATTCAATCCCGATATATCCGCCAAATAAATGTTTGGATTATCAGCCAACTGTGCAGTCAAGTCTTTTATTACCGTTGCTTTTTCTTCTCTTGTCATAGTTATAAAAATTGAACTACCAGTTTATTGAACTGCTTTTGGATCTAATTGAACACTAGGACTCATAGTACTGGACAAGTAAATACTCTTCATGTACACACCTTTAGCTGCGGAAGGCTTCAATTTGATCAATGTGTCGATCAATTCCCTAGCATTTCCTGCAATTTTATCTGCAGAGAAAGATGCTTTTCCGATAGCTGCGTGCACAATACCTGTTTTGTCCACTTTAAAGTCTATTTTACCGGCCTTAACATCGGAAACGGCTTTTGCCACATCCATAGTTACTGTTCCGGTCTTTGGATTGGGCATCAAACCTCTCGGTCCCAAAACTCGTCCTAATGGACCAAGTTTACCCATAACGCTTGGCATAGTGATGATAACATCAACATCTGTCCAACCATTTTTGATCTTATCCAAATATTCGTCCAACCCAACAAAGTCCGCACCTGCTTCTTTAGCTTCTGCTTCTTTGTCTGGAGTCACCAATGCCAAAACTTTAACGTCCTTACCAGTTCCATGAGGAAGGGTTACAACGCCACGCACCATTTGATTGGCCTTTCTTGGATCCACACCCAAACGAACCGCCAAATCAATGGAAGCATCAAATTTTACATTGGTTATTTCTTTTACTAAAGCTGATGCTTCTTCCAAAGAATAGAGTTTATTCTTATCTATCTTGGCTTGAGCCTCTTTTTGCTTTTTAGTCAATCTTGCCATTTCTTACTTGCTTTCAGATTTTAAAAAGGTCTTTGTCCTGCTATTTTCAGACCCATAGATCTTGCAGTACCTGCAACCATACTCATTGCAGACTCCACGGTAAAAGCATTTAGATCCACCATTTTATCTTCGGCGATCGCTTTTACTTGATCCCAGGTTACTGAACCATTCTTAACCCTGTTAGGTTCGCCAGATCCTTTCTTAATCTTAGCCACTTCCATCAATTGAACTGCCGCAGGTGGTGTTTTTACAACAAACTCGAAAGATTTGTCTTTGTAAACGGTGATAACAACAGGTAATACCTTACCTTGTTTGTCCTGCGTACGAGCATTAAACTGCTTACAGAACTCCATGATGTTAACACCAGCAGCACCTAAGGCGGGTCCAACCGGTGGCGATGGGTTCGCAGCACCTCCCCTAACTTGTAATTTAACTACCTTATCTACTTCTTTTGCCATTGTTTCTAATTAAATTCAAAGTGTGTCAATTGGAAGCAACACAGCTTTATATATGTAACAGCTCTATTTATAGTCTTGAGATTTTAGATACTAGATTTGAGAAATCGAAAGGTAAAATCGTCTCAACTCCCACATCTAGATACTAACATCTAATTATACTTTTTCTACTTGCATATAGCTTAGTTCCAGTGGAGTTTTTCTACCAAAAATCTTCACCATAACTTCCAGCTTACGCTTTTCTTCGTTGATTTTTTCAACAGTTCCATTAAAACCATTGAAAGGTCCATCGATAACCTTTACCGTTTCACCCAACACAAATGGGATGGAAACGTTATCTGTATTCACAGCCAACTCATCTACTTTACCAAGCATACGGTTAACTTCCGATTTCCTCAACGGAACTGGATCACCACCTTTAACCTCTCCCAAGAAACCAATTACATTGGTTATGGAACGGATAATGTGAACCATTTCTCCACCAAGATTGGCCTTGATCATGATATATCCCGGAAAGTAAACACGTTCTTTGTTGATTTTTTTTCCGTTTCTGATCTGAACAACTTTTTCGGTAGGTACTAGAACTTCCTCAAGGTAGTCACCGAATCCGGCGCGCTCTACCTCGCTTTCAATATAGCCCTTGATCTTGTTCTCTTGACCACTGACCGCTCTAACTACATACCATTTCTTCTCCAGAACCTCAGACATATCGACCGACCTTTATCCTATTAATTTTTCAAAATACAACGTGATCAGCTTACTGAACAAGGAATCCACACCCCATGTCGCCAAAGCAAACAAGATGGAAAAAACCGCTACAATAACCATTAAATTAGAAGCTTTACTTCTTTCCAACCATGTTACGTTGTTCCTTAACTCCTCAAATGATTCCTTTATGTAAGTGACCATAATTTTAAAGTATTTTGCTAGCACGGGAGGAGAGACTCGAACTCCCGACACCTGGTTTTGGAGACCAGTGCTCTACCAACTGAGCTACACCCGTTTATAATTACACTGAAAGGTATCCCGAATAAATCGGAACACCCTTGAGTGCAATTTTATATATATTCTGAAATTAATCTAGAATCTCAGTAACCTGACCAGCACCTACTGTTCTACCACCTTCACGGATAGCGAAACGTAGACCAACGCTCAATGCGATTGGCTGAATCAAATCCACAGTAATTGTCAAGTTATCACCTGGCATTACCATTTCAACTCCATCAGGAAGGTTAATGTTACCTGTTACGTCAGTTGTACGAACGTAGAACTGTGGACGGTAGTTGTTGTGGAATGGAGTGTGACGTCCACCTTCTTCTTTTTTCAAGATATAAACCTCAGCTTTGAATTTAGCGTGTGGTTTAACAGAACCTGGCTTACAGATTACCATACCTCTTTTAATATCGGATTTCTCGATACCTCTCAAAAGAAGACCAACGTTATCTCCAGCTTCACCTCTATCCAAAATTTTACGGAACATCTCAACACCAGTAATGGTAGAAGACAATTTCTCAGCACCCATACCAATGATATCTACAGCATCACCAGTGTTGGCAACACCTGTTTCAATACGACCAGTAGCAACAGTACCACGACCAGTAATAGTGAATACATCTTCGATTGGCATAAGGAAGTCTTTATCAACCTCACGAGTTGGCTCCTCAATCCAGCTATCAACAGCCTCCATCAACTCCATTACAGTATCAACCCATTTTTGCTCACCGTTCAAAGCACCAAGTGCAGAACCAGAGATTACAGGTCCGTTGTCACCATCGTACTCGTAGAAAGAAAGCAATTCTCTTACTTCCATTTCAACAAGCTCCAATAGCTCCTCATCATCCACCATGTCAACTTTGTTCAAGAAAACAACAATACGTGGAATACCTACCTGACGACCCAAAAGGATGTGCTCACGAGTCTGTGGCATAGGACCATCAGTTGCAGCAACCACCAAAATAGCACCGTCCATCTGAGCAGCACCTGTAACCATGTTCTTTACGTAATCCGCGTGACCAGGACAGTCAACGTGAGCGTAGTGACGGTTAGCAGTTTGGTACTCAACGTGCGAAGTGTTGATAGTAATACCTCTCTCTTTTTCTTCTGGCGCGTTATCGATGGAGTCAAAGCTTCTAAGCTCAGACAAACCAGCGTTCGCCAATACAGTGGTAATAGCAGCAGTCAATGTTGTTTTACCGTGATCCACGTGTCCAATGGTACCAATATTTAAGTGGGGTTTGGAACGATCAAAAGTTTCCTTTGCCATTTTAAAATAATTTTAATCTTAGTTTATATTAGTGTACAAATCGTTTTGAGCCAATGACGGGAATTGAACCCGTGACCTCTTCCTTACCAAGGAAACGCTCTACCCCTGAGCTACACCGGCCTATGGGTTATCAGGTTTAGAGTTTAAAGTTACAAGCTTAGCTCGTCAAAACTTCAACCTTTTCTACTTGCATCTAAAAGATTCAAGTTTATATGGAGCGGGAGACCGGGTTCGAACCGGCGACATTCAGCTTGGAAGGCTGACGCTCTACCAACTGAGCTACTCCCGCATTTTTTTCTGGACTTTCGTCCAAAGATTCCAATATTTCAAAAAACCTTCTATCCCGATTGTTCCGACGAACAATCTTTGTGGGGGGAGCAGGATTCGAACCTGCGAAGGTAAAAACCAACAGATTTACAGTCTGTCCTCGTTGGCCGCTTGAGTATCCCCCCGCCTTATTTTCAGTAACTTACGAGCCGATAGAGGGACTCGAACCCACGACCTGCTGATTACAAATCAGCTGCTCTAGCCAGCTGAGCTATATCGGCATTTCACCGCTTTTTTCTCACTAAAAAAGCCCGCTATTTCTAACGGACTGCAAATGTATATATTTATATTTTAATTCAAAATAAAATTTGAAAAATTTTCATCAAGCATTCGCCCTTAACTTCTCCTTCTTCTTAACCAACTGTCTTTCCAAGGAACTACAGGCAGAATCCACAGCCTCCTCAAAAGACTTACATTGCTTTTTCACCATGATTTTGTCACGGGGGACGAACACCATGATTTCCACGATCTTATTCTCCTTTGCACTTGTGTTTTCCACTTTTAAATAAACATCCGATTCGATGACCTTGTCATAAAACAATTCCAACTTATCCATTCTTTTTTGGACGAAGTCGATGAGTTTACCATCAGCTGTAAAATTTACCGATTGTGCGTTTACTTTCATAAGACGAAGTTTTAGTACTGTCAAAGACAGTGAAGTTAAACAATACAAGAATTTTATTTCTTGTTTCTTGGATGGGCCTTTTGATGTACTTTTTTCAGTTCGGCAATACTATTGTGCGTATACACTTGTGTTGATGCCAAACTGGAATGACCCAGCAATTCCTTTACGGAATTTAAATCCGCTCCCCTGTTCAGCAAGTGTGTTGCAAAGGTGTGCCTTAATATGTGGGGGCTCTTTTTCACCTTAGGGGACACTAAACTAAAATACTTATTTATGGTTCGATAAACAAGTGTTTCATAAATTTTAAGACCTTCTTTTGTTAATATTAGGAAAGAAGAATCCGTCACATTTTCAAGCTCCGAACGCTTGGACAAATAGTTTTTGATTTGCTCTATGGCAGATGGTATTATGGGAATGACGCGCTCCTTGTTCCGCTTGCCCAGCACTTTGATAACCTGTGATGAAAAGTCGACATCATTGATTTTCAAGTTTACCAATTCCGCTCTGCGCATTCCGGTGGTGTACAATAATTCTATGATCAATTTGTCCCGTTCGCCCTCAAAATCATCGGCAAATGGAATTTCAGATAGAATCACCTCCATTTCATTCTCGGAAAAAGGCACCTCTACTTTTTTGCTTGTTTTGAGCGCCCTGTGCTTTACCAAAGGTGAAACAGATATATCACCAATCTTCAATAAAAATTTATAATAGGCCTGCAGAGAAGATATTTTTCTATTGATGGACCTGTTGGATACACCCTGGTCGGATAGCTCAACTATCCAATTTCTGATCATTGGATAGGAGATTCCTATAATATCGTCTTCCTCATGATGTTCTTTGCAGAATTGAGCAAAGGATTCAATATCCTTTTGATATGCCTTTATGGTATGTTCGGAGTAGTTCTTCTCCAACCTTAAATAGGATATAAAAGCTGAAACGGACATATACCAAAGGTAGCAATTTAGGATGCACCTAGGTATAAAACGAAAAATCCCGTTCCAATATTGGAACGGGATTGATATATTTTGTAAAAGCGATAGCCTATACTTCTTCTTGGTCCCTAAGACCTTGAATGTACTGTGCTTTTTGAATTTGCGCTCTACGCTCTACAGAAGGCTTGGTGAACTGCTGTCTTGATCTTAACTGACGCATAGTACCTGTTCTGTCGAACTTACGTTTGAAACGCTTTAAAGCTCTATCGATGTTTTCTCCTTCTTTTACTGGTATAATTAACATGGGCTACAACCTCCTTTCTTTAAAATTTTGGTCTGCAAATATACAAATGATATTCAATGGGTAAAGAAATATTTTATTTTTTTGAAAAAGGCTGTTATGAGCGCTTTTTGTACTCCTTCTTATCCACAATGATCTTCGCCAAAATTTCCTTTAATATCTCGGAGGTCCCCCCGCCAATCGGCCCCAATCTACTATCACGCATCAAGCGTGCCATGGGATAGTCTTCTATATATCCATAGCCGCCCAAAAACTGCAAACAGTTATAAATGACCTCATCGGCCATTTTAGTGGATTTTAATTTGGAAATTGTAGCTTCCTTAACCACATAGACCCCTTTTTCCATTTGTGCTACAGTAGCATAATTGAACTGCTTGCAAACCAACATATCTGAATACAGGTCCACCAATCGGTGGCGCAATGCCTGAAATTGGTCAATGCTCCTACCAAACGCCTCTCGTTCGGACATATATTGCAACGCATAATCCAAGGCATACTCCGCACGTGCATGGGCATTTATACCCATCACCAAGCGCTCTAAAGCAAAGGCTTCCATAATATACCCAAAGCCCTCGTTCTCCACACCCAACAAATTGGATGCAGGGACCTCAACATTATCAAAGGCCAGCTCTGCTGTATCCGAAGCTCGCCAACCCAACTTATTCAGTTTACTGGCGGTAACACCCTTCGCATACCTATCCACCACGAACATACTGATACCCTTATGACCTGCATCCTTATCCGTTTTGGCCGCCAATATAATGTAATCCCCATAAACACCATTGGTAATAAATGTCTTGGAACCGTTTACAATATATGTATCTCCCTTCTTTTCGGCAGTGGTACGCATAGCGGCCACATCACTACCCCCAAAGGGCTCTGACACTCCTAAACAGCCAATTTTGTTACCAAGCACACTTGGTTCCAGATAAGCTTTTTTCTGCTCATCATTGGCTAATTTGTTCAAATAGGTCATCGCAAGGTACTGGTGCGCCCACATGGCGGCAGCAAAACCTCCCGAATTAATCTTTTGCAATTCTTCCAGAAAAATTACTGTGTAAAAAAGGTCCAGACCTAGACCAGAATATGCTTCGGGAGTCATCAATCCAAAAAAGCCCATTTCACCGAACTTGGGCCATATGGATTTATCGATTTTACCGGATTCTTCCCATTCCTCAATATGGGGAACAACTTCTTTCTGTAAAAAATCCTTCAAACTTTCGCGGAATAAGTTATGCTCTTCCGTGAAGTACATTTCGTTCATAGCACCTATTTTATAAAGACAAATATAAAGCTATTCTATCTAGCTTTTCTGTAGGAAACCCGTCCACTTGACTCAATTCCTGTAAAGATGCAAATAAACCATTTTTATCTCTATATTCCACAATGTTGGATGCCAACGAACTATTTATGTAGACCAATCGGGACAACTCTTTTGCATTGGCGGTATTCACATTTATTTTAGCTACCACAGGTATTTCAACCACTTGGAACTTGAGCAACGCTTTATCCACTACGTTTGGTTCAAGCCCGTAAACATCATACAATTGTTCGTTCACCAAAAAGCCGCCCAGCCTGTCTCTAAACTTTATGATTCTTTCTGACAGAGTTGCTCCAATGCCGTATACTTGTCTCAATTCCTCAACGGTAGCAGTATTCAAGTCTTTGATATTGGTTTCGTTCGCAGGGTGTGAAGTTGTCCTTTTTACCGTCTGACTTTTTCCAGCCCAATCGGGAAATTGAAAGTAGGGCGAGATTACATTCAACAATGAGTCTGATACTTGCGTAACCGATTGAAACTCCTTGTCTGAATTAACATATTTTCCTTTTTCCCTAAATGCAAACAACCTATCAAGCTCGACTGAAGATAACCCTAATTGATACCCCTTATAATCGGTTAAATAATTTGGATTGAAGGGATATATTTTTTGGGACTTATCAAATCGCTCCTTTTTAAGACTGTCTATCTTGGTTTGCTCGACAGCATTGAGGGCAAAATCACTTTTTAAATTGGATGGATTTGCCTTCACATAGTAATACCCACACTGAAGCACGACCACTATCAACAACAAAAAGAAAATCCCACTTCGTTCCTGTTTGTTGAACCTGAAGTGGGATTGTCTTTTCATATTATAAAGATGCTGCTTTTAGCCCTTCAATTTTTTAAAGAGCTGTCCAGCTTTCAATTTTGACAAGTATCCATCCAAATCTTTACGTACCTCACCGGACATAATATAAAGTCCAATGATATTCGGGAAGGACATAGCCAAGATCATCATATCAGAAAAGTCCAGTACAGCCCCCAAACTTACAGAAGCACCTACGACCACGAAAACCAAAAACAACATTTTATAAATCATTTCCGAACGTTTGCTCTTACCAAAAAGATAGGTCCAAGCTCTCATTCCATAGTAAGACCATGAAATCATAGTTGAGAATGCAAAAAGGAATACTGCCAAGGCCAAGATGTAAGGAAACCAAGATATCTGGCTACCAAAAGCATCGGACGTCAACTGGGCTCCAGCCATTCCTTCTACCTCGTGCATTCCTGTAAAAATCAACACCAAAGCAGTAAGGGTACACACCACTACCGTATCAATAAACGGTTCCAGCAAGGCAACAAAACCTTCGGATGGTGGGTGGTTAGTCTTTGCGGCACTGTGCGCAATGGCAGCAGAACCTACCCCAGCTTCATTCGAAAAGGCCGCACGTTGGAAACCAATGACCAAGACCCCGAGAATACCCCCCTTAAGTGCTGAAGGGCTAAATGCACCATCAACAATGGCAGAGAATGCCGGGCCAATATTTTGTATATTCATTATAATGACCGCCAAGGCCGCCACTATATATATGGATGCCATAATCGGCACAATCTTACCTGTTACTTTGGCAATACTACTAATACCTCCAATGATAACTACACCTACCAATATAGCCGTAACTACCCCAAACCAAAAACCATTTCCTGCCAAAACAGGGAACTGCCCTGCTAATTGCTCAAAGGACTGGTTGGCCTGGAACATATTTCCACCGCCAAATGAGGCTCCAACGGCAAGTACGGCAAATACACCTGCCAACACTTTACCAAAACCTTTTAGGTTTCTTTTTTCCAGACCATAACGGAGGTAATTCATAGGTCCACCGAACACACGGCCATCAGGAAGAATATCACGATATTTTACCCCAAGGGTGCACTCCACAAACTTGGACGACATACCCAAAAGACCACAAACTATCATCCAGAAAGTAGCTCCGGCACCTCCTAACGATACTGCTACAGCAACACCTGCAATATTTCCAAGACCAACAGTACCGGAAACTGCAGTGGCCAATGCTTGAAAGTGAGTAACTTGCCCCGGAGCATCCGGGTCATCATATTTTCCTTTGGCCAAATCAATGGAATGTCTAAACCCACGAATGTTGATGAAGCCCATTCTAATCGTAAAGAACAGTGCGCCCAATACCAACCAGATTACAATAAATGGTATACCTTTTATTATAGGGTCACCATTGGGATGAATCATTGCAATAGGTTCATCATATTCCACCTCGGCAAAATAATGAGCTCCCTGCTC
Source organism: Flagellimonas chongwuensis (assembly GCF_013376415.1). Lineage (GTDB taxonomy): Bacteria > Bacteroidota > Bacteroidia > Flavobacteriales > Flavobacteriaceae > Flagellimonas > Flagellimonas chongwuensis. The sequence goes on from NZ_WYET01000005.1 coordinate 28,996, forward strand.
AATTACATGTTCTTGGTTTTCAGAGTTATAAATTACATTTCCTTCTTTGACCTTGTGCTGCAATTTACCTTTTGCAGAAGATTTAATTGTAATATCACCGCGCTTATCACTGGTGATGACAGCGATATCTTCACCTGCCTTAACACTGGCCTTATCTCCCTTGAGCCACTGTTTTAAGATGAACTTATCTTGGGTCTCGTTGCTCCAATCGGGTATGCCTATCAACTTTACATCGGCATAGGCGACCGGATCGTAGATCCCGATGGCGGCAAAAGGGTCCCAAAAAAGAACAGACCCCAATGCACTTACTGCCGGGGTCATGGTTCCATTAAAAACTTCTGTTATCGATTCTGTCTCTACCTTAAATTCTTTGGTAACGGAATTACCTGCTGCATCGGTTACCGTTACACTATAAGGTATACCTTCCACCAATCCCTTTGCAGATTTGGATGTAAGTGGTGTTTCCTGATTGCTCCACTTGTAGGTGTAGGGCTCCGTCCCCCCATCAACTTCAAGCTCTATGGCTCCATCATTAATATTATTGGAAACATTGTAGGTCTTACCTACTACAGTCAATTCCTGTGAAAAACCAGTGGTCAATGCACAAAAAGACAATAGAAAAAGAAAATACTTCATATATTGAGATTAGTTAGTTTTTGGTATGATAAAGGCAACAATATCCAAAAAAAAATCAACGCTATCAAATTTTAAGTTTTTTTAACTAACCAATCTGAAACATTTGATTTAATTTCCGTATTTGCTCAGGTCTTCCCAATACAATCACCTTACTTTTTGGTTGCAAGACCAAGTCGGCCTCAGGGTTAATTACGTAGGTTCCGTTGGGGTCAATGTAACCTATTATTGTACAGCCTGTCTTTCTTCGAAGATCTAAATCGCGAAGGGAATGACAGTCCATTTGATTGGTAAAATCCTCTATACTCACCTCTTCCAGGTTTGTAGTATGCTCCCCTTCTATGGAAAGCTGATCTAGAAATGTGATCAAATCGGGCATTACCACCAAAGAGGCCATATGGTCCCCCCCTATCTTATCGGGCATAATGACCTTATTGGCCCCCGCAAATTCCAATTTTTTCACGGAAGTGATTTGCGAAGCCCTACTTATAATAAATAGGTTCTTATTGAGTTGGCGTGCGGAAAGCACAATAAACAGGTTGGCCGAGTCGTCCGGAACAGCAGTGATCAAATACTGCGCTCTATCTATTCCAGCTTGCAGTAGTACATCATCCTCATTGGCATCGCCCTCTACAAATAAAATCTCCTCTTCATGGCGCTCAATGATCTCTTTGTCTTTCTCGATAACCACAAAAGGTTTATTGTAAGCTATCAATTTTTCTGCGGCCTGCATGCCGTTCCTGCCGAAGCCACAGACCACAACATGGTTTGTTAGGTCATCTATCTGTTTCTTCACTCTTTTCTTTTTTAGCAGTTCCAGTGAGTTTCTTCCCAAAATGTACTCGGTAACCACCGAAATGGCAAAACCAAAGATAAATACACTGGTAACAATTAAAAATACGGTAAAAATCTTTGCGTTGGCATCCAACGGCCTCACCTCCGAAAAACCAACAGTGGTTACGGTGATAATGGTCATATAAATAGCCTCTATCCAAGTAAAGTCGGACAGCATTTTGTAACCGACCACCCCGAACAGCAACACCACCACCATTAAGGATAGGGCCAATACTATTTTGGAGCGCATCAGTCTAATCATGTCTACAAATCAAATACGGATGTTCTTTTGGTATAAATCAAGTCTTTAATCCGGAGCCAAAAGGCTATAAATAGGTATAGCGCAAAGCCAAAACCCAAGGTAACAAAGGTTAAATAAATAAAGCTGGTACGCACCACCCGTGCCCGTATGCCCAACCGCTCCGCAATTCGGCCACAAACCTCAAAGCCTCTTTTTTGAAAGTAATAAAGGGTGTTATAGAACAAAGACATAGCCAAAATTATGTATTTCTATTTAATAATTGTGCACCAATCACGCATTGCATGCATTTATTTTTAACGCAGTAATTTGTATATAATTCCAATTTTGCTTGACTCTCCAATGCATTTTGAGTTTTCGGTCCCATTTTGTCAAAATTTTTGATAATGGAATTGTCCTCTCCCCCCAATTGGGACATTAATGAAATCAACTCATCGTTCCAATCCCTCCCAGTATGTTTGGCATAACAGAATTTGATGGGCACCAACGTATTGATGACAACAAGGTCGATAAACTTTTTGGACAGTTTTTTTGTACTCTTTTTAGAAGCCTTACCAAAGGTATAATGGTCTTCCCAATATTTTCCAGCACCAATTTCAAACATTTGATAAATAGATTCCAAAGGGTTCAATTCCATCAATCTGGAAAAGAGATTGTGGTTTTTCAAATACAGGTTGACCAATTGCGAGACTCGAACGGTTGGAAAATTCATTGGGCGTAATCCAAAGAAATCAGGTTTTGATGATGGCTCGTTCAAATCAAATTTATGGACGAGGTAGTTATATTCCTTTTGAAGTTGCAAAAAATAGGAATCGGAACATTCTTCCACGTTCAAAAGACCAAATTGACCAAAAAGCAAAGCTTCCAACTGTAAGGGCTCGTTGACAGTTTTTCTGACGATTGAAAAATCCAACCGTCGCGCACGGTCTAAAAAATATTGCCCATTTACCTTGGAACCAAAATTCTTGGCCAAGAGTATAAACAACACTGCTTCCCAATCATTTTTAGAGGACTGTAAAAGGTTAAATATCAACTCGGATTTATGTTCAAGCCGCTCAATATATAATCGATGTAACCAGTTTTCCACCAAAAAGGAGTCTACTGACCTCAAATCCTTTTCGCAGTTGATAAAATTTATTCGGGAATTGTCCATTAAGTTCCGATAACCTTCCAACAACTTGCCAGACACGTAATGCTTCACTTCCAAGGCAGGAATTTGAGAACCATCTTTCCTAAAAACAGCAATGTCATCCTCCCAGACTACGTGGAGAATGACATTGTTATAATTTTCATCCGTTTCGTGATGGTGCACATACCAATCGGAGGATTTGATGTGCATTTCCACGTTCCCGGCCCAGAGCTGCCCGTCGATTTCGACCTTGGCATTGAAAAAGTCCGGGCCGGCCAAACTGTTTTGGGTTCCCAGAGCCTTAACCTGAATAGGTTCACCGTTACCCGTACGCAGGTTTTCCGTTGGAAGCTTGTTGTGCTTCCAAATAAAATAAAGTAGGTCTTCTCGCATTGATTTGGGATAAATGGAGATTTACTCTTCTACATCGCCGTCCCAGTTCATAAAACCGCCTTCCAGGTTATAAGCATTTTCGAACCCGAGGCTGTTCATTATGGCACAGGCCTGACCGCTTCGGTTTCCCGATCTACAATAAACATAATAGTTTTTGGACTTGTCCAGTTTTTCCAATTCATCGACAAATTCTTGTCCCAAATAAATATCGATGTTCGTGGAACCTGGAATATATCCTTCTTCAACTTCTTCGGGAGTTCGTACATCCAAAATAAAGGCGTTGTTGTCGTTTTCCAATTGTTCCGCCCATTCTTCTTGTGATAGATCTGACATTATTTTTCTATTTAGATTGATACAAAAATAAAAATCCGAAGTAATAATGCTTCGGATTTATAAATTCTTTATGTGGAGATAGTTTATTTAATACCACATCCAATGGCTTTCGTTGTTTTTGGATTGATTTCATTTCCTGCCAACATTGCATTAACCGCATTTTCCACGAAGGGTTTTTCTACCTGTGATGCATTCTGATAATTGTCGTCAATAGCTCCTATATACCTTACTACATTCCCTATAGCCGTTTTCTCCAAAAGAAAAACGTGCGGGGTGCGCGTAGCGCCATATTTCGGATAGACTTTTTGGCCCTCGTCCAAGAGGTACGGAAAAGTGAAACCTTTTTTATCGGCACGCTCTATCATTTTAGCAAAACTATCACCTGATTTAACGCTTGGATCGTTCGGATTAATGGCAATTACAGGTACACCCTGTGGTTTGTATTTGGCATCCAGTGCAATTACCCTATCCTCATAGGCTTGGGCATAGGGACAAGTATTACAGGTGAAGATTACCAAAAAGCCTTTGGCGCTTTCATAATCCGACAAGGACACCATGGTCCCATCTACATTTTTTAATTCGAAATCATCGGCCAAATCACCAATTTCGTACCCATCATCCAAATTATGTTCGGCCGCCACTTTGAATCCCACGGCAAAAGATGCCACAAAAATCAATAGCAAAGCAGACCATCCTAAAATTCTGATTTTTTTCATAGCACATCAGTTTATAAATGTTTTCAACTCATTATTAAGTTCCTCGTACGTGAACCCACGCTCGTAAAAAGTTCGTTTGTCCTTATTATATATTAAGGTAGCTGGAATACCACCGCCCCACTCCTCTGAGACTTTGGGTATCCAATCATTCTGTTTGGGATCGTCCAATATCACCACTTGGGATTGTATTTTATTTTTCATCACATAGGGTTCCAAACGGCTCTTCCACATATTGGGCATATCCAAACTCACCAAAACCACTTCTACATTTTTCCCATCATATTCCGAATTGATTCGCTCAAAATGTGGCATCTCCTCTAAACAAGGTTTGCACCAAGTGGCCCAGAAATTTATAACATAGGTTTTGCCATCATTATTATGTAGCAATGGTTCAAAACCATCAAAATCATATATGGGAAAGGGAATATCATTCTGCCCATCACCATCCTTCGCAACCATTTCATTCTCAACAATCTCGGATTTACCACTATCCGCTTTCTTCTTTTCAGCGCACCCGAAAACAATTGACATCACCAACGAAATCAACAATAACCTGTTCATTACCTGAATTTTACAACTTAAAAATACGCACTACCCATGCCATATTCCAGTCTTTAACAAAAATTTATCTATCAGAAATTTGGATTCAATGTCCAAATCAACATACATTTGTATATACAAATATTGTTTGTACATGAATGTTGAAGAAATTATAAAAACCTCAAAAAAGATTCCATTGGAACCCAGGACTCTGATTCATATGCAGTTGGTTCATAACAAGATTATTGAAGTTATGCATTCTGCGCTTAAACCTTTTGAGGTATCCCTACAACAATTCAATGTGCTGCGCATTTTACGCGGACAACAAGGCAAACCCGCCAATCTATCCACGCTAAATGAAAGAATGGTCACCAAAATGAGCAATACAACAAGATTGGTGGATAAGCTTTTGAACAAGGGGCTTGTAAACCGTTGTGTATGCCCATCCAATCGAAGAAAAGTTGAGATTATGATTACGGATGACGGCCTCAAGGCTTTGGAACAGATGGACGAAGCATTACTTGAAGCGCACAAAACGATTTACAAGAATTTCAATCAGAACGATTTAGAGAAACTAAATGACTTATTAGATAAATTTTAAATAAAGCATGAGTACAGTAATTGAACATAGAACTTGGCGCTACGCCACCAAAAAATTTGACGCCACGAAAAAGGTATCGGACGAAGACCTGGAAACCCTGATAGAGGCAACACGCCTGAGCGCCTCTTCGTATGGATTACAACCTTATCATATATTGGTAATTTCAAATCAAGAAACAAAAGAGCAGTTAAAACCGGCATCTTGGAATCAGTCTCAAATTACGGATGCATCGCATATAATCGTTTTTGCAAATGCAACGGACTTTGGTGAAGAATTGGTCGATGATTACGTGGCCAATGTGAGCCAAACCAGAAATATCCCTGAAGAAGGATTGAGGGGATATGCCGATTTTATGAAGTCCAAGTTGATAGACCTGCCTCTCGAAACCAAAGATAGTTGGACAGCTAAACAGGCTTACATTGCCTTCGGTAATTTGATGCAGGCCGCTGCGGAATTAAAAATTGACACCTGTCCCATGGAAGGTTTTGAATCCGAAAAATACAATGAAATTTTGGGGCTTGAGGATAAAAACCTCAACGCTGCAGTAGTATTGGCCATAGGATACCGTTCCGAAAAGGACGAAACCCAACACTACGCCAAGGTTAGAAAATCAACAGAAGAATTATTTACCCTAATATAATATTGAACCCTTAACAATTAAAAACAGAAATTAAAACAATCATGAAAAAGACAATTCTAAGCTTAACGTTGGTAACCGTATTAGGTACCTCAGCAAATGCAAACCCGGTTAAAGAAACCAAAGAAGTAAAAACTTCTGAAAGCCAAGTAACCTGGAAAGGTTACAAAGTCGGAGGTTCGCACGAAGGTACCATCAGCCTTAAATCCGGTGCTTTGGAATTTGATGGTGAAAAGTTGGTAGGCGGAGAGTTTGTTGTAGATATGACCAGCATCAACACAACCGATTTGGAAGGTGATTACAAAGGTCAGTTGGATGGTCACTTGAAATCTGATGATTTCTTCGGAACTGCCAACCACCCTACCGCCAAATTAGTTTTCACTAAAGTAAAGTCTACTGGAAAAAATTCTTACAACGTAACTGGCGACCTTACCATTAAAGGTACTACCGAGCCTGTAACCTTTGAAGTTTCCGTGTATGGGGATAAAGCAACTGCTTCATTGAAAGTTGACAGAACCAAATACGATGTAAAATACGGATCAGGAATCATTGGAACAGCCAAGGACAAATTAATTTATGACGAGTTTGATTTGGTAGTTGATCTACAGATGTAATCAGCTCCTGTTTAGTGTGTGGAAATCCCGTCCGAGAAATTCTAGGGCGGGATTTTTATTTTAAACAAAACATTGTTGTGCCGTTAAAAATTCCTCCCTATATTTGAGGCAATGAACAACAGAATAGCAAATAACTGGTGGTGGAACAACTTATGTCAAACGTCGTGAGTTAAGTCCCCATTATAACCATACAAGAGGCTTGTCATCACGACAGGCCTTTTTTAATTTATATAAGTACCAAAATGAGTTACACGCTAACCACGCATTACAAAAAAATACTCGCGGACACCATTACCCCCGTGAGCGTTTACCTTAAGGTAAGGGACAAATTCCCGAACAGCATCCTACTGGAAAGTAGCGATTACCACGCCAACGACAACAGTTTTTCATATATCTGTTGCAACCCCATTGCATCCATAAAGGTGGCGAACGAAACCATTACGGAGAGTTTTCCTGATGGCTCTAAAAAAGTGACCGATATTACTGCAGAGACGGATGTAACACAAGTCATCCATAATTTCAGCAAACAGTTCGAGACCACCCAAAACGGTTTCAAATTCATCTACAACGGATTGTTCGGATATATGGCCTACGATGCCGTCCGCTATTTTGAAGACGTAAAGATTTCGAAAAAGGAGGATTCTGTGGACATTCCGGACATTTACTATGCTGTGTACCAAAATATCATTGCCATCAATCATTTTAAGAACGAGGCATACCTATTTGCCCATTGTTATGATTGCGAGAGCAATGTTGATGAAATAGAGCAACTCTTTAATGTACGCACCTTTTCATCTTACAACTTCAACAAAGAAGGTAAGCCAGAATCCAATTTAAAGGATGAGGAGTACAAGGAACAAGTAGAGTTGGCAAAAAAGCATTGTAAACGAGGAGATGTATTCCAGTTGGTCCTTTCCCGACGGTTCAAACAAAAATTTAAAGGTGATGAATTTAATGTGTATAGGGCACTTCGCTCCATCAACCCCTCCCCTTACCTCTTCTATTTTGATTACGGGAACTTTAAAATATTCGGTAGCTCACCGGAAGCGCAACTTATTGTTAAAGAAGGTAAAGCCGAAATTCATCCGATAGCCGGAACATACAAGCGTACTGGAAACGACGAGAAAGATGCCGAACTGGCAAAAAAACTGGCTCAGGACGAAAAAGAAAATAGCGAACATGTAATGCTCGTAGATTTGGCCCGAAACGATTTGAGCCGAAACGGAAACACAGTTAATGTGGAAACCTATAGAGAAGTGCAGTATTTCTCGCACGTAATTCACTTGGTTTCCAAAGTAACCGGGCAAAAGAAAGAGGAAAGCACCACCATGAAAGTGGTCGCTGATACCTTCCCTGCAGGAACCTTGAGCGGAGCGCCCAAACATATGGCCATGCAATTGATCGAGAAATATGAAAAAACAAGCCGGTCATATTACGGTGGTGCCATCGGGTTCATGGATTTTGAAGGTAATTTTAACCATGCCATCATGATCCGCACATTCCTCAGCAAAAACCACGAATTATATTACCAAGCAGGAGCTGGTCTGGTGGCCGCCTCCAATCCGGATGATGAGCTACAGGAAACCTACAACAAATTGGGTGCATTGAAAAAAGCACTGGAAATTGCCGAAACGATCTAACCATGGGAAGAAAGATTTTAATGATTGACAATTACGATAGTTTCACCTACAATTTGGTACACTATCTAGAAGATTTGGATTGCGAGGTAATCGTAAAACGGAACGACCAACTCACCTTGGACGAAGTAGAACCATTCGAATACATTGTGCTTTCCCCAGGTCCCGGCATTCCAGATGAAGCTGGACTTTTAAAGGAAATCATCAAAACGTATGCACCAACAAAAAAAATGTTCGGGGTGTGTTTGGGACTACAGGCCATTGGTGAGGTATTCGGCGGAACGCTAATCAACCTTGACCAAGTGTATCATGGGGTGGACACTACTATTTCTGTGATCCAAGAGGACCCTATTTATAATGGAATGCCAAAAACGCTCCAAGTGGGCAGATATCATTCGTGGGTAGTGGACACCAATTTACCGGACGTTTTAGAAACTACGGCAGTTGATGAAAATGGACAAATAATGTCGCTCAGACATAAAGAATATAATGTTACGGCAGTACAGTTCCACCCAGAATCCGTATTGACCCCTGAAGGAAAACAAATGCTGAAAAATTGGTTGGAAAGTAGATAGATTCTAGATACGAGAATCTAGTATGGAGAAATGATAAAATCTCACTACTCACATCTAAATACTAATAGAAATGAAAGCGACTTTAAATAAACTTATTAATCACGAAATTCTCCCCAAGCAAGAGGCCAAACAAATTTTGGTAAACATTGCCAACGGGGATTACAACACCTCGCAAATTGCCGCATTCCTAACGGTCTACATGATGCGTAGCGTAACCATAGAAGAGCTTGAGGGTTTCCGTGATGCCCTATTGGAACTCTGCTTGGCAGTCGACCTTGCCGATTATGATCCGATTGACCTTTGCGGAACTGGTGGGGATGGCAAGGACACCTTCAACATTTCAACGTTGGCATCGTTTGTGACGGCCGGAGCCGGTATAAACGTGACAAAACATGGGAACTACGGCGTTTCATCCAAATGTGGAAGTAGCAACGTGATGGAATTCCTAGGCATTAAATTCAGTAATGATGCTGATTTTCTAAAAAAGACCATCGAGGAGGCTGGAATTTGCGTGCTTCATGCCCCACTGTTCCACCCAGCCATGAAAAACGTAGCACCTATCAGAAGGGAATTAGCGGTAAAGACATTCTTTAATATGTTGGGGCCCATGGTGAATCCAGCATTCCCCAAAAACCAAATGGTAGGGGTTTATAATTTGGAACTAGCCAGAATGTATGCGTATCTGTATCAGAATACTGATAAGAAATTCACTATTTTAAATGCCTTGGACGGCTATGATGAAATATCATTGACCGGTGATACCAAAACCATTTCCAACCATACCGAAGCTATGCTGGCACCTATTGATTTTGGCGTAGAAAAAGTCTCGCAACAGGACATTGTTGGAGGTAATGACATAGCGGAGTCCGCCCAAATATTTATGAATATTTTACAAGGAAAAGGTACCGAGGCCCAAAACAACGTGGTCTGTGCCAATGCAGGAATAGCCATTGCAACGGTAAAAAGCATTACCCCAAAAGAAGGTTTTGAAAAAGCTAAAGAGTCATTACTCAACGGCAAAGGGTTGACAGCATTGAAAAAATTACAAGAATTAAGTCGGAACTAGTGTTATCTCGAGTGAAGTCGGAAGATTTTTTGAGATAAATCGACATGTTCCCAATCACAATAAAGAAATGAACATCTTAGATAAAATAGTAGCGGACAAACGCATAGAAGTCGATTTAAAAAAATCGCTCATCACACAGGCCCAATTGGAAGCTTCGGTGATGATGGAGCGTACATCCATTTCACTTGCCGAAGTATTGCGCAAAAGCAGTTCGGGAATCATTGCGGAACATAAAAGACGGTCTCCCTCAAAATCCGTTATCAATCAAAGTTTGAGTGTACAAGATGTAGCCAAGGGCTATGCAGATGCAGGCGCATGTGGCATGTCGGTACTAACGGACGGCAAATACTTTGGGGGATCCTTGGACGATCTTTTGCTGGCAAGGGCCTCTACCAATATGCCCATCTTACGTAAAGAATTCATCATAGATGAATATCAAATTGTGGAAGCCAAAGCCTATGGAGCAGATGTTATTTTATTGATTGCGGCAATTTTGAGAAGGGATGAAATAAAAATACTGTCCGAACTGGCAAAAGGGTTGGGACTGGATGTGCTTTTGGAAGTACACAATAAGGAGGAATTGGAAAAATCATTGATGCCCAGTTTGGACATGTTGGGGGTCAACAACCGTAACCTAAAATCGTTCGAAGTGGATTTGGATATAAGTAGGACCTTATCCCAGGATATCCCAGATGAATTTGTAAAAGTTTCTGAAAGCGGCATAAGTTCTATTGGGGCTATTAGGGATTTAAAGGAATTTGGCTATCAAGGATTTTTGATCGGTGAAAATTTCATGAAAACTGATGCACCTGGAAAAAACGCGGCGGAATTTATAAATAGATTGGAACAATGAAACTAAAGATTTGCGGCATGAACCATAATCCATCCGAAGTTGCCGAATTGCAACCGGATTATTTAGGGTTTATCTTTTGGGAACCCTCGGCCCGTTATTGTAGCGGTGACATGCCAATAATCCCCAGTCAAATCAAAAAAGTAGGGGTATTCGTGGATGCGGACCAAGGATATGTTTTGGAAAAAGTGCCCAAATATCAATTGGATGCCATACAGCTTCATGGGAAGGAAAGTGCCGAGTACTGTCAAGAATTAAAAAATAGCTTTCCGTCATTTCGGGCGCAGTCTAGAAATCTGGACATCATCAAAGTGTTTTCCATCAAAGATGATTTTGATTTTGGGGTATTGGAACCCTACGAAGAGGTATGTGACTTTTATCTTTTCGATACCAAGGGGAAACTACCTGGCGGCAATGGCTATACATTTGATTGGTCCGTTCTTGAAAGGTATCCGTCCCAAAAGCCCTACTTTTTAAGTGGTGGCATCGGATTGGAATCCATCCAAGGTTTACAGGAGTTTTTAAGCAGTCCGGCCTCAAAGAATTGTTATGCGGTGGATGTGAACAGTAAGTTTGAATCGGCACCAGGGCTCAAGAATATAGAAGATTTAAAAACATTTATCGAATCGCTAAACAGCATTCGCAACTAATAAACTGAACACCAATGAAAAGCTATCATGCCGATGAACGGGGTTACTATGGTGAGTTCGGGGGAGCTTTTATCCCGGAGATGCTCTATCCCAATTGTGAAGAACTTCGACAAAACTACCTCAGCATCATGGAAGAACCTTCATTTAAAGAAGAATTCAATCAATTGCTGAAGGATTATGTCGGTCGTCCCACCCCGCTCTATTTTGCCAAACGGCTTTCCGAAAAATACAACACCAAGATCTATCTAAAAAGGGAAGATCTATGCCACACCGGAGCGCACAAGGTCAACAATACCATTGGGCAAATACTCATGGCCAAAAAATTGGGAAAGAACCGGATCATCGCCGAAACCGGGGCCGGACAGCATGGAGTGGCAACAGCTACCGTATGTGCTTTAATGGGCATACAGTGTGTGGTATACATGGGTGAAATTGATATTGCCCGACAAGCACCCAACGTGGCCCGTATGAAAATGTTGGGCGCAGAGGTGAGACCTGCAAAATCTGGCAGTAAGACTTTAAAAGATGCCACAAACGAGGCCATACGTGATTGGATCAACAACCCTGTTGATACGCATTACATTATTGGTTCGGTAGTGGGCCCACATCCCTATCCGGAGATGGTCGCCCGTTTTCAATCGGTAATATCCCAAGAGATCAAGAGCCAGCTCAAAGAAAAGGAAGGAAGGGAAAACCCGAATTATGTAGTCGCCTGTGTGGGCGGTGGCAGCAATGCCGCAGGTGCATTTTATCATTATTTGGACACTCCCAAGGTCGGAATTATCGCGGTAGAGGCAGCAGGTAAAGGCATTGACTCCGGAGAAAGTGCCGCGACATCCGCCTTGGGCAAAATAGGGATCATCCATGGCAGTAAAACCTTGCTGATGCAGACCCGGGACGGGCAGATTACCGAGCCCTATTCCATCTCCGCAGGGTTGGACTACCCGGGGGTTGGTCCCATGCACGCCCATTTGTATGCTTCGGGCCGAGGTGAATTTATTTCCATTACCGATGATGGTGCCATGAAAGCAGGCTTGGAGCTCTGCAAATTGGAAGGGATAATCCCCGCTATTGAGTCATCACATGCACTGGCCATTTTTGAGGACAGAAAATTCAATCCCGACGATGTGGTGGTGGTCAACCTATCTGGCCGCGGCGATAAAGATCTACAGAATTATATTGATTATTTTAAATTATAGATGACAGATATCAAATAGAGGGCCCCGGTCCCAATTCTCATATCTCACATCTCAAATCTTGATTTATGAACAGAATCAAACAAAAATTACAGGAGGACAAAAAAATCCTTTCCATATACTTTTCAGCAGGTTATCCCAATTTGGATGACACCGTAAAAATCATCCAAGATTTGGAGAAAAGCGGTGTGGACCTTATTGAAATCGGATTACCCTTCAGCGATCCTCTGGCCGATGGCCCTACCATTCAGGAAAGCTCCACAGCAGCGCTCAACAACGGAATGAACACCGCCTTGCTCTTCGAACAGCTCAAGGACATCCGCAAAACGGTTTCCATCCCATTGATTCTCATGGGCTACTTTAACCCCGTGCTTCAATATGGGGTTGAAGAATTTTGTTCCCGATGTGAGGAAATCGGAATTGATGGACTCATTCTACCGGATCTACCATTGGATGTCTACAAGGAAGAATACAAAACTACGTTTGACAAACATGGTCTGATCAACGTTTTCCTGATCACCCCACAAACCAGCGATGAGCGTATCAAGGCCATTGATGATGCTTCGGAAGGTTTTATTTACATGGTAAGCTCGGCAAGCACTACGGGTGCAAAACAAGGTTTCGGTACTGAGCAGTCGGACTATTTTGAGCGCATTGCCAAGATGAACTTGAAAAACCCTCAAATCGTGGGGTTTGGAATAAGCAACTCCGATACTTTTGATCAAGCGACAAAGAGCGCAAAAGGAGCTATAATAGGTTCAGCTTTCATAAAATATTTAACAGCTAACGGAGTGGATAACATTGGTGCTTTTGTGAAGCAAATTCGTTAAATTTCAGCTTTTAAAACCAAGATGATCCATTCCATGAAAAAAGCGCTGTCCCTCCTTTCCCTTTGTCTCACCTTTTCCGTTTTTTCACAAGACGATGTGGCCATAAAATCTCAAGTGGCAGACGCCATCAACGAAATCCGGGAATTCATCGCCATTCCCAATGATGCCTTGGATGCTGCCGATATTGACCGTAACATTATGTGGTTAAAGCGCAAGTTTGGAGATCGCGGTTTCAATACTGCGGTTTTGGATACCGAAGGACTCCCGTTGTTCTTTGCCGCAATGCCCATGAACGCCAATAAACCAACAGTACTTATTTATATGCATTTTGATGGGCAATCCGTGGATCCCAGCAAATGGGACCAGCCAGACCCTTATCAAGTAGTACTTAAAAAACCTACCGATGGAGGGTTCGAAACTGTTTCCTTTGATCAAATGGATGATGACATTAATTATGATTGGCGTTTGTTCGGCAGGTCTACCTCGGATGATAAATCTCCCATCGTTATGCTCTTGAACGCCATTGACCTTTTAAAAATCGATGGTAAAGAAGTCCCATTCAATCTAAAGGTAATTTTGGACAGTGAGGAAGAAAAGAGCAGCAGACCATTGCCCGCAGCGGTCAAACAGTATCGGGAACTATTGGAATCAGATTTTTTAATGATCGTGGACGGGCCGGTACATGCTTCTGAAAAACCAACCGTTGTATATGGATGTCGTGGCATCACCACATTGACATTGACGACCTATGGGCCTATAAAACCACAACACAGCGGTCATTATGGCAATTATGCGCCAAATCCCGGTTTTCAATTGTCAAAGTTATTGGCCACTATGAAGGATGACGAAGGAAGGGTCATCATTCCTGGTTATTATGACGGTATTTCCATCAATCCAAAAACCGATTCCATATTAAAAAGTGTTCCTGATAGTGATGAGACCATTGCAGAAAAACTTCAGTTTAAAACCGCTGAAAAAGTGGGCAGTTTTTATCAAGAGGCCCTACAATATCCTTCGCTAAATATTCGTGGATTGAGTTCGGGCTGGGTGGGCGACAAAGCACGAACCATTGTTCCCGAAAGTGCCACGGCAGAACTGGATTTGAGGTTGGTAGTCGAAAGTGATGGCAACCGATTAAAAAAATTGGTGAAAGACCATATTACCAAGCAAGGATACAAAGTATTGAACCATGTTCCCTCGAAAGACGAGCGCATGCAGTTCAATAAAATAATTACGGTTGAAGAGGGCAGCGTTACGGATGCTTTCCGTACCGAGTTGAACAACCCTTATGGTGAGTTCATTGTAAAAACCTTGAACCAAAGTTTTGGAGAGGAAGTTATTCAAATTAGAACTATGGGCGGTACAGTACCTATTGCCCCCTTTATCAATGAATTAAAAATCCCGGCCTTTATTGTACCTGTTGTCAATCCTGACAACAACCAACACAGTCCCAACGAAAATATTAAGATTGGTCAATTGGCATATGGAATCAAAACATTCTATAGCATCCTATCTTCCAAAATGGAATAAAGAATAACAGAACATATCCTGAAATAAAAAAAGCCTCGAAAATTCGAGGCTTTTTTGGGGTTATGCTGAGCAATAATCAGTGCTTATTGCCTTTTTTATTTTGTTGTCCAGGAGCATAGGCTTTTGCACTTTTTGCACCTGTAATCTTTTTTACTTGCCCTGGAGCCGTGGCACTTTTACCTGCGCTTCTATGCGCGGAACAAGACCCGAACATAAGAACCGCAAAAACAACTCCCACAATTTTACTAATTGATTTCATAATTCAATTTTTAGTTTATAGATCTATATATCTACGGGTAGAACGTAAAAATGGACGTAAATGTTGAAGTAGTACATCGAAAATTTAGAAGAATTCGCTGTATTGCATTACCCTAAAATCTACTGTGTTGAAATCTGGGTTTTCACTTTTAAGGTTTTTATAAGCCTGTAAGCTTCCCACTGCCCGGTTTGCAGCACCAGAAGGAGCCGTGAGAGAAACCGTTTTAACCGTTCTTGTTTTCTGTGCACCATTTGAGGTGAACGGCAACTCCAAATGATGAATCCTAGGGACTTCGTTGGACACTACTTTTAGTTTTAGCCCATACTCCTTTAACTGTCTTCTAAAAAAATATTCTGGACCATTTTTACTGTTTCCGCCAGTGAACAATAGTGTTTTGATATTGGGATATTTCTTCAAGTGACCGACCAAATCCCGAAGTACAACGTTTTGCATACCCAAATCGGAGGCATCAATTTTTTCACGTTCGGCGCTCTCCACAATATCACAGACCCCGATTTTATGTTCTCTCAAAAATTGCTTGCGCTGCTCCACGGCTTCTTGGGTGGTTTCATATTTTAATCCCAAATCGAATATCCTATCCAAAATGGGCCACAATTGTCCATTGCAACTTCCATAACAAAAATCTACGTCCTGAGGTTTTAACTCCCCCGTTGTAAAGCGAGGGGGAGGCAAGGTCCCCACAATTAACTTGGAGGCCTCCTCTAACAAAAAGGGTTTATAGGGGTGCGTATGCTTGAAAAGTTTTGAGCCCAAAATTTTATTTAATATCCTTCATTTTGAACAACATTCGGGTTAAAATTTGTTTCAGATTGTGGTATAGGCCATATATATTCATGGCTTTGAAAGTCCCTTGCCAACTCTGGATAATCTTGATTGTAATTTAATATTTCTGCTTCCAAGGCATTCATTCTAATAAGGTCGTCCTTAAACTGCCCTTCAAAGCAAAACTCCAAACGCCTTTCATTTAAAATAAGATTTGAAAACTCTTCTTGGCTCAATCCATTTTGAGCATCATGGTTCAAATCGCCATAAGCCCTTCTTCGTACCAAATTCAAAGCATTATATGCCTTAGTTGTAGGACCATTCAACATATTTTCGGCCTCAGCAATCATTAGATGCACGTCTGCCATTCTCAAATATGGATAATCAAAAGATTCTTGATTCATCACACTAGGTTCCTCAACTTCTTTGATAAATTTATATGGCCGCCAATTTTCCATTAAGGTTTCATCCATCATGTTTCCATTTGCATACGAAAACGTAGCAATATTTTGATAAAACCTTGAATTATCTGTCACCAAAGGGAAAATTACAGGTTCGACGGGCTCGTCACCTTCCTCAAAAAACGAGTTTATAAAGCTAGGAACCAGCAACAAACGGTCATTAAAGGAAATGCCCTGCGGTCCCCAAGGCACACTATAATTTCCGGAGCCATTAAAAGCGATACTAAAAATAACCTCGGTGTTTGTGCTTTCATTCTCAATTGAAAAAACATCTTCATAGTTTTCTTCCAATGTATAACCTCCAACAATCTTCTCCAATTCTTCTAAGGCAAGGGCATATTTATCTGTTTGGTACATCGGAAAGCCAGCCATTGTTAGATACACTTTTCCAAGCAAGGCTGTTGCCGCTTCCTTTGACGCCCTTTCTTTGGCCAAGCCAGAGGATAAATTCTGCTGTGCAAATATTAGGTCATCTACAATTTGATCAAATACATCTTCTCTACCCTGTACATGTGGTGGTGCATTATCCGAATTAAACTCGGCTGTAGTCACCAAAATAGGATTTCCGTAAAGCTTAACCAAGTTGAAATATAAAAGTGCGCGTAAAAAACGAAACTCAGATTCAAATCTAACGGCACCGACTTCTTCTTCCAAGGCCTGATCCAACCCTTTTATTTCATCCAAACCAATATTTGTAAGTCTAATCACCCTGTAATGTTCAGACCAAACTTCATTTATTACATAATCACTTGGTTGAAAATAATACTGATCCAAATCACCAAATCTGCCCATCGAATTGGGGTTTATTCTAGCTATATTCGTTCCTATATCTCCCCAATAGTGGGAGTAACCATTGGCATCAAATAAAAACTCTGTTTTTAATTGGTTATATATATTGTTCAAAAGGATATCAAAGTCAACAGGAGTTTCAGAAATTGGGTCAGGTCCCATTATGGCCTCGACTACCTCAACCTGATTTTCTTTCACCGCTACTTGGATTGTCACACCAACATCTGAAAATGATGGGGTTAAATTAACCTCATAATTTCCAACCGGTATATCGTTGAAAACAACTTTCCCCATCTCATTTGTTATTTTCTCGACGGTTTTGGGAACTGTGGAAACCGTAACATCGGGGATGGCTGTGCCACTTTCATAGACTGCTTTTACTTCCAAACTACCTAGTTGCTCTGATTCAAATTCATCTCCTTGATTTTCAGAACAAGAAAATGAAATGAATACAAATACAATTGACAAATAGCAAAAGATTCTTCTCATAAGAGGTTGTTTTGTTGTTGAATAATCTTTTGGTCGAGATTATATTGTTTCCAAAATAAAGAATCTCTGCAATAAACCCTTAAACTACTAGCATTCAAAATAGTTAAGCCGAATTTCTACTCGCATTAATGTTTCCGTACAAGGAGCGGGTCACGATTTTCTCGTACAATTCCTTGTACTCGGAATTTTGCGTGATGTGATACAAGGCGTTTTGTTGAATCACCAATAGCGGCAATACAATCTTTTCCCTGATTTTTACGGATTCCCTCGATACAGCTTCGTCTTCCATCAAAATCTTGAGTCCGGAAATCTGTAGAAGCATCTTTTTGGACAATTGATATTCTTCATAAAGAATCTTCCAGAAATCACCAAACTCAGGGTCTTCTTTCATGTAACTGGTCAAATCAAAATTGGTCTTCGCCAAGGACATCATACTGTTCAACATCAATGCCTTAAAGAAAGGAACCTCTTTGTATAGTTTCTTCACCTCGTTCAATCTTCCTTCTTCCTTCAGCTTTTGTATGGCCGATCCTAAACCAAAGTACCCGGGCACATTCTGTTTTAGTTGGCTCCAAGACCCTACGAAGGAGATAGCACGCAAATCGGCCAGTGTCAATTGTTTTGCGCTACCACGTTTACCGGGCCTACTTCCTATGTTAGCTTTGGTATAATATTTTAGCGTACTCCTATTTTCCAAATACGGGATAAACTTGTCGTGCTGTTTTAGGGCATCGTATTTATCAAAACTGAGTTCGGAAAGTTCCTCGATCAACTTCCTTTGCGAAGCGGAAATGGTAAGCTCCTTTCCAAATAGGTTATTGCTCAACCCAGCGGTCAACAACTGCTCGGAATTGTGCATAAACTGCTCTTTGGTGCCATAAGTACTGGTAATGGTCTGCCCTTGGATGGTTAACTGAATCTCGTGGTTGGCCACATCCTTGGTCTGAGCCGCATAGAATCTGTGGGTTTTACCACCTCCCCTTGCCGGTGGGCCTCCCCTACCATCAAAAAATATGGCTGCGATACCATTTTTCTTGCACACCTTGCTCAGTGTTTCCTTGGTCTTTAAAATGGACCAGTTCGCTTTTAGGTAACCACCATCTTTTGTTCCGTCGGAGAAGCCGAGCATTATGGTATGTATATCTCTTCTTCGTTCTAAATGCTGTCTGTATTTTGGAATATCGAACAGAGTCTGCATCACTTCTTCGGAAGCATCCATACCTTTCATGGTTTCGAACAACGGAACAATATCGAAAGTGATATCCTTCTCGTTCCATCCGCACCATCTGAACAATCCGAAAACGAACAATACTGAGAAAATATCCTCCGAGTTACTGATGATATATCGGTTGCAACCATCTTCTCCGTTCTTCTCTTGAATGGCTTTCAAGTTTTGGATGTTGACAATGGTGTCCTTCACAATGTCATCATCAAAATCCTTTGGATTTAATTTAAAGTCTTTCTCCAACAACATCTTCACCAGCTCTTTTTCTTTGAGCTCGTCCAAGCTTTCCTTAATGATACCGTTCTTTTTGAGAACAGATTCCACCACCAAGGTATGCTTGCTATGGTCTTGACGGATATCCAACGTGGCAAAATGGGTTTTAAAAATATGGACCTTGTCTATAAACTGGTCCAACTCATCCAAATACAATTCGTGATAATATTCAACCAATTGCTGCCTCACATCGCTTAAATGCCCAATAATTTCCTCGTAGGAAATTGGTGCAGTAGGGTCGAACATGGCATGATATAGTTTGGTACTCAACGCATTGATATCCTCCTGCATACTTTTGAACGTGAGTTTTTTACGAAGATTCTTCAATTCGTTGTAATAGCACTTCATCAAGGTCAATCGTAGTTCATCGGCCACTTGTTTGGTAATGTCTGCCGTTACAAAAGGATTTCCATCACGGTCGCCGCCTGGCCAAAAACCAAGTTTCATCAGGTTATAGTTCTCGAACTTCTCGTCGCGGATATTGCTCTTTACATATTGATACAATTCTCCGACAGCATCATAATAGGTGTTACGAAGAATATAGATGATATTTTTCGCCTCATCCAAAGGCGTTGGTTTTTTGGCATTGATCAAGGATGTTAAACCCAATTGCTGAAGGGTCACATCAATGTCATGAATTCTATCTTCATCAATCAAAGAACGGAGTTCGGCAATAATATCTAGAACTGCTGGCGTGTAAAATTGCGTTGGGTGGGCCGTTAATACAATACGTGCACTAAAGGTGGAAAGTTTTTTGGAGACCTTGTCCCAATTTTTGGTACGGTTCACCAACTCAAAATAATCTGGAATGGTCAAAGAACTACTGTATTCCTGTAGTTTGGGAAATGCGGAATCTTCCACACTATCATAAAGTACCACTTGACGCTCCACATATTGAACAATCCTGAACATAAAATCCAAACGTTCCCGCTCGTCCTGAATATCCACGAAGTTGGAGAAGAATACCTCCAAAATTTCTTGGGGATCTTTACCCGCCTTTAATCCCTTTTCGCACTGATCTAGCAAAAGTGGGATAAGTATCCCTACGTTTTCCACATTCTTGTAGGGCAAGCTTAGGAAAAGGCTATTGTAGATGTTGAATTTATTGGTTACTGATTTTTTAAACTCTTCTAACCGTTTAGTTTGCTGCATGTATCTGTTTTATGTTAGTGTTAAAAAATAGTCAAACACTCAAAGGTCGTGAATAATGTGTAACCTCTGGGTTAAATTTAAGTGTATCACAATTTAAGGCATGCGCACTTTAATCGTAACAACGCACCTTATCGACTATAACTTAAATAATACTTCGGATTTTACCAAAGTTTTTATCGGATGAAAACGGGTTCGTTTTTCTTTACCGTGTGTTCTTCACTATAGAGATATCCATCGTAGTCAAAATTCTTGATATCGTCCAGTGTTTTCGCTCCCGAATCCAGAATATAACGCACCATGGAACCACGGGCTTTTTTGGCAAAAAAGCTGATGATCTTCAATTTATCGTTTTTCCAATCCTTGAAGACCGGGGCAATTACCGGAACCTTTAGCGCTTTGGTATCAACCGCATTAAAATACTCGTTGCTTGCCAAGTTGACAAAAAGTTCATCATCCTTAAGTTCGTCGTTCAAGAAAGTAACAATGTCTTTCTTCCAGAACTCGTACAGGTTCTTTTTGCGGCCTACTTTAAGCTGCGTTCCCATTTCCAATCGATAGGGTTGCATTAGATCCAAAGGCTTTAAAACACCGTACAGACCAGACAAAATTCGTAGAGTATCCTGCAATCGGTCCAGCTTGTCCTCTGGAATGGTGTAGGCATCCAATCCTTGGTACACATCGCCATTGAACGCATACACTGCAGGTCTTGCATTTTCCGTAGTAAAGGGTGTATCAAATTTTTGATTGCGTTCCCAATTCAGGTCCGCGAGCTTATCGGAAATGGACATTAAATCCATCAACGCTTTCGGCTTTTTCTTTTTGAGTACGGAATTAAGTTTTTTCGCTTGTTCCAAAAATTCGGGCTGGGTATATTTTGATGTGGGCAAAGCGGTTTCATAATCCAACGACTTTGCAGGAGATATCACAATTTTCATCTTCTTCTAATTTTTGTAAAAATAACGATGATTTTAGTTTTTTGGAAGCGCATTCCAATGGTGTTTTCAATCTAAAGATTGAAGAAAACTATGATTCGTGATGTTTGGCATACCCTCGCCATTTTTCGATTCCGTTCACCATATCCTCAGGAAGTTCGGAATCAAATCGCATAAATTTGCCAGTAACCGGATGCTCAAAACCAAGTGTTTTGGCATGCAAAGCTTGTCGGGGCAAAGCCTTAAAGGCATTTTCCACAAACTGCTTGTATTTGGTAAAAGTTGTTCCTTTCAGAATTTTATCGCCGCCATAACGCTCATCATTGAACAGGGTGTGTCCAATATATTTCATATGCACCCGAATTTGATGGGTCCTACCTGTTTCCAATTTACAGGAAACCAATGTAACATAGCCTAAACGTTCGATGACCTTGTAATGGGTCACTGCTTCTTTGCCATCACTTCCATCGGGAAAGACCATCATTTGCAAACGATTTTTAGGGTTTCGGGCTATATGCCCTTCAATGGTTCCCTCATCTTCCTCTACATTGCCCCAGACCAAGGCCACATATTCACGTTCACTGGTCTTTTCAAAAAATTGTTGGGCCAAATGCGTCATGGCAATCTCCGTTTTGGCAATCACCAACAAGCCAGAAGTGTCCTTATCAATTCGGTGGACAAGTCCAGGCCTGTCCGAACTATTGTTTGGCAGGTTCTCGAAATGATAGACCAAGGCATTGATCAAGGTTCCCGAGTAATTTCCGTGCCCGGGATGCACTACCATGCCAGCGGGTTTGTTCACCACCAATAGCACATCATCTTCATAAACAATATCCAAAGGAATGTTCTCTGGGGTCAGTAAAAACTCGTAAGGCGGATGTTCGAACATTACCTTTACCTCATCTCCGGCCTTTACTTTATAATTCTGTTTTACAATGGAGCCATTCACCCAGATATGTCCTTTTTTGGCTGCCTGTTGAATCTTGTTACGTGTAGCATTCTCAATAAAGTTCATCAAGAATTTATCCACACGCAATGGCTCTTGCCCTTTGGACGCAATAAAACTATGATGTTCGTAGAGGTCGTCCTGCGAAAGCTCGTCCTGAGAAAAATCTTCTTGATTATCCGAAATATCCATCTTAGTTGGATTCTGCCTGTACCCTTGCACTTCCCGGGATGGTTCCGTTACCACAGATCAGCTCAATTTTTGAAGTCTTGGGCAATTTGTCTCCGGGTTTCAGGTATTTTCCCTTGTGCTTCATATTGTATACCATGTCCTTGCCCAGTTCATCGATATAGGTAACACGTTCCACATCCAAACCAACCGCTCTTAACATTGAGGCGGCATTACGTTGCGTAACTTGGATAATATCCGGCACACTTACCTTTTTATAGCCCGATGGATTGACCGTAAAATAAATTTTACGGTTGGACTTTACCTTGTTGCCCGCAGGCGGATTCTGGTCCAATATGGAAAAACGGGGATAGTCTGGATTATATTCGGACGAATCCAATACTTGATATCTTAATCCGGCATCTTCAACGGCCTTTCTCATTTCCGAAACCGACATTTTGGAAAAGTCCGGTACCTCAACAAACTCACCATGGTTGGTGGTGCTCTTAAGCCACTGTAGAGATATAAATACCAACACTAGAATAGCCAAAACAGCCAATCCCAGTTGAATCAAAAAAGTCTTGCTTTTTAAAAAGTTGAGAAAATTTTTCATGTAGTTCACCTTATCGGAACAAATATAGGAAAGCCAACCCTTTTTTCTTTATTTTGGCTTCGCGTTATTTTACAAGACAATGAAAAAGAACATTGCCATCATCATGGGCGGCTATTCCAGTGAGTACAATATTTCCATCAAAAGTGGAAACGTGGTGCACAAATATTTGGACAAAGAAAAATACAACCCCTACCGAATTGTTATCACTAAAGATAAGTGGTATTATCTGGATGAACTGGAGCAGGAGCACCTTGTAGAAAGGTCGGATTTTAGTGTTGAGATACATGGCAAAAAGATTGAATTTGATTGCGTTTTCAATGCGATTCATGGAACCCCCGGGGAAGATGGCCTTATGCAAGCGTATTTTGAACTTCTTGGACTGCCGCATACCTCTTGCAATCATTATGAAGCTGCATTGACTTTTAATAAGAGAGATTTATTGAGTGCATTAAAGCCCTACAATGTCCCTTGTGCCACTTCCTACTTTTTAAACAAGGGCCAAAGCATTGATGAAGATACCATTGTGGATAAAGTGGGCCTACCTTGTTTTGTAAAGGCTAACCGAGCAGGAAGCAGTTACGGGGTCTCAAAGGTATATGACAAGGAAACATTGGCAGATGCCATACAAAGTGCGTTTAAGGAAGATTCACAGATCATCATAGAATCCTTTTTGGATGGTACGGAAGTTTCGGTCGGGGTGATTACTTTCAATAACGAAGTAAAGGTTCTCCCTGCCACCGAAATTATCTCGGAGAACGATTTTTTTGATTTTGAGGCCAAATACCTGGGCAAATCACAAGAGATTACACCTGCAAGGATTACGGAAAAGCAGGAATCCAATGTAAGGCAACTTGCCGAATTTATATATAAGACCTTAGGACTTAAAGGATACACAAGGAGCGAATTCATTTTTATTGGTGATGAGCCACACCTTCTTGAAATAAATACAACCCCGGGCTTAACCGAGGAAAGCCTTCTTCCGCAGCAGGCAAATACGGCAGGAATTAGCTTAGGAGAGCTATTTGATAGCGCCATTGTTGAAGCTTTGCGATAGAAACCGTATTTTTAAGAAACTTTAAACCACAACATGAGACGCGCATTGTTCCCCGGTTCCTTTGACCCTCTTACTTTAGGGCATTACGATATAATTAAAAGAGGCGTTACCCTTTTTGATGAATTGGTTATCGCCATAGGAATCAATGCCGATAAAAATTACATGTTCACTTTAGAGGAAAGGGTAAAGTTTATTGAGGAAGCATTTAAGAACGAACCTAAAATCAAAGTTACCACCTACAAGGGGATGACGGTGGACTTTTGCAAAAAAATAGAGGCTTCATTTATTCTTAGAGGACTACGTAATCCAGCGGATTTCGAGTTTGAAAAGGCCATTGCACACACCAATAGAAAGTTATCGGAGATTGAAACGGTATTTCTATTGACATCCTCAGGAAAATCTTACATCAGCTCATCAATAGTTCGGGATGTAATCAGAAATGGAGGGGACTACACAGGTCTGGTGCCAGAGACCGTTGTAGTAAAATAACCGTCTCCTTTCCGTTCATCGAATATAGTTTGTAAGTAAATTCTTTCTTTCTATATTTATAGAAACCATGGCCAACCCTTTGGATACAACATTAATGATTGCTTTCGCAACATAATGTGCATTGTATCGACCAAATAATTATAGCTTAGTCGGAAATTTCTGAGCAAGCAGTAACGTTTTTTAAACAACCCCGAGTTTTGAAAGCAGTAAGAAGAGTTGACCAATTTTACTTATTGAAACAGTTGCCAAAGGCGACAGCACTTCTGTGCAAAAAAGGTATTTTGATAGATGCTTCCTCTTCTTGGCTAGATATCTTCGGATTACCTCCACAGAACAACGACCACCAAATCAAAGTTTTTCCATTATATGCAGACATCCCTGATCTCAAAAAAAAATTAAAGGAAAATAAATCCTTCTCCCTTAGGCACAAAATATCAAACCATAACGGCACTGGCCATTTCAAAAGTCATTTCGCTCCTTGGTTCGACGAGAAAGAAAACGTAATCGGAACCATAATCCAAACCGACAACATTACGGCCGAAGTGGAAAAAGAGCAACAAGTAGAGTGGTTGCAGAACATTTTGGAGACCAAGGTAGAAGTATCCAAAACAGGTTGGTGGGAATTTGAAACAGCAACGCAAAAACTCACATGGTGCCAGGAAACCAAACGTATCCATCAAGTTCCCGATTGTTTTGAGCCTACCACAGTGGAGGCCATTGAATTTTACAAACCGGGCTACAGCAGAAACAAGGTTTCAATGCTCTTTCACAAAGCAATAGAAAACCAGCAATCCTACGACACCAATTTGATGATCATAACATTTAACGGTGAAGAACGATGGGTCAGGGTTACCGGTAAACCTTATGTAGAAAACGGTAATACCATTAAGGTTTTTGGAACAATACGAGATATTCATGACGAGGTGATGGCCGAAAACAAGGTCAAGGAGCACCAACAATTGCTCAGCACACTTGTTGATAGCTTACCGTTGAACGTTTATGTAAAAGACCTTGAATCCAGAAAAGTACTGATCAACAAAGGAGAGTCAAATTATATCAACAAGAGTAAGGAGGAAATCATCGGCAAAAATGATTTCGACTTATATAACGAGGATACGGCAAAAATATCCAGGGAAGAGGATATACAGGTCATGAAGCACCTTACTCCTATTATTGGCAAAGAGACGGCTATTACCCATAATGGCAAAACAACCCATTTTCTAACCTCCAAAATACCTTATTTTGATCTGGATGGCAAAGTGTGTGGTCTTATTGGTATGAGCTTGGATATATCCTCCATCAAAAAGAAGGAGTGCGAATTGCGAGATCTTATCAAAATAACCTCGATGCAGAATCAAAAATTAATTGGTTTTGCCCATATTGTATCCCATAACCTACGATCACACTCCGCTAACTTTTCTATGCTGTTGGAGTTTTTAAAGTCAGAAAACGACCCAACAGAGAGGGAAAGAATCACCAAAATGCTATCGCAAGCATCTGACAATTTACTGGAGACCTTGGAAAACCTTAATCAAGTGGTAGATGTGAACACCAATACATCGGTAACCAAAAAACCTTTGTTCCTCAAACACAACATTGTGAAGGTCTTACAGAATTTCTCCGCCTTTTTGAACAAGAACGATTCGCAGATAATCAATCATGTAGCCGAAGATATAAAAGTAGAATGTGTACCTGCCTATCTGGACAGTATTATTCTGAACCTAATCTCCAACGCTGTAAAATATAGAAGCCCCAACCGAAAACCATTGATCATAATCAATGCGGTAAAATCAAAAGAAGGTGTGCTGCTGAGCATATCCGACAATGGTCTTGGGATTGATTTGGAAAAATACGGCGACAAAATTTTTGGCATGTACAAGACATTCCATAACAAAGAAGACTCCAAAGGCTTTGGTCTCTACCTTGTAAAAAACCAAATAGAAGCCATGGGCGGAAGTATAACAGTGCAAAGTGATGTTGATAGAGGCACTACATTTAATGTGTATTTTAATGAAGAAAGTTAGTTGTATTTTTATAGTGGACGATGATCCCATAACAGTATTTGGTATAAAAAAAATGCTTAAGTCCGTTACCAAATGTGACGATGTCCAAATATTTCAGAATGGGAAAGAAGCCTATGATGCACTGTTGGAAAGGCATAAATCCAATAAAACAATTCCCGATGTTATATTTCTGGACATCAACATGCCCATTATGGATGGATGGGACTTCTTGGACGAACTTATTACCTTAGACTTAAAAGAGCATATCATCATTAACATGATCACTTCTTCCATAGACCCACTGGACCATCAAAAATGGAGCAATTTTAAGGACAGGTGCCCGTACATACTCAATTTTAAGAACAAGCCCATTTTCAAAATCGAGGCAACCGATCTTGGATTAATGGATATGGCCTCCTAATTATAATATTCTGTATTTTTGGCACTGATAAGCACAACATTAAGTGCAACTTAAAGTTCCCAAAGTATTTTGAAACATTTATTTTTTTTAGCGGCCGTATTCCTTTTGATATCCTGTGAGTCCGAAACACAAGGAGAAAAATCCTCGTACCAAACACATTACGAAGCTTCGGGTGGCTTAGAAACTGCAACATACAGGCAAACCATTGATTATTACATGGGCCTTGCACGCGAATTTCCGCAGATAAACATACACACCACAGGAAAAACAGATAGTGGAATCCCGCTGCATACCGTAACCTTTAATCCGGATGGGGATTTTAATTATGAAAATATCCGCAAGGAAAAATCCATCATCTTAATAAACAATGGCATACACCCCGGGGAAAGTGATGGCATTGATGCCACAATGATGCTATACCGTGATCTGGCTACGGGCAAACTAAAAATGCCGGAGAACACCGTATTGGTAACCATACCCATATATAACGTCGGTGGGGCTCTGAACAGAAATTCCACAACCAGGGCAAACCAGAACGGCCCCTTGGAGTATGGTTTCAGAGGCAACGCACGTAACTACGACCTTAATAGGGATTTCATTAAAATGGATACCGAAAATGCCCGGACCTTCGCCCAAATATTCCATATGGTAAAACCAGATGTCTTTATAGACAACCATGTGAGCAATGGGGCCGATTACCAGTACACTTTGACCCACCTTTTCACCCAGCATAACAAGCTAGGTGGCGAAATGGGGGAATATCTTCACAGAACCCTAATGCCAAATCTTGAAAATTCTTTGGCCGAAAAAGAATGGGACATTACGCCTTATGTAAATGTTTTCAACGTGCCGCCCGAGATGGGCTTCAGTCAATTTATGGATCATCCAAGATATTCCACAGGCTATACCACCCTTTGGAGCACCTTGGGACTGATGGTTGAAACCCATATGCTGAAACCCTATAAACAGCGCGTTGAGGGAACCTATGCCCTAATGCAGAGTTTGATAGAGGTAGTAGAGAAAGAGCACGACAAAATTAAAACATTACGAAAAGAGACCTTGGAAAAGAATCTTGAACTTTCCGAGTATTATTTCAACTGGCAAGTGGACACCACAAAAACGAGCACCCTTGACTTTAAGGGATTTGAGGCCGAACAACTTACCAGTGAAGTTACTGGACTTCCACGATTGAAATACAACAGGGACAAACCATTTACCAAAGAGACCATCTATCAGGATTATTTTTATCCAGCGGATACAGTAACAGTTCCTGCAGCCTATATTGTCAAGAAAAGCTGGAAACGAGTAATAGATCGATTGGATGCCAATAAAATTCAATATACGGCCATCAAAAAAGACACCACACTTTTGGTGGAGGGGTACACCATTGAGGATTACGACACACGAAATGCCCCATACGAAGGACACTATCTCCATTCGAATACCAAAGTCAAAAAGCACACTAAAAAAATCCATTTTAGAGAAGGTGACCTATTGGTATCTACACGTCAGCCAGGCATAAGATATCTTATGGAAACATTGGAGCCACAGGGTGCCGATTCATTCTTTAATTGGAACTTTTTTGATACCGTTTTGCAGCGCAAGGAAGGTTTTTCCCCATACGTTTTTGAGGATGTGGCCATTAAAATGCTTCAACAGGATTCTTTGCTGCTACAGGAATTCGAGACCAAAAAAGAATCCGAGCTCAACTTTGCCAATAACTGGTATGCACAGCTCAATTGGATTTTTGAACGCTCCGAGCATTTTGAGGAAGCCTACATGACGTACCCAATATACCGAGTTGCCAAAGGAAGCGAAGCAGCAGGCCTGCTCCCTAATTAAAAGGCCAATCCTCGAACAATATTTTTATATTATGATAAGAGTTTTTTAAGGCCTTTTTGGTCTTTCGGGAACCTTTCCATTTTACCTTTTTGATGCCTTCGGACTTTTCTGGAATTAATTTACCTGTATAATCCGTAGACATAATAAACCAGTGGGTTTGTTTTAACCTGTATTCCCCGTTCCTTTTAAAAATATGGTAGGTAGTCTGGAGAAACCTATCAATTACAAGGTCCTTCACGCCCGTTTCCTCTTCTACTTCGCGAATTGCAGCATTTTCAATAGATTCGCCCTTATCTACCTTGCCCTTGGGCAAATCCCATTTCCCGTTCCTATATATAAAAAGCACTTTCCCTTTTCTATTGATCACAAATCCTCCGCCAGCAACCACCACTGGAATCTTGTGCATAAATAGTTTTAGAATCTTCTTCTCATCAGGATGATATAGATATGCCTTTTGAACCTTTTTTTTGGACAAAAGCTTTATAGCTTCAACAATGGAATCACCATCCAATGAAAACAAATTTCCATTGGAATCTTGGGGGCGCTCGTTTGTTAAAATCAGTGGAGCCTCATTAACAAAAACTTCATACATTTGCGCAATGGTTTTAGATAAGCAAATCGCAAAAAAAACAGCTGAGCTGTTATTACAAATTAATGCAATTAAGTTGGAACCTGAAAATCCTTTTACATGGGCCTCAGGTTGGAAATCTCCTATTTATTGCGACAATAGAATAATGTTGTCCTACCCACAGGTTAGAAACTTTGTTCGCGAAGAAATTGCCAAGCAAGTAGAGAATCTTTACGGCAAGCCAGATGTGATTGCCGGAGTGGCCACAGGTGCCATTGGTATCGGTATCTTGGTTGCAGAAGCATTGGGACTGCCCTTTGTTTATGTAAGGCCAAAACCTAAAGAACATGGCAGACAAAATCAAATTGAAGGATATTTTGAAGCTGGACAGAGTGTGGTTGTCATAGAGGATTTGATAAGCACTGGAAACAGTAGTCTCAATGCCGTACAGGCCCTCAAGGAGCAAAATGCCGATATAAAAGGAATGATCGCCATCTTCACGTATGGTTTTCCTGTATCTACCGAAAACTTTGAAAAAGAAGGGATTAAACTCCATACCCTATCGGATTACGAGCACCTGATCGAACAGGCCTCTGAAACCAATTACATCAAAGAATCACAATTAAAGACCCTTCTTGAGTGGAGATCCAATCCGCAAGAATGGAAACAATAATTTACTATGCACATTGAAGCCTCAAAAAAGAAAGTAGCCAAAAGCGACAAAGAAGTATTTGAGTTCTTGACCGACATCAAAAACTTTGAAACTTTAATGCCCGAAAATATAGACAAGTTTGAAGTGTTGGACGAGAACACCTTCAAATTCGCCCTAAAAGGTATGCCCGAAATTGTACTTAGGCTAAAAGAACAAAACCCGTATGATAAAGTGGTCCTGGGCGCTGCAAGTGACAAACTACCTTTTACCCTTACCGCCGACATTACATCGCTCGGAGACAATGAAAGTGAAGTAGCACTTAGTTTCGAGGGACAGTTCAATGCCATGATGGCCATGATGATCAAAGCACCCATCACCAACTTTATGGGTACATTATCTAACAACATGGACAAAATAGGTCAGTAGAGCAAGGTCACCTCTTTTAAATCGAATTCTTTGAGAACCTGGTCTTCCAGTTCAATAATCAGTTTACCAGTTGGTGAAACCCTTCGGATAAAACCCATGAACCTATTTCCATGGGGGTTGCTAAATGTAGAAGGCTTATCCTTCCTAAAAAGCACCTGCTCATACGAAGGCAGAAGTTGTTTCGCTGTTTTAGATTCAATATCCCTCATATGATATCGGAGTCTGTGAAGCACCTCATATAAAAGCCCGTCCAAATCAAAATTGCGGCTCATAATCCGTTTTAACGAAGAAGCCTTTTCTAAATTTGTAAAATCAGTTTGGTTTACATTCAGGCCAATTCCAATAATTGATCGGTCCACATTGTCTCCTTTGAGCACATTTTCAATCAAAATGCCACAAATTTTCTTGGAACCTGACATAATGTCGTTGGGCCATTTTACCTTTACATCCGGTATGGAACGTTCTGCCAAAGTATCCACAACAGCCAAGGAAACGGCAATATTTAACACAAATTGATGTTTGACACTCAATGCATCAAATCTCCTCAACACACTAAACATAAGGTTTTTACCGCCCTCCGATTCCCACACAGTTCCCATTTGCCCTCTACCCTTTAACTGTCTTTCAGTAACAACAGCAGTATAATCGGGGGGATTTTCCGAACGCAACAAATCTTTTAAATATTGATTTGTGGAGTCCGTGGCATCAAGTTTGAGTATTTGAAAATGTTTTTCCAATATGACAAGCCTTTACGATTTGTTAAAAACTAGGGCTAAGAAAACAAAAAAAACATAACTTTGTAAAAACTAAACTTTTTGAATGCAGAAAAAGAAAGCTAGCGCAGATGAATTGATTGCCTTGATCCTGGAAGGAATAGAAGACGTTAAAGGAGTTGACATAAATCTACTGGACCTTAGGGAAATCGAAAATACAGTTTGCGACTACTTCATCATCTGTAACGGTACTTCCAACACACATGTTAACGCAATAGTATCCTCCGTACAAAAGAAGGTGAGCAAGGCCATACAAGACAAGCCATGGCATGTCGAAGGCTCCGAGAACGCCGAATGGGTGCTGATGGACTACGTAAACGTTGTGGTACATGTATTTCAAAAACACATTAGGGAATTTTACGACATTGAGGGACTTTGGGGAGATGCCAAAGTCACTATGGTGGAAAGCAGTTACAATTCTTAAGAAAAAATGGCAAAAGAAAACAACCCGAATAATGCTCCCAAAAAACCACGTTTTAGCTCGTGGTGGATATATGGTGTGGTCATCGCATTGATTATTGGCTTCCAATTTTTTGGTGGAAGCAGTTTTTCAAGTACCGAAAAAACCACAACCTCCGAATTACAGGAATTTTTACGCAATGGTGACATCTCCAAAATTGTCATCATCACCAACACACGTCAGGCAAAGGTTTATTTAACCGAGGAAGCCCTGAAAAAGGATGTGCACAAAGGAGTGGCAGAAAAGCCCCTTCTTCCATCAAGCGGTCTGGTTCCTCAATATGTCTTGGATTACGGAGATTTACAGATTTTCCAGAATGAAATCACCGAAATAAAGAAAGAGAACAACTTGGACACCATTGTTGAGTTTGACACAGAGTCCAACGTTCTAGGGGAGATATTCCTAACCCTATTGCCATTTGCCTTGATAATAGGCATCTGGATTTACCTAATGCGTAGAATGTCAGGTGGTGCCGGTGGAGGTGCTGGAGGTCAGATTTTCAATATAGGAAAATCCAAGGCCAAATTGTTCGACGAAAAAACGGATACCCGCACTTCTTTTAAAGATGTAGCAGGGCTAGAAGGAGCTAAAGAAGAAGTTCAAGAAATCGTGGAATTCCTTAAAAATCCTGATAAATACACCTCTCTTGGTGGAAAAATTCCAAAGGGAGCCCTTTTGGTAGGACCTCCAGGAACAGGTAAGACCCTTTTGGCAAAAGCCGTGGCAGGTGAGGCAAAAGTACCTTTCTTCTCCCTATCCGGTTCCGACTTTGTGGAAATGTTCGTGGGTGTGGGAGCTTCTAGGGTTCGTGATTTGTTCAAACAAGCCAAGGACAAATCCCCAGCTATTATATTTATTGATGAAATCGACGCCATTGGACGTGCAAGGGGCAAGAACAACTTTACAGGTTCCAATGACGAACGTGAAAACACATTGAACCAGCTATTGACAGAAATGGACGGTTTCGGGACCAATACTAACGTAATCGTATTGGCCGCGACCAACCGTGCCGATGTACTGGACAAAGCTTTGATGCGTGCCGGACGTTTTGACCGTCAGATTTATGTTGACTTGCCGGACCTTAACGAAAGAAAAGAAATTTTCGAAGTACACCTTCGCCCAATTAAAACGGCAGAAACTCTGGATTTGGACTTTTTGG
This sequence comes from Flagellimonas chongwuensis, assembly GCF_013376415.1. GTDB lineage: Bacteria > Bacteroidota > Bacteroidia > Flavobacteriales > Flavobacteriaceae > Flagellimonas > Flagellimonas chongwuensis. The sequence goes on from NZ_WYET01000005.1 coordinate 61,956, forward strand.
CCAAGCAAACACCAGGTTTCTCGGGAGCGGATATAGCCAACGTTTGTAATGAAGCTGCACTTATTGCTGCCCGTAAGGAGAAAAAAGCGGTCAACAAGCAGGATTTCTTGGACGCCGTTGATAGAATCGTTGGCGGCCTTGAGAAGAAGAATAAGATCATCACCCCGGACGAAAAGAAAACCATCGCTTTCCACGAAGCTGGGCACGCTACGGTGAGCTGGATGCTGGAGCATGCCGCACCATTGGTCAAAGTTACCATTGTTCCAAGGGGACAATCGTTGGGTGCTGCTTGGTACTTGCCCGAAGAGCGCTTGATTGTTCGTCCAGAACAGATGTTGGATGAAATGTGCGCCACCATGGGAGGTAGGGCCGCAGAAAAAGTAATGTTCGATAGAATTTCCACCGGTGCACTCAGTGATTTGGAAAAAGTAACCAAACAGGCCCGTGCCATGGTCACCATTTATGGACTTAATGACCAATTGGGGAACATTACCTATTACGATTCGTCGGGACAGAACGAATACGGGTTCACCAAACCATATAGTGAGGAAACGGCGCAAAAAATTGACCAAGAAATATCCAAAATGATTGAAGAGCAGTATCAGCGGGCCATCAAATTGTTGCAGGACAACAAGGACAAGCTCACCGAACTGGCTGAAAGACTTTTGGATAAAGAGGTTATCTTTAAGGACGATTTGGAAAAGATTTTTGGCCAAAGACCTTTTGAAAAACAAGAGGAGAAATTAGAGCCCGCAGAATAAAATCATTCAAAAAATCTAATCAAAGCATTATATTGATTCAGTAGAAAAGAACACATGCCATAAATGGGAGTTTTTAAAAAACTTTTCGGAGGAGGAAAAAAGGTTTCCAAGGAAACTGCGGAAACCCGTGGTGACCATATGCCCGATTTAAAGATTCCCGTAGATGAAAAATTTACCATCTACTTTAAGAAAAATGGCGGAAAGTTCATCTACTGTGAAGACTTTGCCGAGGTTTCCGAAGCGCTTAAAAACATCATTTCAGAAAACGACTGGCAAAATCAACTATTCTATTCTCTGGATCCGAGACTGGAAACAAAGTTTGCTTCCGAAAAGCTTCAGTTTACAGACAATCGCAAGGAAAGCAATATTTTCTTTACTACCTGTGAGCATCTTGTGGCCCATAACGGTTCCATATTGGTCTGTTCCAATCAAATCAAGGAAAAGAAATTGGACGAACTGCCCTCCAATTTGGTAGTTTTTGCCACAACAAGCCAGTTGGTGGACTCCATAAGCGAGGCGCTCAAAATTATCAAGGAACGCTACCAAAAGAATATTCCTAACAATATTACCACATTAAAACACTTTCAGCCTACGGCGGAAAACAAAGATGATTTCCTTTCTTACGGAAGTGCCTCGAAAAATGTATATCTTTTGCTCCTAGAAGATTTCTAAGTACATGAGAGAAATTTTAAGACGCTCCATAACCGGGGTAATTTATGTTTTACTTCTACTGGGTGCCGTTTTTTTGAGTTCGGATGCCTTCGACTTTTTATTCATGACCTTTGGACTAGCATGCCTGTATGAGTACAAGCGAATTGTAAACCTAAAGGGCTACCATATATTTATGGCCTATTTGGCACTTTGGTGGGTTTTTATATACCTTACCAATGACTCGACCGCCATAAACCTTTTAATGCTCTGCACCATCACGGTGGACATGGCATTGCTGATGTTCCTGTTCTCTAAAAGGCCTAAAAATTTCAGCAGCTTTCAAAAATTTATCATTGGACTGTTTTATATCGGCGGAGGCTGCATTTTTTTGACCATGATTCCATATAAACATGATGATTTTGCCCAATTTCTCATCATGGGCATCTTTATTTTGATTTGGGTAAACGATACTTTTGCCTATTTAACAGGGCGTACTTTCGGCCGAACTAAACTTTTTCCTTCAGTTTCTCCAAAAAAAACCATTGAAGGTTCTATAGGAGGTCTTATTTTTGCACTTGTGGCCGCTTACTTTTTATCATGGTACGAAACAAGGTTGTCGATTACCGAGTGGATGGCAATGGCCTGTTTAATAGTTGTAGCGGGGAGTTTGGGAGATTTATTGGAATCCAAGTTCAAACGAATGGCCGGGGTAAAGGACAGTGGAGCCATATTACCGGGACATGGTGGAATTTGGGACCGTTTGGATAGCCTAGTGTTCGCTGCGCCTTTTGCTTATTTGATTTTAAATATTTTCTCCTATGTTTCATAAAGAGGGTCAAAAAATTATCATCATCACTTTCTGTATCGTGGTGGCAGCCGTTCTGGCGGCACATTACTACGTTAATTTGGAGTGGGCCCGGTTTTCGCTTCAGGTAGCCGCATTGATTTTTCTCATTGCCATTCTCCAGTTTTTCAGGAATCCCAAAAGACGTGTCACCCGCAGTTTTGATGAAATTCTGGCACCCGTGGATGGAAAGGTCGTGGTAATTGAAGAAGTGGATGAACCTGAATATTTCAAGGAAAAAAGAAAACAGGTATCCATATTCATGTCCCCCACCAATGTACACGTTACCAGATATCCCGCCAGTGGAACGGTAACGTACTCCAAATATCATCCCGGGAAATATTTGGTGGCCTGGCACCCAAAATCCAGTACGGAGAACGAACGTACCACCGTTATACTCCACACCCCAAAATTTGGTGAAATCGGCTACCGACAAATTGCTGGCGCCATGGCCCGTAGAATTGTAAACTACGCCGAGGAAGGCGAACAAGTAACCCAAGGCGAGGATGCAGGCTTCATAAAATTTGGTTCCCGTGTTGATTTGCTACTTCCTTTGGACTGCGATATTACCGTTAAGCTCAATCAAAAAGTTGTTGGAGCACACACCTGTATAGCTTCCGTAAGACCATTGGATGATTAACGAAGACCTACATAAAAGATTCGAAGATGCCGTTAACTTTGTTAACGACTACACCGACCCTTTGCCCGCTGATCTACTCTTAAAGCTCTATGCCTATTTCAAGATTGCCAACAAAAACTTTGACAATCCAGGAAGTAGAACTCCTCTCATCAATGCCTTTAAGGCAAATGCTCTTTTCCAGGCCAAAAGAATAAGCAGGGAAGAAGCCATGGAGAAATATGTGGAATTGGTGGAGAAAGAGCTAAAATCGCTCTAAGCGGTCAAGTCCGAAGTGGCCAACGACCTTTCAAAATACGTAAAGTAAACTCCGCCGAAAATAGTTGCCAAAAAATAAAGGGCCACTATGTAGCTACCCTCTGAAACATATGTATCGATTCCGAACCAATCATTGGTAAAGTAAATCAAGATCAAACCACCTAACCCTCGAATTACCTCAATCCAAACTGCATAAATTTTACGGTCCATTAAAGTAGTGTAGCCATAGATTCCGACAAAAATAAACGCTCCGAACAGCAGCAGACCGTCAAAACCGATTTCCGCATAGCTATAGAACATAAACAACATCAAAAAGGTGGTAACCACCAATTGGAAAAGTGAGTATGCCTTGAGCGAGGATGATGCCTCGGGTTGATATTTTCGAAAATTAAACACATTCTTGATTATAGAAATGGGATATTTTTCCTTGACATCTGCCGGGCGCCAGCCTGTGGGCATAAACCAAATCCTGAATTTATCCCAATAATTTTTGGTCCGCCAAGCATCCTGCATCAATCGCCATAAATGTTGAAAATTAATGATGATGGGGTTCCATGTATTTGCCGGTTTCAGCACACCATATTGCGGTGGAACCTCATCCAGTTCCTCCTGAAAAGTACCAAATATCCTATCCCAAACACAAAAAATCTGTCCAAGGTTTTTGTCGATATACTCCTTATTAATGGCATGGTGAACTCTGTGCTGCGATGGCGTTACGATAACATATTCCAAAAAACCCATCTTACCAATATGCTGGGTGTGGTACCAAAACTGCGCAAATAAATGAATGGGCGCCAAAACTGCAATCACCTTGTGAGGAACGCCCAAAAGCGCAGCCGGAATCAATAAAAGTGCATAATAGCCTAGTAAATTTGAAATAGGCTGTCGAAGTGCACAGGCCAAATTGAACTCCTCACTGCTATGATGAATCACGTGCTGGTTCCAAAAAAAGTTGATATGATGACTTAACCTATGGTTCCAATACCCTGCAAAGTCCAGAGCAATAAAGGCCACGACCCACACCAACCAGGTAGCCTTGATCTCGATAAGCGCCAAATGTTCGAGCAAAAAAGGATAACTGATCAAAATCAGCACCAATCCGAGAGAATCCTTGACCACATTGGTAAGACCAGAGCTAAGGCTGCTAACGGTATCCATGAGGTTATGTTTCTGATCTTTTACAAATCGGCCATATAGAATCTCGATCAACACAAGGCCGATAAAAAAAGGAGTGGCATATAACAATGCCGTTGCATATGATTCCATATCAAGAAAAATTTAAAATTTTGCTCGATGCAAGAATGGGGTTATATGCCTTTAAGTTACTCTAAATTTTTAAATAACTGAATATCATTTGCATCCGTTAGGTCAGGAATGTGTTCTGAGCGTGGAATACAAAGTACGCTTTTCGGTTGTTCCTCCACCAAAACGGCCACGGCCTTGGGCAATTCCTTTTCGTCGCGAACAGGATCAATGGGGCAGTTTTTTATGTACGGATAAACCCCACTGCCCGAAAAACTAAAAATGTTCATGCTTACCCTAAGCTGTCCGGATGCATCCTTGTAGTTAGGAACATCTGCCACATCTGGTTTTTCAACAATTTGTTGTAGAAATCCATCCTCGCAAATATCCATTACGGCAAACTTGGCAATACGCTCCTCGGTATAATCGAAACCTGAACTGCCGTAACTGATCAGTGCATGAGGAGCCTTCCTATCTTCCCTCAAATCTTGTAATGCACCAATGGAGTACAGATTATCGCCGTTACAAACCGTAAACGTGCCCTGTTTTAATTCGGGATACTGGTCCAAACATTGTTGGAGAGCGTCGGCAGTACCCAATGGTTTTGTTCTTCCTTCCGGTACCGATTGAACGGCCAAGAACACTTCCAGCCCATTTGGAAAACCACCTTGATCTTTTAAATCTTGAAAAGCAGAATTTTCGGGACTTGTGATTAAATACAATTTCGTATATCCCGCTTCCACCGCATTTTGAACCAAATAGTATAGGAAGGGCCTCCCATTTTTTCCAACAGGAATCAAACTTTTATGGGGGATGTTGTCCATAACCTGGTCATCCCGTTGTTTTAAACTCCTTTTCATTCGTGATGATGCACCACCTACCATGATGATCAAACTCGTGTTCTCCATTATATTCAACTTTTTAATTCTACAGCATACACCGCTTTCGCACCTTTGCCCAAAAATGCCTGTATTACTTTTTCTTCCATATCATCTGGAACCATAGCCACCATACAGCCACCGCCGCCCGAACCTATTATCTTGGTCCCTATGGCACCCGCATCACGGGCAGCATCCATCATTGCTGCCATTTCCAAAGGAGTATTCTGTATTTCTTTTTGAAGAATCATTTGGTGCTGGTTCATTAAATCGCCCAAAAGTTGGATATCGGGGTTTGGATTCAACAGCTCCTTTTTAGCTTCTAAAGTAATGTGATAGTTATGGATAGCCGCATACCAATATCCCTGCAGCTCCTCAGGCACCAAATCTACATATGCTTCGTAATCCGACACACTGGCTTGCTCCAGTTCAAATGAGGAATGGACGTTTATAACGGCATCCACCGCCCGTTGTTGATACACCCTAGCGTTTTTTAAAACTTCCAAGGTTTTTTTGGGAACCCCGGATTCAGCGACCAGCAACTTGCCCAGACCTGCGTTTAAACGAGTACTCTCTCCATTTTTTGTATCAATATAAATCAAGCCTTTTTGTGCTATGGTATATTGATCCATCAATCCACCGGGTTGATCAAAAAACAACACTTCGGCTTCGTAGGCCCATCTCCCAATTTGATAATCGCTGATTTCTTCTGATTTTCCTTGCGTAGCCACTAAAAAGCGAATCCATGCCACCACAAGGGCAGAGGAACTGGACAGCCCCGCATTTACCGGAATATTACCCGATATTTCGATATCATAGCCCTGATCCAACTGAAAGCCTTCCCTTTTTAGCACAGCCATCACCGACCTGAAATAATCATCGGGTTGAACGTTTTTTAAATGATCATCCAGAGCAATTTTTGCTTCTTCCCGTAGGTCCAACAACTTTAAAAGATATGTTTTATCAGTATTGGGAGTGGCTCTCAAATTTATAAAACGGTCTATGGTCCCAGCAATCACGGGCAATCCCAAATAATCTTGATGGTCCCCATAAAAACAGATTCGGGCGGGTACTTTTATTTCAATCATTAATACGGTCTACTTAACTAATTATTTGCAACGGTTCGGTATTCTTCCAGTTGCCTCTGGTAAAATCGGGGAACGGCTGAGGTGCTCCAGCGCTTGCCACTGAGCGTTCGCTCAATGGGGAAACGGCGCTCCAAAGGCAACCTTCGTACACATTTTGGTCCAAAGGCAATCCTTTTTGAAGACATTCCACTATGCGATATACCATGATACCGTCCATGCCCCCATGTCCACTGCCCTTGGCAGCTTCGTTCAATCTTTTATACAAGGGGTGGTCATACTTTTCATATAGTTTCTCCAATTCCTCGCCCTGAACCCATGAATGATGGTCTTCCGTAAGCCCTTCCACACCTCCTTCCAGAGCTACGCGGGTCGGAAACCCTGCCAGAATGCCTTTGGTTCCCTGCACCAAGTTCAACCGGGAATATGGTCTTGGACTGGTTTCGTCCCATTGCACCATAATGGTTTTTCCAAAATGGGTTTTGATGATGGATGTATTCAAATCGCCACCTTTAAAATCCAACTGGTTCCATTTGTGGTCGGCGACATAATTTTTTTCAGCATAAAGTTCCCGCCCTCTCGATGGCGTTGAGAAGGAAACCAAACTACCAAAGGTATCTTCTCCTCTACCCAAACTCATGTACTGGGCCACTGGACCCAATCCATGGGTAGGATATAAATTTCCGTTACGGTTGGCATAATGATGGGTGCGCCACGACCCTGTTCCCCGCTCCTGCTCTTCCATCTGCCAACGTAATTCGTGGATATAGGCTGCCTCTCCATGAAGAATTTCACCAATCAAACCTTGGCGGCACATATTGAGAAACATCAATTCATCTCGACTATAGTTGACGTTTTCCAACATCATGCAATGTTTTTGGGTTCGCTCACTGGCGTCAACAATATCCCACATCTCCTGAATGGTAGTGGCAATGGGTACCTCAATAAAGGCATGGGCGCCGTGTTCCATGGCTCCGATAGCCATTGGCGCATGGTTGGCCCAATTGGTGGCAATAAAAACTATATCCGGCTGTACCTCCTTGAGCATGGTTTGCCATTCATCTTCGCCTCCCCAGTATTGGGCTATATTTTTATGCCGATTTTCTCCTGCGGCGTCTTTTACCCATTTTGTTTTTTCTTTGACCAAGTCTTCATAAAGGTCACAGATAGCAACTACTTCAGTACCCTCCAAAGCAGCAAAGAACTTGGCATGTGTGCCTCCCCGGGCCCCCACTCCAATAAAAGCAGCGCGAACCTTTTCCAATTTAGGAGCCGCAAATCCGCCCATGTAAGTTGATGAAAATGGTCTTTCCGAATTGGCTTTTAAATACGATGGAACTATGGATACTGCGGCTGCGGTCAACGAAGTCTTTTGAATAAAACTTCTTCTATTGAGATTTTTCATGGGTATTTGAGTTGTAGTCTTATTTGCTGTGTCAAAGTATGAAAAATAAAAGGGAAGTTAACCTCCCTTTAAAATCAATACAACGTGTAAAATTCTATTATTGTAAACTAGCCAAACTCTTTTCCAAAGTTTCGATTTTGGCTTCGGCATCGGCAGCTTTTTTACGTTCCATTTCCACCACTTGTTCGGGTGCATTATTCACAAAACGCTCGTTGCTCAATTTTTTTTCAACGGATTTTAAAAATCCTTTGGTGTAATTGAGTTCCTCTGTAATCTTGGCAATTTCCGCCTCAACATCAATGGCGCCGCTTATCGGGATAAAATATTCGTTGCTCTTTACCCTAAAGGAAAGTGCTCCGTCCAAACTAGCATCGACCGTCTCCAGTCTTGAGAGGTTTCCTAATTTGATAATGATGGCATCCATGTCCGAACCTACACCCTCGGCATTCAGCACAAAAAGTTCCAATGCATCTTTTTGAGGGATATTTTTCTCCTTTCTGATGGTTCTGATTCCTGAAATCACTTCCGAAGCAAAATCAAAATCCGCTATCAAAGCTGAATCAACCTCTACCACCTCTGGCCATTGGGAAACTATCAACGCATCTTCTGGTGTACGTTCCGCGATGTGCTGCCAAACTTCCTCCGTTAAAAAAGGCATAAATGGGTGGAGCAACTTTAAGTTTTCTTCAAAAAGGGCCAATACCTCATTATACGTTTTTTGGTCAATGGGTTTTTGATACTCAGGCTTTACAATTTCCAATAACCAAGAACAGAAATCGTCCCAAACCAATTTATAGGTAGCCATCAACGCATCGGAAATACGGTATTTGGAGAAATGGTCCTCAATCTCTACCAAGGTTTGATTGAATTTGGCCTTGTACCACTCGATTCCTTTTTGTGCTGCCTCCGGTTGCGGAATATCTGCTACTTCCCATCCTTTTACCAATCGGAAGGCATTCCAAATTTTGTTGGCGAAGTTGGCTCCTTGCTGACAAAGGGCCTCATCGAACAATAAATCGTTACCTGCTGCAGAGCTCAACAATAGCCCCACTCGAACGCCGTCGGCACCGAAATCCTCAATCAATTTGAGGGCATCGGGCGAGTTCCCAAGGGATTTGGACATTTTACGACGTTGCTTGTCACGTACCAATCCAGTCAAGTATACATTTTCAAAAGGTCGTTTCCCCCTGTATTCGTAACCGGCTATGATCATTCTGGCCACCCAGAAGAACAAAATGTCGGGTCCGGTCACCAAATCATTGGTCGGGTAATAATAGTTTACCTCGTCGTTTTCCGGTTCCAAGATTCCTCCAAATACGCTGATGGGCCATAACCAGGAGGAGAACCAAGTATCCAGAACATCCGGGTCTTGGCGTAAGTCCGATAGTTGCAGTTCCGGTTTTTTGGCCTTTGCCAGTTCCAATGCTTCTTCGGCAGTTTCGGCCACCACAAAATCTTCTTTACCATCGCCGTAGTAGTAGGCTGGTATTTGTTGCCCCCACCATAATTGACGGGAAATGTTCCAATCCCGGATGTTTAGCATCCAGTGGCGATAGGTATTATCGAACTTTGATGGGTATAGTTTAACGTCCTTGGTTTCCAAAACCCCATCCAAAGCAGGTTTTGACAGGTTTTCCATTTTCAAGAACCACTGGTCCGAAAGTCTCGGCTCGATTACGGCCTTAGTCCTTTCAGATGTACCGACTTTATTGGTATGTTGTTCGGTTTTGACCAAAAACCCTTTTTCTTCCAATTCTTTGGAAATTTCCTTTCGCACCACAAAACGGTCTTTTCCTTCATAATGAAGGCCAAAAGAATTAAGGGTCGCATCTTCGTTGAAGATATCTACCACATCTAGGCCGTGTTTATCCCCTAGATTTTTATCGTTCTCATCATGTGCAGGGGTAACTTTTAAGCAACCTGTACCAAATTCAACATCGACATACTCGTCCTCTATAATAGGTATAACCCTGCCAGAAATTGGGACAATGGCCTTTTTTCCCCTTAAATGATGATATCTTTCATCATTTGGGTTGATACAAATCGCGGTATCGCCCAAAATGGTCTCTGGACGTGTAGTGGCTATGGTCACTTTTTCGTCTGAACCTTCAATGGCGTACGAGAGATAATATAGATTCCCTTGTCGCTCTTCATAAATAACTTCTTCATCGGAAAGTGTGGTCTTTGCTTCAGGGTCCCAGTTTACCATTCGGTATCCCCTGTAAATCAAACCTTTGTTATATAAATCGACAAAAACTTTTATTACCGATGCTGACATATCGTCATCCATCGTGAATTTAGTCCGTTCCCAGTCGCAGGAACAGCCCAGTTTTTTCAACTGCTGAAGGATTACCCCTCCATATTCATTCGTCCAATCCCAAGCATGTTTAAGAAACTCATCGCGGGACAATTTGGACTTATCGACACCATCTGCCTTTAGCTTGGCCACTACTTTAGCTTCTGTAGCAATAGAAGCGTGGTCCATTCCCGGCACCCAACACGCATTTTTTCCCAAGAGCCTGGCTCTTCGAATAAGAACATCTTGAATGGTATTGTTGAGCATATGCCCCATATGAAGCACCCCGGTAACGTTTGGTGGGGGAATTACTATGGTGTACGGTTCCCTTTCATCGGGTTTGGAACTAAAATAATCGTGCTCCGACCAGTAGGCATACCAATGCTCTTCAACCCGTTTTGGGTCATATTTTGATGGAATTTCCATTTTACGGTATAGTTTTTGTTAATAAGACTGTGATTGGTTTTTTTGAAAGGAAAGCAAAATGTTAATTTTACGCTATTCTTCAGCTTAGGACCAATTCAGAAATACGAAACAAAAATAAGTAACGTTATTCTATAACAAAAGAATTTTGGATGCAGGTATCAAAACATCTACATTTGAAGTTCACCCAAAAACCAAAAATGATGAAAAAAACTGTACTGATGCTGTTTATAGGGCTTTTATCCTTAGGGGTATACGCTCAAGAAACCGCTAAAATCGAATTTAAGAGCGAGACCATTGATTACGGAGAAATTGAAAGAGGTAGCGATGGTGTTCGTGTATTTGAATTTACCAATACAGGTGATGCTCCTTTGGTAATCAGCGATGTTAAATCTAGCTGTGGATGTACCATCCCCAAAAAGCCAGAAGAGCCGATTATGCCTGGAAAAGTGGGTAAAATCGAAGTAAAATATGACACAAACAGAGTTGGCCCCATCAGAAAGGCCATTACTGTAACCTCAAATGCTGACACTCCAACCAAGGTACTTAAAATAAAAGGTACCGTTAAAAGTCCTGGAGCTAAGTAAGAAGAAGAGAATTATATTTTAAAAGCCCCAAAATCAATTGATTTTGGGGCTTTTTATTTTAATCATCGTCGTCAAACATCTTCTTAAGGACAAAGGTGAAGAGCAGGTCGGTGTTATATCTTTCAATAAGAACTTTGATTCGTTTCCCTTCCCGTTCATTTATCATTTTAAGTATTTCCTGTAGCTTGTATTTGTGGACTTTTTTCCCGTTTACGGCCAATATAACATCTCCTTCACGTAAACCAGCCTCTGCAGCAGGGCTACCGGCGCGGATACCGGACACCACTATTTCTGGAACCAAACTCAGCCTTGTCTTGTTCTCCAACAAAATTTGAACGTTACCAAACGTATCGCCATTGTCTTCCTTGACAAGCCCATTAACATCCGCAATACTCTCAGCGATATATCTTAAACCATTGTGTTGCAAATCGATTCCTGCCAAGTTATATTGAAAGGGTTCATTAAAATTACCGTTCATTTTTAGGGTGACCAGACCTCTGCCATAATCAAAAACCATGTTGAAACGTTTGAGCACTTCTCCTCCCAAACTACCGTTTCGGCCATTCAAGCTATCAATCCCCTGAAAAGACTCTCTATAAGGAAAAGCTACCTTGGCTTCATCCAGTTTAAAATCACCTATCTGGACTCCATTGATTTTACTCCGTTTTCCAAAAATATCGCCGCTCAGCCCTCTTCCCAGATGGTCTTCATAATTTTTTTCGGGTATTTCCAATCCCTTTTCGGGTTCGGGAAACAACCAAAGTGCATCACTGCTCCCAGTATCTACAAGCAATTTCACGTTAATATTGGCTGTATCCTTCATCAATACCGTTCCCTCAACATAAGCTTTTCTTTTTTCTACCAACAAAGGAATGGTCTGTCTGTTTCTTCTCTCCTTATATGTATAAAGTTCAGGATTGTGCAGTTTCAGTTTTCTAGCGCTATAGTTCACTTCAACAATAAAATCACGGAATAGGTCATAGCCCATTATGCCATGTACGGGAATTCCCAATGTCGTTGAAAAATCGATTCCTCGATCCATCACCACATATAGATCCTGAGCAAAATTTATCGCTTTGCCCAACCTAAATATATTCCTTTTGGAACTCAAGGCTTTCATAGGCTTACCATCTCCCAGACCACGTATGGTGACTTCTGAAACATTGTTGATGGGTATGGAATCAGATTCCGATAGATTGAAAAGAATAGGCTTGCTTACACCGGAATCGAGTATAAAGGTCAGTTCAACCCCGTTAATCTCCACAGGAATGATGATGAGGTTATTTATGAGTTCAAAATTGATTCGCTGGAATTTCTTATCCTCGGGCAATTCAAAACCCTGCGCCAAAATAAACATTGGCACAATTAAAAGAAGCATAAAAATAAAACCCTTTCTCATCGACATACACAAAATAATCACCTCTTCACTAAGAAATATACAAAATAAGGTTTGAACCCAATCATATTTTAACATTTCCAATAGCAATTAATTTATGTTCAATCTTGTTGTTTTCGATATTAGGTTTTCTCATTTTTGCCAAAACTTTAGTTCATGCCAAGCATTTCAAAGAAAGGGATTCAAATGCCCGCATCACCCATCCGAAAATTAGTGCCCTACGCAGAGGCCGCCAAAAAACGAGGAACCCATGTAATACACCTTAATATTGGACAGCCCGATATTAAAACTCCAAAAGTGGCTTTAGAAGCGGTTCGCAACCATAACATTGAGGTTCTTGAGTATAGCATGACCCAAGGCTCCGAGGAGTACCGGAAAAAAATTGCGGACTACTATACAAAACAGGACATTTTTGTTGATGCTGAAGATATTATAGTGACTACGGGCGGTTCCGAGGCATTATCGTTTACCTTGGGAACCATTATGGACAATGATGATGAAATTATCATACCCGAACCATTTTATGCAAATTATAATGGTTTTGCCACAGCTGCAGGTGTTAAGGTCAAACCCATTGCTTCATCTATTGAAAATAACTTTGCACTTCCCCCCATTTCCAAGTTTGAAGACCTTATCACCCAAAAAACTAAAGCTATACTCATATGTAATCCCGGGAACCCAACAGGATATCTTTATAGCAAGGAAGAAATTCATCAGTTGGCGGAATTGGTTAAAAAATACAATCTTTTCCTCGTGGCCGATGAGGTGTACCGCGAATTTACCTATGATGGCAGGGAACATTACTCGATTCTTCAGGTAGAGGGATTGGAAGAGCACGCCATTGTCGTGGATTCCGTTTCCAAAAGATACAGTATGTGCGGTGCACGTATTGGCTGCATGATTTCAAAAAATACCGAGGTTATCGGTACTGCGCTAAAATTTGCACAAGCCCGTTTATCTCCGCCAACTTTTGCTCAGATTGCCAGTGAAGCCGCTTTGGAAACCCCACAATCTTATTTTGATGATGTAATCGACGAATATGTTTCACGAAGAAACCTTTTAATCACCGAGCTCAACAAATTGGAAGGTGTAAAGGTCGCCACACCTCAAGGCGCCTTTTATTGTGTCGCAGAACTTCCGATTAAGGATGCGGACCACTTTGCACAATGGTTGTTGGAAAGTTTTGAGATAGATGGAAATACGGTGATGGTAGCTCCCGCTGCCGGTTTTTATGCAACACCTGGCTTGGGAAAAAATCAGATTAGAATTGCCTATGTGCTGGAAAAAGAGCAACTTGTAAAGGCCGTCCACATATTAGGTAAAGCTTTAAGAGAGTACAACGCCCAATGAACATACAGGAAAACATATCCTTAAAAAATTATAACACCTTCGGCATTGACGTTAAGGCAAGGTTTTTTGTTGAAATAACCGGTCTGGTGCAACTCCAAAAAGTATTGGAGTTAAAGGCATACCCCAAAAAGTTCATCATTAGTGGAGGAAGCAACATGCTGCTTACCAAAGATATAGATGCTTTGGTGGTACACCTAAAACTAAAGGGCATCTCCATTGTTGAAGAAAACGAGAATTTTGTAGAGGTCAAGGCAATGGCCGGCGAAAATTGGCACGATCTCGTTATGTGGAGTCTGGAGCAAGGATTTGGCGGACTCGAGAATCTTTCGCTCATCCCGGGCAACGTTGGCACGGCACCCATCCAAAATATTGGCGCTTATGGAGTTGAACTAAAAGATGTTTTTGTGAGTTGTGCAGCCATGGACGTCAAAACCGGGGAGCTAGAGGGTTTTGATAACGAAGCATGCGAGTTTGGGTATAGGGATTCCATTTTCAAGAATGAGGCAAAGGATAAATATATCATCACTTCAGTAGTACTCAAATTGACCAAGAAAGACCATGTGCTTCACACAGGCTACGGTTCCATTGAGAACGAATTGAAGGAAAAGGGCATTGTACATCCGACAATCAGGGATATTTCAGATGCGGTCATCGCCATACGCAGAAACAAACTGCCCGACCCAAAGGAAATAGGCAATAGTGGCAGCTTTTTTAAAAATCCGGTAATTTCCCAAAAAGCGTTTGATAGGTTCACCAAAAAAAATCCGAATGCCCCTTTTTATGAAATGGACGATAATCAATTTAAGATTCCCGCTGGTTGGCTGGTGGAACAATGCGGTTTTAAAGGAAAACGCTTTGGTGACGCAGGTGTGCACGAAAAGCAGGCCCTTGTGTTGGTTAACCACGGAAGTGCCACTGGCAAAGAGATTCTTGACCTAAGCAAAAAAATTCAAGACGAAGTGCAAAAAACCTTTAAGATAAAGATCCAACCTGAAGTTAATATAATAAAATAACCCCCGCATTGAAGTCAATAACGAGGGTTATACCAAACCAAACTAACCAAATTTATGTATGTCGTCAGGGCTTTGAAACCCCTTATTTCTATTCAAAATTTACAAGACAAAAAAGCTTTTTCTGCCTTAGCTTTGTTTTATATACGAGATAAATCCTATTTTAGATTTTGGCCCCATAAAAAATTTTACCAAAAGCATCATTAATGAGCACATTGATCGAGAGACATATTGTTTCACTCCTTGAGGAAAAAGACGACAAAGCTATTTCCTTACTTTATGAAAATTATGGGGACACCTTGTTCGGTGTTGCTTTTAAGGTAGTAAAAGATGAGGATTTGGCCCAAGATGTACTACAGGAAAGTTTCATAAAAATTTGGAAAAAAGCCGACACCTACGATGCTTCCAAAGCAAAACTTTTCACCTGGTTGTTCAGGATTGTAAGAAACACGGCCATAGATAAGTTACGTAGTGTAACCAATAAATCGGATAAGGAAATCCAAATCGACGTTTCAGACGTATATAATGTTGGAGTGAAGGCCATTAACCCGGAACATCTGGACATCCAAGAAAACTTGGACAAAATAGAAGATAAGTACAGAATTGTTTTAGAGGCCCTATTTTTTGAAGGAATGACGCAGCAAGAGGCTAGTGATGAATTGGACATACCTTTGGGGACCATAAAATCCCGGTTAAAAATAGGACTTAGGGAACTTGGAAAGATTTACGGAACGACAATGTCCCTGCTCTTAATCTTAAATTTGTTGTCATGAAAGAAAAAGTAAAAATATTTTTAGAGTCTGACATTTTAGAGAAATATCTTTTGGGAGACACCACCAAAGAGGAATCCCAAAAAGCGGAAAGATATATTGCCATGTATCCCGATGTGCGGGAGACCTATGAAGTGCTCCAGAAAAACTTGGAGACCTTTGCCAACATGTATGCCAAGAAAACCCCGGAAGGCTTAAAGGACATTATAATTGCCAGTGCACGAAAAGAAACCATGGTAAGCAAAAGGTACATGAGGTATGCCGTTGCAGCCAGTATCGCCATTATGATTTTCGCCGGCTCCTCCCTATTCTTTTGGAACCAGAACAAAACATTACAGGAAGAAAACACCCTCGTAACCAACCAAATCAAGTATTTGGAGGATAACATGAAGGACCAATTGGCTGACATGAGAAACCAGTTTATCGTTCTTAACAATCCCGCAACCAAGAAATATCAAGTAAGGGGTGAACGTGAGGCAAAGGAACTCAAGGCCATTGCATACATAAACCCTGTTAAAAAACTGTCGTACATTAATGTGAGCAACGTTCCGGAACTTCCCGAAGACAAATGTTTTCAAATGTGGGCAGAGGTCAATGGAGAACTGGTAAACTTGGGTGTCATCAAAGATTTTGACGAAAAAGACAAACTTCTTGCCTTACCCTACGCTGACAATGCTGTGGGATATATCACCATTGAACCAAAAGGCGGAAACAATATTCCATCTGTAGACAATATCGTAGCCAATATCAATTACTAATAAAATAGAGTTTACGGTAAAGAAACCTTAAACATTCCGACCTTTAAGAAGGTATTTTGTACCTTTGTACAAAAGTTGGATTATGAAGCTAGTATTGGTCACCATTGGATTGTTAGCACTTGCATTTGCAGGAATCGCCATCAAAATCTGGGGTAAAAAGAACGGCGAGTTTGCCGGAACATGTGCAAGTCAAAGTCCTTTTTTGAACAAGGACGGTGAGGCTTGTGGTTTTTGCGGAAAACTACCGGAAGAACAAGATTGCAAGAAAGATACCGTTACGAATACCCAATAAAATTAATTTTTAGGCAAGCCTTATTATTTGGAAAAAACCGACGATTCCATCAAGGAGATTATACAAAGGGCAAAAGAGGGATACCAAATTGCCTTTAGTAACCTCGTTGACACTTTTTGGAACGATGTGTACGGTTTTCAAATGCTTCGCACCAAAAATGAAAACGATGCCGAGGACATTACCATAAGGACTTTTTCCAAAGCATTCGATAAAATCAATACCTACGACGAAAACTACGAGTTCAAGACTTGGCTCATCACCATCTCCAAAAACCTTCATGTAGACCTTCTCAGAAAACGAAAAAGAAGTCTAATGAACGAAATGGAATCCCGCGGAGACGAGGTAAAAAGAGTTTTGGACGAAACCCCCACCGTAGAGGACCGTTTGATCACGGAACAAAATCTGGCCAACCTCTTGCAGGATATCAAAAAAATGAAACCGCACTATCAGAAAGTAATCAATCTGCGGTATTTTCAAGAAATGAGTTATGCCGATATAGCCAAGGAACTCAATGAACCCGTCAATAACATAAAGGTGAAATTACTCCGTGCCAAAAAACTTTTGGCAGAAATCATCAAAAAAAAGTGACTTCTTCCAAGTCACATAGTTTCTTTCCCAGTTTCGTATCTTTGTACTTCTAAATTTGTTCTATGAGCACAAGCGTAGCAGAAAACGTAATACCACCTAAAGGAAAGCCAAAGTGGCTAAGGGTTAAGCTTCCAACGGGCAAAAAATATACCCAGCTCAGGGGGCTTGTGGACAAGTACGACCTACACACCATTTGCACCTCCGGTAGCTGCCCAAACATGGGTGAATGTTGGGGCGAAGGTACCGCTACATTTATGATTTTAGGAAATATCTGTACCCGTTCCTGTGGATTCTGTGGTGTAAAAACAGGACGCCCGGAAACTGTGGATTGGGCGGAGCCGGAAAAAGTGGCTCGCTCCATAAAAATCATGAACATTAAGCATGCAGTGCTTACCTCTGTGGATCGAGATGACCTAAAAGATATGGGGTCCATTATCTGGGCAGAAACGGTAAAAGCCGTAAGGCGCATGAATCCAGAAACAACAATGGAAACTTTGATTCCCGATTTTCAGGGCATCTCCAACCATTTGGACAGAATATTGAAAGTAGCCCCTGAAGTGATTTCCCATAACATGGAAACCGTAAAAAGGCTAACACGAGAGGTTAGAATACAAGCCAAATACGAAAGAAGTCTGGAAGTATTGGACTATTTGAAGAAAAACGGAGCAAACAGGACCAAATCGGGCATTATGCTTGGTTTGGGCGAAGAAGAGAGCGAAGTTATCTCCACTATGGAAGACCTACGAAAAGCGAATGTGGATGTAATCACTATTGGGCAGTACCTCCAGCCTTCAAAAAAACACCTCCCGGTAAAACAATTTATCCTCCCGGAACAATTTAAAAAATACGAGGAATTAGGACTGGAAATGGGCTTTAGACATGTAGAAAGCGGAGCTTTGGTCCGTTCATCCTACAAAGCACATAAGCACATACACTAGTACGGTACCCCATCATCATGAAAAACATCACTGTTGGTATAAATGGCTTCGGTCGTATAGGTAGAACCCTTTTTAGACTTTTGCTCAACCATCCGAACATCAATGTGGTAGCCATAAACGATTTGGCCAATGCCGAAACCTTGGCCCATCTGCTAAAATATGACAGTATCCATGGTGTATTGCCCTTTGATGTATCGCACCAAAATGGACATATTCTTGTTGATGGCAACAAAATACCGGTACTCAATCACAATCATCCAAAAGAAATAGATTGGAAATCCCATGGGGTGGATATCGTGGTCGAATCCACTGGAAAATTTAAGACAAGAGCGGATTTGGGCCTACACATAAAAAATGGGGCCAAAAAAGTAATACTTTCCGTTCCGCCGTTGGACGACTCTATAAAAATGGTGGTATTGGGCGTAAACGAGAAAATCCTGGACAAGGACGACCAAATTATCTCCAACGCGTCCTGCACTACCAACAATGCTGCACCCATGATTAAAGTTATCAACGAACTGTGCGGCATAGAACAAGCGTACATCACAACGGTACATTCCTATACCTCTGACCAAAGCCTTCACGATAGTCCCCACAGAGACCTTCGTAGGTCCAGAGCTGCCGGGCAATCCATAATCCCTACCACAACCGGGGCAGCAAAGGCATTGACCAGTATTTTTCCAGGACTCTCAAATGTCATTGGTGGATGTGGTATACGAGTCCCCGTGCCAAACGGGTCATTGACCGATATTACTTTCAACGTCATACAAGAAACCTCGATTGAAAAAATAAATGCTACCTTTAGAAGGCAAGCGGAAAACAACCTTAAAGGAATTCTTAATTACACCGAAGACCCTATTGTTTCTATCGACATAAACAATAGTTGTTACTCTTGTACGTTTGATTCATTGATGACCTCCGTAATCGGGAAAATGGTAAAGATTATCGGATGGTACGATAATGAAACTGGATATTGTTCCAGAATTATTGATTTAATAGCTTTGCTGATAAAGAAAAATTACGTTTGATCGCAATCTTATTGAACAAAAGAGCAGGTCTTAAATGGCCGTTTCTACTATGCTTAATATTGTGCATACAAACGACTATTGCCCAAAACGACGGCAATTCAGCATCCAATGTCAAGGAAATCTTTAATGATTTTATGAGGTACCGCCACGAAAACAATGTGGACAAAGCCCTTGAAACGCTGAGCCAAGCAGCCAATATTGCAGAAAGGAATGAAGACTCCAAACTATTGTTGGATACATATCACCAATACGCCAGACTCTTTTTGGAAGAAGGCGACTATGAAACGGCGATTTTTTATTGGGACCGTGCCAGCATACTATTAAAGGACACCTCTTATTCGTTTGGGCAAGCCTTTCACCTATATCTGGATGCATCCCTTAGATATTCCGAAGGAAACAATTTCCAGGCCCTCAAGCAGCTGGAAGAATCAAGAAAGCTAAGCAACAACAGAAACCTTACCAACAATATTCTGTTGCAAGAAGCCTATATCTACACCAATATAGAAAAATACAACGATGCCATAAAGAACCTTCATGCACTTATCGTCAATTCTGATGACAAGGAACGGGCCTATCTGGCAACCAGGGCCAATCTCCAATTGGCAAAAATAAGCGTTACCCTTAACGACTTGGAAGAAGGAATCGTCCATTCCAAAGCTGCGCTGGAGCTAGCGGAAAAACATGGCTTTTCCAAAGAAATCAAAAATGCTTACGAGCAATTGTCCAATATCTACGAAGCAAACGGTAACTACTCAGAGTCATTATTGTACGCAAAGGGACTTTCCAAAATGAAAGATTCCATATTCAATGTGGAAAAAGCAAAGCTTGATGCAAATACGGCAGATAAAGTACGATTTGAACATCAAATGAACGAGCTCAACAAGCTACAGGCAAAAAACGAAGAGTTGAGCGAATCCAAAAACCGTTCAGAGATCACTGCCATCCTGACCTCTGCTTTTTTGACCATAATCTCTTTATTGGCAGTTTCCTTGTTCCGAAACAACCAAATAAAATTAAAGACCAATGACCTGCTCTACACAAAGAACAAAGAGCTGGAATTGGCGCGTGATGCAGCAGTATCGGCCATGGAGGCGAAAACCAACTTCTTGTCCACAGTAACGCACGAACTGCGAACGCCATTGTACGCGGTAACCGGGCTCACCCACCTATTATTGGAGGAGAATCCATCCGAACACCAAAAAGAGCACTTAAAATCTTTAAAGTTTTCTGGGGAATACCTGCTCAATTTCATCAACGATATCCTACAGATAAATAAAATTGATGCAGAAAAGCTGGAACCTCTGAACATCGAGTTCAAGCTACATAAAGTGCTGGATGATGTTGTAGAATCCTTACAACAAAATGCCCACGAGAAAAAAACGGAACTTATTCTTGACTACGATCCAACAATTCCGAAAAAGTTGATGGGAGACCCCATCAAACTTTCACAAATCTTCATGAATTTGGTTGGCAACGCCCTTAAATTCACCAAAAACGGTAGGGTCGAGGTCATAGCCAAAATGCTTAAAAAAGAAGAGGACCAAGTAAAGATTTATTTTGAAGTGAGGGATAACGGAATCGGTATTTCGGAAGACCAACAAAAAAATATATTCGAAAGTTTTGAGCAGGGATCCATTCAAATCAATAGGGAATACGGTGGAACGGGCCTTGGCCTAACAATTGTAAAAAGTCTCTTGGGACTATTTGGAAGCACCATTCATCTGGAAAGTGAACTGGACCACGGTAGTTCCTTCTACTTTGAGATGGACTTGGATTATGAGAGTAAAGAAGGGGATGAAATTGCATTCGAGCTCAACCTTGATGAATTTCAGTTCAAAGGACTGCATGTACTCATAGTAGAGGACAACAAAATAAACCAGGTGATCACAAAAAAAATGCTCACCAAAAAAGAAATTACCTGCGACATTGCCAACAATGGTAACGAAGCCATTGATATGGCAAAAAATAATACCTACGATGCCATTCTAATGGACATCCACATGCCCGGTATAAGCGGAGAAGAGGCAACTCGCCAAATCCGTAAGTTTGATACGGTTATCCCAATTATAGCACTAACGGCTATTTCTTTGGACGACAGTCTGGACAGTTTCTATGACGCTGGCTGTAACGATGTGGTCACCAAACCTTTTAAACCTGAAGTGTTCTATCAAAAAATTGGGGAAAACATTTTTAGAAGCAAAATGGAAGGTTCCATTTAGAACAAATTCTCAATAGCATTTTTTAGTACAGATTCATCTTTTTCGGAAAAGCTATGGGCAATTTCCAAAAAGTAGAGCCTATCCACCCTACCCTTTAATCGAACAAAATCCTTTTCCGTAGTAAGAATCAGTTCGTAATCTTTGAATTGCGCAATGTCACTCTCACTAAAATGATGATGATCACCAAATTCAAAATGTTTACAATCAATCCCTGCACCATCAAGATAGCTGACCAAAGGTGCGGGAGAAGCTATTCCTGTTACCAACGCCACTTGCCCGCTCTTCAATTCGTTCAATGGTATTTTCTCTTCTCCGCCATCACTTACATAACCGTGGTAAGCTAAATTGGCAAATAGCACCTGTTGATGTTTTAAAGGACCTAATTTCTCCTCGACAGCATTCCTCTCTATGTCATCAATATCCTGTGGGCATTTTGTAACGATTATCAAATCTGCACGCTTGGCCTCCTTTTTTGCATCACGGAGACTGCCCGTGGGCAAATACCAGTCATCTACATATAAGTTTTGATGCGTGGTCAATAAAATGGAAAAAGTTGGTTTCACCTTTCTGTGCTGAAATGCATCGTCCAAAACAATAACTTCTGGGTTTACCAATTTTTCTAATTTCTCGATGCCATTCCGCCTATCCGCGTCCACTGCAACGGCCACTTCTGGAAATTTTTTTTGCATCTGATAAGGTTCATCACCAAATTCCATTACAGTAGTCGCATCATTTGCCAAATAGAACCCTTTGGACTTACGCTTATATCCGCGACTCAGCACCGCAGTTTTTCGGTTATTCAAAATACGCAGCAAATATTCCGTCATCGGCGTTTTTCCAGTCCCCCCAACACTCAAATTACCAACGCAAATAGTCGGGGTTTCATACGATTTGGATGAAAAAATACCTGCATCGAACAAGAAGTTTCGAACATGCACCACCAAGGCGTAGATCAATGAAATGGGGAACGCTATTTTCCGAAGCAATTGAAGCATTGAACGAAAATATAATATTTTATCTTTAGCCCAATTAACATTTTTAAAATGACCGTTAACGAAATAGCAAAAGTGCTCGAGGAACTGGCCCCTTTGGCACACGCCGAAGACTTTGACAATGTAGGTTTATTGGTGGGCGACCCCAACATGAAAGTGGAGGGAGTTCTGGTAACCCTGGACACTTTGGAAAACGTGGTCGACGAGGCCATCGAAAAAAAGTGTAACCTTATCGTAAGCTTTCACCCTATTATTTTTAAAGGATTAAAAAAATTGACAGGCAGCAACTACGTGGAACGTGTGGTGCTCAAAGCTGTTTCCAACAATATTGCCATATATAGTATGCACACTGCATTGGATAACAGTAAAATGGGGGTAAATGCCAAAATATGTGAAGTTTTGGGACTTAAAAACCCAGAAATTTTGATTCCAAAAGCCAAGAGTATAAAAAAATTGACCACATATGCGCCCATCGCTGATGCTGAAAATATAAAACTAGCTTTGTTCAAAGCTGGCGCCGGCAACCTTGGGAAGTATAGTAATTGTAGCTATAGTTTAGATGGAATAGGAAGTTTTAAAGCGGAGAACGGAGCCAACCCAGCCGTTGGAAAAGTTGGTCAAATACACTCCGAAAAAGAAACACAAATCAATGTGGTATTCTCTTTTGAAAAAGAAAAAGACATTTTAAAAGCACTTTTTAATGCCCACCCTTACGAAGAAGTGGCCTACGAAGTATTGACCTTGGAGAATACCAACAAGGATTTAGGCATGGGAATGATAGGCGAACTTGATACCGATATGGACGAAAAACAGTTTCTGCTTTTAGCAAAAGACCAAATGAACGCGTCTGTTGTGAGGCATTCTAAACTATTGGGCAATAAGGTCAAAAAAGTCGCTGTTTTAGGGGGAAGTGGGGCGTTTGCCATTGGAGCCGCAAAGAAGGCCGGTGCCGATATTTATGTTACCGCAGACCTTAAATATCACGATTTTTACCAAGCCGAAGATCAACTGGTAGTTGCCGATCTGGGGCACTTTGAAACTGAGCAGTTTACAAAAGATTTATTGGTTGATTATCTTACGAAAAAAATTCCTAATTTTGCAGTCTCTTTATCGGAGAGTATAACGAATCCCATCAAGTATTTATAAAATATATGGCGAATAAGAAAGAAAGCACTGTAGAGGACAAATTAAGGGCGCTGTACGATTTACAGCTTATCGACTCCAGAGTGGATGAAATCCGCAACTTAAGAGGCGAACTGCCTTTGGAAGTACAGGACTTGGAAGACGAAGTTCTTGGTCTTAAGACAAGACTGGACAAATTAAAAACGGATGTTGAAACCGTTAATTTTGAGATTACAGCAAAGAAAAACCTTATCGACGAGTCCAAGGCGCTTATCAAAAAATATAGCGAGCAGCAGAAGAATGTTAGGAACAGCCGTGAGTTCAATTCATTGACCAAGGAGGTAGAGTTCCAAGAGTTGGAGATTCAGTTGGCCGAAAAGAACATAAAAGAGTTCAAGGCACAGATTGAGCAGAAAAAAGAGGTCATCGCACAGACCAAGGAAAAATTGTCCGAGCGCGAAGGTCACCTTAAACACAAAAAGGGTGAATTGGACGCCATTCTTGCAGAAACTGAAAAAGAAGAAAAGGCCCTTTTGAAAAAATCAGAGGAGTACGAAGAAAAAATCGAAGACCGTTTAGTAAAAGCCTACAAAAGAATCCGACACAATGTGAAAAACGGTTTGGCTGTGGTTCCTGTTGAGCGTGGTGCTTCCGGAGGTTCTTTCTTTACCATTCCACCTCAGGTACAGGTTGAGATTGCTTCCCGCAAAAAAATAATTACCGATGAGCACAGTGGAAGGATTTTGGTAGACCCACTTTTAGCTGAAGAAGAGCAAGAAAGAATGGAAAAACTTTTTGCCAAGCTTTAAGCTTATCTAAAATAAACCAATAAAAAAGCCACCTTTTTGGGTGGCTTTTTCTTTTGAAATAAATAAGTATAAATACTTTTAACTCTCTTTTAAAAGTACTAATATTTTTTCCTCCACTTGTTTGGAGTCCCACTTTTCCTCAATGTTGGGCATTTGCATCACCTGTTGCATAACCTCTTCTTGCATATCCCCAATGGCCAAGGCCTCGGCATATGGTCTATCGGAAAAAGTAACACGACTATAAACCGGCACCCATTTTTCCGGATGCTTGGCGGCAAAATGCTTTTCAATTTTTTTCTGCAACAAGAACTTTGGGTCTGCTGTTTTACTACTCATCTCCACAAAGTTTCTGTAGCTGAGCTCTGCAATGGCGTCCGCATTTGGCTTCCTTGCTTCTTGATACTCAGAAAAAATGGTATCCCAATCGTCCCCATGTTTTTCCATCAATTTGTTGAGCACATAGATATCCTCAAAGCCAGCATTCATCCCTTGTCCGTAAAAAGGAACAATGGCATGTGCGGAGTCACCTACCAAGGCCACCTTATCCCAATAGGTCCAAGGATAGCACTTCATGGTCACCATAGCACTTGTGGGATGATTAAAAAAGTCTTTGGTAAGGTCTTCTATATCCTTGCGTACATTGGGAAAATATGTCTTAAAAAATTCTCTGGCATCATCTTCGGTCTTGATACTCTCAAATGAAACTTCACCTTCAAAAGGCAAAAAGAGCGTACAAGTAAAACTTCCATCTACATTGGGCATGGCTATGAGCATAAACTCACCGCGGGGCCAAATATGAAATGAATTTTTATCCAACTTATGAGTTCCGTCCTCATTTGCTGGTATGGTAAGCTCCTTGTAACCGACATCGATGAAATTCTGGGAATAATTGAACCTGCTCCTACGTTGCATTTTATGACGAACGCGTGAAAATGCCCCATCACAACCAAAAATCACATCATATTGATATTCCTTCCATTCACTCTTTTCCGTTTCTCCAGTAAAAATTTTGGCACTTGGTAAATCAACGTCCCAAACTTTTTCATTAAATCGGAAAACTGCACCTTCTTCTTCCGCAAGATCTATCATTCGTTTGTTAAGTATTCCTCTTGAAATAGACCAAATAGCTTCTCCATCCTTTCCATACTTTTGGAAATACATGGGTTTGTCGTTCACGTGTATCGCCCTTTTATCCAATGGAATGGCAATTTCTTTGATTTTTGTACCAATGCCCACCTCATCGAGTGAACGCCACCCGCGATTGCTCATTGCCAAGTTAATCGACCTTCCTGAAAACTTGATAGTCCTTATATCCGGTCTCCTATCAAAAACGGTAACCGTATGTCCATTTTTTCTAAGATAAATTGCTAAAAGGGAACCCACCAATCCGGAACCGATGATGGCTATATTTTTTGGAGTCTGTGCCATAGATGCCCAATGGGCTGAATTCTGATTAAAAGAGTAAAAATAAGCATTTTGACGGTTAAACTATCCTGATTCCTAGGTTTCGCTTGAGACAAGCTTTATTTTGTTTAATTTTTTATTACTTTTATTAAACAACATATTTCCTTGAGTCATAAGAAGCCACTTTTGCCGGTAAAAATTTGTCCTGTCTGCCAACGTCCGTTTGCTTGGCGAAAAAAATGGGCCAGGCATTGTGAGCATGTCATCTATTGCAGTGAACGATGCAGAAAAAATAAAAACACGTATGAAGACTAACCTAATCTGGTTTGGAAATAACCTTAGAGTACAAGATAATGAAGCCTTGCTCCTATCGGCGCAGACCGACCGATTGATAGCAGTATACTTTTTTGATCCTAGAAATTACCAAATAGGCCCATTTGGCTTTAAGAAGACAGAATGTTTCAGGGCTAAGTTTTTATTGGAGTCTGTTCATCAACTTCAAAAAAATCTAGAAAAACTCAACATCACCTTGCTAGTTTTCCATGAAAAACCTGAAGACAAAATTCCCGAGTTGGTGAAGCAGTTCAATATCAATCATATTTTTCTTCAGCATGAGTGGACTTCGGAGGAGAACCAAGTGATTCAAAACGTTCAAGACCGTTTACCTAAGACCGTATCACTCCGCAAAACATTCGACCAGTTCCTTTTTCATCCCGAGGACATTCCTTTTGATTCTTACTCACAGATTCCGCAGGTTTTTACGGTTTTCCGCAAAAAGTGCGAGAAACACGTTCAGGTAAGGCCTTGTTTTGAGAAACCGAAAGTATTTCCAAAGGAAAATCGGATAGGTCTCCCTAAAAATCTCCCTAGTTTACATGATCTGGGATTTTCTCCTTTTGATACAGACCATAGATCGGCCTTCCCTTTTATTGGTGGTGAAAACGATGCGCTACATCGAATGCAACATTACTTCTGGGATACCAAAAAACTGGCTTACTACAAAAAAACCAGAAACGGACTCGTAGGCACGGATTACAGTTCCAAATTTTCACCATGGTTGGCAAATGGCAGTATTTCCGCCCGTACGATTTATTGGGAAGTAAAGCGCTTTGAAACTGAGGTTCAGAAAAATCAGGATACCTACTGGTTGATTTTTGAACTAATATGGCGTGATTACTTCAAATATGTTTCCCTAAAACATGGCAATCAGATTTTTAAAATTGATGGTATCCTTCAAAAGGAGTATGACTGGCACTCCAATGAAGCTGCTAAAAGTGACTGGATCAATGGAGAAACGGACGATGATTTTGTAAATGCCAATATGATAGAGCTAAAGAACACAGGTTGGATGAGCAACCGTGGGCGACAGAACGTGGCAAGTTATTGGTCCAAACACCTGCTACAGGATTGGCGCATCGGGGCTTCTTATTTTGAAGCTATGCTTATTGACTACGATGTACACAGCAATTGGGGCAATTGGATGTACAACAGTGGTGTTGGCAACGACCCACGGAACAGAACTTTCAATACCAAAAGACAAGCAGAACACTACGACCCAAACAAAAAATTCCAGAGTCTTTGGCTCCAACCCACCTTATTTTGATTCATGAAAACACTCAGACTTATACTCGGTGACCAGCTTAATCTATCCCATAGTTGGTTAGATCAAGTTGATGATGATCACATATATATTATGGCCGAAATGCGACAAGAAACTGATTATGTAAAACATCACATTCAAAAAGTAGTTGGGTTTTTTCGTTCCATGCGGAATTTCTCAAATGCCCTACAAGATAAAGGACACCATGTAAAATACTTTAAAATTGGTGACCACAACAATCCCCAAGAACTGTCCAAACTTATCAAGGAAATCATTTCGAAACATAACATCGAAAAATTCGAATATCAACTGCCAGACGAATACCGATTGGACAAACAGTTAAAAGAAATTTGCGAAGCCATTTCCGTTCCATCAGAAGCTTTTGATACGGAACACTTTTATACCAGTCGGGATGAGCTAAAAAATCATTTTAAGGGCAAAAAACAATTGTTAATGGAAAGTTTCTATCGGATGATGCGAAAGAAACATAATATTTTGATGGTAAACGACCAACCTGAAGGCGGAAAATGGAATTTTGACCAGAGCAATCGCAAAAAATGGGATGGATCACCCAGCATTCCCAAGGAACTTTCATTTGATACTGATGTAACCGAGCTGCTGGAAGAAATCAAAAATGCGGAAGTAAATACCTTTGGCAACATTGATGCCCAAAACTTTCCTTGGCCTACTTCTTACAAGGAATGTTCAGCGCTTTTGGATTTTTTCTGCTCGAAACTGCTGACCTATTTTGGGGACTATCAGGATGCTTTGCATACCCAGGAAAAGTATTTGTTCCATTCCCGATTGTCCTTTGCCATGAACACTAAAATGATTTCTCCAAAAGAGGTAATTGACACAGTTGTAGATTATTATTACGAACATAGAGATGACATTCATATTTCCCAAGTGGAGGGGTTTGTTCGTCAGATATTGGGCTGGCGCGAATATATGCGTGGCATATATTGGAAAGAAATGCCCGGCTATGCTAAGTTGAACAAACTGGAGAACCACAATCCCCTACCCGACTTCTTCTGGACGGGAAAAACAAAAATGAACTGTCTGCACAATGCCATTGCCCAGAGTTTGGACAATGCCTACGCCCACCATATTCAACGTTTGATGATCATTGGAAACTATGCTTTGCTGACACAGGTAAACCCAGACGAAGTTGATGCATGGTATTTAGGGGTTTACATCGACGCCATAGAATGGGTAGAAATTACCAATACCAGAGGGATGAGTCAATTTGCGGATGGGGGCCTTGTAGCCACCAAACCATATGTGAGCAGCGCCAACTACATCAATAAGATGGGAAATTATTGTAAAGAATGTTCCTATAGTCATACAGTTAAGTCGGGAGAAAAATCCTGTCCGTTCAATTCACTGTACTGGAACTTTTTGGAAGAGAAGAAATCACATTTTAAAGGTAATCAACGCATGTCGATGATGTTGAGCTTGTTGGAAAAGAAAAGTCAGCAGGAACTTTCTGAATTAAAGAAACGAGCGGAAAAAATCATACAAAATCCCAACGATTTTTGATTTTAACAATTCTTTAAAATCTGTCGGCAGCTACCTCATCGTATATCTAACAAATAAAATATTCCGCTACGGCGCCTATATATAAAAAGTCCTTCACAATAAGTTGCGAAGGACTTTTCACTTTTAAGAGTTATGGCCTTATCTACAAAATGCCATCCACAATACCATATTCCACCGATTCTTCGGCGCTCATCCAATAATCTCGATCAAAGTCCTTCATCACCTTGTCATAGGGCTGTCCACAATTCTCCGATAGAATTTTAGCGCCCAGTTCCTTGGTCTTGATGATTTCCCTTGCCTGAATCTCGATATTGGAAGCCTGACCCCTTGCACCACCACTTGGTTGGTGAATCATGACACGGGCGTGCGGTTGGATAAACCTTCTACCCTTTTCGCCTACTGACAAAAGTATGGAGCCCATAGAAGCTGCCAAACCAGAACAAACGGTAGATACGGGACTTTTAATCTGTTTAATAGTATCGTAAATAGCAAAACCAGAGGTTACATATCCTCCCGGGCTATTGATGATCAATTGAATCTCTTTATTGTTCAACATATCCAAATAGAGCAACCGGTCGATTACATGCTTCGCAGAATCATCATCTACTTGGCCCCACAAAAACACTTTGCGGTCGTCTAACAGTTTTTCTTGAATCAATTCCTGAACTTTTCCTTTTTTTGAACTCATTTTTTACGTGTTGTAAGACTTCAAAAATAATCAAATTCCAAGGAAGTTACCGCACTTGTTTTTCACAATGGCCGTATTATGATTTTATCTGTACCTTTTGCGATACCACATCCTTGATCGGGATAACGTACTTCCCACTCCTTGTCTCCAGAGTCAAACTATTGTTTTCTATGGATTTAATTACTCCCTCATCATCCCCTATTACTATTCTATCACCTACCACATATGTTTTTCGGGTGTAAAATGCCCTAAGGATATCGGCAACAATTTCTCGGGACCCCAATCCTACGCCCAAAGCAAATGCCAATAGGAAAGAACCCAGAATCAACGTGATATTATTGGTGATGATAGTGGTATCGACACCTGCTTGGTTCAATGCGGTGATGGACATAAAGATGACGATTACATAGAAAAACAGGTTGCTTACGATATTGGAACCTCCAAATTCCAGTGAATCGAACAATCGCTTGACCGTCTTCTTCACAAAGTTTCCGATGTAGAAACCGAGCATCAATAGTGCCAATGCACTAAAGAATTTAGGCAGATAATGTAAAAGGTTACCTATTTCCTGTGAAATGATTTTCCAATCCAAAATATCGGCAGCTACGATCAAAAACACCAAAATCAGGAACCACCGAACAAACCCCAAAATAATTTTTATGATATCTACATTGATGTCTCCTTTGCCGGTGACGTCCATGCCATTGATTTTGTCATTGAGCATATCCACTTTGGCCAGTTTAAGGATTTTCTTCAGAAGGAAGAGTACAATTTTGATAACGATCCAACCTAAAATTAAAATAATGATAGCGCCCAATATCTTTGGGAAGGCCTGCGCCATTTCTTTGCCCATGCCAGACAGGGACTCCAGGGTCACATTTTTCCATTCATTAATAGTCTCCATAGTTGTTGTTTATTTATAGTGTTCTGTTAGTTGATTAGTTGTCGCCCATAGTTCGGAAAAGCTTACGCAAAGCACTGCCCAAATTAATCGAGAACAATGAAGCCATGTCCATGATCAACTTTGCCGCAGCAATGTCGTTCATTACTTTTTGCTTCATTTCCGGTGGGGCCTCGTGCAAGGAAGCCTCCAGCTCTTTGAATGGGTTTTTGTGTTTCTTTGCCATCTATTCGAGGGTATTATAGATTTCCAATAGTCTTTCTTTGGCTCTTTTAAGCCGCATTTTCACTGCGCTCTCCCCTATATCCAATAAGTTTACCAGTTCCTTTATACTGGCTCCATCCTGATACTTTAACAATAAAATGGACCGCTCTTCAGCGGAGATGATTTCCAAGCATTTCTTGAGTTTATCGGCTTTCATCTCAAACAAGCTCTCATCGGGCACCTCTTCGGTAAGTTTGTATTCCGAACTTTCTACCTGTACGGATTTGTCCCGTATTTTAAGTTGCTTGTTCCGGTTTACATAGTTCACACAAAAATTATAGGTAAAAGAATATAGCCATGTAGAAAACTTCGATTTTCCCTTAAAGGTTCGAAGTTTGATAAATAATTGAAGGAAGACATCCTGGGTCAAGTCTTCCGCCTCGTCCGCTGATTTCGCAAATCCGTAACATTTGTTATAGACCATTTTCACATAGCGGTCATACAACTTCCCAAAGAGCATAGGGTCATTGTCCGCTACAATCTGTTTTACTAATTCCTCATCAGAAAGATGTACGTATAAGTCTTCCTTTTCCAAAAACGCTTTGTCGGGGTTACTTATAAGTATGAGAAACAAGTTTTTTAAAAAAGTCACTTCAAAAACAGGTTTATTGGTCAGGCTTTTTAAAATGGGGCGCAAAATAACGGATTTTCACACTATATTTGGTTAAAAACCAGATATGAAGACCTATTACATCGTTGGATTGTTCGCCATTTTATTTTTCGCATCCTGTAAAACGGAGCCAAAACAAAAAGAGGAGACCCAAGAAACGGCCGAAACCGACAAATCGGTTCCGGAACTTATTGCCGAAGCCCATGGTTTTGAAAACTGGGGAGCTGTAAAGGAAATCACATTTACCTTTAATGTAGATAGGGATTCCATGCATTTTGAGCGCAGTTGGGACTGGAAACCCAAGAAAAACACAGTAACGGCCATTTCGGGACCCGACACCCTTACATACAACCGAAATTCCATGGACAGCATTGCCCTAAAAACAAATAGTGGTTTTATCAATGACAGATATTGGTTGATGGCCCCTTTTAATTTAATGTGGGACTCCGGCAATTATACCTACGAACATACAGCTAAAGCCACCGCTCCAATTAGCGAAGAACCTATGCAAAAACTCACTATAGTGTATGCCAACGAAGGTGGTTACACTCCCGGTGATGCATATGATTTCTATTTTAAGGACGATTATATTATTCGCGAGTGGGCCTATCGCAAATCCAACCAAGAAGAGCCCAACTTGGTCTCTACTTGGGAAGATTATGTAGAGATGCAGGGGTTGCAGTTAGCGAAGCAGCACAATCGTCCCAAAGGTGGTACCAACTTATATTTCACTGGGCTTTCGGTAAGCAAGGAATAATAGCTTTCTTTGATTTTGTGGCATAATTTGTTCACAAAAAGCATTTTCAAAATTCTCCCTAGCGCTTAAAAATGATGTTTTCCATCGTTTAATTTCCTATTTCGGGTAAAGAAATTTTTGAAACAAAAACTATAAATGAAACTTAAACACCTAATCATCCCATTATTTTGTTTGGTTATCGTACATGCACAAGCACAGGATAATTGGCTTACCAAAAAACAAGTAACGGAAGATGTTGAATTTTTGATCAAAACATTAAATGAAAAGTCTTCCTATGCTTATCTGAACGGTTTTGATTTCAACAAGGATTTTGAAAATTATCTTACATCGTTAAAAGATTCCACAAGACTTGAAAATTTTGGTTTGTTTGTCACCAACACTTTGGCCAAAATCGGGGATAGACATTCCGCTTTAAATGGCATTAGAGGCTACAGCCTAAACGAATCCTTATTCTTACCGTTTGTTTACGCACCTGTAAACTATAAAGTTGTTGTTTTGAATTATGATCAGGATAAAACCTTGAAAATCCTAAATCCTCATTTTCCGTACCTCAAAAAGATTGATGGTCTGGACATAAATGAATTCTTGCAAAAAACGCGGCCAGAAGACGTCAAAGCGCCCGAAGAGACCTATTTTACACTAGCGGTTCGCGACATCAGGGATATCCAAAAGAACTACATATTACTGGACAAACCACTTAAGAGAGAAGTCGAAGTAACACTTTCGGACGCTACATTTCAAAAAGACACTGTTCTGGAATTTCCCATAATTGATAAATCAGAAAGGCAAAGACCATGGGATGAAAAATTTGAAAGGGACTATCTTTTTATAAAGGACGAGGACTTTAACCAACCCGAAAATATTGCTGGGCTATTTAGTTTGGACGACAACATCGCATACATCAAACTACCGGAAATGGTAAGTAAGGATGAAGCTCCCCTACTTTTTGAGAAAGTCAATTCATTTATGAAATCCATTCAAAATAACAGTGAAGCCCTAATTATCGATGTCAGGGCCAATGGTGGAGGAACACGGGATTTGCTATATAAATTTGCAAAATATTTGATTCACCCTGACTCCATTCATGTTGTAAATGTAGTCAAGCAAAGAGGGCCACTCCCCTTACCAAAAGATTATAAAGAAAGCCTACACAGCCGATTTTTATATTCTTTTTCGGAATTGGATGACAGGGAACAGAAAAAGGCAACGGAGTTTTTAAATAATTTCAAGCCCATCTATGAATTGGATAAAGAAAAATACAGCGAATATTATTTTGGATTGTTGAATGGAAATAAACTATCCGCTCAAGGACTTTACTACAACAAGCCTGTCTATATTTTGGCCAATGAAAAAACATTCAGTGCGGCATCTGTTTTCGTCTCTGCTTTCAAAGGAATTCCGAATATAAAAATTGTTGGAGTGACGACGGATGGTTCTAGTGGCAATAGCGATTGGGTGGACCTTCCCAATTCAAAATTGTTCGGAAAAATCAGTACAATGGTCTCCTTTCAGAAAGATGGAAAGGTTTTGGACGGCTACGGAACAACACCTGATATAAAAATAGAAAGGGACATGAGCCAAGTACTTTGGCAATCGGACACACAACTTGAAAAGTTAAAGGCCCTGATAAAGGAAAAATAACTATCACCTATATGTGAGAAGTTGGTATAGCCGGAAACTGATAACTTAGAAAATCATATGACCTGCCATCGGCCAAATAATACCTTATGACCATAGAACATTAATCAATTCCAATATGAGCATATACAATTGACACTATTTCCCTCTCCTTCGCAGAAAAAACGTAATCCCAAAAACCAAGATGGCCATACACAGGAGCAAGATAAAACTATAATTCAGGGAGGCACTTTCAGCAATAAATCCTAGAATAACAGGCCCCAACAAAAATCCGATATACCCGAACCCGGCTATAAAAGCAACACCTTGGGAAGAATCCACTCCCTTGACATTCCCACCGATACGAAACAATTCGGGAACAATGACCGAGAAACCAAGACCGTTAAGAGCAAAGCCGATGATAGACCATGTGGTATTTTGCGTTAAGACCAACACAAAACCTACTGCGGCAATAAGCGCACCCACTCCTACTATTCGTATGGGCCCAATTTTTGCGCTGATACCATCACCCAGAAACCGACCTAAGGTCATCGTTGTGGAAAATGCCAAAAATCCAGCTCCGATAAGCAATTCCGGGGCCTTGGTCATTTCCTTTAGGTAAAGGGAACTCCAATCTATAATGGCGCCTTCACTGCCAAAGGACACAAACCCAATAATGCCCAGCAAAAGCAACGGCTTGAACAATTTTATGCTGAAGGGCTCCTTCTCCACAGGGGCAGCCACAACATGGATATAATGTTTCTTTAGAAAAAAATTGATGACAAAAACCAACACAACGGTAATGCCCATGTGCAGCACAGGGTTTTCAATCACAGGAATCAGGAAGCTGCCCAAGCCTACCAAAATACCGCCCAGACTAAAAAAGCCATGGGCCGCGGACATAAAGTTCTGTTTATCCTCTTTTTCAATCTCCGTGACCAAAGTGTTTATGGCGATATCTATAAATCCATTGCTCGCCCCAAAAAGGTACAAAGCTGCCATCAGCATATAATAATTGGGAGCCATTAGCGGCAACATTGCCGTTATGGAGGCAAATATTACCCCGTACCATGACGACCTTCCTACCCCAAGTTTATTGATCACCTTGGAAGCTACGGGGAAAATGGTGAAAACCCCCAGCGACAAGCAGAACAGGGCTATGCCCAAATCTGCTTTATTTATATCCAGTTTTTCCTTTACGGTGGGAATATAAATGGCCCATGTTCCAAACCAAATATTGATACTGGTAAATACCCATGCCACTCCAAAATATCTTGGATTGGACAGAATAAGCCATAGGGATTTCATCTAATGGTGGTGTTTAGTCGGTTCATTTAGTGCATTGGTTCTTATTTGCTCTGTATACCCTCTTTTAAGATTTGTCCAAAACGATACATATCCTCATACGAACAGTACAATGGAGCAGGTGCCAGTCGGATAACATTCGGCTCCCTCCAATCGGTAATCACACCTTTTTTCATTAAATAGTCAAAAATGGATTTCCCTTCGCCGTGCAAAAACACGGAGAGTTGACACCCTCTGTCCGCAGGGGT
Organism: Flagellimonas chongwuensis; assembly: GCF_013376415.1. Classification (GTDB taxonomy): domain Bacteria; phylum Bacteroidota; class Bacteroidia; order Flavobacteriales; family Flavobacteriaceae; genus Flagellimonas; species Flagellimonas chongwuensis. The sequence continues at coordinate 97,228 of NZ_WYET01000005.1, forward strand.
AATAATTTCAAATGTGCTCTCTACTTCCTTATCTATCTCGTGGAGCACATACTCCAGATAGGCCACAATGGTCTTTTGTTTTTCGATCAGTGCATCCATGCCTACTTCATTAAATAGTTCCAGAGAGGCCAAATAGGGTGCTATGGATAAAATAGGGGGATTGCTCAGTTGCCATGCATCGGCGGTTTCGATAGGGTCGAACTCCGGCTTCATTAAAAAGCGGGTCTCTTTTTTGGTTCCCCACCAGCCTTCAAAACGAGGGATGTCCTCCTTGCCCAAGTGTTTTTCGTGCACAAAGACTCCCGATGCGTTCCCCGGGCCACTGTTCATGTATTTATAGCTGCACCAAGCGGCAAAATCAGCATCCCAATCGTGTAGGTTCAATTTGATGTTTCCAACACCATGGGCCAAATCCCAGCCAACATAGGCGCCTACGCCCTTTCCTGCTTTGGTAATCGCTCCCATGTCCAATACTTGTCCATTATAATAATTGACACCACCCATCAACACCAAAGCCAACTCATCGCCCACCTCATTTATTTTTTGGATGATATCCTCAGTGCGCCATGCATGTTCCCCATCTCGTTTTTTCACTTCTACTATGGCATCCTCGGGATTCAGTCCGTGATACCTTACCTGACTTTGCAACATATATTGGTCGGACGGAAACGCCTTCTCTTCGCAGATTATCTTGAATCGTTTTTCGGTGGGCCGATAAAAGGACACCATCAACAAATGAAGGTTTACGGTAAGTGTGTTCATCACCGAAACTTCCTTGGGTTTTGCCCCTACGACCTTGCCCAAACCTTCGGCTAGTCTTTCGTGATAATCCCACCAAGGCTTATCAGCATAAAAGTGCCCCTCGACCGCCAGCTCTCGCCAGTCCTTCATAACTTCATCGACAAACTTTTGGGTACGTTTGGGTTGAAGCCCAAGTGAGTTGCCCGTAAAATAGATTACATCCTTTCCGTTGACTTGTGGATAGTGGAATTCATTTCTATAGGAAGCCAAAGCATCGGAAGCATCCAACTTTTTGGCAAATTCAAGCGTATTCTCGAATGTCATTCTATTCTGGTTTTCATCAAAAATACAATTTGTAGCAGTAATGTAATCAAAAGAAAATTACTCCAAACGCATTTCAATGATGTGCTTTTTAAAACCTACTTTTTCATAAGCCTTGATTGCCGGTAAGTTTTCATTGTAGACCGTCAATCGGATTTCCTTGTAACCTTGGTTCTGAGACCATTGTTTAAGCTCGCCTACAATCTTGGCATTGATTCCCATCCCCCGAAAATTTTCATCGGTATACATAAAACCTAAGTATGCGTAAAACTCATGGTCCAGATAATGCCGTGCTCTTTTGGGAATACCGTAGCCCGAAGCTACGACCCTATCATCTATTTCTGCGACCAAAACACATGCTTTTGTATCCTGAATTATTTCTCCAATATCGTAATAACTGATAGGTCCTTCTTTTATGGTAACATCAAAAGGGCGCTCTGCCTTTATGATTTCCTGTTCAAAGTTGAGGAGCTTGGGCAAGTCTTCCAATGTTGCTTTTCGTATGCTTACCTTTGGTAACGTCATGAGGTTCTTTTGTTTTATCAAGCAGTCAATGTAGTTCTTTTCTATATTTTTGCGAAAAATATATCATGCATTTCCTATCGCCCATTTTGGAGAGTTATATTGCCAACAGTTCGGAGGACGAGCCCAAATTATTGCAGGAACTCACCCGTGAGACACACTTAAAGGTGGTGCAGCCCCGAATGATCACCGGGCATTTTCAAGGAAGGGTGTTAAGTATGTTGTCCAAGATCATCAACCCCAAATATATTTTGGAAATTGGCACCTACACGGGCTATTCGGCCTTGTGTTTGGCGGAAGGGCTTCAAAAAGATGGGGAACTGCATACCATTGAGGTGAACGAGGAACTCCATGAAATGCAGCGCAGGTATTTTGACAGAAGCGGGTTTGGCCCTCAAATCAAACAACATATCGGGGATGCACTTGATATTGTTCCCGAGCTCGACCTAACTTTTGACCTTATTTTTATTGATGCGCAAAAGGTAAACTACGATGCCTACTTTGAAGCTGTCATCCAAAAAACGAGACCTGGCAGTGTTATTCTTTCTGACAATGTGCTATGGTCCGGAAAAGTGGTAGAACCGTTACAGAAATCGGACAGGGCCACTGCTGTATTGCTCGAATACAATCAAAAATTAAAGGAAGATCCTAGAGTGGAAACCGTATTGTTGCCCATTAGAGACGGACTGACGTTGAGTAGGGTGCTATAAATCGTTGGTAAATCCAGAAGAAAAGTAATCCGGACAAAATCCCGACTATCATTCCAACGATAATATCAATGGGGAAATGCACGCCTACGTAAATACGGCTCATGGCAAACAATATGGGCCAGATAAAAAAGAGTATTGCCCACTTTACCTTATGGCGTAAAAAAAGAAACACTAAAGTGGTTATGGAAAAGGAACTGGACGCATGGCCAGAGAAAAAGCTATAATCCGTTGGACTTTTCAAAATACGAATCAGGGTGTTGATCTCTTCTGTATTATTGGGCCTTAGCCTAGCCACCGACACCTTGGTGATATGGGTAATAGCCGTGATAAAAACCACCAAGCCCAGCACGGTGAGAAACTTGTACAAAGCTTCGGTTTTGGAAAACTTCAGGTAAAAAAGAAGGAGAAAAAGGATAAATAATGGTATCCAAGTGGAAATATTGGTAACGGTAGACCAGAAAACGTCGTAATCCTCTATGCCCAGTGCGTTGAGATAAACAAAAGTGTCCCTATCCCATTTGAGCAATTTTTCCAACATAGGAATCTACTTGTTGAGGTCTCTTTTGATGGAACCGGAAACTTCGTTCACATTCTTCTTTACATCGTCGATTTCCTTACGGATGTTCTTTGTGAAATCGGTATCCACATCATCCGCACTTTTCTGTATTTCCCGTTTAATATCGTCCGTTGCGTCCTTAAGTTGACGCATTCCTTTCCCTAGTCCCTTGGCGATACCGGGAATCTTGTCCGCACCAAACACCATCACCACTATAAATAGGATGAAAAAAATCTCGGCTCCACTGATAAATAGAAATTGCATGGCACAAATATAATCAGATCTTCATTCCAAAATAAAAAAAGCCCCGTGAAATCACGGGGCTCTTAACATAGTTTTTTATGTTACCTGTCTCCTTTGATATTTTCCTTGAATTTATCAAAGTCAGACTTCTCGTCTTTCTTAGGCCAAGCGTTGTTGGTGGTGTCGATATCCGCAGTTTCCAATTTTGGATCTACTACAATCCCCACCAATTCCTTTTGGGTGGCCATTACCCGTTTTACCTCGGCATCGTTCTTTCTCCAGATTTCTGGCGGATACGTGATGTTCTCGGTAGTTCCATCTGCGTAGGTGTATTCTACGATCAATGGCATTGGTATTCCTCCTGGCTTATCAAAAGTGATTTCATAAAAATACTTTGGCTCCTTTACCTGGGCCCTTTCGGCTTCGGTCATGTTGTCCATCATAAATTCCTTAAGGTTCTTGGAAGTCTCGGTCGGGGATTTTCCTTTTAGCTCCGGAGCAAAGTCCTCACTATCTTCCTCGGCCAAATATACCAATGGTGGTAGGTCGGCTTCGGTAAGGTTCCTATCGGCCATATATTTTTCCATTTCCTTGGTAGGCTTGTTGGACACATAGTATTTTTTAACACCGGATACACCGATATCTACATAATCGGTAGTGTAGAACCAGCTTCTCCAGAACCAATCCAAATCCACTGCGGAAGCATCTTCCATGGTGCGGAAGAAGTCCTCTGGGGTCGGATGCTTGAACATCCAGCGTTGGGCATAGGTTTGGAAAGCATGATCGAACAATTCCTCTCCCATTACTGTCTCCCTTAAAATATTAAGTGCCGTTGCCGGTTTACCGTAGGCGTTAGGACCCAATTGATACACGTTTTCCGGGTTGGACATGATAGGAGAAATAAAACTTTGGTCTCCCGCCATGTATGGAACAATGTCAGCAGGCTTTCCTCTTCGTGATGGGTATTCGCTGTTGGGCACTATTACCTCAGGATAATTTTTACCAAATTCCTGCTCCGCAAGATATTCGACAAATGTGTTGATTCCTTCGTCCATCCATCCCCACTGACGCTCATCGGAATTAACGATCATAGGGAAGAAGTTGTGTCCTACCTCATGGATGATTACACTGATCATTCCATATTTTACCCTGTCGGAATATGTACCATCCTCATTCGGACGTCCGTAGTTCCAGCAAATCATCGGATATTCCATTCCCTGGTTCTTTGCGTGAACGGAAATGGCTTTGTGGTAAGGGTAATCAAAAGTATGCTTTGAATAGGTCTGCAAGGTCTGCACCACGGCTTTGGTGGATAGTTCCTCCCAAAGTGGGTTTCCTTCTTTTGGGTAAAGGGAAACTGCCATTACATCTTTGTTGCCTATTTTAACGGCCTGCATGTCCCAAACAAATTTTCTGGACGATGCAAATGCGTAATCCCTAACATTGGTTGCTTTGAACTTCCATGTCTTGGTGTCGGTAGAAAACCCTTTTTCCGCTGCTTCGGCCTCTTCTTGGGTTACAATGATCACAGGCTTATCGTATGATTTTTTGGCCTGCTTGTAACGCTTTAACATCTCTTTGGAGAACACTTCATCTCTGTTTTGAAGCTCTCCTGTTGCATCCAATACGTGGTCTGCAGGTACAGTGATGTTTACTTCGTAGTTACCAAATGGCAACGCGAACTCTCCGCTTCCCCAGAACTGGTGGTTCTGCCATCCCTCCACATCGCTGTAAACGGCCATTCTTGGAAAAAACTGTGCGATTACATAAGCACGGTTACCGTCTTTTGGAAAATACTCGTAACCGGAACGTGCTCTATTCACGGTATGGTCTGGAATATTGTACCACCATTTGATAGAGAATGAAACTTTCTCCCCGCTTTTTAACGGTTCGGGGATATTGATCCTCATCATGGTCTGGTTGATGGTGTACGACAATGGCTTTCCGCTGGCATCGGTAACCGATTGTATATTGAAACCACCATCGAACGGCTCACTTATATAGGTCTGGGCAAAGTTGTCCGCCGTATAGGCGATATTTACACCATTTCCGTCCCGCAAAGGAGACTTTGAATCTTTGGCCCGCACGTTTTGATCTAATTGCACCCAAAGAAATTCCAAATCGTCCGGCGAATTGTTATGGTACGTAATCGTTTCTTCCCCACTGATCTTCGCGTTCTTGTCATCCAACTGGATGTCCATTACGTAATCCGCCTGCTGTTGATAATAATCAGGGCCTGGGGCACCTGAGGCCGAACGGTAAGTGTTGGGAGTGGAAAACTCCTCGTACAATTGTTTGAATCTACTTTGGTTGTAATGACCGGGCTCCCGCTTTTCTTTTACGTCCCCTTCTTCTTGAGCCATAACCACGGCTCCAAAAAGGAACAAGACAGAAGCTAAGCAATACTTGAATCTGTTCATTTTTTTATCTGATTTAATAGCGGTGAAAAATAACATATTTTAACCAATTGTTAAGAATACGTCATAAGTTTAACATTCCTTTATTGTTCTGACGGATCAGCATAAAACTTTTTTTGTTTCCGTTCCATTTTACATGCACTATATTCTGCTGATCATCAAAGAGATCCATAAGCACTTCGTTCTGTATGGTCATGCTTTTTGTTTCCGATAACTTTACCTTGGGAATTTCCAGATAACAGATTACCATATCGTTATCGTAGCGTTTTCCCAAAAAATTATATTGAACGGGCTTACCATCCAGTTCTATCGCAAACTTTGTCCTAAAATATTTTTCAATGTACTCGTCCGCCAACTTGGATTCCTTTGGCGTGGCCAATTTGGCCTCAATGTCATACCGTTCCTTCAGCAACTTATCGAGGTCGTCTATAAAGACCCTACTGGTAATCTGGAACGCGCTATCATCTTTGGAATAGGCGATATTGGTAACACTTACATAATATTTATGGGCGGATGAAAAGGATAGCAACAACAACATTACCAAAGGTAAAAATGCCATCCTTCCTTTTTTTAGTGTCATCATGTGGTATTGGGCTTTAATTGCACAGCAATGTTACAGTTTTAGAAATCTTTCTGCAATTTACCTGCCAAACTATTTTGTAAGATATGAGATGCGAGAAACTAGATATAAGATTTGACAAAATGTCTCCTGTCTCCTGTCTCCTGTCTCCTGTCTCCTGTTTCCTGTTTCCTGTTTCCTGTTTCCTAAAAGAAATCAATCCAAATTATTGCTCTCCCGGTATGCCCTGCTCTTTTGAATCATAATATCTAAGATTTGAAGTTTGTCACCCAGTTCCACGGCTGTTTGAAAAGCTTCGTCCACCTCGCAGAAATACATAAAGTCATCTATTTTCTCCATGGGAATCTTTAGGGTCGCCACAAAAAGCGAGTCAGCATAAAACCCTTGCACCTGCTGTGTTTGGGCATAGGTTTTATCAATCTTCACCCTATTCTTGAGCATTTTGGTGCGCCCTGTTATCGCATTGATGATGGGATTGAGGCTCATACCGCCACCTGCACCTCCCAAACCACCGCCAGCGGTCATGCTCATGGAAGATGCTTCCTGCAATTTACGCTCGCTCTGGGTAGGAATACGCCTATGGGCATTGGGCAGGTTCAACGCCTCTGCGCTTACATCCTTTTCCAAGGTTACACGGTCTATGTCCTTGGTAAGATCTCCTGTCAAGTTATAGGGGGTCACCACCACCTCCTTGAGCTCGTTCACAAATTCCTGCATGGGCACTTCAACAAAGTTGGAGCGGTACAATGCTTCGGTAACGGGAAGGGATTTTCTTAAAAAATGTACAGCGGAGAACATCAAGGTATCGTTTACCCTTACCCGAATGGAAAAATTGCCCTCCAAATCGGTGATTACCGCATCGGCAGTGGTCACATTTTGAACTACAACCCCCACAACATCCTTGTCGGCACTGATAACTTTTCCCTGCAATATTTTAGCATCACCTTCTTGGGCAAAAGCCCATTGGGCGGCAAAAATCAGCAAGGCTAGTAAGCACTTTTTCATTCCTCGTTTAACGTTGCCCTAAATTCCTTGCTTTGGGTCACCAAAAAATCGATCAACTGAAACTCATTTTCTTTTTTGAGTAGGGTCTGGGAAGGTATTTTGTCATCACAATACAACAGAAATGCATCTATCTTGTCCTGTGGCAACCTTAGATCCACCACAAAAAACTCGTCATCGTACACATGTCGGAGCACTTCGCTCACTTTTAGCGGAATCCGCTCCTGTCCATTGGCATCTTGAGACTTAAATAGAGCCTTAAAAATGTTCACAAAGTTGAGTCCATCCTTCATGCCACGTGTAATCTGGGAATTGGCGATATTCTCCACCTCGGTGCTACGATCTATTTCGTAATCGAACTGTTTAAAATCCTCGTTTTTCACCTCAAGAAAGCGTTCTTGGTTTTCCGGGCTCACCACTACTTCGTCCAGCTCCTGTACTTTTTCATCCACCTCTACCACCAAACGGTTGTTGGCCAATATTTCCGGTGTGATCTTCACTACCTCCAACTGGTAATTAATTGCGGTAAAGACCAATTGGTCGCCTTCCATCACCTCGATCATAAACTCACCATTGTCGTTGGTTATAGTAGCATGGCCACTGGTGGAATTGATAACGTTCTCGTTGGGGACGTTGGAGCTCCTATAAAGCACCTTTCCCCGCAACATTTGACGGGAGTCCTGAGCCATGCAATAGCCGGACAACAGTAAAGAGAACACGATCAAGTATATATTTTTCATTGGAATGTATTTAGTATCAGTTAAAGAAAGTCCATGAACGGCATAAAAAAAATTAAGCCGTTCTAAACTTTTGTTAATTCTGTGCCCTACAAATATACCAAAGGTGGTTCCATTCACCCGTGAATTTCGTGTTTGGACGGTATTTATTAAAGATATTAAAACATAAGTATAGTTTTGTTTTTACGTTTGGAAAATCCTCAAATAAACAAACACTGTGAAAACTGCACTAATCTACACCATCATAGGCCTATTGGCGATCAACTCGCTGACCGCACAGGTAAAAATCGGTGATAACCCCCAGAATTTGAACCCCGCCTCGCTACTGGAATTGGAGAGTACCTCGCGTGCCTTGGTAATCTCCCGAGTAACCGATGCCCAAATGAGCGCCATAAGCCCGTTGCGCGGTGCCTTGGTGTACAATACGGACCAAAACTGCCTGCACTACTACGATGGCACGGAATGGATCAATATCTGTGAGGCGCTGGATGACTCTTTTACAACCTCCACCGAAGATGGCACTATTATAATTACCCAAGACGGCGACAACTATGACTTTAGTGTAGGATTAATTGACAGCAGTAATATTCCTAGAAATTCAATTGAAGGATCAGATATAGCACCAGGAGTAATCGACTCTCAACACTATGCGAACAACTCAATCAACCCTGAGGAGCATTTCAATGGTCTTGCCAGTAACACGAGACAAATTATTATATGGAATGGTACGGATTGGGTATACACACTTGAATCCGACCTACAGATTTCTGAAGCCGATGGCGTTATAGGTAATGAAGTGGTGGATGTCACCGATGGAACCTTGACACGTTCTGGAAATGGAGATGCCGGTGACCCATATACGCTTGGGGTTTCTCCACTTGGAATCACAGAAAACGAACTTGCCAATAATGCGGTTACCTCAACTAAAATATTGAATGGTACTATACTTGAAGAGGATATAGCGAATGATGCTGTTACCCTCGACAAAATAGCCAACGGAACAACTTCCGGACAGCTCATGCGATGGAACGGGACCGACTGGGTTCTTGTTGACGAAACATTACTAAACATCACAGAAACAGATGGTATTGTAGGGAACGAAGTAACCGACGCAACATTAAACGGGTCCCTTGCACTGAACGGAACCGGAACACAGGCAGACCCTTTGACTTTGGATGTGCTTGACGGGGGAATAGATACCGACGAACTTGCGGACGGTGCGGTCACTACAAATAAAATACTAGATGCAAATGTTACTCGTGCAAAATTTGAGGATGGTACAACCACAGGACAGCTTATGCAATGGGACGGAACCGACTGGGTCCTTATCGATGAATCGGCATTGAACATCACAGAAACGGATGGTATTGTAGGGAACGAAGTAACCGACGCAACATTAAACGGGTCCCTTGCACTGAACGGAACCGGAACACAGGCAGACCCTTTGACTTTGGACGTGCTTGACGGGGGGATAGATACCGACGAACTTGCGGACGGAGCGGTCACTACAAACAAAATTCTAGATGCAAACGTTACTCGTGCAAAACTTGAGGACGGAACAACCAACGGACAGCTCATGCAGTGGGATGGAACCGACTGGGTACTCGTCGATGAAACATCCCTGGATATCACCGAAGATGATGGCATTATAGGGAACGAAGTAACTGACGCAACATTAAACGGGTCCCTTGCACTGAACGGAACCGGAACACAAGCAGACCCTTTGACTTTGGACGTGCTTGACGGGGGGATAGATACCGACGAACTTGCGGACGGAGCGGTCACTACAAACAAAATTCTAGATGCAAACGTTACTCGTGCAAAACTTGAGGATGGTACAACCAACGGACAGCTCATGCAATGGGACGGAACGAACTGGATTCTAATAGATACACCTACTGTTTCCGAAGGAGATGGAATTACTGTTACTCCCTCCGGACAAGATTTTAATGTCGCTGTTACAAATCCCGTGGTAGCTCTCGGCAGAGTAAATAATAACGCAACAATTGTGAATGCATCTGGAGTCGCACTGCCAGCAGCTGGTTCGGGTGTAACAAGAACCAGTACTGGTAATTATTCTGTACAATTTGCTACTCCTAGACCTGCGGGTGATGTAAATTATATTGTTCAACTAACTGTTTTAAACCAACCACAGCCAGGAACAACGATAGAAGTATCAAACCCAACAATTAACGGGTTTGATGTAACTATCTATGCCCCTTTTCCAATGCCAGATTTCTATGAAACACAAGACCCAACGACCCCAACAACCGTAGACCCTCACACACACTCAGTGGTGGTTGACAATATACTTTATTCCCCTGTAGATTCTAGTTGGTATTTTACAGTAACAAACTTATAATTCCTTGAAACCCTTCCTCCACATAGCGTTTTTGTTTTCGGTCAGCGTTGCCTTTGCCCAAGAAGGGCTGTACAACAGTGGCAATTTTACCGTGCACAACGATGCCCAAGTGGGCCTGCATACCAATTTGATCAACGATGCCAACTTTGACCAAACCACTGGGCTGGTCGGTTTTTATGGCAATCGCCCCATTACGGTCACAGGGAGCATACCCCCCACTTTTTGGGATACGGAGATCTTGATGGACAACAATGTGTTTTTGGACATCCCGCTGATGGTGCGGAACAACGTTAATTTTATACTCGGCGATTTTTTAACGCCCACCAACACGCCAACGGTCAACCTAAACTTTATGGAAGACGGCTTTTTTGGCGGAGAGAGCGACGATTCCAAAGTAACCGGCTTTGCCGAGGTGAACAACCGCAACGTGTTCTCCTTCCCGGTAGGCGATGCGGAACAGCTCCGCCCGTTGACGTTCAATGCCCAGGGTACGGTGCCACAAGCCATTTGTGCCTATTTTTTTGAAAATCCTTCCGCCCCCACCTCCATTTCCCAAACTTTTGATGTGGAAGAAAAAGTAAACAACATTGGCACGGTGACCGATAGGGAATTCTGGATACTACAGGGCAACACTCCCGTTCAGGTCACCATTTCGTGGAACACCCGAAGCAGCCTGATCACCATTCCGAATGCCACGGTGGAGTCCATTATCGTAGTGGGCTGGAACAAATCGTCCAACCAATGGGTGGTTATCGGGAACACCGCTTATAGTGGCGATATCACCAATGGTTTTGTAACCTCGGAAACCTTTGTGCCCAACGATTATGCAGCCATTACCTTTGGTACGGTTCCGCTTCCGACAGATACTTTTGCCGTGAACAATCCCACTTTGGGCAATTATTTTTTGAGCCCGAACGGAGACGGCACCAACGATTTTTTGGTCATCGATGGCATGGAGGAATCGCCGAACAACAGTTTGCGTATTTTTAACCGCTACGGACAAAAGGTTTTTGAAAAGATAAACTACACCAACGAGTTCAGGGGCGTGGCCAACACGGGCAGCATGGTTCCCAATCCAGCCAACGGCCTTCCGGAAGGCGTTTATTTTTATCTGGTGACCTTGGACGACCTTGGACTGGAATATAACGGCTTCCTATTTTTAGATAAGTAAAAAATCAGTCTTTCCCTCCAGAATTTTTCAAAAGCAGTAATTAAAAATACTTCTTAACTTGGGGCAAAATTTGTTTCATGAAAAGAAGGAGCTTTTTAAAAAATACCGCGGCATCCGGCATGGCCTGTGCCCTTTCACCCGTGTTTCCCTATTTCGCCGACCCCAAATACTCGACCGAAGAGCTGATGGGCAAAGCGGACATAAAACTTTTTGGTGAAGGCATTAATTTACGGGAAGAAGCCTACAACTCCTTTTTGGAAATGAAAAAAGCGGCCTATTCCGCCGGTTTTGATATTAAAATGGTGTCCAGCTTTCGCGATTACTATCATCAACAGCGCATTTGGGAACGCAAATACCTGAACTATACAGAGGATTTGGGCCTGTCCCCTTTTGATGCCATTGAAAAAATAATTGAATATTCAACCATTCCTGGGACGAGCAGACACCATTGGGGAACCGACATTGATATTATCGATGGCTTCCCAAAATCTTCGGGCGATGTACTGGTCCCCGAAAAATTTGAAGCGGGCGGCCCTTACGAAGGCTTCAAACTTTGGTTGGACGAAAACTCGACCAAATATGGGTTCTATCTTGTCTATACCAACAACCCCAGAAGAAGGGGCTTTAAGTACGAACCTTGGCACTACAGCTATGCGCCCATTTCCATTCCCATGCTAACGGCCTATAGAAAACTCAATATCCTCAAGTTGTTGGAAGAAGAAAGATTTATGGGCAGCGAACACTTTACCGCTGGGTTTATCAAGACCTATCTTCAGGATAATATTTTGGACATCAACCCAGTATTGCTATAACCGTTTTTTCGTATCTTCAACTAACAAGAACACTACACCATGAGAAGAGGAAGTTGGAGGATACGTATCCTTATCGGTTTGGCCATTGTGGCATTTGCTTTTATACGCCGATGCAGCAACCAAGAAGAAAATCCCTATACCGGGCGAACCCAGAACATCGACATGACCGCGGAGCAGGAAATTGCCATTGGGCTACAAAGTGCCCCCGAAATGGCACAACAGCACGGCGGCCTATACCCCGATGAACGTCTTCAAAATTTAGTGGACAAGGTCGGCAACAAACTGGTCCAGAACAGTGTGGCCAGCGAGACCCCTTATCGCTATGAGTTCCATCTTTTGGCGGACGACCGCACCATAAATGCCTTTGCCTTGCCGGGCGGGCAGATATTTATCACCTATGCGCTGTTCTCCCAGCTCAACGAGGCACAACTTGCGGGCGTACTGGGCCACGAAATAGGTCATGTAATCGGAAGGCACTCTGCGGAACGTATTGCCGAAAGCAGTTTTTGGCAAACTTTGGCCACAGGGGCGTCCGTAGGCGGCGACATGGGCAGTGTAGTTGCAGGAATTGGCCAGAACACCCTTTTGACCAATGGCAGGGGCGACGAACTGGAGAGTGATGATCTTGGCGTATTGTTCATGATCGAATCCGGTTACGATCCCAACGAGATGATAGAGGTCATGAAAATACTGAAAGCTGCTGCCGGGCCCAACCGGGTTCCCGAATTCCAGAGCACCCACCCCGACCCCGAGAACAGGATTGAAAAAATCAAGGAATCCATCGATAAATATTCAGGTCGATAGAATCGGCGGTTCATCGATTAAAAAAGTGCTTTGTCCTTATTTCCGTATCTTTGAATGAACCCGAATCCTACCTACGTTCTCTTGATCTTTTATGCTATAAAAAGAGAGAACATATGGGAACACTATTACACTTTAAAGATCTCTATTTAGAGGCATTTGACGATTGCAAACCTAGCTTTGTTGTATTCTTTTTAAAGGGATACTCAATATTCTGTGCCGCCATGTTTTTATTGGCTGTATATGCATTTTTATACAGAGCTTTTACTGGCTTTGAGTTCTAAGCCGCGAGACACACTCTTTTGCAAGGACACTAAAATTTGTGAAATGAAAAAAAGGCCTCATCCATTTTGGTGAGGCCTTTTTCATTGGACGAATAAACTCCTTTTCTATTTTTTCATAGCAGCTTCCAACACGGCTTGTGCCTCTGTTGCGTTGGACAATTCCGCATACTTCATGGCAGTCATGCCACCATCACAGCGCTTTTTTAGGTCGGCCCCATTTTCAATGAGCACTTTTAAGACCTCGGCCTTATTGTAACGGGCCGCATAATGGATAGGAGCTTTCCCCAAAGATTTTTGGTTGACATCCTCCCCCAGTTCAATGAATTTTTTAACGGCTTCCACATCGCCCTGCATTACCGCCTTGCAAAAAGTGCTGAGCTCATCGGGGCTTACCATTTCATAATTTGTTCCAAAATCAGTTGTTTTGAGTTCGTTGGCAGAAACGCCGCTTAGGGCCAACATGGAAAATGCAGCCACTGTGAAAATTGTTTTTTTCATGATGATTGTTTTTGATTAATGAATTTACTTGTTATAAAAATAGACTTCCCAGAACAGAGGATGTTACACGATTAACAGTTAAATAACTTATTTTTAACAACTCTTCAATTTTAACATAAAATAATTAACAACTTCATAATTAGAATTTTAACAAAAAGCTAGGGCATCCAAGGAGAACATTTTATTTTTGTGGTACAATATTTTACTATGAACAAAAAGGTTATTCTTATGATTTTGGACGGCTGGGGAAAATCCCCAGACCCAAAAGTTTCGGCCATTGAAAAGGCCCATACACCATTCATTGATTCACTTTACACCAAATATCCTGATGCCGACCTTCACACCGACGGAATGAACGTTGGTCTGCCTGAAGGACAAATGGGAAATAGCGAGGTAGGACACATGAACCTTGGTGCTGGAAGAATCGTTTACCAAGATTTGGCCAAAATCAACAAAGCCGTAAAAGAAGATACCTTAAAAAACGAAACAGTACTCAAAGACGCCTTTGACTACGCCAAGGCCAATAACAAGCCGGTCCACTTTTTGGGCTTGGTGAGCGATGGTGGCGTACATAGCCATATAGACCACCTAAAAGCACTCATAAAAGCTGCTGACGAAAGCGGTGTGCAAAATTCTTACGTCCATGCATTTACCGATGGCCGTGATGTGGACCCCAAAAGTGGAAAAGGCTTTTTGGTAGACCTTGACAATTATTGCGCTGACAAAAAGACCAAGTTGGCTACCGTAATCGGAAGATATTATGCCATGGACCGCGACAAACGTTGGGAGCGCGTTAAAATGGCCTACGACGTTCTGGTAAATTCCGATGGAGAGAAAACACAGCATATAGGTGAAGCCATGCAAAAAAGTTATGATGAAGGCGTTACCGACGAGTTCATCAAACCTTTGGTAATGACGGATGCTGCCAACGCTCCGATTGCCAAGATTCAGGATGATGATGTAATCATCTTTTTCAATTTTAGGACAGACCGTGGCCGTGAGCTTACCCAAGCGTTGAGCCAACAGGATTTCCATGAGCAGAACATGCACAAACTGAACCTGTATTATGTGACCATGACGAACTATGATGAATCCTTCAACGGAATCAAAATCATATTCAACAAAGAAAACATAAGGGAAACCCTTGGTGAGACCCTTGCCAAAAATGGAAAAAGGCAAATACGCATCGCCGAGACGGAAAAATATCCGCACGTAACCTTCTTTTTCAACGGAGGGCGCGAGGAACCGTTTGATGGTGAAGAACGAATCCTTTGTCCTTCCCCGAAAGTGGCAACCTACGACCTTCAACCGGAAATGAGTGCCTACGACATCCGTGATGCCATTATCCCTGAACTTAAAAAAGGGGATGCCGATTTTGTCTGCCTCAATTTTGCCAATCCGGATATGGTCGGTCACACCGGTGTCATGGAAGCAGCTGTTAAAGCATGCGAAACCGTTGACCAATGTGCGAAGGACGTGATTACGGCCGGTTTGGAGAACGGCTATTCCACCATCGTAATTGCCGATCACGGAAACTGCGATACCATGATCAATCCCGATGGTAGCCCGAACACGGCACACACCACCAACCCAGTGCCACTTATTTTGGTGGACAACGACATCAAAGAGGTGAAGAGTGGTGTTTTGGGAGATATTGCGCCTACCATACTTAAAATGATCGGTGTACCACAACCCGAATTGATGACACAAAAACCACTGGTTTAAGCAAACATTCTTTAAAATCCATAGAATCAATTTATCTTTGCGGCTATGATTCAAGTAAAGACAGCAGAGGAAATTGAGTTGATGCGCGAAAGCGCTTTGGTGGTATCCAGAACATTGGGCATGTTGGCCAAAGAAATCAAGCCTGGGGCCAATCCATTAAAGTTGGATAAAATGGCAGAGGAATTTATCCGTGAGCAAGGAGCCGTACCCGGCTTTTTGGGCATGTACGATTTTCCGAACACACTAAACTGGAGCCCAAATGCGCAAGTCGTGCACGGAATACCCGGCAATGAAGAATTGAAAGACGGGGATATTGTTTCCGTGGATTGTGGAGCCGTTAAAAATGGCTTTCATGGCGACCATGCGTACACCTTTGAAGTTGGCGAGGTAGCCGAAGAAACCAAAAAATTGCTCAAGGTCACCAAAGAATCACTTTACTTGGGAATTCGAGAGTTTACATTGGGCAATCGTGTGGGCGATGTGGCCTATGCTATCCAAAAGTATACCGAGGACCATGGCTACGGAGTTGTGCGCGAATTGGTAGGGCACGGTTTGGGCCGTGAACTACATGAAGACCCACAAATGCCCAATTATGGGAAAAGAGGGCGTGGCAAAAAATTTGTAAATGGAACCGTTGTGGCCATAGAACCCATGATCAACATGGGCACCAGGCGAATAAAGCAACTCAAGGACGGTTGGACCATACTTACTGCGGATGGAAAGCCGAGCGCCCATTTTGAGCACGATGTGGCCCTTGTAGACGGGAAACCTGAACTACTATCCACGTTTCAATATATTTACGAGGCCTTGGGCATTACCAGCGATGAAGAGGATGAGTTCCGAAGCAAAAAGTTGGTGCTTTAGTGTAAGTATTTTTTATATTGACACGAATTTCACCAATTATTCAAATAAATGTCCCAAATCATTTATAAAAATGAGTCCTACTTCATCATTGGCCTATGCATGGACATCCATAACGAACTTGGTAAAGGATTCAGTGAAGCAGTCTATGGAGAAGCATTGGAATTGGAACTGAAGTCCAGCGGTGTTCCATATCAAAAAGAAGCTAAATTCAATATCACCTATAAAAGCAACATCTTGAAACACCACTATTTCGCTGACTTTTTAGTAGACGACAAAATAATATTGGAGCTCAAAGCAGTGGAAAAGATCAACAGTGCCCATGTAAAACAGACCTTAAACTATCTAGCAGCTTCTAAATTGAAGTTGGGGCTAATTGTAAATTTTGGTGAGGATAGCTTATCCTACAAAAGAGTAATACTATAAATCCAATTGGTGAAAATCCGTGTGATTCGTGTCAAAAATTTTTAAATACTTCCTCAATCTAATTCCTAGGCCTTTACTTATCCGATTAAGCTATTGGGTACGTCCATTGATTGCCTTTTTCCTAAAGGGAAATAAATTCACCGACCCGATTGACGGTAAGAGCTTTAAAAGTTTTCTTCCCTACGGATATGAAAGTCCCAGGGAGAACGTACTCTCTCCTTCTACCCTATCCTTGGAGCGGCACCGCTTATTGTGGCTGTATTTAAAGAATGAAACCGAGTTCTTCAGCAAACCTATAAAATTGCTCCACTTCGCGCCTGAACAGGCGTTTTACAACCGATTCAAAAAGTTGGACAATCTAGATTACACCACTACCGACCTCAATTCACCTTTGGCGGATGTAAAGGCGGATATCTGCAACCTACCCTTTTCCGATAATTCCTTTGATGTCATCTTATGCAACCATGTTCTGGAACATATCCCGAATGACACTAAGGCCATGCAAGAACTCTACCGTGTACTGAAACCGGGCGGATGGGGCATCTTTCAAATTCCACAAGACCTGAAAAGGGAAAAGACCTTTGAAGATGACACCATTATCGATAAAAAAGAGCGTGCCCGTATTTTTGGTCAATACGATCATGTCCGCATTTATGGCAGGGACTATTTTGATAAGCTTCGCAGCATAGGTTTCACAGTGGAAGAAGTGGATTACACCAACACCCTTCCAAAGGAAGATGTTGAAAAATATCGATTGGCGAAAGGCGAAATTATCCCCTTGGTTCGGAAATGATCATTTTTTGACCAGAGCTTCAAAACCAGAAGTAAAAAATTCCTTAGTCTCGCCGTTTTCATCCAAATAGATGATGTATGCCTCCAGCTCATCATGATTATCAAGCACTTTTTTGGACTCCTCCAAATCCATCGCCATAAAAGTTGTTGCATAAGCATCCGCAACGGCACAGGTCTTGGCCACCACACTTGTTGCCAAAACATTGGAGTTTTTCGTGTACCCTGTTTTTGGATTAATGGTATGTACGTATTTCTCACCAGTATCGGGGTCTACCCTAAACTTTCTATAGTTACCGGATGATGCCATCGCCATATCCTCCAAGGAAACAATTTGTTTCAATTCACGGCCTGTTTCTACCTGAGGGTCATCAATACCGACCGTCCATTGTTTCCCTGAATCCAGATTGGTACCCTTGGCCAGCACTTCGCCCCCTACTTCAACGAGGTAATTCTCGATACTTTTGGCATCCAACATGGCCCCTAGCCTATCTATTGCATAACCTTTGGCCACTGCGTTAAAATCAAATCGGATGGATGGATGGGTCTTACTGATGGTATTATCTGAATTTAGCTTTACCTTTTCCCATCCAACATAGCCCAATAAGCTATCCACGCGAAGGCTGTCGAGCTGTATCTGCTCACCCGGACCAAATCCCCATGCATTGGCCAAAACACCGATAGTGGGGTCAAAATAGCCGTTTGAAGCCTTGTGGACTTCGCTAGAAACATCGAAAACCTCTTTAAACATCTCATCCACAACTACAGTGGAGTCTCCTTCATTGATCTTGGAAATGTCGGAAGAAGGAATGTAGGTAGACATCGATTGGTTGAGCACTTGAAAAACAGAATCTATCTCCTGTTGATAATCCAGTTCCTTATCGGCAATATAAATAATGGAATACGTGGTGCCCAGGGCATTGCCCCAAGCTTGGTTCTTGACCTGCCCATTCTTTTGATTACAAGCAACAAACAATACAACCCATCCCAACAACAGTACAATTTTTCCCATCTATATCTCTATTAATCCTTGATAGTCCACCACATATTCTTCATCCAAAAACAACGGTTCCGTCCGGTCCGATGCGTTGGAGAGTCCAACCCCTGCGAAATAAGTCCGGGCCTCGAATTTCTCAGCGTGATCTTTAACGGTGCGCATCAATTCTTCATCATATTCTCTCGGATTGAGGGGAAATTCCACATTGCGCACCACAATAAAATGTAGCACTTTTTCTTTAAGGCACACATACTGCGGGTTCTTTTTGAGCTTACTGTTGATGGCCATAAATTCAAAACCATCAGACTCCAGTTCCCTACCCACTATGTTCATGGCCAAGTTGTGCAATTCTTGTTCTGTTAATTCTCTTCCCATAGGCAACAAAAAAACCGATGCTTGAGCATCGGTTTGGTTTTATAAATTCCTCTCGACAATGCTCGAGGTGATTATATGTTTCGGATTATCCTCCAAAGTCATCAAACCTGATATTCTCATCTGGAATACCAAAGTCCTCGCCCATTTTCTGAACAGCTTTGTTCATCAATGGTGGTCCACAGAAATATAGTTCAATATCTTCTGGAGTTTCGTGATGGTTCAAGTAGTTATCGATAACACAGTTGTGAATAAATCCAACAAAACCATCTCCTTCAGCATCTATATTCTCTTTAACTTTCCAGTTATCTTCTTCCATTGGTTCTGAAAGTGCCATATAGAATTTGAAGTTAGGAAAATCCTTTTCCAATTGCTTGAAATGATCAATATAGAACAATTCTCTTTTGGAACGACCTCCATACCAATACGTAACTTTTCTATTGGTCTTTAATGTTTTGAACAAGTGGTATAAGTGAGAACGCATTGGCGCCATACCGGCACCACCTCCTACGTAAAGCATTTCTGCTTCGGACTCGTTAATAAAGAATTCACCGAACGGTCCGGAAATGGTTACGGGATCACCTTCCTTCAAACTAAAGATATATGAAGAGGCAATACCTGGATTCACATCCATCCATCCATTTTTATTACGGTCCCAAGGTGGGGTAGCAATACGAACGTTTAGCATAATCTCTCTTCCTTCTGCTGGGTAAGAGGCCATGGAATAGGCTCTTTCAACAGTTTCAGGGTTTTTCATTACCAATGGCCATAGGTTGAACTTATCCCACTCAGCTTGAAACTTGTCCGGTGTCTCATGTTCTTCTGGGTGAGCGGTAATGTCAATATCCGAATATTTTACTTCGCAAGGTGGAATCTCAATTTGGATATACCCACCTGCCTTATAGTTCATATCTTCTGGAATCTCCACCACAAACTCCTTAATGAACGAGGCCACGTTATAATTACGTACTACTTTGGCATCCCACTTTTTGATACCAAATACCTCTTCTGGAATAGTGATGTTCATGTCCTGCTTTACCTTAACCTGACAGGCCAAACGGGCACCCTCGCTCAATTCCTTTTTTGAAAAGTGAGGTGTTTCTGTCGGCAAGGCTTCCCCTCCTCCGGAAAGTACATGACATTCACACTGGATACAGGTTCCACCTCCACCACATGCGGATGGCAAGAATATTTTTTGGTTACCCAAGGTTGACAACAAAGACCCTCCTGAACCAACTTCCAATTCTTTTTCACCATTAATGGTTATCGTAACTGGTCCTGATGGAGATAGTTTTTCTTTGGTGAACAGCAAGAGTGCCACCAAAATCAACAACAAAACAAGAAACGCTACTACGGTAATTAGAATAGTACCTCCGGTACTTGCGGCTAATATCATCTTCTATTTGTTTATGGCTTCGTTATAAGAGATTGCTTTTTCTTTATCTTCAATCTCCTTTTTGATTTCTTTATCTTCCTTGGTTTCAACGGTAGTGGTCTGGGCTTCCTCTGGCGGCTCGTTATCACCCGTAAGCATACCTCCAAAACTTTGGAAACCAATACCCATTAAACCTGTGATTATAAAAGTGATTCCCAAACCGCGCAATGGTGCCGGTACATTAGAATACCTGATTTTTTCCCTAATTGCCGCAATGGCCAAAATAGCCAAGAACCATCCAATACCGGAACTGATTCCATAATTCAGCGCCAACCCTATATTTGGGATTTCCCTCGCCTGCATAAAAAGCGAACCTCCCAAAATGGCACAGTTAACAGCTATCAAGGGCAAGAAAATACCCAAAGAGTTATATAGAGAAGGTGAAAATTTCTCCACCACTATCTCAACTAATTGAACCATTGTTGCAATGGTCGCAATAAATAGGATAAAGGATAAAAAACCTAGGTCATAATCCGCATATTCTGGCCCTAACCAAACCAATGCTCCCTCCTGAAGAAGGTATTGATCCAAAAGCCAGTTCAACGGAACCGTTACACCCAAAACAAATATTACTGCAGCTCCCAAACCAACAGCTGTGGAAACTTTCTTGGATACGGCCAAATAGGAACACATTCCCAAAAAGACCGCAAACACCATATTGTCTACGAAGATTGATCTAAAAAATAATTCTAAATGCTCTAACATGCTTCCTCAGTTTATGCTTCTTCAATTAATGCTCTGTTTCGAGAACGTTGTACCCATATTATAATTCCCACTACAATCAATGCCGCCGGGGGTATAATCATAAAACCGTTGTTCTCATAGCCGATGGAATACAGTCCTGTTTTGGCGATCGGATCGCCCAACACCTTCATTCCGAAAAGTGTTCCGGAACCCAATAGTTCCCTAAAGAAACCAACTATTACCAAAATTACACCATAACCCAAGGCATTACCAATACCATCCAAGAAAGATTTCCAAGGACCGTTACCCAAAGCAAAAGCTTCAAAACGCCCCATGATGATACAGTTGGTAATAATCAGACCAATAAATACCGATAAGGTTTTACTGAGGTCATAGGCAAAAGCTTTCAGTACTTGATCCACGATAATCACCAAAGCGGCAACTACCACCAATTGTACGATAATTCTAATTTTTGCAGGTATGATGTTCCTCAATAATGATATAACAACGTTACCCACGCCAAGTACGAACAATACCGATATCGCCATCACTACGGAAGCTTTGAGCTCCGCGGTAATCGCTAGCGCTGAACAGATACCCAATACCTGAATGGTAATAGGGTTGTTGTCCGCCAACGGATCTTTTATAAGATTTGCATCTTTTTTTGATAGTAGCGCCATATTAATTGGTTCTAAGAGTTTGTAAATAAGGTTTGTATAGCTTTAGGCTTTCCTTTATCATAGCGGTAACACCGTTACCGGTAATGGTAGCTCCTGCCAAAGCATCTACTTGATTATCATCTTTGTCGTTGTTCAACGGGTCGTTATTACCTTTCGCTACAGCTATACCTTCATAGGTGTTGCCATCCATAATGGATTCACCTTTGAAGTCATCCATAAAAAAGCGTTGGTTGATGTTGGCCCCGAGACCAGGGGTTTCTCCCGCGTGATCGAAGAACACACCTTTGACCACCATATTATTGTCGACCGAAATATATCCCCAGATGGCATCCCAAAGACCTTTTCCGTACATTGGAATGATATAATACTTTTCTCCATCCTTCTCGCCTACAAGCAACGGAAGTTCTCCTTCTTCACCATTTTTGACTTTGACCAATTCTTTCTGCACCTCAATCAAATATGCATTATCCTTTTCTGATGCTTCCGTACCGTTCACGACCAATTGCTGCGTAATGTACTTTGAAAATGCCTCTTCTACCTCGGTAGTTGGAACAAAGCTCACATCACTATCGCCTTCATTATCATTAACACCCATGGCATAAAGGATATTCTGTTGCTTTTCAAATCGCTGGTTTTCGGTGATCATAGGCTTAAGGCCAGATGCAACGAATGCCAATAGCGAACCCACAACAACAACCATTAAGACTGCGAATACTACAGTGTAGCTATTTTTTTCTGTATTGATTGCCATAATTAAGCTGTTTCCGTTTTTAGTGTATCAACCTCGTCCGAAGATTTTGGATAGATGGTTGCTGTCTTAAATCGTTTCAATCTCTTTTTAATGTTACCCCTTACCACGTAATGATCAATGGTAGGTGCAAACACGTTCATCAGCAAGATGGCCAAGAACACTCCCTCTGGATAACCTGGGTTGAACACCCTGATCATTACTGAAAGTAATCCTATAAAGAAACCGTAGTACCATTTTCCTTTATTGGTCTGTGAACCCGTTACAGGGTCGGTAGCCATAAATACGATACCGAAAGCCAATCCACCTACCAACAAATGCTGCCAGTAAGGAAAACTCATTAGCGCATAGAACTTACTATATTCCGGCAACCAACCAGCATCCACAACACCGTTGAAAATAAGACCCATCACTAAAGCACCCACTACGGCACTTACCATAATTCTCCAAGAGGCTATTTTCGTGAAAATCAAGAAAAGTGCTCCGAGCAGAATCAACAAGGTCGATGTTTCACCAACGGAACCAGGAATAAATCCGTAGAACATATCGGACAACGAATAGGCATAATCAGAGCCCTGAGCCAGGGAACCTAGAACAGTTTCTCCAGAAATAGCGTCTGCCGTTCCAGCTCTTTCTACTCCTTTGTGAACCCATACCTTGTCACCACTCATCCAAGTTGGATAAGCAAAGAACAAGAACGCACGAATAGTAAGTGCGGGGTTCAATATATTCATTCCGGTACCTCCGAAAACTTCTTTCCCGATCACAACACCAAACGCTACGGCTATGGCCAACATCCAAAGAGGAGTATCTACAGGAACAATTAATGGAACCAACATCCCTGTTACCAGGTATCCTTCTTCCACTTCGTGACCTTTGATTACAGCGAACAAAAATTCAATCGCCAAACCAACTCCATAGGATACAATTACCAACGGCAAAACTGTAGTAACACCAATCCAAAAGTTGTCCCATGTCAAGAAGTGGTCAAAAAGAGAAAAGCTCTCTGGAAAACCGTTGATGGCAGAGTAATGTTGATACCCTGCATTGAACATTCCGAACAACAAACATGGCACCAAAGCCATGATTACCGTGTTCATGGTACGTTTCAAATCATCGGCAGCTCGAACGTGCGCCCCAGAATGGGTAGTCTCGTTCGGCATATAAAGAAAAGTATGCAGCGCATTGAAGGCCGGGGCCATTTTTTTGCCCTGATACTTTACTTTTAAGTCGTGTAATTTTTCTTTCATGCCCATATTATCCAAGTTCTTTTTGCAACAAATCCAATCCTTCCCTGATTATTTGTTGGTGTGGTTGTTTTGATATGCATATGAATTCTGTCAAAGAGAAATCCTCAGGAGCCACTTCGTAAAGTCCCAATTGCTCCATTTCGTCCAAATCCTTCACCATACAGGCCTTCAATAATTGAAGCGGGTATATATCCAGAGGAAAGACTTCCTCATATCTACCTGTTACCACGAAAGCCCTATGCTCACCGTTGGTATTGGTATCCAAGTCATATTTTTTATTGGGCTGCAACCAAGAAAAGGTCAATGCCCTTGTAGATGAAATCTTATTGAACACGGGCTTGTTCCAACCAAAAAACTCGTAGTCGTCTCCTTCGGGAATAGCCGTCACAGTATTATTGTAGAATCCAAGGTAGCCCTCTGTATTGGTTTTGGAACCTGTGAGGACATCTCCGTTTATCAACCTAAACCTATCTTCATTGACACCACTCGCATAAAGGAAAGTGGAGATTTCAGCTCCGATTTTTGTCTTGTAATACTTAGGTTGCTTTACAACAGAACCGGCCAATGCCACGATTCGCTCCGCATTGAACTTACCTGTCAAAAGCAGTTCTCCCAACATTACCATATCCTGCGGAGATAGCGTCCACACCACCTCACCTTTGTTCACAGGATCAATTCTATTGATTTGCGTACCTACCAAACCAGCTGGGTGAGGACCAGAAATTTTATGAAGCTCTATCCCTTTAATATTATTGAACGGAGACCTGTTGGATTTCCCAACGGTTACATGTATTTTCCCCGGGGTCATTTTGCCCAATGCCAAAACAGCCGCTTGAATTTCCTGCTCCTTATCCTGAAGCACAAAATCAGGATTTGCCGACAATGGTGCAGTTGCGTATCCAGAAACGAATATTGCTTTTGGAGTGGCACTGGGATCAGCAATCACATCGTAAGGTCTTTGCTTAATAAAAGGCCATCCCCCACATTGCAACAGGTAAGATTTAATGGCCTCACCATCTGCCGTATCCAAATCCGGCACCTTATTGATTACGTAATCTTGTTCTTTATCAGCAAGAATTTTTAGTGTTAAGATTCGCCTCCTTGCTCCCCTAACAATTTCCACAAGCTCTCCGCTTACCGGGGATACGAAGTGCATTTCTTCGTTGTTCTTGTTATAAAAGAGGGGTTCGCCCGCTTTTATCTCTTCCCCTTGTTTTATCAACATTTTTGGAGTGATTCCGTGGAAATCATCTAGGTTCAGGGCGTAAACGTTACTTGTAACGGCTTTGGAAATAGTCTGCTCTGCCGCCCCGACGAGGTTGATATTCAACCCCTTTTTAATCCGGATGTCTTTAGACATATTATTGTAGACCTTTTGTTATCAAAATCGAATGCAAAAATAGTACTAAAAGGATTGTTTTCATAATAATTAACCATAAAATTGGGATTATGACGAGCTTAATTCCCTTGGCTTACTTTTTGCTTACCTTTACTTAAAATTATGCCCTTGATGCGATTTGCCTACATTCTTTTTCTGACGTGTCTGGTGATCCCCTCGGTTTCCGGACAGGTTATGGAGGAAGTAAATCCCCCAGAAAATATAAAATCGGTGATTTTTAAAGGTCCAACGGAAGACCAGTTTCCGGTAATACAGCTCGGAGAGTCAATGACTTTGGAGTTCGATGACCTCTTGGCCAACGAACAAGATTACTATTACAAAATTGTTCATTGTGATTACGATTGGACACCTTCCCAATTATTAAAATCACAATATCTTTCCGGTGCGGACAACCAACGGATTATCGACTACGAGAACAGCTACACCACCCTTCAGCCCTACTCCAATTATCGCCTTTCCATCCCCAACGAGAACGTTAGATTAACGGTCAGCGGCAATTTTGTACTGGAAATCTACAATAGTTACGGCGACCTTCAATTTTCCAGAAGGTTTGTGGTTTACCGGAATGCGGTCTCTGTTGCAGGCACCGTAAAGCGGTCCAGGGATTTTAACTTTATCAACACCAAACAAGTAGTACAGTTCAATATCAACACTGCCGGCTTCAATGTGGTAAATCCCAAAAAGGAGGTCAAGGTCGCCATCATACAGAACCACCAATGGTCCACGGCTCTTTATAACATCAAACCACAATTTACCATTGGCACGGAACTCGTGTACAAGTACAATGAGGAAACGAGTTTTTTTGGTGGCAACGAGTACCTGAACTTCGACACTAAAGACCTTCGCTCCCCAACATTTGCCATTTCCAGAATTGAGATGAGTGACGTGTACCACCACTATCTGTTCACCAATGAATATCGGTTCGACCAAGAGTACACCTATTTTCCGGACATTAATGGCGATTTTGTGGTAAGGACCCTCCAAGGGGAGGATGTTTCAAGAGAGGCAGAATATTCCAAGGTTCATTTTAGTTTGCCGTACACCGATTTGATAGGACTGGACGATGTGTACGTTATCGGAAAGTTCAATAATTATGGGTTGACCGATGAAAACAAAATGATATTCAACGAGGAAACCGGAAAGTTTGAGGCAACCCTTTTAATGAAGCAAGGGTTTTACAACTATAAATATGTTATCCAACGGGAAGACGGTACCATCGAACCCAATGTGGTAAGTGGCAATTTTCATTTTACCGAAAACAACTACCTTATATTGGTATATTATCGAGATTTTGGTGATATGTATGACAGTATAATAGGTATAGGCTCCACAAACTCCCAAAATATCAGCAATTAATTATCTTTAGGCCCAAATCCTCGAAGGACATGGGCAAAAAAGATGGTTTGATCACCAAGGGTCGCTACGAATTAAAGTTTAGAGGCGTTGAATGTCTAAACTGTGGACATCCCCTCGACATCAGTGATAAATATTGCCCCAATTGCTCCCAGGCTAACAGCACCAAAAAACTTACAATTAAGGATTTTATTGATGAGTTCTTTTCTGGACTGATCAATTATGATTCCAAGCTCCTTAAAACACTTTCAGCCCTATTGCTTCGACCAGGACGTATTTCAAAAGACTACGTAAACGGAAAAAGGGTCTCTTACACGAACCCGTTTCGTTTTTTGCTGAGCTTGGCATTCCTTTATTTTTTAATGTTCACCTACAATAGTCATTTCGATGACTGGGATCAGGCCGCAAAAGATTTTGACAGCACTATATATAATGGTTCACCCTTCAAATTTAATACCGAATCGGGAGGCATAGAAGTAGATAGCACTATCTACAAAAAACAGAGCGAATCAACCCAGATGACCTTGGATTCCTTAAAAAGGATAAACCCGAATATTTCGGTCGGCCTACAACATCTTGATTCCATCAAAAATGGAGACCCAAAACTTTCTGCAAAGCTAGGTAATTTAGATTCCCTTGGAGTTTTTATAAAAGATATCGAACAGTCACAACAAAAAAAGGACTCTTTTATGAATGCCGACCCATCGGGCTATTTTAAAACACTCGAAGCCAAATCGGGTATTGATGCTTTTTCCAAAAAAGCGGAGTTTTTCGGGCTCTACATTAAAAAGGACACCCTGTACAACTTCGAGCAGGCCCAGACTCTCTACAACATCCAAGAGACAACAACCAACAAAATGGCCTTCAATTTTTCCAACAGTGTTTGGAAGGTGGTGAGCGAACCAGGAACCTGGGTCAACGAAACAATTTCCAAGCTCCCATTTGTCATTTTCTTCTTCATGCCGGTGTTCACAGTCTTCATTTGGTTGGTGTACATCAGAAAAAATTATACCTACACCGATCATCTTATTTTTAGTTTCCACAATCAGTCGCTCTTGTTTATCTTGCTCATCCTTAGCCTTACATTGGATACCATATTCGATATAAATAGCTCAGGGATTTTTCTGTTGATTTTCGCCTTTTACCTATATAAGGCAATGCGAAAATTCTACGGACAAGGAAGATTTAAAACTATTGTGAAATACATCTTTTTGAACACGGTATTTATGATCTTGGCCTTTTTCACGATTATAGTCACGTTTGCAGGAAGCGGTTTAACCTATTGATAGTTATGTTTACACAGGTAACCAAAGGAATAAAAGTATCGGTACGCACCTCTTTTGAAGGCACATTCTTTAAGAATTATAAAGTGCATTATGCATTCGGATACACCATAACCATAGAAAATCTGAGTAAGGACACCGTACAGCTTACCGCAAGGCACTGGGACGTATTCGATGCCCTTAAGGACATGGAGACCATTGATGGAGAAGGCGTAATAGGCAGAAAACCCGTGATTAAACCCGGTAAATCGCACACCTATAGTTCTGGATGCCTTTTAGCTTCACCCGTTGGAGCCATGCGAGGACACTACCAGATGGTCAACTTTACCAATGCCAACGAATTTGAAGTGGATATACCTACCTTTAAGTTTGCCGCGCCGTTTGCCATAAACTGATTCAGGTTATTTTAAAATCCTTATAGGTTTCATTACCTTTGGTAGAATTGTTTAATAATTAAAAACATTTCTATGGGAAAAGGATTTTTTCAAGTTCCAACAGCATACAATGAGCCTGTACTAAGCTACGCTCCAGGTTCTCCCGAACGAGAAGAAGTACTCAAACAATACAAGGCGTTTTACGACAGTGAAGTGGACGTTCCGCTTTACATCGGAAGCGAAGAAATAAGAACGGGCAACACCAGGCCCATGTCGCCC
>NZ_WYET01000013.1 GCF_013376415.1 Flagellimonas chongwuensis
GTATCGAACAAACTGTTGAAACAGGCATTTGCCATTGCAAAATCCGGAATACCTTACGATGAGAACCATATATCGAGATTGGCTTAAAAAGACTTGCTTTTTAACTCAGTTCTTTGTTGTGCCACGTTTATTATTTAAATCTATTCATCAATTTAGACCAAAACCCTTGTGCATTATTTTCATTCTCTATATCAAGATTAATAATTTCAATTTCTCCTTGCTTTTTTTCTTGCTCTGTTCTAAAATCATCATACTCATAATTCCCCAACTCATCAACGGTATTTTTTATTATAATTTTCCTTTTTTCAAACCATTTGAGTGCATTTTTTGCATCAATAATAATATTGGGGTAGAGTTTATCTAATAGTTCCTTTTGTTCTTTATCTGAAATTTCATTCCAATTTTTTTGATAATTTCCTGCTGGTGGACAAGAAACCAACAAACCATAATTCAGTCCAAGCTTTTGCAAAAAAATATATCCTTTACAATATAAATCATACGTCATTTCTATCGATTCAGCACATTTTTCATCCCTCTGAATTATTGATTCTAAGATTTCTTGTATTTTTTTAATTTCAAATTTCCCATAGTCAACATATTGTTCAATTAATTTAGTTAAATCATTGAGTGCATACTTTGATTTATAGTTTAGTGAAATTAAATCAAGATATAAATCTTCAGGTAGGTTTTGTTCAAGTTCTTTAGAATTATACACCCAAGTTTCAAAATCTTGAATGCTCATTTGATGTTTTAAAACTTGATAAAATCTTAATTCTATTTTATCATCAATATTCATTTATGCATTTCGATTTTCAAATGTGGCACAACGTGTTTGTATAAGAATAGTTGCGGGTTTGCGAGCGAGTTTTTCCGCAGGAAAATCAGATGAAGCAAACCCGCAACTACCTTTGTTTTAGCCTAAAACCGCAATTATTTTTATACTGTGTTGTACGCAGGCTTTTTTTATAATTGCTCCACTAGTTTCCTAGAAGTAACCGTATCATATATAATTTTTAGTTTACTAATCTTGTTTTGATTATCGAATTCAATAATGTCTACTACATCAAATTCCACTTTTTGATTATTCTTTAAAGTTCATTTATAGGTGAAGTAAATAGCTAAATCATTTGATTCATTATCTTCAAAAATTCCTTTTAAATGAAGTTCAGAATTTGAAGTATCGTTATTTAATTCACGATAAAATTCATCTGCTTTTTTTATTCCGTATAGTGGTGAATCAACCATTCCATTTTGATTGAATAAAGCAACTACTTGTCCAACATTTCCATTTTCAAGGTGGCTTATATATTGCCTTGCTATTTCCTTTTTATTCATTATTTTATCAATTTTTAAATTTCAGAGTTCGTTTCTCGGCTTGCGTACAACTTACTTATATACGGAACTTTGTTGAACATATACCCTTAATTTGGGTTGCTATGCCCAAGTTTTATAAATTATTGCTCAGTATATTTTAGTGTTTTTTTTGTGTAACATGCAATATAAACATTATTCTTGTTTACAAATGGATTGCCGATACTATTGATTTTGATTCATTTAGTTGTAGGCGTAATTAAGCTACAAACGTTTTTGATATATTGTTGTTTATCAGTTTCACTTTTCAATAAAAGGGGTTTAAAACATTGAACTAAAGATTGATTTTGAGGATTAATTAATAACTTTTAAAGTTGAAAACTATTAGCTTAAATATTATTACTATTTTTATTGATAGCTCAGCACATGAAAATTGTGTTCAAAAGTTGTTTTTTGCTTTCCGTGTTCTTAACGGGAATGCCCTTAAGATTAAGGTGTCAAAGCATTGATATTTAAATATTTATAAATAGGAGGTGGTTTCTGCCACCCCGACTTTATTATCAAAGAGTTACATGTGAATTCATGTAACTCTTTTTTGTTTTTGTATAAAAAAAGATTTAAAGAAGTTAATCAGACTTAAATTTTAATGAGTTTGATTGTATTTGAATCTTTCTAAGTTCTGAAGCTTTTTTGAGTTTGCCCTTCCTTACAAATGGCTGATACATTACGTCTTTTATCAATTCCAGTAGAATTTCTGCCCTATCCGGACCAAGATTTGGCAAATGAGGATGCGAACCATCATGGCCATCAATAATTATCTGTTTAAGCACATCAAAGGTTTCATCATCAATATCAGCCATTTCTTTCAAATCATTAATTTGATGTTGAACTTTACTTTTGGCCTTTCTATTAGTTCGTAATCGTCATTTATATTTACTGAACTCGATTCAATACCTAGGATTATAAACTTTAAAAAAATTGGCTCATCACAACCAGCGCACAAAAAAAGACATTCCTGTTTTTTTGGTCGAAATCTCTTCAAAGTTGGATAATGCACCAGGGAAGCGAGAATCAAATTGGTAGAACATACGCAATGTGGGCAAACGGTGTTTATTGGCTCATTGAACAATTCAATATCGGTGGTGTTAGATAGTTTGATCTTGTCTTTGACTTTGGTAGAGCTAAATTTATCAAAAAGATTAAGTTAAAACCATCTATGAAGAAGTTAGATCAAAAAAGTACCACCTTAAATAATTGTGCCTTGCTTATTTTTAGCGTTAATTAAATACAGTCATAAGGCTTTCCACCCCTGATATCAATTTTATTGAACCAAAGCTTCCTCTTCAATCTATAATCACCTCGGGCAATCCAAGTTCTTTAATTCCCATTCAACTACCCTTGGGAAAATGATGTGGATATATCTCTTGCTGGTATGAGGTATTGTTCCACCGGCCTCTTATCCGTTTGCATTTAAATTTAGTATTTTCGCAGGAGTAAAAATGCACATATGAAGAAAGTAGTAATCGTTTCAGCCGCAAGAACGCCAATAGGTAGTTTTATGGGAGCTTTATCCTCGGTGCCAGCACCCAAATTAGGTGCCGTTGCCATAAAGGGAGCATTGGACAAGATAGGCCTTAAGCCCGAACTTGTGGAAGAGGTTTTAATGGGCAACGTGGTACAAGCAGGCACCGGGCAAGCACCGGCCAGACAGGCTGCAATATTTGCCGGAATACCCAATACCGTTCCTTGCACCACAGTAAACAAGGTTTGTTCTTCTGGAATGAAAACGATTATGCAAGGAGCACAATCCATCGCTTTGGGCGAAAATTCGATTGTTGTTGCCGGAGGTATGGAAAACATGAGCCTTATTCCTCATTATGCATACATGAGAAGCGGAACCAAGTTCGGTCCCGCCACTTTGGTGGATGGTATGCAGAAAGATGGTCTTGTGGATGCATATGACCAAAATGCCATGGGAGTTTGCGCCGATGCATGTGCAACCGAATATAAATTTAGCAGGGAAGACCAGGATGCCTACGCAATCCAATCTTACAAAAGATCTGCAGAGGCATGGAAAAGTGGAAAATTTGATAATGAAGTTGTTCTTGTAGAAGTACCTCAGCGAAGAGGTGAACCCATAATCGTTAGCGAAGACGAAGAGTATAAAAATGTTAAGCTGGAAAAGGTAGCGTCATTGCGTCCCGCATTTTCAAAAGATGGCACGGTAACCGCTGCAAATGCCTCAACCATTAATGATGGTGCTGCCGCAGTTATCTTAATGAGCGAGGAGAAAGCCAAAGAACTTGGTTTAACACCATTGGCGACCATTAGAGGTTATGCCGATGCAGCCCATGAGCCAGAATGGTTCACGACCGCTCCGGCAAAAGCACTTCCAAAAGCATTGGACCGCGCAGGAGTATCCATCGAGGATATTGATTATTTTGAGTTCAACGAAGCGTTTTCGGTAGTGGGTCTGGCCAATATGAAAATCCTTGGCCTCAACGATTCAAATGTAAATGTGAATGGTGGTGCGGTATCTTTGGGACACCCATTGGGCTGTTCTGGAGCCAGGATTACCATCACCCTATTGAATATATTGGAGCAAAACAATGCCAAATTAGGAGCCGCGGCCATTTGTAATGGCGGTGGTGGAGCATCATCCATTGTTTTGGAAAGAAATTAGTGATTCAATCTGTACAGTAAATGCAATATGGAATTTGTCCTCTAAGTATTGTTCCCATTAGAACAAATCCGGACGATTGTGCCGAAATGTCTTCCCAGTTATTATACGGGGAGCATTTTAAAGTTTTGGAGAGTAGGAAAAAATGGAGCAAGATCAGGTCCGCTTATGACAAGTTTGAAGGTTGGATTCCCAATAATCAATTTCGATTTATCTCCGAGGAGGTCTACAACGAAATTGATAATAAGGTTCCACAAAAGATATCTTCCGACATCATTTCTCACATTTGCACCAAGGATGGTATGCTGTTGCCCATCCTTTTGGGCTCTATGATAAATTCTTCTGCCCTGCTCAACCACACGTTTGAGGGTAATGTTTACATGGACAAAAATCCAAAGGAAAGCCTGGTGGATATTGCTATCATGTATTTAAAGGCACCTTACTTGGCCGGTGGAAAAACGCCGTTCGGTATCGACTGTTCCGGTTTTACACAGATGGTATACAAAATAAATGGCTACTCGTTGGAACGTACAGCTGCCGGTCAGTCAAAGCAGGGGGAAGCTTTGAGTTTTATTGAAGA
Source organism: Flagellimonas chongwuensis (assembly GCF_013376415.1). Classification (GTDB taxonomy): domain Bacteria; phylum Bacteroidota; class Bacteroidia; order Flavobacteriales; family Flavobacteriaceae; genus Flagellimonas; species Flagellimonas chongwuensis. The sequence goes on from NZ_WYET01000013.1 coordinate 4,572, forward strand.
AAGCGAACCGGGCGACTTGGCATTTTTTGATGATAACGAGGGTATTATAGACCATGTCGGCATTATTTTGAAGGACAATTACATTATCCACGTAAACGGACACGTTAGAATTGACCGGATAGACCATACGGGCATATTCAACTCCGAAGAAAAATTGTACACCCATCAATTACGGGTCATCAAAAAAGTGATATAAAAAAAGCCCCGAATTATCGAGGCTCATTTTTTACAGGAAGTTAATACATATATATAATTACTCTCCCAAAAGCTTTTTGATTCTCATGAAGTTCTCATTGTCACCCAAAGCCCCATAAATGTTTTTCAACTGGGTCAAGATACTTTCGTTATCCGGGTTTGACTGTAATGCATCTTCCAATACAGCAGCTCCTTCTTTGAACAAGCTGTCCTTTTTCTCCTTAAGCTCATCGTACTTGGCGATATCGGCTTTGGAGGTTCCCAGTGCGTTCATTTCATCAATAAGACCATTACCTTCGTTCACATAGGTGGTGGAAAGGTTCAATAGCGCATTGATATAACCTGGATCAATGGCCAAGGCTTTTTTGTAGGCATCCCTTGCGTCTTGCAAGTTTCCTTGCTCCATATTGATTACACCGATATTGTATAGCAAATCGGCATTGTCAGGAGCCATAGCAGATGCTTGTCCCATCAATTCCTTGAACTTCTCTTTATCCCCAATGGCATAGTATAGGTTGGCTTCACCCAATACCAAGTTTACATCTTCTGGATTTTCAGCTCGTGCATCCGCGTAAGCTTCAATAGCTTTTTCGTTCTCACCCATTTGTTGATAAATCAACGCAATGTTCTTAACGATCTCAGGTTTTTTGGAAGGGCTTATCTCCTCTTTGGGATCTTTGTGGGTTCCCGCTTTTACATAAAGGTCACGAGTTGCCTTGTCCATGCTTTCGGTTTCACCGGATTCGACGTTTACGGCAGTATAAGTTGTAGATTCACCATTGTAACCCAAGTCCTTAAGTTCCTTGTAATATTTCAAGGCATCTTCGTAATCCTGACCGTTTACCGCACTGCTGGCGGCATAATAAAGATATACGGTATCCTTAGGGCTTAATTTGTAGCCCATATATAATTTCTCCGCTGCATCACCGAACTTTTTGTTATTGTTGTCCTCAACGGCAGAGTTTACCAAATCAGCAGTCATTTGGCCCATTTTTTCTTGGGCCACTGAAGTATATTTGGATTTACCATCCGCTTCTTCTATCTCGATGACTTTGTTATAGGCGTCAACAGCTTCTTGAAATGCAGAAACCTCACCCTTTTTGGCCAACTCGTAGTTTGCATTTCCCAATAGGGCATAATACTCGGCCTGATCTTTCTCCTTGGCCGAACCGATTGTAGAGGAAGCGCTTACCAAAGCAGCTTTTGCAGCGGCAGCATCACCATCCTTAAGAGCTTTTTCTGCCGTCTTCATCTCATCCTTCTGGGCAAATCCTATTGCAGATACCCCTACGGCCAATAGCATTAATATTCTTGTTCTCATGTTTAAAATTGAAATTATTTAGTGTTTATCGATTATTAATTATTCTTTTTCGTCCGTATTATCATCAATAGCCGTGCCATCTTCCCCTTTGACTTCGATATCCAAGATATCATCTTCGTCGACTGGGTCATCCTCTTTCATCACTTTGGCAACAGCTGCAATAGAATCATTGTCCTTAAGATTGATCAGGCGAACCCCTTGCGTGGCTCTTCCCATAACCCTAAGATTTTCCACACCCATTCGGATGGCGATACCCGATTTATTGATAATCATCAGGTCATCCGTATCGGTAACGTTCTTGATGGCCACAAGACCTCCTGTTTTCTCGGTGATGGAAATGGTCTTCACACCTTTCCCTCCCCTGTTGGTAATCCTGTAGTCTTCAATATTGGAACGCTTACCATAACCTCTTTCAGACACCACAAGAATATCATCCTCGAAATTATGGACAGAAACCATTCCTACCACTTCATCGTTATCATCAGCCAAAGTCACTCCTCTAACACCAGATGCATTTCTTCCCATCGGTCTGGTTTTGGATTCTTCAAAACGAATAGCTTTCCCTGATTTAAGACCAAGGAATATTTGACTGGTTCCCGTAGTCAATTTTGCTTCTAACAGCTCATCCTCATCACGTATGGTTATCGCGTTGATACCGTTTTGACGTGGTCGGGAATATTGCTCCAAAGAAGTTTTCTTGACTGTTCCCTTTTTGGTTGCCATAATGACATAGTGACTGTTCACATAATCCTCATCTTTGAGATCTTGCGTACAGATAAATGCCTTGACCTTGTCATCCTGCTCTATATTGATCAAGTTTTGAATGGCTCTACCTTTGGATGTTCTACTTCCTTCGGGTATTTCAAAAACACGCATCCAAAAACATTTTCCTTTTTGGGTAAAGAACAGCATGTATTGGTGGTTGGTACCCACGAACAGGTGCTCCAAGAAATCCTCATTTCGGGTAGAGGATGCTTTTTGACCAACACCTCCCCTATTTTGGGTCTTATATTCGGTAAGCGATGTCCTTTTGATATAGCCGGCATGCGAAATCGTGATGACCACTTGTTCATCCGGAATCATATCCTCGATACTCAAATCACCTCCCGCGTAGTTGATTTCGGACCTTCTGTCATCACCATACTTCTCCTTTACTTCAAGAAGCTCATCTTTGATGATCTGCATTCTACGTTCTTTCTTTTCAAGAATATCCTTCAAATCTTCGATAGTCTTCAAAAGTTCGGCATGCTCTTCGCGCAACTTGTCCTGCTCCAGTCCGGTAAGCTGTCGCAAACGCATTTCTACGATGGCCTTGGCTTGGACCTCCGTCAATTTGAAACGCTCCATCAATTTGGTACGCGCCTCCTCTACATTGGAAGAACCTCTGATGATTGCGATTACCTCATCGATATTGTCGGAAGCTATGATAAGTCCTTCCAAGATATGGGCACGATCTTCCGCTTTTTTGAGCTCGAACTTGGTTCTGCGAACCACGACTTCGTGCCTGTGCTCCACAAAATGGTGGATAATATCCTTAAGGTTCAACAATTCCGGCCTGCCATTGACCAGCGCAATATTGTTGACACTAAAAGAGGATTGAAGTGCGGTGTACTTGTACAACATGTTAAGCACAATGTTCGGAATGGCGTCACGCTTCAAAATATATACGATACGCATTCCGTTTCTATCAGACTCATCCCTAATAGTGGATATGCCTTCTATTTTCTTTTCGTTCACAAGGTCGGCGGTCTTCTTGATCATGTCCGCCTTGTTCACTTGATAAGGGATTTCGGTAACAACGATACTTTCCTTCCCCTGAACTTCCTCTATGGTTGCCTTGGCACGCATCACAACACGGCCTCGTCCTGTATGAAAAGCTTCTTTTACGCCATCATATCCATAAATGATTCCCCCGGTAGGAAAATCAGGAGCTTTAATGTGCGTAATGAGCTCATCTATTTCTATATCATTGTTATCGATATAAGCTACGGTACCATCTACCACCTCACGAAGGTTGTGCGGAGGCATATTGGTTGCCATACCCACAGCAATACCCGAGGCTCCGTTCACCAATAAATTGGGAATACGGGTCGGCAATACGGTAGGTTCTTGTATGGTATCGTCAAAATTGAGTTGATGGTCCACCGTATCCTTATCGATATCGGCCAACATCTCCTCTGCGATCTTGCGCATTTTGGCCTCGGTATAACGCATGGCCGCCGGGCTGTCGCCATCCACGGAACCAAAGTTACCTTGACCATCCACCAACATATACCTAAGGCTCCATTCTTGGGCCATACGCACCATGGTATCATATACGGAAGAATCACCATGTGGATGATACTTACCTAAAACCTCACCCACAATACGGGCGGACTTTTTATGCGAACTATTGGACCTAACACCCAAATCATGCATTCCGTAGAGCACTCTTCGGTGAACAGGTTTTAAACCATCACGAACATCTGGCAGGGCACGTGACACAATGACCGACATTGAATAATCAATGTAGGCAGATTTCATCTCATCCTCAATATTAATGGGAATTAACTTTTCTCCTTCCGCCATGCTTATTTATTATAGATTTTTTGTGGTTAAATTATCATGGCAATATACAGAAAATAGCAGCCTTTATAACCCTTTGCGAATACTTTATTAAAAAAATTATCAACATTACAGGTATTATCAACAATGCGATAATAAAGCTTTGTTAAATACCTCGAAAACATGAATTATTCCGACATTTACCACTACTTTATCGAATTAGGGTACGGTATTTGACCACCATAACAATACTTTTATTAATTTTAATTGCTGAAAAAGAAACGTATGGACGACAATTTTTCCCCCCGCGTAAAGGACGTTATAGCATACAGCAAGGAAGAAGCCCTTAGACTGGGCCATGATTTTATTGGCACGGAGCACCTTATGCTAGGTCTTTTAAGAGACGGAAATGGCAAAGCCATAAATATATTGGATGCACTCGATGTGGATTTGGACCACCTGCGCAGAAAGGTGGAAATCCTTAGCCCAGCGAATCCAAATACAGGAACGATGCAGAAGGACAAGAAGAATCTTCACTTGACCCGCCAAGCGGAAAGAGCGTTGAAGACAACCTTTTTGGAAGCGAAACTATTCCAGAGTTCTTCTATAAACACCGCACACCTGTTGCTTTGCATCCTAAGAAACGAGAATGATCCAACAACCAAGTTGTTGCACAAACTGAAAGTGGACTACGACAATGTCAAGGAACAGTTCAAATCCATGATCACCAGTGACGATGACTACATAGACACCCCACAAGCGGAATCTTTTCCAGGGGACACAGATGATATGGGAGATAGTAAAGAAGGTTCTTTCGGTTCCGGAAGCGCTGCACAAAAAGGAAACAAAAAATCCAAGACCCCTGTTCTAGACAATTTTGGACGCGACCTTACCCGTTTGGCCGAAGAGAACAAATTGGACCCCGTTGTGGGAAGAGAAAAGGAAATTGAGCGCGTTTCCCAAATATTGAGCAGACGTAAAAAGAACAATCCACTGCTTATTGGTGAGCCAGGAGTTGGTAAAAGCGCCATTGCCGAAGGTCTGGCATTGCGTATTATCAACAAAAAGGTTTCCCGAATACTTTACAATAAACGAGTGGTGACTCTGGATCTTGCCTCTTTGGTGGCCGGCACAAAATATCGTGGCCAGTTCGAGGAGCGCATGAAAGCTGTAATGAACGAGCTGGAAAAGAACGATGATATCATCTTGTTCATTGATGAGATACACACTATTGTTGGCGCAGGTGGAGCAACCGGAAGCTTGGATGCATCCAATATGTTCAAACCCGCATTGGCAAGAGGTGAAATTCAGTGTATAGGAGCCACCACGCTGGATGAGTACAGACAATACATAGAAAAAGACGGTGCTTTGGAACGTCGTTTTCAAAAGGTAATGGTAGAGCCCACATCCGTGGAGGAAACCATCGAAATTTTGATGAACATCAAAGGCAAGTACGAAGAACACCACAATGTAAATTATACGGACGAAGCCATTATGGCGTGTGTAAAATTGACCAACCGTTATATGACGGACCGCTTTTTACCGGACAAAGCAATCGATGCGCTGGACGAAGCAGGGTCAAGGGTACACATCGTAAACATGGACGTTCCCAAACAAATCTTGGAACTGGAAAGCCAGCTCGAAGATGTTCGTGAACTCAAAAATAGCGTTGTTAAAAAACAGAAATACGAGGAGGCTGCCAAGCTAAGGGACGATGAAAAACGTTTGGAAAAAGATTTGGCAACCGCTCAAGAACGCTGGGAAGAAGAAAGCAAACTTCATAGGGAAACCGTATCCGAGGACAATGTTGCCGATGTGGTTTCTATGATGAGTGGCATCCCCGTTAACAGGATAGCACAGACCGAAAGCAACAAATTGGCCGAACTGCCCAATCTTATCAAAGGATTTGTAATCGGTCAAGATGAAGCTGTATCCAAGGTAGCAAGGGCAATCCAACGGAACCGTGCCGGGCTTAAAGACCCGAACAAACCTATTGGCTCGTTCATTTTCTTGGGACAGACAGGTGTTGGTAAAACTCAATTGGCCAAAATTTTGGCCAAGGAGCTATTCGATTCCGAAGATGCCTTGATACGAATTGATATGAGCGAATACATGGAAAAATTCGCCATTTCAAGATTGGTAGGAGCACCTCCGGGATATGTCGGTTACGAAGAAGGCGGACAGTTGACCGAAAAAGTTCGACGTAAGCCTTACTCAGTGATTTTATTGGATGAAGTGGAGAAAGCCCACCCCGATGTATTCAATATGTTGCTGCAAGTGTTGGATGATGGTTTCCTAACCGATAGTCTTGGACGCAAAATTGATTTTAGGAACACTATTATAATCATGACTTCCAATATCGGCGCAAGACAATTGAAGGATTTTGGACAGGGAGTTGGTTTTGGTACCGCTGCAAAAAAGGCGCAGGCCGACGACCACCAGAAAAGCGTTATCGAAAATGCTTTGAAAAAAGCATTTGCTCCTGAATTCTTGAACAGGATAGACGATGTAGTCGTTTTCAATGCCTTGGAAAGAGAGGATATCCACAAAATCATTGATATAGAACTGAACAAGCTCTATAAAAGAATCAAGGAAATCGGTTATGATTTGACGCTTTCCGACAAAGCCAAGGATTACATTGCCGATAAAGGTTTTGATAAGCAATATGGCGCGAGACCTCTTAAAAGAGCCATCCAAAAATATATTGAGGATACCTTGGCCGAGGAAATCGTAAACTCCAAGTTGGAGGAAGGAGACAGTATTTTTATGGACTTGGATGAGAAAAAAGAAGAGCTCACCATCAAAATAGAAAAAGCTGAAAAATCCCCTGAAGCTGAAAAGTAATTGCACAGATAATGCAAAATGAAAAGCTGGCGATTGCCAGCTTTTTTTTGTTCCAGAAATCCACTATCTCTTAATTTGATTTGATATGAGACCTAACATAAAGGACCGGACCACTTAGCCAAAAAAATCACAATTTAATCAAACAGCTTGTCCATTGCCCTTTAAAAAATTAAGTTTGAGGTTTATTTAACCACAACCGATGACCTATACACTAACCTACGAATCGGAAATCGTAGAACCAATGGACAGCCATGAAATGGGTCTCTTATTGGAACAATCCAGAAGCAACAATAAACGCGACAATATAACAGGTTGCCTTATTTATTATATGGGTGGATTTATCCAAGTTCTGGAAGGTGACAAGGCAAAAGTCCTTGACCTTTACGAGAAAATTAAGTTGGACGAACGCCACAAGAACGTACATATGTTTTCTGAAGATGACAATGTAGAAAGAAGCTTTCCTAATTGGGGTATGGCGTACTACCCTATTGATGCCAACACAACGAACAAAAGTGAGTTTGAACAGTTCAAGAGAAACTTATTGCTTTTAGCTGATTTTACCGTACCAAAGCATCTTACCGCAAAATTATTCTGGGAAAGGACAAAATTCTTGATCACAAATCCTCCCAACAATCTTTAGGGTGGATATATCTCCTTGTCCAGATGTAAAATCAGGTAAAGGATAGTATCGTTTTAAAACACCTAGGAGTTATACTTAATCCTGTTTTACGACTCGGGATTACCATACATAAGATATTTTAGCGTTTAATCTATTATTTTTCCACCAGCCTTCCTTCCCCTCTAATTTCGTAGACGAGACACTATAATTACATTTGGGGATGAAAATAACTTCTAAAAAGAAGACCGTGGTGGTACGCGAGTACCAGCTGGAAGTAGGAACCGTACAGGTTTATCAAAACTACATGGTTGCTTCCTTCAACGAGGGCGCCACAATTACATTGGAAAGAACATATCAAATCATCGGAATATCTGAAATCCATTTTAGAGACCGTGATTTTGGCTATATCAGCTTAAGAAAAAACTCCTACGCAATCGACCCCACCGTATACAACTACCTAAGAGGACTGGACAATTTGAAGGCGTTCGCTATTGTTTCCAAAAAGGAAATAGACATGCACAATTTCAATATTGAAAAAATGTTCTATAAAAAGCCCATGGAATTCTTTATCGAGTTTGACAATGCCTTGACATGGATACAAAAAAGACTTAAGACCTTTACTGGAGAAAAGAAATCTTAATTACTATTCTCTTTCTGTTCCATTTCCGGTTGTCGGAGGAGGTCGGCATATGCATTCCCAATATTATCCACTAAAATTGAAGCCTTCAGGGCTTCATACCCTTTGGTTGAAGCTCCCAAATCGCCAGCCAACCCGTGTAAGTACACACCGAATATAGCAGCTTCAACGGACGGATACCCTTGAGCCATAAGCCCCGTTATCATACCAGTTAAGACATCTCCGCTTCCCGCCGTCGCCATTCCTGGGTTTCCGGTTGTGTTCACATAACCTTTATCATTATATATGGTAATCGTATGCGCCCCTTTGATTACGACAACAAAATTATGCTGCTTTGCAAATGACTTGGTCTTTTCCAACTTTTCAAAATCGGATTCCCAATGGCCAATCAACCGTTCCAGCTCCTTTGGGTGGGGCGTCAGCACAGATAATTGAGGAACATCTTTCAACAGTTCTGGGTTCTTCGATAAAATATTCAACCCGTCCGCATCGATGACCATAGGTGATTTAATGTTTCTCAAAAATGAGGAAAAAGCATCAACCGTATCATCATCCTGTCCAATACCAACTCCTATTCCGACCACGGTAGGCTCAAAAGGAATCTCTATTCTCGAAATATTTTTGTCCCGTGAACCTGTCAGCACCATCACTTCGGGTACTGCAGTTTGCAAAGGGTCATATCCGCATTTGGGAACAAAAGCTGTGACCAAACCACTTCCCACACTCAAACAGGAATTGCTCGCCAATTGTACGGCACCAATCTTACCATAGCTTCCTCCAACTATTACCGAATGTCCGTAGGTTCCCTTGTGGGAGAACTTTAGCCTGGGGCGATACATGGGCAATACCTCGGGTCGCCCGATTAGTTCAAAATCCGCTTCAGTATTGGCAATAAATTCGGGGTTCAACCCAATATCAAGTACTTCCCATTGGTTAACGTAAACCCCTGTCTCCGGCAAAAAGAAAATCAGTTTGGGCAATTGAAAACTCAAAACATAACTCGCTTGTATCACATAGGATGCATTCCAAGGTGCCTTATCTACCGGCAGACCAGAAGGAACATCCACAGAAAGTGCAAATGCACGAGAGTCATTGATATGTCCAATCAATTTTCCCACCCAATCATCGGGAGCACGGTTGAGTCCAATACCAAAAATGGCATCTACCACAATATCGTTGGGGGAAAGCTCCGGCAAATCGCTCTCCTCATTTATAAAGTCAGGCCACACCTTAAGATCCTTCAACCGTTCCAAGTTCAACAGAAAATCTTCCGAACGTTTATCGCTATAATTTACTACGTATACCTTGATGGAATAACCATGTTCGTGCAACATTCTGGCCAATGCCATGCCATCTCCACCATTATTCCCGATGCCGCAGAACAATTGAATATTGACTTGGGTACCCCTTAAACGTGAATGAAGCCATTCGAACAACTGGGCTGCCGCCCTTTCCATGAGTTCTTCACTCTTTATCTGTTCTTTTTGTATTGTGGATTTATCAGCTTGATAGATTTGATGGGCAGAAAATATTTTCATTCAATAAAAAAAATTGTTTATTCTTAAGGATTTCGCAAAAAACAACACCGATGATTTGATGAAGCACACAAAAGTACTACTTTTATCATCTCATTACAGAGCAATGCAGTTAAAACAAACGGATATTAACTTTAATTTGATGAATCCTTTTTCATCTACCTTCACTATTACTACTACCACCCCTTTGGGGTAATCTGCTATATATAATTTCGTCCGTTTTTTTAATCTATTTTCAATTTTTCACAACAATATTTCATTATGAAAGTCTTAAAATTTGGAGGCACTTCCGTTGCCAATCCAGAGAATATAAATAAGGTCAAATCCATCCTAAGCAATCAAAGTGAAGGTCAAATCGCCGTTGTGGTTTCAGCATTTGGAGGCATAACCGACCTACTGCTCAAAGCTTCACGTTCCGCATCCCAACAAGATATCAGCTATACAGAAAGTCTTAAGGAAATCGAGGACAGGCATATTTCAGCCATACGTGAATTGATTCCCGTAAAGTCGCAAAGTGCAGCCTTGAGCAAAGTAAAGAGTGAACTCAATATTCTGGAAACCCTGTTGGAAGGAGCCTTTTTAATCGGCGAGCTTACACCAAAGCTATCCGACAAAATTGTGAGTTACGGCGAATTGCTTTCTTCCTTTATCATAAGCGAATTCCTTAAATCGGAAGGCTTGGACGTTGCGTTCAAGGATAGCCGGGAACTCATTAAAACAGACAGCAATTTTGGTAGAGCCAATGTGGACTTTACATTGACCAACACACTATGCCAAGATTTTTTTGCCGCTAACAAGAACCAAATTACCATACTACCGGGCTTTGTGGCCTCCAGTAAAAGTGGTGACCTGACCACTCTTGGTAGAGGAGGTTCCGACTATACCGCAGCTATTATCGCTGCTGCAGTGCATGCTGATATTCTGGAAATTTGGACCGATGTGAGCGGTATGTACACTGCAAACCCAAAACTAGTAAAACAGGCCAAATGCGTAGCCAATATTAGCTATCAAGAAGCCATGGAGTTATCCCATTTTGGCGCCAAGGTGCTTTATCCGCCAACTATCCAACCCGTGCTGGGCAAGGAGATTCCCATTGCCATAAAAAATACGTTCGCACCTGAAGAACCAGGTACATTAATTGCCAAAAACAATAATGGAAACGGAAAAACAGTGCGTGGCATAAGCCATGTGGGCAACATTAGCTTGCTTTCTTTGGAAGGCCCCGGGATGATAGGCATCCCCGGCATATCCAAACGGTTTTTTGAAACGCTTTCGGTAAAGAACATCAGTATCGTACTTATCACCCAAGCATCTTCCGAACACTCGATTTGCGTTGGTATTGCGGATGAAGATGTGGATTTGGCTGCAGAAGCGGTGAACGAAACCTTTGAATTCGAGATATCAACCAAAAAAATTAAGCCTGTCATCGTTGAAAAGGATTTGACCATCATTGCCCTGGTCGGTGACAATATGAAAAGTCATCAAGGTTTGAGCGGTAAAATGTTCAGCACTTTGGGCAAAAACAACGTAAATATCCGCGCCATTGCACAGGGGGCGTCGGAGCGGAACATTTCAGCAGTCATCAAAAAAGAAGACGTAAAAAAAGCCCTCAACTCCCTGCACGAGACATTTTTCGAAGAAAACATCAAACAGCTCAACCTGTTCGTGATGGGTGTCGGAAACGTTGGTTCTAAATTTTTACAACAAATTCGTCAACAAAAAAAGTATTTAAAGGAAGAACTAAAACTCAACGTTCGTGTCATCGGTATCAGCAATTCCAGAAAGATGGCCTTTGATGAAAGTGGCATTTCCTTGAAAGACTGGGAAAATATTCTGGACCAAGGAGAAGCTGCGAACAAAGAAGCATTTTTTGACCGCATAATAGCTCTGAACTACCGTAATAGCATTTTTGTGGACAATACGGCCAATGCCGAGGTTTCCAAAAGCTATTCCAGCTATCTAAAAAACAGTATATCAGTGGTCACTTGTAATAAAATTGCATCCTCTTCGGATTATGCCTATTACAAGGAACTAAAGCAATTGGCCAAACAATACAACGCACCCTATCTATTTGAAACGAATGTCGGCGCTGGTTTGCCCATATTGGACACCTTAAAACACCTGATTGCCTCCGGAGACAAAATCAGGAAGATTCAGGCTGTGCTTTCGGGAAGCTTGAACTTTGTATTCAATACATTTAATGACGGTACTACCTTCCACGACGTGGTAAAGCAGGCCCAAGAACAAGGCTATACCGAGCCCGACCCGACCATCGACCTAAGTGGTGTTGACGTGATGCGCAAAATATTGATTTTAGCCAGAGAAAGCGGCCATCAATTGAATATTGATGATATTGAAAATGAAGCCTTTTTACCCAAGGAAAGTTTAGAGACCAGCTCCAACGAAGCATTTTTTGAAAGTTTGAAGAAATATGAAGCCGATTTTCAAAAATTGTACAAGGATGCTGCCGCTTCGGATAGCAAGCTAAAATATGTGGCCCAGTTTGAAGATGGAAAGGCCAAGGTAGGACTGCAACAAATACCAAAAGGACATGATTTTTATAATCTGGAAGGAAGCGACAACATTGTGCTGTTCTTCACCGATAGATATGTGAATCAGCCGTTAATTATAAAAGGAGCCGGAGCAGGTGCGGATGTAACCGCATCGGGTATCTTTGCTGATATAGTTCGAATTGGAAATTTCTAAAGAATGGAAGAAATAAAAGTATTTTGCCCAGCGACCATTGCCAATGTGTCCTGTGGGTTCGATGTTTTAGGCCTGGCCCTTGATTCCGTAGGTGACGAAATGACCATTAGAAAAACTGCCGAAAAAGGTATTCGCATCACAAAAATATTAGGACAGAACCTACCTCTTGAAACCGAAAACAATGTGGCAGGAGTGGCAGGCATGGCCTTATTGGCCAAAAGCAACTACGATGGTGGTTTTGAAATAGAAATCGATAAGCGCATCAAACCGGGAAGTGGCATCGGCAGCAGCGCTGCAAGTTCCACAGGGGCCGTTTGGGCCATGAACGAATTGTTGGGCAGACCTTTTTCCAATTTGGAATTGGTACAGTTTGCCATGAAAGGGGAAAAATTGGCCAGCGATGTGGCCCATGCCGACAATGTTGCCCCAGCCATTTATGGGGGCTTTACTTTGGTTAGGAGTTACGAACCGCTGGACATTATCCCGATACCAACGCCATCGGAACTGTACGCTACCGTAATCCATCCACAGATAGAGGTTAAAACCTCCGATTCCCGAAAGATTTTAAAGACCACCATTTCCATGCAACAAGGTATCCGGCAGTGGGGAAATTTGGGCGGTCTGGTCGCAGGGTTATTTCAAAACGACTACGATTTGATTGGACGTTCGCTGCACGACCATATCGTCGAGCCCATCCGTTCCATGTTGATTCCTTCTTTTGATGACATCAAAACAAATGCTGTAAAAGCAGGAGCTCTGGGAAGTGGAATCTCTGGGTCGGGCCCATCTATTTTTGCCTTAAGCAAAGGTGAAGAAATTGCCCAAAAAGTAGCCGATTCCATGAAAATAACGTATCAAAACATTGGTGTGGATTTTGACATCCACGTTTCCAAAGTAAATAGCCAAGGTGTAAAGAAAATTGCCTAAATCCATGAAATTCTACAGTCTAAACAACCATAACATCCAAGCTTCGTTCAAAGAGGCAGTCATTGCAGGAATAGCTCCCGATAAAGGACTTTATTTTCCAGAAAGTATCACGCCGCTTCCTGCTGATTTTTTCGAGAATATTGAGAAACTATCCAACCACGAAATAGCTTTCAAGGCAATTCATCAATTTGTGAACGAGGACATTCCGGATGAAGCTCTAAAAGATATTATAGCAAACACCTTGGATTTTGATTTTCCCGTAGTCGAAATCGAAGAAAACATAGCGACATTGGAACTTTTTCATGGTCCTACCATGGCTTTTAAAGATGTCGGAGCTCGTTTTATGGCAAACTGTCTCGGCTACTTCTCCCAAGGGGAAAAACAGGATGTAACGGTTCTCGTCGCCACCTCCGGAGACACGGGCGGCGCTGTTGCCAATGGCTTTTTAGGGGTCGATGGTGTAAAAGTTGTTATCCTCTACCCTAGCGGAAAAGTAAGCGAAATCCAAGAAAAGCAATTAACTACATTAGGTCAGAACATCGAAGCCATGGAAGTGAAAGGCGTTTTTGATGATTGCCAGCGTATGGTGAAAACAGCTTTCTTGGACAACGAAATAACAGACCATAAAAAATTGACTTCTGCGAACAGTATCAATGTGGCCCGATGGCTGCCCCAACTGTTCTACTTCCTATTTGCATACAAACAGGCAAAATCAAAAGGTAAAGAAATTGTTTTTTCTGTGCCATCAGGGAATTTTGGAAACATTTGTGCCGGAATGGTAGCCCAAAAACTGGGAATGCCCGCAAAGCATTTTGTGGCCTCAACCAATGTCAACGATGTGGTACCTAAATTTATGGCAAACGGGGTTTACGAGCCCATGTCATCCGTTGCCACCATTTCCAATGCCATGGACGTGGGCGACCCGAGTAATTTTGTCCGAATCCGTCATTTGCACCAAGATGATTTAAAGACGTTGCAGCAGCATTTATCTTCTTATTCCTTCACGGATAACGACACCAAAAAGATTATGAAGGAGGTTTATTCCCAAACAGGCTATATGCTGGACCCACACGGTGCCGTTGGTTATTTGGGTGTTAGGGAATACCAAAAATCACATCCAAATACCTATGGTATTTTCTTGGAAACCGCGCATCCGGTTAAATTTTTAGATGTTGTTGAAGAAACTCTGGGCTTAAGCCCAGAAATTCCATCGCAAATCATAAAAGTGATGGACAAAGAGAAAAAATCCCATAAAATATCATCCTACGAAGAACTGAAGCAGTATCTAATCACTACCTAATCCGATCAATCCAACTTGGGCAGTTGAAAACTGTCCAAGGGACTGGGTTGTTTCATTACTTCTTCAATTTCCTCTGCTTTTCTCGGTGCCATGCCCGATAAGTTGACAGGTCCATTTTCGGTAATTAAAATATCGTCTTCGATTCGAACGGCAATGCCCCACCATTTTTCATCGCAATCACTGTTTTCTGGAATATAGATTCCAGGCTCAACGGTAATCACTTGATTGGCTTTAAGGGCTTGATAGGTACCTGCATCGTGCACGTCCAACCCTAAATAATGGGAGGTTCCATGCGGAAAGTAAACCCTTGCTTCCTTGGCATCTTTAATAATGCCGAGGTCCATCAATCCCTTGGTCACCACTTCCAAAGAAGCTTGATGCGGGTCCCGGAAAGAAGCACCTACCACACTAGCGGCAATGCCCGCTTCCTGCGCATTATAAACAATATCGTAAATGGCCTTTTGCTCTGGAGAGAATTTGCCATTGGCCGGGATGGTACGGGTCACATCCGCGGTATAACCATGGTATTCGGCCCCCAAATCCATCAATACCAAATCGTCCCCGACCTTGGTCTTGTTGTTCTCGATATAGTGAAGTATACAACCATTATGACCCCCACCAACAATTGAGGGATAGCCTTCGTACTCGGCTCCATATCTTTTATATACATATTCGTGTACACCCTGAATCTCGGTCTCGGACATATTGGGATGCATGGCCTTCATCACCTCAATCTGACCCACAGCTGAAATTTCGATTGCCTTTTTAAGCAGCTTCATTTCTTCCGGGGTTTTATCCTGACGCAGTTCGGCCATTACCTTCGGTAAAATACTGGAATCCAAATTGGATGAACGTTGCACCACCAAAATTTTATTTTTGATCTCGTCCCTAATTTCTTGGTTATTGGCCTCCACAAAATCGTTCAGGAGTTCATCATCCTGAAGTTCTGGATAGCGTTCCATAGCGCGTTCCACCATCTCGGATAATTCATCGGCCTTATCCGGGGTGGTAGTGGCCATCCTCTGATACAAATCATTGCGTACAGGGTTATAGTCTGCAGGATAGTTTGCCTTAACCTTGAAGGTCTTTACCAAATCGAACAAATCTGCCGAACCTGGCTTATCTCGATAGTCATTTTGAAAGTCGACAAATGAAACATGGTCGAAGGAAGTAAAATCCAATGGAAACTTTTCAAACTCGCTTCCATTGTACACCATAGTAAACCCAAGTTGATTTTTCACTCCTTCTACTCCCAAGCGTTTACCTGTCCATTGCTCCGCTCTGGCATTTCTTTCCTGCACGTAAAAAATCTCGTCAAAGGAATTTCCAGAAGCATCGGTCTGCTCTTCGGAAAAAATGACCAAGACCGCATTGGGCTCTTTGTATCCTGTCAAGTAATAAAAATTGGGATCCTGATGATATATGTAATCAACATCGTTGGCCCGATTACGTTCTGCATTGGCAAAAAGGACCACAGCCGTGTTGGGCGGTAATTTCTCCCTAACGGCGTCCCTTCTTTCCTTATGGAAATCGGCCGGCAAATAATCAGTTGGTAAATCCTGTGAAAAGGTAGTGGCAGCAACTAGCATTACAGACAAAAGGCTCAAAGTTAATTTTGACATGCTTCTATTTTTGTTCAAAATACAAATTTTGGACATATAATTCCGTGTGGGTTGATTCAGTTTTAGCAAAATCATAATACCTCAACACAATGGTATCCTTAATTAATTCCATAAATTTGCAAATCTTAAAAATGGAGTCAATGAAAAATACTGCACTTACAAAAACGCATGAGGCCTTGGGAGCCAAAATGGTACCTTTTGCAGGTTATAATATGCCTGTTTCCTATGAGGGTGTTAATATTGAGCACGAGACGGTTCGCAAGGCCGTGGGTGTGTTCGATGTGTCCCACATGGGGGAGTTTTTGATCGAGGGACCAAAGGCTTTGGAACTGATTCAAAAAGTATCTACCAATGATGCCTCCAAATTGGCGATAGGCAAAGCGCAGTATAGTTGTATGACCAATGAAACGGGGGGTATCGTAGACGATTTGATTATTTATATGATCAAGGACGAAACCTATCTTTTGGTGGTAAATGCATCCAACATCGACAAGGACTGGGAACACATTTCCAAGTACAACGAGAGTATAGGGGCCGATATGCGCAACCTCTCCGATGATTATTCACTACTTGCCATCCAAGGACCAAAAGCAGTCGAGGCCATGCAATCTTTGACTTCTGTGGATTTGTCATCCATCAAATTCTACAACTTTGTAGTAGGGGATTTTGCAGGGATAGATTACGTTATTATTTCTGCCACTGGATACACAGGTTCTGGGGGTTTTGAAATCTACTGTAAGAACCCAGAAGTACAACAGGTGTGGGACAAGGTTTTGGAAGCTGGTGCCGAATTTGGCATTAAACCTATTGGTTTGGCCGCTCGTGACACCTTGCGTCTGGAAATGGGCTATTGCCTTTACGGAAACGATATTGACGATACCACCTCACCTTTTGAGGCAGGTCTGGGCTGGATTACCAAGTTCACCAAGGATTTTGTGAACAGCGAGAACCTTTCCAAGGAAAAAGCGACAGGTTCAAAAAGAAAATTGGTCGCCTTCCAAATGGAGGAACGTGGAATTCCCAGAGCGGGCTACCCTATCCTCAATGCCGAAGGCAAGGAAATCGGAAAAGTGACCTCGGGCACGATGTCGCCCTCGCTTTCAAAAGGAATTGGTTTGGGATATGTGACTACAGCTCACTCCAAAGTGGATACTCCCATTTTTATTCAAATCCGTATCAACAAAGTTCCAGCAACCGTTGTAAAATTGCCATTCTATAAAAATACCTAGGTAGCCTTTGGATAAAAAAAAGATATTGATATTAGGTGCGAGTGGATTTGTGGGCAATGCCATATACAAAGAACTCTGCTCCTATTTTGATACCTACGGCACATATTACTCCAATCGCTCTTTCGCCAAGAACAAACAATTTATAAGGTACGACTTGGAGGAGGATGATATTTTCCAAGTACTCGAACAGGTCAGGCCAGACGTGATTATTTCCTCGCTTCGAGGGAATTTTCCAGCGCAGATACAAGCGCATCAGCACTTAATGGAGTACCTGATGAGAAATGAAACTCGACTATACTTTATCTCATCGGCCAATGTATTCGATGCCTACAGCAAGTTTCCATCGTATGAGCAGGACAAAACATTGTCGTTAAGCGTTTATGGTCGTCTAAAAATCAAAATTGAGAACATGATGATGCGGTTGCCCAAGGAAAAGACCGCAATCCTTAGAATTCCCATGGTTTTTGGCAACTCGTCGCCCAGAATCAAGGAAATCAAGGAAAGTATCGAGAACAAAGAACCCATCGAAGTGTTTCCGAACCTGATTATTAACGTCACCAATGATGACAGGCTTACCCAACAGATTCATTACCTCATCAACCGGAACAAAACCGGTATTTTTCATTTGGGCAGCAGCGACCTTATCCAACATGAGGAATTCATCAAGGAGGTCATCGAACATCTTGGAAATTATCATCCCATTTACAAACGCGTATACACCACCAATGAGGACCGATATTTAGCTGCTCTGCCCAAGGACAATCTACTTCCGAAGAATCTTCGCATCAGCTGTCAAGAGATTATCGACCATCATTTGCCCGTGTAGTTTTCTTTTCAATGTTTAATTGGCTATCTTCTGAAAAAACATACTTATGAAGAAGATGAACACCACAGAAATTGAAAAAGCGCTTGAATCAATATCCGGCTGGTCCCTAAAAGATGACATGATCGTTAAGTCTTTCACTTTTAAGGATTTTAAGGAGGCGTTTTCCAAAATGACTCATATTGCCTTTGAGTGTGAAAAACAAAACCACCATCCAGAATGGGAAAATGTGTACAACAATCTCACCATAAAACTGAGTACGCACGATGCTGACGGAGTTACCCAAAAAGACATTGACCTTGCTACCTCCATCGAAAAAATTATTGGCTAGCTTGAAAATAATCAACTTGACAACGGGGCATTTTTTGCTAAATTTGCCAGCATCCAGAATTTAAGAATATATGGGAAGAGCGTTCGAATTTAGAAAAGCACGGAAAATGAAACGTTGGGCCGCGATGTCCAAAGCGTTTACTAGAATTGGAAAGGATATTGTTATGGCCGTTAAGGAAGGTGGGGCGGACCCAGACGCCAATTCCAAGCTACGTGCCGTAATCCAGAATGCCAAGGCAGTAAACATGCCCAAGGATAATATTGAACGTGCCATTAAACGGGCTTCCGATAAAAATCAAGGAGATTACAAAGAAGTGTTGTTTGAAGGTTATGCTCCTCATGGCATCGCTATTTTGATCGAGACCGCCACCGACAACAATACGCGTACCGTGGCCAACATCCGTAGTTATTTTAATAAATGTAATGGTAGTTTGGGAACATCGGGCTCGGTTGAGTTTATGTTCGACCACACCTGTAGTTTTACCATAAATGGCGAAGGATTGGACCCTGAAGAACTGGAACTGGAACTTATCGACTTTGGTGCCGAAGAGGTTTTTGTTGATGAAGACGGCATACATATTTATGCGCCTTTTGAAAACTTTGGGGCCATTCAAAAAAAGTTGGAGTCCAGAGAGATTGAAATCATTTCTTCAGGCTTTGACAGAATTCCACAAGTGACCAAAGAATTGAACGAGGAAGAGGTTGCCGATGTAGAGAAATTGCTGGAAAAAATAGAGGAAGACGACGATGTTCAGAACGTATTTCACAGCATGAAAGAGTAAGGTTGTACCTACATCTCAAAAAGTAATCACTTCATCTACTTTAGTTGCATTTTGGACCAAAAGTTAAGTACTTTTATTCTAAACTTTAATTTGTTCCCCCAATGAAGAACTCCATAAAGGCATTTGGTTTATTCGCATTATTCCTTATTCTATTTTCCTGTAGTAGTTCTGATGGAGAAAACTCACCTGATGTCATCCCAACAGGTGAACCTATTGAGTTTACCGGAGAATGGTCGGCAGAAAAAGCGGTATTTGATATTGAATTTGAAGATTTGACCGAAACAGCCGATTTTATAGCTGAAGGGGGTTCCATAAATCTTAATGTTGAAGAAAATGGAAGCTTCTCCATTCAATTTGTACTAGGGCAAAACTCAGAGAGCATAACAGGTCAAATGAGTATAAATGACGACTTGCTCACCATTGTTTTTGATTACTCCCCTTCCGATAGATCTTATTTTGAAGTCCATCATACGGATAATATTCTTGAAATTGATGGAGGTCCATTGGAATATGATTTTGACGACGATGGAACTCCTGAGCCCGCCTTGGTAAGTTTTAGGTTCATTTCCAATCAATAGAACAGTACAATTTCCCCGAACTTTATTAGAGGTCAATATCTAAGGAAAATTTAAAGAACATAACATAAAAAAGGGCTTGCCGAACGGCAAGCCCTTTTTATTCTTCCCAATAGGCCCTATTCAAATTTAGATGCATCCAAATTGAAAAAACGTACAGCATTATTGAAGAAGATATCCCGTTTTTGCTCTTCGGACAGATAATTGGCGCTCTCAATAACCTGAATAGAAGTTTCAAATAGTTCTGGCCACATCATAAAATCGGTTCCATATAAAATCCGTTTTCCAAAACCGGCCTGCACCAATCGTTTTAGGTAATCATGAATCTCTTCTAAGGGATATGACCAGATAAATCCGGCCAAATCTACATACACATAGGCATTGGCGCCCATCAGTGCAATCATTTGGTCGGCCATGGGATATCCCGCATGCATTACCCAAATTTTCAACTTTGGGTGTCTGGCCAACATATCTTCCAATAAAAATGGTTGTCCCAATGAGGCTCTATATGCCGGTCTGGTAATATTAATGGTACCGTTGCCCCCCGTTCCCATGTGGATTCCAACAGGAATCCCTAATTCTTCAGCTACGCCGAAGTACTCATCCAAGGACATATCGCTAGGGGACATTCCTTGATATTGAGGGGCCACCTCCCCCATAACTTTGTAAAATCCTGTGGACAACGAATCACGAAATGCCTCCACCGTCATTTGGTCAGCATTACTGATAGCCAACGATGGAATGATTTTATCAGGAGCGGCCTTATGCCATCTATGAATCACTTTAGCATCTCCACTTACCACCATTGTAATGTTTAACTCCTCATTGGCCCTAAGAATTGCAGCGTCCATTTCGGCGTCACTTCTGGCGGGTTGCAATGGATTGATGCAATCAGTGTCCATAAAAACGGGTGGGTCTTGATTTGGGTCGCCCCCTGGCATATCCTTTAAAAACCATGGACACATGGGAGAGCCATTCGGGTTCCCTCCCATGGCATGCACATGCACATCGATTATTGACAATCTTTTTTTGGATTCTTGGGCAGTTGAAATAAAAGCAAAACAAAAAGATAAAAAGCAAGAAAAAAGAAGTTTCTCCATTAATAGTTTGGTTGAAGGTTTCATATGTTGTTTGTTAATTAATAATATTTCAATTTAACGCTTTTGCATAAATTATAAATACTCAGCTAACTTTTAAAAAAGCCAAGGGGCCTACAAGAATGCAGACCCCTCAGTCACCAAAATAACCCAACCTAAAACTTTATCTTAATTTATCAAACCACTCTTTTTGTACGTAATTTCCTATACTTACGAAGAAAGTTTAGGGGTGGTTTGGTTTTTTAATTTTTTTTTTGAAATAAAAAAAAGGGTCCACAAAATGTGGACCCCCATAACATCTAATTCACTTTCCCTAGCTTAATATTTTAATAGTTTTTAGTTGTTATACAAATACATAGAGGAAGACCCTGCTAAATCCATACTCCATGATGGATATACATTACCTTCCGATTCCAAGCTGTTCTCAAAACCAAGGACTTTTCCATTTCCTATTTCGGATATGTAAACGGTCTTTGTTTTGGCATCGTAGGCTACATCGATTGGGTTGCCCAACTCTGTGTAAGATCCTGCAATTCGCTTTTGACTGGAGAGCGCAATAGTTCCTCCATTCTCCGTATTACTTATTAGCCCACTAAAGTTTACCATAGTATGGATGCCTCCATCGTCTGTTGTATTTGCAGCATCCCCTATATCCGTCATCACCAATACATCATCAGAAACGCTATACGTAATACCGTGGGTTCTTACTATACCTTCAATGGTCACTCTTTTTGAGGCTGACAACATGGAATCTTCGGTATTTGCAAAAAAGTCAGCGAATATCGCCAAGTCACTGGAATTATCCACCACGGCCAAAAGATCGTCCCCCATAAAGGTGATTCCCCAGACATCAAAATCAATATCAAAAGTATTCATCAAAGTAAATGAGGAACCATTGTGGGCATACACATAAAATGTATGGTTCATGTTATCGGAAACCACTACTTTGTTTCCGTAGACGGCTATTTCCCTTGGACTCATTAAATCAGTTGAACTGGAAAAATCAATATCCAACGTTACACCGTCACTACTAAATCCAAAGCCTCCGTAATATTCCAAGGCAAGATTAGATCTTGAGGCTTGAATCAGGTAATCGTTTAAGCCAGAGTAGTATATTCCTTCGGAAGTAGCCGAACCTGTGATTATTGTTTTTGAGGTGCCATTCATCAGGTCGTATACAACTACATTGCCATTGGCCGTACTTGTTGTGTAAAGTTGGGTCATCCCCATTTCACTGGAATCGCCCATATCGCCATCGGTCTCGTCACTGGAAAAATAAATGGAGGAGGCCGCGGTCAAATCCACATTGAACGTTGGCGCAATATTACCGCCGCTACCTATGGATGAAAAACCAAGTACTTTGCTGGTTCCGATATCCGAAACATAGACAATATCAGTTTCCGAGTCATAGGCCACATCAATGGGATTGCCCATTAAAGTCGACGCCCCAGCTACCCTGATTTGATTATCGGTAGTAAGCACATCACCATCGGAAAGGGCATCAAACTTTAGAGAAAAATCATTGATGATGTGAAAACCTCCATCATCATCGGTATTAGCGGCATCGCCAATATCCGTCATGACCATTACATCATCGGAACCACTATACGTTAGTCCGTGGGTTCTAACTATTCCCTCGATAGTAACTCGTTTGTCCGGGTACATAGTACCGTCCATAGCTTTGTCCAAAAAGTTGTAATAAACGGCCAAATCACTGGAAATATCAACCACGGCGTACAAGTCGCCTCCTTTAAAGGTTATTCCCCAAACTGGAAACGGAACATCCACTGTAGTTTGTAAGGAAAACATTGTTCCTGTTTTTTGATATACAAAAAACTTATTGGAACCGTTATCCGCAACCACATAATAATCACCGTAGACGGCCAATTCACGGGGGCTTTCCAAATCCGCATCACCGTTGAAGGAAATATCCAAGCTTAGGTCTACGTCCAAAAGGTCGGTTACATCAAAAGATTCCAGCCAATTGCTCGATCTTAATGCCTGTATTACCAAATCCTCGGATGCATCGTAATAAATACCTTCGGCAGCCGTGGACGAAGTTCCAATAGTAAGTTGAGTGTCATTGGTGATATCAAATTTAGTGATATCTCCATTGTCGTTGTTTGTCACGTACAGCTCTGCACGTCTGCCTTCCACCATTTCATCATCATCATCGTTGCCACCCATATCATCGGGCATCATAGAGTTGTCGTCTTCATTACAGGATACCATAACCATAAGCATGGAGAGTAATCCCACTTTAAAAATTGAGGTTGTTAATGCGTGTTTCATATGACAATTTTTGATTAGTACTTTGCCATACTTACGGAAACATGTGTGGGAGGGTTTGGTTTTACTGAAAAAACTATGCTTTAAAACTATATTCGGGTATTCTTCCTTTTACCCCGCTGTAAAATTTATTGATTTTCTTAAAGTCGTCTTCTATACTACCTATAGCATAAAAAGGCTCTGCTATCTTGATTTCCTTTTTATCAAAATCAAAAGCGACCATCACAATGGGCACGTTGGCTTTTTGGGCAATATGATAAAATCCTGTACGAAGCTGTTCCACTTTTTTTCGGGTACCTTCCGGGGCCAAAGCCAAGCGGAATATTTTTCTGGAATTGAAAATCTGAACAATATTGTCCACGGTGTTGGACGTCTTGAAACGATCCACGGGAGCACCACCTGTCCATCTAAAAAACCAACCAAATGGAGGTTTGAAAAGACTCTTCTTTCCAATATAATTGATTTCCTCGTTGAGGACTTTTCGAATTAAAAGTCCTAAAAAAAAGTCGAGCCAGTGCGTATGGGGAACCACAATCAATACACATTTGTCCAAATCAGGAAAGTCCCCCTTGAGCTTCCATCCCATTATTTTGTAGTAGAGAAATTTGGACAGCGATTGCATTATGTTGTGTCTGTTCTATAAAGAACACATCTTATATTTTCTGGTATAATGCTTGAAGACGTTCAGGTGTCATGATACTTTTCCAATCCTTGCCCAAGGCATTCTCCCAAAGCGGCTCCAATCCCAAGGAAATACTCACCATAACGTCAAAATCGTTTTGGGTAAGGTCGGCACAGATGCCTTTTGGCAAAACAATATCATTCTTTTTCAGCATTTTATTAAAGAGTGAAACTCCTTCAGGATAAAACTCTTCCAAATGTTGGAACACCAAGCAGTTCCCAATACCGTGCTTGACTCCCAATAGATAAGAAAGGCCATAGCTCATCGCATGTGCCACCCCAACTTGGGAATAGGCAATGCTCATACCCCCATGCCAAGAAGCCATCATCAATTTATCACGAGACTCCTCGTCAGGGATATCCTCAAGAAATACTTCCTTGCACAGTTCCATGGATTTTTCGCCATAACTCTGACTGAACGCATTCAAATATGTACCCGTTAGCGATTCCACACAATGAATAAAACAATCCATTCCCGTGTAGAACCATTGCTCTTTAGGAACAGTTTTGCTGAAATCCGGGTCCAAAAGAACTTGGTCAAAAGGAGTAAAGTCTGAGTTGATACCCAACTTCTTTTCCGGACCGAGCAGTACTGTGGTCCGGGATACTTCGGCACCAGTTCCGCTGATGGTGGGCACACCAACATGATAAAGTGCTGGCTTGTGCACCAAATCCCATCCCTGATAGTCCTTGGCCAACCCTTTGTTGTTCAATAATATGGAAACAGCCTTCGCCAAATCGAGCAAGGTGCCCCCTCCTATTCCGATAATTCCGGAGGGAAGTTCGGCATACTTTTCCCTTATTTGGGCCACTAAGGCATCCACTTGGGCCGTTTTAGGCTCCTCATCTGCAGAAATAAATATAATTTCATCATTGAACATGAGAGGAACTTTTGCCATGAACTCTTCATTTTCAAAGAAATCGTCCACCAAAAAGATAAAGGGTGCCTCAGAACTTTTACGTTGGGGCAATAAAATATCTCCCAACTGAGAAAAACATCCCGACCCAAATATTACCCTTGGTACCATGGGAAAGTTCTTGTAAGCGGTTTTATGCGTTGAGGCTGCTACTTCTTGTTTCTTCAAATTATTGTCTGTCTTCATTAGTTGTCCAAATACTTCAAAATATCTTTTAGGCCGTTCAATTTAAGGTGATTGTTCTGCATTTCATCTTCCGACACCATCTCGTGGGCCCATGTGGTATGAAACGGTACATGTACCGCTTGCGCACCAATATTCAAGATAGGCAATACATCCGACTTTAAGGAATTTCCTATCATCAAAAATTCGCTGACATCTATATTTAAATGTTCCAGCAAATTCTTGTAATTGCTTTCTTTTTTATCGCTCAATACTTCCACATGATGAAAATATTGGGACAATCCCGATTTTTCCAATTTCCTTTCTTGGTCCAAAAGGTCACCCTTGGTGAGCACGATCAATCTATACTTGCCCATCAACTTCGAAAGTACTTCCTCCACACCATCGAGTAACTCTACGGGATGTGAGATCATATCCTTGCCCAGTTCCAATATTTGTGCGATAGTTTCTTGGGATACTTTATTATTGGATAGGTCCAAGGCAGATTCTATCATGGAAAGCATAAATCCTTTTATGCCATACCCATAAATGTCCAAATTGGCCATTTCCATTTTAAAAAGCTCTTGGTCTATTTTGTTCTTGGTCTCGTAACCTTCCAATAGCTCAGCAAACTTTTCCTCGGTATCCCTAAAATAAGTTTCGTTTATCCAAAGGGTATCGTCCGCATCAAAGCCAATGGTTTTTATGTTGGAAAAATCTACTTCCATACTTTTCTTGCACGTTCTAGGTCTTCCGGCGTATCGATTTCGATACCGGTGACATGGGTTTCGACCATTTTTATTTTTTTGCCATATTCCAAAAATCGGATGGCTTCAATTTTCTCCTTTGCCTCCAAGGGCAGCATGGGCAATTTTTGAAAATCCATCAATGCCCGCTTTCTAAACACATATACTCCCTTGTGCTTGTAATATGTTACATCTACTTTCTCGTCTCTGGGGTAAGGAATCGGTGACCTTGAAAAATAAAGGGCAAAATCCTGATTGTCGACAATTACTTTTACGGTATTGGGATTGGCTATTTCTCCCCAATCGGTAATCGGGGTCATTAAGGAGCCTAGGTCAATTTCTTTCTCCGTATCGTTCTTAAAGACCTTGATTATTTTTTCCAAACTTTCGGAATCGATAAAAGGCTCATCTCCCTGAACATTGATCACCACATCCACATCCATATCTTCGACAGCTTCGGCAATTCTATCGCTTCCGCTTTCGTGTGTTTTTTTGCTCATGATCACCTTGCCGCCAATGCCCTCAATTACATCGGCAATTACTGGGCTATCGGTAACCACATAGACCTCATTAAAAAGTCCGGTTTTTACAGCCGCTTCGTAGGTTCTTACGATTACGGGTTTCCCGCCAAGGTCCTGCATTAGTTTGGCAGGGAACCGTGAGGCTTGGTAGCGAGCGGGAATCATGGAAATTATATTCACTTTATTCTTTTTGGTTGAATGATTTCTATTTTGACTTAGGTCTTATTTTTCTATATATCCTGAAGATGACCACCAATATGATGATGACCAGAATTGCCGCAATGGGCGGCACCAATATGGATGCCGTGCTCACCGCTACGGCCGCACCGGTTTCCACGGTCGATACCAGTGGATTGGCAAGACCTCCGGTGGTTCCCGTAGATGCCAATCTACCGGTTGCATTGGCGCCTTTAATTGCCGTTGCGGTCCCCCCTCCTGCAATTATAGCCAATGACCAGGTTACCACTGGATCTAAATTGGCCGCTGTGGATACCACCACTGCGGTACCTGCAATTCCCGCCAAGGGTATGGCAATACTGTCCAAAACATTGTCCACCCATGGGATAAAATAGGCGAAAATCTCAACAATTGTTGCCACCCCCAACGTTATGAGTGCGGTAAGACTTCCTATCCATTGCCAGCTATCGTTCAATTCCCAGACCCCCATGTATGCCGCAAAACTAAGCGCAAAAAGAGGAAGAAAAACCCGAAAACCTACGGAGGCCGCCAATCCGATTCCGAGGAACAAACTTATTATA
The DNA here is from genome assembly GCF_013376415.1 of Flagellimonas chongwuensis. Taxonomy (GTDB): domain Bacteria; phylum Bacteroidota; class Bacteroidia; order Flavobacteriales; family Flavobacteriaceae; genus Flagellimonas; species Flagellimonas chongwuensis. Next base: position 31,732 of record NZ_WYET01000013.1, read on the forward strand.
GTATCTGGTTCAATATTCATGTTGTAGTCTAAAATAGGTTTTTCCTAGTCAAGAAAAAAATCATCCTTAAAACCTATCAGATAGAGTTGCCGCTCCGCCCTTGTCACGGCAGTATACAACCATCTCAGATAATCTTTATCAACACCATTGGGCAAATACGGCTGTTCCACAAAAACGGTGTTCCACTGTCCCCCTTGGGATTTATGACATGTAATGGCATAGGAAAATTTTACTTGGAGTGCATTAAAGAACTTATTGTTTTTTACGCCCAAGAACTTTCTGTATTTGGATTTCTCGTGGGCATAATCTTTCATCACCTCTTGGTATAATCTGTTTCCATCATCATAAGAAAGTGAAGGGGTCTCCGCCGATATGGTATCCAAGAGAAGAACGGTTTCAAAAGGTTTCTGGTTGGGATAATCCACCATTTTTACCTTTACCTCCGCAAATTTGAAACCGTATAATTCTTTAATGGCAAAAAGCTCCAGCACCTCTATAATATCACCATTGGCAATAAAGCCGGCTTCTGAATTGGGTTTTAGCCAGAAATAATTGTTCTTCACTACCATCATAAAATCGCCCACCGAAATTTCATTATCCAAGAACAGAATGCGCTCCCTTATATTTTGATTGTAGAGATTGGCCCTTTTATTGGAGCGAACGATAATGGCCGTCTGCTCCTTTCCGTTTTGACTGTATGAGGAATCAATGGCTTCCTGTATTTCGTTCCCATCAATCAAACGGACAATATCCTTATAATGATGGAGCTCAAATTTAAAATCCTCAAAGAATTCGGACTGTAACTGTTCGCGGAGATTGGTAGCGTTATGCAGTATTCCAGAATCGTCCGATTGTCGCATTACCTCGTCCAATTCCAAACATTCCACCTCTTTATCATAATTTAAGGACAGTCTTCCTTCATCCAAAGCAGGGCTCAATTCCAGCTTTACGGGAGGCAACTGTGCGGTATCCCCGATCAATATCAATTTACAGTTATGGCCAGAGTGCACATAAAACATTAAATCGTCCAACAAGGAACCGTTTTCAAATAACTTGGAATCGGCAGGTGTATCCGGGATCATGGAGGCTTCGTCCACGATAAAAACAGTGTTGCGATGTTTGTTAGGGGCCAAAACAAACTGTATGCCCCCACCGGATTGTTTCTTTGGAAAATAGATCTTTTTGTGGATGGTAAATGCCTTGTTACCGGAATAAACTGACATAACTTTGGCTGCCCTACCCGTGGGTGCCATTAAAACAGAACTCATTTTTACTTTCCAGAGACTGCTCACCAAAGTGGCCACCAAGGTAGTTTTTCCAGTTCCAGCAAACCCCTTTAACAGGAACACATCGTCCTTTTTCCCTTCTAAAACAAAGTTAGCCAGTCTATTAAGTGCTTCTCCCTGTTTTAAGGTAGGTGTATGGGGAAATTTTTCGGTTAAAATCTTTAAAAATCCAGGTGCGTTAAAATCCTTCATGAGCGCTAAATATAGTGGTCTTTTTTAAAGCAAAAAGTTTCGCAATAAAAAAAATATTGTAGATTTGTCTGTAACCACTAAATTAACTTTGAAAGACAGTATCAGATATGTTAAATTTAATTCTTATTGTTGTTTTAATATGCCTTGTGACCGTAGGGCTAGTTTTCTTGATCGATAGATTTTTACCTCAAAAAGTAAAGCCGGTTTTAGTAATTCTATTTGGAATTCTGAGCATTTACCTTGGATACAAAATCTATGATTCGATCAACGCCCCCATAGAGTTCAACAAGGTAAGAAATGAAAGATTTACCCAGGTCATCAATAAACTTAAGGACATCAGGGATTCACAAGAAGCTTATAAGACCGTTAACGGGAAATACGCTGGTAATTTTGAAAGCCTGATTCAATTTATTGATACTGGAAGCTACACCATTACAACTCAGCGTGATTCCTCTTTCATGAGATATGACAGAGCCTATCAGATTGATATGCAACAGGATACAATCATCATCGATACGTTAGGTACTGTAAAGGTTAAAGATTCACTTTTTGGTGCAGATGATCGTTACAAAACCATGATGAATGTGCCTTTCGCCCAAAACAACGAGAAGTTTGAAATGAAGGCCGATATCATCGACAAGAGCGGATATAAAGCACCTGTTTTCGAAGCTAAAGTTAAGAAAGAGGTTGTGCTATATGACCAGCCACAAGACCTTCTTGAAAAAGAAAAGTCTTATCAAAGTGTTGAAGAGGTAAACGGTACTGAAATAAAAGTTGGTTCATTGACCGATGTTAGCACCAACGGTAACTGGCCACCTATCTACGATAGAAAAAAGAAAAACTAGCTATAGCACAGAACGTACAAAATAGCACGTATAGAAAACTGTCCATTCAAGCTGGCTTGAATGGACTTTCTTTTTGTGTAGTGGACACCATTACCAACAAAATCGTTGCTTTTGAGAGGGTAAGTTTTAAAACACAGCTCACTCCATATCTGATGCTCAAAGAGCTAAAGGAAAAGCTGGGCAATCAAAATCAAATCGGAAAAGACTTTTCCGAGGTGCTGGTCATCCACAAGAACAATATGTTTGGTTTAGTTCCAAAGCCACTTTTTAACAAAGAAGAGTTACCAAACTATCTTAAGTTCAACGCCAAAATTATGGCTAATGACCTTATAGCTTACGATGAAATCCCTAATCAGGATATCGTAAATGTTTATATTCCCTATACCAATATCAACAACTACATTTTTGAGCTATTTGGTGAGTTTGAGTTCAAGCATAGCGGCACTGTTCTCATAAACACTTTATTGAACCAAAACCGAACTACACTGGAACCTATGTGCTATGTTCAGGTATCAGAAAGGGAGATGGAGATGGTAGTGGTATCCGAAAAAAAATTGCTCTTTTACAATCAGTTTGAATTTAAGAACAAGGAAGACTTTCTTTACTATCTATTGTTCAGTTTAGAACAATTGGACATGGATCTTGAAAAAATACAGTTAAAATTGTTCGGCGCCATTGAAGAGGACGACCCAATTTATGAGCTGTGCTACCAGTATGTTAAGAATATTTCCGTCTTTATTCCAAGCAACCCCTCCTTCACCTTAGAACAGTTGGAAAACGAAAGCATTGACTTTTCCATATTAAGCGCACTTTAAATGCGAATCATTTCAGGAAAATATAAAGGCAAAAGACTAACGGCGCCTAAAAAGTTGCCCGTGCGCCCCACTACCGATATGGCCAAAGAAGCCCTGTTCAACATTTTGAACAACCGCTTCTATTTTGACGAACTAAAAGTGTTGGACCTGTTTTCCGGTACCGGCAACATAAGCTATGAATTTGCATCACGTGGAGCCGAAAACATTACCGCCGTTGATGGCTTTCCCGGATGTATCCGATACATTTCCAAGACAGCGCAGGAACTTGAATTTTCCATTGACCCCGTTAAATCGGATGTATTTAAATTTTTGGAGGGCTCATCCCAAAAGTTTGACCTAATTTTTGCCGACCCACCTTACGATTTTAGCACAGAGCAGTTTTTAAAAATTGCCGACTTGGTTTTTGATAAAGAGCTTTTATTGGAAGATGGCGTACTTATTATTGAGCATTCGGACCAAACCAATCTTTCCGAGCATCATCAATTTTCGGAACAACGCAAATACGGCGGAAGTATATTCAGTTTTTTTGAAATAGAATAAAAGCAGGCCATAAGCCGGATTCTGTATACCCTTATCATTTATCTAGACAAATGGTTGCCCAAGTGTTCTAACCGCCTACCCTCCAACTCGAGCGTGCAGCCCTCGAACATTGGTTTACATGACGTTTCACCGCATAGAGTTTACCTGATTTCACTACAGCCGAACTGTACTTGCTTTCTGTTGCACTTGTCCTCGCCTTTCGGCGGACGGGCGTTACCCGCTATGCCGCACTATGGTGTCCGGACTTTCCTCTTCAAGTTTTGTTACCCAAACTTGCAGCGATAAGGTGGCCTGCTGAGCGCAAAGGTAATCCAATTGTTAATAAAAAAAGTGGTAACTCCCATATTGGGTTCAACTTTGGCCAATGCTATTTTTATATTTGTATGAAATCTATTTTTTCAGCGTATTGGAACCCTTTATTGTATCAGCAAGAAAATATAGGCCCCAAACATTTAAGGATGTCGTGGGACAATCCTCCATTACCAATACGTTGCTGAACGCCATCGAGAACAATCATCTCGCACAGGCTTTATTATTCTGCGGACCACGAGGTGTCGGGAAAACTACCTGCGCACGTATTTTGGCCAAAAAGATAAATCAAGATGGTACGGAACGGGAAGATGAGGATTTTGCCTTCAATATTTTTGAACTTGATGCAGCTTCCAATAACTCTGTTGATGATATCCGTAGTTTGATTGACCAAGTACGTATTCCTCCACAAACAGGAAAGTATAAGGTTTACATCATCGACGAGGTTCATATGCTCTCTCAATCAGCCTTCAATGCTTTTTTGAAGACCCTGGAAGAGCCGCCAAAACACGCCATTTTTATTTTGGCGACCACTGAAAAGCATAAAATTATTCCGACCATACTCTCCAGATGTCAAATATTCGACTTTAAGAGAATAACGGTAAAGGATGCCTCGGAATACCTAAAGTACATAGCCGAACAGCAAGGCATACAGGCCGAGGAAAGTGCATTGCACATTATAGCCCAAAAGGCGGATGGCGCTATGCGGGATGCCCTGTCCATTTTTGATCGCGTAGTGAGCTTCTCGGGAAAAGAATTGACCAGAAAGGCCGTAACGGAAAACCTCAACGTTCTTGATTACGACATTTATTTCTCGGCAACCGATTTGATTCTTGAGAACAACATTCCCGAACTTTTGATCCTGTTCAACAAAACCTTATCACTTGGTTTTGATGGCCATCACTTTATCACTGGACTTGCCACGCATTTCAGGGATTTGATGGTATGCCAGCATCCCGATACCTTAAACTTGCTAGAGGTAGGGGAAGATGTGGCAAAACACTATCAAGAGCAGGCCAAAAAGACTTCGAAACAGTTCTTGTTGAAAGCTATTGACATGGCCAATGATTGTGACCTGCAATACAAAAGCAGTAAAAACCAACGACTGCTCGTTGAGCTCTCCCTTATGAAATTAGCGTCCATCACTTATGATGGAGAAAAAAAAAACTCTAGTTTCATAATACCGGCATCCTTTTTTAAAGGAAAAACCATCAATACGAACGGAACCAAAACCCCAGAGAACAAGGCTGTAGAAACCGTGCAAACTATATCTCCGATTGAGGAAAAGAAGGGAACAATACCCTTGGCAACGAAACCAACGCCAACTGAAGAGATTTCAATTCCTCAAGAAGAAATGGAAAAAGAACTGGTCAGTGAACCTAAGGAACCTTATCAACCTAAAAAAATACAAATCAAGGGATCCGAAAAAAGGGTTTCAGGGCTATCGTTGTCCAGTATCAAGGTGAAAAGGGCGCATGAGAATACCAAGTCCCCGAATATCGACGAAAAAGACCTTCCCAAAGATGCTTTTGAAGAAAAAGAAATGCAGCAACATTGGGATGATTTTGTACATGAACTGGAAAGACAGGGAAGGAAAATATTGGCCAGTAACCTTCAAACAGATGTTCCAAAGCTTAAAAATGACCATGTAATTTGGATTGAGTTGCCGAACGGCACCATGAAAAAAGAGATTGAACGGGAACAAAGTCTAATGCTGGACTACCTTAAACAAAAACTGAACAACTATTCCATTTCACTTTACATAACCGTAAATGAGGAGGTTGCCAAAAAGTTTGCCTTTACTCCAGAGGAGAAGTATGAGAAATTGAAAGAAAAGAACCCAAATATCGAACTCTTGCGCAAGGAGTTCGACCTAGATTTTTAACAAACCGTACTTTCCCGTTATCTTTGCTCCCATAATATCAAAAAAACATATTCATGCTAGGCCTAAAGCTTCCAACGGACCCAAGATGGGTAAACATTGTAGAAAAGAATATTCAGGAAATTTTGACCGATCATGCCTATTGCGAGCAGAAGGCTGCCAGCACTGCTATTTCATTGATAATCGGTTTTCCTGAAAAATCAGAGTTGGTCAAAGAAATGACTGCCCTGGCCCGTGAAGAAATGGGTCACTTTAACATGGTCCATGATAAAATTTTGAAGCGTGGATGGGTCTTGGGCCGCGAACGCAAGGATGAATATGTAATACAGTTGATGAAGTTTTTCCCTAAAGGTGGAAGCCGGGACACACACTTGGTGCACAAACTTTTATATGCCGCCTTGATTGAGGCCCGAAGCTGCGAACGCTTTAGGTTGCTTTCCGAAGAAATAGACGATGAAGAACTGTCCGAGTTTTACCGAAACCTAATGGTAAGTGAAGCCAACCACTATACCATGTTCCTAAAATTTGCACGGAAATACGGAAATAAGACCGAAGTGGACAAAAAGTGGGATGACCTTTTGGAATATGAGGCCCAACTTATGAGGGATCTTGGCAAAAAGGAAACCATGCACGGTTAAGCCGAGTCATAGTCCATCTAATTTTCCAATTTCTTCTTATAATAATCATACATTTCAAATTGAGATCGTAATTCAGGTTGTACTTTCAACCTTTTCCTATAAGCGTTGTCTTGCTTTTCGGAAAATATCCTTGCTTTGGAATTATCTTTCCACGATATCTCAAACGTATCTAGCAGTTCTTGCCTAATATCTGGGTCGTAAATGGGACAGCCTACCTCTACCCTAAAATCGAGATTACGCGTCATCCAATCCGCTGATGAAATATAGATTTTTGGGTCACCATCATTACCAAAAATGAACAGTCTTGGGTGTTCCAGAAACTTATCTACTATACTAATGGCCTCAATATTTTCGCTCATGCCCTCAACTCCGGGAATCAAACAGCAAATACCCCGTACAATCATTTTTATTTTTACTCCTGCCCTACTGGCCTCATACAACTTATCCACCATTTTGTAGGAGGTAAGGCTGTTCATCTTTATTTTGATATAAGCCTCTTTCCCGGCCTTCGCCAATGCGATTTCTTTATCGATCAACTTGGTAAAGGTCGACTTTGTATAATGCGGGGAAACAATCAGATGCTTATACTTGTTGATTTTATAGTTGGTCTCAAAAAATCCAAACACCTTGCTCATGTCCTTAAGAATGCCTTGATGTGCGGTAAACAAGGTATAGTCGGTATAGATTTTCGCCGTTGACTCGTTAAAGTTACCGGTACTGATAAATCCATAACGCTTGATACCTTCATCTTCTTCCCGTTCCACCAAACAAATTTTACTATGCACTTTGAGACCGGGCACGCCAAAAATTAGGTTTACGCCTTCATCTTGCAGGTAATTGGCATACTCAATGTTGTTCTGTTCATCAAAGCGAGCTTGCAACTCAATCTGTACGGTAACCTGCTTACCATTCTTTACGGCATTTACCAAAGCGGACGCAATCTGGCTGTCGCTTGCCAATCGATAAATTGTAATCTGTATTCTACGAACTTTTGGGTCCAAAGCAGCTTCACGTAAAAACTTGGTCACATAACTAAACGTATGATAAGGCGCATAGATCATATAATCTTTGTGGGCAATCATATCCAACAAACTACCTTTCATGCTGAGTCCTTTCACTGGAAGTGGCTCAATTTTATCATACATTAGGTCATGTCTCCCCAAGCTAGGGAAACCCATGTAATCTCTTCTGTTATGGTAACGGCCGCCGGGAATCACACTATCCGTGCCCATGATATCCATTTTTTCCTTTAGGAACTGCAACGTGTCCTTATCAATGCTTTTATCGTAGACAAAACGTACGGGATCACTTATTTTTCTGTGCTCTACACTGGAAGAGATTTTCTCGATAAAACTCTTGCTCAAATCGTTATCGATATCCAACTCAGCATCCCTTGTTATTTTGATCATGTGGGCGGAAATGGATTCAAAATCGAACATGGTAAACACACTGTCTAAACAAAAACGAATCAAATCATCCAACATGATCACATAGTCCTTATCCCCTTCTTTGGGCAATACAACAAAACGGTCGATTCCCTTAGGAATCTCGATCAACGCATATCGGTTGTGCTTTTTTCTCGCAGTTCCGTTTTTCATCACCACTTTAACGGCCAAATAGGCTGCTGTGTCCTTTAGAAGAGGAAACTCCGTAAGGTCGTTCAGTATGATGGTCATCAATTCCTGGTTCACCTTTTTGAAAAAGTAGTCCCGAATAAACTCGGCCTGACTTTCATTTACCTCGGTTTCCCTAATGATAAAAATATTTTTTTCCCGTAATTCCTTATCTATCTGTTTAAAAATCTCAAGGCTACGTGTCTGCTGGTTGATTACAATTTTGGTGATTTCCTCTAAAAGATCTTTTGCTCTTTCACCACCCAAAACGCTTTTACCTGTTTTTCCGGCGTCCACGATTCGCTTTACCGTTGCGTACCTTACTTTGAAAAACTCGTCCAGGTTATTACTGAAAATCCCTAAAAAGCGAAGTCGGTCAATCAGTGGGACCCGAGGGTCCTTGCTCTCTTGCAACACCCTAGCATTAAAATGTAACCAACTGATTTCCCTATTTATATACTCGTTCTTTGTTTTAATCATTTATTTCTTCAAGTGTTTTGGAAAGACCATTTGTTTAGTGGTCCCTTTTGATATTTTTGACCAATCGTCCACACCAAATGTAATATGGACAAGTCCTGCAGTGGGAACGTTCTCAATATACTGATCTCCCCAAGTATTTGCAAGTGAGGTAAAGGCATAATTGTGTCCGAATATAGCAACGGTGGCCAAACTATTGTCAAGCTTTTTCACAAACTGCTCTACGCTGTTACCCGAAAAATCGTAAAGCTTGTTTGTGACGTTGAATTTTGATAGATCAAACTCCAAGTTTCTAACAAAAATCATGCTGGTGTGCAAGGCCCTGTTGGCGGGACTCGAATATATAAAATCAATCGAAGGTGCATGTAATCCAAAGGTCTTGGCTACCATGTGGGCGTCATTAATGCCTCTTTCCTTCAAAGGACGGTCCTTATCGGAGACATCGTAATCCCAGGAGGACTTTCCGTGCCTCATCAATATAATTTGTTTCATCGTAGTGGGTTTTTATGGTGCCAATCGTTCTATTTTCCAATCAAAATCTTCTTGTAGAGAATATCTAATTCTATCATGCAACCTATTGGGGCGACCCTGCCAAAACTCGATGGAAATGGGTCTTACGAGATACCCTCCCCAATATTCAGGTCTAGGTACTTCTTTGCCATCGTATTTTTTTTCAAGTTTATTCAACTTACCCTCTAAATATTCGCGGGACGGGACCACCTCGCTTTGATCTGAAACCACCGCACCCAATTGGCTGCCATGCGGTCGAGATTCAAAATAACCGTCCGAAAGGTTTGGTGCAATTTTTTCGGCCTTGCCCTTTATGATGACTTGCCGTTCCATATTGGGCCAAAAAAAGGATAGGCAAACAGATGGGTTTGCTTCAATGGCCCTACCTTTTTCACTATGGTAATTGGTATAAAAGATAAAACCTTCAAAAGTGAACTTTTTCATCAAAACCACCCTGCTTTTTGGGAAGCCATCCAGACCAATGGTGGAAACTGTCATGGCATTTGGCTCATCCACTCCATCGGAAGCTTCTGTCTCATAGAACCATTTTTGAAATTGTTCCATGGGGTTTTCCTTCACCGATGCTTCTGTGAGTTCACTTTTTTCATAAGATTTCCTGTAATCTCCAAGGTCTTTTTGCATAATGTGAAGTTCGGCAAAAATAGGGTCACCTCAAAGTAACGGATTTGTAAAAGTTTCGGAATTTTTTCAGACATCAAAATCGAACACCTTACCATCATCTGCCAATTCCACAACTGGAAATATTTCTTGGGCCTCTTTTTTGAACAGTTCAATGGATTTGTAGCGTGTTGAATAGTGCCCGAGTATCAAAAGTTTTGCATTCGCCTTTTGTGCAATCAGCGCGGCCTGTTTGGCTGTAGAGTGCTTTGTTTTCTGGCACAGATGTTCCTCTGAATCCAAAAAAGTTGATTCATGGTACAGTACGGTGACATCCCGTATAATAGGTAAGATATTTTCGTTGTACATGGTATCGCTACAAAACGCATAGCTTTTTGGTGCTGGCGGAGCCAATGTGAGTTTTTTATTGGGAATGGTTCTTCCTACATCGTCAACACCATCCACACCTTTTTTAATATTGTTGAACTGGCTCCTATCCACACCAAATTTTCGGGCCGCCTCAATATCCAATGTTCGTGGAGCTTCCTTTTCCTCAAAAAAGTAGCCATTGGTATATACTCTATGAATCAAAGGAACGGTTCGAACGGTAACCTTATCATCTTCAAAAACGAGCTCTGATTCGCTTGATTCCAGTTCGTGGAATATCAAAGGGTAATTGGTCCAAGAATCGCCTAATTTTAAAAATAATGTGATGGCCTGTTTAATTCCTTTTGGTCCATAAATATGAAGTTCCTTATCTCTACCCAGCAGCCTAAAAGTTGAAATCAGTCCAGGCAAACCAAAAAAGTGGTCTCCATGTAGATGCGATATAAATATATGGTTGATTCTGGAAAACTTGACCTTGTACTTTCTGAGCTGCACTTGCGTACCCTCACCACAATCAATTAAAAAAAGGTGGTTTTTTATCTCGAGTACCTGCGAAGTCGGATTGGTAAATGTGCGTGGTGTAGCGGCATAGCAACCTAGTACGGTAAGTTTCATATACCAAGGTCGCGTTCTATTTCCTCCATTTCGATAAGGTCCTTGGCTTCTTGAAGGGTAGGTACAACGCTGATTTCTTCAGGAACTTCGTCATAACTCAGTTTATCGGTCACCAAAACAAAGGATTGACCACCAGCTTTATGGACATTGGAAAGATCCAAAAATTCCAAAATATTGTCGACGCTCAATTTATCAAAAGAAAAAAGATTGATGACGATATTGTCGTGTTTAAGTTTGGGGTATGCTTTATTGAGATTTTCCAAAAAACCGCTCAAAGTGGTCTTTTCTTGGAAAACAATGGTCGTTGTTCCGTCCTTGTCGATAATCATCTTTACTTAATTTTTGATGCCAGAAGATACAGTACGGCCATTCTGACCGCCACTCCATTTTCTACCTGATGCAATATAATGGATTGGTCCGAATCGGCCACATCACTGGTAATTTCTACACCTCGATTTATAGGGCCCGGGTGCATGATTACGATTTGCTTGTCCAAACTGTTCAGCATTTCCTTATTGACCCCAAATTGCTGAGTGTACTCACGTGTGGAAGGAAAATAACTGATATCCATTCTTTCGTTCTGTACGCGTAACATATTGGCCACGTCGCACCATTCCAAAGCTTTTCTCAAATTGGTCTCCACTTCTACTCCAAGCGATTCGATATGTTTAGGAATTAGGGTCTTTGGGCCACAAACCTTCACATTGGCTCCCTGTAATTTCAGTGCGAAAATATTGGACAGTGCTACTCGGGAATGTAGAATATCCCCAACAATCACCACGTTCTTTCCGCCTACATCACCTAACTTCTCCCTAATGGAAAAAGAGTCCAGCAATGCCTGTGTTGGGTGCTCGTGGGCACCGTCTCCTGCATTTACAATAGATGCCTTTACGTGCTGTGACAAAAAAATCCCCGCACCTGGATTGGGGTGGCGCATCACCACCATGTCCACTTTCATGGACAGGATATTGTTTACGGTATCGATAAGGGTCTCCCCTTTTTTTACAGAGGATTGCCCTGCCGAAAAGTTCACCACATCCGCAGAAAGTCGTTTTTCCGCAAGTTCAAAAGAGAGCTTGGTACGGGTGCTGTTCTCAAAAAAGATATTGGCTATGGTAATATCCCGAAGGGTGGGCACTTTTTTAATGGAACGATTGATGACCTCCTTAAAATGGTCTGCCGTTTCAAAAATGAGCGATATATCCTTTTTGTTCAGATACTTGATTCCCAACAAGTGGTTTACACTTAACTCGCTCATTCCCTTTTATTTGCTTACTAAATATACTTTATCTTCACCGTCGTTCTCTTCCCACATCACCTTTACTTTTTCTTCGTTTATGGCATCAACTTGCCTACCACGATAAGTAGGCTGTATAGGCAGGTGCCTGCTAAAACGTCTATCGATCAATGTCAAGAGTTCAATGTTGCTCGGTCTTCCAAAGGATTGGATAGCCGTAAGGGCGGACCTGATACTTCTTCCTGTATAAAGAACATCATCAATAAACACCACTTTTTTATCTTCCACCAAAAAGTTCATTTGTGTGGAATTGGCCTTGAGGATTTCCCCCCTTCCAAAATCGTCCCTAAAAAATGTGATGTCCAAGAAACCAAGATCAATATGTTTGATCTTGTATTCCTTTTTGAGAATCTTCACCAATCTTTCTGCCAAAAAAACACCTCTAGGTTGAATACCAATCAAAGCGGTGTCCTTGAAATCCAAATGATTTTCCATAAGCTGACAGGCCAACCGGTGCAGTATGATGTTGATTTCCTTTGAAGTAAGCAGAACTTTTTGACTCATATGCTATGTGCGACCAACTCGGTTGAATACAAAAGTAAGCAATTCTTTAAAATTTTCGGGACATAAAAAAGCCCCGACTGTTTCCAGCGGGGCTTCGTATCATTGAAAAGTCTGATTATTTTTTCTTGGAATCAGCTTCCATTTTATCTTTCAATGCTTGCAACTGTGAGTTGGCATCTCCAAGTGTAGGCGCAGCTTCGTCGCTAGACGTGGCTCTTTTCTTGGCAGCAGCCTTCACATTTCTGTCCTCTTGCTCTCTAAAGATTGCAGTGTGGCTGGCCACAACTCTCTTGAAATCTTTGTTGAACTCGATGATCTTGAATTCAGCTTCCTCTCCTTTTTGAAGTTTCTTGCCGTCTTCTTTTTCCATGTGACGTTGTGGAACAAACCCAACGATGTCCTCGTTGAAGTTGATAGTTGCTCCTTTATCAACAACCTCTGCGATTGCAGCTTTGTGAATTGTACCTTCAGCAAACTCATCGGAATATTTGTCCCATGGATTTTCTGTGGTCTGCTTGTGACCAAGGCTCAATTTGCGTCCTTCCACATCCAATTCCAATACCTCTACTTCCAAAGTATCACCTACGGTAACAAACTCGGATGGGTGCTTGATTTTCTTGGTCCAAGAAAGATCGGAGATATAGATCAAACCATCGATTCCTTCTTCCAACTCTACGAATACACCAAAGTTGGTAAAGTTTCTAACGATTCCTTTGTGACGTGATCCAACAGGATATTTAGAAGTAATATCAGTCCATGGGTCAGGAGTCAATTGCTTGATACCCAGTGACATTTTACGATCTTCTCTATCCAAGGTCAATACAACTGCTTCAACCTCGTCACCAACGTTTACGAAATCCTGAGCAGATCTAAGGTGCGTGCTCCAAGACATTTCTGAAACGTGAATCAAACCTTCAACGCCTTCGGCAACTTCGATAAACGCACCGTAATCAGCGATTACAACTACCTTACCTTTTACTTTGTCACCAACTTTGATCTCATCACCTAGGGCATCCCATGGGTGTTTCTCCAATTGCTTAAGACCTAACTGGATTCTTGACTTGTTATCATCGAAATCAAGGATAACAACGTTCAATTTCTGATCTAGGTCCACAACCTCGTTCGGGTGGTTGATACGGCTCCAGGAAAGGTCGGTAATGTGTACCAATCCATCCACACCTCCAAGGTCGATAAATACCCCGTAAGATGTAATGTTCTTGACAACACCTTCCAATACTTGACCTTTTTCCAACTGGCCGATGATTTCTTTTTTCTGCTCTTCGATGTCCGCTTCGATCAAAGCTTTGTGCGATACCACTACGTTCTTGAACTCGTGGTTGATCTTCACTACTTTGAACTCCATGGTCTTACCTACGTACTGATCGTAATCACGGATAGGCTTCACATCGATTTGAGAACCTGGTAAGAACGCCTCGATACCGAATACGTCAACGATCATACCACCTTTGGTACGACATTTAACGAAACCTGTAACGATTTCTTCCTTATCGTGCGCATTGTTGACACGCTCCCAGGCTTTAATAGTTCTTGCTTTTCTGTGGGACAATACCAATTGACCGGTCTTGTCTTCACGGATATCGATAAGTACCTCAACTTTATCTCCAACTTTTAGGTCTGGATTGTATCGGAACTCATTCAAGGAAATTACACCTTCGGACTTGGCATTGATGTCAATGATGGCCTCACGGTCTGTCATGTGAACAACTTCTCCTTCCACTACTTCCTCATCGGCAGTGTCCACAAAGTTTTCCTCTACAAGTGTTTCAAATTCCTTAAGCTTGTTGTCGTCAACACGCTCGATTCCTTCTTCGTACTTGTCCCAATCAAAATTTTCAAGAAATTCCTTTGGATCTTGTTGGGGTTGTGTTTCTTCTTTTACTGGTGCTGCGGCAGTTTCTTCTACCTCAACGTTTTGTTTTTCTTCAGCCATGCTTTGCTGATTAAAATTTGTATTCCACGTTTTACAAGAGTTGAACAATTACCGCGGAAGTGGTTTTAAAATGATTTTCTAGATTCCCTTTTTTCTCTTGCCTCCTTGCCAAAAGGGGTGCAAAAATACAATTAAATTCTTGATATACAAAGCATACTAGCAAGGTTTCCGCAAAAAAAGTATTACAATTATTTAATGGCAAAATAAAGACAGATTGACTATCTTGAAAGTTCTAATTATTAACTGTAAAAAAGTACCCTTATGAGTGTAAAAGCAAAGTACCAGCCTGTATTGGACCTAGGTGAGAAATTGGAAGTGAAAAACGGTGATGTAAATGTTGAAGGCAACGTTTTAAAAATAAAGGGAATGACCAAGACTCAGTATGAGAAAAACTTGCTGTGGGACAAAATCAAAGAAATTGGTGGAGAAAGTCCATCGGATATTAAGGCAAACATTACGGTAGAGGATGAATCCGTATATGCTTACCACACGGTTAAAAGTGGTGAATCTTTGAGCAAGATTTCCAAACATTACTACGGAGACCCGATGAAATACAATAAAATATTCGAATCGAACACCGATCAATTAAAGAATCCTGATGTTATACATCCGGACCAAGTGCTGAAGATTCCGAATTTGTAAGTAACTGTCACATCGAGCGCAGTCGAGATGTAATTAGGTTCTCGACTGCGCTCGAACTGACAATACACAAGGCGTCCTTTTGGGCGCCTTTTTGGTTTTAGGTATTTAACAGGTCAATTGGGAAAGGCGTTCTGTCAACCCAAAACCTAGATCCATCAATTACCCCTAGATTATTATTAATAATCTGCTTTCTTCATATTTAAAATTAACCATATCCTGCTAGTTATAAATTATAAATCTGGGTTCCTTCTCTATTGAAATCAATGAAACATCTAACCACAAATCAGTTACTAAACAAAAAAGAGAACGCCATAAAGGCCATCTCTCAATGTTATCCGTTATCAGAAGAGTTATTGAAAAAATACCAATCGATATGGGATTGGGAAGGAATCAGTGACAACCACTTGATAGACTGGAACATCACCTTACTTGAAAAGTATCAAAACCGATTGTTATGGAAAGAGGGGCGGTTCTTGAATTTTAATACTTCACTGCCATGGTCTCCCGAATTAATCCGGAAATTTATACACAGTAAAAAATGGACTTGGGATGATTTTATTGGTCAGGAACAAATCTTTCAGGAACCCGAATTACTAGCGCTGTGTTTACCTGAATGGAATAAGAATGCCAGACAATATTTGAAAACAAGTCTAAGTCCAGATACAGATTTAGGAATGTACAAATATTTTGAACACGTTAAATGGGCTGATGATGCCGAAACCTGGGCCCCTGAAACTATTGAGAAAATCGAAAACATGCATTGGGACCTCTTTAGTGGAGTGGAAGGGTTTCCTTGGACCGTTGAATTTATTGAAAAACATAAAAATAGGTTAGACTGGAAGCGACTTAGTTGGAATGGAGGTTTGCCCTGGAATTTGGAATTCATAAAACAGTTTAAAGACAAATGGGATTGGAACTGGATGAGCTATGATATTCCTTGGACGATTGAAATAATTGATGCCTTTAAAGATCACATTAACTGGAACTCCATTTCAAATGAAGACAAAATTGATTTTTTACCTGAACTGGCAACAAAATATCCTGATAAGGTTCAATGGGCATATCCAAACATAGATTTTGGTAGTTGGGAGGGTACTTTTAGTGGGGCAATCAATAGTGAACAATTGCTCTGGACCCCTGAATTTTATCAAAAAATGAAATTGTCAGTAGAAGCATTCTTTTTAAAAATGGAAGAAGAATGGAATCGAGATCTGGAATACGACACCATTGATTTGGTGGGTGAGGAAGGCGAACGGGTCTACTGGACCTATTTTGCAAAAGGCAACAATTGGTCTGTGGACTTTTTTTCTTTACTGCTTCAGAAAGAAAAAGAGGACAACATTGCGACCATTGACTGGAACCTTATTTGTGAGTATTCGAAAAACCTTTGGACAGACGATTTCATAGAAAAACATCAGGAAAAACTAAAAAATAACCTAGGAAGCCTTGTAGAAAACATGAACTTTCCATGGGATAAATACAAGGGTCTGTTTCTTCCTTATTGCTCCAAATACGAAATTTCCAGGTTGGCAGGCAACGTAGCTTTTACTGTATCCATAGCGTTTTTGAAAAAATATAAAGATGATATTGACTGGTGGTCATTCTCCCGCCGGACAGATTTAGAGTTTGACATTCTCGAAGCATTTGCAGATTCAATCGATTGGACTGTTTTGACTCAATCCAAAGAGATAAGTATTGAATTGTTACAAAAATTCCCTAAATATGTTTCCTGGAATTTGCTATCAAGTAGAAACGACTTGGATTTTAGCAAAATGGATTTGGATTTACCCTGGTATTGGGATCGAGTCTTTGCATGCAATAAGCACCTAAAACTATCCCACTATCTAGATGAACACACGCTGCTAGCTTTTTTGAACGAGCAAAGTTCCTTACCTCTGCCTAATCGTTTTTAAATTGTTGGATATCGCTTTATCTATCGGTTTCCATTAGAGTTTGCAACACTCAAGAAAAAATGCCGTCTTTGAATCAATCAATCAATCTCTTAAAACCTTCAGATAATGCGTAGAATTAATTTTGGCTTCATTGTAATTTCCCTTTTGACATTAGCGTGCAATTCCAATAAGAAAAATAAAATTGTCGATTCCACAATAGGGAAAGAACTCTCGATACAATCAAGGATTGAAAACAACATTTACAAAATAGACGAAAATGGCAAAAATGATTCCATAGCCACTACCCTTGAATCAAGAATGGAAGCCTTAAATGTACCTGGGGTCAGTATTACAGTTTTTGACAACAATGAAATCCTTTGGTCAAAAGGCTATGGTAAAAAAAATAAGGAAACAGGGGAAAATGTAAACAAAAGCACGCTCTTTCAAGCAGCTTCGATTTCTAAACCAGTTGCCAGTGTTGCAGCATTTAAATTGATCGAAAAAAACAGGTTTTCCCTCAATGAAAATGTAAACTCAAAATTAGATAGGTGGCAAGTACCCGACAATCAATTTACTAGAATAGAAAAAGTGACACCCCGTAGAATTATGAGCCATACTTCTGGTTTAAGCACATCCGGGTTTCAAGGCTACAACAAAAAAGATTCGATTCCTACACTATTGGAAATAGTACAAGGAAGTGACATAACCAATTCAGAACCCGTGCGTGTTGTCCAAAAACCCGGGGAGTCCGAATTATATTCGGGCGGTGGAATGGAAGTATTGCAAATGTTGATGGAGGATGTAACCGGAGAAGCATTTCCCCAACTGCTAAACACTTTGATTCTTGATCCAACTGGAATGGAGAACAGTTCCTTTGCTTATCCACTTCCTGAAAGGTTGGATAGTTTAACCGCAAATGGTTACGATGAAAATGGAAAAGTCGTGGAGGGTGGTTATCATATCTATCCCGAAAAAGCAGCAGCTGGTCTTTGGACCAATCCAACCGATTTAGCCCTGTTTATGATAGCACTAGGAAAATCATATCGTGGAGAAGACAATAGTTTATTAAGTCAAGAATCAGCAAGGACAATGATGACCAGGGTACCCGGTGCAGGTGGTATTGGAATAGGAATAGATGGTGAAGGGGAAGCTTTTCGTTTTAGACACACAGGTGGAAATGCAGGATTTGTTTGCTATGCAGTATCCTTCGCCAATAAGGGTCGTGGTTTGGTAATTATGACAAACTCAGACAATGCTTTCCCTTTGGTCCATGAAATAGTACGAACCATTTCCAAGGAATATAATTGGCCCGCCATGTGGATGCGTGAATGAAAAAGATTTCATGGAAATATCTTTTTGTTGGATTAACGGCTAAAAAGCACGATCTTTTCTTAGTTGTCCATCACAAAACAATAGCCCATGCTCACCCACATTAATCCAAAACTTCCCATGCGCAATAAAAAAAAGACACGTGATTTCTATTGCGGTCAACTAGGCTTCAACATATTTGGAAACGCCGATTATGATGGTTATCTAATGTTGGAGAAAGATCAGGTCCAAATCCATTTTTTTGAATTTCGGGACCTTGACCCGAAGGAAAACTACGGCCAAGTTTATATACGTACAAACAATATTGATGAGCTTTATCAATCCTTGCTGGCAAACAATACCAAAATACACCCGAACGGAAAATTAGAAGTAAAACCGTGGGGGCAGAAAGAGTTTTCACTTTCGGATCCGGACAACAATTTGTTGACTTTTGGACAACACCATCAGTAAGGGGCCGCACACTAATACATTACCTCAAGAACAAACCAAAAATTCACTTTTATAAAGAATAAGTTGTATAATAATTTTACGAAACCAAATAGTTGCATATATTTGCAACCAATCAGTTTCGTTTTAAGATTATGAGAAGAGATGTATTTCAGGCCATTGCAGACCCCAAACGAAGAGCAATTATCGCACTTATTGCGGTACAGGCCATGACACCCAATGCCATTGCGGAAAATTTCAATACCTCACGCCAATCTATTTCCAAGCATTTGAAAATACTATCAGAATGCGACCTGGTAAAACAAGAACAGCAAGGAAGGGAGATTCATTATTCGCTCAAAATAGAGAAACTGAAGGAGGTAGATGCATGGATTGAACAATATCGACAAATATGGGAATCCCGATTCGATCAACTTGACAATGTATTATCAAATCTAAAAAAGGATAAAAAATGAAAAATAATTTGCTCTTTGATTTTAAGGTAGACAAGAAAACCAAAACAGTATTTGTGGACAAAGAATTTGCAGCAGACCTATCGTTGGTCTGGGATGCTTTTACCAAAAAAGAACTACTTGACCAATGGTGGGCCCCAAAACCATTCAAGTCTAAAACTAAACAGATGGATTTTCGCGAAGGCGGTATGCGGTTCTATGCCATGGTGGGACCCGAAGGTCAAGAACATTGGGCCATTCAAAAGTACAAATCCATAACCCCTAAATCCAATTTCACCTATCTGAACGCTTTTGCAGATAAAGACGCAAATCCTGACCTGCCCGGCTCAGATTGGGATTTGAGCTTTAGCGAACAGAATGGCAAAACAACCGTGAATATTGTTATCGTGAACGATTCGTTGGAACGTATGGAACAAATGATTGAAATGGGTTTCAAAGAAGGTTTTACCGCTGCGCTACAGCAATTGGAAGCCGTCCTCTAATCCAACCCATATTACTTTGGAAGTGCCATAACCACTTTCCCGACCGTATGGGTCAATCCTATTTTTATTTCTCTTGACATTAAAGAACGCCTTTGGGCGTTTTTTTGTTTGAAGGGGTATCCATATCAATTGAAAACAGGCATCCATAAACCCAGAAGGTGGATTCGTCAATTTTGGATGAATTTTTTACATGTAAATTCTATATTCACTTACAGGTCGATATAAGTCACTACGTATGAGCGTAGCGGAAGTATTAAAACGAAGCACATCTTAATTTTTGAATATTGCAAATCTATACGTTTAAAAAACCATTACAATAATAAATACAAAACACATTATGGATTATCCCTTTTCTTACTTCGGCCATGGTTTAGGCTCACCCACCGGAAATTTTTATGCTTATATCTGGTTTGAAAAAATATTTGACACATCCGAAAAAGAAAATTTTAGGGAGTTTATAAAAGATAGTACTTTGTACTATTTGTTTCATCCGCACAAGGACTGGCATGGCCCACATCTTATGTTTTTTTTAGGTAGTATTGATTTTAAAAAATTCATACGGTACAATCCTGAATTTGATGAAAAGGAGTTTCCTGATATTCTTCCTGATGATCTATACAAGTTTTATGATATTGAAAAGGAAGGTTTATCAGATATAAAGAAGAGGCTTTTAGCGTTCAACCACGAATTAGATGAAACTTTAGAAAAAATACACCAAGTTTACCCCATTCGTTTTTTTCTCAACTGTCAAAGTAATCGAACCCAATTTAGTCCATGGCACAAATGGAGCTTAGGTCAGTTTAAAAATAACATACTTCCATATATATTAGATTACTTCAAAACGTATAAACCTACTGTTTTTGATGCAACCAATCGATTTAATCTTGAAGAAAGTCCTATTGTTTTAGCTAAACTATTAGATTTTTATTTGAAAGCTCCAATTTTAAAAAAAATGAGTCATCAAGAAAAAGAAGAACTTTTTCAGACCATAATTCATTCGACTCCCGAAAATTATTTTAATACTTTTTCTGAAACCTTTTTAAAGCTAAAAGATAATTCTTGGAAAAATATATTGGGCGCAACTAACAAAAGTTACAAGGAAAGGATGTTCATAGTGAATTTCCAATTTCGAAATAATATACCGAGCTACATTCATAATTATAAAGGGATCAAATTAAGTGATGAAGATTTCAAATGGTTAGAAAACGAGTTAAGGGAAGACGTTGTTCAATTAAAAGAAAAAATTCTAAGGGAATATAGGGGTAATTAAAATCGTATTGTAGTGAGATAAGATATATTGATTATAAGATTATTACAAGCCAACTACTCAACAGGATAAGTACAACTCTAAAATTACTCCCAATTCTCAAGCATGCTTCGCAATCACCCGTTTGGCAAACTCATGGATACGCTCAAACTGTTCTTCCAGTCCCATATCGCTATTATCAAACTCAATGGCATCCTTGGACTTGGTGAGCGGTGAAATAGTTCGGGTAGAATCGATTCGGTCGCGCTCCTCAACATTTTTCAATACTTCGGCATAGGTAACCTCCTCCCCTTTTTCCAATAGTTCTTTGTAGCGTCGGGCGGCGCGAGTTTCGGGTGAAGCTGTCATAAACAGTTTTAATTCGGCATCGGGGAAGACTACGGTACCAATATCACGGCCATCCATGACAATGCCCTTATCCTTGCCCATCTCCTGTTGAATCTTCACCAATTTTTCCCGGACTTCCTTAATGGCAGCCACCGGGCTTACAAAACCGGACACTCGCATGGAACGGATTTCCTGCTCCACATTCTCATCATTCAAAAACATATCGGAACGACCGGTTTCGGTATTGGGCACAAATTTAAGATTGACCTCAGGAAGTTTATCTATCAAAGCAGCGGAATCGAGTTCACCCTTCTCGTTCACGAACCCATGGTTCAATGCAAAAAGAGTAACGGCACGGTACATGGCACCTGTATCCACATAAATATAGCCCAAGGCAGCGGCCAATCGTTTGGCGATGGTACTCTTTCCAGTAGAAGAATAGCCATCAATTGCTATCGTAATTTTTCCCATACGCCAAAAATAGGCAGAAATATCATGATGATTATATGACAAGTATCATCTAAAGTTCCTTGGCGTTCTTGACTTTTTGTTTGGTAATGGCGATATCTATCACTTCGCTCATATCGGTCACGTAATGAAACGTCAGCCCCTTTAGGTACTCATCTTTAATTTCCTCGATATCCCTTTTATTATCGGCACACAAAATAATCTCTTTGATTTTTGCCCTTTTTGCCGCCAAGATTTTCTCTTTGATACCGCCTACGGGCAACACCTTGCCACGAAGGGTAATCTCGCCGGTCATGGCCAAGCTCTTCTTCACCTTGCGTTGCGTAAAGAGTGAAATTAAAGAGGTCAACATGGTAATACCAGCACTTGGGCCATCTTTTGGCGTAGCGCCTTCGGGAACGTGGATATGTACATTGTACTTATCAAAAACACCCGAATCGATACCATACGCATCAGCATTGGATTTGATGTATTCCATGGCAATGGTGGCAGACTCTTTCATCACTTTACCCAAGTTACCCGTAATGTTCATGGCTCCCTTTCCTTTGGAAAGAATGGATTCTATGAACAGGATATCACCGCCAACACTGGTCCAGGCCAATCCCGTTACAACACCGGCAACATCATTGTTCTCGTACTTGTCGCGCTCCAAACGGGCAGGACCCAAGATGTCCTCAATATTCTCGTTCGTCAACGTAACGTTGTATTCCTCCTCCATCGCAATGGATTTGGCTGCATAACGCACCACTTTGGCGATCTGTTTTTCCAAGCTACGCACTCCAGATTCACGGGTATAGCCCTCAACGATTTTCTCCAATTGGCGCTTGCCGATTTTTAAATCTTTTTTGGACAATCCATGCTCCTCCAATTGTTTGGGCAATAGGTGACGCTTGGCAATCTCCACCTTCTCCTCGATGGTGTAGCCTGTTACGTTGATGATTTCCATACGGTCGCGCAATGCAGGTTGAATGGTTGATAGGTTGTTCGCTGTGGCAATGAACATGACTTTTGACAGGTCGTAGCCCATTTCCAAGAAATTATCATGGAACTCGCTGTTCTGCTCGGGGTCCAATACCTCCAACATCGCAGAAGACGGGTCTCCTTGATGGCTGTTTGACAATTTATCAATTTCGTCCAGAATAAATACAGGGTTGGATGTTCCCGCTTTCTTCAAGCTCTGTATAATCCTGCCCGGCATGGCACCGATATAGGTTTTTCGGTGACCACGGATTTCAGCCTCGTCACGAAGCCCTCCCAACGACATACGCACGTATTCCCTTCCAAGTGCTTCAGCTACGGATTTACCCAAAGAGGTTTTACCCACCCCTGGAGGTCCGTACAAGCAAAGTATAGGCGATTTCATATCGTTACGCAATTTCAACACTGCTAAATATTCAATAATCCGGCGCTTTACATCTTCCAGTCCGTAATGGTCTCTGTCCAAAATCTTTTGGGCTCTTTTCAGGTCGAACTTGTCCTTAGAGAATTCGTTCCATGGCAAATCCAATAAAAGGTCCAGATAGTTACGCTGAATGGAATACTCGGCCACTTGAGGATTCATGCGTTGCATTTTGGAGAGTTCTTTCTCAAAATGCTCCTTTACTTTTTTGCTCCATTTTTTCTTTTTGGCCTTTTCCGCCATTTCATCCACCTCTTCCTCGTACGACAATCCACCAAGTTCCTCTTGGATGGTCTTCATTTGTTGGTGAAGGAAATATTCGCGCTGCTGTTGGTCCATATCGCTGCGGACCTTGCTCTGGATATCGTTGCGAAGCTCCAATTTTTGAAGCTCCATGTTCATATATTTCAATGTAGCCAATGCTCTTTCCTGTAGATTGGCAATTTCCAAAAGCTGCTGCTTGTCCTTCACATCCAGATTAAGATTGGAAGAGACAAAATTGATCAAGAACGAATTGCTCTGAATATTCTTGATGGCAAAAGTGGCCTCACTGGGAATATTTGGATTGTCCTTGATGATCTTGAAGGCCAATTCTTTTATCGAATCGATTATGGCCTCAAACTCACTTCCTTTTTCATCGGGACGCTCTTCAGCTGCTTCGCTCACTTGGGCCGTTAAATACGGCTTCTCGGTAAGTACCGCATCGATCTTGAACCTCTTTTTACCTTGAATGATCACCGTAGTGTTGCCGTCCGGCATTTGGAGTACCCGTAAAATACGCGCTACGGTACCCACGGTATTGATATCCTCCGGTCCGGGATTCTCTACAGATTCATCTTTTTGGGACACGACTCCGATGGTCTTGGAACCATTATTGGCGTCCTTGATCAAATTGATGGACTTATCCCTGCCCGCCGTAATCGGGATTACTACACCAGGGAACAACACTGTATTCCTAAGAGGCAATACCGGTAAGGTTTCCGGTAAGCTCTCTTTGTTCATCTGCTCTTCATCTTCGGGCGTCAACAACGGTATCAATTCCGCATCTTCATCAAGCCCTTGCAGATCTATATTGTCAAATTTGGTTATTTTCATCTCTCCCATATCAACTTTTCGGTCATTTTGTCATAAAAAACAATCAACCCACATTTTTATTCTACATTGAAGCTTTCGCAAACCCCTAAAAATCAATGTTCATAGCGACCCTTGAGCTTCTTATCACCCATTAATTGGCAATTCCTGTGCCATTAAAAATCAAATTTTAAGAAAAAAGTGTAACAAATGGTAAATTGGCTCATCTATAAGACAAACCAATCATTTTTTGAGCCAACAAAATGAACATATTGACACACTGCTCCAGTTGTGCATGCAGGGCAAACAAAGCGCGCAGCTAGAAATTTACAATCGGTACTACAAGGCGATGTACAACACCGCTTTTAGGATTGTAAAGCATACTGCGGAGGCCGAGGATGTAATGCAGGAATCGTTCCTGAGTGCATTCACCAAACTACATACCTTTAAAGGAGACGTCGCCTTTGGAGCTTGGTTAAAGCGGATCGTGATCAATAACAGCATCTATCATTACAAAAAGCAGCAGAAAAAACGTGCTGACGATTTGGATGATGTAATGTACAAGGTCGAAGATAATGATGGAGTTGCTTCGGATCAAAATGGTTACACAGAACTGAAGGCTCAAAAAGTGATGGAAACCATGAAAAGTTTGAAAGACAATTACAGAGTTTCTTTGACCTTACATTTAATTGAAGGGTACGATTACGAAGAAATAAGCGAAATAATGAATATAAGCTACGCTAATTGTAGAACCATGATTTCGAGGGCCAAAGATAGCCTTAGAAAAAAGTTGACCGTAAATGTTTAGTTATGAAGAAGGATAATTTAGATCATCTGTTCGAGAGACTCCACGGCGAGTTTGATGTAGAGGAGCCCCAAGGCGGGCACCAAGAGCGGTTTTTGGAAAAATTGAACCAGGGCCAAGGCACCATTGCCCTACATAAAAAGAAAACATCGTGGTGGAAACCGTTGTCCATTGCAGCTTCCATTGCCTTGGTCGCACTAATTGGTTACCAAGCCTTTGGGCCTCAGCCAAGCATTAAACAACAGGTAGTGGAAATAGCACCGGAGGTATCCCAAACCGAGTTCTATTTTGCGAATTTGATAGAGGAACAGGTAGAGGAAATGAAGGAGGAGAAAACACCGGAAACAGCTCAATTGGTGGATGACACCTTGGCACAATTGGCCAAGCTGGACAAAGACTACCAAAGCCTTGAGCAGGATTTGGTCGATGGTGGTGACAGCAAGATCATCTTGAGCGCAATGATCACCAATTTCCAAACACGCATCGACCTTTTAAAAGAAGTTTTGAGCCAAATAGAAAATATTAAGAATTTAAAAACACAAAATGATGAAAGCTTTACAATTTAAATCCATCTTTTTCGCCTTGGCTTTTGTTCCCCTATTCGTTAGTGCCAATATGGACAACGACAAATTGAACGGAAAGTACACCAAGGAAAAAACCATTAAGAAGGAGTTTAACGTTAATTCGGATGCCCTTTTGAAGGTCAGCAATAGCTATGGAAACCTGAACATCACCTCCTGGAACCAAAACAAAGTGATGATTGAGGTACACATTAAAACCAATGGGAATGATGAAGACCGCGTACGGGAACGCTTGGAGGAAATCAATGTAGATTTTGACAATAGCGCCAGCATGGTATCCGCCATCACGGATTTTGGCAACAGGAACAGTGGTTGGAATTGGAACTGGGGCAAAAGAAAAAGTGTGAGTGTACAAGTCAACTACACCATAAAGCTTCCTGTAAAAAACAGCGTCAACCTTAGTAACGACTATGGCAATATCATGTTGGATAGGATTGATGGTCATGCCAAAATTAGTTGTGACTATGGCAAAATGGACATTGGTGAGCTACACGGCCGCAATAATGAGCTACGGTTCGATTACACCTCACGTTCTACTTTTGGGTACATAAACAGTGCTGAAATCATTGCTGACTATTCCGGTTTCACCATCGATAAAGCAGGAAACCTTACTATTAAGGCCGATTATACCAACGGTGTTGTGGAAGAAATGGATAACCTCCAATATTCCAGCGACTATGGCTCCATTGATGTTAGAAACGTGAAGAATGTGGATGGTAACGGAGATTATATCGGAGTTAAACTGGGGAACGTACACGGCAATGTGTCCATTACAAGCGATTACGGCTCCATTAAAATTGATAGATTGGCCCCTGATGCCGGAAATGTACAAATACGTACCGATTACACAGGCATTAAAATAGGTTACGATTCCGGCTATCACTTTGACTTCGAAATTGCTACCGAGTACGCTGGAGTAAGCGGTAAAGATGATTTCGAAATCAATATCAGTAAAGAAAAATCCACCGAAAAATATTATAGTGGTTACTACGGAAGTCCAAACTCTGGAAATAAGGTGAGCATTACCAGTGACTACGGAGGCATATCATTTTACAGAAATTAACATCAATTCAAAAACTTTAAATTAAACACAAGATCATGAAAAAATTTATCACGCTTACGCTTGCAATGGGAATGATTACAGTTTCTTGCGCGCAATGGGGAAGAAAAATACAAGGGAACGGTGATGTAGTTACCATTGAACGTTCCGTTGGGGACTATGACGAAGTGGCCATGGCCGGTTGGTTCGATGTAGAGCTGGTATCTGGTAGCGAGGGAGAACTAACGTTAAAAGGAGAGTCCAATTTATTGGAACATATTGTTACCGAGGTAAAAAATGGCAAACTGACCATTAAGGTAGAGAAAGGCATGAACCTTAGACCATCTAACTGGAAAAGTGGCATTTATGTTACTGTGCCCATAGAGTCAATTAATGCCGTGAGCCTGTCGGGTTCAGGAGATTTGGTTGGCAAAACCACGATTAAGGCAAGACAGTTCAGTACCGCAATGTCCGGTTCTGGTGATGTTACCCTTACTGTGGATGCGGAAGAAATGGACGCCGCTCTCTCGGGCTCTGGGGATATCAATCTTTCTGGAAGGGCAACGGATTTCACGGTTTCGGTTTCCGGTTCGGGCGATATCAAGGCTTTCGATTTGGAAGCTGATTTTGTAAAAGCTACGGTCTCCGGGTCGGCCGATATTAAGGTTACCGCGAACCAATCGCTTGAAGCTAGGGTTTCAGGCTCCGGTGACATTCAATACAGAGGAAATCCCAAGAAAGTAAATTCAAAATCTTCAGGTTCTGGAGATATCACCAAGGTATAAACTCGAGTTTATCATCAATCAAAAACTGAAAAAGCCCTGAAACCCTCGGGGCTTTTTTATGCCTTTAATTCGGTGTTTTGACCTTGTTCACCCTGAGGAGAAGAAAAATGCCTATCAAGAAGAAGATTCCCAAAAAGATGGTACTGTTACGCATGCTACCCGTAAGTTGGGCCACTATGCCGTACATAAGCGTACCTATGATGATGCCTATTTTTTCGGCGACATCATAAAAACTGAAAAACGAAGTGGTATCTGTAGTCTCGGGCAAAAACTTGGAATATGTGCTTCGAGAAAGTGCCTGAATGCCTCCCATAACAATTCCTACCAAACCGGCTGCAATGTAAAAATCCATTGGGGTCTGTAAAAAATAGGCGTACACACATAGCAATCCCCAAATTACATTGATAACGATAAGTGTATGTATATTTCCATAAGCTTTGGATGCCCTTGCGGTAACAGTTGCCCCTAAAATGGCAACAATTTGTATCAAGAGAATACTTACGATCAATCCCATGGTACGCTCATCGTCCGAGCCCCAAACAATTTCCTCTTCGCCAAAATAGGTTGCAATAAGCATAATGGTCTGTACGGCCATACTGTAAGTGAAAAATGCCCCTAGATATCGCTTCAATTTTCTGTTCTCGCCAAGCTGGTGCCATACCTGTCTTAATTCCTTAAAACCATTTAAAATGACATGCTTCCGCTCCCCTTCCCTTTTGTATCCCTTGGGCAGATGTGCAAAGGTATACTGGCTAAAAAGAATCCACCAGATTCCTACTGAGATGAATGAATACTTCATGGCCTTGATTTCGGCAACTTCTCCACCACTGTCCGTTATGCCAAAGAAATCGGGCTCCATCACCATAAATAGATTAAAAACCAATAAAATGACGCTTCCTACATATCCCAAAGAAAATCCCTTGGCACTGATGCTATCCTGTTGCTCTGGAAAAGCGATGTCGGGCAAATAAGAATTGTTGATGGCAAAGCTCACCCAAAAACCTACAAGTCCGAAGAAATAACAGATCAATCCAAAATAAATATGCTCCAAAGAGAACCAATACAGGCCAATACATGAAGCCGCCCCCAAATAACAGAAGAACTTTAGAAAAATCTTTTTGTTCCCTAAATAATCGGCTACGCCAGATATCAAGGGGGTTACTATGGCAATAAACACGAAGGCCAAGGATGTCACATAACTGATCAAAGGGGCCCTTGCTATTTCGCCACCAAAAATTGTGACTTGCTCAATACCGGCAGTTCTGAACAACAGTCCATAAAAAAGTGGAAAAATGGCCGAGGAAATCACCAAGCTGTAAACCGAATTGGCCCAATCATAAAATGCCCACGCATTCAACAGTTTTTTACTTCCCTTTAATGCCAATGTCTGTACCATAACTTTATTGCAAAAAAAATGTCACTTCGAATCCCTGTGAAAAACCCTTTTTGATGTCGGTTGGATCTTTCGTCTGTTTCGAAGTGACATTTACAGTTCCTTGTTTATAGATCTATTCGAAGGAGGTTACCCCAAATTTTCGCGCCTCTTGTTTTGCGGCCGGGGCCCAAGCAGTCAAATTGTTAATTCTTGTATCGTTGGACGGGTGTGTGCTCAAAAACTCCGGTGGCGCCTGTCCTCCCGAGTTAGCTTTCATTCGCTTCCAAAGTTCTGCCGCCTCACTGGGATCGTACCCCGCAATCGCCATAATTTGAAGCCCGATTCTATCCGCTTCGGTTTCGTGGCCACGGCTAAAGGGAAGCATTACCCCTATTTGGGAACCAACTCCGTAGGCTTGATTGAACAACCCGAGTGTCTTCTCGTCTTGAATAGCTACATTCCCTGCAACAGCTCCGAGCTGCTGTAAGGTACTTGCACTCATACGCTGAGCACCGTGATCGGCCAAAGCGTGTGCCACTTCGTGGCCCATAACAACGGCAACACCGGTTTCATCTTGGGTAATAGGCAATATTCCTGTATAGAAAACAATCTTTCCACCTGGCATACACCAAGCGTTTACAGTTTCGTCCTGTACCAGATTATATTCCCATTTATAATCTTTCAGATAACCTGGATATCCATTGGCATTCAGCCATCGCTCCGCGGCGGAGGCTATACGCTGTCCTACCTTGGTTATCATTTGTGCATCGGATGTGCCCTTGACCACTTTATTGGATTCTAAAAATTGGTCGTACTGCGCAAACGCAGTAGGGAAAACTTGACTGTTCGGATAAAAGTTTAATGTGCTTTTTCCTGTAAAAGGATTGGTCTTGCAAGCGGTAACCGCCAAAAGAACCAATCCAGTTAATATTATCTTTTTCATATGGTAATACGTGTTTTGTGCAATTGAATTTACGAAATTTTATTTTCCAAAAATATGGAGTTCCGTGAAATCCTTGCCAACCTCTATGGAATTGTTACCATTTAATTTGATTGAGTCCAAATCCACTTCCTCGTTGTCGACTTCAACCGTATCTATGGTAAAGGGCAATCCATGGAACGACATTTTAAAATTATCATACGAAGTGATAAAGTTCCCATCCTTGAATTGCTGAATGATCAATTCGTTCTCCTTTCCCGTCAACTTGAAGCGTCTTAGACTATACCTACCTTTTTTATAGTCATATCCATCTTGCTGGTCTTCGTATACTTGGGATCTTTCCGTACCCGCTTTGTAATACACATCGATGTTCAATTTTTCAATTTCCTTTTCTCCGATGTATTGTTGAACAGGATATTTGGGGATCATGGCGCCTTCCTTCACAAAGAGGGGAATTCGGTGAATCTCCGCCGATACCCATCTTTCAATCCCTCCTTCCGTCAATTCATCGGTCCAGTAGTTGTACCAGTTTCCCTTTGGGAAGTACATTCTCCTTCCCTGGGAATTCGGTTCCTGCACGGGACACACCAACATTTGTTGACCAAAGATGAACTCGTCCGTACGGAAATGTGTTTGATGGTCCTCTTGGTCATAAAACACCAAGGATTGAAGCATAGGAAACCCTTCTTTAATGTAATTATAGAACATGGTATACAAGTAAGGGAGTAATTGATACCTCAAATTGATGAATTCCCTTACTATGTCGGTAATTTCATCCCCAAAAGACCACGGTTCTTGGTCGCCATGATCTCCACTGGAGTGTACCCTGCAGAATGGATGGAAAACGGCCAACTGCATCCAACGGGCAAAAAGTTCGCCATTGGGTTGTTCGGCAAATCCACCAATATCGGAACCAACAAAAGAGTATCCGCTCATGCACATACGCTGCATTTGCACGTTGGCGATCCACAAGTGTTCCCAAGTGGCCACATTATCACCGGTCCAAGTAGCACAATAACGTTGCGTACCGGAATAGGCTGCCCTTGTCAACACAAAAGGTCTGTTGGGGAACATAAATTTTTTAACGCCCTCGTAGGTGGCACGGACCATCTGCATTCCGTAGACGTTATGCGCTTTTCGGTGACTGCAGGGATGGCCATCATAGTCGTGGCGCACATCCAGATTGGCGGTTTTGGTAGGAACTTCCATCACGGCCGGTTCGTTCATATCGTTCCAAACACCACTGACCCCCATTTCGGCTATCATTTCCTTGTAGAGTCCAGCCCACCATTCCCGTACTTCGGGATTCGTAAAGTCCGGAAACTTACATTCTCCCGGCCATACTTTTCCTTTAAAATGTGGTCCATCGGCCCTACGGCAGAAAAAGCCATTGTCCATGGCTTGTTGGTATACCCAATAATCACGGTCAATTTTAATACCGGGATCTATCATAGTAATCACCTTGAAGCCATCTTCCTCCATTTCCTCGATCATCTTTTTGGGATTTGGGAAGTACTGGTTATTCCAAGTAAAACAACGGAACCCTTCCATATAATCGATATCCAGATAAATGGCATCGCAGGGAATGTTCAATTCCCTGAACTTAGAGGCGATATCCCTCACCTTTTGTTCTGGGAAATAACTCCATTTGGATTGATGGAAACCTAGCGCCCAAAGTGGTGGAAGTTCGGGAACACCGGTTAGGTCGGTGTAGGACTCCACGACCTCCTTCATTTGAGGACCGTAGAAAAAATAGTAGTTCATTTCCCCTCCATCGGCCCAAAAACTGGTTACGTTCCTTTTTTCTGCGGCAAAATCAAAATAAGTACTGAAGGAATTATCGAAAAACACACCATAGGCCTTGCTTTCCTTAAGTCCTATGTAAAATGGTATGGACTTGTACAAGGGTTCTTGGTCCTTGCCGTAGGCATAGGAATCGGTAACCCAATTATTGATACGCTTTCCTTTAAGGTTGGTATGCGATGCTTTGTCGCCCATGCCATAATAGCTTTCGCCCGAATGGCAGACCTTGCTCATTTTTACCACATTTCCACCGTAATCAAAGTTCTCTTCCCAGTGGAAGCCGAGCTCATCCTCGGCCAGGATCACATTGTCCAAATCGGTAATCTGCACCTTTAGATTGGCCTTGTTGATGTAAACCCTGATTTTTGAAGTGGTTATGACATATTCCGGTATCTCGTCCTTGACAGTCAACTCATTGTACCCAAGGTTGACATCTTCACTAATGGCATAAGAAAAGTCGGGTTCAAAAACATACTCGGTAGCATACCTGAATCGGACCACACTATCCCTTAGAATAGTAACTTGAAGAATTACACCGTTTTGGGTAGTAAAATATATTTTATCGTTTTCTTGTTTAAAGTCTACGATATGATTGGGGAACTGATTCCCTCTAGTTGCAATTTCCGTGTTGGTTATCATCTGTAATCAGTTGAGGCTCACAAAAGAAATACAAAAGCCTGAATAATTAAAAATATGTTTTGAAAAGCAATTAACTATATCGTTTTAGTTGCTTTTTTACTTGTAAACAACCACTCCCAAAGGTGGCAGGTTCAATAAAACAGACTGCTCGTATCCGTTCCATGGTGTTTTAGAGGGCTTCACTGTTTTCTTGCCCATGCCACTACCAGAGTACTTTTTATCATCACTGTTAAATACCAGTTTCATTGTGGAAGTCTTCGGCACCCCCAATCGGTAATTCTCGCGAGGGACGGGGGTAAAATTGCAAACAACGATCAAATCATCCTTGGGGTCGTTCCCCTTTCTCATAAACGATATCACCGTGTTCTCTTGATCATTGTACTCTATCCATTGAAACCCATCTGGTTTAAACTGCTTTTGATACAGTGCTGGACTGTTTTTGTACAGCTTGTTCAAATCCTTGACCACTTCTTGTATGCCGGAATGAAAATCATATTGGGTTAAATGCCATTGCAGGCTCTCTTGAAAGTTCCACTCAGCCGATTGCCCAAATTCACCTCCCATAAACAATAAATTGCCACCTGGATGAGTGAACATGTAACCGAAAAGCATCCTTAAGTTGGCAAAACGTTGCCACTCGTCCCCAGGCATCCTGTAGAGCAACGATTGTTTGCCGTACACGACTTCATCATGTGAAAATGGCAACATAAAGTTCTCGGTAAAGGCATAAGTAAGACCAAAACTGATCATGTTCAGGTCGTACGAACGATGTATCGGGTCTTTTTTAAAGAACTCAAGGGTGTCGTGCATCCATCCCATCATCCACTTCATCCCAAAACCGAGTCCACCATAATGTACCGGCTTGGTAACCCCGGTAAATGCCGTAGATTCTTCGGCAATAGTCTGTACGCCCTTAAAACTGGCATAAACCTCTTGGTTCATTTCCCTTAAAAAGGACATGGCTTCCAAGTTTTCATTGTTTCCGTACATATTGGGTTCCCACTCGCCATCTTCCCGTGAATAGTCCAAATAGAGCATGGAGGCAACTGCATCTACCCGTAACCCATCCACATGGTATTGATCCAGCCAGAAAATGGCGTTGCTGATCAAAAACGCACGAACTTCGTTTCTACCATAATTAAAAATAAGGCTCTTCCAATCGGGGTGGTACCCTCTTCTCCTATCCGGATGCTCATAGAGATGCGAACCATCAAAAAATCCAAGACCATGTGCATCTTCCGGAAAATGCGAGGGCACCCAATCCAAAATCACACCTATACCCCTTTGGTGAAGGGCATCAACCAGAACTTTAAAGTCCGAAGGTTTCCCGAACCTCGAGGTCGGGGCAAAATACCCCGTGATTTGATATCCCCATGAAGGATCGTACGGATATTCCATGACCGGCATAAACTCCACATGGGTAAAACCCATTTCCTCCACATAATCCGCCAACTGCTGCGCCATCTCAAGATAGCTGAGCGATTCCCACCCATTCTTTTTCTTCCAAGATGCCAAATGCACCTCATAAACGGAATACGGCTTATCCAGCCCGTTTTTTTCTTCACGGGTTTCCATCCATTTGCCGTCCCTCCATTGATGGTTATCGTCCCATACTACTGAAGCCGTGTTCGGTGGTTGCTCGCAAAAGCGCGCAAACGGGTCGGCTTTTTCCGTCCAAACATCATTGTTGTTGGAGTGTATCTTGTATTTGTACTTGGTACCCTTGTCCACTCCGGGAATAAACCCTTCCCAGATACCACTACTGTCCCAACGTACATTCAATTGATGTTCCCCGGCGTTCCAATAATTAAAATCACCCACAACACTGACCGATTTTGCCGAAGGCGCCCATACGGCAAAGTACGTACCTTTGACACCATCGACCTCTGTTAGGTGAGAACCTAACTTGTTGTAGAGCCGAAAATGTTTGCCGCCCTTAAAAAGATTGATGTCAAACTCTGTAAAAAAACTGTGTGGAACTACCTTGGACATATATGCGGGTTTAGTACTATACAATAATAAGCATCTTTAAGTAAGAATACGATTATGACAACAGGTTTGATATTAGAAACAACATTTTTTTAAAAATGGAACGCTTTTTGATTTCCTTACAACAAGAGTTAAATGAACACAAATTCAAAATCCAAAATCATGAATAAATTTAGTACAATTTTAGGCGCAGTAATCGTTTTTGTCTTTGCAGCTTGCGAAGGCCCCCAAGGTCCTCCGGGTTTCGATGGACTTGATGGAGCTCCGGGTGCGCCAGGCGCCGACGGTATCCAAGGACAGGTGGTCGAGGTAGAAGGTGTAAACTTCGATTATTTTGCCGAAGACAATCTTTTTTCCGCCTTGATTACTTTTTCCGATGTCACCGACTTTGAAGTTTTTGAATCTGACGCCGTTTTGGTGTATAGACATGACGGTTTAATCGACCTTAGTGATGGTTCCACCGCCGATGCATGGACACAACTGCCTCAAAATTATTTCTTACCGGAAGGTACCATGCAATACGTTTTCGCTCACACATTTGTGGACGTTGAACTCTTTATCGATGGAAATTTTGACCTATCTACCATTAGCACTGACTTTACTGACAATCAATTGTTCCGAATAGTTTTTGTGCCCAGCGAGTTTGCAGAATCTCCAGATTTTGATGCCGCCAACCTCAATAGCGTAATGTCCAAACTCCAAATAGATGAAGGAGAAGTCATGAAATTGGATTTGAACTAGTCCCAACAAAAAATAGTATCTTAAGTCTCATTGGTCAACAATGGGACTTTTTTTTGGTTTCTTTTGAAAGGAATCGAATCAATCTACGTCCAACTAGTAAAAAAAGAAACATGGGAAAAAGATTGCTATTGATTGCTCTTGTCATCTTTACCGGATGCAAGGGAACATCACAGGAAGAAAAAAAAGAAAATAGTAAAGAAGCTGCTTTCAAGGTCAACAAAACCGATGCCGAATGGCGTGCGGAACTTACCGAAATGGAATATTACATATTGAGAAAAGAGGCCACAGAAAATGCCTTTTCAAGTGATTTACTGGACATCAAGGAAAAGGGTACCTACGTTTGTGCCGGCTGCGGCACCCCAGTATTTAAAAGTGAACACAAATTTGATTCGGGAACCGGATGGCCCAGTTTTGATCGAGAAATCGAAGGAAACGTCGCTTTCGATACCGACTATAAAATCGGTGTGGCCCGTACCGAAGAGCATTGTGCCACTTGTGGCGGTCATTTAGGTCATGTTTTTAACGATGGCCCTCGTAACACAACAGGCAAAAGGCACTGCATTAATGGAGCAGCCCTCGATTTTGTTCCCGAAAAGCAATAAATTACAGTAAAAAATCAATGGAGAAAAAATATAGCGTAGATAAGACCAACGAGGAGTGGAAGCAACAACTTTCCGCAGAAGAATATTATGTGCTACGCCAAAAAGGAACCGAACGTCCGTACACTGGCAAGTTTGATCTTCATTTTGAAAATGGCGATTACCATTGTAAAGCTTGCAACGCCAAATTGTTCGAGAGCGAGCACAAGTTTGAAAGTGGTTGCGGCTGGCCATCGTTCGACCAAGCGGTCGAAGGCGCCATCGAATATATTCGCGATACCAGTCATGGCATGATCCGCACAGAAACGGTTTGCGCAAATTGTGGCAGCCATTTAGGCCATGTTTTTAACGATGGACCCAAAGAAACTACCGGGCAACGCTACTGCATCAACTCCGTGAGCATTGATTTTGACCCAAATGAATAAATGGATTTCCAAGAAAATTATTTGAGCAACGTTCGATTCGAGTTCCAGCGCTACAAAAGCATGGGAGACCAAACCTTTGCTCAAATTCTTGATACCGACATTCATTGGAAATACTCGGATTCCGATAATTCCATCGCCATCATTGTAAAGCATATGGTAGGGAATATGCTGAGCCGTTGGACCAATTTTTTAACGGAAGATGGTGAAAAAATCTGGCGGGAACGGGATTTGGAGTTCGAAAATCCCTATTCCGAAAAAGCGGAAATGCTCGTTGCATGGGAAAAAGGATGGCAATGCCTTTTTGATGCCCTGGACAGCATCAACAGCTCTAATTTTGAAAACAAGATCAAGATAAGGAATGAAGAGCATAGCATTGTTGAGGCCATCAACCGTCAACTGGCACATTACGCCAGCCATGTAGGACAAATTGTCTTCATCGGAAGAATGATCAAAGGCTCGGATTGGACGTCATTATCCATCCCAAAAGGCGAGTCTAAAGCCTTCAACAAAAAGATGTTTGGTACAGGCAAAGCCTGATTTCACAAACAAACCGACATTTGATTTTTTTCACCTTGGGAAATGGGGATTGATTTCCGTACTTTTGCACCTGCCAATCGATGGCATATTTTCAATCTAACAACTAAAATCAAAATCTAATGAGCAAGTTCGATATAATTGTTTTGGGAAGTGGTCCAGGTGGATATGTTACCGCCATAAGGGCATCACAATTAGGTTTCAAAACAGCCATTATAGAAAAAGAAAGTTTGGGAGGTGTATGTCTTAACTGGGGTTGTATCCCGACCAAGGCCCTTCTTAAATCTGCTCAGGTTTTCGAATATTTAAAGCATGCCGAAGACTACGGTTTGAGCGCCAAGGATGTCGAGCACGATTTTGGTGCCGTTGTTAAAAGAAGCCGTGGTGTTGCCGAGGGAATGAGCAAAGGTGTCCAGTTTTTGATGAAAAAGAACAAAATCGAGGTCATCAATGGATTTGGAAAGGTAAAACCCGGCAAAAAAGTTGAAGTAAAAGCGGAAAGCGGAGAAACTACCGAATATTCCGCAGACCATATCATCATTGCAACAGGAGCGCGTAGCCGCGAGTTGCCTAGCCTTCCACAAGATGGAAAAAAGGTGATCGGTTACCGCGAGGCCATGTCCTTGGAAAAACAACCAAAGAAAATGATCGTGGTAGGTAGTGGAGCCATTGGAATGGAGTTCGCCTATTTCTACCACTCCATGGGTACCGAAGTGACCGTTGTGGAGTACATGCCGAACATTGTTCCCGTTGAGGACGAAGATATCTCCAAGCAGTTGGAGCGCAGCTTCAAAAAAGCTGGGGTAAAAATCAAAACTTCTGCCGAGGTCACTAAAGTTGATACTTCCGGAGATGGTGTAAAAGCCACTGTAAAAACACAAAAAGGAGAAGAGGTTTTGGAAGCCGATATTGTGCTATCCGCTGTGGGAATCAAAACGAACATCGAAAACATCGGATTGGAAGATGTTGGAATTGCCACGGACAGAGATAAAATTTTGGTAAACGATTATTATCAGACCAACATACCCGGCTACTTTGCCATAGGAGATGTTACTCCCGGGCAAGCCTTGGCACACGTTGCCTCTGCTGAAGGAATTCTTTGTGTGGAAAAATTGGCTGGAATGCACGTTGAAGCCCTAGATTACGGTAATATTCCAGGGTGTACCTACTGTATTCCTGAAGTAGCTTCTGTGGGATTGACCGAAAAAGCGGCCAAAGAAAAAGGATATGACCTTAAGATTGGTAAATTCCCATTCTCCGCAAGTGGTAAAGCCAAAGCTGCTGGAACCCCAGATGGTTTTGTAAAGGTAATTTTTGATGCCAAATATGGTGAGTGGCTAGGTTGCCACATGATTGGTGTCGGTGTTACAGACATGATTGCCGAGGCAGTGGTTGCCAGAAAATTGGAAACCACAGGTCATGAAGTGCTTAAAGCTGTGCATCCCCACCCGACCATGAGCGAAGCGGTTATGGAAGCTGTTGCTGATGCCTATGATGAAGTAATCCACCTATAAGGTATGCTTAAAATTTTTAGGGCCACTGCTATTTTAGAAGGTATTTCCTATCTACTCCTTTTCGGAATGACCATGCCGTTGAAGCATTGGGCAGATATTCCTGAACCAAACCAAGTTGTTGGTATGGCTCATGGCATATTGTTTATTCTATACGTAGTGGTGGCCATAGTTTTTTGTTGGGAACGCAAATGGAAGCTCAAAAGGTTTATCATCCTTTTTGTAGCATCCCTTCTCCCCTTTGGTACTTTTTATGCCGACAAAAAATACTTGAAAGATTTAGCCTAGGAAACTCTGAATGGCCAAATCGTAGCTTTGGAGTCCAAATCCAAGGATAACCCCTTTGGCCCCTGGCGAAATAAAAGATACATGACGGTATTCTTCGCGCTGGTGCGTGTTGGAAATATGTACCTCGATTACCGGGGTTTCCACTGCCTTTACGGCATCTCCGATTCCAACCGAAGTGTGCGTATAAGCCGCTGCATTTAGAATAATGCCATCATAATCAAACCCTACTTCTTGAATCTTTCCTATGAGTTCACCCTCAATGTTGGATTGATAATATTCCAGTTCCACATCGGGAAACTTTTGTTGCAGCGTTTTAAAATAGTCTTCAAAAGTGGTGCTCCCATACACTTCGGGCTCACGTTTTCCCAAAAGGTTCAAGTTGGGTCCGTTGATGATGATTAGTTTCATACCATCAAAAATACAATAAAAAGAAAAGGGCGGGAATACCCGCCCTTCATATAATATGGTGCATTGTTCTAATTGATGGCAAACTGGAGGCCAAAACCAAAGGCTGCAACCTCATTATCTCCAACATCGCTCAACACGACAGATGGACGCCAATCAAAATTGAGTACAAAAGGCACTCCATCAATCTTAAAATCAAGCCCCAAATGCGGACGCAAGGCAAAAATGTTGTCAAAATCCTTTATAAAAATAATGCTTGGTCCAACTCCAGCATACCAGCGCAGACCTGGGGCCCTATAAAATCCCTTATGATAGGAATATAAGAACGTGGCCATGGTTGCATTGTCCTCAAAACCTAAATCTGCTTGACCCACATGGTTATCCGAGAAAAAATATTTTCCCGTAGCTCCAAAAAAGGTAGCCTCGTCATAAAGATCTATGCCCAAACCAAGAGCGCCCTTATAACTGATCTGTGCCTTTGCTGCAAAATGGCTCAACATAACAAATGCGATAACTAAAAGTAATTTTTTCATTTTAAGTGTAATTAGTGGTTAATATTCATGGTTTAAACTGTAAGATTTGGGGTTATTTACAGTTGCTTTTTTTAAAATAAAAATAGAAGTCCCAAGGCAGCGACGGAAAAACTACCGCCATTGCTAATATTGATGTACGAAACATTAAGTTCTGTATTACCGGATATATTGTATCCAATCATTGGACGAACATAAAATCCTCCGTCATTTCCTTCATTAACACCGACCGCGTAACCTACATCGGCACCCAACTTAAAATCATAGGTAGGGTAAAGTCGAAAAGCTCCAGCGACGGGGATGAACTGTATATCCGGGAAATCCACATCTTGGCCAACTGGTCCAATATCAATGGTCGATGTATCACCAAACGCGTTGATAAACCCTGTTGCAATACCTGCATCGATAAGCTCGGATACCCCCCAGTGATAACCAAGGTCGACCCCAAGGCTAAAACTTGAATAATCGGAAGCATCGCCAACGGGAAGTCCCGCGTGCACTCCGGCTTTAAAACTTGTTCGGTCCACCTGCTGCGCCATGGACGAAAAACTTACGGTAACCATTGCTATGATCACCAATACAAATGTCTTTTTCTTCATTGTTAAAATTTTACTAAGAGAAAAACGCAACGATGATAAAAAAAGTGCCTGATTGAAATAATTTTCTTACAAACTAAGTTCACTTGGCTCTAATCTTACTAATTCTTATTGAAAAGTATTGAAATCAATTGTTTTTGAACCACGCCAATTGACCAAACGGTATTTTGAATTGACAGATGGCTATTTTTAAGCAACCGTGATGTGATTATGTCATTATATTTGAATGTATGAATTGGCAGCAAGCAATAAAAGATTACCAAAACTATTTGAAGATAGAACGGGGACTTTCCCAAAACTCCATCTCCAATTATACCATGGACCTTAAAAAGCTTGCCGGTTATCTCGATGAACAAGGCGTAGATGATAAACCTATCACGATAGACAAAGAAATTGTACAACAGTTTATCTA
The DNA here is from genome assembly GCF_013376415.1 of Flagellimonas chongwuensis. Classification (GTDB taxonomy): domain Bacteria; phylum Bacteroidota; class Bacteroidia; order Flavobacteriales; family Flavobacteriaceae; genus Flagellimonas; species Flagellimonas chongwuensis. The sequence goes on from NZ_WYET01000013.1 coordinate 71,984, forward strand.
TGAGATTGCCAAAGTGATAAACCCCAGAACTCAAGCACGTATCATTTCTGGCCTCAAAGGATTCTTCAATTATCTGGTTTTCGAAGATTACCGCGAAGACAACCCCATGGACCTTATTGAAACTCCAAAAATCGGTAGAAAGTTGCCCGATACCCTTTCGGAAGATGAAATTAATCAATTGATAGCCGCCATTGACCTATCCAAATCTGAAGGGGAGCGGAACAGGGCCATCCTGGAAACCTTGTACGGTTGTGGTCTCCGTGTTTCGGAACTTATCAACTTAAAACTATCCGATCTTTATTTTGATGAAGATTTCATTAAAGTAACGGGCAAAGGAAACAAACAGCGTTTTGTTCCTATCAGTGAAATCAACCAGAAATACATCAATATTTACCGGAAGGAAGTTAGGGTACATTTGCCCATTCAAAAAGAACATGAAGATTTTGTTTTTCTAAATCGTCGGGGCAAACAACTGACCCGTGCCATGATTTTCACCATAGTGAAAAAGCTAGCTGAAGAAATCGGACTAAAAAAGAGTATCAGTCCACACACTTTTAGGCATTCCTTTGCAACACATCTGTTGGAAAATGGAGCAGACCTTAGGGCTATACAGCAAATGTTAGGTCATGAGAGCATAACAACCACCGAGGTGTATATGCATGTAAACCGGTCGCATCTGGCGAACATATTGAAAGAGTTCCACCCTAGAAAATCGGAAAACTAATCGCGCATCAAATTATGACGTTCTACTTTGTTTTGCTTTTTAAAAGGTCGGATAATCAAACGGGCCTCGCGGTCAAAACGGATATAGTTATACACCCAATTGATGAATACCACTAGCCTATTCCTAAATCCTATAAGAAAGTACAAGTGGACAAACATCCAAACAAACCACGCGAACACGCCTTGAAATCTAAAGTTGGGCATATCTACTACAGCTTTATTTCGCCCCACCGTGGCCATACTTCCCTTATCCTTGTAAACAAAGGGCCTCATGGGTTTGTTCTCAATCATACGGACCAGGTTTTCCCCAAGACTTTTTCCTTGCTGCATGGCTGGTTGGGCCATCATGGGATGGCCTTCGGGAAATTTTTCTGTCTCCATCTGGGCTACATCACCGATTGCAAAAACAGCTTCTAAACCTATGACTTGATGAAACTCGTTAACCCGCAACCTGTTGCCCCTCGCGAGCAACTGTTCGGCATCCAAGCCTTTAAGGCCAACGGCCCTTACACCAGCTGCCCATACCAAGGTCTCTGCTTCAAAAATGGTTTTGGTGTTTGTAGTTACCCGTTTGCCATCATAATCGGTAACGCGAATGTTCTTCCAAACATTCACACCCAATTCTTCTAAAAATTTTTCCGCTTTTTCCGATGCCTTTTGACTCATCGCAGGTAAGAGCCTATCTCCGCTCTGCACCAAATTTATCTGTGCCCTACGCGTATCCAAATCTGGATAATCTTTGGGAAGGATTCCCTTTTTTATTTCGGCCAATGCACCAGCAAGCTCCACTCCCGTTGGTCCCCCGCCCACGATTACAAAATTCATCAGGGCATCCCGCTCATGGAGGTCGTCCGTTAAAAGAGCTTGTTCAAAATTCTCGAGGATCAAACTACGTAAGTTCAAAGATTGTGGGATGGTTTTCATGGCCATTCCCTTGGTTTCGATTCCTTTGTTTCCAAAGAAATTGGTCTCAGAACCCGTGGCTACCACCAAATAATCATAAAAAATCTCGCCAATATTGGTCCTGATTCTTTTCGTTTCCGTTTTCACTTCTTGTACCTGTGCCAATCGAAAAAAGAAATTTGGATACCCTTGTAGTACCTTTCTTATGGGGTAGGCAATGGAATCTGGTTCCAAGCCGCCAGTGGATACTTGATACAGCAATGGTTGAAAGTTATGGTAGTTGTGTTTGTCCAATAGAACCACTTGGACTTCCTTTTTGCTTAATTTTTTGGCTAGTGCTATACCTCCAAAACCGCCGCCTACTATCACGACTCTTGGATTGCTGGATTGAGGAATGTTCATGCTCGACATACCGGCAAATTTAATCAATCCAAAGCAGTGTAATGGACGTTAAGTACAGTTTTTTCCTATCTTTAGAGCCTAACTCAAAATAATCAACCCATGAGAAAATTTCTCCCAATAGGCGCAATCCTGCTATTGTGCTCCATGGGCCTGCAAGCCCAAAAAAAGAAGAACGATGTTATCAAGGATTTGGATTCCAAATCTGAAAAATACAGTGAAATAGCTCACAAAATCTGGGGTCTTGCTGAAATGGGTTATCTAGAGGAGCAAAGCTCCGCACTTTTACAAGAAACCCTTTCCAGCGCCGGTTTTAGTATCGACAAAGGCATAGCCGGTATACCAACGGCTTTTAAGGCTGAATATGGTTCGGGTTACCCGGTAATCGCCATTTTGGGTGAGTACGATGCGCTGCCCGGACTTTCACAAGAAGCCGTTCCCGAGAAAAAATCTGCTGGTGGTGCAGCTGGACACGCTTGTGGACATCACCTTTTTGGTACAGCATCCACGGCCGCTGCTATTTCTGTAAAGGAATGGATGGAAAAAAACAACATCAAAGGAACCATTCGATTTTATGGATGCCCTGCTGAAGAAGGTGGTTCAGGAAAAGTTTATATGGTCCGGGAGGGAGTTTTTAACGATGTAGATGTTGCGCTGCACTGGCACCCAGGTTCAGGAAATGCTGCAAGCGCCGGTGCTGCCTTGGCCAACAAATCAGCTAAATTCAGGTTTCATGGGGTTTCCGCACATGCTGCAGGAGCACCGGAAAAAGGACGTTCCGCCCTTGATGGCGTGGAGGCCATGAACGCCATGGTGAACATGATGAGAGAGCACGTCCCAGAGGATGCAAGGATACATTATGTTATCACAAATGGTGGAAAAGCGCCTAACGTAGTCCCCGATTTTGCAGAGGTGTACTATTATGCAAGACATAACACCAGGGAGGTCGTTGTGGATATCTTTGACCGTATGGTAAAAGCCGCTGAAGGCGCCGCATTGGGAACCGGGACCACCATGGAGTATGAGATGATCGGTGGAACTCACGAACTTTTGCCCAACCTTACGGTTCAAAAGATCATGTACGACAATTTGGTAAAAGTTGGAGGGGTAACTTATAATGATGAAGAAAAGGCGTTTGCCGAAAAAATATCCGAAACGTTGGGCAAGGGCGCTCCTGACATTTCTACCGCACAAATTGTTCAGCCCTACAAAGAGACTGCTCAAGCCTACGGTTCTACCGATGTCGGTGATGTGAGTTATACCGTGCCCACAGCAGGTCTGGGAACTGCAACTTGGGTTCCCGGAACTCCCGCACATAGCTGGCAAGCAGTTGCCGCCGGCGGTATGAGCATTGGTTCCAAAGGAATGATGGTCGCTGCAAAAACATTGGCACTTACGGCCATGGATATTTTTGAAAGTCCAAAAACCATTGAGGCTGCAAAAAAAGAATTGGAAGAAAGACGTGGCAAGGACTTTAAATATGTTCCCATGTTGGGCAACAGACCACCTGCATTGGATTACCGTAAATAAATTTTTACCCAATCATTGTAACAAAAGTTGTTTTATCGATACCAATAGATAAAGCAAACTTTACCAACCGTTTAGTGAACAAAGAACTGGAACATCAATTTGTGACGGAACTTGAGGACAATCAGAACATTGTCCATAAGGTGTGTAGTCTATATACCAACGACAAGGATTCGCATAACGACCTGTTCCAAGAAATCACTATACAGTTGTGGAAAGCATACCCAAAGTTTCGGGGAGATGCCAAGTTTAGCACATGGATGTACCGCGTTGCATTGAATACAGCCATAACATTGTACAGGAAATCCAAGAAAAGGGTGAAGACCCAGGATTTTGATTCGGTACTTTATAAAATAAAAGCCACCGATTATGATGATACCGAGGAACGACAATTAAAGTTGATGTACGATGCGGTAAAACAACTTGGCGATATTGATAAGGCCTTGGTCTTTCTTTATCTGGAAGACAAGGATTATTCTGAAATAGCCGAAACTTTGGGAATTTCCGAAGTAAATGCAAGAGTGAAGATGAGTAGGGTGAAAAACAAATTAAGAACAATATTAAATCCGTGATTATGCTGGATGAACTGGAGCTCTTGAAGAAGGATTGGCAGAAGCGGGAAGCAAACCTCCCCAAGTTGTCCTATGAGCAAATATACCCGATGACCAAGAAGAAGTCATCGTCCATAGTAAAATGGATTTTTTATATCAGTATCATAGAATTTGTTTTCTGGGCAGGTATCAATATTATTTTTAATGGCCCCGATACCATGCAGGAGCTTAAGGATATGCATATTTACAAGGTAGTTATGGCCCTTAATGTCATCAACTACGCCATCATCCTTTACTTTATCTATAAGTTCTATACCAATTATAGAAAAATCTCCTTTACCGATTCCTCCAAAAATTTGATGCGAACCATTCTAAAGGTAAAACGAACAGTGACCCAATATGTATGGTTCAATCTAATTATCTTCACCATTAGTGCAATTATTTACGCATACGGTGTACTATTGTATACGCCGGAAGGCCAAGAATTGGTGAACGCCGCTGCCCAAGACGGTGATAGTACTGAGTTTTGGGCATTGATAATCATCGTTTCGATTGCGATTACCACGGCCGTATTGGCTGTTATTTGGTTGTTCTATAAATTGCTTTACGGTATTCTGCTAAAAAAATTAAGAAAGAATTACAACGAACTCAAACGATTAGAGGTCTAACCATCTATTTTGCCCTTGTAACTATAACGCCTTTTCTGGTTTTCCTCTTCATAGGCAAGAAGTTCCTTTTCCGAAATCACCTTAAGGAATGATGGATGTTGCTCAATGGCATATTCCAGCTTTTCCAAAATTGCATCAATGGATTCGTTATCGTAATCAATATCCAAGGGCTCTTTTATTTGCATGGATTGCAAAATCCCTTTCTTTTTTACCCGTAACCCTTTTTTATCAAAAGAACGTCGGAAACCATCAATAACAACAGGGACTACAACAGGTTTGTATTTTTTGATGATATGCGCAGTACCTTTTCGCAATGGCTTCCATGGAGTCGTAGTTCCCTGCGGAAAAGTAATTACCCAGCCATCGTCCAATGCCTTTCCAATATTGGAAATATCGCTGAACTTCACCTGTCTGTTCACATTCTGGCCATCTGCCCTCCAGGTCCTTTCAATACTTATGGAACCAGCATAGGCCAAAACCTTGGTCAGCAGACTCTTTCCCATGGTCTCTTTGGCGGCCACATAGTAAATGTTCAGTTTCGGGTTCCACAAATAACCTAAGTTTTTTATATTATCGTCCCTCCCTTTTAGACTGGCATTGAAGACATGGAACATGGCCACCACATCGGCAAAATAGGTTTGATGGTTGCTTACAAAGAGGACATTGCTTTCGGGAAGGTCACGGATTATCTGTGAACCTTCAATCTCTAAAGTATTAAATCCTTTGTAGCGTTGGTGCGTCATCATGCCCGCAATACGAATCAGCCATCGTTTTAAGAACAAAATATGACCAAAGGGATTTTTTTTGAACAGACCCATGTAATGTGTTGATTGTTGACGGCAAATTTACAAAATAGCACTTAAAGCACTTGACGCAAAAGCTCTTTGATCTCGCTCAATACCATTGCAGTAGCGCCCCACACCGTGTAACCATTTAGTTTAAAGGCTGGTACATCTATATTTTTTGCATAAGAAGTTGTCAAAACCTCATTAATATGGTTAGAATCGTCCAAAAAATCTTTGAGATAAACCTCTACAAGGCTTTCCACTTCAAAATCTTCTTTCACAAATGGGCGCGGACTCGGATAAAGTCCTATATAAGGTTTAACCAAAAAATTACTTGGCGGAATGTAGACCTCGCTCAACTCTTTTATCACCTCAACTTCGCTTGGTGGCACACCGACCTCTTCATGAGTTTCACGCAGAGCGGTTTCCTTTAAATTTTTATCTATTTTTTCCACTTTCCCTCCAGGAAACCCAATCTGATTGGAATGAACACCTTGATATACCTTTCTTAGAATCAAAAGCAGTCTGGTTTCCTGTTCAACGTCCGGATAAAACAATGCCATTACCCCTGCTCTTTTAGGGTTGGCATCCTTAACCTTGTTATCCTTCAACCACTGGATACGCAACTGCGGTGACATTTTATTATGGGAATCCTCCCCGGGAAGTGGAAGATTTTTTAATTTTAAAGCTAGTTCGTAAAATTCATTAAAATCCATACTGTTGAGACAATCGGCTTTAGCTACTACGTATATATTATTTCTATTATTGGCTTCCTGCGGAGAATCCCCCAAAAAGGAGAAGGACAAAGTTCAGGAAAATATTGCAAACTCGGACACTGTTCCAAAAACCGAATTGGATTCCATCGCAATCGAGGAAGAAGAGGAAGAACCTTTCAAACTTACCGAGGAAAATGCCATCGACTTCTTTTTCAATTATTCCAAAAAACTTAAAAAGGACAAGGTGAAAATTACAACGACCATGGGAAGTTTTACCGTGCAACTTTATGATAATGTTCCTTATCATAAAGCCAATTTTATTTTTTTGGCAAGACAAAAATATTTTGACAGCACCCAATTTCATAGGGTGGTCAAAGACTTTATAATTCAAGGAGGAAATTCCGACGACCGAAAAACGGCCCGTAAACGAGGTGATATTGGGCGATATCTGCTGCCCCCTGATGGCAACAAGGGACATAAACACCACAGGGGCACCATATCCATGCCCAGCAGCGAAAGGGACAATCCCCATAAATTGGCCTCCCCTTATGAGTTCTTTATTGTGGTGAAAGACCCAGGATCTTATCATTTGGACGGTTCGTATACCCCATTTGGTCGCGTAATTGAAGGTATGGATGTAGTGGATGCCATAAATAATGTGCGCGTTGGGGACGGTGATTGGCCATGGCAAAATATATACATACTAAAGGCCGAAGTTTTGTAAAGGAATCAAAAAATAATATAATTTAATGGCTCTCAATACATAACTAAACTCAGCATGATTCAAACTAACAATTTTAGCTATGCAGATGATGGGCAATCCTATTCGGGGGTTGTTGCCCATGATGATAGCATTCAAGGAAAACGACCAGTGGTTTTGGTGGCCCACACATGGGCCGGACAATCCCAATTTGAAACGGACAAGGCCATCGAACTTGCCAAACTCGGTTATCTAGCGTTTGCCATAGACGTTTACGGCGAGGGAAAAAGAGCAAAAGACAACACCGAAGCGGAAGAACTTATGAACGAAGTGGCCACAGACCGACAGAAATTGCTCGACCGAATCCTACTGGCGTTCGACAACATTAAGGAGCATGATCTGGCCGACCCAAAACAAGTGGGCATCATCGGGTTTTGCTTCGGCGGAAAATGTGCCTTGGACCTAGCGCGTTCCGGAACTGATTTTAAAGGCGCCGTTTCCTTCCACGGACTCTTGGACCCAAATGGATTGGAACAGGAAGAGGAGAACGTTAAAGCAAAAGTATTGGTGCTTCACGGTTGGGAAGACCCCATGGCATTTCCCAAGGATGTGGTTTCGTTGGGGTATGAACTTACCGATAGAAATGCAGTATGGGAAATGGATGTTTTTGGCGGAACAGGACATGCCTTTACCAACCCCAATGCCAATGCCCCGGATGATGGAATGATGTACAGCCCACTGGCCGCTGATCGTTCTTGGACAAGAATGACCAACTTTTTCCAAGAAGTCTTCGCAGATTGATGATTAAAAAGAAAACAAAGCATTAAGCCGGCATTTTACTGTATAAAAAAACGGTTCGGGATACTATCGTCCCGAACCGTAAATAAATCAACCACATACCTGGGTACAAAAAGGAATTTTTTCACTGAAATTGGTGCCTATATCAGCATTTTAAATCTTCATGTTAATCCCAATTATAATCTGACGGAAACCTCCTCCGAAAACCCCAGAGGTCGCCCTGTTCAAACGCGAGGCCCTATATATCTTATCGGTAATGTTCTTACCATTCACAAAAATGGTGGCATCGATTTTTTTACCAATTGTCAAATCGTAGTTCACGAATGCATCAATGGTTGTGTAAGAAGGCAGCTGACCAATAGCCCCATCGGCAGATTCATTTTCAAAATTGTGGAACTCCGTGTATTGCTTGCCCACATGATGCACATTAAACCCGCTCGATAACTGGTTCCAATCGTAATTGAGTCCCAAACTCATATTGATACGGGGCGTATAAGGTGCCTCGGTATCCGAAAGCCCCTCATCACCATAGGTAACAACACTTCTTGTAATATTGCCAAATTGGGAAGCATCAATGGGTTGGTCAGGCAACAAGGTTTCCCCTTCCCCATTATCCACGTATACTTCATAAGCATTCCGATTTGCATTTACCATGGACACATACTCATTTTGTGTAGCGGTACCATGTATCACCTGTGCAAATAGGTCCCTATCCTCCAACTTGCCCGATTTAACTTTGGATTTCATGTAGGTAACATTGCCCAAAAAGTGCAATTGATGGCCATTGGTGTTCAAAAGTTTGGCATTGATGGCCATTTCCACTCCTTGAACATTTATTTCGCCCAACTCGGTAAATACTTCGTTACGCCCCCCTGCATAAAAATTTCTGCTCGCATTGTGAAAATAGGCCAGTTGCCCCTGGATAAAATTATCCAACAAGCCGCCTCGCCAACCAATTTCCTTGTTCCAACTTAACTCTGGGTCAATATTGATGCTCTGTCCCGCCAACGGGTTGGTCACCACACCATCCTGTTCCACCAAAAACCCGAATACTTTGGAAGGAGCGATCATTCCCTGATACACACTACCATAAAATTCACTGTTACCATAATCATAACTTATCGTGATTCCTGGCAAAAATTGATTGTATACATTTGGTTCCCTGCCTTCTAACGTGCTTTCCAAATCAGGCTGCTGGGCCAAGGCCAAGAGGTCTTGCCTAAACATATCCACATGTTCAAAACGAAGAATGGGCGTTACCTCAACTTTTCCAAAATTGAACTCATTGCGAATATAGCCATTGGCCGACCACAACCTGTACCACAAATCTTTGGTGGCGGTTCCATATCTGGCCCATCGCGAGTTGTCCGCTTCCAGGAAAACATCCTTAAAGGTTTCACGGTGCAGATTGATGCTACCTTCGAAAGCACTCGGAGCACCAAAAGCTTGCCATTTCGCGTTGACCGTTTCCTTGATTCCGGAAACACGGTAGATCCACCGACTGTCCGTAGTGCTCTCCAATCCATTCTCCACACGCCCAACGATCACATAGTCTTCATCATCAAAGGTTCTTCCTGATAAATATCCATATCTATCAGTAAAAATTTCATCGCCTACATAATCTTGGACTTCCGATGCCCTGACCTTCGCAGTGACCTGACGCCACCAATCCCGTTCAAAATCCGAGGCGTACACTTTTGTAGTGAAGCTCAAATCATCATTGGGCAGCCATTTGTGGATAATATCCACACCATAGCGCCTCATGGTAAATTGGTCCGCATCCAACGGATTTTGTGTCGGGTCAGCTTCAAATGTGAACGGTGTTTGGGAACTTAAAGAAGCCTGATTGTCCTCGAACTGTCCACTCACCTTAAAATAAAGTGATTGACTGTCGGACAGTTTGGCGAATATCTTTGCATTCAGGTTCAAGATCTCCACTGAAGAGTTATCGGTAAACCCATCAAACTTCTTGTAAACACCTTCCACCAAACCACCTATATCGTTCCAAGTTCCTCCGTATGAAAACAGGCCGGAGGTATAATTGCGCTGACCTCCTGTCAACTTAAGCCGCAAAGTTGGTTTTTGAGGTGGTAGCGCGGTAATATAGTTGACAGCGCCGTACATGTTGTTGGGGCCGTACCGTAGCAAATCCGCCCCTTTATATACTTCTATAGAGGTGATACGGTCGCTAACCGGATTATAGTAAGCACCTGGAGCTATATACGGTGCCGGTGCCGCCGGTGTCCCGTCTTCCATCAAAAGCACTTTTTTGGAGCGCCTGCCCCACGAACCCCGAATACTTATGTTAGGTCGGTTGGATAATCCCATGTCCCCAACAATATTAACACCGGGAATCGTCCGGAGCACTTCCTCTGTACTCAACGGATTACTATTTTTTAATGAAATAGGATTGATTCTAAAATTGCTCCCTTTAAATTCACTTTTAAAATTTTTGGGTGATGCACTTACAATTACTTCGCTCAATGTGGTATTGGACCTCTTCAATGCTATGGTACCTAATTCCAGCATATTTGAAATGGACATTTTTTGTTCCTCATAGCCCAAATACCTCACAATTATAGAACTGTCACCTGGATCCACAGCAATTTGAAAATATCCAAACTCATCGGTCAAAGTTCCCTTTTGACTTGGGTTAAGCACTATTTGTGCTCCGACCAAGGGTTGACCATCTGTGGCATCGACCACCTTTCCTATGAGATTTTCCTGACTCCTTCCCAGAAGACCAAAGAGTAAAATACATATAAATGATAACTTTTTTATTTGTTGGGCAATTGTAAAGTGCATTTATGTTGACAGCTTAATTATTGAATTCATTCATAAGTTCTGGATTCACCTTGACCTTATTGTTTGTAAACCGGTAGGACACTCCAACATTGATCAAATAATCAGCAAATGCGGCATCCCCCATTCGAGGCTCTCCTGTTGCTTGTTCGGTCTGCAAATCTGTGACACTCTGCGGACGCTCCCTTCTTACCGCAAAAGGCACATTGAGGTTCAAGGAAAAGTTATTTTTCATAAAAGCGATTCCTGGATCTATGGAAAGTACATTTCCCGGTCTTCTAAATCCTTCATTCCCCCCGATCAGGTCTTTGACCGGTACACCTTCGTACCGAGCCCCCAATGAAGCAGAAATGGTATTGCTCAAACTATGGCTTACCCCTGCCCTAACGGAAAACTGGTCCGGAACGGCCATGATCGCCTCATTTTGGAGAATTGGGCTCAAAGTTTCCCTAAAGGTCCTCGTTCCATTTACCTCCCTTGGATTGATCAAATAAAAACCACCTCCGTAGGCAAAAAAGCGTTCTGCAATTTTTTGGTAAAACTGAAAATCTACCGTAATTCCAAAACCTCCGTCTCCTGGCTGAATACTCTGGTCCACCGGTCTGACCTCAGGTCCGCCCTCCGGACCAACATTGTAAAAAATGTCAGAAGCATTATAACTTCCCGTGGGAATTTTTAATCCCAGTCCCAATGCAACGTTACCGTTCTGGTATTTTTCAAGGTCGAAGAGCCAATAACCCACTCCTGCCCTTATATCGGCCAAGCCACGGGAAAAGGTCGTATTCCGCTCATCACGTCCATGCTCGTAAAGTGAAGAACGTGTGTTGATTACCGTTGGAATGGTGATGCTGGCATACCATCTGTCCGAAATCCCGTAGGTCAAAAAGAAATCCCATGAATGTGAATGGTTGATTACCTCAGTTTCGTTGGAAACACGGTCGGGTTCCTCGTGGGTTCCCCTAAAATGACGGAAAGATTTAAAATACCGGTAGTTACTTCCTATTTGGATATCCCCCGGCCCCAAAAGATTGTTTTCCAAAGTATTTCCCACACATGAGGAAAAATGTCTGATGGCCACACACCCTTGTGCATTTGCCCGATAGACTCCAAAAAAGGAAATCAATCCCAAAATTGTAAAAGTTAATGATCGCGATGTTCTCATACCTGATTGAATGATTGGTTTGGGGAAATTGAAGATGACAAACAACCTCCCGAAAGGTTAATTTTTATGATTGCAGGCAATGTAGATGTAAGGCCGAGCGGTTTCGACTAACGAAAAAGTAAAATTTATTAACGATAGGTTAATTGTGCTAAACAACAACTAACCACAGTTGTAAAAAACTTAGGAGATAGGTTACGGCATTTGTTTACCGTAGATACTGGGAAGAGTTATCTTAAAGCGAACGGCCAATAACCTCAGCAAGATCACCACTAAAATAGCTGCGATATAGGCATATTCATCCTTGACCGGGAACTGTATGATCAAAAAGTAGCTCAAGGCACCCAATATACATGCCGTTGCATAGATTTCTTTATGGAAGATGACGGGAATCTCATTACATAGAATATCGCGTATTACTCCTCCAAAACAAGCTGTCATCGTACCCAAAAATATACAGATAACCGGTAAAAGTTCAGCTTCGAGCCCCTTCTCCACACCAACCATGGTATAAAGTCCTATTCCTATCGTATCGAACAGGAACAAAGATTTTCTAAGATATTTGAGTTTGTTCACAAATACGATGGCAAAAACCACCGAAATAAAAATGGTGACCACATAAGTAAGGTCATGCATCCAACCTACTGGTGTGTTTCCTATCAACAGGTCACGTAACGTACCGCCTCCGATAGCGGTTACAAAGGCAATAATGAGCACACCGAACAAATCCAATCGTTTTTCCATGGCCACCAAGACCCCAGAAATGGCAAAGGCTATGGTACCTAAAATATCTATGGTCTGGTATAGCATACCTACATTTTTTGGGTGTAATAGTTGTAATCGTTAATGATTACATCCACAAACTCTATGGGTTTTAATGCGGTCTGCACTCCCAATACTTCCTTGATACGCTTATCCAAAGAAACAATTACGTTATGGTTTCCATTGAGCCTTGCCTTGTCGTACAACTCCTTAATGGTTCGCATTTCCTGGTCCTTAAAAACAGTAACCTGTGGAAAGGTAGGTTTGTAATCTTCTGGCAATTCCCTAAGCAAGGTATCTTTTAAGGATACGTGTTTTTTTTCACTGATAACCGTGGTGCCGGCAGCAATGTCACCGATTCGTTGTCCTTTGCCCCGAATCAAAATGGTAAGAACGGCTGCACCTCCTGATGTAATTCCCACATCAATGATCCGTAGTGCCCATCGCACAAAATAGTTTCCGAAGTTGGGCTTGGACCCGTCCAGTTTCACCACACGAAGGTTCATGGCTCCCTTGCCAATGGTTTTTCCATCCATCAAGGTTTCAAAAAGCAGATAATATAAAAATGCCGGTAGGGAAAGAATCAAGTAGAACGCCCATTGATCCCCCATATCAATCTCTAGGGAGGCCAAAAAAACAAACATCAAAATAGTGTAGACCACAATGATAAAGGTATCAATGATGTAAGCCAACATACGTTCACCGAGATGGGATGTATTTTGATTGATGGTTATATTTTGGGCCGTTTCTATTTGAAATTGTTCCATATTTTAGTTTCTTTACTACAAACCATTAATTGAATGCGCGAGGCCGCTTTTGTAAGGCAAAATAAGGATAAATGGGCCGCTTTTGAAAATGCCCTGATCAATAAGGGCCAACTTCATCCAGATGAGCTTTCGGATCTGTACATTGAGATTACCGACCACCTAAGTTACGCAAAGACCTTCTATCCTGGCAGCAACACCCAAATTTACTTGAACACGCTTGCCTCCCAAGCGCACCAAAAAATATATAAGACCAAACGGGAATCAAGAAACCGTATTGTCCATTTTTGGAAAACGGAGTTCCCTACCATGTTCAAAGACCATCACCGCGAATTATTGATTTCCTTTCTAGTGTTCTCCTTTTTTGTTATCGTGGGAGCCTTCTCCTCGGCCAATGAAGGTGACTTCGTCCGTTCCATTTTGGGCAATGGTTATGTTAATATGACCTTGGAAAATATTGAAAAAGGCGACCCAATGGCGGTATATAAAGAGCAAGGTGCCTTTAATATGTTTTTGGGCATCACCATAAACAATATCAAAGTGGCCATTTATGCCTTTGCTTTTGGTATTTTTTTGGGTGTGGGAACACTTTATATCATGTTGCAGAACGGTATTATGCTGGGTAGTTTTCAGTACTTTTTTTATGAAAAAGGGCTGCTATGGGAATCCGCAAGGACCATCTGGATTCATGGCACTATAGAGATTTCGGTAATCATCATCGCTGGTTGTGCAGGGCTGGTACTGGCCAATGGTATTCTATTCCCAGGTACGTACACCCGTTTGGAATCTTTTAAAAGAGGAGTCAAAAACGGACTAAAAATAATGGTGAGCACGGTCCCTTTTTTTATCATTGCCGGCTTTTTGGAGGGTTTTGTTACAAGACATACCGAAATGCCCGACTGGCTTGCCATTTTTATCATTCTGACCTCGCTATCCCTAATCGTTTTTTATTATATCATTTATCCATACCAAATCCATAGAAAAACCACACATGCAGACACCGAATAACTATATCGAGTTTAAAAAACAGCGTGAATTGGGAGAAATCCTCTCCGATTCTTTTGTTTTTATCCGAAACGAGTTCAAACCCTTTTTGGGAACCATCCTAAAAATCGTAGGTCCATATATAGTGGTCATGCTGGTTTCTATGGGGTTCTATATGTACACCATTGGCGATATCTTTAATCTTACCGCCATTGGAAACACCACCGTTTCCACATATTCCCCATTGATTATGGTTTTGGCCGTGGTTGCTCTGCTCTTGAGCTCGATAGCTGCATACGTATTGGCTCAGGGCACTGTGTTACATTATATAAAATCATACATTTCCCATAGGGGTTCTACAAATTATGATGAAATACGAAGTGGTGTTTACGGTTCCTTTTGGTCTTTGATAGGCCTGGGCATTATTGTGGGGTTGTCCGTATTTATCGGAGCAATGTTCTGTTTAATCCCTGGCATTTATTTGGCTGTTCCCTTATCGGTTTCCTTTGCCATTCTGGTTTTTCTTAAAAAGGATACTATGGAATCTTACCAATACAGTTTCACCTTGATCAAAGAAAATTGGTGGATTACCTTCGCCACCCTATTTGTTATCTATATAATTGTAGCCATCGCATCTTATGCCTTTAGCTTACCTACCATTATATACAGTTGGATAAAAATGGGGGTGTTTTCGGGTGAAATGGATGCCGAAAACTTCAATGTGTTCAATGACCCCATCTATTTACTTCTAAACATATTGAGCACACTGGTGCAGTTTCTGATGAACATTATCTTTTTAGTGGCCACCTCGTTGATTTTCTTCAATCTTAACGAAAAGAAAAATTTTACCGGGACCTTTGAACGTATCGAAAATTTAGGAAAATCCTCGGAGGAATAAATGTTCAAAAAACTGATTTTATCATACCTACTGTTATCGTGGACAATCATTTTTGCCCAGAACGATTCCGTGGTCAAGTATGATGAATCGGACCTACAACCTATCGAGCTGAGTTCGGAAGAACTGGACTCTTACAGAAATGATAGCGACTTCAACTACGAAGAAGTAAAAACCGAAAACGGTTGGTGGACGGATATCGTCAATTGGTTTTACAATATTCTTCGTCGTTTTTTCGAATGGATATTTGGTGTAGGTAATGCGGAAGGCTACTTAGCTGTCTTTTTAAAAATATTGCCCTATCTGTTACTTACATTGTTTCTGTATCTGGTGATTCGGTTTTTTGTAAAATCCAGTATTCTGGGCATGGGCAAGAACAAGAAAAATCCAAATGTGGTGACCCTCTCCGAGGAAGAACACATTATTAAGAACGAGGACATTCAGGAATTGATAAAACAGGCTCTGGCCGACGAAAACTATAGATTGGCTATTCGATATTACTATCTCTTCATCCTTCAATTGCTGTCGGAACGGGAATTGATAGATTGGCAACAACAGAAGACGAACGATGACTACATGGCCGAGCTATCCGATAGTTCCTTTAAAAATGATTTCGTAAAAGCCACCCTACTGTACGATTACGTTTGGTACGGGGAATTTGAGCTGAACCTTGAGCGCTACCAAAAGGCCGAACTTATATTTTCATCCTTAAAAAAATCGATAGCAGATGTCTAGAAAAGGATGGATATACATATCAATAGGTATTTTGACCTTGGCGGCCATGTTCGCCTTGGAATACAACAAGCCAAAAAAAATCAACTGGTTTCCGTCTTATGTATCCCACCACAAAATACCTTATGGGACTTATGTACTGAACGATGTAATGGAAAAACATTTTCCAGATGCAGTCCAGCAAATCCAGAAACCACCTTTTGAATTCCTGAGCCGTACCGACTCCATCAAAGGCGCCTATTTTTTTGTGAACGAAAACGTTTCTTTTGAAGAAGCAGAACTCAATACAATCTTGGAATGGGTCAATCAAGGGAACCAACTATTTGTAGCATCAAGTTCTTTTGAGACAAAATTATTGGACACCCTAAATTTAGGACAGCGCTTTGTTTACAATGACGGCCAATTGGAACCTATTTTCTATTTTGAACTCGTCAATCCAGCTTTCAAAAACCAAAAGGTCAAGTTCACCAAAGATTATTACACTCCGAGCTTCGACAGGTTGGATACCCTTCGGACAACGATTCTCGGTCAAGTGTATACCAATGCGGATAGTACGGGAACCGTAACAAAACATGCCAATACCATAAAACAGCCCTTCGGTAATGGAGAAATTATTCTCTCCAGCTTCCCAAAAGCTTTTACCAACTATTTCATATTGAAGGACGATAATAATGAATACACGGCGGGACTGTTATCCTATTTGGACCGTAACCACACCATTTACATGGATAATTTCCATAAATCCGGCAAATCGTTTTACACCTCGCCCATGTATTTGTTCCTGAATACGGATGAATTCAAATGGGCCTACTACCTCATTCTCATCGGGGCAATCGTTTACATTATTTTTGAAGGAAAGCGAAAGCAAAGGGCCATTCCGGTGGTGCATCCAGTACAAAATCAGACCTTGGCATTCACCCGCACCATAGCGGACATGTATTTTGAAAAAAAGGAACTGCCCCTTATCACCAAGCATAAAATTGATTATTTTTTGGAATATCTCAGGTCTAAACTGCAGGTTGCAACACAAGATTTGGAGGATGAAAAATTTATAAGAAACTTGGCCCTGCGTAGCAACTCTACATTGGAAGAGGTGAAAAATTTAATAGGGATGATCATCAAACTCAGGGAAAAACAACAGGTCTCCCAAGAAGAACTGAAAAATCTCAATAAAAAAATAGAAGCATTTAAAGCAAACGTTGATGGAAAATAATGACTTGAACTTTGATAGCAGGGTTCCTTTGGAAGAATTAAGGGACACCGTGGAACAGGTAAAAAAAGAACTGTCCACCATAATTGTGGGGCAAAAGGATTTTATAGAACTATTGATCATTTCCATTTTGGCCGATGGGCATGCCTTGATAGAAGGCGTACCCGGGATTGCAAAAACAGTGACTGCCAAACTCTTTGCCAAAACGTTGAAAACGGAGTTCAACCGTATCCAATTTACCCCGGACCTTATGCCAAGTGATATTTTGGGTACTTCCGTCTTCAATTCCAAAACAACCGAGTTTGAATTTAAAAAAGGACCCATATTTTCCAATATCATCTTGATTGATGAAATCAACCGAGCTCCTGCCAAAACACAGTCCGCACTTTTTGAGACCATGGAAGAAAGACAAGCCACCGTGGACGGCACCACTTACAAAATGGGAGAGCCATTTATGGTCTTGGCCACCCAAAATCCCATTGAGCAAGAAGGCACTTACGCCCTGCCGGAAGCTCAATTGGATCGTTTCCTGTTTAAAATTAAGGTGGATTACCCCTCTGTCGAGGAAGAGGTGATCATTCTACAGAACCATCACGAACGGAAAGGTGAAAAACCACAAGATCAAATAAAAGCGGTACTGACCCCAAAAAAACTGGCAGAGTTCAAAAAGAATATTCATGAAGTGGTGGTGGAACAAAAAATACTGGATTATATCGCAAACATCATCACACAGACCCGAAATCACCCGCATTTATATTTAGGCGCCTCACCGAGGGCATCCATAGCAACGTTGACAGCGGCCAAAGCTTTTGCTGCGATTTCCGGAAGGGATTTTGTAATTCCCGAAGATGTAAAAAAAGCTCTGGTCCCGGTACTTAACCACAGAGTCATTTTAACACCTGAGCGCGAAATGGAGGGTATGACCACCGAAAATGTGGTCACCATGATCATGGAATCCGTTGAAATCCCCAGATAAGCATGAAATTTCTTCGGTCACTGTACATACACAATACCTTCTTTCGGTACATTGCCGTACTGTCCGCATGCTTTGTAATTTCGTATTGGGTACCGAACCTGTACCCCATCGCTTGGTTATTGGTTTATGTGTTATTGGCGCTTTTCTTTCTGGACCTCTATTTAATGTATGCTACCAAAATGGGTATAAAAGCACATCGGAATCCACCAAAAAAACTTTCAAACAGCGACGAAAACATATTATCCGTACATCTAAGTTCCAATTACCCATTTAAAGCGGAGGCATCCGTAATTGACGAATTGCCCGTCCAATTCCAAAAAAGGGATTTTGAACATAAGACCCATTTGCAAAAAGGAGAACCCCACTTTTTTGAATACTCGGTTCGTCCCGTAGAGCGTGGAGAATATGTTTTTGGCAACTTGATTGTTTTTGCTTCTTCGCCAATTCGTATCATCAAAAGAAAATATACCTTTCAAAAGGACCAGATGGTTCCCGTTTACCCGTCCATCATACAAATGCAGCAGTATGATTTTTTGGCAACGAGCAATCGGCTAACAGAATTTGGACTCAAAAAAATAAGACGTATCGGTCATACCCAGGAGTTTGAACAGATCAAGGAATATATTAAGGGGGATGATGTTAGGACCATTAACTGGAAAGCTACGGCAAAAAGGAGCCAATTAATGGTAAACCAATATCAAGATGAAAAATCCCAACCTATTTACTCTATCATTGATACGGGTAGGGTAATGAAAATGCCGTTTGACGGATTGAGCTTATTGGACTATGCCATTAACTCCGCCTTGGCGTTTTCCAATGTCGCCCTCAAAAGAAACGACAAAACGGGATTATTGACCTTCTCCAAAAAGATTGAGACTTTTGTTCCTGCTGTTCAAAAAATAACGCACTTGAACACCATAATGGAGAGTCTGTACAATATATCAACAGACTATTCCGATTCGGACTTTGGACTGTTGTACGCCCACGTGAAACGAAAAGTAAACCAGCGCAGTCTTTTATTGCTCTATACCAATTTTGAGCATATATCGGGCCTTAAACGACAATTGCCCTTTATTTTGGCAATGGCAAAAAAACATGTGTTGGTCGTTATTTTCTTTGAGAACACAGAATTGGAATCCTTGATTACAACGGATGCCGAGGATTTACAATCCATTTACCATAAAACGATTGCCGAAAAGTTTTCATTGGAGAAAAAACTGATGCAAAAGGAACTCCAAAAATATGGCATACAGACCATTTTGACGAAGCCGGAAGCACTGACCGTCAATACGATCAACAAGTATTTGGAGATAAAAGCTAGGGGAATTATTTAGCGGTAAGCTCGTAGTTGGAAAGTCCCAAAGTATTTAAGGATGGAGGCACGCCATCCAAAACCACCAATTTTGATGTTCGTAGGGCTGGGTATTGTTTCTTGTTGAAATTAAATGTCGAATATCGACCTCGCAAACGTCCGTTGCTATCTTTCTTGGAAAATAAATCTATTGCGATACCTACAGTAATACCGCCTAGAATGGTAGCTGCCAAGTCTTCATTGTCCCATCCATTGTCCTGCTGTCCGGCATCAATCGCTTCTTTTGCCACACCCGCTATGGCGCTTCCTGTAACGGCACCAACGAAGGTCCAAACCCGGTTCCCCTCGGTTGCATGCTTTGCAATTCCTGCCCCGGCAAGACCAAAAAGACTCCCGCCAACAAAATGAAGCACTTTGTCCCGCCCTATTTGCGCATGGCAATTATAAGCGAGCAAAAGAAAGAGTAGTGTGGGGATAAGTGTTCTCATTGCGCAGGCTAAATATATTAAAAGTTTCTCAAAATTTTGCTAACCACCTAATACTCTTGCATTTCAGTTTTTGCCCGATGATACTCTTCCATCAATTCACGAACAATTTCTGCTGCCGGAGTTATGTTATGAATCAAACCGGAAACTTGTCCGATTTCCAGTTCACCTTCTTCCATATCACCTTCGAACATGCCTTTTTTTGCCCTTGCTCTTCCCAGTAGTTTGATCAATTCTTCTTTTGTCGCTCCGCTAGCATAAGCCTTTTGAATGTCGTCGAAGAATTTGTTTTTGAGCAATCGTACGGGAGCAAGTTCCTTTAGTGTTAACTGGGTATCGCCCTCTTTGGCATCCACCACCCATTTTTTGAACAATTCATGGGAAGAAGCTTCTGGTGAGGCGACGAACCTGCTACCTATCTGAACACCATCCGCACCCAGTACCATGGCAGCCAACATGGCTCTTCCCGTGGCAATACCACCCGCGGCAATTAATGGGATATCAATTTTTTCCTTTACGGATGGAATCAATACCATGGTCGTAGTTTCGTCACGGCCGTTATGACCACCTGCTTCAAAACCTTCTGCCACAACGGCATCCACTCCAGCTTCTTGGGCTTTTAAGGCAAACTTTACGCTACTGACGACATGTACGACGGTCATCCCTTTTCCTTGAAGAAATGAAGTCCAGGTTTTAGGGTTTCCTGCGGATGTGAATACAATCTTCACCTCGTGTTTTACAATAATATCCATCAATTTTTCAATGTCGGGATATAACATGGGGACATTCACCCCAAAAGGCTTACTGGTTGCTTTTTTACATTTGATGATATGCTCCTCCAGCACCTCGGGATACATGCTGCCCGCACCCAACAATCCCAATCCACCTGCATTGGAAACCGCTGAAGCCAAACGCCAACCACTGGCCCATACCATACCTGCTTGAATGATGGGGTGTTCGATTCCGAAAAGTCGTGTGATTTTATTCTGCATGGAAATTTGATTCTAGTTTCCACCAAAATAATGAAAATAAATAAGGAATTCCTTTAGGATATTACCCCAGAGCCTACCAGTTCGTCATCAAGGTACCAAGCCGCAAACTGACCTTCGGTTATAGCGGATTGCTTGTCCTTGAAATCAACGAACAGACCATTCTCTACTTTATAAAGGGTTGCGGGTTGCAAGGGCTGTCGGTACCGAATACGTGCCATCACCTCAATGGTTTCATCTACCTTCAAGGCTAAATCAGGGCGTACCCAATGGAGTTCGTCCTCTTTAATGAACAATGTATTTCTAAGCAGACCAGGGTGTGCTTTTCCCTGACCGGTATAGATAATGTTCTTGTCCACATCGGTATCGATAACGAACAATGGTTCCTTGGTTCCGCCAACATTTAGGCCTTTGCGCTGTCCAATGGTAAAATAGTGCGCACCCTGATGTTCTCCCACAACCTTTCCATCCGATTCGTTGTAAACTGGTTTCTCTGCACGAAAAGCAAGTTTCTCCCTTTCACTTTGAAACTCTGGAATCACCATAGAAAATTGAGAAGCATTGCTTGGGACTTCCACAATAACCCCCTTTTTGGGCTTTAATTTTTGTTGCAGGAACTCTGGTAAATGTACTTTTCCTATAAAACACAAACCCTGGGAATCTTTTTTATCCGCAGTGATCAAATTATTTTCAGCTGCAATCTTTCGTACTTCCGGCTTTAATAATTCTCCAATCGGGAATAAGGTTTTGGATAATTGTTCTTGCGATAATTGACAAAGGAAATAGCTCTGGTCCTTATTGGGGTCCTTACCAGACAACAACTGGTAGGTTTCAGTTCCATCTTCATTTTGGATGGTTCCCTTTCTACAGTAATGACCGGTTGCTACATAATCCGCACCCAATTGCAGTGCTATTTTCATGAAAACATCAAATTTTATCTCACGATTGCACAGCACGTCCGGATTGGGAGTCCTTCCTCTTTCATATTCATTGAACATGTAATCCACTATACGCTCTTTGTACTCTACACTCAAATCCACAGTCTGAAAAGGAATGCCCAACTTTTCAGCAACTATCAAAGCATCGTTACTGTCTTCCAGCCAAGGACATTCTTCGGATATGGTAACGGAATCATCATGCCAATTCTTCATGAAAAGACCAATCACATCATATCCCTGTTCTTTGAGCAAGTAAGCGGCCACGCTCGAATCCACTCCTCCCGAAAGTCCAACAACAACCTTTTTCATTGCATTTGATTAAGGCTACAAAAATACAAATTGACATTCATTAAAAATTGTAAATCTGTCTTAAAGCGTATAAACGGTAATTATAACCCACACAATGTCAAGACCATAATTTTTGTTAAAGTTTTTAGTGAAAATGTTAAACATTGTTGTTTTTATTTTGTTTAATGTTATTTTTAAATTGTTAAACAAACATCTTTAAACAACATGAAAACTCTAAAACACTTAAGCCGACTGACATTATTGCTCTTATTTATTGGTGTGACCTCTTGCTCCAATGACGACAACGGCCCAACACCACCAATGGAAGAGGATGCCAATATTGTAGAGGCAGCCCAAGCAACTTCTGAATTAAGTACTTTGGTTGCTGCGCTTCAAAAGGCAGATGAAAGTGCCAACAACGATTTGATCACAGCTCTTAGTGGTGAAGGACCATTTACCGTATTTGCCCCGACCAACGAAGCATTCAACGATTTGCTTGCCCAATTGGATGGTTTTGATTCGCTCGATGACTTTAGTTCACAACAATTGCAAGATTTACTTGCTGTAATTCTTACTTATCACGTAGTGGCCGATGCTGCATTTTCCACAGATTTAACCGATGGTATGAGTCTTACTACTCTTCAAAGTTCTTCCTTACAAGTGGTAATCGATGGTGATGTATTTATTCAAGATGCTACCGATGTTCCTGCCCAAGTGGTTGATGCCGACATCGAGGTTTCCAACGGGGTGGTTCACGTAATAGATAAGGTGCTATTACCTCAAGCCATTTTGGACGAATTGGCCGACATTATCCTTGTTCCCATTACAGATTTGGCCATGGGAAATGAAAATCTACAAAACTTGGTGGCCGCACTAACCGCAGCCGACGGAGATTTACCAACCGTGTTGCGTGGTGATGGACCATTTACCGTATTGGCTCCCACGGACGAAGCATTCGAGACATTCCTCGATGGCGCAGCTTTGGATGACATCCCTGTTGACGTTTTGACCAACGTATTGCTTAACCACGTTATTAGCGGTGAAATTTCCTCGGAAGATTTGACCGGGCTTGGTTCTGGTTATACAAGTACTATGGCCACAGGAGCTGGAGACCAAATGGTAAGTTTGTTCTTTGATACTTCGGATGGTGTTACCTTTAACGGCGTATCTTCTGTTGTAACTCCGGATGTTAAAGCTTTGAACGGTATTGTTCATGTGGTGGATGCCGTAATAGATATCCCTAACATTGTGAACCATGCGGTTGCCAACCCAGGGCTTTCGTCTTTAGTCGCTGCTTTGACAGATGGCGGAAATACCACATTCACCGATTTGCTATCCGATGAAGAGGAGCTTTTCACCGTATTTGCACCAGGAAATGATGCATTCAGTGCATTTACTAATCCAAATTCCAATGATATCAATGCAATTTTATCCAACCACGTTGTGGTGGGAGCTGCAGCGTTCTCCTCTGATTTAACCAATTCGTATGTAACTACGGCGGCAGAATTTGATGTGGACGAAAATTTAAGCCTTTACATTAATACTGATGATGGTGTAACCTTAAATGGAACCAGCAATGTGGTAATGGCAGATATTGTAGCCAGCAATGGGGTTATTCACACTGTAGATGCAGTAATCGACCTGCCTACTGTGGTGACCTTTGCTACAGCCGACCCTACCTTCTCTACTTTGGTACAAGCATTGACTGAATTGACGCCAAGTACTGATTTTGTAAGTGTATTGTCCGCTCAAGATGGTGCGGGTAGCGATCCATTTACCGTGTTCGCACCCACAAATGATGCGTTTGCTGCTCTTGCAAGTATTCCTGGTGAAGCTGACTTGACCCCGATACTTCAGCATCATGTAGTGGCAGGAGCCAATGTTCGCTCAGGCGACCTCAGCGACGGCGCTACGGCAACAACTTTGGAAGGTGATATGATTACCATAAACTTGCCAGGTACTGGAGACAATATAGCAGACATTACTGATGGTGCTGGAAACACAGGCATTGGTATAGATGCCGTGGATGTACAAGCCATCAATGGTGTTATTCATGTAGTGGATACCGTACTTATACCGGATACATCAAACTAACTGATTTTTGATTGATAGATAGTGTTTAAAAGCCCCCTCAAAATTAATTGAGGGGGCTTTTTATCGTATACAGGTTACCGTTTATCGATGACACATCAACATCAGAATATTTACCAACAAAAAGCGACTGTTTTACAACTATTAATTTTTTCAGTCTAGGTAATGCCGCATCTTTGGAGTCCCAAATCTTTCCAAACTATACCTGTAAATGGTAACTCCCCCAAGGCAACCTTGGGGGAGTTCTTTTTTATGCCAAAAGCTACTTTCAGGTTATCTTCTTCCTGATTTCTTTTGCTCTTCGGCCTGTTCCATCATTTCGCGCATCTTACGCTGGAACTTGTTCTCTTTTTTAGGCTTTTTCTTGTTCTCCTGTATCTGTGCATGAATCTTTTCTTCATCCAGAATGTAGTTCTTGATGGCCAACATAATAAAGATGGTAATCAAGTTGGAGATAAAATAATATAAACTCAACCCACTCGCATAGTTGTTGAAGAAGAACAACATCATAATAGGCGATAGATACATAATGAACTTCATGTTCGGCATACCGGGCTGCTGCTGCATTTGCATACTCTGACCAGTGGTCATCTGCATGTAGAAGAAAATGGCAATGGATGCCAAAATCGGAAACAGGGAAACGTGGTCTCCATAAAATGGTATGGTGAACGGCAATTCAAAAATGGTGTCATAAGATGATAGATCCTCGGCCCATAAAAAAGGTTTCTGGCGCAACGCAAACGACGTTGGAAAAAACATGAACAGGGAATAGAAAATAGGCAACTGCAATAAAGCGGGAACACATCCACTCATAGGGCTTACACCTGCTTTATTGTAGACCTTCATGGTCTCCTGCTGCTTTTTCATGGCGTTGTCCTTGTACTTTTCGTTGATTTCCGAAATCTCAGGTTTCAACACCTTCATCTTGGCCTGCGACAAATAGGATTTGTAGGTCACCGGCGACAATGCCAATCGTACTAAAATGGTCATAATCACAATGGCAATTCCATAAGGCAAGAACGAACTTAAGAAGGTGTAGAACGGTGTAAATACGTATCTGTTTATCCACCCGAAAATCCCCCATCCAAATGGAATGGAGTCGGCCAATCCCAAATCCTTGTAATCATCCAGTACTTTTACGTCCGTAGGCCCGTAATACCAGTGCATGTTCTGCGATATTTCACCCCCCTGGAATTCCAAAGGCGCCCTTGTGCTATATTCTTTGGTAAAACGTAGCTCTTTGCTTTCTTCCTCTACCAAATTGGTAGAAGTTAAATCTGCAGTTTTAAAATGGTTGTCGGTTGCCAGAATGGAGCTAAAGAAATGCTGACGGTACGATAGCCATTTTACATCCTCCTCGGTCTCTTCGTCAAAATCACTGCTCTCCGAAAGTTTACTGATATCACCATCATCATGGTTATACGTTAAACGGGTATATCTATTTTCGTACTGTACGCTCTTGTTATGTCGGATTCCTTTAAGGTCCCACTCCAAAGTAACAGGTTTGCTGGTGTTAAAAACCCCGTTCAAACCTTGGGAGCGCATGGTAAAATCCACCAAATATTCATTGGGCTTCATCTCGTAGCGGTACTCCAAAAATTTGCCGTTGGCAACTTTTGCCTTCATGGATAGCACCTTATTATCACCGCTTTGGGTTAGGGATGGCTCAAAATATAAATCGGCCGTGCTCAATACTCGGTTATCCGATGTGGTAAAGTTCAATGCAAAGTTGGCATTTCCATCCTTCACCAAATAAACGGGAATGGAATCATAGGTGACAAATTCTTTCATTTTTGCCTCTACTATCTGCCCCCCTTTATTGGCAACTTCTAAATATAGCACCTCATTCTCCAAAATGGTGGTCCCATCTGAAGTTTGGGTAAATCCAAAGGCCCCAACTGTATTTTTGTAGTTGGCAACAGCAGTGGAATCGTTAAGGTCGACGGTCGTTGCTTCTTTAACAGGAGCCGTTTTGACCTCTTGTTCCTTCTTGGCTGCCTCAGCTTCTATTCGTGCTTGTTCTGCTTTTTGAGCTTCAAGCTCTTCTGGCGTTGGCTGATTTTGGAAAAACATAAAAATGAGTATCCCAAAAATCAGTACAAATCCAATAATGGATTTAATATCCAGCTTCTTTTCTTCCATGAATATTATTTAGTAGAAATATGTATTGGTATTTCAGGTGACAAATATATGCCCAAAAGCCTGTTTTATGCCAAACTGGCACTGTTTTGTTTCTGTTTATGGTTCAGAACTGCCTTTACAAAGCCCACGAACAATGGATGCGGACTTGCGACGGTACTTTTATATTCGGGGTGATACTGTACCCCTACGAACCAAGGATGGGATGGAATTTCCACAACTTCCACAAGACCCGTTTTTGGGTTAAGTCCAGAAGCGACCAAACCAGCTTCCTCCAATTGTTCCTTGTACTTATTGTTGAACTCATACCTATGCCTATGACGTTCCTCGATATCCGAAGTGCCATATACACCATGGACCAAACTTCCCTCTTTAAGGTGACAGTCCCAACTTCCCAAACGCATGGTACCACCTTTTTCGGTAATGTTTTTTTGTTCTTCCATTAAGCTAATGACCGGGTCCGGCGTTTCACTGTTCATTTCAGTAGAGTTGGCCTGACTTAGGCCAAGAACGGTTCTCGCAAATTCTATTACGGCCATTTGCATGCCCAAACAGATTCCCAAGAAAGGAATGTTGTTCTCACGAGCGTAGGTAACGGCATTTACCTTGCCTTCAATACCCCGTTCACCAAAACCTGGTGCTACCAAAATGCCATCCAGCCCCTGCAACTTCTTTTCAATATTTTTTGCGGACAGGTGTTCGGAGTGAATCGATTTTACCTCAACCTCCACTTCATTTGTCGCTCCAGCGTGGATAAATGCTTCTTGTATTGACTTATATGAATCGGGCAACTCGACATACTTTCCTATCAACCCGATCACAACCTTGTCCTTCGGATTTTTATGACGCTGTAAAAACTCTTTCCATTGGTCCAAATTGGGTTCGGTGGTATTGGGGAGCGCCAATTTTTCCAAGGTCACAGTATCCAAACCTTCTTCTTGCATCAATAAAGGAACATCATAAATGGTAGATGCATCTATGGATTGTATTACGGCTTCTTTTTTCACATTGCAGAATAGCGCCAGCTTTTCCTTAATGTCTTCCGAGATATGGTGCTCTGTTCTACATACCAATATATCTGCCTTGATTCCGCTCTCCATCAAAGTCTTAACGGAGTGCTGGGTCGGCTTGGTCTTTAACTCACCGGCAGCGGAAAGGAAAGGCACCAAAGTAAGGTGCACCACAATTCCGTTGTGTTCCCCCAATTCCCATAACAATTGACGAACCGATTCTATGTAAGGTAACGATTCAATATCCCCTACGGTTCCACCAATTTCGGTAATAACGATATCATAATCGCCACTTTTTCCCAAAATTTGGATGCGTTCCTTAATTTCGTTGGTAATATGTGGCACAACCTGAACGGTCTTGCCCAAAAACTCCCCACGACGCTCTTTTTCAATAACACTTTGATAAATTCTACCTGTGGTAACATTGTTGGCCTGTGACGTACGTACGTTCAAAAAACGCTCATAATGGCCAAGGTCCAAGTCGGTTTCGGCACCATCATCGGTCACATAACATTCGCCATGCTCATACGGATTAAGTGTTCCCGGGTCAACATTGATGTATGGATCCAGTTTTTGGATGGTGGTTCGGTATCCCCTGGCCTGTAGTAATTTAGCCAAGGATGCGGCGATAATTCCTTTACCCAATGAAGAGGTAACGCCTCCCGTAACGAAAATGTACTTGGTATCTGACATATTGATCATTCTATTACGGGGCGTAAAATTACTAATTGCTGGGCAAAAATCAGGTAGATTGACGAGGAAAATCTTTTTGCAACTTTCTAATGATGGGTTCCAGGTTGTTATCCTTGATGGTCAACATGATATTTAAGTAATTTCCCAATTTCCCTTCGGGGAAACCTTTTTGACGAAACCATACCAGATAGGGCAAAGGCAAATCCACAAGGTAGCGCCCCTTAAACTTACCGAACGGCATCTTATAATGTGCCAGTTCCAACAATTGTTTTGAATCGGGGTGTATTTCCATATCTAGGTCTAAAATACTATCTTTCCCAGAACAAATCCGTAAAATGAAACGTAGAAATTTTATAGCCACGGCCGCAGTCGGGTCCGCAGGTCTGGCCTCAACCTCTGCCATGGCTTACGGCCAAGGCCAAAACAAAGAATTTAAACTCAAGAACAATATTAACCACAGCGTTTGTGAATGGTGCTTTAATGACATCCCCTTGGAGGATTTTTTAAAGACCCTCAACGAGCTCGGCGTTAAGGCCATTGATTTGGTGGGACCGGATAGATGGCACATATTGAAGAAGTACGACATACATTGTTCCATGTGCAATGGGGCTGAAATTAGTTTGACCGAAGGTTGGAACAATCCCAAATACCACGAGCAGCTTATAAAAAACTATACGGAAATGATTCCTAAAGTGGCCGAAGCCGGTTACACCAACCTTATCTGTTTTAGCGGCAACCGAAATGGCATGAACGACTACGTGGGTCTGCAAAATTGTGTTGACGGACTATCGCAGATCATGCCCTTGGCAGAAAAACATGGGGTGGTTATCCAGATGGAGCTATTTAACCAAGTAAACCACCCGGACTATATGTGCGACAATTCCATTTGGGGCGTAGAACTTTGCAAGCACTTGGGTAGTGACAACTTTAAACTATTGTTCGATATCTACCATATGCAGATTCAAGAGGGCGATATCATCCGAAGTATACAAAACTACCATCCATATTTTGGACATTACCACTGTGCAGGAGTTCCAGGTAGACACGAAATAGATGAGACACAGGAGCTCTATTATCCTGCGATCATAAAAGCAATACATGCAACGGGTTTCAAGGGCTATGTGGCCCAAGAATTTATAGTAACCTGGGAGGATAAGATCGCGGCGTTAAAAGATGCTTTTACGAGGTGTGATATTTAGCCCAAGAGCCCAAAACAAGTAATAATTAGGATGGTGGGCGTTCGACCTTTTTCATGATTCAGCGCCTTGAGCTATCCATAAGAGCCATCATAATCTTTTGGTTCCATTCCTGCTGCTTCTCACGGTTTCGAGAAAAGTTGGTTTCCCAGTCATACCGCTCTTGGTATTCTTGAAGTTCTCTTAGGATATCATTATATATCTTCTTAACCTCTGCCTTTACATCATCGGAAAAAGATGTTCTATGTAGCTTTTCCCGCATCTTACGGGCAAAGATCTCGGTTATATCAAAATGTAGCTGTTCGTGCGCCAACGTATTTTCATTGCACAGCTTTGGCCTATACCACGATTCGTTTGGATAGAAATAGGCATTCACTTCAAAATCCAAATGAACCTCGTGATGCAGTAAATTTGCGGAATAGGAATAGCTGATACCACTTGCAGTGGTGGCCGCAGATTCTTCTGCGGGAGGTACTTTTCCCTTAAAATCGGCCCAAGTAAGCCTTATATCTTCGCTCCATGGAACTCCCTGCTCGATTTCTTGCGCCAATCCAAAAAAACCAAGTAGAAAAATACATACTATGGGAGCTATTTTGTCCAATTAAATTCGATTACCTTTTCAATATCTGGATGCAAGCTGTAATGTACGGGACAGGTATTGGCGGTATGCACCAATATTTTTCTATGCTTTTCGGAAATAGCTGAGGGCATTTCAAATTTCACCTCGATTTTGGATATCCTCCTTGGATTGGCCGCCATATGCTTTGTTACCTCGGCGGTGGCTCCGTTCAGGTCCACTTCCAAATCACGCGCCTTAATGCCCATCATGGTCATCATACAATTGGCAAGTCCAGTGGCCACGGTATCGGTGGGCGAAAAGGCTTCTCCCTTACCATTATTGTCCACAGGGGCATCTGTAATATATTCGTTACCCGAGCGCAGATGAACACATGTGGTGCGAAGATTTCCGTTATAAGTTACTTTTGACGTCATTTTTTTGCTCTACTTCCTTAATCGTTAAGTTATTGTACTCCATGATATAACATGCCCTGTTAAAATAACCAGAGGTCCAATCATTCAAATAATCAAAACCATTACCTGCATATTCGGTAAGTCCGATATATTTGGAAGTTTCAAAAAGATTCTTCTTGTAGGCAAGCTTAAGCAGAACATCCATTGTCACATCAAATCCCCTTACCGCATATCTATCCGGTACGAGCCCATCGTACTTCTTTGTATATGCTCTTACAAAGGAATCGTTTTCACTTTCCTTGTAAAATGAAGGATATGTAAATCTAAGGTTTGACAAATGCGTTTTTGATACGGCATCGTCCTCGAATGCCCCATTATAGCTGGTAGTGAACATACGCACCTTTGTTTGCTTTCCTTCTTCGGTTTCTCCTATTCGAGTATTGGCCGAGTTCAATATGGAAGTGACACTTGCCACCATATTGGGCTGGTCGGTTTCCAAGAAAACCCAGTTTTCCTTCTCATTGGAAAGTTGGATAAGGAAGCGGTCCAAATGCAATGATTTGTTGTCAATGATTTTGGCAATTTGCGCTGCCGGAAACTTGCTCAAAATAGAATCGTGAGCTACCTGATGGGTAGAATCGGCAATGATGATTACATTCTCGTTCTTATGGATTTTTTCCATGTAAGATAGTAGCTTATCCCTGAGCACGGCATCTCTTGGCACGGAGAAGAACACATTGTTATGGCTCAACTTACTATCCGATGAAATGGGTGCGATCACCGGAATTTTTTTTGCAGCGGCCTGTACGGCCACCTCGTCCAACGGCCCGGCAGCCAATGGTCCGATAATAGCATCAACTCCATTCAAATTTTCCCTGAAAAGAATTTCCTTCACTTTAGCTTGGTCCAATTGTGTGTCATAAGTTTTCACATCTACTGAAACCCCTAGTTTTTTAATGGAATCCAAAGCGACCATTGCGCCGGTATAAAATCCAAGACTTAGTGCCAGATCTCTACGGTTTTTAATCAATTCCTCGGCTTTTTCGGTATCCGCCACGTTTACCTTGTCCAATCTAAAGGGAAGCATAAAGACCAACTTGGGCCTATTCTCCACATTGATACTGTCCACCAAATTGATTTTATCCAGAACCAAGGCATTCTTCACTTCGAGCTCTTTGGCTTTTTCTTTGGGCAATTTTAGCACCATTCCCGCCTTCAATCCATTTTCAAGCGCTGGGTTCAAACGGAATAGCTCTTCTCTCGTGATTTTCAGGTTTTGGGTAATCCTAAAAATATTTTGTTTGGGTTTAACTTCATAAAAAATAAAGTTCTCCGTATTTACTTCTCCTTTGGTATCTCTCTTTTTGGGAAGCCTTACCACCATGCCTTCTTTGAGACCGCCCTGTTTCATAATCTCAGGATTGAGCCTCACTATGGAATCTGTTGGAATACCATATTCTCTTCCCAAGCTGTAAAGTGTCATTTTAGGCGGCACCGTATACGAAGTGAACAGGTCTGTTTTTTGTCCTTTTAAGCTGTCTCCCTTTGGTCTGGGCAGTTTCAATTCTTGACCTGCTGCCAAATAATTGGTGGTCTTGTCCAGTTCGGGGTTCAAAATCAAAAGGCTATCCACACTTATACCGTATTTGTGCGCCACACTCCATCGTGTTTCTTTAGGTTGTACGGTATAAACCTCAAAATCCAGTTCCTTTTCTTCATCGGGTTCAACTTCCGGGAAAACCGGAATCTGAAGAATCATTTTACGATCAAGTGTCTCTGAATACAAATTGGTATTGTATCTTTTTAACTGATCTTGGGTGATATTGTATTTTTTTGTGATACCGAATATGGTCTCCTTGCGTTTTACCCTGTGGCGTATAAAACGGATTGGCTTCACTTCTTCCTCTTGCTCCTCCTCTACCTTGGTCTTGGTTTTAGTTTCTACAGGCTTGCCATTCAAAGGAATTATAAGAATTGTATTCTCCTTGACATCGGAAGCACTCTTGATTTCTTTATTTGCCTGTAATATGCTGTAGGGCGTAACCCTGTACTTTTGGGAAATGCTTTTAAGTGTTTCCCCTTCTTTTACAGCGTGTGTTGCATAGTTTTGCGCAGAAACCGGTACCATAGCAAAAAAGAGCACCATGGTAAAAACCAGTTGTAACATATATTTTTTCATTCCCATTCTATAGTTGCCGGTGGTTTTGAACTAATGTCGTACACCACTCTATTAACGCCTTTAACCTTGTTTATTATATCGTTAGAGGTTTTTTGCAGGAATTCGTAGGGCAAATTCACCCAATCGGCGGTCATACCATCGGTACTTTCGACCGCTCTAAGCGCGACACATTTTTCGTACGTACGCTCATCTCCCATTACCCCAACACTATCTACGGGCAAAAGCATGGCTCCGGCCTGCCAAACCTTGTCATAAAGTCCCCATTTTTTCAAACCATCAACAAAAATGGCATCCACTTCTTGCAAAATGGCCACTTTTTCCGCTGTAATATCCCCCAAGATACGGATTCCCAAACCAGGTCCTGGAAAGGGGTGTCTTCCCAAAATTTCAGGGGACATGTCCATACTTGCCCCAACTCGCCTTACCTCATCTTTGAACAACATTTTTAAGGGCTCCACTATTTTCAACTTCATGTAGTCGGGCAATCCTCCAACGTTGTGATGACTTTTTATTACTGCTGATGGTCCGCCACTGGCCGAAACGGATTCAATTCTATCTGGATAGATGGTTCCTTGTGCCAACCATTTTGCATTTTCCACTTTGTGTGACTCATCATCAAAAACCTCTATAAAGACCCTTCCGATGATCTTTCTTTTTCCTTCTGGGTCCGATTCACCTTTCAAGGCATCCAAAAAGCGTGCCGAAGCATCAACACCCTTTACATTAAGTCCCATGTGTTTATATTGATCCAAAACATCTGCAAACTCGTTCTTACGCAAAAGCCCGTTGTTCACAAAGATGCAGTATAGGTGATCGCCTATGGCCTTGTGCAGCAACATGGCCGCGACACTGGAATCAACCCCACCTGAGAGACCGAGTATTACTTTTTCATCTCCGATCTCTTTCTTAAGCTCCTCAACGGTTGTTTCCACAAAAGCATCAGGGGTCCAATCCTGTTGCAATCCAGCAATATTCACCAAAAAGTTTTCCAACAGTTTTTTTCCGTCGGTGGTGTGGTATACTTCTGGGTGGAACTGAATTCCATAGGTAGTTTCCCCTGCTATTTTATAGGCGGCATTCTCCACATCGTGGGTACTGGCCAACCGAACCGCTCCCTCGGGCAGTTCTTTTATGGTATCGCTGTGGCTCATCCATACTTGGCTCCCTTCACCTATGCCATTTAAAAAATCCTCTCCTTCCTTTACATAAGAGAGGTTAGCTCGGCCATATTCACGTGTTGCCGAAGGTGCCACGTTTCCACCATGAAAGTGGGACAGGTATTGCGCACCATAGCAAATCCCCAACAAAGGCATTTTCCCCTTTATTTTTGAAAGATCAGGATGCGGCGCCTGTTCGGAACGTACCGAAGATGGCGACCCCGAAAGGATAACGGCCTTATACTCCGATAAATCCTTGGGCAATTTATTGTACGGCTTAATTTCTGAATAAATGTTGAGTTCCCTTACGCGTCTTGCGATCAGCTGAGTATACTGGGAACCAAAGTCTAGGATGAGTACGTTGTTATGCATGGGCAAAAATAGCAATTTGCTTTAGTTGCAAAAGTATCTTTTAAAGGTTATTTATGACAAGTTTTTCCCAAAAGTAATTCCAACGGGTTATTAACAACTTCATTTGTTTGGGCTGCTCCTCATTATATTTTTAATAAGCGTTCTCTCTTATATAGTTTTTTTCTTAATTGATTTCATTATTTCTTTGCGGTCTAAATTGAACCAACCATGATTAAGGGATTCATTTTTGATTTGGATGGTGTTATAACCGACACCGCCGAACTGCACTATGATGCTTGGAAAAAGTTAGCGGATGAAATGGGCTGGGAGTTTGACCGCGAGGTAAACGAAAAACTGAGGGGTATTTCCAGAATGGATTCTATAAAGGTCATCATGGACCATAATGGCGTATCCTTGAATGAAGACACGATAGTTGAACTTGCCACCAAAAAAAATGACATCTATGTCAATAGCCTGGATGGTATGACCCAAGAGGACTACCTGCCAGGTGCCAGGGAGCTGCTTACACATTTGCGGTCGGAAGGTTTCAGCGTTGCGCTGGGAAGTGCAAGTAAAAATGCCAACAAGGTATTGCAACAACTCAAGGCCACTCATTATTTTGATGTAATCGGTGATGGAAACAGTGTTTCCAAGAGCAAGCCTGCTCCAGATATTTTTTTGTTCGCCTCTGAAAAATTAGGACTACGTCCTGAAAACTGTATTGTTTTTGAAGATGCAGAAAAAGGAATCGATGCCGCAAAAGCAGGAAACTTCCATAGCGTAGGTATTGGCCCAGAAGAACGGGTAGGTCATGCCGATATACGTTTTGACACCATGAAGGAGGCAACCCTCTTCGCGGTAAAATCACATTTCAAGGATTTATTTTAAGCGCTTTGATTATAAAAACAAAAAACTCCGGGAACCACTCCGGAGCTTTTCAATAAAATCAAAACCAACCTAAACATATGAGTTAACCAACTCAAAATTTAAATTTTCATAGCTATTTACACCTATGGAACAATCCAAAATGTAAATACCCTACCTAGGTTTAATTTTTTTTTTGATTTTTTTAGTGATGTCCTATAAACTTTGGCTAAGTGTGCCTTAGGACAATAAAATCCTTGGAAAATGGATCTAGCTTATCCAATAACATCGGAATCAAGGCATCGCCCATCTCCAAATAAATTTCAGAGAAGTTCAGTTGCCGTTCTTGCAAAGATTGGTTCGGAAAAAATTCATTTTGAAGGTCGGTCAATCGTATCACATGATCCTTCAGCTTTTTCTTTTGAGCTTTTAACAAACGTTTTTCAAGGGCGTCCAACCCCTTTTTCTGTTTTACTTCCTGAGCTTTTACTGCTCCCAAAAAGCTTTTATCGGTCTGTTCCGCTATATCGTACATATGTTGAAACTGTTCTTCCAACAACCTTTTCTGTGGTGAAAAATCAATATCAATATTGGAAATATCACGTATTTTTTTGTTGATGAGCGAATGCTGCTTCATAAATAAATGAGAAACCTTCAATCCCATTTTCTCTACTTTTTCAGATTGTTTCTCCGTTATCAACAAGGCTGAATTACGCAACATTAACATTGGGAACGTTACCCCCATCTCATCAAAATAAGATTTGAGCTCCAGCCAATAGGCTAGCTCACCTCCCCCGCCAATGTAGCAAAGGTTGGGCAGAATCACTTCTTGGTACAATGGTCGCGCCACCACATTGGGCGAAAAACGTTCAGGATTGGCTTCAAGCTCGGAAAGAAGTTCTTCCTTGGAAAATTGGATTTGAGTGCCAACGACCCCGTATTTTCCATTTTTCTCCACGATTCTTTCCCGCAGACCATCCTTTAGATAAAAATAATTGATTTCCCTAGGGTTTACCTGTATGTTGTAGTCCGTAGACACCTTTCCTAAGGCATCAATGGTTTCAGAAATGTTTTGGAATGGTGTATGTTCAAGAATATCCTTTTTGGCATAGGGAACCAACAGTTTTTTCAAATCCTTGTCATCTCCGTCAACAATTACCAATCCCTGTTCCCCAAAAAGGGCATTGGCAAGATATCTAGTGGCATCGGTCAAGTTGGAATGTTCAAGATAACTCGACCTAAAAAGTTCCTTTAGGCTATCCGTCAACCCTAAATTTCCAAGTTCCGCTGCAAATATGTCAAATACATCTTCCAACCCCTCTGTTGACAATCTTCCTACCGCTCCAGATGCTTTTTTGTTCCATAGCACCTTTTTTCCATGTAGATTGAAATAATTGATCTCATCAAAATCGTGGTCCTCAGTGGCCATCCAATATACCGGGACAAAGTGATGGTCTGGATGTTCTTGATTGAGTTTTTTAGCCAAATTGATGGTGGATACAATTTTATAAAGAAAATACAATGGGCCGGTAAAAAGATTTAATTGATGCCCCGTAACCACCGTAAAGGTCTTCTCATCCTTTAGCGCATCAATATTTTCCTGAGTGTCATTGGAGATCTCTATATTTTTATACTGGTTTTTCAAAGAATTGACCAGAACAGTTCTGTTTGTCTTGGGGTAGTTGGACGCTTTTTCTTTGATCTGGCCCTCAAAATTCTCCAACAAGGGAAACCTATTATAAAAGGATGTCAGTTCCTTTTTCTGATCTAAATAGTCGCAAATTAATTGGGAAAAATAACCGGTCTCCTTAAAGGGTATACATTCTACTTCCATTAAAACAGTAATGAGGTGTTCAAAGATAAGTCTCTTCTTTATTTCTCATCCCAAAAATACGTTAATTGAATTTTATGCAATTTTAGCGGTCCCACCCCAATAAAATTAGGTTTCTGGCTCAATTTATTATTAGATTTGGTAAAACCAATTAAACCGAGCATGACCAGATTTTTATTTTCCCTTATTCTATTAGCATCAATTTCTTTATCCGCACAACAGTTAAAATCCCCATCCGAGTTTTTGGGATATGAACTCGGAACCCAGTTCACAAGACACCATGAAGTAGTGGATTACTATGAGTACTTGGCCGAGTCCGCTCCGGACAGGGTGCAGCTTACCGTCTACGGAAAGACCAACGAACGCCGCCCATTGATTTTGGCCTATGTGTCTTCAGCGGAAAACCTGGCCAATCTGGAGACCATTCGTCAGGAACATTTAAAAGACACGGAGGGTGCAGGAAATTCCTCCAAAGCAATTGTTTGGTTGAGCTATAACGTGCACGGGAACGAAAGTGTGAGCACGGAAGCTTCCATGAAAACCATTTATGAACTTTTGACCAAAAAAAGTTCATATTTAGAAAATACGGTGGTAATCATGGACCCATGTATCAATCCCGATGGCAGGGACAGGTACAGCAATTGGTACAATCAATATAAAAACACGCCCTACCAAGTAGACCCCAACAGTAAGGAGCACCACGAAGGATGGTGGAGCGGCAGGAGCAACC
Source organism: Flagellimonas chongwuensis (assembly GCF_013376415.1). GTDB lineage: Bacteria > Bacteroidota > Bacteroidia > Flavobacteriales > Flavobacteriaceae > Flagellimonas > Flagellimonas chongwuensis. The sequence goes on from NZ_WYET01000013.1 coordinate 109,263, forward strand.
ACTATATGTTCGACCTTAACCGCGATTGGGCCTGGCTCACACAGATTGAAAGCCAGCAACGGTTAAAAATGTTCAATCAATGGTTGCCCCATGTACACGTGGACTTTCATGAGCAGGGTGTGAACAGCCCATATTATTTTGCTCCAGCGGCGGAACCCTATCACGAAGTGATAACGGATTTTCAACGTGATTTTCAGGTTACCCTCGGTAGAAACCACGCAAAATATTTTGATGCCAACGGGTGGTTCTATTTTACCAAAGAAGTCTTTGACCTGCTTTACCCAAGTTACGGAGACACCTACCCTATTTATAATGGCGCCATTGGCATGACCTATGAACAAGGGGGCAGCGGACAAGCCGGTTTGGGCATTGTAACCGCCATCGGCGATACACTAACATTGAAAGACAGAATTGCCCATCACTTTACCACTGGGCTTTCTACCGTGGAAGTATCTTCCCAAAACGCGGAAAAACTCAACCAAGAATTCAGAGAGTTCCATCAAAACAAAGATTTTAAATATAAAAGCTACGTACTCAAAGGAAAGAAGAACAAATTGGATGCTCTTAAATCCCTTTTGGAAAAACATAACATTGAATACGGCGACCTTACAAGTGGGTCTTACAAGGGCCATAGCTATGGTTCTGGAAGCAACGGCAGCCTTTCCATCAACAAAAATGGAATGGTGGTATCTACAGACCAACCTAAGGGAACATTGGTAAAAGTACTTTTCGAACCCAACGCTAAACTGTCCGATTCGTTGACCTATGACATTACCGCGTGGTCGTTGCCCTATGCATACGGCTTGGATGCGATTGCATCAACATCAGCAATTGCTTCGCAAAATACCCAGGAAACTGTGCCCTCCTCGAACATTGCGAGTGGAAGCTATGCTTATTTGACCGATTGGAACAGTATGGATGACGCCCGCTTTTTAGCGGCTCTGCTAAAAGAAGGAATCAGGGTTCGAAAAGCGGACCACCCTTTTACTATTGAGGGGAGGTCCTTTGAAAGAGGCACGTTGATCATCACCAAGGGCGATAATGAAAATAAAGAAGACTTTATTCCGACCCTGCAATCCATTGCTACAAAATTCAAAAAAGACATTACATCTACAGGAACAGGGTTTGTAGATTCGGGCAAGGACTTTGGTTCTTCATCCATTCAAATGATTTCCAAACCTAAAATTGCCGTATTGTCCGGAGGGCCTACCTCCACACTTCGATTTGGTGAGATTTGGCACTTTTTTGAACAGCAATTGCACTACCCGCTTACCGTAATAGACGATGAGTACGCCGACCGAGTAGACCTATATGAATACGATGTCCTTGTGTTGCCTGATGGACGTTACGGCAACTACTTTAATGAGGACGAGCTTACCGAGCTTAAAGGTTGGGTAAGAAAAGGTGGAAAAATCATTGCTATGGGCGGCTCCATTGATGCCCTTGATGGCGAAAAAGGATTTGGCATCCAAAAAAAGAAATTGGAAGAAACAGAAAATGATGAAAACACTCCACAACCATACAAGGACTGGGAGCGGGAACGTATCAAAGGGGCCATTACAGGGGCTATCTTCAAAACCAAAGTAGACAACTCCAACCCTTTAGCCTACGGATATGGCTCTGACTATTTCTCCCTAAAACTGGGCAGCAGCGCTTATCAATATCTGGACAACGGGAATGCAGTATATCTTGAACAAAACACAAAACCATTTTCAGGCTTTGCCGGAGCGGAAGCAAGGAAAAAGATTTCGGAGTCATTAATCTTCGGTATTGAAAACCATGGCCGGGGCCAGGTTATTTATATGGTGGACAATCCATTATTTAGAGGGTTTTGGGAAAACGGAAAATTGTTCTTTGCCAATGCAATTTTTATGGTAGATTAGTTTTTTTATCTGATTTTGAGGGTATTATTCGCTTTTTTTAACGAAAAAAGCATTGATACATACCTCCTTTTTTTTGTACATTTAGTAAAAGTAACAAGGAAAAATTGCGGATATGCCAATAAAAACTCCATCAATGTTTTCACCCATACAATTCAAGGCTACATTCTTATGTATAATTGCTGCCTTGGTCATGCTAGTGCCTCAGTCATCCTTGGCATTTCAGCAAAATAATGCCGAGCTTGATTACAATGAGTATAGTGGGGAGGTTAAAGAAGCTTCGAGCAATAAAGCCCTTGTCTTTGCTACACTCACTGTAGAGGGTACAAACATTAGTACCATTAGCAATACGGAGGGAAATTTTCTACTTAAGGTGCCCAAAGAGCATATCAGCAAAAACTTGGTAGTCTCCTTTTTGGGCTACAAAACAAAAACATTGCCCATTTCGGACTTGGAACGTGAAGGCAACGAAATATCCTTAGAAGTTTCAGTGACACAACTTTCCGAAATAAATATCAATGCACCCAAGGATGCCATGGGCCTAGTGAAGGAAACACTGAAAAACAGGGACGAGAATTACTTTCAGGACCCATCATTAATGACAGCATTTTACAGGGAAACCATAAAAAGACGTAGAAAGAACGTTTCCTTGGCCGAAGCGGTTGTGAATGTATACAAAACGCCATATAATATAGTCAGGGAAGATGCCGTTGAGCTCTACAAGGCCAGAAAAAGTACAGATTACAGTAAATTGGATACTGTAGCGCTGAAACTGCAAGGAGGGCCCTACAATACACTTTACGTGGATATGATGAAGTATCCCGAGTACATATTCTCGGAAGAATCGCTTACCAATTACAAATTTACTTTTGACCGTTCCGTAAGAACCAATGATAGATTGATCTATGTCATCAGGTTCAACCAGCATGAAGGAATTTTGGAGCCATTGTACCAAGGGGAACTGTATATCGATGTAGAGAATAAAATTCTGACCGGTGCCGTTTTTTCATTGAACATTACCGATAGAGACCAAGCCGCGCAACTTTTTGTTCGCAGAAAGCCTGCTAAAGTAGATGTTTGGCCCACCGAAGTATCTTACCGGGTGGATTACCGTGAAAAAAATGGTAAATGGCACTATGGCTACAGTAGTGTTTTTATGGAGTTCAAAGTGGATTGGGCAGACAAATGGTTCAACTCACAGTATAGTATGACCGCTGAAATGGCCATTACCGACTGGGAAACGGTAAGCAAGGACGAAAGACCAAAGTATCGTCAGCGAATCCGAAAATCAATTATCCTGAGTGATGAGGCCACCGGGTTTTCCGACCCAGACTTTTGGGGAGAGTATAATATCATCGAACCTGAAAAGTCCATCGAATCTGCTATCAAAAAAATCCAACGACAGTTAAGACGGTCAGAAAGAAACAGTGATTAGTTCGTGTTTTTCTTCTAATTTTTGTGCATTTTTATCCTTGCGTTGCCAAAATCCAATGTAAATGTCCAAAAGAAGAAGTTTTTTAAAATCCGCTACAGTCCTTGGAGCTGCAACCCTTTTGCATCAAACAAGTTGGGGCAACGACTCCTTTGCCAAAACCAAAGTAAAGCCTAAAAAATTAAGCCCCGGTGATACCATTGGCCTAGTGGCACCAGGTTTTGCCATAAAATTGGAAGAGCTCTACCTTGCTGTTGACACCTTGGAAAAAATGGGTTTTAAAACCTTCTATACCGACCGCATCAAAGGAAACTATGGTTATTTCAGCAATACAGATGAGGAACGGGCTGCCGATTTGAACGAAATGTTCGCAAATCCCGATATCGATGCAATTCTCTGCGCCCGTGGCGGATATGGATGTACACGCATTTTAGGTATGCTGGACTATGATGCTATCGAGGACAATCCAAAGGCATTGATAGGATTCAGCGATATTACGGCATTGATCAATACCATTTACAAAAAAACAGGCCTTGTGGGATTCCATGGCCCCGTGGGCAAGACACTCGATGATGAGTACAGTCAAGCTTATTTTAAAAAGGTATTGATGGAGCCACAAGAAACTATGCCTATTAAAAATGCCATATTAAAGGATCCTAAGCAATATCGAAATAGCGAATACTACCGCTACACCATTACTCCCGGCGTTGCGCAAGGAGAGCTGATTGGTGGCAGTCTGACCTTGGTCACCGCCATGATCGGAACGCCTTACGAACTCGACTTTACGGATAAACTTGTTTTTTTGGAAGATGTGGAAGAAGCGCCATACCGAATGGATCGTATGTTGACACAACTTTCTGAAGTAGACAGTTTTTTAAAGGCCAAGGGGATTATCTTCGGTGTCTGCAAAGGCTGTGACCGTAAAAGAACCACTGAAAACTTTACATTGAGAGAAGTGATCATGGACAGAATAAAACCTTTGAACATTCCTGCGGTATATGGAATGAGTTTTGGCCATATTCCCCAAAACTCAACACTTCCTATTGGGATTGAAGCAAGCTTCAACGCCTATAAAAAACAACTTCGTTTACTCGAGGCCGCGGTAAGTCAATAACATTAGTCAATTGATTTACTTTATATTACCATCCAAAATAATTTGTCCAACTATAGGTTTTTTCAAAAAAAAGGCGATATTAGCCATACTATTATAGTACGACCTCACTAAAAAATACAAATCAACCTCACCCAAATCTGATTTGTAATTTCTTAACCTATAATAATGAAACATGTACTTCCTAGGTTCACAAGACCTATTAAAAGTGAGGACGACCCACTAATGGACGTTTCTTACTGGAGCAAGGCTATTGATGCCTACGATGCCAAAAACTATAAAACGGCATTGATCGAAACCATCAACTATATCAATTCAAATGTACTTAAAGACCATAGTACGGAGGATGATATTCAAATTACTCAAGGTCAAGGTTCCGCTGAGATTTCCATTTCGATTACGCAAGACACCTTCACAATCAGGGCACCTTTTGTTAAGGTTACTGAACAAACAAACAAAGTTGCCCTGTTCCGGCGCGTGGCAGAAATCAATTTCAATCCATTGACATTGGCACAAATCCATCTTAGGGACAATGTACTTTGGTTTGAATATGAAACACCACTAGAGCTTTGTCAACCCTATAAAGTATATGACCTATTAAGGGAAATAAGTGTTTATGCCGATAATTATGATGATGAATTCATAGAAAAATACAAGGCTGAGTTCTACAAAGAGTCAAGTATCACTCCATTATCCGAAATGGAAAAGGAGACCGTATGGCAACAAATCAGTGATATTTTGGAAGACTATAACAATTACAGCCTCTTTTTTAAAGAGAAAAGATGGAACGACTTCCAATGGGACATTATCGTGATTTCCTTGTTGAAAATCGTCAATATTCCCTGTGTCCATGGAACGCTAAGAACCAAATTGGAAGAATATGTCAATAATCTCTTCGATGGGCAGATTGATTTTAACCATAGGATTGATAAAGGAGTGAACTTTATGCAAAAGCTCCTTGCCAAACCCAAAGAAGAGTTTATGGAAGATATATACCATGCCAAGGCATTGATTTCCCTCAAATGGCGAAGTTCCAACGAAATTTTGCAGGACTATGCCAAGAACTTGGAACAATATGTCAATTCTTATGTAAAGGAAAATAACAATTTGATGCTCTGCTATTATCTGCAATATTCCTTTTTAAAAATGATTTACAATTACAATTTGGAGGAGCATCACCAAAATGTTATATACGATACCTTGGAAAAAGTTTCCGGTAAGGAGCTGCATGATGCCAGGCCTATTTTGCTCAATACATTCAATGCCTTTTTGAATGGTACGGCAGGGAATTCAGGTCAAAAGCAAAAAGAAAAAAGGAGCCTCTTCTCAAAATTATTCAGCTAACCAAAAACCAAATAACGTGGAAAACATAAGAAAATCAGTTTTTAAAATAGTAACAGCCTCTGGAACCGGAAGCGGGTTTACGGTAAGCGGCCATGACCACATCATTACCAATTACCATGTGATCAAAGGAGAAAAAATAGTTGCCGTTGAAGACCATAAAAAAGATAGGCATGTAGCAAAGGTTGTTATGGTAAACCCAGAAGTGGACCTTGCTTTTTTAAGCATTGATGGATTCAAGAACGTAAATACAGATATTTCACTGCAAGAAGAAATTGTAATTGCAAACACGCAAAGAATCTTTATAAATGGTTATCCGTTCGGCATGCCCTACACCATTACGGAGGGAATCGTATCCGCCACAAGTCAACCTATGGGCAGTAGAAACTACATTCAGACCGATGCTGCCGTCAACCCTGGAAATTCCGGTGGTCCTATGCTCAATGAAGCTGGTGTACTTGTCGGGGTGACAACATCAAAATTCAATAATGCAGATAACGTGGGGTTTGGAATAAAGCACATCGATTTAATAAAAGAGATGAGTGACTTTGCACTGCTTCAAAACAAAACCGCCTATAACGTAAAATGTAATTCCTGCGATAACTATACAGATCAAGAGTCAGAGTTTTGTGCCAATTGTGGGAACAACATGGATATTTCAATTTGGGAAGAGTTCGAGAAAAGCCACTTTGCCCAATTTGTAGAAGGTGCCTTGACAGATTTGGGCATCGACCCGGTTCTTGGACGTGCTGGTAGGGATTATTGGGAATTCCATCAAGGAAGTGCCCTAATCAGGATTTTCGTTTTTAAAAGAGACTACCTGGTAGCAACTTCCCCAATGAACAATCTTCCAAAACAGAATATTCAAGAACTATTGACCCACTTGTTGGAAGCAAATGTGGAACCCTATTATTTGGGCATACATCAAAACCAAATTTATCTTTCTTACAGGGTTCATCTTTCCGATATATTCTCAGATCATGCGGATACCATCAAACAGAACCTAAAGAACCTAGCTTTAAAAGCAGATGATTTGGATAATTTTTTTGCTGATGAATATGGTTGCGAAATGTCTATAGAATCCAAAGAAGAAGTTTAGCAATTTAAAAGCATTTTTTTGTGAGATTTTGTTTGTTAAAAATTGAAATTAAAAACACAGGACTTGTTCAGTAAATAAAGAATCCATTCGTTTTTAATTCTATATTTGCCACCGTAACATTAACTTTAATTAAACATGAAAAAGCTTTTATTAGTTGCTATTGCTGTATTAGGATTCTCCTACTCATCTCAAGCACAAGAAGTTAGATTTGGAGCAACCGCAGGGTATCTCAATGCACGTGGAAGTGTCAAAGCAGATGGCATTAGTATATCTGCATCAGAATCTGGATTCTATTTGGGAGCAGTAGCTGACTTTGATGTCTCTGAAAACTTCAATGTACAACCTGAACTGCTCTATGCCAACGTAGATGGTTCAAGTGGTTTGATGCTTCCTATTCTAGGAAAATTTGCCATTTCCGAGAAGTTTAACCTTCAAGCAGGCCCACAATTGGTTTTCTCATTTGAGGAAACTCCGGAAGATTTCAGCAGTGTTGAATTTGATATTGCAGGAGGAATCGGTTACGATATCGACGAAGACTTTTTTATCGAAGCGCGATATACCTTTCAAATCAACAACTCCTACACCGGTAGTGAAGATGTCAAAGTAAGAGGAAATTACCTTACTGTTGGATTAGGCTATAAGTTTTTATAATAGATTACAATCTATACAAAACATAAAGGGCGGTGAAATCACCGCCCTTTTCTATTTTTATTACTATTGCTTCGTAAATTCATTCAGCGTTTTAATAATAATGGATACACAATCCATTAACTGCTCCCGATCCATGACCAAAGGTGGTGCAAAACGGATGATATTCCCATGGGTTGGTTTGGCAAGAAGGCCATTCTCCTTTAGCGCCATGCAAATGTCCCATGCCGTGGAACTTTCCTCTGTATCGTTGATCACAATAGCGTTCAACAATCCTTTGCCCCTCACTTTCACTACCAAATCACAAGTTGGGATGAATTTATTGAGTTCTTCTCGGAATAGTTCGCCCAATTCTTGAGCATTCTCTGCTAAATTTTCTTCTTTGATCACCTCCAAAGCGGCAGTACTTACCGCTGCAGCTACAGGATTTCCACCAAAGGTACTTCCATGGCTTCCCGGTGTAATCACTTCCATAATATCGTCATTGGCCAAAACACCTGAAACCGGATACACCCCGCCAGAAAGGGCTTTGCCCAAAATCAAAATATCAGGTTTTACATTTTCATGGTCAACCGCAAGCATCTTGCCCGTTCTTGCAATACCAGTCTGTACTTCGTCAGCGACAAATAACACATTATACTTTTCACAAAGTGCCTTTGCCTCTTTCAAATATCCTTCGGATGGGACATAGACCCCAGCTTCACCTTGAATAGGTTCCACCAAGAAACCCGCAACATGCGGATTGCTCTTAAGGGCATTTTCCAACGCGGTCAAATTATCGTACTCAATTTTCACAAAACCTTCAGTGTATGGGCCATAGTTCTCTCTTGCCACTTCATCATTGGAGAAAGAAATAATGGTGGTCGTCCTTCCATGAAAATTATTCTCACACACAATAACTTTAGCCTGATTCTCAGGAATACCTTTCTTCTGGTAAGCCCATCTTCTACAGACTTTCAATGCGGTTTCTACTGCTTCTGCCCCCGTGTTCATGGGCAACAGCTTATCAAATCCAAAGGTTTCCGTAGCGTATTTTTCATACTTGCCCAACATATCGTTGTAAAATGCACGGGAAGTCAAGGTCAATGTTTTTGCCTGCTCCACCATGGCCCCAACAATTTTAGGGTGACAATGTCCTTGGTTTACTGCCGAATAAGCAGAAAGAAAATCGTAGTATTTCTTTCCTTCTACATCCCATACGTAAACACCTTCGCCCTTGCTCAAAACCACAGGGAGAGGATGGTAATTGTGTGCTCCGTACTTGTTTTCCAAATCTATCGCTTGCTGCGATGTTAAATGCTCTAAAACAGCCATTTCATTAAATGATTAAAATTGATAAAATAACCATTCCTACTGTACCTTTATTCTTTCGAAGTCTCGAAAAAGCAGCGTGGGAGAGAAATCATCCCTTGGAGTGCCCGCAAATTACAAATTAATTGATGAAAACGTAATTTTTGAATGTATGATTCCCTTGGTTTTCACCTAAAGTTTACATGCAATTTAAGAAGCTACGTTCCATGAAATACCAAAAAGAAGTTACTTTTGCGGCATGCGTAAAAACAGAAGGAGAAAAACATTCGAAAACGTAGAAGTAATCGATGCCGGAGCAAAGGGAAAATCCGTGGGCAAGGCCCCGGACGGACGCGTCATATTTTTGACCAATGCCGTACCCGGTGATGTGGTGGATGTGATGACCACCAAAAAAAGAAAAGCCTATTTTGAGGGTGTTGCTACCAATTTCCATACTCTTTCAGATAGAAGAACCGAGCCCGTTTGCCAACATTTTGGCACCTGTGGCGGATGCAAATGGCAACATATGGGCTACGAACACCAACTCTATTTTAAACAAAAAGAGGTGGAAAATAACCTAAAGCGCATTGGCAATCTGGAATTACCAGAAACTAACCCTATTCTTGGTTCCAAGGAGCATTATTTTTATAGGAATAAAATGGAGTTCTCGTTTTCTGATAGCCGTTGGTTAACGCAAAAGGAAATAAATTCGGATGAGGAGATAGATGACAGAAATGCTTTGGGCTTCCATATTCCCGGCATGTGGGACAAAATTTTGGACATTAAAAAATGTCATCTACAGCAGGATCCCTCCAACGCCATACGATTGGAAACTAAAAACTTTGCCAACAAAAACGGTCTCACATTTTTTAATCCAAGAAGACAGGAAGGACTTCTACGGACTTTGATGATACGTACATCATCAACGGGAGAGATTATGGTGCTCATCCAATTCTTTGAAGAGGATACAGAAAAAAGAGAACTGCTCTTAAATCATTTAAAAACAACTTTTCCAGAAATAACGGCGCTTCTGTATGTAATCAATTCTAAAGGAAACGATACCATTTATGACCAGGATGTCATCTGCTTTGCAGGTCGTGACCATATTTTTGAAGAAATGGAAGGTCTTCAATTCAAAATCAACGCCAAGTCCTTTTACCAGACCAATTCTGCACAGGCGTATGAACTGTACAAGGTAACTAGGGATTTTGCCGAACTCAGCGGAGACGAACTCGTATACGACTTGTACACCGGAACCGGGACAATCGCCCAGTTTGTCTCGAAAAATGCTAAAAAAGTGGTTGGGGTAGAGTCAGTGCCCGAAGCTATTGAAGATGCCAAGGCCAATGCGTTGCACAACAACATATCCAATGTAGATTTCTATGTTGGTGACATGAAAAATGTATTCAACAATGATTTTATTTCCGCAAATGGCCAACCCGATGTAATTATTACGGACCCTCCACGCGATGGAATGCACAAACAAGTGGTTGAACAATTGCTCCAAGTGGCACCTCCAAAAATTGTTTATGTAAGCTGCAACAGCGCAACCCAGGCAAGGGATTTGGCTCTTATGAAAGAACAGTATAAAGTCACCAAAGTTCAACCAGTGGATATGTTTCCACAGACACATCACGTTGAAAATGTTGTACTTTTGGAAAAACGGGTATAATTTTTGACCTAAAAAACCCATATTTATCCTAATGAAAAAAATCATCCCCATCCTACTTATAGTTTCGGTGCTTTTTTATGTATCCTCTTGCGAAAAGGACGATATATGTGTTGATGGTGACACACCGCTTATGGTAATAGGTTTTTTTGATATTGCTGATACCACTTTAGTGAAAAATGTGGCCTCCATTAGGATTCGCAATATTGATATCGACAGTATTTTGACGAATAGTTCATTTAGCGATCGTTCCGAATCACCGGATTCGCTGCAGGTCCCATTGCGAAGTACCGCCACCACGACTATGTATCAAATTATTTCAGAATCTGCGGATGATGAGGAAACAGAACTGGAAACCGGAAACATTGATACTTTGACCATTTCCTATGAACTGGGAGAAGCATTTATATCAAGGGCATGTGGATTTGTGACCAATTACAACAATATTTCGGTTACCCTTACCGAAGGTGCCGAAAACTGGATTCAAGATATCAAGGTTGTCCAACCCAATGTAGAAAACACAGATAATATCCATGTCAAAATATTTCATTAGCATCATAATTGGCCTCTTGCCTATTTTGGTTTTGGCGCAAAGCGAACCTGTAGATCTTTCACCAAAAGATACCGTCGTTTACAAAGATCCCTATGGACTACGGGTCGGGGCGGACATCAGCAAGTTGGTACTTTCTTTTGTTGATGAAGATTATACAGGACTGGAATTAGTAGGTGATTACAGATTGACCCGAAAATTATATTTGGCTGCAGAAATTGGTAATGAGACAAAAAAACAGGATGAAAACCTGAACAACACTATTCTTTACGACTATGAAACCTCTGGAAGTTATATAAAAGCCGGTGTGGACATGAATACCTACACCAACTGGTACGGTATGAACAATGCCATTACCATTGGTGGCCGCTATGCCGTGGCAAGTTTTAGTCAAACGCTTAATAATTATAGTCTCTATGAGACCAATCAATTTTTTAACCCGGAGTTTTTGCCCGGTGAGAATCCCAATAGGGAATTTAGTGGACTGTCGGCCTCTTGGCTAGAGTTTGTGGTGGGTACCAAAGTGGAACTGTTTGCCAATATTTTTGTGGGCATGAGTGCACGTCTTGGTTTTCTTATCACCAATTCGGAAGATGAACAGTTTCCAAACCTTTGGATTCCTGGATTCAACAAGGTTACTGACGGCAGTAATTTTGGGGTCAACTACAACTACTCCATCAGTTATTTTATTCCGCTTTATAAAAAAGACAAAAAGAAAAAGGAAGAAAACGGCCAATAGCATGAATACCACACCAATCGATTATATCGAATTCAAAGCTACAGATATTGAAAAGGCGAAAGCCTTTTACTCCAATTCCTTTGGTTGGACCTTCACCGATTACGGACCCAACTATACTGCATTTTCCGGAAGTGGGGTTGCAGGCGGTTTTGAACTTTTCACGGGCCCTATCACGAATGGAGCACTAGTTGTCCTATATTACGAAAATCTTGAAGAAATAAAGAGGCGTGTAATTAGTGCAGGAGGAATAATCAGTAAGGAGATTTTTGAGTTTCCAGGCGGCAAGAGATTCCATTTCAATGACCCTTCGGGCAACGAACTTGCCATTTGGTCAGAAAAGTAAAAGGAGCCTCTGAGGACTCCTTTCACAAAATTTGGTTGAGTTAGTTAGTCGTGTTTTAAACACATCTCCAAATCTAACCAATTCTTTTGCTTTCCACCAAATCTATTTTTGGAGAAATCGCAATTTTTATTTGATTCGTAACTAATTCTCTTCACTGAATTTGGCCTTTTTACTTCCCTCGTATATTTCATATTTTACCAGTCTGGACTCCAATTTCCCGTTAAAAGTTTTAATTTTTTTCGATGTTTTTAGACCAATGTGCTTTAGGGCTTCCAAATTGGAAGTAATAAGCCAAGCGTCGGTTCCAGGGTAAATCTGTTTAAACGTGTCCCCTATTTTTCCATAAAAGATTTCCATATCAATGGGCAATCGTTCTCCATAAGGAGGGTTGAACAGCATGTGCAATTTTCCTTCAAGTGGCTTATCAACCCTAAAAAAGTCCTTGCGTTCCACGGTAATGTAATCCGAGAGGTTGGCATGATCCACATTCTCTTGGGCTTTCCTTACAGCTGAGGGAGCTTTATCGTACCCAATGATTTTGTAATGAAACTCACGGACCTTTTTTAAGCTCGCGTCCACAATTTTCTGGTACAAGTCGGCATCATAGTCCTTCCAATGCATAAATGCATAGGACTCCCTATTAATGTTTGCAGGAATATTACAAGCAATCATTGCTGCCTCAATAAGAAATGTTCCACTGCCGCACATGGGGTCAAAAAAGTCGGATTGCCCGTCCCATCCAGTTTTAAGCAGAAGCCCGGCGGCCAAAACTTCATTGATTGGCGCTATATTCGTTAAAATACGGTACCCACGTTGATGGAGCGAATTCCCCGAACTGTCCAAGGAAACGGTGCAGGTATTGTTATAAATGTGAATATTAATCCGGATATCCGGATCTTGTGTCTTTACATTAGGTCTATCTCGGACCACCTCCCTAAACTTGTCCACAATGGCATCTTTGGCCTTTAGGGAGACAAACATGGTGTTATCAAAAACCTTGGCATTGGCAATACTGTCAATAGCAAAAGTTTTGTCCACGTCAAAAATACTGGGCCAGTCCATTTCGTAGATATTCCTATATAGGTCTTTCTCATTGAATACTCGAAATGTTTTGATAGGTTTAAAAACCTTTAAAGCAGTTCTAAGACACAAGTTGGCCTTGTACATAAAACCGGTATCTCCTTCAAAAGTTACATTTCGAACTCCTTCCTCTACATGACCTGCCCCTAAATTACGGAGTTCTTTTGCCAAAATAGGTTCGAATCCGTATAGGGTCTTGGCCATCATTTTAAAATTTCCTACCATGTTCCTGTAATTTCTTTCCGCAAAAATAGACTATTTTTACTCCCTTGATTTAGAGCATGAATTTTCCTTCCAGTATTATCTACATTATCCCTATTTTAGCCGTTTGGTCCGGCTTTGCCTTTGTATGGTTTACGAAGCCCACCAATAACGACAATATAAAACTATTGCTTGCCTTTAGTGGAGCTTTCCTCTTGTCGCTAACTTTTTTTGAGCTATTACCTGAGGTTTATGACGGGCATCATCCCAAAATAATAGCCCTATATATTCTGGGAGGTATCCTAATGCAGGTTTTCTTGGAATTCTTTTCTAAAGGAGCCGAACACGGTCACATGCATTTTCACTTAAAGGAAAATAAGTTCCCGATATTATTGTTCTTGAGCTTGTGCATACATGCTTTGATCGAGGGTGTTCCAATACATGATAATGATTCAATACTCTATGGAATAATCATACATAAGTTACCTATTGCTATTATCTTGAGTATCTTTTTGATTAACTCCAAGATGAAGATGTCCGCTACATTATTATTTATTGCCGTTTTTTCCTTGATGACACCTTTGGGCAGCTTTATTTCCACATCTCCGTGGGTTTCGGATTACGGACACTTGTTGACTGCTTTGTCCATTGGGGTTTTCTTCCACATATCCACCATAATTTTGTTTGAAAGTGCCCAAGGACATGCATTCAATCTGCGAAAGTTAATTGTAATCATCTTAGGCATCGGGATAGCTTATTTGGTGTAAGAAGATATATTTAAAACAAGCTCCTCGTCCACAAGGTAATTCATGACCACTTTTCAATTGGCTATTTGGAAAGCTTTTATCTTAAAATTTCAAGTATAAGGAACCAATGTGAAATTGCCCCACCTAGCACAAAGAAATGCCATATCAAATGATTATATGGTATTTGTTTTACGGCATAGAATAGTATCCCAATAGTATAGAAAGCTCCCCCAGAAGCAAGATACATCAATCCGGATGATGACATATGCTCCAATAAATAAGGCAAGTCTATCACGATAAGCCATCCCATCACTCCATAAAGGACCAGCGAGAAAACCTCAAATCTGCCCGTAAAAAATATTTTAAGTACTGTTCCAAACAGAGCAATACCCCAAACCAAATAAAATAACAACCACCCTTTGGATGGTAACAAAACAGATAGGCACACGGGGGTATAAGTTCCTCCTATTAAATAATATATACTGATATGATCCAGTATTCTTAGCCGCCTTTTTAATACCGGATTTTCTACTCCATGATAAATGGTAGATGCGGTAAACAATAATATCAAGGACAAGATATAGGCTATTATACCGCCTTTCATATATGGTAAGTTTCCCCAATTATATTGATACAGAACAACACCCCCTATAAATGCTAGAATGATACCAAATGCATGGGAGTAAGCATTTAGTTTTTCTTCAAGTAGAACTGGATTGGTTTGGGTATTCACGTTATGGATTATTTCTTTGTTTTAATGGATAAAGATAGCCTATAAAACAAAAAAGGCCCTTCACGCAATGTGAAGGGCCTTGAGGAAGGCGGCGACCTACTCTCCCACCTGGTGTGGCAGTACCATCGGCGCAAACGGGCTTAACTTCCCTGTTCGGAATGGAAAGGGGTGGGCCCCGTCGCCA
>NZ_WYET01000008.1 GCF_013376415.1 Flagellimonas chongwuensis
GACGACCAAACGATAACGGCATTCAGTCTTGACAATACCACGAACGAACTGACCTTGACCCTGGAAGATGGGGGCACCGAGATTGTCGACTTCAGCACGGTACTGGCGGCGGCCGGAACAGACGACCAGAACCTGACCTTGAGCGGGAACAACCTTTCCATCGAGGACGGAAACTTTGTGGACCTGTCGGGCTATATGGACAACACCGACGATCAGGCATTGAGCCTTAGCGGCAACACCCTGACCCTGGAGAACGGCGGCACCGTAGACCTTGGTGCCTATCTCGATAATACGGACGACCAAACTATAATAGCATTCAGTCTGGACGATACCACGAACGAACTGACCCTTACCCTGGAAGATGGAGGCACGGAAACTGTCGACTTCAGCACGGTACTGGCAGCGGCCGGAACCGATGACCAGAACCTGACCTTGAGCGGGAACAACCTTTCCATCGAGGACGGGAATTTTGTGGACCTGTCCGGTTACATGGACAACACCGATGATCAGGCGTTGAGCCTTAGCGGCAACACCCTGACCCTGGAGAACGGCGGCACTGTAGACCTTGGTGCATATCTCGATAATACGGACGACCAAACGATAACGGCATTCAGTCTTGACAATACCACGAACGAACTGACCTTGACCCTGGAAGATGGGGGCACCGAGATTGTCGACTTCAGCACGGTACTGGCAGCGGCCGGAACCGATGACCAGAACCTGACCTTGAGCGGGAACAACCTTTCCATCGAGGACGGGAATTTTGTGGACCTGTCGGGCTACATGGACAACACGGACGACCAGGCACTGAGCCTTAGCGACAACACCCTGACCCTGGAGAACGGCGGCACCGTAGACCTTGGTGCCTATCTCGATAATACGGACGACCAAACGATCACCGCATTCAGTCTGGACAATACCACGAACGAGCTGACCCTTACCCTGGAGGACGGAGGCACTGAGATTGTCGACTTCAGCACGGTACTGGCGGCGGCCGGAACCGATGACCAGAACCTGACCTTGAGCGGGAACAACCTTTCCATCGAGGACGGGAATTTTGTGGACCTGTCGGGCTACATGGACAACACGGACGACCAGGCACTAAGCCTTAGCGGCAACACCCTGACCCTGGAGAACGGCGGCACCGTAGACCTTGGTGCCTATCTCGATAATACGGACGACCAAACGATAACGGCATTCAGTCTTGACAATACCACGAACGAACTGACCTTGACCCTAGAGGACGGCGGTACCGAGATTGTCGACTTCAGCACGGTACTGGCGGCGGCCGGAACAGATGATCAGGCCTTGAGCCTTAGCGGCAACACCCTGACCCTGGAGAACGGCGGCACCGTAGACCTTGGGGCATATCTCGATAATACGGACGACCAAACGATAACGGCATTCAGTCTGGACAATACCACGAACGAGCTGACCTTGACCCTGGAGGACGGCGGTACCGAGATTGTCGACTTCAGCACGGTACTGGCGGCGGCCGGAACAGACGACCAGAACCTGACCTTGAGCGGGAACAACCTTTCCATCGAGGACGGAAACTTTGTGGACCTGTCGGGCTATATGGACAACACCGACGATCAGGCACTGAGCCTTAGCGGCAACACCCTGACCCTGGAGAACGGCGGCACCGTAGACCTTGGTGCATATCTCGATAATACGGACGACCAAACTATAACAGCATTCAGTCTGGACAATACCACGAACGAACTGACCCTTACCCTGGAGAACGGCGGTACCGAGATTGTCGACTTCAGCACGGTACTGGCGGCGGCCGGAACAGATGATCAGGCCTTGAGCCTTAGCGGCAACACCCTGACCCTGGAGAACGGCGGCACTGTAGACCTTGGTGCATATCTCGATAATACGGACAATCAAACAATAACGGCATTCAGTCTTGACAATACCACGAACGAACTGACCTTGACCCTGGAAGATGGGGGTACAGAAACTGTCGACTTCAGCACGGTACTGGCGGCGGCCGGAACAGACGACCAGAACCTGACCTTGAGCGGGAACAATCTTTCCATCGAGGACGGGAATTTTGTGGACCTGTCCGGTTACATGGACAACACCGATGATCAGGCGTTGAGCCTTAGCGGCAATACCCTGACCCTGGAGAACGGCGGTACTGTGGACCTTACAACTTATTTGGATAATACGGATGAGCAAGATGCATCAGAAGTGAATTCAGATTCCCCGGTAGATGTAGACGGAGATGGAAATACTGAGGCTACTGTGGAAGATGTGATTCAAGATATTGCTCCTATTACATCCAAAGCGGCACGAATTTTCTACCCGCCTTCGATTGCTATAGATGCTTCGAGTAATGGAACAGGTAGAACCTTGAATTTATATTCTCAATATGTAACTCAATACGGAACACCGGCAGTCGCAAGTGCGGGAGCACCTGCAGCAATCCCGACTTACGGACCAACAGAGTTATACTATTACATAACCTATGCAGATCCAACTGTATTCGATAATATGAGTATTGATGCCAATGGTCAATTAACCTATGATATAATTGGTCAACCAGCAGATTATAATGCACTGATCAACGTAGTTTTTGTCGTAAAATAATAATGAATAAAGACAAGTAGATTTGAAATCCAACACCTCATATAAGTCTTTATTCATTGGACTGTGCATTTTTTTTGCAGGAGTGAATATGGCAAGTGCCCAGTTCTTGTTGCAAGCGCCGGATACTGGAGATGAACATAACTATCAATGGTATGAAGCCTCCGATACAAGCACTGTTTTGGGTACCAATTCATTTTATGAAGCCACCCAACCAGGGGTGTATTTTGCAACCTATGACGGTACACTTTGTGGTTCCAATGCAACAGGTTATTTTATTCTAACTGATTGCGAAGCACCGAACAACCAGGTGATTTTGGATATTTCAGCAAGTATTCCTTCGGGAGCGTCGGTAAGCTGGACTCCTGCCTTATCTGGTGACCAATCCAGACCAACTGTCACAAGTACACAAACCGTAATGAGGTATGTGGCCACAATCACAAAAGTTGGGAACAGTACAGAACTTCCAAGATTTACAGTGGTGTGCATGAGCCAAGCAGCTACTTTGATGGATGATATGGTTACTGTCAATGAAGATACATCCGTTATTGTTCCCATATTTGACAACGATGCTGATTTGCCAAACACGGGCGTTTTAACAGCGACCAATCCATCGAGTGGTACGGTCAGCATTGATGATAATGGTACCGTAAACGATCCAAAGGATGATGTAATCACCTATACACCAAATCCGGATTTCAACGGAAGCGATAGTTTTGACTATACCATTTGTAATTCCTTTGGCGATTGTAGTACGGCTACGGTAATGATCGATGTACTTCCTATTGTGGATACATTTGACGATTCGGTTTCTACCGATATTGATGTTCAGACCACAATCTCATGGAGAGCAAACGATAATGATATACCTACTTCAGGGACAATCAGCGTAACCAATACATCAAACGGTACCGCGGTGTTGAACAATAACGGAACACCGACAGATCCATCGGATGATGATATTACCTATATACCGAATCCAGGTTTTACAGGAACAGATTCGTTTGATTATACGGTTTGTGATTCTAATGGAAATTGTGATACAGCTACCATTACTGTAATTGTAAGTCCTTCAGGAATTGATTTGGATAGTGATAATGATGGGATTGTGGACAGCTTTGAGGATTTGAATGCTGATAACGATAATGATCCATCAACCAATCCAACAGATACCGATGGTGATGGCATTCCAGATTATTTGGATATAGATAGTGATAATGACGGTATTCCCGATAATATTGAGGCGCAACCAGCATTGGGGTACATTCCACCTAGCTTAGTTGATGCAAACAACAACGGATTGGATGATGCCTATGAGGTTGATGGTAATATTGGATTGATTCCTATGGATTCAGATAATGACGGTATTCCGGATTATGTAGATGAGGATAGCGATAATGACAATGTTCCTGATGCCATTGAAGCGCACGACCATGATCATGATGGTATTCCAGAAGTTAGCCTGATAGGCTCCGATAAGGATAACGATGGTCTGGATGATGGTTACGAAGGTGAAACGGTCATCGATATCGATGTCAATGATGAAATAGATGATCCCAGCACTGCATTGCCCGATACCGATAGCGATGGCATACCGGATTTCAGGGATTCGGATGACGATGACGATGGTATAGAAACCATGGATGAAGATACCAACGGTGATGGTGACTACGCCAATGATGATGCCAATGAGAACGGAATACCCGATTATTTAGATCCAGACTTAGGAGAACTTACCACCGATGAAGAAGAAGTGGATGTTGTGAACGTAATAACGCCCAATGGTGATGGAGTACACGATGTTTTGGAAATCCGAGGACTCTCGAATTACCCTAACAACACGGTAAGGATTTACAACAGATGGGGGGTAATGGTGTTCCAGACCAAGTCATACAACACTAATGGAAATGTATTTGACGGTACTTCGCAAGGAAGGGTTACCGTGGATCAGGACAATAAACTTCCGGTAGGTACATATTTTTATGTGATAGATTATCAGGATAACGGAGGTAGTACAAAACAGCTTACAGGCTACATATATATTAACAGATAAACAATGGTAACTGTGGTAAACAAACTTTTTAAAGAACAAACCCAATGGTTGCTTGTTTTACTTCTGCTTGGAGTAGGAACTATGCAAGCACAGCAAGATGCACAGTATACCCAATATATGTACAATACTGTAAGTGTCAATCCGGCCTATGCGGGGTCAAGAGGACATCTGAGCATTGCCGCATTGTATCGGAACCAATGGTTGGGACTTGATGGGGCACCGGAAACACAAACGTTGAACGCTCATACACCGGTGGGTTACCGTGGTGTGGGTCTTGGACTATCCATTGTGAATGATAAAATAGGCCCCACCTCCGAAACTTATTTTGATGTGGACTTCTCCTATACCATCCAAACCTCTTTGGAAGGCAAGCTTAGTTTTGGGCTCAAGGCCAGTGCCCATATGTTGGATATTCGATATTCCGAGCTCGATGAGTTCGAGATAGACCCACAGCTGCAATCACAGCAGGACATCCAGAATAAGTTCTCACCGAATATCGGAGCAGGGGTGTATTATCACACCGATAGGTTTTATGCCGGTTTGTCGGCACCTCGAATATTGGAGACGACCCACTTTGATTCCTCTTCCGTATCCACTGCCAAGGAACAGCTTAACCTTTACCTGATTACGGGTTATGTTTGGGACTTAAATCCAGTATTGAAGTTCAAACCCACTTTATTGACCAAGGCAGTTCAAGGAGCACCATTGCAGGTAGATCTTTCCGCCAACTTTATGTTCAATGAAAAGTTTATCGGGGGAGTGGCCTATCGATGGGATGCCGCATTTAGTGGTCTAATTGGATTTATGTTGTCCGACCAGTTTATGATTGGGATGGCATATGATAGGGAAATCACCGAACTTGGCGCCGCTACCTTTAATGATGGTTCCTTCGAAATCATTCTACGGTACGATTTTATCAGGAACATCGGAAATCTGAAATCACCACGCTTCTTTTAGTAAGAATTTATCAATCAATCCATCTTTATTTAACTTCAAAGGTCATATTTTTACCTCATGATAGAGGAAAAAGTGATACTTGTAAATGAAAAGGACGAGCCAATAGGCCTAATGCCCAAGATGGAAGCCCATCAAAAGGCTTTGCTACATAGGGCATTCTCGGTTTTTGTGATGAACAAAAAAGGGGAGACCATGCTTCAACAGAGGGCCAAGGACAAATACCATTCCCCATTGCTATGGACCAACACATGTTGCAGCCATCAAAGGGAAGGGGAGAGCAATATTGCAGCTGGAAAGCGCAGGCTTATGGAGGAGATGGGTTTCACCACAGATCTTAAAGAACTCTTTCATTTTATGTACAAGGCCCCTTTTGATAATGGCCTTACGGAACACGAGTTTGATCATGTGATGGTAGGTTATTTTGAAGAAGAACCGAATATCAATCCAGAGGAGGTTGCCGATTGGAAATGGATGCATCCAGAGGATATCAAAAATGATATGATGGAAAATCCCGATGAATACACCGCATGGTTCAAGATTATTTTTGAACGTTTCTACGACCATCTTATGGAAAATACCTCTGCAAAATGAAGGTGAAAGCGAGTAGAAAGGCCAGTTTCAATGCTGCACACAGATTGCATCGCCCAGATTGGGACGACGAAAAGAACAAAGCTGTTTTTGGTAAATGCAACAATCCAAAATATCATGGGCATAATTATGACCTTATCGTGAGCGTTACCGGGGAAATAGATCCGGAAACAGGCTTTGTAATGGACCTAAAAGTGCTTAAGGAGTTGATTAAGGAACATGTAGAGGAGGCATTGGACCATAAGAATCTGAACCTCGATGTTCCAGAGTTTGAAAATTTGAATCCTACCGCAGAAAACATAGCTGTAGTGATATGGAATAAATTAAGACCGCATATAAAACAAACTAAGGAGTTGGAGGTAGTGCTTTATGAAACTCCTCGAAACTTTGTAACCTATACAGGATAGCACAATGAACTTATACCCGTTAAAATTTAAACCTATCCTTAAAGAACGACTTTGGGGAGGAACCAAGTTAAAAGATGTATTGCATAAACCTATTGAAAGTGATATTACCGGTGAAAGCTGGGAACTTTCGGGGGTAGAAGGGGATATTTCCGAAGTATCAAATGGAGATTTGTCCGGGACTTCGCTTCAGAGCTTGATGGACGAACATGGTGAAGCACTTTTAGGGAAGAGTGTCGTGGAACGTTTTGGGAACGATTTCCCCATACTCATCAAATTTATTGATGCAAAGCAGGACCTTTCCATACAGTTGCATCCAAATGATGAATTGGCCAAAGAAAGACACAATTCCTTTGGAAAAACCGAGATGTGGTACATTATGGATGCCGACCCCGGCGCAAAATTAATCGTGGGCTTTAATAAGGATGTAGAAAAGGACGAGTATGTAAAAAGCCTTGAGGAAGGAACCTTGACCGATTTAATGAATTATGAGGAAGTAGGCGAGGGCGATACCTTTTTTATCAATACAGGAAAAATACACGCCATTGGTGCAGGGGTACTTTTGGCCGAAATCCAGCAAACCTCAGATGTTACCTATCGGGTATTCGATTTTAACCGCAGGGACAAGGAAGGTAATTTAAGGGAATTGCACACCAGTTTGGCGGTCGATGCCATAGACTATGAGAAGAAGGATGACTTTAAAGTGGAATATGCCAAGAACCAAGATCATGTTAATTCAATGGTGGATTGTCCCTATTTTAAAACAGACTTTTTGGAACTTACCAAGTCCATGAAACAAGATTTGACCCAACGAGACTCCTTTACCATTTTTATGTGCGTAGGAGGTGCTGCCCAAATTCGAAACGATTGGGGCAGTGTTGCCATAACAAAGGGGGAAACTGTCTTAATTTCAGCATCAACTACTTATGTGGATATTGACACAGAAGGAGCTAAACTTTTAGAAGTTACAATTTAGTGGTATATTTAATAAAAACAACCGCGTTATGCCAAGTATTCGTGATTTAAAGAAAGATATCAATTTTGTGTTGGGAGATATTATTGAAGCTGTTTATATATGGGAAGCCGGCTCAGGAAACAAGGAGTCGGAAGAAGGTACCGTAATCATAGACGAAGCCATTGAGGTTTATGACGACCTCATGAATAAGGTCAACCAAAAAAAGTTGGAGGATAACAAAGCTCACTTTAAAGCTATTCGCACGGAACTGGAGGAAAAGGCCACCAAGCTCGTGGAACAGTTGAATAATTTGGAAGCTTAGTTGTTCTTGTCCAAGAACACTTTAAACTCCTTTCCGTATTTGGAAGCAGCTACCTCTGGTGTCAATCCTTTATAAATGGAATCCAAATATTTTGGATTGGCTTCGCTCGCTTCGGTCATCATAATGTAAGGAGTTGCATAAGAGTTTCCATTATTCAGGCCAAAATTTAAGGCGTATCTATATCTGCTAATCGTATTTTGATTGACCAGCCTTTGCAAAGAATCCAAGACCAAGGAATCTTTCTCTGTGTCGAGATTAGAAGCTTGTTGCAGTAGCCCCAACTCCTTGATATTGAATTTAGAGGCCATTTCGTGAAACTCTAAAAGCTTTTCATGCGATTTGGAACCTGAAATCTCAACATCCGTATCAAAAGTGTTCCAAGCCGTATTAATGGTAATGGTTCCTGGCTCCCCGAAAAAGGTAATCCTATCGTTAATGTCGTTATTGTCTTCCTTCTTTAGGTAGAGGTAAAATACTTCCGGTTCGCTTACTTCCGTAGAAAAATTAAAAGCACCATCACCCTTTATCTCCAATGAATCCAAAATGGCCAACGTGGAATCCTTAAATTGTTGCAAATACAGAGTACCTTTCTTTAACCCTTTAATATTTCCGCTAACGGTCATGGTGTTTTGTGTGTTTTTTTCACAAGACAACACTGAAATTCCAATAAGTAATACAAACAATATCCGCTTCATCATAAAATTTTAGCAGCGCAAAGATGCATAATCTTCTGAAAATATTTAAACATTAGAGGCTACTTCCATCAACAAAGCACATAAATATGCTCCAGCAGTACCCACAACGTATCCAAAAACGGCCAAAAGTATACCAACCGATGTCAAAGACGGATGGAACTCTGCTGCCACTACCGGTGCGGAGGCAGCTCCCCCTACATTGGCTTGGCTCCCCACAGCTAAGAAAAAGAATGGGGCTTTTATGAGTTTGGCCACTAAAATAAGCAGTCCAGCATGTATGGTAATCCAAATTAAGCCAATGGCGATAAGGCCGGGATTATCCAAGACTTTCCCTAAATCCATCTTCATACCTATAGTGGCTACCAAAATATAGATGAACATACCGCCGATTTTACTGGCGCCGGCACCTTCATAATTTTTGGCATTCGTAAAAGATAATCCAATGCCGATGGCGGTAGCAAAGACTACCATCCACAAGAATTCTGATCCAAGTGACGATAATATTTTTTGTGGGTTACGGATAACTTCGAAATTATCCTGTAAAAAGACGGCAAAGTGGTGCCCCACCAAATGGGCAACTCCAACACCAACAAAAGCGAAGAACAATATCATGATAAAGTCCTTGAGGGTAGTGACCCGTGCAATTTTTTCAGTATGGGTAGATACTTTTACCTTGAGCTCTTCAATGGAAGAGGTGTCCGCTTTGAGCCAACGGTCTATTTTATCGGTTTTGCCCACTCCCAAAAGAATGACGGCTAACCAAAGGTTGGCTACTACGATGTCGATAAGGACCATGCCTCCATAGTTTTCTTGGTTGTATTTAAATACCTCCAACATTGCAGCTTGGTTGGCGCCTCCACCGATCCAACTACCTGCAATGGTCGCCAATCCTCGCCATACTGCGTCCGGGCCGGCCCCACCTACAGTTTCGGGTGAAAATATGGAAACAATCAATATTGCTATAGGGCCTCCAATGACTATCCCGACCGTTCCCGTTAAAAACATGACCAATGCTTTAGACCCCAAATTTATGATGGCTTTGAGATCAATGCTAAGCGTCATTAGTATCAATGCGGCGGGCAGCAAATATCTACTTGCCACATAATAGGTTTGTGATGCCGATTCGTCCACAATTCCCAAGCTGGCCAAAATAGCGGGCAACAAATAGCACATGAGCACGGTAGGCACTACACCATAAAATTTGTTCCAAAACCCGGTTTTAATGGATGAGGTATAAAAAACGAATCCTAAGCAGAGACAAAGAAGCCCAAAAATTACGGTGTCTTGGGTAAAAGGTAGTTGATCCATATTTTTTTTAAGATAGAAGTCCAAATATAGGAAAATAGGTGGGGTGGTGTAGTTTGTGGCACAAAATGGATACTTCTTTTGCCTGAATCTGATTTAGATGTTTTTATGTGTTGCTAACATTTTGTAAATTAATCAGATAGAACTGCTTTTGGACTTAAACGGTATTGAGTCAACAATTACTTGAATTGAAACAATCACCTGAATCTTTTTTAAATACTTTTATTGATATAAACACTAAAAACCTAGAACATATGAGAAGTTTACTTTGGCTTGTTGCTGTAATTTGTATAATTATTTGGGTATTGGGATTTTTTGGAATTGTGGCAGGAATGGCTACTAGTAGTCTTATCCACATTTTACTTGTGGTTGCTGTAATAGCAATTCTTTACAATATTATTTCAGGACGTAAACCCTTATAATATACTAAACACTACGATTGACCTTATAGCTTTGAAAAAGAAAATATAAAAAGGCGGTCACATTTATGTGACCGCCTTTTTTATTTGGAATTGCAAACAAACGTTTAAATATTCAACCAATAGGTCAATTTTAGGTTAATGGAACGGCTTCGGGGCATAAATGAATTCACAAAATAATTATCGTTGTAAACCAAGAACAAATCGGATAGTGGAGCAAATCGCCATTGCAACCTAGAGTTGAAACCTAAATTGTCTAGTTGGTTGCTATATTGAATCAATGTGGACCAGAACACCGATTTGTTGAAGGTCAGTTCTATTTTGGGACTCACCAACCATATCTCACCACTTTCATAGGGCTCTGGTAATGTAATGTTGTTATAATTGAAACCTAAAGAAAAATTCATCTTGGGCTGTACCCTTAAATTCATCTCGCCCTCTAGAACCAATCTTGACCCATTAAAAAATTCACCATACCCTGGTTCAAGCGTATAGGAAAAAACCTTTCTTCTGTCGCTAGCAAATTCCACCTCGCCACTGGTGTAATGATATCCAGTTCCTCCTGGCAGCTCTGTTCCGTTGTTGGTTCGGGTAGGGTCAAAAGAAGTGGTTAAATAGGTGTAGCGGTTAAAAAGTCTTATGGAGAGTTCTTCCTGGCTCTTGAATTGTGCTTGCCAACCGGTATAAATAAAATAGTCCGTGTTTTGATAATCCAGTGTTGGTCGCCACACAAATTCCGGTCGGGCTATAAATCCATGTGAGTTTAAATTTCCTTTTTTTGGATAAAAAATCACTTCTGCGGATGGATTAAAAAACAGGATGTCCTTTCTGGGGACAAAGCCAAGGTCGGATCTAAAATTGTTTCCTATAAAATTTCCGCTCAAACCAAGGTTTAAAAAGCGTGAATTATACTTTAGATTGATTCCACCAGCTGCATCGCGATTTTCCACACCATGTGAAAAGGATTTATGATAGAAAAACTTCCCTGTCCAAGTATTGTCTGCACTGGCCAGATTGTAATCCAACCCAACTACCCGATTGTACCTATCTGCTTCATTCAAAAAATCATAATCCTCAAAGGTCTGCCGGTTCACAAAAATGAAGCTAAGGTTGGAACGTGAGAACATTTTTTTCTGAAGGGCCAATACTGTATTGTTATTACTGGCTATTTCATTGGATTCATCCTTTTCGGTTTGAAGATTCATTAGCCCTAGGCGCCAATTTTCATTCAATTTACCGCTAAGCCTTACACCGCCCACTATGCCATTCTCTATGGTTTCTCCCTGTGCATTTTGGGCAATTCCTATCCTTCTGGAAAAAAAAGGATTATAATCTCCTTCTGTACCAAAAGACCCAAAAAGGTCACTATTGTCTATAAAAAATTGCCGCTTTTCGGGGAGGGATACTTCAAAACGGGTAAGGTTGGTGATAACATTGTCCACTTCCACATTGGAAAAATCAGGGTTTACTGTTATGTCCAGATTCATTCCGTTTCCTATGGATACTTTCGCATCTCCCCCTATTTTGATATTGTTTTCCTCTATTTGTTTCTCGTAATCTTTTGCCACAATACCATTCACATAAGGTATAAGGGCCATAGGGGTCCTGGACTTCCCCAAGGGCCTTTCAAAAACCATATCGCCCATAAAGGCAAGATTGTAGATTCTTTGATTTTGCGGGATGCGGACCCATGTACTTTGTTCATTGGTCTGCATATCAAACCTATAGGAGTTGAAGCGCCATTTTTGTTCTCCCTGTTTAAATTTGAACGAGGTAAGCGGGATGGCAATTTCGCAGGTATAATAGCCTTCATATAATTTGGTTTCGCCCTGCCATTTAACGTCCCAAGACATGGTAAACCCACTAGTGCCTTGTCCGCCACCAGAGATTAGGGCTTCACGGCGTACTCCAAAAGGATTGATTCCAAAGAGAAATGCATTGGTGCCATCATTGAAAGTGTCGAACACTAAACTGATGTTATCGTTGCCCCCTGCCCCATAGTCACGCTTAAGTGAAGGTGTTACATAATCTTCACCATCGGAAAACAATTTGATGCCTATGTACAGGGTAGTGGCGCTATAGAGCATTCTAATCTCGGTTTGTTTTACTGCTTGAATGGTATCAACGGGGAAAAACTGGTAAAAACTATCGGTAGTTTCTGCGGAATTCCATTGAGGCTCATCCAAGATACCATCGATTTTAAAAGGAATTTCTGTAAATTTTACTTTGATGTCCTTGGAACTTGTTTGTGAGTAAAAGGTAAGAGGTACTAGCAATGCAGCGAGTGCAAAGTGTAGTTTGGTCATGATCTTTAGTTTAGTTGGTATGTCAAATGTAAGTTTATAGTTAAAAAAATCCCAAAATCGTGAAATGGATTGTTAATTGATGAAACATTCTGAAACTTAGTTGGGCAAACAGCTTTTATATAAGAGACGTTAAAAAATGAAAAAAACCTTATTTCTATTGCTTTTATTTCCTGTTTTGGTGTTCGGTAACACCATTTGGGGGAAAACAGGCCATCGCGTTACAGGGCAAATTGCCCAGAATTATTTAACAGGAAAGGCCAAACGAGCCTTGAACGATTTATTGGATGGGCATAGCCTTGCATTCGTTTCTACTTTTGCAGATGACATAAAAGCGGACCGTAGCTACTCAAGATATTCGGCATGGCATTATGTGAACTATCCTTTGGGAACAAGTTATCGCGATTCTGATAAAAGCGAATACGGTGATATTGTTGTGGCCATTGAGGAGTGTGTCCAAAAAGTGAAGAACAACGAAAACTCCAAAGAGGACAGGGTATTCCATTTAAAAATGCTCATCCATTTGATAGGTGACCTCCATCAACCTATGCATGCCAGTAGGGCAGAAGACAAAGGCGGGAATGATATTCAAGTGCAATGGTTTGGTGAAGGAAGCAATTTACATAGGGTTTGGGATAAAAATTTGATTGAGTCCTACGGAATGACCTATAGCGAACTGGCCGATGAATTGAGCGATGTGGACAAAAAAAAGCGCAAGGCCATTCAAGGAGGCACCATATATGATTGGGTTGATGAATCCCATGCTATTTGTGCGGAACTATACGATTCGGTAGAAATAGGCGACAAACTTGGATATCGCTATTCATACGACTACAATGATTTACTTTTCCAACAATTGCAAAATGGAGGTCTTCGATTGGCCAAGGTATTGAACGACCTGTTCGATTAACAATATTAGGACTGTAAAACAGTTTTTAACTGGTTTCTATACTCCGATGGGTTTTGTCCTGTAAAGGCTTTAAACGATTTGTTGAAGTGCGAAAAGTTATTGAAACCACTATCATAACACACTTGGGTAATGCTCATGGGCTGTTCAGCCAATAATTTTGAAGCGTGCACCAAACGATATTCATTTACAAACTGCGTAAAAGTCTTATTGGTGATTTTTTTGAAATACCTACAAAAGGATGGGACCGTCATACTTACCAAATCTGCAATTTCCTCTAGGCTAATATCTTCCTTGAAGTTTGTTTTTACATGATTAAAAACCACATTGATACGGTCGTTGTCCTTAACCTCGGTCTCCATGGAGAATCCTTCAGCGTTCAAAACATTGATTTCTGTTGAAGTAGCCAGAATGTTCAATATATTAAGGATGGAGAGCAATCGCTGAAAATCTGTCTGATATTCCAATATCTCCATTTTTTCCCCAATCTTCATTTTGGTCTTACCGGAAAAGGCGATTCCCCCTTTGGCCACCTCGAACAGCTTTTGGATATTTTTCATTTCGGGAATGTTAAAAAAATCACTTCCCAAAAAATCGGCTTTCATCTGTACCAAGGTCTCACTCTTGTTACCGGTTAGTTTGTCCGTAAACCCACAATGGGGCAAATTGGAACCTATTAATATAAGGTCACCGTTCCTATAATAGGATACATGACTACCGATTTGCCTTTTTCCCGAACCCCCGTTCACATATACCAATTCCAATTCTGGGTGGTAATGCCAACCATTGTTTTTGTTTTCGTTGTTGGCGTTAAACTTTTGAAATGTAAAAGAGTGCCCAAAACTGGGGGCTATTGCCTCAAATGCTGGTTTTTGAATCATTTACTGCAATTTTTCCTTTCGTATGCTAAAGTTAAAAAACTAATTAGTATGCAAATATCTACAATGTTACCTTAAAGTTATGCTATTTTATCACTAATACTATGTTAAATCATCTACCATGTTAATATAGCACATAAAGTGGAAAAAGGAGTGGTATTCATGTGCACTATTGCACCTTACATTTGTACTGTAATCTTAAAAAAACGAAGTGTTATGAAATTAGTAAAGAACCTAACAGTAGTAGTGGCCCTATTGATAAGTGCAATCGGGTTGGCAAACGGAACCACAACCGACTTTGGCAAAAAAGTTGTAGCCAAGTACGAAGTTGAAAAGAATTTGGTAAAAGTTAACCTTGATCCAGTATTTGTAAAGAAAGGTCAGAAAATAATGATGAACCTTTTGAACGTTTCCAAAGGAAAGGTGCTTTTAAAAGTATATGATAGCGAGGACAGACTTGTTTTTGACGAAGCTATCGATGGTGACATTGTAGTTGAAAAAGCATTCAACTTCGAAAAAGCCTTCAAAGATGAATATACCATTGTTGTAGTTGACAAATTTGGAACCTACAAAGAAACTGTGGTAGTAAGATAGTTTGTTTAGTTAATTTTTATGTGCATTGGGGGTCGAGAGGCCCCCTTTTTTTATGCCCATTTTTTAAGCTTTTCCCTTTTGCTCAATGGCAAAGCTTCATTGTTTATGGCCCATTCCAAAACTTGCTTGTCCTTGGTCTTGGCAAAGAGTAGGGAATAGAATGCTTGAATGCTCAAAGGATTTTTTGATTCTTCCACAAGTTCCATGGTATCTCCAGAGGTAACTTTTCCCGGCTCAAGAACACGTATGTATGTTCCAGGGTGCCCGTGATCTATGAACTGTTTTAAAATACCTTGGTCGTTGAACCGAATACCTAATTTGTAACAGGGCTCCCTGGGTTGTGTGATCTGTACCAGCGCTGTTCCCAATTTATAAATACTTCCGATTTTTAATTGCGACTCATCCAAACCATCAAGGGTCAAATTTTCGCCAAACATGCCCCAGTTCCAATCCAACAGTGGGTATTTCTCTTTCCAATAAGCATAGTTGTCTGAGGAGAACAGATAACAAGCTTTGTACGTACCACCATGGTGTTTTCTGTCGACTACGGTATCATTCTTTACATCTTCCACATCCAAAAAAAGTGGTTCATCGACTGGATGTTTATAAATGCCCGTCATGGTTTCTTTATCGTTCCATACTATTTTGGTAGGCTTGCCTAGGTTAGTGGAGATTACTTTCATGACGACAAGTTATAAAAAACCACCGCTTGTGACGGTGGTCATCTAACTAAATTTAATGTCTAAGAAAATCAATCTTCCCTTTCCAATTTTTTGGTCATGGTAAATCCGGCAAAAAGACCGGCCCCTGCTAGCATAAAGATGGTGCCCGGATACGCAACTTCTTCATCGACCCCTAGGCTATAGTGCAGTATAGATGCAATGAAAATGGCTGCTCCAATGCCTATGAGCAACAACGCCAAGTTTAAAATGATGATTTTCCAAATTGGTGCAGTCCCATTTCTTTTTCCTCTGACAAAAATACTGGCGTCGGCCCCTTTCTCGATTAATGCCAAACGTTCCTTGTTTCTAGTTGAAAAATAGAGGTATGCAATGGCAAGGATAACACCAAAAATGATAGGAATAACGATTACTTCTGATCCCATAACTGTTCGTTTTAATGATTATTTGTAATTTTTTTGTTCATAAGCTATGACGACGGTTTTTTCGATTAGGTTACATAATTTTATAAAAATAATTTTTTGTGTAACCCAAACGGTACTTCCAACGTCCAATGAACGATGCTGACCAACAAGGAAAATCAAATGATCTCGGAAATACGCAGGGGGAATACCCGCGCGTTCTCGGATTTGGTGGACAGTTATAAGGATATGGTCTTCACTCTTTCTTTAAGAATGTTGGGCCATAGGGAGGAGGCCGAGGAAGTATCGCAAGACGTATTTATTAAGGTATATAAGTCCTTGCCCAGTTTTAAGGGTGATTCAAAATTGTCCACTTGGGTATATCGGATTACATACAATACGTGTTTGGACAGGATCAAAAAAATAAAAAAGAAGCGAATCCATTTGGATATGGAACATGCGGACAAGATAGATTATGCCGAGTTGGATACAGCGTTTCATAAAATGGTAGCGATAGAGCGAAGCCAATTGATAGAGCAATGTCTATCCAGATTATCGGAAGAGGATGCAGGTATCCTTACTTTGTTTTATCTTGAGGAAAAGAACCTGTTGGAGATGGAAAAGGCGACCAACCTCCCTGTGAATACATTAAAGGTGAGGTTGTTCAGGGCCAGAAAACGATTGGCCAGTATTATGGAAAAGAGTTTGAACAAAGAAATATTGCAGAGCAATGGATCAATTGGATGATAAAAAACTGGAAGCATTTGTAAATAAGGTCATGGAAGAAGCTCCGCTGGAGTCTCCTTCTGCCGATTTTACCAAAAATGTGATGCAAAAACTTGAGGTTGAAGCACCGCAGCAAGTTTTTGAATACAAACCCATACTATCGGGCAGAACTTTGTCCTTGGCTTTTGTTTCTTTTGTTGCCCTCCTGTTTCTACTGGGTTCACAACTGGATGTGGATAATGGGCAGGGTTGGTTCAAAAACTTGAACATGGAATCTTGGTTCCATACCGATTGGGGATGGGTGAAAGGTTTTACATTTTCCAAAGTTACCGTGTATGCTTTCCTGTGTTTGGGACTTATGTTTTTTGTACAGGTGCCTTGGCTTAAAAGATATTTGGATAAAAGTATTTTCTAGAGATACGCATAGTAATACGCCCAATACATTAAAAAGAATTGTAGGGGAACCCGTAGAATCAAAATCCATTTTGGGATACCAGCGGATGCTTTTTCGCCCGAAAGCATGTAAAAATGTACCAAAAGAAAAACACCCAGCATTAAAATAATGCCAAAGGTGCTCAGTTTTCGGGTGGCATCGAAGCAGACACCTATACCCAAAACCATTTCGGCGATTCCGCTCAAGTATACCAAAAGCCTATGGTTGGGTAGGTACATGGGCATAATGCGCATATACATTTTAGGTTTTATAAAATGCATCACGCCGGCAAAAATGTACATTCCGGCCATTACGTAAAGATGCCATGGGGCCATAAATCCTAGTTTTTAAAATACCAAAACGGTAAGATAACATCTGTAACGGTCTTAACCTTATCTTTTTCCTTTCTTTTTCGTCTGAGCCTTAAAAGGTGTTTTCCCTCTTCGAGATCAGCGAGGTTAAGGTAAGTTTCGAATCCTAGGATATTGTTTATTCCCGTGGTAAGGATAAAATCCTCGTCCATATCCAAGCTATCAATTCGGAAAGCATGGGTTTCATTAAAGGTCCTGAGGTACATCTTTCGGATGCTGTCTTTTTGGCGTGCACTGGTAATCTGGTCGCTCCAGTTGGTAGTTACCTTCATACTCGTGGATAGTCCACGCCTATCAATCTCGGGGGTCAAGGAATCATTATAGGCAAAAATCCGGTTCTCCAAATTATCAGAAAAGGGTACAAATACTTGTAAAAAGGGTTTAGTGATTACCTTGGATGGAATAACCATCTTTCCTGGAAAATCACCATCTTCCGTAAGCATGTCCGCATAGTTTTCCTTATTGGCAAAAGTACTTGAAGATTGTTGGTCCTTGTCCAGATAGTTGGAGTTACGATATTCCAAACTGGTTATCATTAATATCGCAATATAAATGGGCACCAGTAGTAAAATAAGTCTTCTTCCAAAACGATTGTCCAGAAAATTATAGACCAAGGGCCTGTATAAAAATGAAAGTGTCAGAAAACTAAAAACCCAATAGATGGGAAAGTAGATCTTGGATGTCCATTTCTTCTTTTTGAGCCACCCCTGCGTCAAAAAATCTAGAAAGGTTAAGGTCATGCCCGTAATAATGAAAACAATGAGCACAACCCCTAGAATACTGGAAAGTCCTTCCGGGAGATAATCACTTTCAATAACAAAATTGGCCACCAAAACAATCGATAGGATAATCATCGTCATGGCCAGCACGTAGAAAATCAACAAGAACGAAATGGCAAAGAGTACACTGCAATAATTCTCTAGATTGGCAATGTACCGGTCAAAAGAGACGATGCGTTTTTGAAGGTATTTGGTGAAGCGTTCCGAATAGCGAAGCTTTTCAAACTCTATATCACCGGAAACGTACCGTAATCCAAGAGATCCTATCCAAAGTCCACGAAGGATTACGTGCAGCAATAGGTTGAACAATAGTATGGAACACGAAATTTGAAGGATGAGGTATACTACGAAGCGATAAATTTGCTGTTCGTTCTCAGCATTCACCGTCTCAATACGGAGCGGTTCATATGCGGTGAACAATCCAAAAATGGCAAAACCCGAAATAATAAGTTCAAGTTCCCAGCTTTGTTGTTGCAGGGAGTCCAGCAGTTTTTTAAATGAGGGACTATTATAATCGTTGTTCGCGCCCACGGTCTTTGATCGGTTTGTACATCCAATATAGGCATAAAATGCAAAAACCGCTCTAAATGAGCGGTTTTGCGTTGTTGATTAAAAAAAACCAAGACTATTTGATCATCTCATAGCTTCTTGCGATAAAGTTGGTGAGCTCTTCACCTTTCAGCAATCCTTTGGATAGACGTGCCAAATCCAACGACTGATTGATCAGTCTTTCACGCTTTTTAGCGGTCTTGGTATTTAGTATTTCACTTACCAATTCGTGATTGGTATTCACGATAAGGTTGTACATGTCGGGCATATTTCCCATTCCGAACATGCCACCACCACCAGTACGCTGCATTTCTTTCATTCTGCGCATAAATTCTGGCTCGGTTATTATGAACGGGGAAGCACTGCTTTCCATGGCCTCCAATTGAATGGTATATCCTTTATCGGAAATTACTTTTTCTAAATCAGCCTTTAGGCTGTCTTTTTCCTCATCGGACAATTTGGAAATAGCCGTATCCTCTTTTTTGATAAGGTTGTCCACATGGTCCGCATCTACTCGAACAAAAGACAGGTTTTCTTTGGAGGTTTCCAACTTTTGCATCAAATGGGAAACAATCGGGGAGTCCAACAAGAGGATTTCGTATCCTTTTTTCTTGGCAGCCTCAATATAACTGTGCTGAGCGTCCTTATCCGAGGCATAAAGCACTACCAATTTATCGTCCTTGTCGGTCTGATTGTCCTTGATTTTGGCTTCTAGCTCTTCAAAAGTGTAGAAATTGCCATCAATTGTTGGGTAAAGTGCAAATTTGTCCGCTTTTTCGAAAAATTTGTCCTCGGAGAGCATTCCATACTCAATAACCACTTTGATGTCGTTCCACTTCTGTTCAAAATCCTCACGGTTGTTCTTGAAAAGCGAACTTAGCTTATCGGCTACTTTTCGGGTGATGTACGAAGAAATTTTCTTCACCGCGCCATCAGCCTGAAGGTATGACCTTGAAACGTTGAGCGGGATGTCCGGAGAATCGATGACACCTTTTAACATCGTCAAGAATTCGGGAACAATGCCTTCCACATTGTCCGTTACGAACACTTGGTTCTGGTACAATTGGATTTTGTCTTTTTGAATGCTGAGGTCGTTCGTCAACTTAGGGAAATATAAGATACCCGTTAAGTTGAACGGATAATCCACGTTTAAATGGATATGGAACAAAGGCTCCTCGAACTGCATAGGGTAAAGTTCCCTGTAAAAACTTTTGTAATCTGCTTCTTCCAAATCTGCAGGTTGCTTGGTCCAAGCTGGATTTGGATTGTTGATGATGTCATCCACTTCCTGAGTCGGCGCCGGGTCGTCCTCTTTGGCATCTTCTGGTTTGGGAAGCGTTTCCGTTTTTGTTCCGAACTTGATTGGAATTGGCATGAACTTGTTGTACTTCACCAAAAGCTCACGGATTCTTGACTTTTCCAAAAACTCGGTGGAATCCTCTGCTATGTGAAGGATAATTTCCGTTCCCCTTTCAGTTTTGTCACTTGGTTCAATGGTAAACTCGGGAGAACCATCGCAAGTCCAATGTACCGCAGGTTCTTCTTTGTGGCTTTTTGAAATAATCTCCACTTTCTCCGCTACCATGAACGCTGAGTAGAAACCAAGACCAAAATGCCCGATGATTCCGGCATCTTTACCTGCATCCTTGTATTTATCCAAAAATTCCTCGGCACCGGAAAAAGCAACCTCATTAATGTACTTTTTCACCTCGTCCTCTGTCATCCCGATTCCTTGGTCTATAATATGGATGCGTTTGTTGTCCTTGTCCACCTTGACCTCGATAATCGGGTTGCCGTACTCGACCGTTGCTTCCCCTATAGAAGTTAAGTGCTTTAATTTTAAGGTTGCATCCGTAGCGTTGGAGATAAGTTCCCTCAAGAAAATTTCGTGATCACTGTATAAAAATTTCTTGATCAAGGGGAAAATGTTCTCTACTGAAACATTGATTTTACCTGTAGCCATCGTTTTGTTTTTTATTCTTTTTACAGCTGATGAGTCAAAAAAAATACCATAGTGCAAAATCTGACAAACTGACATTTTATTGAGGTTTTAACTGGTCTACAAGATTTTAACATAATTTTGTTTATTTAATTTTGAAAAAGATTAAACAGAATTAGTATATTTACAGTGTTATAGGATAAAAATTGCTATGAAATAGTATTACTATAACAAGTTTGTTTATTTATTGGTTAGGTTGTGAAAATGCACTTTCGCCAGGAAGTGCATTTTCTTTAAAAAGTAAATTGTAAAATACTAACCTTGTAACACTTCAAAAACATACTAAAATGGCAAAGACGACTAAACCCAAAATTACCGAGGATAAAATCATTAGCTTGTTCATGGAATCTGTTTTGGAACATGAAAAGGTACCGAGCTCGGTGTTTAAGTTTTGTAAAGCAAATGATATCAAGGAAGAGGAGTTTTATGGATTCTTTGGTTCGTTCGAGTCCTTACAACAAATTATCTGGAACAAATTTTTTGATAACAGCTATGGGTTGATGCTGAAGAACAAGCAGTATGCATCCATGACCAACGAGGAAAAAATGTTGACCTTTTTCTTTACCTTTTTTGAAAACCTGACACTGAACAGGAGCTATGTACTCTTTATAATGAAAGAGCACAAATATTCCTTGGAAGGATTAAAGCAACTAAAAGGCCTTCGCAAAAGGTTCAAAGACTTCGCCTCCACACTTATTGAAGAACGGAACGATGAAAAGCAGCACAAAATCTTTAAATACAATGCTCCATTGTTTGCCGAAGGTGCTTGGTTACAGTTCTTGTTTATTCTAAAATTCTGGATGGAAGATGGCTCCCCTGGTTTGGAAAAGACCGACATCGCCATTGAAAAATCCGTCACCACTATATTTCAAATTTTCGAGACCACTCCACTGGAAAAAATAGTTGATTTTGGAAAGTTTCTTTACAAGGAAAAATTCGCTTAGGATAGATGAAAAGTTTGGATACCATTCCCACGGGGAAAATTGAAAGAGCGGGCAAGCTGGTAAAAACTGGTGTAAAGATTGGTGGCAACTATGTAAAATATTACGGTAAAAAACTGGTTGACCCGCAAACCTCCAAAGATACGTTGGACCAAGACAATGCGGAGGATATTTATGATGGACTAAAAAGTCTAAAGGGTAGTGCGCTTAAAGTGGCCCAAATGCTCAGTATGGAGAAGAACTTGCTGCCAAGGGCCTATGTGGAAAAGTTTTCCCTTTCCCAATTTTCCGTGCCCCCGTTGTCTGCACCTTTGGTCCGCAAGACCTTCAAAAAATATCTGGACAAATATCCTGAGGATATTTTTGATGAGTTTGAAAGGGATTCCGTGAATGCCGCTAGTATAGGTCAGGTGCACCGTGCAGAAAAGGATGGTAAAAAATTGGCGGTCAAAATACAATATCCGGGTGTTGCTGAAAGCATCAGTAGTGATTTGGCCTTGGTGAAGCCTGTGGCCATTAAAATGTTCAATCTGAAAGGGAAGGATTCCGAGAAGTATTTTAAGGAAGTCGAACATAAGCTTATCGAGGAGACCAATTATATTTTGGAGTTGGAGCAAAGCCATGAGATTACAACGGCCTGTTCCGTGATTCCAAATATGGAGTTTCCAAAATATTACCGAGAGCTGTCAAGTGAGCGTATCTTGACCATGGATTGGATGGAGGGAACCCACCTCGGCGAATTTACCAGAACGGACTTCGATGCTGAACTTGGGAATACCCTTGGGCAAGCCCTTTGGGACTTTTACATGTTCCAGATTCATAAATTGCGAAGGGTGCACGCAGACCCGCATCCCGGTAATTTTTTGGTAAGTGAAAGCGGTAAGTTGATAGCCATAGATTTTGGTTGCATCAAGCAGATTCCAGATGATTTTTATGTACCGTATTTTGAGTTGGCCAAGGAAGAGAACATCAATAATGATAAAATCTTCATGGAAAAGTTGTACAAACTGGAAATCTTGACATCTACCGATTCTGAAGAAGAACTCAAGTTTTTTAAAGCGCTTTTCAAAGAAATGCTCACCATTTTCACATCGCCTTTCCATAAAGAGACTTTTGATTTTGGTGATGAAGGTTTTTGGTCCAAGATTGCCAACCTAAGTGAACGATACTCCAAAGACGAACAAATCCGAAAGATGAACGGAAACAGGGGGTCCAAACACTTTTTGTACATAAACCGCACATTTTTTGGACTTTACAATCTGCTACACGACCTTAAAGCCAAGGTGAATGTGAACCATTTTGAGCGATACATCGACTAAAAGACTTAATAAATATCCAGTTCTTTGGATATATTTTTTAATTTTCCGTTAATTAGCCGAGAGTTTTTTAAAGATTCAATAGTAAAGCCTTTGCAATGTACAATTCAAAAATAGCAGGATTGGGATTTTATGTCCCTGAAAATGTAGTCACTAATGACGATTTGTCAAAAGTGATGGATACAAATGATGAATGGATTCAAGAACGTACAGGGATTAAGGAACGGCGTCATGTAATAAAAGATACTGAAACCACGACCTCAATGGGAGTGGAGGCCGCTAAAAGGGCCATCGAGCGTGCGGGTATCGATAAGGATGATATTGACTTTATTGTTTTCGCGACCCTTAGCCCCGATTATTATTTCCCTGGGCCCGGTGTATTGGTGCAGCGTGATCTGGGTCTAAAAAGAACCGTTGGTGCCCTGGATGTGAGAAACCAGTGTTCCGGTTTTGTTTACGGGATTTCCGTGGCCGACCAATATATTAAAACCGGTATGTACAAAAACGTACTGGTCATCGGTTCCGAGCTGCATTCCCGTGGTCTGGATATGACCACAAGGGGCAGGGGGGTATCCGTTATTTTTGGTGATGGTGCAGGAGCTGCCGTTCTTACCAGAGAAGAGGATAACTCCAAAGGAATTCTTTCTACCCATTTACATTCGGAAGGACAGCATGCAGAGGAACTTTCGCTAATCGCTCCCGGGATGGGCAAACGTTGGGTGACTGACATTATCGAAGATAAAGACCCAGAGGATACCTCTTATTATCCTCATATGAACGGACAGTTCGTTTTTAAAAATGCGGTGGTTCGATTCAGTGAGGTGATTATGGAAGGGCTTGGTAAAAATAATTTGGCACCGACGGATATTGATATGTTGATTCCACATCAGGCCAACCTAAGAATCTCCCATTTCATCCAGAACAAGTTTAAATTGAAGGATGACCAAGTATTCAATAATATCATGAAGTACGGTAACACCACGGCGGCTTCCATACCCATTGCATTGACAGAGGCTTGGGAGGCTGGAAAAATCAAAGAAGGTGATTTGGTGGTGCTTGCGGCCTTCGGTAGTGGTTTTACTTGGGGCAGTGTAATCATAAGATGGTAGACAATCGACATTTATACAATTAAATATAAAACCCCGATCCAAACGGATCGGGGTTTTTGATTGATGCTAACATAAGATAACCAACCAACACTCGAATATGAAGCATCAATATATTTTAAAGGATTCCGCCTCCACCTTGTTTGGTATTGCTGTCCCTGCGTTTACGCTGCTTTGCTTGGTTTTTACCGCTTCCAAATCTATATGAAAGACCTAGGTACAGATTGTTGCTTTCCCAATTAAAGGCTCCTTCTTGCGCGTAAGGATAATCGCCCTCGAAAGCAAATCGCATGGTATTGAAAATGTCATTGTAATTAAGGCTCAATGTGCCCTTGCCTTCAGCAAAACTGTAGCGAGCACCCAAATTCACAAAATACATCGGGTCGGCATTGAACTGTATACTTTTATTTCTTCCACGGTAAAAACCGAAAGCTTGTAGCGTTAATGCCTTGGTAACGGTAAAGCTGTTGTTCATTCTCAGGTTCCAAGCCGTATTGTCCACTTTTACCCGTTGCGCCACAATATCTTCT
This sequence comes from Flagellimonas chongwuensis, assembly GCF_013376415.1. Taxonomy (GTDB): domain Bacteria; phylum Bacteroidota; class Bacteroidia; order Flavobacteriales; family Flavobacteriaceae; genus Flagellimonas; species Flagellimonas chongwuensis. Next base: position 24,807 of record NZ_WYET01000008.1, read on the forward strand.
TCACTGGGTTCCGGGTCCGTGGTGTTCAATGTTTCTGTCAACCCTCTTTGGGTTTGCGAGAACAGGTCAAAACTTCCATTAATGTTCCACCATTTCAAAGGTTTGTAATTGGTGGAGAGTTCAACCCCGTAGGCAGATGTTTTGTCAAAATTATCAAAGGTCAGAATGGTCTTGTTCAAGTCCAAGCGGTCCACATAGATGGCACGGTTGATTTCATCTGTTATGCTTCTATAGAAAACACCTCCGGTAATACTTCCATTTTTTATTCTTTTGGTGTAGTTTGCTTCATAAGAATTGGTGAACTGTGGTACCAAATTTGGGTTTCCAAAAGAAGAGATCAAAGGCGTTGCAAACTCACGGATGGGGTTTACCTGTTGTAGCCCCGGTCTGTCCACACGTCTGCTATAGCTCAACTGGAGTTGGTCGCTTTCGTTTGGTCTGTAGGTAACAAATGCTGAAGGGTATATTTCTGTATAGTTATCGGTAAAGGCCCTTACGGAATTGGTGTCAGCTTTAACTTGAACATCCTCTATGCGCACGCCCATTTGGTAGGACCATTTTTTGTAGGTCTGTCCAAAAGTTGCGTAGGCCGAATAAATATCCATGTCGTACACAAATTTAGTGGAGGGCGTAGGTACCAAATCTCCATTGGAATTAAAAGATTGCCCAGTGGAAGAATAATCCACAATGGTCTCAAAATTCCTGGATTGAAGGCCAAGTTCCAATTTGGAAATACTGTCTAGCGGATTCACATAATCCAAATTGGCAGTGGTCTGGGTACGCTCGGTGTCCACAAAATCCATATAATCTGGATAGGTTGAGGCGCCGACAGACCTAAAATCTGCATCCTGTTCACTGTCGAACAGGTTGTGGTCTATTTCCAGTTCTATGTTGTGGCCTTCCTTATTAAAATCGAGTTTATAGTCGAAATTATATTGCTCACTGCTATTGTTGGAGTCGTCCAGGAACAATTGCGTCACGTTTCGCGAAGGATTATTAAAATATGAAACAGCAGTCTCTCCTGTTCCTTCACCTTCATAGATATTTTGATTGGTAAAAAAGGAAATGGTGTTTTTATCGTTCAGGTAAAAATCCACTCCCAATTTGTACAGGTGCGACTTGTTATTGTTGAAAAAGTCAAACTTTTGGCGTGAGTTTTCGTCTACACGAAGAATGCTTCCATCATTTACCCATTTGCCAATATTGTTGCCATAATTCCCATAGAAGTTAAACTTCCCATTACGGTAGTTCATGTCAATAGAACTATTGAACTTCGCCTCGATTCCTTTAGTTAGTCCAAGGTTGACGTTTCCATTAAAACCAATGTTTGCATTTTTGTGCAATACAATATTGATGATGCCGCTCATTCCTTCGGGATTGTACTTGGCGGATGGATTGGTAATCAGTTCTATGGATTTAATGGCAGTTGATGGAATCTGCTTGAGCAGCTGGGCTACGGGAACGTTAGACAATTTTCCGTCGACCATGACCCGTACATTCGAGTTTCCCCTAAGTGTAATGTCGCCAGTTTGGGAATCCACGTTTACGGATGGAATATTGTTCATAATGTCGGAAGCTGAGGCGCCTGCAGTGGTCAAATCTTTACCAACATTGATTACTTTGCGGTCTACGCGTTGTTCAATTGTAGTGCGTTCCGCTACCAGCTCCACACCTTCGAGTTCTTTGGTTTCTTCAACTAGGGTTACGGTGCCCAAATCAAGGGTCCGTTTGCCCTTCGCGATCACTAATTTTTGAGAATACGTTTTGTAACCAATGTACTGTACTTCAAAAACAAACGTACCGTCGGGCAGTTTGTTGATTTCAAAACTTCCATCTTCTGTGGTAATTCCACCAGTAATGGTCTGGGAACCATCTTCAGATTTGATGACAACAGCAGCATAAGCTACAGGTTCGTTGGAAATTTCGTCGATGACCTTACCATTGATGACGCCCAGGGCATCGTTTGGATTATTGGCAAAAGTTGAAAAAGGGGACGTCATGCACAGCAATAGTGCAACTAGAAAGCTCACATGTCTCATGAGTAGTTCGTTTTTTGATTGATGATTGATTGATGATTGATGTCACTCTTAAGACGCCGTAGGTTCGGGAATGTTACAGGCAAAAACTTAATTTAACATCCTTTAACAATAAAGCATTCTGAATTGTCTCAACTTTGTAAGGCAGGCTTCTATTAGAGACTAATGATATAACGCTATAAAAGAAGAAACCCCGGTAACGAGTACCGGGGTTATACATTGATAAGCTATACTAAACACTAACCATTAACTATAAAAATACAGTCTTACCAATGACTTTAAGTTATAAAAAATAGACGAATTTATATGTGAAAAATTACAGTCTATATAAGAATTTAACACAAAAATTAACAAATGCAAAAAACACTTGTTATAGGGGCTTCTACAAACCCAGGAAGATACAGTAACACAGCTATTCGTAGGCTGGTTGACAATAATATTGAAACAACCGCATTTGGGATACGTGGGGGAACTGTATCAGGGGTACAAATTAAAGACAACTTAGTTGATTTTCAAAATATTGATACCGTAACTTTATATTTAGGTCCAAAAAATCAAAAAGAATACTACCAACAACTTGTTGATTTAAAACCTCGAAGGGTCATATTTAACCCCGGAACCGAAAACCCGGAGTTTTATGAAATCCTTGAAAATGCTGGCATTGAGGTTGAGGTCGCCTGTACTTTGGTGCTGCTTGCTACTGGACAGTATTAACGTAAGGAGCCGAATTTTTTTCACGAATTAACCATAAACCTATAAAAGTTAGCAATCCGTTTAACGGTAACAATTCATAGCCAACTTGATAGCCTCCCAAAAATTCGGAGGGCATATTGGCTATAAAAACTATGGCAATCACCGATAATAAAGCCACTATCCAGACATAACTGTCCTTGATTTTGTGTTTGGTGAAAATGCCAAAGGCAAAAAGACCCAGTAGTGGGCCATAAGTGTAACCGGCAACCGTAAGCAAGCTATCTATCACATTGCTGCTAAGAATATACTTAAATGCAATGATAACAATAACAAGAGTAAAGCTCATGGCAATATGGGTGCGCTTTCTGATACGTTTTTGTTCTTTGTCCTCTTTGTTTTGAACGTTTAGGAAATCCACACAGAAAGAAGTTGTCAAGGAAGTAAGCGCACTGTCCGCACTACTGTAGGCCGCGGCGATGAGACCGAGCATAAAAGTGATAGAAAGTGCTAGCCCCAATCCACTGTTCAGTGCAATTTCAGGAAAAAGAAGGTCGGTCTTGGGGGTACCGTCCATCAATGGAAGCCCAATACCTTCCCTTTTGGCATAAATAAAGAGCAATGCTCCCAAAAGCATGAACAAAAATGTGGATATCACTAGTACAAAACTAAATGAGACCATATTTTTCTGGGCTTCTTTCAAGGATTTGCAGGTAAGGTTCTTTTGCATCATATCTTGGTCAAGACCCGTCATGCAAATGGTTATGAACATGCCGCCCACAAAGGATTTGATAAAATAATTTCTATCCAAAAAACTCTCTATCACCAAAAAATCATTATAATTTTTCAGCTCTTCGGAGGCAAGGAATTCCCCAAAGCTCCAACCGAGTTCTTGATTGATCATCACAATGGACAATACCACTGCCAAAATCATAAAAAGCGTTTGCAAGGTATCTGTCCATACGATTGTTTTAATGCCGCCTTTATTGGTATACAGCCAAATCAACAAAATGGAGATGACCACGGTAAATTCAAAACGGACCCCTAGGTTGTCAAAAACAAATTGTTGTAGCACAATGGCTACCAAGTACAATCGGAAAGCTGCACCCAAAACTCTCGATATAAAGAAGAAAAATGCACCGGTCCTGTGGCTCATTTTTCCGAAACGGTCATTTAAATACTCGTAAATAGAGGTGAGGTTCAATCTGTAGTATAGGGGAAGCAGCACAAAGGCCACCACAAAATAGCCTACCAGATATCCCAAGATCACCTGCATGTAACTGAATTGGCTATCCTGTACCCAGCCCGGTACCGATATAAAGGTGACCCCCGATAACGAGGCCCCGACCATTCCAAAGGCCACCACATACCATGGCGATTGTTTCCCCGCCTTAAAAAAATCGGCGTTGGAATCGTTTTTTCCGGTAAAGTAAGAAATCAATATAAGCACCAAGAAATAGGCGCCGATAAGCAACAGGATTTGTGTGGCTGACATATATGCAATTTGATTTGCAAAGTACGAAAGTAAATTGGTAACTCTAAAATCGTAATTTTGTAGGAGAATTGATGCTATGGAATTTTCATCGAAGCTACTGGAAAATGCTGTTTACGAGATGTCGCAACTGCCAGGGATTGGTAAAAGAACGGCTTTGCGCTTGGTGCTGCACCTTTTAAAGCAACCAGAAGAGCGGTCGGAGCATTTGGCGAATGCACTCCTTAAATTGAGAAGCGAGGTCAACTTTTGCAAAAATTGCCACAATATTTCCGATACGGAGGTATGTGAAATTTGTGCCAACCCCAAAAGGGACGAAACCTTGGTGTGCGTAGTGGAAGATATTAGGGATGTAATGGCCATTGAAAATACATCTCAATATAACGGATTGTACCATGTGTTGGGAGGTAAAATCTCTCCCATGGAGGGCGTAGGGCCACAAGACCTAAATATTGGGTCACTGGTGAAAAAAGTAAAGGACGGAACCATAAAAGAATTGATTTTGGCCTTAAGTTCCACGATGGAAGGAGATACCACTAATTTTTATATTTACAAACAATTGGAAGGTTTGGAAGTGACCACTTCCACCATTGCTAGAGGAATTTCGGTGGGCGATGAATTGGAGTATGCAGATGAGGTAACTTTGGGCAGAAGTATAATCAATAGAGTACCTTTTGAAAATTCTATTAAAGCGAATTAATAAACATAAATCAAAAATAAGTCGATTTCTTTAGTATTTTTGTAAAATACAAATCAAAATCACTTTGATAAATACGAATATGTCAAAATTTGAATTGAAATTACCGCAAATGGGAGAAAGTGTCGCAGAAGCTACCTTGACCAACTGGTTAAAGGAAGTGGGAGACACCATAGAGATGGACGAGGCCATCTTTGAAATTGCCACGGACAAAGTGGATTCCGAAGTTCCTAGTGAAGTGGATGGAGTTTTGGTAGAAAAGCGGTTCGATGTAGATGATGTGATAAAGGTTGGTGAAGTTGTCGCCGTGATTCAAATTGAAGGTGAAGTTGACACTCCAGTGGAGGAAAGTACAGAAAAAGAAGTAGAAGAGAAGCCTGTTGAAGTGCCGGCGGCACAGGAATTGGAGACACAAATGGCCAGTGTAAAGGAGTCCGTCTCCACATCTGTGCCCGATTTTTCTGGTTCAGACCGGTTTTACTCCCCTTTGGTGAAGAACATTGCCAAAGAAGAGGGCGTTTCCATGGATGAACTCGAAGCCCTTGCCGGAACAGGTAAGGAGGGCAGGGTGACCAAAAACGATATTATGGCCTACTTGGAGAATCGTTCTAATGGAAGTCAGGTCAAAAAAGAAGCTGAAGCAACACCGCAAGCTAAAATAGAAAAAGCCGAAGTGCCTTCAGCGTCAAAAGAGACGGTTGCGAGCAAGCCCCAAGGCCCAAAGGTTCAGGTCGGAGCAGGAGATGAGGTCATTCCGTTGACCCGCATGGGCAAATTGATTGCCCATCATATGATTGAGAGCATATCAACCTCCGCCCACGTTCAGAGTTTTGTGGAGGTGGACGTGACCAATGTGGTGAACTGGAGAAATAAAGTAAAGAACACTTTCCAACAGCGAGAAGGTGAAAAATTGACCTTTACACCCATATTTATGGAAGCTGTGGCCATGGCCCTCAAAAAATATCCTTTGATGAACATTTCTTTGGATGGAGATCAGGTCATCAAAAAGAAGAACATCAATTTGGGGATGGCAGCCGCCCTGCCCGATGGTAATTTAATTGTGCCCGTAATCAAAAATGCCGACCAGCTCAATTTAGTGGGTATGGCAAAAACAGTGAACGACCTTGCCGATAGAGCAAGAAACAATAAATTAAAACCCGATGAGGTAAAAGATGGTACGTACACGGTAACCAATGTTGGTTCCTTCGGGAGTGTTTTTGGTACGCCGATCATCAATCAGCCACAAGTTGGAATCTTGGCTTTAGGAGCCATTAGAAAAATACCATCTGTAATTGAGACCGATCAAGGTGAATATATTGGTATCCGCAGTAAAATGTACCTATCGCACAGCTACGACCATCGAGTGGTGAACGGTGCTTTGGGCGGAATGTTCGTAAAGGCAGTGGCCGATTATTTGGAGGCTTGGGATATAAATAGGGAAATATAGCGGAAAACTGCCCGTTTTCCTCTCACTATTCTTAATTTAGAAGCCAAGAGAACCTTATTAAAACACCTACATGCAATTACAGCTATCCAAACCTATCTGTTTTTTTGACTTGGAGACCACCGGGACCAATGTTGCAAAAGATAGGATTGTAGAAATTTCCATCCTGAAGGTTTTTCCCAATGGGAATAAAGAAAGCAGAACATGGTTGGTAAACCCGGAGATGCCCATTCCCGCAGAATCCGAGGCCATTCATGGTATTTCGGATGAAAAAGTGGCCAACGAGCCCACGTTTAAGCAGTTGTCCAAAGAAATTTATGCGATGATTCGCGATAGTGACCTTGGAGGATTTAATTCCGATAGGTTCGATATTCCCTTGCTGGCCGAGGAGATGCTCCGTGCCGATGTTGATTTTGATATGAAAAGCATGGTATCTGTTGATGTGCAGACCATCTTTCATAAAATGGAAAAACGTACGCTCGAAGCAGCCTACAAGTTTTATTGTGACAAGAATTTGGACGATGCGCACAGTGCGGAAGCTGATACCTTAGCAACCTACGAGGTTTTACTGGCACAGTTGGAACGCTATCCAGAACTCGAGAACGATATTAAAAAACTATCAGAGTTCACCACCAGAAGACAAAATTTGGATTTTGCAGGCTTTATCGGCCTCAACGAAAACCAAGAACCGATCTTTGCCTTTGGAAAGCATAATGGGAAAACCGTGGAAGAGGTTATGGAGAAAGAACCTGGCTACTTTGGCTGGATATTGAACGCCGACTTTCCGCTGTACACCAAAAAAGTTCTTACCCAGATAAAGTTGAGCAAGCTCAATAATAAATTTTAAGATAAACAACACGTTAACCCCATCAGCAAATTATGAAACTGATTTGTATAGGACGTAATTATGTAGATCACATAAATGAATTGAGCAATGAACGTCCGGACGAGCCGGTCGTTTTTATAAAGCCCGATTCCGCCATTTTGCCCAAAGAACAGGATTTCTACATTCCTGAATTTTCCCACGATGTGCACTACGAGGTGGAAGTCTTGGTGAAAATCAAAAAAGTGGGAAAGCATATTTCCAAAGAATTTGCCCATAAATATTATGATGAAGTTGGGCTGGGCATAGATTTTACGGCGAGAGACCTTCAATCCAAATTAAAATCCAAAGGATTGCCCTGGGAAAAGGCCAAAGGGTTTGATGGTGCTGCCGTAGTTGGAAAATGGCTGCCCAAGGATAAGTTTAAAGATATGGACAACCTTAAATTTTCATTGTCAAAAAATAATGAAATCGTCCAAGATGGAAATACTTCGTTGATGCTGTGGAATATAGATGAAATCATAGCCCATGTATCCACCTACTTCATGCTGAAAAAGGGAGACATCATCTTTACGGGTACCCCTGCCGGTGTTGGTAAAGTAAGCCCAAATGACTACCTTGTCGGTAGATTGGAAGGTGAGCAAATGTTTGATATTAATGTAAAATAATGATTTACAACCTTGATAAAATAAATGAAATGGCGGAAGGTGATGAGGATTTCATAACCTCGGTAATCTCCGTTTTTTTAGAAGAAGTTCCTGAAGACCTAGAAAGCCTGGAAAAGGCTATAGGCAGCAAGGACTATGAAAACATATATAAGTTGGCCCATAAAATTAAACCCAATGTGGATATTTTGGGTATGGAGCAAACAAGGGCAAAGGCCTTGGAAATAGAAACACTCGGTAAGGCGACCGGTAGCATGGAGGAAATAGAACAAAAGTTTCCTTTGTTGAAAAAAGATGTGCTCCAAGTGGTCTCTGAACTTAAAAACGACTTTGATTTATAGATGCAAGCGGAGATAATCACCATTGGGGATGAGATTCTCATAGGTCAGATTGTAGATACCAATTCAGCGTTTATTTCCAAAGAACTGAATAGGATTGGGGTCTCTGTTTATCAAATAACATCCATACAGGATGACAAACACCACATATTAAGGTCTCTAAAAGAAGCAGGCGAGCGGTCTTCAGTGGTAATCATTACGGGTGGTCTTGGCCCTACAAAGGATGATGTTACCAAGCATACCCTTTGTGAATTTTTTGATGATGAACTGATTCAGGACGATTCGGTGCTGCATCATATAGAAGAGCTTTTCAAAAAATATATTACAACCCCTATTTCGGATTTGAACAGAGAGCAGGCCATGGTACCTTCAAAAGCGACCGTGCTCCATAACGAGTTCGGAACAGCACCGGGCATTTGGATGAAAAAGGGCGAAACTGCATTTATTTCCCTTCCCGGGGTGCCGTACGAGATGAAAAATCTAATGACCTCTGCCGTTTTGCCCAAAATCATAGAAGAGTACAAGCGACCTCATATTGTCCACAAGACTATTCTAACTTACGGAATGGGTGAGAGTGCGATTGCCGAAAAGCTTGAGGATTGGGAAAACAATTTGCCGCCATTTATCAAGTTTGCCTATCTCCCGAACATTGGTAGTGTAAGGCTTCGTCTTTCGGCAAAAGGGGAGGATAAAGATGCGTTGCTCGCTGGAATAGAAGAACAGGTAAAAAAACTTTACCCTATTATTGGAGAGATTATCTACGGGGAAGAGGAGGAAGATGGAAGAGTCGAAAAACAGATAGGCACATTGCTTACCGATAAAAAAATGACCTTGTCCACCGCCGAAAGTTTTACAGGGGGAAGCATAGCGGAACGAATCACCTCCGTTCCCGGAGCATCCGCCTACTTTAAAGGGAGTATGGTGTGCTATGCCACCGAGGCCAAGATAAATGTTCTGGGGGTTCCACGAGAACTTATCGACGAACATTCCGTGGTTAGTGAAGAGGTGGCGATTGCCATGGCAAATGGCGTAAAAAATAAGTTGGGAACCGATTTCTCCATAGCTACGACAGGTAATGCAGGACCCACCAAAGGCGATTCCGATGCCGAGGTTGGAACCGTATATATAGGAATTGGTACTCCAAAAGGTACTTTTGCCCATAAATTTGTGATGGGAAAGCATCGTGACAGGGTCGTAAAAAAGTCCGTTAACAAGGCTTTTGAGCTATTGTATAAAGAAATTTTAAATTTCTGAAAAAGAATTTTGTACGTCCCAGTAAAATGGTATAAATTTGCAGCCTCAATAAAATCACTCAAATAGTTAGGGAGATGTCTAAAGTTTGTGAAGTAACAGGAAAAAAGGTGATGTTTGGAAACAACGTTTCCTTTTCTATCAATAAGACAAAAAGGAGATTTGATTCAAATATCTCCAAGAAGAGGTTTTATATTCCAGAGGAAGATCGTTGGGTGACCTTGAACGTATCTGCCCGTGGGTTGAAAATCATCAACAAAAAAGGAATCTCTGCTGTCTTGAAGGAAATCAATTCCAAAAAGTAAGTTGTAAAAGCATTTTAAGTACAATACAATGGCAAAGAAAGGAAATAGGGTTCAGGTAATTTTAGAGTGTACAGAACACAAAGAATCTGGTATGCCAGGTACTTCTAGATACATTACCACAAAGAACAAAAAGAACACGCCAGATAGGATGGAAATCAAAAAATACAATCCTATCCTTAAGCGTATGACCGTTCATAAAGAAATTAAGTAATAGCTTTTTACTAAGTAAAGGGCAAAAAATATAAGCCATGGCAAAGAAAACAGTAGCAACACTTCAGTCATCATCCAAGAGATTGACAAAAGCCATCAAAATGGTAAAATCTCCAAAAACAGGAGCCTACACTTTCGTAGAGTCTGTAATGGCACCGGAAATGGTGAATGACTGGTTGAACAGCAAATAAGGAAAATCTCCTTGTTAACAATACTAGGGCCGCTTTTTAGCGGCTTTTTTTATTCCCATAATTCTGTTGGATGCTTCAACTTGGCGGCGATAAGGCATATCAAAGGAATTTTCTGTTAACAAAACTCCCCTTACTTTCCTATCTTTGACCATTCTCAAAGAACACAGGATGAGCTTATTCAAAAATATATTTTCAAAGGATAAAAAGGAGACCTTGGATAAGGGTCTTGAGAAGTCCAAAACCAGCTTTTTTGGTAAACTGGGCAAGGCCGTAGCAGGTAAGTCAAAGGTAGATGATGAGGTGCTCGACAATCTGGAAGAGGTCTTGGTTACTTCCGATGTGGGCGTAAATACTACTCTAAAAATCATCGAGCGCATTGAAGTGCGTGTGTCTCGCGACAAATACATGGGCACTGACGAGCTCAATACCATTCTTCGTGAAGAGATTGCAGGTTTGCTATCGGAGACCAATTCCGGGGAGGACACCGAGATTGCTGTTCCCAAGGACAAAAAACCATATGTAATTATGGTGGTAGGTGTAAATGGGGTCGGTAAAACAACCACGATTGGTAAGTTGGCCCATAAATTCAAGGCTAGTGGTTTGAAGGTTGTCTTGGGTGCCGCCGATACCTTCCGTGCGGCGGCTATTGATCAATTGGAAGTTTGGGCAAAACGTGTGGATGTACCTATTGTCAAACAAAAAATGGGAAGCGATCCCGCTTCTGTTGCCTTTGATACGCTAAATTCTGCAGTGGCCGAAAATGCTGATGTGGTGCTAGTGGATACGGCAGGTCGTTTACACAACAAGGTCAATTTAATGAACGAACTGTCCAAGGTAAAACGGGTAATGCAAAAAGTAGTTCCCGATGCACCCCATGAAGTACTATTGGTACTTGATGGCTCTACCGGACAAAATGCATTTGAGCAAGCCAAGCAATTTACCAAGGCTACTGAAGTGAGCAGTTTGGCGGTGACCAAATTGGACGGAACTGCAAAAGGGGGCGTGGTCATTGGTATTTCCGACCAGTTTCAGATTCCGGTAAAATATATTGGTGTAGGAGAGGGTATTGAAGACCTTCAGGTGTTCAATAAATATGAGTTTGTCGATTCATTTTTTAAATATGAATAAAAGTTCGTAACGTTGTGTTCGGGTGAAATCCATTACCAGAACCAACCATGCAAAAAAAAACCTTTTTTCCTTGCTTACTCTTCCTGATATGTATTTCGTGCAGCTCAGAAAGTGATGACAAAATTCTTAGTGCCGAAAACTTCATTACATCTTTTGTTGTTAAAAATACAGGTATTGAGTATAAAGCTACAATAGGAACCAGTTCAATTTCAGCAGATTTACCTAGTGAGTTTAGTTTAGAGCCGGTCAAGCTTGAGGTGGAGATTTCACAGGGGGCTAAAATTGATCCTGCTCCAAGTTCAATAACTTCTTTGCTTAATCCAGTAGTTTTTACTGTTACCGCAGAGAATGGTTCTAAACGGGAGTATACATTGGATATTGAAAGACAGCTTTACTCACAAAATTTTATAACGTCCTTTGAGTTAAGGAAAGGTGATTTTTCCTTTTCTCCAAACGTAGGGAGCGCTATAATCGAAGGTATGGTTCCAAGTCATATATTATTGGAGGATATTGTGTTGGAAATTGAAATTTCCGATGGGGCAACCATAGAACCTGCTCCGGAATCTATTACTTCGATTACAGATACATTTATTTTTGTCGTGACGGCGGAAAACGGGGAAACCAACGAATATTCAGTGGACATCATTAGGGAGCTGTCTTCTGAAAATGCTATTTTGGGAATTAGTGCAAAGGCTGATTTTAATGATATTGTGGTTAATAAGGTAAGTGAGGGGGAGTTTTTTCAACGACTGCCATCCTTTATGCAAACTGATAATATTTCATTGGATATAGAAATTTCGGATTTTGCCACAATCTCACCCAATCCTATAGATGTAAATGATTATACTAGTCCGGTTGTTTATAAGGTGATAGCAGAAAATGGAGAGGAGAGTTCCTATGAGGTAGGTTTTGAGGTTATGGATATTGATTTTGAAGTGAGATGTTCTGAATCAAATGCGAGCAAGTGGTTTGGTGGGGACGATAGGGATAATCCGGATTTTGAGCATGGACCATACGATAGGAATGTGGGTACGGGCCAGATTTTACAGCTATCTGAAGATTTAAACCCGGATACATTCGGAGTCCTGTTTGATAGAGGTTTTGCTTATTACCAAGGGGGTACATATTATGACCAAGATCTGGAAGTGCAACTGGATATCCGCGATGAGAATGGAACTATACTGGGTACAACATCTGTTACTGTTCCCCCGACCTATAGAGGTGGGTGGGTGTATTTCGACTTGACATCTACAAAGGTTTATATGAAAGCAAACAGACCATACTTTTATACATGGCACTTGGTGAATGGCGGAGAACTTGGTGTTAACACGGGTTCTATTGGCTATAATGAGAGCATTGCTGGAGAGGAATGTGGGCAAACTGGGTTTTCAGGACAATCAAGAGCAGCATTTGAGACCAATTTGGAGGAAGAATGGGACCTATGGTACGAACATCCATGGCACTTTAATTATAGTTTGTCTGGTAAAAAGTAATTTCCTGTTCTTGATATATTTTTATAATGAATTGAATAGATGAAAATTTCAAATGCTGATGATTAGAAATTTAATTTGTTTCCTTTTTTTGGTGGTACTTGCTTCGTGCAAGCAGAAAAATGTGGAATCCCGGGGTAAAAAAACTGTTTGGACGTCCTACAATGATTCCGCGGAGGTGGCTGCCAGTGCTAATAACAAAAGCGAAAGGATGCGCTATAAATTCATCCAGAGCAAAGTCTTGGATAAGAACGAAGTGTTTTTGCCACTTTATGACGAAGTGTCCCAGTTTACCGAAGCACAATATCAAAAGATGAAGCCTTTGGTGCTGGAGCAGGATATCCCGACCCTTCAAACCCATATCGACCATGGTACTTTTACCTACGAAGATTTGACATTGTTTTATTTGTATCGAATCTATAAGTATGAACTCCCGAACAATACGACACTAAATACCGTTATTGCATTGAATCCAAATGTGTTGGAAGAAGCACGTCAACTGGATGAAAGCAAGGAAATCCATCATCTTATTTATGGGATGCCCATTTTGTTGAAGGATAACATTGGAACCGCAGAAATGAAGACGACGGCAGGTGCTATTGCACTAAAGGACAATCAGACCGATGATGCATTTATCGTTGAACGTTTAAAGGAAAAAGGAGCGTTGATTTTAGGCAAGGTCAACTTGAGCGAATGGGCCAATTTTATATGTGGTGCCTGCCCCAATGGTCAGAGTGCTGTAGGTGGACAAACTTTGAACCCCTACGGAAGAAGGATTTTTGATACAGGAGGCTCTAGTGCAGGTAGTGGAACATCTACGGCAGCCAATTATGCTGTGGCCGCAGTTGGTACTGAAACATCGGGTTCCATACTTTCACCTTCCAGTCAAAACTCCGTGGTGGGCTTAAAGCCGACCATCGGCTTGTTGAGCCGAACAGGGATTGTGCCCATTTCCAGTACCTTGGATACTCCTGGCCCCATGACAAAAAATGTGACGGACAATGCGATTTTGTTGGATGCGATGTTAGGAAAGGATGAAGCCGATTATAAATCGGTGAGCTCGGAACCAGGCATTTTATCAGCTTGGATGAACCCGGAAACTCTGAAAGAAATCCGTTTAGGCGTAATGAAGAACTTAATGGAACGTGATTCCATTTATGCTGCGAACATCGAAGCATTACGGAGAGCTGGAGCTCAAATTGTGAAGTTTGAAGCTGAGAATATTCCCCTTGAAGGTTTTACCACGCTGCTGAATCTGGATATGAGGGAGGATCTGCCTGCTTATATAAAAGCTGAGGTCAAGCATAAAGATGCAGTTAAAGTAGAGTCCGTAGAAGATGTCGTAGCATTTAACCAACAGGATTCTTTGGTGAGAATACCATACGGACAGGAACGTTTTGATGGTATTTTGTCCGATTCCACTACTGCAGAACAATTTGAAAAAATCAAACAAAATTTAAAGGAGTCGGGCAGGGCATTCTTCAATATCATGGAAGAAAAAAACTTGGATGCCGTGTTGAGCATCAACAATTACCATGCGGGTTACGCGGCAGTCGCCGAATACCCCGCATTGACCATTCCCATGGGTTACAAAACCGATGGCGAGCCCGAAAGTTTGACCTTCATCGGAAAACCCTTTACCGAAGCGCATTTACTTCGAATAGGTAAAGCCTTCGAACAATTGAACAGGGCCAGGAAAATGCCTGAGGCGTATCAGGAATAATCAAACAGTAAGAGTTCTTGTCATTTCCATAAATATTATAGGCCAAAATGATTGTAATGCCTTGTGTTATTGTATTTTTGCACTCCATTTAAAGGAACTATGCGCACAAAATCGCTTAAGAAGCACAAAATTAATGTAGTGACCCTGGGTTGTAGCAAAAATGTGTACGACTCTGAGGTGTTGATGGGACAATTGCGTGCCAACAATAAGGAGGTCGCCCATGAAGAGGAGGGCAATGTGGTAGTGATCAATACCTGCGGTTTTATTGCCAACGCCAAGGAAGAAAGTGTGAACACCATTTTGGAATATGTTCAAAAGAAGGAGGCTGGTGCTGTTGACAAAGTTTTTGTGACCGGTTGTTTGAGCGAGCGTTACAAACCAGATTTGGAGAAGGAAATTCCAAATGTGGACCAATATTTTGGTACGAGTGAGCTACCCAATTTATTGAAGGCTCTCGGTGCTGACTATAAGCATGAATTAATTGGTGAACGTTTGACGACCACACCAAAAAACTACGCATACCTTAAAATTGCCGAAGGATGTGATCGACCTTGTTCTTTCTGTGCCATCCCATTGATGCGCGGAAAACACCGCAGCACGCCAATTGAAGATTTGATGGCAGAGGCCGAGAAATTGGCAGCCAAAGGGGTAAAAGAACTCATCTTGATAGCGCAGGACCTTACCTATTATGGTTTGGACCTGTACAAGAAAAGAAACTTGGCTGAACTGCTACAGGCCTTGGCCAAAGTAGACGGCATTGAATGGATTCGTTTGCACTATGCTTTCCCAACAGGATTTCCGATGGATGTTTTGGAGGTGATGCGAAACGAGCCAAAGATTTGTAATTATATCGATATCCCACTTCAGCATATATCCGATGCAATTCTAAAAAGTATGAGGCGTGGAACTACCTATGCCAAGACCACCCAGCTTTTAAAGGATTTTAGGGGAGCTGTTCCCGAAATGGCCATCCGAACCACTTTGATTGTAGGTTATCCAGGCGAAACCGAAGAGGATTTTGAGACTTTGAAAAATTGGGTCAAGGAAATGCGTTTTGAACGTTTGGGCTGTTTCACCTATAGCCACGAAGAAAATACCCATGCCTACAATTTGGAAGATGATGTTCCCGAAGAAGTAAAACAAGAACGTGCAAACATCATTATGGAAATCCAGTCACAGATTTCTTGGGAACTGAACCAGGAAAAAATTGGACAAACCTTTCGTTGTATAATCGATAGAAAAGAGGGGAGCCATTTTGTAGGACGTACCGAGTTCGATTCTCCCGATGTGGACAACGAAGTTTTGATAGACGCTACCAAGCATTATGTAAAAATAGGTGACTTTGTGAATATCGAGATCACCGATGCTTCCGATTACGATTTGTTCGGCGAGCCGACCTAACGTTTTCGGCTTAGCTCCAATTCATAAAGTTCCTTTCCCAATTGGGCCAAGAATGGGATACCAACCTCGTCATATTCGTAGGTGTTATCGTTAAAAATTCCGTTGCTGTTCACCAAAATAGTGGCCGTTATCATAAAATCGATATCGTTTTTGGTATCCTTTATGTAGGCGCAGTCTGTGAGCGTTCCGTAAGCGTACCCAACTTTGTTGTAAATTTTGATGTGGTCGGGTATAGGGTCGGTAGTGTCGCCAAACATAAAAAACTTCACGTAGCTATCGTAGAACTCTTCTGGGTCGTACCCTAATTGGGGTGGTAAGGTGTGCATGGTGTCTAACAGATATGTGCGCTGACCATCGCTGAGGTTAAAACGTTCGTCTTTCGGAAACGCTTCGGGAAAAATGATGCGTTTTAAAAGAGCGGTTTGAGCTTCGATTGGATAATAATTTTTCAATGCGAAATCAAAAGGTCCTGTCTGTAATGATTCATCAGCAATATATCCTTTTCCTTTTTTGATGCCCTTTAACTTTATTGGTCTTATGGGTGAGTTGATGATGGGTTCGCTCAAATAGGTCGTGGAATCGTTGAGGTAGAAAACCAAGGGTTTGGTGGTAACATCGTCCGCATTCTCGGTAGAGAGTCGATGGGCAATTCGAATGGGCGACACCCCCCGTTTTTTCATTCTGTCGTTTACTTCATCTTGACCCAAAAACTCAATCAAACGATTATTGGCGGCATTGTCCGATACGGCAAAGATTTCAGAAATAGCTTTGGCAAAAGTTGTTTCCACGGAATCACCTTCAACAAAAAAGCGAGTGTCCATGGATAGAGAATCAATTGTGTTGAGCTTCTCCAAGGCGGCGACCGCCGCGGGAAATTTTACGGTACTTGCAGGGTAGAAATAGTTATTTTTATCGACCTGAAAATCAAAATCCGTAAAAATAATACTATCATTTTTTCGGTCTATCCGAGTGTATCTGACTTGGATTTCGTGCTCATCCAAATTATCCATCACCCTTCTAATTTTGTTATTTTCCGAAGATAGTGCCTCAGTAAGAGGGTTATCGGGGGGATTTTTGGAGCAAGAGGTTCCCAAAATAAGGGAGCACACTACCGCAATTTTGAACCTCATTGGTGAAAAGATTAAATTTCTCCTGAATATACCTGGCCCCGGTGGGGTTTAAGAACTTCCCTTATCTCCTTTAATTCAAATTCAGCAACAACCAAGTAGGCAATGCTGTGGGCTGGACTAAAATGCTCTACCCCGCCCAGGTCGTATTTAAGTTCTTCTACCTCTACAAATTCTTTAAGGTGTTTTAGATAATGTTCCGCAGTATGTGCGGCACTTGGCCCTCTAAAGTCCCAGATGATCTTGATTTTTCTGTCCAAAAGTTTTTCCATTGTTGTTATGAGTTGAGCACAGATGTGCCATTTTCGGCAAATGCCTTAAAATCTTGCATGTATTTAAGGGATTGTTTTTTGAAGGCCCCGGGCATTAAAAACCCCATAAGTTTCATCCCAAACCCAGAAAATTGAAATTCTGATTCCGATACCCAGCGCGTAGAGGCACCTTCTTCCTTAAAGTAATTTTTTTGGATATTATGAACACCTTTGGTATCATAGGTCATATGCAATTCGTTGGGAAGTTCTTTTTTAATGATAGTCTCCACCATGTCCATTTTACGACTCCCCATTTCGTAACTTAGACTCATTCGGGAACCCTCTTGCCCGGGACTGGCAGATAGTTGCTCGTAGCCGATAAGTCCTTGTTGCCAATGCTTCATGTTGTCGGGGTCGTCCATTTTTTTAATAAATTCATCCCTATGTACATCAACAACAATTTCCGTAGTGTACTTCATATTTGGTTTGGTTTTGTACTAAAGTAGCAATTTCTGGACATCTATAGGGCACAAAAAATCTGTTAATGAAATGAGAAGCTTCTTGTAAGGGACTTTGTAATTGTTATTTTTGCGAAATGCTTAAGCTCCAAAAACACACACTTTTCCTTTTTGGCACTTTTGTGGCAATTCTTGTTTCCTCTTGTGAAGGTATGTTCAATGAGGAGGAAGAAAAGGAACCTCTGGCGAGGGTGGGCGACACTTTTTTGTACAAAGAAGATGTTGCTTCCTTGATCAGGGATGATATGACGGCGCAGGATAGTACCATATTTGTAAACAATTATATAAATAATTGGGCGTCAAAACAGTTGTTGTTGTCAAAATCAAAGATAAACCTGCCCGAAGAAAAGTTGGCCGAGTTCGACCGCTTGGTGTCCGATTATCGTGCCGACCTGTATACGCGTGCCTACATAGAAGCGTTAGTCAATCAATCCCAAGATACGTCCGTTACCAAAAGTCAATTGCAAGAATTTTACGAGAGAGAAAAAGAAAACTTCAAACTCAACGAAAAATTGGTTCAGTTAAGGTTTGTTGGCATGTCCGAACAATTTTTGGATAGGGATGGGGTCGAGTCAAAAATTAAGCGATGGGAAGATTCAGATAGAAGGTATTTGGATTCCATTGCGGTCCAGTTCAAGAAAATACATTTTAACGATTCTATTTGGGTCAGTGCATCAAGAGTTATCCAAGAAATACCTCCCTTAACACAGGCAAATGAGGAGTCCCACTTAAAAAAATCACAATTTTTTGAGCTACAAGATTCGTTAGAGGTATATTTGGGGTTGGTAACCAATGTGTTGGAAGTCAATGAAACAGCCCCGTTTGATTACGTGGAACCTGATATTCGGCAATTGATTTTGAATAGAAGACGCTTAAATTACATTAAACAATTGGAGACCGAAATTATAGATGAAGCCATTAAGAAGAATGAATTTGAGGTTTATGACAAAGAAAATTAAAGGACTTTCGATTGCATTTTTTGCAATAATAGGAATGGTCCAGGCACAGGAAGCAGACCAAGCAATGAGTGTGGATACTACGAGCAACACCAAAAGGATAAAGCTTGACGGAATTGCAGCGGTAGTGGGAGATTACGTAATCTTGGAATCGGACATAGACAAAACCTTGATCGATCTTCGTAACCAAGGTGCTTCCACCGAAGATGTTACCCGTTGCGGACTTTTGGGCAAGCTTATGGAGGACAGGTTATATGCCCACCAGGCGGTGCAGGACAGTTTGTTGGTGTCCGATGATATGGTGAACGCCCAAAGTGATAGGCAAATCCAACAATTGACACAGCAGATAGGAAGCGTTGAAAAAATGCTCAGCTACTATAAAAAGCCCGATATGGAAAGTTTCCGTGAAGAGCTTTTTGAGATCAACAAACTTCGTATGCTTTCCGAAAAGATGCAGGGAAAAATAGTAGAGGAGATTGAAGTGACCCCAGAAGAGGTCCGACAGTTTTTCAATAAAATTCCAGAAGATGAACGACCTGTTTTTGGTGCGGAATTGGAAATCGCCCAAATTGTAAAGCAGCCTGAAGCTCCCGAGGAAGAAAAACAAAAGGTAATCAATCAACTCAAAGAAATCCGTCAAGATGTATTAGAGAATGATGCTAGCTTCAATGTGAAAGCTATTTTATATTCTCAAGATCCAGGGTCAAAATCTAAGGGAGGTTTTTACAGCATGACAAAGGAAACTCCTTTTGTGAAAGAATTTAAAGATGTTGCCTTTAGCTTGAGAGAGGGAGAGATATCTCAGCCTTTTGAAACTAGTTTTGGGTATCACATCATTTATATTGAGAAAATAAGAGGTCAGGAATTGGATTTGAGGCATATTCTGATGATTCCGGACATACCGCAAAGCGCTATTGATAAAGCAACAAAGGAATTGGACTCCATTCGCCAGCAGGTTTTAGATGGCAAGTACACATTTGCCGAGGCTGCCTTGAATTTTTCGGATGAAAAGGAGACCAAATTTGACGGTGGATTGCTTCGTAACCCCGTAAATTTTGATTCCCGATTTGAGTTGACCAAGATGGATCCCACCCTATACAACCAAGTGAGGAACCTTAAGGATGGAGAGATTTCCCGCCCCATTCGCGAGGATGACCAAAGGGGAGGACCACCAAAGTTCAAGATCATGAAGATTTCCAACCGTTATGATGAACACGAGGCGGACTTTGCAAAAGACTACATGAAAATCCAGGAACTGGCACTAAGGGAAAAACAGTTCAATGCCATAAAAGAATGGATGGACGAACATATCGATGATACCTATATTCATGTAGATCCAGAAAGTAGAGTCTGTGATTTTGCAAACAATTGGGTAAAGGAGTAGCCTTATGTCGGATGTAGTTGCGGTAGAAAATCTGGTAAAAAAACACCAAGAATTAAAAAAAGAGATTGCCAAGGTCATTGTAGGCCAAGAAACGGTGATCGATCAAATACTACTATCCATTTATACGGGAGGGCACTCCTTGCTGATCGGTGTGCCGGGTTTGGCCAAAACCTTAATGGTAAACACCATTGCCCGAACATTGGGACTGGACTTTAAAAGAATCCAGTTTACTCCCGATTTGATGCCCAGTGATATTTTAGGAAGCGAGGTCTTAGATCAAAACCGCAACTTTAAATTTATTAAAGGGCCGGTTTTCGGAAATATCATCCTTGCCGATGAAATTAACAGGACCCCTCCCAAAACCCAAGCGGCATTATTGGAGGCCATGCAGGAACGAGCGGTCACCATTGCAGGAAATCAATACAAACTCAATCAACCGTATTTTGTGCTGGCCACCCAAAACCCAATTGAGCAAGAAGGTACATACCCGTTGCCAGAAGCCCAATTGGACCGTTTTATGTTCGCCATAGAACTAAAATACCCATCGGTTGAAGAAGAAATCCAAGTGGTAAAGTCCACTACTAGTGACTTGCAAGCAACAATTGATACCTTGTTTACTGCGGATGAAATTATTGAGGTACAACATTTGATTAGGCGCATACCGGTACCTGATAATGTCGTGGATTATGCGGTAAGACTTGTGAACAGAACAAGACCTGGGCAAGAGGGAGCATCGGAATACGTTCAAAACTACATCGACTGGGGTGCTGGACCAAGGGCATCACAGAATCTAATTTTGGCCGCAAAGGCCCATGCCGCCATCAACGGAAAATTCTCTCCGGACATCGAAGATGTAAAAGCGGTAAGTCTCGGAATCCTTCGCCATAGGATTCTGAAAAACTACAAAGCGGAGGCTGAAGGTATTACCGAAGAAAAAATTATCACGGAATTGTTGTAAAAAATACGTAGGACAACACTTATTTAGTGCGATTCTAATTCCAAAATACTTCACGATTTAGTAAATTTACCGAATTACGAAAATCTTAAAAACTCAATTGTATAATGGCATTTGATATAGACATGATCAAAGGGGTCTACGCTTCCATGGGGGAACGCGTGGAAAAAGCCCGTGAATTGGTGGGCAAACCCCTGACACTTTCAGAAAAAATCTTATACTCTCACCTTTGGGACGGTAAACCAACAACAGCCTTTGTAAGGGGCAAGGACTATGTTGATTTTGCCCCGGATAGAATTGCTTGTCAAGATGCCACGGCACAAATGGCCTTGCTTCAGTTTATGCAAGCAGGAAAGGATAAAGTGGCCGTGCCGACCACAGTTCACTGTGATCACTTGATTCTGGCCAAGCAGGGTGCTGCTGCGGATTTAAAACATGCCAACGAGACAAGTAAAGAGGTTTTTGACTTTTTGGGGTCTGTATCAAACAAATATGGAATTGGATTCTGGAAACCAGGTGCTGGTATTATTCACCAAGTGGTTTTGGAAAACTATGCATTCCCAGGTGGTATGATGATCGGAACCGATTCTCACACCGTAAACGCAGGTGGTTTGGGAATGGTGGCCATTGGTGTTGGTGGAGCCGATGCTGTGGATGTAATGGCCGGAATGGCTTGGGAACTTAAATTTCCTAAGTTGATCGGCGTTAAATTGACCGGAAAACTTTCTGGTTGGACCGCCCCTAAAGATGTTATTTTAAAGGTGGCAGAAATTCTGACCGTAAAAGGTGGAACAGGTGCCATTGTTGAATATTTTGGCCCGGGAGCAACCTCTATGTCCTGTACGGGTAAGGGAACCATTTGTAACATGGGTGCCGAGATTGGTGCTACCACATCTACTTTTGGTTATGATGAATCCATGGAACGCTATTTAAGAGCTACCGATAGAGCTGACGTTGCTGATGAAGCCAATAAAGTTAAAGAGCACTTGACAGCTGACCCAGAGGTTTATGCAAATCCAGAGCAATACTTCGACCAAGTAATCGAAATCAACCTATCCGAATTAATGCCGTTGTTGAACGGACCATTTACTCCGGATTTGGCTACCGAAGTGGGTACCATGAGGGAAAAGGCCGAAAAGAACGACTGGCCTTTGGCAGTTGAATGGGGATTGATAGGTTCTTGTACCAACTCTTCCTATGAGGATTTGTCAAGAGCATCATCCATTGCACAACAAGCATTGGATAAAAAATTGAAGACAAAAGCGGAATTCGGTATCAACCCAGGTTCCGAACAAGTAAGATATACTACAGAGCGAGATGGTATCCTAGAGATATTCGAAAAATTGGATGCCAAGATCTTTACCAATGCCTGCGGACCGTGTATCGGTCAGTGGGGACGTTACGAAGATCCAAAGAACGCTCCTAAGAACAGTATCGTGCACTCTTTCAACCGTAACTTTGCAAAGCGTGCTGATGGAAACCCAAATACCCACGCATTCGTGGCTTCTCCAGAAATGACCGCTGCCATTGCAATTGCAGGTCGTTTGGACTTTAACCCGTTGACGGATAAGTTGATCAATGAAGATGGTGAAGAAGTAATGTTGGATGAGCCAACAGGATGGGAATTGCCACCAAAAGGCTTTGAGGTAAAAGAGAATGGTTACGAAGAGCCTCGTGAGGACGGAAGCGGAGTAGAGGTAATCGTTGCCGAAGGTTCCGAGCGTTTGCAGCTATTGCAACCTTTCGTGCCTATCAAGGCCAGCGATCTTCAGGGAATGAAATTATTGATCAAAGCTTTCGGAAAATGTACCACGGACCACATCTCCATGGCAGGGCCTTGGTTACGTTTCAGGGGGCATTTGGACAATATCGCCAATAACACCCTGATCGGGGCAGTGAATGCTTTCAATCAGAAGACCAATTTGGTAAAGAGCCAATTGACAGGTGAGTATGGAGGTGTTCCGGATACCCAACGTGAGTATAAAAAACAAGGAATCAAAACGGTTGTTGTGGGTGACCATAACTACGGAGAAGGTTCTTCACGTGAGCATGCTGCCATGCAGCCAAGACACTTGGGCGTTGCCGTTGTGTTGGTTAAATCCTTTGCAAGGATCCACGAAACGAACTTGAAGAAGCAGGGTATGTTGGCCTTGACCTTTGCCAATGAGAACGATTATGATCTTATTCAAGAGGACGATACCTTCAACATTGTGGATGCTGCCGAGTTTGCACCGGATAAGCCTTTGACCATCGAATTGGTACATGCAGATGGAAGCAAGGATACCATTAAGGCAAACCATTCATACAATGATGCACAGATCAAGTGGTTCAATGAAGGTTCTGCCTTGAACTTGATCAAAATACAGAATGCTTAATTGTATCTAATATAATCTGTGAAAACTCCTGATGTTGTTAAAGATATCAGGAGTTTTTAATTTTTGAGACATAATAATCCATGAAAATCAGTAAAAAGACCGTTCTCAATATCGTATTGATTCTTTTTGTGCTGTCATTTTTTGTAACTCCCATCGGGTACTACGGAAAAATTTGGCTGAACAGATTGTTTTCCTTTGCGCCATCCGTGATTGAAAAGACCGAACAAGAAAAAATTACGGATTATGATTGGAGACTCAAGGACGAAGACTGGAACTTTTTCAATTTTGAAGAATCAAAAGGAAATGTAATTCTCATCAATCTTTGGGCATCTTGGCGATTACCTTCGGAAGCTGAGCTTGCAAGTATTCAGGAATTGTACGACAAATACAAAGGCAAGATGGATTTTTATATCATTACAAATGAAGAGCAAGAACCTGTGGAAGCTTTTATGGATGAACATGAATTTACTTTTCCCGTCACCTATTTGATTATTGGAGAAAAAATGGCAGTAGATACGGGTAAGGTACCATCATCGTATTTGGTTGATAAATCTGGAAATATTGTCATCCACGAAGAGGGAATTTCGGATTGGAGTAATAAAAAGGTGTACCGGTTGTTGGATGAATTGATTGCGGAATGAAACTGACCAAGGAACAGATAGGCAATGGTATATGGATTTTGGCCATATTGCTTATTCTTTTTACCCCGCTAGGTTTTTACGCCCGGGTTTGGGTCAATAAAGTGGTGGCCACGGTCATAAGTCCAAGTACCGTTGATGAAAATGAACGGGCAACTTTGACCGATTATAACTGGAGCTTGGTTGATTTGGAAGGAAAAAGTATAAACCTTCAATCCAAGAAAGGAGAGGTTGTCTTAGTAAATGTTTGGGCCACATGGTGCCCACCGTGTGTAGCGGAGCTCCCTGGTTTTATCGAATTGTATTCAGATTATAAGGATAAGGTCACTTTTGCGTTTGTGGCCAACGATGAGAAAGAGAAAGTCATTACTTTTCTAGAAAAAAAAGGATACCAAATACCCGTCTATTTTCAGGCATCGGCAACACCTACGGAGTTGGAAAGTGGAAGTATTCCAGTTACCTACATTATAGACAAGGAAGGTAAAATTGTTGTGAACAAAACCGGTGCGGCAAATTGGAATTCAGAAAGCACGCGCAATCTTTTGGATGGATTGCTAAGTGAATAATCAGTTTTTCTTAAAATATTTAAACGGAACAACCAACATTCCAAAACATTCACCGTCGTCCTTTCCCAAATGTTTGTGGTGCATTTTATGGGCTCTTCGAACACCGCGAGCATACCGATTGTTGGCATTTCGGAATATTTTAAAGCGCTGATGGATAAATATATCATGAACGGTAAAGTATGCAATCCCATAGGCCAAAATGCCAAAGCCCAATGGCCAACCGTACCAAAAGGACGTATAACTTCCCAAATAGAACAAGGTCATACTTACAATGGCATAAAAAATAAAGAAGGCATCATTGCGCTCAAACCACGAATCGTGGTCCTTTTTATGATGGTCCTTGTGTAAGCTCCATAGAAAACCATGCATCACATATTTATGGGTGAACCACGCCATAAATTCCATAAAGCAGAAGGTTGATAAAAAAATCAATATCCAGAGTGCTACTTTCATTGTACCAGTTGAAGTTTGTAATTTACATAAGATTGCGCCAGCAGACCAAATTTTTGGTAATTGGGCACACGAATTCTAGTATTCTTGATTTCCAAAGGAGGCGTGCTCTGTAATTTTTGAAGCAATTTTTTGTAATAGCAATACGCGGTATATACGCCAAATTTAGCCTGTTCCGGTAATTGAACTATTCCTGAATAACCAAGGGCAAAATCAGCTTTGATTTCATTCACAATACGTTTTTTGGATTCTTCGTCCAGTTCCAACAAGTTGGTATTGGGAAAATAGGTTCGGTTCAAGTCCTCATAATCGGCCTTAAGGTCGCGCAGGAAATTTACCTTTTGGAAAGCGGAACCCAAGGCCATGGCAGATTCCTTTAACTCTTCGTACTTTTCTTTGTCTCCTTTAACAAATACACAAAGGCACATTAGCCCTACTACATCGGCAGAGCCATAAATGTATTCCCTGTACTCATCAAAAGTCTCATAGTTTTTCTTGGTAAGGTCCATCCGCATACTTTTCATGAAAGATGCTACCAAGTGATGTGGGATATCATATTTATGATAGGTGTCCTGAAAGGAATTTAGAATAGGGTTTAAACTTATTTTGTCCGCAATGGCCTGCTCCATATCCTTTTCAAAGGAGTTGAACAATTTGGCCTTGTCATAATCATGAAAGGTATCTACAATTTCATCGGCAAAACGAACAAAACCGTAAATGTTATATATATCCGCCCTTATGGAAGGAGCCAACATCTTTGTGGCCATAGAGAATGAGGTGCTGTAAGATTTGGTTACAATCTTGCTGCAGTGATAAGATACATCGTCAAAAATAGTTTTCATTTGTTAACTTCTTTAATGATTAAATCAGCCACCAGTTTGCCGGATATCAGGGATGGTGGGACCCCTGGGCCGGGTACGGTCAACTGACCGGTAAAGAACAAGTTTTTTACTTTGCTACTTTTGAGGTTAGGTCTTAAAAAAGCGGTCTGACTCAATGTATTGGCCAAACCGTAAGCATTTCCCTTGTAGGAATTGTATTGTTCCACAAAATCGTTTACACAGAAACTTTCCTTAAAAATTACTGATTTTTTTACAGATTGATGGGTCAATTTTTCAAATCGGTCCATCACAATATCAAAATATTGGTTCCTGAGTTGCGGGGTATCCTCCAGTCCTGGAGCAATCGGTACCAGAAAAAATCCGGTTTCATTGCCTTCTGGTGCCATGGATGCATCCGTTACTGATGGGAAATTGGCATAGAACAATGGATTGCTGGGCCATTGCGGGTTGTCGTATATTTCTTGGGCATGTTTTTCAAAATCGGTATCAAAGAACAAATTATGGTGTTCAATGTTGTTCAATTTTTTATCAAAACCAATGTAGAACAATAAAGAAGAAGGGGCATAGGTCTTACTGTCCCAATATTCCTCTGAATATTGCCTATATTTTTTGTCCAATAAGGTCTCGGAATGATGATAATCCGCGCCGCTCACCACATAATCTGCCAAATGATTGGTTCCATTGCTTCGAATGCCCAAAACGTCACCGTCCGATACCAAAATATGGGATGCGGGACTATTGGTGTGAATGGTTACACCCAATTCTTCGGCCATACTTTTCATCGCCTTGATGATTTCGTACATTCCCCCTTTTGGATGCCATGTTCCCAAACCAAAGTCTGCGAAGTTCATAAAATTATAGAAGGAAGGAGTTTTACTTGGCTTGGCACCCAAAAAAAGTACGGGAAATTCCAAAGTTGAAATGAGTTTTGGATTTTTGAACCTTTTACGGACCTGTTGACTGATTGTTTTAAAAAACTGGTCAACTTTTAATACTGTTTCCTTGGTCACCAACTCTAATGGAGAAAGCCCCGGTCTCAAAACAACTTTGTTTATGGCGATATCATAATTTTCCTGAGCTTCACCTATAAATTGTTTGAGATGCTTGCTGCTGCCAGATTCAATCCGCTCAAACTCGGTACATATCTTTTCCATGCAATCGCCAATGGTAATGGTATCGTCTTCAAAGAAAATTTTATAGGCTGGATTTAGTTTGTCCAATTGATAAAAATCAGAAGTTTCCCTGTCGAAATCGGCGAAAAATTTATCGAATATGTCGGGCATCCAATACCAACTTGGGCCAATGTCAAAAGTAAAGCCATCCTTCACCAATTGTCTGGCCCTGCCGCCCACAGTATCGTTCTTTTCGAATAGTTCTACCTCGAACCCAGCTTTTGCCAAATAACAAGAAGCGGATAGCGAAGAAAAACCGGAACCAATGACAATTACCTTTTTCATTTGTGTTTAGAGGGTATCTACCAATTGGTTAATGGATTTAAATATTTTGATGGACCCCTCGAGAGGTTTTTGCTCTCCAATTTCTTGTATTTGATGTCCCAAAACATAGAGTTTGGAACCAGGAGATTTTTTCAACACTTCGCGGAACCGTTCAAAATAGTCATCGATTTCATCCTTTGTTGGAGCAACGGTAAAATAGGAGACAAACCTGATATTGTTGTAGTATTTCAGTAAATCCTCCAAACTTTCGATGGGCATGGTCTGTCCCAAATAAATGGTTTTGTAGCCTTGCAATGCCAATTGATAATTGATATACAATAATCCCAATTCGTGTATCTCGTTCTCAGGTAAAAACAGGACAAATACCTCATCTTTTTTGGTAGGTGACTCAAATTGAAGCTTCTCTGTGTGGATATAAATTTTTTGTTTTATAAGGTTGGATATAAAATGCTCGTGCGCAGGGCTTATGGTATTTGTTTGCCATAACAAGCCCAATTCGTTCAACAATGGTATAAACACCTCATTGAAAATCTGGGTGAATGATTTTTCTTCCATAAGACCGTTGTATGTCTTCAGAAAGAGAGATTGGTCAAAGTTGAGCATTGCCAATTTCAATGAATTGAGTGCATGGCTTTTTTCGCTTTTTTCGGAAATAATCTCGTTTACAAGGACAGGAATTTTCTCCTCGCCCATTTTGGCAATCTTGGAAATCTTGTACCCGTTGTTGTACAATAGCGTAACGTTCAACAATTTTTGTAGACTTTCAAGATTGTAGGTTCGGATATTGGTGTCGGTTCTTTCTGGGCTGAACAAATTATATCGCTTTTCCCAAATTCGGATGGTATGGGCCTTTATACCGGAAAGGTTTTCCATATCGCGAATACTAAAGGAAGTTTTTACGCTGTTCATCTTTTTTAATTAAACGTTAAACAAATTTACAATTTAAAAGATGCCATCCTAGTTTTTTATCATAAAATTTAGATTGTTCCTTATATATTTCAGTGATTTAGGAAATGATTTGTGAATATTTCAACCTTTGTTTATCATTTCAAGACGAGTTCTTTTTTCTGAAAATCAATTTTTTGTAGCATAAGAATTCGCTTTTCACATAAGGAAACAGTATAAGTAGACCTATCATATTGGGAAAGACCAAGGCCAATATCATGGCATCAGAAAATTTGATGACGGCATCTAAAGTGATGGCAGCGCCCAAAACGGTGAACATTAAATATATGATCTTGTAAGAAAGGTCCATGATCTTACTTCTGCCAAACAGGTATTTCCAAGCCTGTAATCCATAGTACGACCAAGATAGGATAGTGCTGAATGCAAAAAGGCATACGGCCAACATCAAAATCCACGAAGAACCGTTTATGGAGCTTTCAAATGCCAGTGAAGTAATGTTGACCCCGCCCAATCTGCTACCATCGTTGAGCAAGGCTTGCCCTTCCAAAACATTTCCGTAGACAAAGACGCCATCCATATTGAACAAAATGATGACGATCGCCGTCATGGTACAAACCAGAACGGTATCTATAAAAGGCTCGAGCAATCCTACCAATCCTTCGGATGCCGGATATCCTGTATTGACTGCCGAATGCGCAATGGCTGCAGATCCTGCCCCTGCCTCATTTGAAAATGCAGCCCTTCGAAACCCTTGAATCATAACACCGACAAAGCCCCCGGAAACGGTCGCTTCAGGTGTAAAGGCGCTTTTAAGAATCAAAGCGAAAGCATCATCGACCCATTCAATTTTTGAAAAAATGATGAAGAGCGCAGCGCCCACATACAGTATGGCCATAAAAGGGACCACCTTTTCGGTAACTTTGGCAATTCGCTTGATACCTCCAATAATGACAACACCGGCCAAAATGGCAAAGACTACCCCGATAATACTTCCTGTCGCATTTCCCGTGAGGCCAAAACGTTCTATGATCTGAGCGGCAGCTTGATTACTTTGAAAGGCATTCCCTCCGCCAAATGATGCTCCCACACAAAGCATGGCAAACAGCCCTGCCAATAATTTGCCCAATTTGGAAAATCCTTTTTGGGCAATTCCCTTGGAGAGATAGTACATTGGCCCTCCATAGACATTCCCCTTCTTGTCAATATCCCGGTATTTTACGCCAAGCGTACACTCCACGAACTTTGTTGACATTCCTAGAAGACCGGCAAGTATCATCCAGAATGTAGCTCCCGGGCCTCCGATGGAAATGGCCACGGCCACCATGGCAATATTGCCAAGTCCCACAGTGCCAGAAACTGCCGTGGCCAGTGCCTGAAAATGGTTGACTTCTCCTAAATGCCCCTCATCCTTTATTGTATCTACCAAATCACCATCTACCTCATAAACCTTTGGTTTTGAATTAGGTCGGTTTTTTTCGAGTTCATCATATTTTCCCCGGACCACTTGTATGGCAGTGGGGAAATGACGGACATTGACGAAACCAAAATAGATGGTGAAAAATAGCGCACCCCCAATTAAAATGATAAGAATCAAAGGAATTCCTTGGCCGAACATGGGAATTTCCGCCAAAATTAAATTCTCCCACCACACAGCAAATGGCATAAAGGCATCATTGATTTTTTCATCCAGTCCTTGATTGGATGCTGACACAAAATGTAGTGGTGAAAAAGCAGCTAAAGTGTTGTTGTAAAGTGTATTGACCATAATCGAAAGTTTGCCTGAATTTCGATTTTAGGTTTAATTAAGAAGCGCTTTGTCGGAATAGATTTATAAATGTCGGTAACACTAAGGCAGACAAAATTAATGTAACTATCTAATAATCAATGTATATGTTTTCTTTTGGAATGCGAAGCCTAATTTTTCTTTCCCTATTTTCCGACATCTCGAACAATGTTGCTTTTAGGGGCTCATAGTGTTTGTCCTTGGTCCAGTTCTTTTTGCCGAAAAGGCCATTAAGAATGGCTTCCAGTAATCTTTTTAATTCGTTATGGTCACTAATGTCGTAGTCTTTTGTGACATCAAAGTTTTTTGGTTTTATTTCCAACCAATCATCAGTCATGCCTTTTTTGCGCTGGGCAAATTCCTTGAAAAGTCGATAAAGGGCAGGTGTGAGTTGTATAATACGGTCTTTATCACCAGGGAACCCAATCAAGGAAACGGAGTTGGCCATTGTACTTGGTTTTTGGTCCTTTTTGATAAACTTTATTTTCAATTGAAATGGGTCTGGTATCAATGTTTCCGTAAGTTCTTTGACCCAGCTTAGCGCAAGGGCAAAAAACAACATGATCAATGATGTTTTAAATATGGCCGAGAACAACAATAAATTGATGTTGTTGTCCATTAATTTATAAATCTGAGCCATTAAGGTGACCAGTATGGTAATCAAGGCCAGCCAACCCAATAATAATAGCCTTCTTTTGATAAATGATTCCCAAAGTACAAATCCCAAGAAAATCAAGGTCAGCAATGCATAAACCACGTCAAGTTCATTGATGACGTAGGCTTCGCGTACCAAGAATATTTTAAACAATGTAGGAAACAGGGCAAAAGCAAATGGGATCCCTATGATAAGGGGCCATAATTTCGACTTGATCAACGGGGTAAGGGGGGCAGGTAAGTATTTGAACCATGGCAGCGCCATTAGGATAAATAAACTGTTGGTCAGTGAGAGGATACTTGTGAGTCCGTCTTTATAATGTGAATAGACTGAGCTATTGTTAAATATAATTTCAATAAGACCCGAAAATGCCCAACATAAGACGGATAGTGCAAGCCAAACCGGACCATAATCGTGTTGCCTTTTCCCAATATGGTACCAAATGGACATTAAGGAAAGAAAGGCAAATAGGCATACCGAAAGCTGCCACCAACCATAAAACATGGAAATTTCATGTGAAATCTGAGCATCCATGCAAACGTTACTTTAAGAAAGGTTTATACAAATTCAATTATTTAGGAATAAACTGGAAAATAATTAAAAAAGTAGAAAGTAAAACAATGACGCTTGTTCAATTTGCCGATAAAGTCATTAAAACAAAAAAACCGCAAGCAATTGCGGTTTTTTTCTGTGCCCACGACTGGAGTCGAACCAGCACGTCCTTACGAACACTACCCCCTCAAGGTAGCGTGTCTACCAATTCCACCACGTGGGCCTTTGGAATTTTAAGTGTGCAAATATAATTTTTTTGGGCAAAAGGAGAGGGATTTAATGGCTTTTTATGAAGGTTGGTTTTAGGGGGACGACCGTTTCGACTTTGCACAAAGTTTACAAAATCATAATATCTGTCTCCTCTTATTTTTCTGAAATTTGCCTTTGATGAAACACCCCCATACAAATGAAGCGCAGCAAGAACTAGCTCTTCGTGTCCAAGACTCGGACAGGGAAGCCTTTAACTCATTGTTTTCCATCTTGTGGGAGCCCATGTATACCTATGCAGCTTCCTTGATCATGAATAATTCCCTTGCCAAGGACCTTGTTCAGGATATTTGGATAGATTATTGGCAGCGAAGGGAACATGTTGAGGTGGAAAACATCAAGTCTTATTTGTTCAAAGCTATTCGCTATAAGTGCTATAACTCATTAAGGGATACCAAGTTCAACAAAACACAGATTGATGTTGCCGAATCCATTTATGTGGCTTCCGAAATTGAGCAGGAAGAAGATGTGCTCGAACTTTCCAAACGTATCGATAGGAGTATGGCCAACCTTCCGCAACGGTGTCAGGAAGTTTTTAGGTTGAGCCGAATCCATAATATCAGTAATAAAGAGATTGCAAACCAGCTCAATATCTCCCATCGCTCAGTTGAAAATCAGATTTCTTTTGCGCTCAGGCGACTTCGAAAAGATCTTTCCATTGTTAAGTCAATGTTCCTTTAAGCGACTTCTTTTTTAGCTAAAGGTTAAGCACTGCCCATTAAGTTTAAGTAATCATTAAACCGCATTTTTTGAATGTGCGTCCCTGTGCGTTTCTGGTACTTGTAGTTGAAACGGGCATACAATGACTGAAAATGAGATTAAGGTATTGATGAAGAAATACCTCAATGGAACCATTACCAGAGAGGAAGAATCCCTTTTGGAAGCTTTTGATTACAAACTGCTTTCTAAGAATCATCAAAATGTATTTAAAAACGCCCAACATAAGAGCGGAATTGGTCAAAAATTGGCCAAGGGTATCCAAAGTTCCAAGACAAGAAACCCTTTTTTACACTGGGGCAGAATTGCGGCATCACTGATCTTGTTGATGGGGCTATCCTACTTTTTGTACAACTATACCCATCAAGAAATAGAGGTAGAACCTAATATAATATTGACCAAATCCACGGATTGGGGGCAAAAATTGAATCTGGTTTTGGCCGATGGTACCGAAGTGTACCTAAACTCGGGCAGTACCATAAAGTTCCCTAAACTATTCGAAGCCGATAAGCGGGTAGTGGAGTTGGATGGTGAAGCCTTTTTTGATGTGGCAGAAAACCCTGATAAACCCTTCATCATAAAATCTGGGGAGGTGGAGACCACAGTTTTGGGAACATCTTTCAATGTAAATACCTACTCCGAAAGCAATCAAGTGGCCGTAACCGTAGCCACGGGAAAAGTAAAGGTGGCTTCTAAGGAAAAGCAAATCTTCTTGATGCCAAACGAACAAGGTGTGTTCGATAAGCAATCAAAGTCCATTTCAAAGAAGAAAATTGATATCGCAGCCTTACTACATTGGAAAGATGGTATCATTCATTTTGAAGATGCAGAACTCTCAGAAGTACTCGAAACTTTGGAACGATGGTATGGGGTGACCTTTGAAGTGGATAATGAAAACATAGGGGATTGCCATCTAACGGCATCCTATAACAACGAAAGGTTGAGTGCCGTCCTAGAAAGCATCGTTTATGCGAAAAAGGGAATAAGCTATGAGTTCCTGAACAGCAAAAAAATTCAATTAAGGGGAAAATGTACAGACTAAAACCAACTGAAACCAAACATCAATAAACTATGACATAGAAACAAACTCATTAAAAAAGAGACAGCCCATTACACTTTGGCGAGCGGAAATAGGCTGTCGATAGTTCAATAATTACAAATAATCATAACCATTTAAACATTATGTGAAATTATGAATTCACTAACTATTAAACAATTAATCAAGTTGACATTCCATACATTTTGCTTTCTGATTGTTTTGTCCCTGCTGAATCCGGTGCTTGCTGCCGATGCCAGAGGTCAGAACTTGGAAAGTTTTAAGGTGGATCTGTCTGTGGACGACGCCACCGTAGTAGATGTGCTGAGACAAATTGAAGATCAAACCGATTTCAAATTTGTATATGACCGCAAAGTGGATAGGTTGCAGAATACCTATAACATTGCGTACCAAAACGTTTCATTGAAATCTGTTTTGGAATTGATGGCCAAAGACGCCGACCTAACTTTTAGAAGAATAAACAATACCATTTCCATAGATGTAAAGCCCAAAGCTCCTAAAAGAGTGGTTGAAGTGGTTTTTCTGACAGTTACCGGGCAGGTAACCGATGAAAACGGAGTTCCCTTGGCGGGGGCATCCGTTATGGAGAAAGGCAAGGGCAACGGCACCATTACAGATTTTGATGGAAACTACACCATTGAGGTCGAGAATGATGCCGTTCTTCAGGTTTCTTATCTAGGGTACAAATCACAAGAAGTTGAGGTTAACGGACAGAGTACCATAAATGTACAGCTCGCACAAGACGCGACCATGCTGGAAGATGTTGTTGTGGTTGGATATGGAACACAAAGAAAAACGGATGTAACCGGTTCCATTGCCTCGGTGGACAGTGAGGATTTTAACAAAGGAATTGTAATGAACCCAGGTCAGCTTTTACAAGGTAAGGTTGCCGGTGTAAATATTTCCAACGTAAGCGGTGAACCGGGTGCACAACAAGATGTGATCATTCGGGGCGTAGGTAGTCTTCGTTCCGGGACAACGCCATTATATGTAATTGACGGATTTGCTCTGGACAACACCAGTACCGGGGTGCCGACCAACCCGTTGAACTTCATCAACCCGCAGGATATTAAAAGTATCGATGTATTAAAGGATGCCTCTGCCGCAGCCATTTATGGGGCTAGGGCAGCCAATGGTGTAATTGTGATCACTACAAAAAGGGGCAAGGCCGGAAGAACCCAAATGGATTTGAACGTGTCCACTGGTTTTTCGAGCTTGGCCAATCAAGTGGATGTTTTCTCTGCAAATCAATTTAGACAAGAGGTTGTTGCTGCAGGAGGTACTTTGGATGATGGAGGGGCCAATACCAATTGGCAAGATGCCCTCAGCAGAACCGGGTTTACCAAGAATGTGAACTTGGCCATGAGCGGAGCATCCGAGCAATTCTCATACCGAGCTTCTTTGGGAGTTAATGACCAAGAAGGAATTCTTAGGGGCAACGACCTTAAGCGTTATTCAGGAAGATTGAACCTTACCCAAAGAGCATTCAATGATCGGTTAAAGGTCGAGTTCAATATGACCGCTACCAGAACGGAGAACCTTCGTGCCGATTCTGATGCCATAGTAAGGGATATGCTTCAGTTGAACCCTACACTGCCATTGTATGTTGATGGTGAGCCAGCTTTGTTGGACAACATGCTCAACCCTTTGACACGAGAGCGAATCTATAGTGATGATGCCGTGAACCATCGTATTCTGGCCAATTTGGCACCTTCCGTAGAAATCGTAAAAGGCCTTACCTATAAATTGAACTTGGGTGTGGATTACTCTTCTACCGCTAGGGACATACAGCTAAAACCATACTCGCTGTTGGAAGATTTTGTCAGGGGCGAACTGAACAGCATCTATACGACCAATAAGAACAGTCTTATTGAAAACACCTTGACTTACAATTTGATGACTGACAGGCACAACTTTACTTTCTTGGTCGGGCATACCTATCAAGAAACCTTTGTGCACCAGAAAAGTTTTGAGATGGAGGATTTCTCCGATAACGGAATAGATCCAAAATATCAAGATCAGATCAGCTCCGAGGATATGCCGACCTATATGAACACCTATGCCACCGAGAACGAGCTGCAATCCTTTTTTGGAAGGGCCAATTATGTGTTTGACAATAGATACATGTTAACGGCTACTATGAGAGCGGACGGGTCATCCAAATTCGGGGGAAACAACAAGTACGGATATTTCCCTTCCGTAGCGGCAGGATGGAATATTATGAACGAGGAATTCTTAAGTGATAACGCTACTATCAACAATTTGAAACTAAGGGCCAGCTGGGGTAGAACAGGTAATCAGGAGATACCTTCAAAAATTACCAAAAGAAGTTTTACCGATAGTAGGGACAATAACGATTCCTATCCAATAAATGGTGATGAAAGCACTTTGGCGGATTATCCTTACGGAACTATATTTACCCGTTTGGCAAATCCCGATATTCAGTGGGAAGTGTCGGAACAGTTGGATTTTGGTCTCGATTTTGGACTGTTCAACAACCGTTTGTCGGGTACTTTGGACTACTTTAATAAAGTATCCGAGAACATTTTGCTGGAAGTAACACCGGCAGATCCTGTTCAACCTACCGATAAATATTGGACCAATATTGCGGATATGGAAATCAAGAACAGCGGTATAGAACTCTCCTTGGACTACCAAAGCGATTACAGCAGGGACTTTTCCTTTAATATAGGGGGGAACCTTGCGTACACCAAGAACGAGGTGACCAATTCACCATATGAGGTGTTGACTACGGGTGCTGCACAGGGAGCGGGACAAACCGATGCCACCATTAACGGAAACATCAATGGAGAGCCAATAGGTGCTTTTTACATGCAGGAGTTTTTGGGAATCGGGGATGATGGGCTCAGTATTTTATCCGATGATAGACAGGTTGTGGGAAGTGCATTGCCAGATTTGATCTATGCATTCTACCTGAACTTCAATTATAAGAATTTTGACCTTGGATTGAATTTTAACGGAGTGTCAGGAAACAAGGTCTACAACCATACCGCCATGTCCTTGTTCAGTAAAGGGCTCCTGACTTCCAACTTCAATACCACATCCATTGCCACACAGTTTCCCGAGGAGGATATTACCAACTCCAATGCCGTATCCACCAGATATTTGGAAGATGGGGATTTCCTAAGGTTGAAC
The DNA here is from genome assembly GCF_013376415.1 of Flagellimonas chongwuensis. Lineage (GTDB taxonomy): Bacteria > Bacteroidota > Bacteroidia > Flavobacteriales > Flavobacteriaceae > Flagellimonas > Flagellimonas chongwuensis. The sequence goes on from NZ_WYET01000008.1 coordinate 61,303, forward strand.
AATGCCACGTTGGGATATAACCTAAACCCTGCGTTGATTGGGCTGGATGGATTGGTCAATGCCATTCGCTTGTCGATAACCGGACAAAACTTGTTTGTGATCACGGATTATAGTGGGTTTGACCCTGAGATCAATTCCAACTTGACCATAGACGGGATACAGACCTTTGGTATTGATTACTTCAACTATCCCAAAACAAGAACCCTTGTTTTTGGCCTAAACGTATCATTTTAATCAAAAAAACACTTCAAAAAATGAAGAATAGAATAATAATTGCATTATTTGGAATAGGCTTGCTTACCAACATAAGCTGTACCGATCTTGAAGAAGAAGTTATTGATGAATCCCTCGAGGGTAGCGGTCAGGCCGAAGCAATCAGCGGGGCCATTGCACCAGCCTATGGGCAAATAGCCTGGACTTGGCGACATACCAACTATTACGGACTGCAATTGATTCCCGCCGATGAGGCCATATTGCCTTACCGTGGTGGAACGGATTGGTATGACAACGGGAAGTTTTTGGATGCCCATTCACACGACATCGCGCCCAGCAATGATCTTGTGGGAAGCTCTTGGAACGAAGTGACCCGAAATATTTCCAGAACCATTACTGCTATAGAGGTTCTACAACCTCTTGCAGAAGCCGGAGATACGCAAGCAGAAGGAGCATTATATGAAATGATAGCGTTGAGGGCCTATTTGAACATGCTGACCTTGGATAGTTGGGGATTGGCCTTTAGAAAAGAAGTTTCTGGCGAGCTATCGGAGATTTTAAGAGGGCAAGAAGCCATCGATTATATCGAAAGTGAATTACTGTCCGTTGTGGATGTCATTAATACGAGTAGGGGGCCAGGAAGGATTACCCAAGCTGCCGTGTGGGGCTTTTTGGCACGATTGAGCTTGAATGCCGCAGTATATCGTGATCCTTACGGAACACCGGATTTTACCCAAGAGGATATGAACAATGTAATCGAATACACCGATCACATTATCAATTCAGGAATGTTTTCATTGTCCCCAGAGTATTTTGAACTTTTCAATGATGAGAACCACGACAATCCCGAGTTGATTTTTGCGCTGGACCAGCGTGGGGTAATGAACAATGAACATAGTCGGTGGGCCTATTGGTCATTGGCAGGTTCGTGGTATCCTCGACCAGAGCACCCAAGTGCTGATGGAACGGATGGCCCTGCAATTACATCCGATTTTTATCAAACTTGGGTAGATGCCTACGGGGATATAGATCCAGCACAGGCGGATGCAAGATTCTATCAAGAAAATCAAATGATTCCAGCAGAGCTTCAGGATTTGACAGGAGTTTCTCCCGAAAATGATGAAGACCACTATTACTGTGTTTCCGCTGACGATTTTGAAATCAATAGAGGGATTATCCGAGGAGTAATTTGGGGACCTCGTAAGGACGAGAACGGTGCTTTTTATACTTGTGATGAAGGTTACCGTATCTATCCAGTGATTCAAAGAAAAGGAAATGGCCCTGATAGGGATGTGGATTATGTGAACCATAATTTGCAGGTGGATTTTACCAATCAAGGAAGATTGCACAAAAATGGTTACCGCGTTTCCAAGTATCAGTTTAGTCGCACTTCACCCAACGGAAACAACTATAGCAGTGTTGATTTGGTACTGATGCGTTTGGCAGAAATTTATTTAATGCGCGCCGAAGCAAAACTAAGAACGGGTGACAATGCTGGTGCCTTGGGCGATGTAAATACCGTAAGAACTTCAAGAACGGCCCGTCCGGCTCAAACCCCGGAGGCGTTACCGGCGATTGATTTGGAAATTTTGTTCCGTGAAAGAGGATTTGAACTCTACTGGGAAGGTTTTAGAAGAGGAGACCAGATTCGATTTGGTCACTACGAGGACACTTGGACAGAAAAAACGGACGACAACGTATATCATAGATTGTTCCCGATTCCACAAGATGCAATAGATGGAGCATCCAATGTTGCAGGATATTTGGAGCAGAACGAAGGTTATTAAGATCAGGTGTATTTTTTAGCTAAGCGGCAAGTTGGTTTTTCCACTTGTCGCTTATATTTTTATAAACAACAAAGAAAAGAGCATGAAGATTTTATATCGAATGGTTATTGCGGCAATGGCTGTTTTAGGCCCGGTGGGCTGTAGTACTAAAAAAGAACAAGAACAGAAAGAAGTAGTTTCCAAGGAACCCTTGAGCATCATTTTTATGATTGGTGACGGAATGGGTGTGCCACAAGTCTCATCCGCCTATTATTTTGGCGACAGCTTGCCGAATTTTTCACGGTTCAAACAAATTGGGTTTCACCAAACGTCCGCAACGGATTACACTATTACCGATTCGGCCGCAGGGGCCACGGCCTTCTCGACTGGAGAGAAAACCTATAAAAGAGCCATAGGAGTGTCTTCGGATTCCCTTCCAAAAGAAACCATTTTAGAGCAACTTAAGGAGCAAGGATATCAAACCGGGTTAATAAGTCTCACCACCATAACACATGCAACACCTGCCAGTTTTTATGCACACGTCACAGACCGTGACATGCACGAGGAAATTGCAGCTCAGTTGATAGATGCCGAAGTCGATTTTTTTGCTGGAGGAGGTAAAAAGTTTTTCCGCCAAAGAGAAGATGGCAAAGACCTTTTTGCCGAGTTACTGTCCAAGAACTATCATTTGGATACCTTAGGGCTTTCAAAACCCGAAATAGGCAAAAGGAATGCCTATGTATTGGCGGATGATGGGATACCATCAAAAGTTGAAGGAAGAGGCGATTATTTGTCCGAAGCCACCAAAATGGCCTTGGATTATTTAGATAAGAAGGATGCACCGTTTTTTATGATGGTAGAGGGGTCGTACATAGATTGGGGAGGCCATGCCAAAGATGCAGAAATGATGATATCCGAAGTCTTGGATTTTGATAAGACCCTCGGTGTTGTTTTGGATTATGTAAAAGCCAATCCCAATACATTATTGGTAGTTACCGCAGATCATGAAACAGGCGGTGTGAGCATAGGCAAACACTATCAGATGGACGAAAGTACCGGAGAAAAAAAGGAGGTTCCCGAAAAAGTATCGGTATATTTCAATACGGACCAGCACAGTGGCGAGTTGATTCCGGTTTTTGCCAATGGTCAGGGAGCAGAAAACTTTCAGGGAATTTACGAGAACAACGAGATTTACCATAAAATGTTAAAAGCCATAAATCAAACAAAATGAGAAAAAGAACCTATTTGTTGATTATTGCCGGAGTAGTGCTCTTTATTTCCGGAAAAGTTTTCGGCCAGAATAGTTACAAAATTCACTCACATAACGACTATGCACAAGAATTACCATTCTGGTTTGCATACAGTAGCGGAGCATCATCCATTGAAGCTGATGTTTTTTTGAAGAACAATGAGCTATATGTTACCCATGCGGAAGAGGAAATCGTAGAAGGGTATACTTTGAACAAACTATATTTGAATCAACTCAATGATCTGGAAGCATCCGGGAAGCTTAGGGAACTTCAATTACTTATCGATATCAAGTCCGAAGCATCTACCACTTTAAAAAAACTGGTAGATGTGTTGAAGGAGTATCCGGAATTGATATCAGATGGCAAAGTCAAATTTGTGATATCCGGCAATCGACCAAAACCTGAGGAATACAAAAACTATCCTGATTTTATTTGGTTCGACCATCAAAATTTGGAAGAGCTAGGAACTATTGATTTGAGTAAGGTCGCATTGGTGAGCACGAGCTATAAAAACTATTCGGTATGGAACGGCTATGGAAGAATGACAGGACCGGATTTAGCCCAAGTAAAAGATGCGATTTCCAAGGCCAAGGCATCCGGAAAACCGTTTAGGTTTTGGGCCGCACCGGATACAAAGACTGCTTGGGCACGTTTGGCCAAATTGGGAGTAGACTTTATCAATACGGACAAACCGGCACTGGCAAAACAATATTTGGACGATGTGGACAAAAACACTTTTACCTTGGAATCGCCAGTTGAGGTTTATACACCCAAATATGAATATGATGCCGATTCCAAACCTGCCAATATCATTTTAATGATAGGAGATGGAAATGGTCTTGCCCAGATTTCTTCGGCCATGATTGCCAATAGGGGAAATCTTACTATAACATCATTGAAAAATATCGGACTGTCCAAGACCGCTTCCTATGATAATCTTATAACCGATTCGGCGGCTGGTGCCACGGCTATGGCCACAGGGCAAAAGACCAATAACCGTGCAATCGGTGTAGGGCCGGATGGCGAAAACTTATTCAATTTAACCGATGAGCTGAGCAAGAAAAATTTTAACACCGCCATAGTGTCAACGGATGCCATTTATGGTGCCACGCCCTCATCTTTCTATGCCCACAGGGTAGAACGGGATGACACCCCGGGTCTGGTAGCGGATTTAAAACGTAGTCAGTTAAATCTTTTTGTTGCTGGTGGTGAAGGAGAGAAAAAAAATATTGAAGAAAAATTTTCCACCACAGACCTTTCTTCTCTCAGTGAATTGGACGAACCAACAGCAATCTATCTAGGGGACAATAAGGCGCCATCCATGGCAAATGGTAGAGGAAACGCACTTCCCAAAAGTGTTGCCAAAACGCTTCAGGTTTTGGGGTCAAAGAACAATCCTTTCTTTTTGATGGTAGAAGCTGCCCAAATTGATAACGGTGGACACTCCAACAGTACCAGCGACATTGTTCTTGAAATGTTGGACTTTGACCGTGCCATTGCTGAAGCTATAAAATTTGCAGATTCCAATAAGAATACCCTTGTGATTATTACTGCAGATCACGAGACATCCGGTTTTGGGATAGTGGGTGGAAATCTAGAAACCGGTACAATCCAGGGCGATTTCTTAACAGTAGACCATACAGGAATCATGGTGCCCGTATTTGCTTATGGACCAGGAGCCATTAATTTTAATGGGGTTTATGAAAATACGGAGATCTTTAAAAAAATCTTGGATTCTTTGAAGTAGCATATGATCAAGGACATTTTTTGAACAAAGATGTCCTTGGTTTTTTAAAGATACATTATCAAGTCAACACCCTCAGCTCTGAAATAAAATCATGAATAGGAACTATTGGGAGCAGGATTAGTTTCCTTAATTTTGTGCCATATTTCTTTCAAAGACAAACTATGGACAAGGATTTAGGTCGTTTGCTTTATAACTATCTAATTGAGTTGGGAATGGCGGAAGGCATTGCCACTTACATCAATTTGATTGTGTTGATGTTGGTTGTCCTCGTCCTGGTGCTCTTGCTCGATATCCTGATTTGGAAGATTCTAAGAGGTGTTTCCGTTCGCTTGGCCAGAAAGTCCAAGAATAATTTCGATAATTTTCTGGTTGCACATAGGGTTCCGAGGTACGTGGCACACGTGGTTCCACTTACCATTTTATTGGAATTTGTACCCATAGCGTTCGAAGATTTCGATTACGCAGAGGGCATAGCACTGAAGACCATTAAAATTCTCTTTGTTCTTCTGGTCTTGGTCATATTCCGTAAGTTTTTTAAAAGTGTAAATGGCTATTTAAAAACCCGGCCCAAGTTTAAGGACAAACCTATAAACAGCTATGTGCAGGTATTCATGATTTTTGCATGGATAGTGGGTATACTTACCATTTTTGCTATTGTAACAGGTACTACGGTTTGGAAGTTTTTTACCGCCTTGGGTGCGGCATCAGCAGTGGTCCTACTTATTTTCAAGGACTCCATTTTAGGTTTGGTGGCCAGTATTCAAGTGACCATAAACGACATGGTCCGCATCGGGGACTGGATTACGTTTGAAAAATATGGGGCCGATGGCGACGTGGTAGAGATCAGTTTGGCAACGGTCAAAGTCCGAAATTTTGACATGACCATTACTACTATCCCTACCTATGCACTGATTTCGGATTCCTTCAAGAACTGGAGGGGTATGCAGGTTTCGGGGGGAAGGCGAATCAAAAGATCGTTGATTATAAGGCAAAAGAGCATTCGTTTCTTAACCGAAGAGGAACTGGAAAAGCTTAAGAAAATACAATTGGTTGAAGCTTATATAAATGCCAGAAACGAACAGATTAAAGCCTACAATCAAGATAACAAAATCAATAAAGAATTATTGGTAAATGGAAGGAATCTCACCAATTTCGGTGTTTTCCGGAAGTATGTGACGACCTATTTGGAAGGTCACTCTGCCATAAATAAAAATATGACTTTGATGGTTAGGCAGTTACAACCTACTCCACAGGGCATTCCCTTGGAGATTTATGCGTTCAGTTCAGATAAAAGATGGGAAAATTATGAATATGTGATGGCCGATATATTTGATCATCTGCTCGCTGCTCTACCATATTTTTCTTTGGAGCTTTTTGAGCTTCCCGTTACAAAAGAGTTCGTTCCTGTTGAGGAAGACGAACCTAAAGCCTGATTTTTAGGGCAAAGCGGCGGCCAAAGCAATTTTCACCATATCCTTAAAAGAACTTTCACGGGCGTGGGCCGATAATCTTTCCTTCGTCACCAATGAATCTGAAATGGTAAGGATGCTCAAAGCCTTTATGTTGTACTTTGCGGCTATGGTGTAAAGTCCGGCTGTTTCCATTTCCACACAAAGCACTCCATATTGTGCCCAGAGTTTGTACTCCTCCGGGTCATCTACATAAAATTCGTCGGAAGAAAGTACATTGCCTGCCTTTATCGGAATTTTATGTTCCTGTGCATAATTCACTGCTTTAATAAAAAGCTCAAAATTGGCAGTGGGGGAATAATCGGAGTTGATAAACTTTGAGTTGTTGATGCCCGAAGTGGTTGAAGCGGCCATCGCCAATACCACATCGTTTATTTTTACATTTTCTTGGTAGGAACCTGCAGAACCCACGCGGATAATGTTCTTGACCTCATAATCTTGAATCAGCTCATGAAAATAAATCATGGCGGAGGGCATGCCCATACCGCTGCCTTGAACAGATATTCTTTGGCCCTTGTATGTTCCCGTGTAACCGAGCATACCCCGTATTTTGTTATAGCAAAAGGCATCTTCCAGAAAAGTTTCCGCAATCCATTTAGCACGCAGGGGGTCCCCCGGCATTAAGACCGTGGCGGCAATCTCTCCTTGTTTGGCTTCAATATGGGTGCTCATTACTTGTTTTTATTGAATTAATGATGGTCCAGATGAGGTTCCAATTCGGGATACACCGAGTTCAATATATTTTAAGGCTTCTTCACGGGTCTTAATTCCACCTGAAGCTTTTATTTTTGCGTTATCGCCAACAACTCTTTTCATGAGGGCCACATCTTGCAGCGTGGCTCCGCCCGTACCAAAACCGGTAGAGGTTTTTACATAATCCGCCTTTGCTTCAACAGCTAAACGGCACGCTATTTCTTTCTCTTCATTTGATAGGAAACAGGTTTCAATGATTACTTTTAGTACATGGTCGCCAATGGCTTTTTTAATAGCTTCAATCTCCTCTCGAACGGCATCATAATCTTTCGATTTTAACCATCCTATATTAATGACCATATCAATTTCATCCGCACCGTTTTCAATACAGTCGACTGCTTCTTGGACCTTTGCCTTGAAAGACATGGCTCCTAATGGAAAACCCACTACGGCAGCAATTTTTATATGTGTTCCCCTCAGTACTTTTTTTGCGGAGGATACATGGCAGCCGTTAACGCAAACGGCATAAAAATTATATTCAATGGCCTCTTTGCACAATGCTTCAATATCGGTAGTGGTGGCCGTAGGCTTTAAATTGGTATGGTCAATGTATTTTTCCAAAGGAATAATAGTGATTAAAAGCTAAAGATAACCAACATATACCATTTATTCTTCCGACAGATGGTCTAAGATTTTTAAACATATGCTGATACGGCACACCTCTTTTCTACATATCAAAACAAACCCCCAATTTGTTAAAAATTCTTCATTGAATAGCAATGGAATTTGCTTGGAATATAGTAGTTTGCTAGGTGTACTGAACTATGTTTAACAAAACAAATAAAATGAAAAAAATTGTAACATTTGGAGAAATCATGCTCCGTTTGGCCCCCAAAGAAAACCTAAGGTTTTCTCAGGCATCAGAATTTAATGTCATTTATGGGGGAGGGGAGTCCAACGTAGCTGTATCCTTGGCCAATTATGGCCTTCCCGTGGAATTTGTTACGCGTTTGCCCAAAAATGATATTGGCGAATGTGCTCTTATGGAAATGAGAAAGCGGAACGTAGGTACCAATCATATTGCTTATGGAGGCGATAGACTTGGAATTTATTTTCTGGAAACGGGGGCCGTAAGTAGAGGGAGCAAAGTAGTTTATGATAGAGCCCATTCTGCCATGGCAGAAATTCAACCCGGAATGATAGATTGGAAAGAAGTTTTCAAAGATGCTCACTGGTTCCATTGGACGGGTATTACACCTGCAATTTCACAAGGTGCTGCCGATGCCTGCTTGGAGGCCGTTAAGGTGGCCAGTGATATGGGACTCACCATTTCAACGGATTTAAACTATAGAGCTAAATTGTGGAAGTATGGAGTGGAACCGGAGAAAATTATGACCCCATTGGTGTCATATTGCGATGTGATCCTCGGCAATGAAGAAGATGCACATAAACATTTTGGTATTCATCCCAAAGGACTGGATGTCCATAAAGATGGTAAGGATGTAACAGCTGAAGCATTTTTATCAGTTTGCGAACAAATGATGGAAAAATTCCCAAGAGCCAAAAAAGTAATTACAACTTTAAGAGGTTCCATTAGCGCGTCGCACAATACATGGGCGGGGGTAATGTACGATGGGAAAAGAATGTACAAGTCGACAACCTATCAAATTACACATATTGTGGATAGAGTAGGAGGAGGCGATAGTTTTATGGGCGGTTTGATATATGGGTTGAATACTTATAATGATGACCAGAAGGCTTTGGAGTTTGCAGTTGCAGCATCCTGTTTGAAGCATACCATTTACGGTGATGCGAATCTAGCTACAATCGCCGAGGTGGAAAAGCTGATGGAAGGCGATGCATCAGGAAGGGTGGCAAGATAGTTTTTTATTTACCTATTTATACAATCGATTGTGTAAATCAACCGAACAGCCATGAAAAAGAAAAGCCCCGTAATTACGGGGCTTTTCAACATATAAATTTTTCTATTATTATCCAGTAAAGTAAGAAAGGATACCTATTACTATTACCACCAAGAGCACCGAAAGTACAATATCGATAGTGCTATAACTACCTTTTGAATTTATACGATCCTCGGGAGACAGTGTTCCAAAGGACAGTCCTTTTATGGTCGTATAGTTTGGTGGAGCGGTTGCCAAAGTAACGGCAATGCACAACGCTACGGAAAAAAGAAACATAAAGATGGCCATATGGGCAAAGTTTACCGTAGCAAACGCAAACAGAAATCCAGATAACTCTGTTCCTGCTGCAATCTCAGGTTGGTAATAAATCTCTGACCCCAAACGCAGGATTAATAAAACCAGTCCCGCCAATAATGTGGTAATGGCCGCTTTGGAGTTTACCCTTTTCCAGATGATTCCCAATAAAAATACCGTGGTTACGGGCGGTGCGATATATGATTGCACGTTCTGTAGGTATTGGTACATAACACCACCGCCAATTTTGTCCATAATCGGGATCCAGATGATACCCAAGACAACAATAATACCAGTGGCAATCTTACCAATGGTCAATAATTCCCGTTCAGATTTTTCTGGGCGCAATTTTTTGTAGATATCAATGGTGAAGATGGTGGAGCATGAATTGAACACAGATGCCAAAGAGCTCATCAATGCGGCCATAAGACCACCTGCGACCAAACCTTTTAATCCAACAGGCAGTAAAGTTTTTACCAACATAGGGAAAGCCCTATCAGCTCTATCTACACTAAAAACCTCAGGATTTTGAATGGTGAGTGCAAAGGCAATGATACCAGGAATCAAGAAAATCAAAATAGGCATCAATTTTAGATAGGCTCCAAAAATGGCCCCTCGTCTACCAATCTTAATATTATTGGCCGCCAAGGTACGCTGGACAATATATTGATCGGTACACCAATACCAAATTCCAACAATGGTTCCACCGAACAGCAATCCGGTCCACGGAAAATCAGGGTCGCTCATGGGTCTCCACATATTAAAATGGTCTGGGCTTACAGAGGTTACTGTTTCGTGCAGTTGTCCCCAACCACCTACTTCTTTCAGTCCAAGGTAGGTAATCACCAACGAGCCTAAAATCAGGATAACAGTCTGTAATGTCTCGGTGTAAATAACAGCTTTCATACCGCCGACAACAGTATAGATTCCTGTAAATATGACTACACCGATAGCTCCATACCAAAATGGGATTCCCAAAAGCTCGGAAACAACAATACCACCGGCGTAAATGGTTACCGATACTTTGGTAAGCACATAGGCGACCAAAGAAAAAATGGACAAGAACCAGCGGGAACGACTATCGAAACGTTTTTCCAAAAACTCAGGCATGGTAAATGCACCACTTCGGATGTAAAAAGGCAGGAACAACCAGCCCAACAATAGTACAATCCAAGCATGCAGCTCATAATGCGCCATTGGGGTTCCTGTTTCAAACCCTGTACCTGCTAGGCCTACCACGTGTTCCGAGCCTATGTTCGAAGCAAATATGGAGGCACCTATCACAAACCACCCTACATTTCTACCGGCCAAAAAATAGTCTTCGGTATTTTTGTTCTTTTGGGATACCACCCAAACGGCAACGCCGATCAAGGCCAAAAAGTAAATGCCCAGAACAATCCAATCCGGCCTTTCCAAAACTGATTCCATAATTAAGTTTGATTAGTTAACGAAGTATTTTATTTATTGGTTTGATATATATATATTAATGCTAAGATCTTTCAATAGTGCACATAGCGTCTCCACTTGAATCGATTATGTTTATATCTTTTAGGTATTTGTCAATGGTTAATGTGAACACCTTATCAGTATCTTGATTAAAAAAGTACATATTTTTTCATATCTTATTTCAAATATAGTTAACGGAATCGATTGCATAAATTAATTTTTAAATTTCTTTTGTTGAAGTAAACATTTCTAGGGAGATAAGGTATTTGCTCTTGATCGGAATGAGCCTAAATAGCGCCAAATCCAAAAATCGATTTCAAATAATTATACTAAACTGAAACTAAAAGTTAATTTAGCAACATAAAAACTCAGGTCTGTTACAATTCCTCGACTTGAATAACCTAACCGAAATCTGAACAATGAAGATCAAAAAGGAGGTTACCATCTACGATCTTGCCAAAGAATTGAACTATTCACCCTCGACGATTTCGAGAGCCTTGAACAATCATAAAAGTATCAGTAAAAAAACCATTAAGTTGATCAAAGGGGCTGCTGAAGAGATGGGTTATCGTCCCAATAACTTGGCTGCGGGACTTAGAAACAATAAAAGCAATACCATAGGAGTACTCATTTCCAGGATCAACCGCCCCTTTATGGCTTCTTTGATCAGTGGAATAGAAGAGACTGCACGAAAAGCCGGTCACAATGTGCTTATCAGTCAATCCAACGATAAGTATGAGAACGAAATAAGTAATTGCAACACACTTTACGATAGTAGAATTACTGGGTTGATCGTTTCACTTTCCATGGAAACCGTGGAGATGGACCATTTTCAAAAATTTGTGGACAAGGGCATACCCATTGTCTTTGTGGACAGGGTGCCGGATAATTTCAATTCCTACAAAGTCGTCATCGATAACTACACCGCGGGTTATTCCGCAACCAAGCATTTGATAGAACAAGGTTGTAAACGAATTGCGCATTTTGCAGGGGCACAGCATAGAAATGTATATCGGGAACGTAAAAAGGGGTATTTGGATGCGCTTCGTGAACATGGTCTGCCCATTGAGGATAATTTGATAGTCCACTTTAAGACCTTAAGTTTTGAGGAAGGCAACAAGGCGACCAAAAAACTTTTAAAAATGAGCAATCCACCAGACGGCATTTTTTCTGCCAACGATACCGCTGCGGTGAGTGCCATTATGTGTGCCAAGAAAATGGGGGTTAATGTGCCGGAACAATTGGCGGTAATCGGATTTAACGATGACCCCATTGCATCCATTGTGCAGCCATCCCTGTCTACCGTATCCCACCCCGCAAGCAAAATGGGTGCGATTTCGGCCAAAAGAATATTAGATCATTCCATAAATACTTATGATACAGGTGTTTCTGAAGTCACCGTTCTCGGAACAGAAATAATTGCCAGGGATTCCTCCTTAAAGAAGGCCAAAGTTTTAGAGTCCGAATAATCTAGGAAGCCAAAGGCTAATCTCTGGAAATATACTCACCAAAATCAAAGCCAGAATCATTGCTAAAAACAAGGGCATCAGTGGACGTACTACTTTTTGAATCGTTGTTTTGGCCACCCCGACCCCTATGAACAATACTGCACCGACCGGTGGTGTGCACAGACCAATACATAGATTTAGCACCATTATAATTCCAAAATGGACAGGGTCTATCCCAAGTTCCATCACCACGGGCAAAAATATGGGAGTAAATATTAATACAGCAGGGGTCATGTCCATAAAAATTCCTACGATAAGAAGAATTATATTGATCAAGATGATAACCATAATCTTGTTGTCGCTCAAACTCAACAGTGCTTGGGTGACCGCTTGCGGAATGTTTTCATAAGAAAGCACCCACGACATCGCAATGGAAACAGCGATGAGCAACATTACAATGGCAATGGTTGAAGAGGACTCCACCAAAATAGGACGAATATCCTTAATAGAAATTTCCTTGTAGATCATGGCCAGTACCAAACAATAAATGACTGCTACGGAAGATGCTTCCGTTGCAGTGAATATTCCCGCCACAATACCACCGATGACCACTATCAATAGGAAAAGACTGGGCAATGCATTTAAAAAAGTAGTAAATATCATTTTAAATGAACTTCGGTCCGCGGTAGGATATCCTTTTTTTCTGGCCCAGATATAAGCAACTATCATTAAGAAAATTCCTGTGATAATACCGGGAAGATATCCTGCTAAAAATAGGGCGCCAATACTCACCCCACCACTGGCTACGGAATAAATGATAAAAATATTGCTGGGTGGAATTATCAGTCCAGTTGTGGCAGAGGTAACATTGACCGCCACTCCAAATCCTTTATCGTATCCTGATTCTTCCATTTTTTCCGACATAAAACCGCCAATGGCTGCCGCTGCCGCTCCGGCAGAGCCTGCGATGGCTCCGAACAACATGGCCGCAACAATGTTCACATGGGCCAATCCGCCGGGCAACGCACCCACTAAACTTTTGGCGAAAGCAATCAGGCGTTCGGCAATGCCCCCCTTGTTCATAATATGGCCGGCCAGAATAAAGAAGGGTATCGCCAAGATGGAAAAACTGTCCAATCCGGTTACGAGTCTCTGTGCAATGGTGGTTACTGCTGGAAAAGTATCTACACTCACCAATAAGGTAAGTAAGGATGATATCCCAAGGGCCCATGCAACGGGAACGCGAATAGAAATCAAAATGAGAAAACTCAGGATAAGTATGCTAATTTCCATTCTTTAATTTTTTTAGGATGATGAAAAGCTCCGACAATTTAAAATAGAGGATAAAAGCACCGGAAATGGGCAGTATCATATAAACAAATCCTATGGGCAATTGAAGCGCAGGTGAGGTCTGTCCCAGCGCAAAGGAAATATAGACATACCTTATACCCCCAATCAAAAAAACAGCCACAGCAAATAGCAGAACAAGTAAGTGTATAATGATGTCCAAATAATTCTGCTGCTTTTGATTAAGATGTTGAGGCAGCAGGTCGATGGCGATGTGCAGCTTTTTGCCCGAAGCGTAAGCGGCCCCCAAAATGCTGAGCCATACCAGTAAAAAACGGGCAAGTTCATCTGTCCATGAACTTTGACTTTCCAATAGATATCGTGTGATTACGCCCCAAAACACATCCAAAACCATAGCACCCAACAAAAAAGCCATGGCCCATTCCAAAAAAGTATCGACATGGTTTTTCATTATTCAGCGTTTTTTATTTCCTGTATCAGTTCATATAAATGCCCATTTTTTTCTTTTAGGGATTGGAGCATCGGTTTAGCTTTTTCCTCAAAAAGAGACTTGTCCGGGTATGAAACTTTAACTCCCGCTTTTTCAATTTCCGTCAACGCTTCACGTTCCGCATCTTCCCATAATTTTCGCTGTAAAACAGTAGCCTCTTCCACAGCTTCCATCAACCATCCTTTTTCCTGTTCGTTCAGCTTGTTCCAGGTCAATGTGCCAATGACTAAAATATCAGGGATTGAGGTATGTTCGTTTTTGGAAAAATACTTACAGACCTCATAATGTTTCGAGGTATAAAAACTGGGAAGGTTGTTTTCTGCACCATCCACGACGCCTTGTTGAAGTGAAGTGTATAGTTCCGCCCAAGAAATGGGAGTAGGGGACCCACCGAAATTCTTTACCATTTCTATGGCAGTGGGACTTTGCATGACCCGTAATTTAAGACCCTCCAAGTCTTTTGGGCTATCAATTGGGGTATCCTTTGTATAGAATGAACGATTTCCGGCATCAAAGTAGGTCAATCCCTTTAACCAAAACTGCTCTGAACCGGAAAGAAGTTCTTTGCCAATTTCACCATCATAAATTTTGAATCGATGTGCATCATCTTCAAATAGATACGGATATCCCAATACCTTAAGGTCGGGCGAAAAATTTTCCATTACCGCAGCGGATACCTTCGTCATTCCCAAACTGCCTATTTGGAGTAGTTCCAAAGATTGTTTCTCGGAACCTAATTGGCTACTGGGATAAATTTCAATTTTGAGTTTGCCCTCCGATTTTTTTGCGACCAAATCTGCCATGTGGACCATGGCTTCGTGCACAGGATGTTTTACCCCAAGACTATGTGCCAGTTTTATGGAATTTACATTTTCTTCATCAGCCTGACAACTCAAAAGAAAAATAGCAAAAAATAGAAAAAACCAGGTTTTCATACCGATTTTATCTCTTGGATAATCTTTATAACATCTTTTACCTTTTGCTTAATCAAATCAAAGTTGCCCTCTACCAGAGCCTGTTTGTCTATGAGTTTGGAGCCCATTCCCACACATATGGCGCCAGCTTCAAACCAAGCGGTCAGATTTTCCCGGGTAGTGTCAACCCCACCTGTTGGCATTATGTTGGTCCATGGTTGAGGTCCCTTAACAGCCTTGATGAATTGCGGGCCATATACTTCCGCAGGGAATAATTTTACCACTTCACAACCGAGTTCTTCGGCCCTTGTAATTTCGGTAAGGGTGCCGCATCCGGGGGACCAAAAAATCTTTTTACGGTTACAGATGATGGCAATGTCCTCGCGGAATACTGGAGTAACCACAAATGAAGCGCCCATATTAATGAAGTTGGATGCAGTAGCGGCATCTGTGATGGAACCCACGCCTAAAATCATATTCGGACACTCTTCATTACAAAAAGTGACCAGTTCAGAAAATACCTTTTCGGCGTTTTCCCCTCTGTGGGTAAATTCAAAAAGTCTAGCGCCCCCATCATAGCAAGCTTTTACTACTTGCTGTACCATTTTGGGGTCGGAATTGTAGAATAAGGGAACAAACCCAGTCTTCCCCATAGTTTTAAAAACCTCGAGACGGTTGTATTTTTTCATGTGCAATATGTTTGTTTAGTTCAGGGGTTGTGAGTCCCTTTATGTTTTTACGCTTTCATTTTTCATTACGCTCGGGAATTGAAAAAATGACTTGGCGTTATTATATGTTATGTCTTTTACTATTTGTCCTATCCATTCCATATCATTCGGTAGTAATCCAGCTTTAAGATCGTTGCCCAGTATGTTGCACAATACCCTCCTGTAATATTCGTGACGAGGAAAGGATAGAAAGCTTCTGCTATCCGTGAGCATACCCACTGAACAACTGAGTAATCCCATGTTGGAAAGAATGTTGAGTTGGTCTTCGATGCCATCTTTTTGATCCAAAAACCACCAAGCGGCCCCGAATTGCACCTTGCTTTTTACCCCTTCTCCTGTAAAATTACCGGCCATGGTTGCAAAAACCTCATTGTCCGAAGGATTGGAATTATACAGGATGGTCTTGGGCAAGCTATCATTTTTGTTCAGATGATTTAAGAATTTGGCCAAATGCTCCGCTTGTTGATAGTCACCGATACTGTCTACTCCGGCATTGATCCCGATTTTGGAAAGAACGGCCTGGTTGGTATCCCGTATGGGGCCTAAATGCAATTGCATTACCCAATTTTTCTTAGCGTACAACTCGCCCAGCGCATGCATGATCGCCGATTTGTATTGAGCCACTTCTTTTCCGGTAATCGATTTGCCCTCCAAACGAAGCTTCAATATCCCATCAATTTGATCTGGGGTAAAAGCTTCACCATAAGCATGGATAAGCCCGTGGTCGGAAAGTCTGCATCCATGGGCATGGAAAAAGTCAATCCTTATACCAATGGCTTCCTTTAGGGATTCAAAATCAGAGATGGCAATGTCCGTGATTTCGGATAGGCGTGATAGGTAATCTGTAAAACCATGTTTCTCAATATCGATTAATCCATCAGGCCTGAAGGTCGGTAGAATCTTAACGGGATAATCCGATTCTCTCAGTTGGTTATGGTCACAAAGATTATCCAAGGGGTCATCCGTTGTGCAGACGACTTCCGCCTTCATCCCATAAAGTAGGTTCTGTGGAGAAAAATCGGGACTTTCCAATTTTTCATTACAGATTGAATAGATTTCGGCTGCAGTCTTGGGAGACAGTATTTTATCGACCCCAAAATACCGGATCAGCTCCATATGGGTCCAATGATATAATGGATTTCTTAATGCATATGGAACGGTTTCAGCCCATTTGAGGAACTTCTCCTCATCTGTAGCGTTGCCCGTAATGTACCTTTCCTCTATGCCCAAGGCTCGCATGGCCCTCCACTTATAATGATCGCCCTCAATCCATACCTGCGTCATGTTGACAAAGTTTTTATTTTCTGCAATTTCGTTGACCGGGAGGTGACAGTGAAAGTCTATTATAGGCTGATTTTTTGCATAATTATGATATAGCTCCTTGGCGTAATCAGTTTCCAGCAAAAAGTCATCGTGTATAAATTTCTTCATGTGTTGGTTTCTAAGTAAAGGTTTAATTTAAGATGACAGTTTTGGCTGGGCTGCCATGCCTCAATTAGTGAGGAACTATCATCAAAATATACTTCGAGCTTTACAGGTGAAAAAACCTGTTTACCCATATTGAATACAATTAGCCAAACGTTGGGTTCAAAAGTGAAGGTACTATTTTTCGAGGTATTTAGATTAATATTTTTTGGATAGCCCTCAAGGTCCCGTTCCATGATTTCTTTTATTTTCTCCTTGCACAATGAAAAAATAGAGAAAGCCAGGGAACAAAATAAGTGAACCTTAGAAGACTTCATCGTTTATTGGTTTAGATTACTTTTTCTTTAAATAGATTCCAAATTTCGTAAAAATTTTCATTTTTGCAATCGATTGCGTTAAACATTTTGTTAATCTATGAATTTTTTACTTATTTTACTGGGCGCAATTGATTGATTAACCAATTAATCGATTTTTTTTGTGAATTTCCAAATGATGAAACATCTCTTTAGACTTAAAAAAACATTTTCCCTAAGCTTTTTTGTACTGCTGGGCAGTATGTCGTTCGCCATGTCCAACGGATATGAGCTATGGTTGAATTACGATAAAATATCAGATGATACTGTCTTAAAAACTTATCGAAATCAGCTTCAAAGTGTCTTTATGGAGGAAGGTGGTGCGACAATGGAAGCCATAATGATGGAGTTGGAAATGGGTTTGGGAGGCCTATTGGATAGGGAAATTCGGTTCGATTCCCTTCCATCTTCAGGGAATCAATTGGTTGTTTCCAAATATGGTAGTTTGCCGAAGGACTTTAAAGAGGACATCAATATTGATTACCTTAATAGTGAAGGCTACATCATAAAGCATATCAAAAAAAGTGGGAGGGGCTATTTGGTTATTACAGGCAAGGAAGATATCGGATTGTTATATGGAACTTTTCACCTTTTACGCATTCTAAAAATGCATCAAACACTGGAAGGTTTAAATTTGGAAGAATCCCCAAAAGTCGATATCCGTATGTTGAACCATTGGGACAATTTGGACAGAACGATAGAAAGAGGCTATTCTGGGTTCTCCATTTGGAATTGGCAGACACTTCCCGATTATATCGACCAGCGTTATATCGATTATGCCCGTGCCAATGCATCAATTGGAATCAATGCCACAGCATTGACCAATGTGAATGCGAATGCACTTATTTTAACCCCTCAATATTTGGAAAAAGTGCAGGCCTTGGCAGAAGTTTTTCGCCCATATGGCCTAAAAGTATATCTCACGGCCCGTTTTTCAGCACCCATGGAAATAGGAGGTTTGGAAACAGCGGATCCTTTGGACCAAGAAGTAATTCAATGGTGGAAGAACAAGGCTGCAGAAATTTATAAAAGCATTCCTGATTTTGGAGGTTTTTTGGTGAAAGCAAACTCTGAAGGGCAGCCCGGACCGCAAAACTATGGACGAACCCATTTGGATGGCACCAACATGTTGGCCGACGCTTTGACACCATACAAAGGAAATGTAATCTGGCGTGCCTTCGTATATTCTGAGCACGATGCGGAGGATAGGGCCAAACAAGCGTACAGCGAATTTGTTCCAGATGATGGGAAGTATCGTGACAATGTGCTTATCCAAGTGAAAAATGGCCCTATCGATTTTCAACCACGGGAACCGTTTCATCCTATGTTCGGAGCCATGCCGAATACTCCACTTATGATGGAGTTTCAAATCACCAAGGAATATTTGGGCTTTGCCACGCATTTGGTTTATCTCCCCAAGTTATTTGAAGAGGTACTTCAGAGCGATACCTATCAAAAAGGAAAAGGGTCCACGGTGGCCAAGATGGTCGATGGCTCCCTCAATACTAAAAAGTTAACCGGAATGGCGGGCGTGTCCAATATTGGAACAGATACCAATTGGACGGGACACCCGTTCGGTCAGGCAGATTGGTACGGCTTCGGAAGGTTGGCATGGGATCCCTCCATGAACTCGGAAGCAATAGCCGATGAATGGTTGAGAACTACTTTCAGTAATGACGAAGAGTTTATAAAATCCGTAAAAAAAATGATGCTGGAATCTAGGGAAGCCGTTGTCAACTATATGAATCCACTGGGATTACATCATATATTTGATACCAGCCATCATTACGGCCCCGGACCTTGGGTCGGTAATCTGTCCCGCCCGGAGTGGAACCCGGTATATTATCATAAAGCGGATGAAGATGGAATTGGTTTTGACAGGACCAAAACGGGTAGTAATGCATTGTCCCAATACGCACCAGCATTCGAGGAAAAATTTGGCAACCTTGAAACCTGTCCGGAGGAATACCTCCTATGGTTTCATCATTTGCCATGGGATTATCAGCTGAAGAGCGGAAGAACGCTCTGGGACGGTTTGGGAATCAAATACCAGCAAGGGGTGGACCAAGTCAAGCAAATGATCAATACGTGGGAAAACATGAAACCCTACGTGGATGAATATAGACACAATCAAGTGAGGATGTTATTGGGTATACAGCTCAAAGAGGCCAAATGGTGGCGAGATGCATGTATGCTCTATTTTCAGACATTCTCAAAAATGGATTTTCCAAAGGAAATGGAATCCCCGGAAAATACATTGGAATATTATAAATCTTTGAAATTTCCATATGCACCCGGTATTCGGCCGCAGTGGGATTAAAATTTACCAACACACATAATTAATGGATAAAAAAGTAGCCATAGTAACCGGGGGCAACTCTGGATTGGGATATGCAACAGCAAAGAAATTCTGCGATAACGGTATTAAAACCTATGTTATTGGGCGGACAAAGGAGCGCACGGTAAATGCCTGCTCCGAGATAGGGGACAATGCCATGCCATTGATTTTCGACCTGACAAATTTGGATGAAATACCCGGAATGATCCAAGATATTTTCGATAAGGAAGGGCAGATTGATATTCTGGTCAACAATGCGGGCATTAATATGAAGAAAGAGTTTATCGAAGTCACGGATGCCGAATTTGAAAACATACTCCACACCAATTTGTTCAGTGTTTTTGCCATCAGTAGAGAGGTGGTGAAAAAAATGAAGGAAACAGGAGGCGGAAGCATTGTGAACATCAGTTCCATGGCCGCACAGTACGGTATGCCCAAGGTAGTGGCGTATTCCGCCAGTAAAACCGCTATAGAAGGTATGACACGGGCAATGGCCGTTGACCTGGCCCAATTTAACATTAGGACAAATTGCATCGCTCCGGGCTTTATCAAGACCAAAATGACCGCTAAGGCACTGGATTCCGACCCACCACGAAAGGAAAAGGTCTTTTCAAGAACACCGATGGGCAAAATGGGACTTCCAGAAGATATTGCAGATGCCGTGTTCTTTATGTGTTCCAAGGAGGCCAAATTTGTTACAGGAACGGTACTTCCCGTTGATGGAGGAAATAGTATAGGTTTTTAATTATACAGGACAGAGTATGATCAGAATGCAGCAGACCATGCGTTGGTATGGCCCAAACGATGGTGTTTCCCTTCGGGATATCAGAGAGTGTGGGGTAGCGGGAATTGTTACCGCTCTGCACCAGATTCCAGTTGGGGAAGTATGGCAGGTACAGGATATTCAAGAACGTCAGCAGGTCATTCGTGAAGAAGGCATGGAGTGGATGGTAGTGGAAAGTTTGCCGGTACATGAGGATATAAAAAGACGTGGTGGTAACTTCGAGCAATATATCCAAAACTATAAAAAGAGTTTGAAAAACTTGGACGAGTGTGGCATCAAAGTGGTCGCATACAATTTTATGCCCATTTTGGACTGGGTGCGTACAGATCATGCCCATGTCAACCCTGATGGGACAAAAGCATTGTTGTTCGATGAGGTGGCCTTTATATTTTTTGATGTGTATTTACTAAAAAGAACGGGTGCAGAGGACGATTATACCAAAGACCAATTGATTGAAGCAAAAACCTATGGAAACTCGTTGGACGAATCTGAAAAGGAAAAACTCTTTAAAAACGTGTTGTTGGGATTGCCGGGAAGTGATGAAAGCTTCACCCCCGAAAAGATTTTAGATCTATTGAATGCTTATCAGGGTATCGATGATGATGCCTTGCGCAAGAATCTGGTTCATTTTCTTTCCGAAGTAGCACCTGTGGCCGAAGAACTCGGAATAAAATTGGCCATTCATCCAGATGACCCACCTTTCTCCGTGTTAGGACTTCCTCGGGTGGTTTCCACCGAAAAGGATCTCGCCGATATTTTATCTGCCGTTCCACTTGATGCCAACGGACTTTGCTATTGCACAGGTTCCTTAGGTGCCCAACCGAACAACGATTTGTTACGGATCATAGATCGGCACGGAGATCGTATTCATTTTTTGCATTTACGGAATGTAAAACGGGAGGATGGTAAACGGTTCAGGGAATCGGAGCATTTGAACGGGGATAATCCCATGGAAGAAATTATTGAAAAACTCTTGTTGGTCATGAACAAGAACAACTCTCCTCTTCCGATGCGCCCCGACCATGGGTTCCTGCACTCTTTTGAAGCTAAAGAAAAGTACCCGGGATATTCATTAATTGGAAGGTTAAAGGGATTGGCAGAATTGAGAGGGTTGGAACTTGGAATTGTACATAAACTGAAACAAACGAAACAGTGAAGTCATTCTACTTCATTGAATCCACTTTAAAGGCACATATTAATTAAACAACGATTGAAATGAAATTATTGAAGATTATATCTGTTTTGCTATTGGCAATGTGTATAGGTTGTAGTTCTGGGGACGATGGGGGACCTCAAGTCGGAGGACCAACTGAAACTCCCGACCCCGATTCCGAAACACCACCAGTGGATAACAGCGACCCTTTTTTATATAGCGCAACCCAAAACTTGAAAGATGTTGCAGATTTTCCTCTCGGAAATATAGTGTCCGCAAGTAAATTGGCTTCAACATCTGCCAGTAACACCACTTTTAAGGATATCTTGAACCAGGAATACAACAGCATCACTGCCGAAAACGACATGAAGATGGCCAATATGTTCACTGGTCCGGATACTTACGATTTTAGCGACGGAGATGCCATTGTTGCCTATGCTCTGGAAAATGGGTTTAGAGTGCACGGCCATGCATTGATTTGGCATTCGTCCATTCCCAATTGGTTGAACACTTTTGAAGGTACAGATGAAGAATTTGAAGCCCAGATAGAGGCATATGTCAAAGCAACCGTAGCACATTTTGCTGAAGTGACCGATGGTGACGGAGTTCCTGTGGTAGCATCCTGGGATGTGGTAAATGAATATTTTGATGGTTCCGCTGTACGTACTTCCTTGTTCACTCAACGTATCGGTACGGATTTTCACGAAAAGGCCTTTCAATGGGCCAGAGAGGCCGACCCCGATGTGAAATTGTTCTACAACGATTACAATATAGCTGGAGAGGTTGACAAACGTAACGCCATTATAAGCATGGTCTCCAACTTTATATCCGATGATATTCCAATCGACGGGATAGGTATGCAAATGCACCTGAACCACGATTGGCCATCAACGGATTTGCCGACATCTATCCAGGATATCGCCGATACGGGGTTATTGGTCCATATTTCGGAGCTGGATGTAAAAGCAAATTACAGTGATGACCTCAGTGAGCTGACCGTGGAAAGGGCCCAAGCCCAAGAAGAGCAGTATCAAAGAGTCGGATATTATTACACCAGCATAGTTCCACAGGCACAGCAATTTGGTTTGACCATATGGGGTGTTAGAGATCAAGATAGTTGGCTGTACGATGGTGGTTCCGATTGGCCATTATTGTATGATAATGATTTCAATACCAAAATCACCCACAGGGGATTGGTCGATGGATTGGAAGGAGTGGCACCTTGATAAAAACATGGAATCATTATAACCAAATTATGAAGAAGATAGTTTTATTGTTACCCACAATTTTGTTGTTTTTGAGTCCAATGGCCTCGAAATCACAGACCACTACATTGGTCAACCCGATCCTGACCGGTTTTTACCCCGACCCCAGTATTGTAAAAGTGGATACCGATTATTATTTGATCAATTCTACCTTTTCCTACTTTCCTGGCATTCCGGTAATGCACAGCAAGGACTTGAAAAACTGGAAACAGATAGGAAATGTAATCCACCGCCCTTCTCAAATGGATTTTATGGGCGAACGGATGACCCGGGGATTGTTTGCCCCGGCCATTAGTCATCACAAAGGTATTTTCTATGTCAGTTGCACGGATATCGATAACATGGGCAATTTTGTGGTGACGGCGACGGACCCTGCCGGGCCATGGAGCGACCCTGTTCTGCTTCCAGAAGTAAGTGGGATTGATCCTTCCATATATTTTGACAAGGATACTGATAAGGCCTATATCATTTACAATAGTGATGCCCCGGATAGGAAGCCCTTATATTCTGGGCACAGAACCATCAGAATGTATGAGTTTGATTATGAAAACTTGAAAACAGTAGGAGAAGAAATACAGCTGGTGAACGGGGGAGTGGACATTTCAGCAAAACCGGTATGGATAGAAGGTCCGCACATTTGGAAAAGAAATGGGTGGTACTACCTGTATGCTGCAGAAGGGGGTACATCCGTCAACCATTCCGAAGTGGTTTTCAGGAGCAAATCACCCCAAGGCCCTTATGTTCCCTACAAGAACAATCCCATCCTTACCCAAAGGCATTTGCCAGAGGAGAGGGACAACCCAATTACTTCAACGGGACATGCTCAATTTGTTGAAGGCCCGGATGGCAAGACCTATTCTATCTTTTTGGCCGTTAGACCGTATGAGGGAGATTATTACAATACAGGTCGCGAAACTTTTATTGCCCCGATTGAATGGAAGAACGACTGGCCCCACTTTGATTTGGGCGGAGAGGAAGTAAAGTATGCGTATGACTTTGATTACAAGGAAGCGCCCCAGAAAGATGCTTTGCCACAATCTGGTAATTTTGAGTATACACTGGATCTGAAAAAAGGATTGGACCCATCCTTACTCTTTCAGAGAACTGTTGATAGCAGTTCGTTTTCCATATCCAAAAAAGAAGGTTTGGTGCTAAAGTTAAAGCCCGGGACCATTACGGAATATGGAAACCCTTCCTTTGTTGGAAAACGTCAGCAACATTTAAATAGCAGAGCAGAGACTCAAATACACTTTGATGCGAAAGCTCAATATGAAAAAGCCGGTTTAGTGGCCTTTCAAAATGAAAAGCACTTTTATTTTTTGGCAATTTCCCAGAAAGAAGGTCAAAAGGTTATCCAGCTGTATAAGAGCAATCCTGATGAAGGAGAAATGGATGAACTGGCAAATCTTCCTTTGAAAGTTGATGATACTAAGATTAAACTAGCTATTGAATCCAAAGGAGCTACGTACAGCTTCCACTATTGCGTAAATGGCAAAGATTGGCAATTGGTGAAGGATAATGTGGACGCCAAATTTTTGAGCACTAAGGTAGCGGGCGGATTCATTGGCTGTTTGTATGGTATGTACGCTACATCATCCGGGGAGAAGTCGGAAAACTCAGCTTCCTTTGAATATTTAAAATATACGGGTAATGACCCTGTATTTAGGGATTGATGCAAAATTCCAGCATTCTTTTTATAAATAGAAAAGGGACATCATTATCGATGTCCCCTTTTTTTTGCCTTGGCTAATTTAACCTATTTAGTTCTGAAAGGTGATGCTGGAAGTCCTTCCTTGTTGTATAAATTCGGATTATCGGGATTGTCGGCCCATGCATATCGTACATATTTTGGGTTTGGAACTTCATCACTCCAAACGATTACTTTATCACCATCAATTTTCGCGTTGGCCCAAACAAAGTTTTTGTCTTCGCCAGCAATCTCGAAGCTATCAAGGGCCTCACCATCATCAGTGGTCAATCCACCTCCAATATGGGAAAATGAAATGATGATTTTATCGTTCTCAACCTTGGAAGATTGGTAGAGCGGCCCGGAATAGACGATATCTTCCCCATATGCTATTTTTTGGGCTGCCAAAGCCATACGTTCCCCAACATCTTTCTTGTTGTCGGGGTGGATGTCGTTCCATTCCCCAAGGTCGATGTTTACTGTCATGGCTGTGTTAGCGTCGTCCCATGCCCGCAATTGCGCTTCCCTTAGTTCGGCCCAGTTACTGTCCGTAGGTGAATAGGTAACATCTCCGAAGTTGGGAAGCTGGGCGTAAATAAAGGGCAGCTCTGGGTCCCTGTAAATACCCCTCCATCCATTGATCAGGGCGTGCATTAAATCCAAATATTCTTCAGGTCTACCGGCATTGCTCTCACCTTGATACCATAATACCCCTTTAATAGGAAGCTGGGTGTAGGGAGCGACCATGCCATTATATAAGGCTGTGGGTTCATTTTGAGGATTGATGATCCTTTCCTCTGGGGCATCATTATTATGCGTAAAGGATGAAAAAGCTATAGGTGGATAGACTTCCCCAACTTTGTATTTCCAGTATCCTTTTAGGTCTACGGTATCCTTGTCGGTGAAAATGTAATACGGTTTATCCGGTACAAAACCGCCCTTACCGCTGTTGTTGGTCACGCGAATCACGAAAGTGTTTTTCCCGGCCTTAAGAAGATCGGCAGGTACATCATACCTTCTTTGCGGGTATTGGTAGGTAGTCTTCCCAACTTTTTCACCGTTGATGTACAACTCGTCCGCATCTACAATCCTACCTAAAAAAACAGTAGCTTCCGCCGCGTCCATTGATGGAGGCAAGTCGATTTCTTTTCGGTACCATACCACACCGTTGAGGTCTCTGACCCCTTGATCTTCCCAATAGCCTGGAATATTGATCCTGCGCCAGTTTTTGGGCTCAAAGCTGACATCGTACCAAGGTGTTTCGCCAATTAGCCCCTTGTCTTTCGGTTTTTGAGATTGTTGATTTCCAGAAAAGCGGTTCATGGAATGACTGTTCACAAAAGCCGTATCCTTGTTCTCTTCGATGATTTTTAATTTTTCAGGGAATTTTTGATACCCTTCCCTGTTTATCCATGCCTCGATAGGAGTACCGCCAACACTGGCATTGATTAATCCAATGGGGACTCCATATCTCTTGTACAATTTACGGGCAAAGAAGTAAGCAACTGCCGAGAAAGGCCGAACTTCGTCGGATACGGCTACCTCCCAAGAGCCACCATCCAGATGTTTGCTTGGACCTGTTAGGTCTGTCTTTCGGGGGACTTTAAAATGGCGTATTTCAGGATAATTGGCATTGGCAATATCCTCGGCGTAGGTAACATCATGAATGTCCATTTGATGTACCATGTTGGATTGCCCGGAACAGAGCCAAACATCGCCGATGAGAATATCTTCCAGAAGAATTTCGTTCTTCCCTGAAATCTTCATGGTATACGGCCCCCCTGCCTTCATTTTGGGAAATTCTACGCTCCAGTCACCATGGGCATTTGCAGTAGCTTTTCTTTTCTTGCCATTGAAGGTGGCAACCACTTGTTCATTAGGTGATGCCCATCCCCAGATCATGATGTTTGCATCACGTTGCAGGACCATACCGTCCGTGATAATCTTGGGAAGTGTTATTTGGGAAATTCCCATGGTGACCGAGCAAATGAATATTATGAGGGCCACCAAGACTTTACTACTTTTCACAATTATGGTTTTAGTGTACTGTTTGTTTCAAAAATTATTTTATCAGGGTACTTTCAGGAGGGCCCAAATAGCTTTCTGCATTGGCGCCTTCCTTTTGTAATACCATTTTTTGCAAGACCAAACCGGGGTCCACGGCCCAATATTTGATGGTATGTGCCCCTTCCGAAAGTTCTTTTTCAAGTACGGACTGTGTCATGATGTTATCCTTGACCGCTTCATTCCACCATTCTGGGTAGGTCCAATCTGCGGCAAGGGCATCTTTATGCAAGTTCATCATTTTTGGGTTATCCCCATCAATGGAAACCGCATAGATCAGGCCTTCGTCTTTCTGAAAATTCAGCGTAGGTGAAAAATATGTGGTCAGGTTATAGGTGCCGGAATCCAATAGATATATTTCATATTCCAAATAAGGGCCATCGTTGTTGGGGTTTTGTTTGGGAGCTGTAGCGGGCATAGTGGTAATCGCTGACCCAGTGCGCCCGAGATTGGGTATGGTCTGCCAAGAAACTTCTGCTGTTTCTTTAGCGTTCTGATAATTGACGGCATCCACGCTCACGATACCTTGGTTCGCTACAAAGCCTTTAATGTTTTCTGCGAGATTATTGCGGATAGGGACGCTAACCTTGGTTCCTCCTTCTGAATTGTCCGCTTTAATCACAATTTCTCCTACCTCTTTTCCTTTGGGTGCCTTGTTCCAATCAATGCTAACAAAGACTTTTTCGTCGTATTGGATGGTCCCGCCCTTTGAGGACAACTGTATCCAATCGTTTTCTGAAGTGATGGTGTACGTCAGTTTCTCTTCGCCCATATTGAAGACTTCAACATAGTATTTTTGATCATTGATAGGGTCAAAAGTCGAAAAGCTACGACTGTTCAAACCGCTTGGCATCCATTGAGACCTGCTGATGCCATTTTCCACCACATAACCCAAATTGGCTTCCTTTCCAGATTGGATGAACGATACCGAGGGCATTTTGTTAAATGCCGGGTCGTTCCAACTGATATGGCCCATGTGGGTTTGGGACATCATATGGTTCCATTTACCGTTGGCCAAGCTATCCTGATAATAAGAGGTGAATTCGGCATCCTTGAAGAACAACTTTTTGGTTTTGTCAGCGTAGAAGTTGGTCGACGCTCTGTTTTGAAATGCGTACAATCTGTTCTTTCCTGCAGCGACGTACATCTCGTTCAAATTGGCACAGGTTTCAACAGGATATTGCACTAATTGATAGAATGCAGCGTGCGCATCTGTGGGCAATTGCTCCTTCACTTTTTTTGCACGTTCCACCAGCGTTTTATAATCTTCCACCATATTTTCAGCCTCATTAAAATGTTGAAGACTGTAGGTGTTGGGTTCTATCAACTCTGGTTTTCTGCGTGAATTAAATTTGGTGTACAGCGCGATGATTTCTCCGATTTCTTGGGCATGCTTGGCACCAAATTGTTTTTGGGCCCATATAGTGTAATAGTTTGGTAATTGCTCTGCCGAAAAAGATTCTGGGTTCCAAGCAAAATCCAAAAAGAAACTGATGGGGAATTCCATGGGCTTTATATCACCAACGTTCACCAACCATATCTCATCGACTCCGTAGGAATAAGTAAGGTTCATTTGCTCCCAAACACGCTCAATTTGAGTAGTGTTCAACCACTTGTAGCTACGGGGACCACCCACAAAGTCAAAATGATAGTACATGCCATACCCCCCTGAACGAGGTTTACTGTCCAAAGCGGGCAAAACCCTTACTTGGCCCCAGTTATCATCACAGAGCAACAGGGTTACATCGTCGGGAACTCGCATGCCTTTATCGTAATATTCCTGCACCTCCTTGTAGAGCGCCCATACTTGTGGCGTTTCTTCAATAGGTTTTCCGGTAACCTCTTTAATGATTTCTCTTTGATCTTTCACGATTTTTTCTAGAAGCTCAATATTGGTTCCCTCGCTCATAGCTTCATCACCATCTCCACGCATAGCAAGTGTAACCACTTTTTCCTGTCCCTGGGTACGTTCCATACCTTTTCTCCAAAAATCCTGGAGTTTTTCCTGGTTTTTATCATAGTCCCATGGGCCTTCCCCATATCGGTTCCATTCTACATGAGAGCGCATTAAGGGTTCATGGTGCGAAGTGGCCAGGACCACACCCATTTCATTGGCCAATGGCGCAGTTTCGGGGTCATCGTCCCATAGCGAACTACCCCACATCGCCGGCCATAGGTAATTTCCTTTTAACCTTAGGATGAGTTCAAAGACTTTTTCGTAAAACTGTTTGTTGAAACCACCAAACTTTTCGGAAGACCATCCCGATAGTGCCGGAGCTTCGTCATTGATAAAAATGCCCCTATATTTCACTTTGGGCTCGCCCAAGGTGTACGTGTCAGGCTTTACGTAGATATTCTTTCGGACCTTTACAGGTACATCGGCCCACCAGTACCAAGGCGAGACACCCATCTGTTCCGAAAGGTCGAACATCCCGAAAATGGTCCCTCGTTTGTCGCTTCCAGCTATCACCAAGGCGTTATCGACTCCTTCAATGGGGTTTTGTACAGGAGTGATTGAAAATTGTTCCCACTTGCCTTCCAATTCGGCCACATCGATTTTGCCTTCTTCGACCAAATGGTCGATTACTGTGCTCTGGCCAACGGTTCCAATGATAATCAGGTTATTGGATTGATGGGTATTTCCAAAAATTAATTCTGGTTCATTGCCGGAGACATTACCCAAGTCTTTCTGAAAGATCCCGGCAATTCTTTTAACTCCGGGATAATCGGACTCGCTAACAAGAAGGTCACTAGCAACCCCATTTGCAATAATTGGGAATGTATTCTCTTCTTTTTCGGTTGTAAGTATTGAATTTTGTGGGAAGGCATCCTCTGTGGGTACGGTAAGGATTTGTTCTATGTCGTTTGTTTCGGTATTGGCCTCTAACGTTTCTTCTTTACAGGAGAAGAGGAACAATAATACCACCAAGGGGTATAAGTGAAAGAAATTCGGATATCTAAGGTTGGTTCTTGTATTCATGAATCTTTTAGAATGGAAATTAATGATTAACCGTTTGTATTACAGCGTGAAATGCTTTCTTTGGTTTCAGTTCTCTATCGAACAACAAGGTGTAATCCGTTCTGCCGCGAATAGGGAAATTGTTTTTCCAGGACAATCCATCGTGCAATCCCCAAAAGGTAACCCTTCCAATTTTGTCGGAATGTTTGTTGAATAGTTTAAAAATTTCTGCATACCGGTTAGCCAATTGGTCCTCAACCGAATCTGGTAAACCGTTGGGGTATGGGTCCATGTCCGGATTGTTCTCAAAGCTTACGGAAACATCAGCGGTCGGCGAGTTCCATGGACTGGGCAAAACCGAAATATCCAATTCCGTAAACATGACCTTCACACCGGTCTCTGCATACATTTCAATGGCGGTCTCGATATCTTCGATGGAGGGTTCGTCCAAACTCCAATGCGCTTGGACGCCGACCCCGTCTATTTTAATGTTCTTGCTCTTAAGGTGGTTTATAATCCGAATGGCGCCATCTCTTTTATCTGCATCGATGAGGTTGTAATCGTTGTAATATAACTCAGCTTCGGGGTCCGCTTCATGAGCAAACCTAAAAGCATTTTCAATGAATGTTTCGCCACTTATTTTATAAAATGTGGATTCCCTGTAGGAGCCATCTTCGGCCAAAGCTTCGTTGACCACATCCCAAGCATCTATTTGGCCTTTGTATTTACCTACGATAGTTGAAATATGTTTTTCTATCCGATGGGTCAATTCCAAATTATCAATAGTGTCCCCATTTGCTGTCTTAAAAACCCAAGGTGCCAATTGACTATGCCATACCAAGGTGTGCCCGATCACAAACATATCATTGGCATCTGCCAGGGCCACCAATTTGTCGGCCTGTTCAAAATTGAATGTATTCTCCTTGGGATGTATGTGCATCCACTTCATATCGTTTTCTGCGGTCAATGCATTGAATTGGGAAGTGATCAGATCTGTTTCTTTCTTGTTGCTTTGGTTTATTTGATATCGATTCACCGCTACGCCCATCAAGAATTTATCTTTAAAAGCATCTTTGAGGCCTGTTGCTTGTGCGAATAGAGGGGATTGGCCTAGAAGTGTCGATATGGTCAAAATCAAGGTCAAGTATTTGTTCATAATGGGTTATCAATTTTAGGGTTATCGTTGGATAAATCAATGTGCAAAAGGCAATCAACTGCATTTATAAAGTGTATTTTGATCTTAAATTTTTCATGTTGCAATTTGATGAAAACCAAATTGTATCATCCTTAGGGTCATAAAAGGAAAGGCCGCCCAATGACAGCCTTTTCATTTTAATTTATAAACGTATACGTGTCATCGTTGTCCTACTCTTCTTGTGGTGGCGCCAATAGGCTTACATCATCAATAAAATAAACTGCATCCAGGGTGAATCCAAGGTCCAATACTATGCCGGTCTGAGTGCTATTTGCTGTAAATATCCATTCAACTTTCTGCCATTCGGTGGTTACGGTCACATCACCTTGATATTGTGCATCCCCGTTACCGGTGGTGGACATTCTGATGGAACCTCCATTGCCAGGACCTGGTGCCGCTTTGATCCATAAACTGGCGGTATATTCCACCCCATCTTCGGTTGCAACTGCATCACTAGCCAATTGGGTCCTCCAGGCATCTCCTCCAAATCCAACGGCCCTTAGCGCCCTTTCGCCGCTTCGGACTTCGTCGCTTGCTGTTGTCGCAGTCAACAAATCAGCTCCATTGAACTTACTCCAATTGGTAAATTCATCGCCATCTCCTTCTTCAAACCCTCCATTGAGCAAGATTTCCGTAGGCTGTGGTCCTGAAAGGCCGGTTGCGACCAAGGTGACGTTGTCTATAAAGTATACGGCATCCGCAATTACCCCAAGGTCCAAAACAGCTCTTGCAGGTGTGGCGTTGGCTGTAAATACCCACTCAATTTGCTGCCACTCCGTGGTTATATCGTAGTTTCCACTGTAAAGGGCATCCGGATTGGTCGAAAATCTAATGTTCCCACCATCGCCAGGGGATCCTGCCTGTGCTTTGATCCACATGGTTAGCGTGTATTCCACTCCAACCTCTAAAGGCGCTGTATCACTTGCCAATTGGGTTCTCCATGCGTCTCCGCCGGCACCCAAGGCACGTAGGGACCTGCCGAAATAGGCCTGACCATCGACGCTGGTTGCCGTAAGTCCATCGCCACCGTTAAATTTTGACCAATTGGTAAAATCATCTCCATCACCCAGTTCAAAACCTCCATTTAAAAGTAGATTTTCACCTACATAAAATTTTCCTGGCGCTGTTGCCTCACCACCAGATGTTACCACGGTAATCGGCGCTTCAAGATTTTCTTGAAGACCGGAAGGAACGGTAATCGTCAATTCTGTTGCTGTCGACGAAACTACATTTGCTTCGACCTCTCCAATAGTCACTGACTCGAGATTATTGAGGGATGTTCCTTTAATAATCACTTCTGCACCTTCCGGAGCAGCATTTGTAGATAATGCCAAGATAATAGGGAAAGGCCTTGCAACCACCTCTATGTTTCGGGTAACAATATAACCATCTGGCATTACCAATGTTACAAGTCCTTCACCAATGGCCACGTTTGAGGGTAGGGTAAAGGTCAATGTATCGCCATCCAATTGAAAGGGAATCTGGTTATTTCCTAAAAATACGAAAAGGACGGCTTCAAAATTACTTCCTTGCATGGTTACCTGATCGCCCGGATAAAAATTCTCGGACTCTACGCTGGTTACATCTACCGTGGAAGCGGATAAATCATCCTCTTCGCAACTCGATATCATGGCAGCTGCAAAAACAATCGCCATAACGGTTAAAAGGTTACTAAAATATTTTAGAGTTTTTGACATGATCTTGGTTTTTGTTTAGTTGTAACTTATGTTTTATGCGCTAAAAATGAATTAAATAGTAGTTATGTTATGGATACTCCTATGCTATTGTTATCGTTATCATTTTGAGGTCTCTGCCATCTGCATTTTTAAAAGAGGCCGTCGCATTGGACCGCCTCTTTTTAATGCAACTTTAAACTAACTAACTCAAACTATTTACGAATTTTACGTAACTAGATTTTTAATATCCTGGATTTTGATATGCAGCCTTTTCGGCTTCTGACATATTCAAATCATCTATCTGTCCTTGTGGTATTGGTCTTAAGTAATGGTATGGTTCAATGGTCCTGTTCGTTGTTTCAGGATTATGGTCGGCAGCATCATTTCCTGCAATTTCATAGGAACTTGCGTATTCTGTCCATTTTTGTGTGCGTACCAAATCATACCATCTCATACCCTCGCCAAAATATTCTCGCGAACGTTCGGCCAAAACATAGTCGATATCTATTACGGCGGGTGTTGCAGCGACCATAGCGGCACTGTTGTCCTCGATACGTTCTTGTTGCTCACCGTTATCGAAGCGCCACATACCGGCACGGGCACGGATTACATTAATGAGGTCGTTCGCAGTAAAGCTTCCTGTAGCCCCTTTAACAGCTGCTTCGGCTGCCACTAAATAGAATTCTGAGAATTTGGCAATAGGGAAGGGGCGTGTGATGGCTCCGTTAGGGGATCCTAGGCCTCCACCATTATCGGTACGGTAGGTTCCCAATTTCCATAGACCAGGATAGAACCTCCTGTTAATTTCATTGAGATTGATAACATAATCCGACCTTCCAGGAATTTGTCCTCCTCCTATATTACCACCATTTACGCTATAGTCTACAGCCGGATCATAATCATCCAAGAACGATACCACTGCATCTCCCGGAGCTATTTCCAAACCATTGGCCGCGGTTAGGGTAGGACTTGGGTCTCCCCCTTTATCCCAGTTTCCTCGATAACTGGTGACGAATGTACCATCGTAACGGGAATCCAAATCTTTTTCTGCAAACGTTTCTGTGAATACACTTATAGGCGGGGCCATACGCGTCCAAGGCCTACCATAGCTCTGCGCAGCTTCACGTTGAACTGCAGCAACACCATCAACGCTGATGGTCGTATAGTTGGATGTCACCATCCAAACAGCTGTATTTGCTGGATTTTCGGTTCCGCTGAAGCCTAGGTCCGCACCGTTGTAAATTTGACTTTCTTCCGTACGGTCGGCATACAACATCATTTCCTCATGACGGTCGTTGGTAGCTACATGTACATCATAGAAATAATCCAATAGGCGATATGGCCCAGGGTTATTGATGCCCTGTACTGCTAGATTGTACGCTTGTTGGAAATAATATGATGGGCCATTGCCATCCGGGTCTGTCCTTGGGGCTTCTGGATATGTTGGAATACCGTTGGGGTTTTCCAACCACCATCCGTAAGTTAAATAGGCCTTGGCCAAGATCAATCGGGCCGCGTTTTTGGTAACTGCCCCGGTCAACCTTGGGCTTTCTGGCAAATTGGCAACGGCATCCTCTAAATCGGGAAAAATAGCCCTGGTATATACTTCTGGGACGGTGTTACGGACCGAAGTCCTGACCGCGGAACTGTTGAAAGCCAATTCGCCCGAACCTAGATCCAATGGAACACCTCCGTAGGTTTGAACCAATAGGAAATAATTGAACGCCCTAAAAAACTTGGCCTCTGCGATCAAAGATTCGTCCAAGCCCACGGCTGCTGCGTTTTCTATGATTCCGCTGGCAGTATTGATGGCCGGGAAAGCATTGCCCCACGGCGTACCGATGGAAAAACCGCTTTCAGGTCTTAGATTTCCTTGGCCAGCAAGGTCAAGGTCATAAAAATTATTATCGGCACTTTGTGCAGCGCAGTACTCATCTGTTCCCGTTTCTCCCAAATTTAGGAAATAGGCAAAGCCATATACGTTCCTTAAGTTTTGGTACAAATAGGTCAAACCACCCTGAACACCAAGCTCTGTTGAGAAAAACTCTGGGGTGAACACACCTCTTGGTTCCTCCTCTATAATATCTTTTGTACAGGATCCTATAAACAATGCAATGGATAAGATTGCTATTGATATACTTTTTCTTTTCATCTTTCTCATTTTTTTAAAATGTTACGTTTAATCCTAGCATAAAATTCCTTGATGTGGGCGCATTGGCTCCTACCGTTGGTATTCCTGTGGAAATATTATTAGTGTTAACGGCAACGTTTTGTCTTGTGCCGTCAGCATTTACACCCGAGTTGGTTTCCGGGTCCAGACCGGATTCATCGTGGAATGGAGAGAACAATACAAATGGATTTTGTACCGTGGCATACAGGCGCAGACTTTTGAACCAAGTATCCTTTAAAGTGGATTGGTCAAAATTATAGCCCAAGGTCATTGCGCGGACCTTTAGATAAGAGCCATCAAAATAACCTAAGGTACTTCCGTATTTTGGGTTGTCACCGCTTTGGATTCCCCCAGGAGCAGGATACCTGGCATCGGTATTGGAAGGGGTCCAATAATCTACATCAACGTTATTTCTTCTACCGGTAAGTAGGTTCAGATATCCGCTTGATGAGTACAATGTACTTACGAGTATACCTCCACTTTGGAAAGCACCAACCACATTCAAATCGAAATTTTTATAGGCAAGGCGAGTATTGAAACCACCAAGGAAATCCGGGGTGGGGTCTTGAACGATTCTGTCATCGGCACCGATAACGCGGGTAGGAGAACCGTCAGGATTGAAATCTCCGGTATATCTTACCCTGATCATACCTTCGTTACCTCCGGGTTCATATTGGTCCAGATATTCAAACCCTGGGTCGGATTCGTTCCATAGGCCCAATCTTTCGTAATCAAATATTACATTGATGGGAGAGCCAACAAACCAAAGGTTTCCTTCATCCCTGTCCTGACCGGAGGCCAATGAGGTAATCTCGTTTCTATTGGTATACACGTTAACCCCAACGTCCCATGAGAATCCATCGGGATTGTCGAAAATGATACCGTTCAGCGCAATCTCGAGACCTTTGTTCTCTGTGTTACCTATATTACTGGTCACGCTTCCCACACCCGCAGTACTTGGAAGTCCGAGGCCCAATAAGATATCATTGGTTTTGGTAATGTAGTATTCAGCGCTACCGGATAGACGGTTGTTGAAAAATCCAAAATCCAGACCGTAGTTGTAGGTTTCTGAAAACTCCCATCCCAGATCCGGATTAGGTAGTTGATTTACAAAGTAACCTGTGGCAAAGGTATCCCCAAAGTTATAGTTGACCTGTCCTAATCTACCTTGAACGGAATAAGGAGCGATGGCCTGGTTGGAGGTTTCACCGTATCCTGCACGCAATTTCAACTGATTTACCCAGCCAACTTTGTCCATAAATGGCTCATTGGCAATATTCCATCCTACAGAAACTGCGGGATATGTAACCCACTTACGCCCGGGAGCTAATCTGGATGAACCGTCCGAACGAACGGTAGCGGTCAATAAATACCGATTGTCAAACTGATATAGGACCCTGGCCATATAGGATAATAGGCCAGTTGCGGAATAACCGGTTCCGTAGTCTGTAATGTCCTCTGAAAGCGCAGCATCAAGATTGTACCACAAAGATGTTTCATCGGGAACATTTCGTACAGCCAGTCCCACATTGTCAAATTCGGTGTTCTGAGAAGAGAACAACCCAACAAAATTGACTTGGTGTTTGCCAAACGTCTTATCGTAGATTAATTGATTTTCAATGACGTAATCCTTTTGGATTGAAGAGTTGTAGCTTGCAGATGAAGGGTTTATGGGGTTATAATTGAATACACCCTGACCAGTGAAATTACCATCTCTGGCCGAACGGAAATTCAAACCGACATTAAGGCGGTATTTTAATCCATCTACCCAAGGTATTTGCAATTCCCCATAGATATTGTTGTAGGTACCGAAGTCTAGTTGCTCGTTTACCCTACCTTTACCGATACGGTTTACTTCGTCTCTGGTGGGAATCCATGCATCATCTGCCTGCGTTTGAAGACGGACAGATTCTAGGTAGTTACCATCTGCATCGTACGGACTCAAGAGGGGAGATGCTCCCAACGTTTGGTATATGCCCACAATACTACTTGTTTTATTGAAGTTGGTAACCGAGTTTAAACCAAATCGGAACAGTTTTCCTACATTTTGGTCAATCTGTGCACGTAACGAATATCTATCAAAGGAATCGCCAGGTACAACGGATGTTTCTTTAAAATATCCCAGTCCCACATTATAGGAACCATTTTCCGTACCACCCTGAATACTTACATCGTGAGCGGTTTGCAGACCGGTCTTGTATAATTCGTCCTGCCAATCGGTATCGTTGCCCAAGTATTCATCACCGGCCAAACCGAATAGTGGCGTACCTCCGTTGTTTGCCGCCACATCTGCCCGCAATTGAATAAGCTGTGCTGCATTCATCATCGGGAATTTGGCAAACACTTCTTTTGATGCATAATAGGTATTATAGGTAATGGTGGCCTTTTGCCCTTTTGTACCGGATTTAGTGGTAATCAAAATAACACCGTTTGCACCTCTGGAACCATAAATCGCTGTGGCGGATGCATCCTTTAATATGTCAAGGCTCGCAATATCGTTTGGATTGATATCACTTAATCCTCCAGAAAAAGGGATTCCGTTGAGAACTATCAACGGGTTGTTGTCCGCAGAAAGTGAGCGTGTACCACGAATACGTATTTGTGGTGCCGCACCGGGCCTAGAACTGGTCGAGGAAATGTTGACACCGGCGGCTCGACCTTGAAGTGCTTGTTGGAAGTTGGCCGATTGTACCTCATTTAAATTATCGCCCTTAATGGAGACCACGGAACCAGTTACAGATTCCTTTCTTTGGGTACCATAACCTATTACGACCACCTCGTCCAATTGTTGGGTATCCTCAGCCAATTGCACATTAAGTGTAGATTGGCCATTTACCGCAATCGTTTGAGAAATGAAACCAAGATAACGGAATTCTAGGGTCGCATTGGACGCAGCCTCAATCTGATAGTTCCCGTCAAAGTCTGTCGATGTTCCATTTGTTGTATTCTGCACGATTACACTGGCCCCTGGAATTGGTGTGCCAGATGCGTCAGTCACAGTACCTGATACGGTGACGGTGTTCTGAGCTATAGCTGCGGTAGTGCAAAAAATAAATAACAAAAAGCTTGTTAAGTACAAACGCAAAGGGGAGGTCCATCTGCCATTTGTATAAACAAATAAAGGTTTTTCAGTCATGTTACTAAGTTTTGATTTTGTTCAGTTAATTAATTCCATTATGACAAAAAAGAATGCTCATTATTTGGAATGTGATAAATATACATAATATATCGTTTAACGCAATCGGTTGCATTAATTTTTTTTAGATTTGACATTGAAATTATTCTGTATGCACAATAAATACTATATAAGTAACTGATAAACAGTTTTATATATTTTTTAAAAAAATAAGCAAACGATTGTTTATTCAGAATAATATGTATTTTTAAAAATCAAAACGATCTATTGTATTATGAAAAACACATTTTTGACTCAAAAAAACTGCTCAAGGCGGATTTCTTCAACCTGTTTTCTATTAATTCCACTTGTTTTTTTTACGTTTAGTTGCAAACGTCAAAAGCAAGGTCCCCAAGATGCTCAGGAGGATGTAGGTGTGATTGTGGATACCGTCGGAACAACTCCTGATAAGGTCTATACTTTGACATCTGAACTTTATACTGCAGATCCTTCTGCCCATGTTTTTGAGGGTAAGTTATATGTATATCCATCACACGATTTTGAATCAGGAATTCCAGAGGATGATTTGGGAAGTCATTTTAACATGGAAGATTATCATGTGTTTTCGATGGATAGTGTGGGAGGAGAAGTTACAGACCACGGATTGGCGCTACATATTGACGATGTCCCTTGGGCAGGTAGGCAAATGTGGGCTCCGGACGCTGCTAAAAAGGGCGATGAATACTTTTTATACTTTCCGGTTAAGGACAAAGAGGATGTTTTTCATATTGGTGTGGCCAAGAGCAACGCTCCCGAAGGTCCATTTGAAGCCATGCCGGAGCCAATTAAGGGAAGTTTTAGCATGGACCCTGCGGTTTTTGGGGATATCGATGGCTCCTATTATATGTACTTCGGAGGTATTTGGGGTGGACAGCTTCAACAATGGGACCAAGGGGAATATTTGGGAACCGACAAGTACCCTGCAGATGACGAACCGGCACTTATGCCCAAGATTGCCAAAATGGGAGATGATATGATAAGTTTTACTGAGGAGCCCAAAGATGTTATGATATTGGATAAAAATGGAGAGCCTATTCTTGCAGGGGACAACGACCGAAGGTTTTTTGAAGCTGCCTGGGTCCACCGGTATAATGGCAAATATTATCTTTCTTACTCCACTGGTGATACCCATAATATTCTTTACGCTATCGCAGATAATCCATATGGACCGTTTACTTATCAAGGGGTGATCTTAGATCCTGTATTGGGTTGGACCAATCACCATTCTATCGTCGAGTATCAGGGGAAGTGGTGGTTGTTTTTCCATGATAGTTCCATGTCCGGCGGAAAAACACACTTACGAAGCGTTAAAATGACCGAACTTACCTATAATCCCGATGGGACCATCCAAAGAATTAATGCGCTGGTAACTGCAGAAACCGGGTCTGCCGATGAAAAATAAAATCTCGTAGTAAAACACTTAAAAAGAAAAACCCGATAAATCGATTGACTTATCGGGTTTTACGTTTTTTAGAAGTGACCTGACTGGGGCTCGAACCCAGGACCCTCTCCTTAAAAGGGAGATGCTCTACCAACTGAGCTATCAGGTCTTCAAGTTGTGCCTAGCTGTTTGGCTAAGCGGGTGCAAATATAACATCAATAATCTATTTTCCAAGGTGAATTATGGATAAATTTGTGTTTTTTTGAAATCTGATAAAATTCATCAATATGAAAATTGTGTTAGTAGGGTATATGGCGAGTGGTAAGTCGACCGTTGGACGATTGTTGGCCAGTCATTTACAGATGGAGTTCGTCGATTTGGATGATTACATTGAAGCCAATCAAAAAAAAACCATAAAAAATATTTTTTCCGAAAATGGTGAGATTTTTTTTAGAAAGTTGGAGCATCAAATGCTCAAGGAAGTTCTAGAAAAAGAAGAGTCCACTATAATTTCAACTGGGGGCGGTACACCATGCTATGGCACCAATATGGCCACCATTTTGGAAAAGGCCGATGCATCTATCTATCTTGACCTGAGCATTCCCAATTTGGTGAACCGGATTTCAAAAGAAAAGGAGAATCGCCCATTGGTGAAAAATATTCTCGATGCGGAACTTCCAGAATTTATCGGAAAGCACTTGTTTGAGCGAAGGCCCTATTATTTACAATCAAAGTATATTTTGGATTGTAATGGAAAAGATGTGGAAACTGTAGTGGATAAAATCAAGGAACTACTCTAGGTAGACGGCGTTGTTCTTGGGCTCAAAATCCACTTTTATATGCTCGTTCAATGATGTGGATAACGAAATACCCTTGAAATCGGCCTTAATCGGATATTTTTTGTGGTTCCTGTTGACCAATACAGCCGTTTTAAGCTGTTTTATGGGCGTTTTAAGGAAATGATGGGTTCCATATATCAAAGTAGTGCCGGAATTCAGCACATCGTCCACCAAAACGATTGACTTATTTTTATAACCATCTTCAGCCAGGGAGGTACTGACCCCACTTTTCAACGGATTTTTCTTGTCCATATCCATTTTGCACAACACAATGTTGGCATCGGTAATGTTCTTGAGCACGGCAACTATTTTTTTTGCAAAACTTTCTCCGCCACCTTTAATTCCAGCGACCACAATTTCAGCTTCGTCCACATTGGTCTCATAGATCTGATAAGCGATTCTCTTGGTAATGTGCTGTATCTGGTCGTGGTTAAGAATAAGGTTCCTCATAGTTGCGCAATAGTTGATTCAAAGATATGAAAACGGTTTATTCCGATTCGTCCAAAAAGTCGTCCAAATCCCGACGGTCTTTTTTGGTAGGTCGACCAAGTCCTTTTTTTCGGTAATGCTTTTTGGCATGTTGAAGCAGTTCGCTGTGCTCAAAGGCCTCTTTTGGCGTAGTATCTTTTCGGTAGATGTCCACCAATTTGGCCGCGACACGGCTTTCGGGAACGTCCAAAACAGTAAGCTGATAATCGATTTGATTTTTCCGTACCACGATTTTATCCATGGGGAAAACATCCCGTGAAGGCTTCACGGCGCTCCCGTTTACCTTAACATGGCCCTTTTTTACCGCATTGGAAGCAATGCTTCGTGTTTTAAAGTATCTGGTGCACCAAAGGTACTTGTCTATTCGCATGGTCTTCGCAAATCTTTGTTAACGGACGGAACAAAAATAATGGAAAATTGTATCTTGCGCGCCTAAATAACAGACTTGATGAAGTACGGAGTTTTAGTATTTATTTGTTTTGCGGTCACACTGCTATCCTGTAAAAATGATGATAATGGAGGCCCTGAAGCCATACCACCAAGCTTATTGAGCGATGTAGCACCGGAGGATGACGAAACCATAAGAGAATTTTTGAACACCCACTTTTACAATTACGAAGAATTTGAAACACCACCTGAGGGCTTTGATTATAGAATAGTTATTGACACCATAGCAGGTGAGAATGCGGACAAAAGGCCTTTGATGGAAGATGCTGAATCTATTACCTTGAATGTATCATCAAGTTTTTTGGGCCTTAGTGCCGGAGAAGAAAATATAGCTCATAAACTGTACTACATCGAAGCACGTGAAGGAGGCGGAGAAAGCCCGACGTATGCAGATTCGACTTTTGTAAAGTATGAAGGTACGTTGTTGGATGGTACTCCTTTTGATCAAAGATCTGAATTTTTGTGGCAAGAACTTGCAGGAACTGTTCAAGGTTACTCTAATGGTGTTGCACAAATGAAAGCTGGAACATCTGATCAGGTAATAGACAACCCTGATGGCACCTACAGTATTGCTAACAGCGGAATAGGTTTGATCATTATGCCTTCCGGTCTTGGATATTTTCATAGTCCAAATTCCTCGGTAATACCAAGATATGCACCTCTTATCTTTAAAATGGAATTAGGTGCTTTTATTGAGGATACCGATAGTGATAATGATGGTATTCCCTCAATCCAGGAAGATTTGAATGGTAATGGTTACTTGGGTGACGATAATACAGACATCGACCAAGAATCATCCTTTACTGGTTTCATCCCTAATTTTCGTGATTCGGACGACGATGGTGATGGCATACCTACACGCGATGAGATTTCAGACGAAAATGGGAATATCATCATTCCTTATCCAGATGCGGACGGAGACGGAGTTCCAGATTATTTGGACCCGGACAACTAAAAGCAATCGCTTATAAAAAATAAAAACCCGCTGCATTGCAGCGGGTTTTTTATTGTACTTAATCGGATTTTATAATTTCAGCGATGCTGCAAAAATAACTTGCGAAGGTCTTGAATCTATTCTTCCTTCCACATTGGCAACATTTGCGTCGATGAATTCGGCCTCATTTTTAGAGAAGCCTCTTTCGTATCGTACATCAAGTCCCAATCTTCCCAAGTTGACACCTATACCTGCATTCAAGCCTACGGTAAAATCGTTCTCCACATCTTCGATTTCCAAACCTTCCAAATCGTTCTTAAGGGTATATTGGAAAGCTGGACCTGCAAAAATATGCAAGGGGCCAATCAATTTATACCCTAAAAGAACAGGCATATCCAATTTGGATACATCATAATCTTGTGAGTCACCATTAATATCATAGGAACTCTTAGTTTTGGAATACACCAATTCGGGCCTTAAATAAATTTTTGGAAAATCAAGTTTACCCCAAAAGCCAAAATGATACCCAGCTTTACCCTCGGGGTCATCTACAGCATCTGTTACAGTATTGACCAAGTCACCATTCTTGTTGTAAGAAAGACCGGCCTTGATACCGAATCCTGAACCGCTCTGAGCCATGGCAGCAGAGCCAATAAGGGCAAATGCTACTACTAAAAAAGTTTTTTTCATAAGTGTTGTTTTAAAAGATGAAATATCCCCATAGGGGGATACCTGAAACTATTTACGTTTCAACACCTTTAAAACGGCTTCTTCAATAGCTTTATTGTTCAAACCATACTTCTCCATAAGTTGCTCGGGCGTACCACTTTCCCCGAAGGTGTCCTGTGTTGCCACAAACTCTTGTGGTGCAGGATGGTTGCTGGCTAATACACGAGCCACACTTTCTCCAAGTCCACCTAAATAATTATGCTCTTCTGCAGTTACAACACAACCTGTTTTCTTCACGGAATCCAAAATGGCTTTATCATCCAATGGTTTAATAGTGTGAATGTTGATCACTTCTGCAGAGATTCCTTGGTTCTCCAAACTTTCGGCAGCAATCAGAGCTTCCCATACCAAATGGCCCGTTGCAATAATGGTAACGTCGGTACCTTCGTTGAGCATAAGGGCTTTCCCGATTTCAAATTTTTGGTCAACAGGAGTAAAATTGGCCACTTTGGGTCTTCCAAAACGAAGATATACCGGTCCATGGTGCTCGGCAATGGCAATGGTTGCCGCTTTGGTCTGATTGTAATCACATGGGTTGATCACGGTCATTCCGGGCAACATTTTCATCAAACCGATATCTTCCAAAATCTGGTGGGTAGCACCATCTTCACCCAAGGTCAAACCCGCGTGGGAGGCACATATTTTTACATTTTTATCCGAATACGCAATGGACTGGCGGATTTGATCGTACACACGGCCAGTGGCGAAGTTCGCAAATGTAGAGGCAAAAGGGATTTTCCCGCCAATGGTCAAACCAGCGGCCATTCCCATCATGTTGGCCTCGGCAATTCCTACCTGAAAGAAACGTTCTGGGTTCTCCTCAATAAAAGTTTCAATTTTAAGGGAACCTACCAAATCGGCACAAAGGGCCACTACATTTGGGTTGGTCCTCCCCAATTCCGTCATTCCGGCACCATATCCGCTTCGGGTGTCCTGTTTTCCTTGATCTGTATATTTAGTCATCGTATCTTTTTCTATAATTAGTAATCACCTAAAGTCTCTGGGTTCTGCTCCAATGCATTTGCCAATTGCTCATCGCTTGGTGCCTTACCGTGCCATGCGTGGGTGTGCATCATAAAATCAACACCGTTCCCCATTTCAGTTGTCATAACAATACATACTGGCTTTCCTTTACCAGTTCTGCTCTTGGCTTCTTTTAGCCCTGCAACAACTTGCTCTAGATTGTTT
The DNA here is from genome assembly GCF_013376415.1 of Flagellimonas chongwuensis. Taxonomy (GTDB): domain Bacteria; phylum Bacteroidota; class Bacteroidia; order Flavobacteriales; family Flavobacteriaceae; genus Flagellimonas; species Flagellimonas chongwuensis. The sequence goes on from NZ_WYET01000008.1 coordinate 105,242, forward strand.
CCGTCTTCTATTTCCAACACATCCCATCCAAAGACCTTGAATTTTTCGGCAACATCGCCAATGGGCAATACATCTTCGGTAGCCCCATCGATTTGTTGTCCATTTCTATCAACGGTTGAAATCAAGTTGTCCACTTTGTTCCCGGCAGCGTACATAATTGCTTCCCAGTTCTGACCTTCCTGCAACTCACCGTCGCCATGAAGACTGAATACCAAATGGTCGTCACCGTTCAGCTTTTTGGCTTGTGCCGCACCGATGGCAACCGACATTCCCTGACCCAAGGACCCAGATGCTACGCGAACACCGGGTAGGCCTTCGTGGGTAGTGGGGTGTCCCTGTAATCTGGAATCGATTAGCCTAAAAGTGTTCAATTCCTCAATCGGAAAGTAACCTCTTCTTGCTAAAACGCTATAAAAAACGGGAGAAATATGGCCGTTGGACAGGAAAAATAAATCTTCCCCGATTCCATCCATATCAAAACCATCCTTTAATTCCATTACCTCGTTGTAGAGTGCTACAAAAAACTCGGTACAGCCCAAAGAACCTCCTGGGTGACCCGAATTTACCTTATGGACCATTCGTAAAATGTCCCTTCTAACCTGTACTACCAGGTCCTGTAATTCTTGCGTGTTCGGCATCGTGTCAATAATTTAGATATCAAATGTAATTGCATTATTCGTAGAAAACAAGTGTCTATTTTACATTTAATAAACATCTTGTGCTCAGAAACTTTATTTTTTTGTTAAGGATGAACGAAATAGAGTTAGTTATATTTGCGGTTCTAAAACGAACAATTGGAATTTACCTTACTACAAAAGGACAGCAAAACAAAGGCTAGGGCAGGGGAACTGACTACCGACCATGGCAATATACAGACTCCTATTTTTATGCCCGTGGGAACTGTGGCCTCCGTTAAGGGCGTTCACCAAAGGGAATTAAAAGATGAAATAAATCCTGATATTATTTTAGGGAACACCTATCATCTTTTCTTAAGACCGGGCACCGGAATACTTGAAGAAGCTGGCGGACTTCATAAATTTATGAATTGGGACCGTCCCATTTTGACGGATAGTGGTGGGTATCAGGTGTATTCTTTATCTGATAACAGAAAGATTAAAGAAGAGGGGGTCAAGTTCAAGTCCCATATTGATGGGTCACGTCACGTTTTTACTCCGGAAAATGTGATGGAGATACAGCGTACCATTGGTGCGGACATCATCATGGCATTTGATGAATGTACACCTTACCCTTGCGATTACCAGTACGCCAAACGCTCCATGCACATGACGCATAGGTGGCTGGACAGATGTATCAATCATTTGGAAACACTTCCGTTCAAATATGGGTATTCACAAAGTTTTTTCCCGATTGTACAGGGGTCTACCTATAAAGATTTAAGAAAACAATCCGCAGAATACATTGCATCCGTAGGTGCGGAGGGCAACGCAATCGGAGGACTTTCGGTTGGGGAACCTGCTGAGGAAATGTATGAAATGGCGGAGATTGTATGCGATATCCTGCCAGAGGACAAACCAAGGTACCTCATGGGTGTTGGTACCCCTATCAATATTTTGGAGAATATAGCATTGGGCGTGGATATGTTCGATTGTGTGATGCCTACTCGTAATGCTCGGAACGGTATGTTGTTCACCGCACATGGTACCATCAACATCAAAAACAAAAAATGGGAGAACGATTTTTCTGCCATTGATGAAATGGGCATCACATTTGTAGATACCGAATATTCCAAGGCCTATCTGCGACATTTGTTCGCTGCCAATGAATATTTGGGCAAGCAAATTGCCACCATTCACAACCTTGGTTTTTATTTATGGTTGGTACGTACCGCAAGAGAACGTATTTTAGCCGGAGACTTTTTGGAGTGGAAGACCAAAATGGTCATTCAAATGGATAAAAGATTGTAATGCTTACCATACTCGATAGATACATTTTAAAACGCTACCTGATCACCTTTATGGGGATGCTTTTGCTGTTCGTGCCTATTGGGATTATGGCCAACCTGGCAGAAAAAATTGGTAAGATCATTGACAATGAAGCGCCGTTGGCCGAAGTAATCGTGTTCTATGGAAACTTTACTTTGGTGATCGGAAACCTATTGTTGCCGATTTTCCTTTTTCTATCTATCATCTTTTTTACCTCGAAATTGGCGAGCAATACCGAAATCGTGGCGATTTTGAGTTCAGGGGTATCTTTCGGACGTTTTTTGCGCCCCTATTTTGTGGGGGCAACATTGGTGGCCATATTGATCTTTATGATGGGAATGTTCATTGTGCCCCATGCCAGCATTGGTTTTAACGAGTTTGAGTACAAATATTTTAAAAAGGGTAAACAGACCAGGGTAACGGAGAATATCTTCAACCAATTGAACGAGCGAGACTATTTGTACGTAAGCAGTTTTGATCCCAATCGTCAAATAGGATACAATTTTACCTACGAGCATTTCGATTCCATTGGTAAACTGGATTACAAGATTTCGGCGAGTAATATTCGGTGGATTGCTGACGACAGCATATACCGTTTGACCAATTACGAGAAGCGAGAGGTAAGGAACGAAACCGAATACATCAGCGCAAAGCGTAGGCTGGATACGGTGTTTGCCTTCAAAATCGATGACCTTACTCCGGTATCCTATGTAGCCGAAACCAAAAACCTTTTTGAGCTGAACGATTTTATTGAAGATCAGCGTAGAAAGGGAGCATCCAACATCAATGCATATGTACTGGTAAAATATAAAAGGTGGGCACTGCCCATTGCAGCATTCATCCTTACAGTTATTGCCGTAGCGGTATCATCAGTGAAACGTAGGGGAGGTATGGGTCTTAATCTGGCGTTTGGTATTGGGGTGGCCTTCGTATATATCTTTTTTGATAAAGTTTTTGGAACACTGGCAGAGCAATCTGGTTTTTCACCACTATTGGCAGTTGTGATTCCCAACCTTCTTTTTGGCGTTTTTGCGATTTATATGCTTATGAAAGCCAAACGATAATTTAGTCACAATGGCGTATATTGTTGAAGTTAAAAGACTTGTATATTTCATGTGAGTATGTCATAATGTTATATATTTGTCCCCATTGTTTTTCGTGAAAATAAAAGACTTCCCATGGAATATCTAGAATTTGAACTCCCTATCAAAGAACTTGAAGACCAACTTCAAAAATGTATGGTGATCGGGGAAGAAAGTGATGTTGACGTTACCGAGACCTGTTCTCAAATCGAGAAAAAACTGGCCCAGACCCGAAAAGATATATATCAGAACCTTACCGCTTGGCAAAGGGTGCAATTATCCAGGCACCCCAGCAGGCCTTACACAATGGATTACATCAATGCCATTTGTGGAGATACCTTTTTGGAGCTCCATGGTGACAGAAATGTAAAGGATGACAAGGCTATGGTAGGGGGACTTGGAAAAATAGGCGACCAGAGCTACATGTTCATCGGTCAGCAAAAAGGATACAATACTAAGACCCGTCAGTACCGTAATTTTGGTATGGCAAATCCTGAAGGATACCGTAAAGCACTTCGTTTGATGAAGTCCGCCGAAAAATTTAAGATACCTGTAGTGTGCTTTGTGGATACTCCCGGCGCTTACCCAGGTATTGAAGCAGAAGAACGTGGACAGGGAGAGGCAATTGCACGTAATATTTTGGAGATGACCCGCCTAAAGGTGCCTATTATAGTAATCATAATTGGCGAAGGTGCATCGGGTGGAGCATTGGGCATTGGTGTTGGAGATAAAGTGCTGATGTTGGAAAATACATGGTACTCCGTAATCTCTCCAGAATCTTGTTCATCCATTCTTTGGAGAAGTTGGGAATACAAGGAACAAGCCGCGGAAGCTTTGAAGTTGACCGCTACCGATATGAAAAAGCAGGGTCTTGTCGATGAAATCGTTAAGGAGCCTCTTGGAGGGGCACATTCCAATAGACAGAAAACATTCGAAACCGTAGCCAATAAAATTTCTTCCCATTTCGAAGAACTCAATAAGTTATCACCAAAGGAATTGGTGAAATCCCGAATGGAAAAGTATTCCAATATGGGTGTTTTCAGTGAATAATCCTTGTTTTTTGGGGGTTGACCATTTTAGTTAGGTTATATCCCCGATTTTTTTTATGTTATTAACAGGTATTTTAAGTTATCAACATTTAAATTGTTGAGTACCTGTGGAAATCGTTACTGTCAAAATTAAAGTTAACTAAAGGTTAATTAGCTACTTTCGCATTCATGGAAAAACCTAGCCCCATAGTTGGACACAGAGTGGACAAATCTGCCCTTATCAGTCTTGAGAAAGGAAAAATACCTCCTCAAGCAGTTGATTTAGAGGAAGTTGTGTTGGGTGCTATGATGATTGATAAAAAAGGTGTCGATGAGGTCATCGATATTCTTCATCCAGACGTTTTCTATAAAGATTCACATAAATATATTTACGAGGCCATCTTCAAACTCTTTGAATCTTCCGAACCGGTGGATTTATTAACGGTTTCTTCCCAGTTGAAGAAAGATGGCAAGCTGGAAGTGTCGGGAGGTGATTTTTACCTCATTAAACTTACCCAAAAAGTAGCATCTTCAGCCCATATCGAATTTCATGCCAGGATCATACTTCAAAAGTATATTCAGAGAAGTTTGATCAAGATTTCCAACGATATTATCGAGGAAGCGTATAGTGATGCTACTGATGTTTTCGACCTTTTGGACAACGCGGAGGCGAAATTGTACGAGGTTACCCAAGGTAACTTGAAGCGTTCGGCCGAAACTGCCCAAAACTTGGTGATACAGGCCAAAAAGCGAATCGAAGAAATTTCGAATAAGGAAGGTCTCAGTGGTATTCCATCCGGGTTTGATAAATTGGATAGACTTACCTCTGGGTGGCAGCCCAGTGATTTGATTATTGTGGCAGCACGTCCGGGTATGGGTAAAACAGCTTTAACGTTGTCCATGGCTCGTAATATTGCTGTGAACTCAGAAATCCCAGTTGCGTTCTTCTCCTTGGAGATGTCATCCGTACAGTTGATTACCCGTTTGATTTCTTCCGAAACAGGTTTGTCATCGGAAAAATTAAGGACAGGTAAACTGGAAAAGCATGAATGGGAACAATTGAACGTAAAGGTGAAAACCTTGGAAAAAGCACCGTTGTTCATTGATGATACCCCTTCGTTGTCCATTTTTGACCTTCGTGCCAAGGCAAGGCGATTGGCTTCACAACATAATATCAGGTTGATTATCATTGACTACTTGCAATTGATGACCGCTGGAGGAAGTCAAAAAGGAGGAAACCGTGAACAGGAAATTTCTACCATTTCACGTAACCTAAAGGCATTGGCCAAGGAACTGGATGTTCCCGTAATTGCACTTTCACAGTTATCCAGGGCCGTGGAGACACGCGGAGGTAGCAAGCGACCCATACTTTCGGATTTGAGGGAGTCCGGTGCAATCGAACAGGATGCGGATATCGTATCGTTCATCTACCGTCCCGAATACTATAAAATTGACGAGTGGGACGATGAGGAACGCACCCCTACCCAAGGTCAGGCAGAATTTATAGTGGCGAAGCACCGTAATGGTGGTTTAGAAAATATTAGGTTAAAATTTGTGGGTGCTCTAGGTAAATTTGATAACTTGGATGACTTTGATTCCCCATTCGAATTCCAATCGAAGATGAATGCGGATGAAGATAATCCCTTTGCAACACCAAATCTGCCCAGTGCGGATGATGCGTTTGGTAGCGCAATGAACAGTGATGATGACCTAGATGATAATGACGTACCGTTTTAAAAAATTTCTTTCCGAAGTGTCATTTCGAGCAAATGCGAGAAATCTCACCTTCATTTTTATTTTATTTTTTTTCTTTAAAGCTTCAGCCTCCGTTATCCTAATCCCTATGGATGATGAAGGACAAAAAAATCATTTAAAAGCATACGGAATTACCTATTGGGTGCTTTCCAAGCAACAAAAGGTTCAATGGCTACTTAACTATCGAGGTGGGTCTTTTTTGTTGCCTGATGGAGATGCCATCCGTAAAGAATGTCAGATTAGAGGTGTTTCTTTTGAAGTACTTTCAGATGGACAGGCTGCAGGGATTTTAGATGATATTAGCAGCCCATCCCAAAACCAAGATGCCGTAATCCTTGAAAAGGCCCCGAAGATTGCTGTCTATTCCCCAAAGGGAAACCAACCATGGGACGATGCGGTGACCATGGTGCTTACCTATGCAGAGATTCCCTACACCACCATTTACGATACGGAGGTGTTAGGGGATAAATTGGCCTTGTATGATTGGCTGCACTTGCACCATGAAGATTTTACAGGTCAGTATGGACGATTTTACGGGCACTACAGAGCTGCGCCATGGTACATCGAAGATAAGGCAAAAGCTGAAGCATTGGCTCAAAGTTTGGGCTATTCGAAAGTGTCGGATGAAAAATTGGCCGTGGCTCTTAAAATTAGAAATTATGTGATTGGAGGAGGGTTCATGTTCGCCATGTGCTCTGCCACCGATAGTTTTGATATTGCACTGGCCGCTGAAGGTATTGATATCTGTGAACCTATGTTCGATGGGGACCCTTCGGATGCGAATTATCAATCCAAGTTGGATTATAGCAATACGTTTGCATTTACCAATTTTACGTTGGAGCGAAATCCTATTCGGTATGAGTTTTCATCCATCGATATGACCAATAAAAGGGCGAATGTGCCCAAGGAGTCGGATTATTTCTCTTTGATGGAATTCTCGGCCAAATGGGACCCTGTCCCCACTATGCTTACACAGAACCATACCAGCTTGGTCAAAGGATTTATGGGACAGACTACGGCCTATACTCGTAAAGAGGTAAAACCAACGGTAATGGTCTTGGGTGAAAACAAAATCAATGGGGAGGCTAGATACATCCATGGTATTAAAGGCAAAGGTTTTTTTACCTTTTACGGAGGTCACGACCCGGAGGATTACCAGCATAGGGTAGGGGACCCTAAAACAGAGTTGGAACTGCATCCCACCTCACCAGGGTACCGATTGATTTTGAACAATGTGTTGTTCCCTGCTGCCCGCAAAAAGAAACAGAAGACCTAATTCAGGTGCTCTTTGAAGAAATCTACCGTTCTTTTCCACGCTAAATCCGCCGAAGCTTCATCAAAGCGAGGAGTAGTATTGTTGTGGAACCCATGGTTGACATCGGGATAAAAATGTACCTCGTAATCCTTGTCGAGTTCTTTTAATTTGGCTTCGTAATCCTCCCAGCCGGCATTTACCCTTTCATCCAATCCTGCATAATGAATCAATAATGGAGCGTTGATATCTGCCACTTGATCATCTGCGGGCTGACTTCCGTAAAAGGGAACGGCTGCGGCCAAATCGGGAATTTTCACGGCCATCATATTGGAGATCCATCCGCCAAAACAAAATCCTACCACACCAATTTTACCGTTGCAGTCCTCATGGTTTTTAAGATAATTGAAGGCGGCGATAAAGTCCTCCAACATTTCGTTTCGGTCTCTTTGTCGCTGAAGCGTTCTACCTTCATCATCATTGCCTGGATAACCTCCAAGGGGGGTAAGGGCATCAGGAGCCAAAGAAATAAATCCTGCTTTGGCCGCCCTACGTCCCACATCTTCAATATAAGGGTTTAGACCACGGTTTTCGTGTACGACCACAACACCACCCATTTTACCCTTACTATTTTTTGGTTTGGATAGCAATCCTTTGATTTCACCGCCGCCTTTTGGAGAATTATAGGTGATGAATCCGGAATCCAAATCAGGGTCGTTTGGTGAAACGGTTAGCGTATCCTTATAATTCGGCATAATAAAGCTCATCAACGAAGCCATGGTGATGCCGCCAACAGCGTACACGGAAAGTTTTTCCATAAACTCACGGCGGTCTATTTGGTTGTGGGCGTATTTGTCGTAAAGGTCAAAGACCTCTTGTTTGATGTCGTCTTTTTTTAAGGGAGCCATAGTGTTGCTTTTATAGTTTGTTCTTTAAGGTACAAAATTTACAAAAGCAAATTTCTCAGGCAGAGCTGAATAAAGAGGAATTATATGTTAAATCAATTTCTCCAAAATCCTCTCCACGCCAAAATTATCATTGCTATCTGTTCTGAATTTTGCTGTTTTTAGCACATTAGGGTGGGCATTTGCCATGGCGAAACTAAAATCAGAAAGTTCCAGCATCTCCAAATCGTTGTTATAATCCCCGAATACCATTATTTCATTGGGAGCTATCTGAAATTCATCCATTACTTTCTTCAAGGCGTAGCCTTTGTGGGCGTTCAAATCGGAAATATCCACCCAATTGGCACCGGAGACTTTTACCTTTAACTCTCCCTCTAAATGTTTTACGTGTGGATAGATATGTTCCTCGGAACTTTCAAAATGGTATATGGCTATTTTCAGCACGTCATCGACCACTTGTTTTTGGTCTTCCACGATTTGAAATTCTGAATAATATTCACGTAGCATATCCAAAAATTCATTGGAATCTCCACCGACGTACGCGGTGTTTTGGGAACATAGCACGGGATGGACGTTTTTTAACGGTTGTACCGTATCAAGAATGCGGTGTACTTCGGACTGGTTGATTGTAGTGGTGAGCAGGGTTTTTTCTTGCTGTTTTATCAAAGCTCCATTTTCTGCAATCACCAGAATCTCATTTTTAATGGAATCCAATTTGTCCACCATGCTATGGTACTGTCTGCCACTGGCGGCAACAAAGGCAATGTTCTTTTTTTTGAGTTCTTCGAAAATTTCAAAAAATCGAGGGCTCACCTCATGTTTGGAATTTAAAAGCGTTCCATCCATATCGGTGACCACCATTTTAATCTGTGATAAATCCATGCAAAATATTTAAGCTGCAAAGTTATTTGTTATTCATGGAACAGGACCTTTGTTTTGGTAAACTTTATATTAATTTGGGGTCAAAGAATGTTTTTGCATGAATTTTTATCAGAAAGAAATACAATTACGATCATACTCCAGAGGGTTCCATTTAATTACGGATACGATTCTTGATGCGTTGCCAGAGCTCAAAAGGATAAGCACGGGCTTTTTACAGGTTTTTATTAAACACACTTCCGCTAGCTTAACAATAAATGAAAACGCCGACCCAACGGTTAGGAGGGATTTTGAGAGCCATATTAATGAAATGGTACCGGAAAATGCTCCGTATTATGTTCACAATTATGAGGGGCCCGATGATATGCCGGCCCATATCAAGGCCTCCTTGATGGGGGCCTCTGTTCAGATACCAATAACACAAGGTAGTTTGAATATGGGAATATGGCAAGGGATTTATCTTTGTGAGCACAGGAACCATGCTTCCGGGAGAAAGCTGGTCATTACTGCATTTGGGCAATAATCATTCTTGACAATTTGAGTAACTCGTGTCAAGCTGTTTAGACTTTTTATAAAATAAAAGATCCCGCACAAGGCGGGATCTAAATAAGCGGGGTAAGTTTATATTAGCTTTTTATTTTACTTTCTCAACGATGGCCTTGAAGGCATCTGGGTGGTTCATGGCCAAATCGGCAAGAACTTTTCTGTTCAATTCGATTCCATTGGCTTTCACCTTGCCCATAAATTGAGAGTAAGACATTCCGTGCATCCTGGCCCCGGCATTGATACGGGTAATCCAAAGTGAACGGAAAGTACGCTTTTTGTTTCTTCTGTCGCGGTAAGCATATAGCATTGCTTTCTCTACCGCATTTTTGGCTACTGTCCAAACGTTTTTACGTCTTCCAAAGTAACCTTTGGCTTGCTTCATTACTTTTTTTCTTCTAGCTCTTGAAGCAACTGAATTTACTGATCTTGGCATAATGTCATTTTTTTGTAGCAGGCGTCCCTATATTGAGTACTTTTTTTGGCCTGGCTCCATGGTTAATAAATAATGTACCGGTCGAACAATTATTTTAAACGTAATTGTTCTTTGATGTTGTCCTCGTCCGCTTGGTGAACCAATGTGGAGTGGGTCAACTTTAGCTTGCGCTTTTTTGATTTTTTGGTCAAAATGTGACTCTTAAAAGCGTGCTTTCTCTTGATTTTACCAGTTCCTGTAAGCTTAAAACGCTTCTTGGCACTGGATTTTGTTTTCATCTTAGGCATTTTCCTAGTATTTAACTCCGCTTATTATACCGAACAAGGTCCGGTTTTTATTTTTTACTTGTCTTAGGTGCGATGAACATGGTCATTCGCTTTCCTTCCAATTTTGGCATTTGTTCAACCTTACCAAGGTCTTCCAATTCTTGGGCCAATCTTAGAAGCAATATTTCGCCCTGATCTTTATAAACGATGGAACGTCCTTTAAAGAATACATAGGCTTTTAGTTTGGCACCATCTTTCAAGAATTTTTCAGCATGTCGCTTTTTAAATTCATAATCATGGTCATCGGTCTGTGGTCCAAACCTAATTTCCTTTACCACAACTTTGCTCGCTTTGGCCTTCATGGCCTTGTCGCGTTTCTTTTGTTCGTAAAGGAATTTTTTATAATCCATTACCTTACAAACAGGAGGTTCTGCGTTTGGTGAAATCTCTACCAGATCCAATTCCTGTTCCGTGGCTATTTCCCTTGCTTTGGAAATGGGGTAAACCCCCATCTCAACATTGTCCCCGACAAGACGTACTTCTCGGGCCTTTATTTTTTCATTGATGTTGTGAGGGTTTTTGTTTTCCCTCCTAGGTTGGGGTCTAAATCTTCTTCTAATTGCTATGACGTAAACTTTTTAATTAAACTTAATTTTTTAGAACGACTTTAAGGTACTATTTATTTCAGTAGTTACCAAGTCTGAAAAAGCATCTACGCTTAAACCTCCTAAATCTTCACCGCCATGACGCCTTACAGATATGGTCGCAGACTCTTCTTCTTGCTCCCCGACTATGATCATAAAGGGGATTTTTTTAATTTCTGCCTCCCGGATTTTCTTCCCTACCGTCTCGTTCCTATTATCAATGAGCGCGCGAATTTCGTGATTTTCTAGTGAATTCAAAACTTTTTCCGCATATTTTTCATGTTTCTCACTGACGGGCAGTACAATAGCCTGGGTTGGAATCAACCACAATGGGAAGTTTCCTCCGGTATGTTCCAATAACAATGCCACAAAGCGTTCCATGCTGCCAAAAGGTGCACGGTGAATCATTACGGGGCGGTGCATTTCATTGTCGCTTCCCTTGTATGTAAGGTCGAAACGTTTGGGTAGATTGTAATCCACCTGGATAGTTCCCAATTGCCAGTTCCTGCCAAGGGCATCCTTGATCATGAAGTCCAACTTCGGACCATAAAAAGCAGCTTCGCCACTTTCTATCACGTAGTTCAGCCCTTTTTCTTCGGCTGCATTAATAATGGCTTGCTCTGCTTTTTCCCAGTCGTCCGTGTTACCAATATATTTGTCGGGATTTTCCAAATCTCTTACAGATACCTGGGCCGTAAAGTTGTCAAAACCTAAAGAGTTCAATACATATAAAGTAAGGTCTATCACATTTTTGAACTCATCGTTCAATTGTTCCGTAGTACAGAAAATGTGGGCATCATCTTGAGTGAATCCTCGAACCCTGGTAAGTCCATGCAATTCACCGCTCTGCTCATATCTATACACCGTACCGAATTCGGCGTACCTTTTTGGGAGGTCCTTATAGCTGAAAGGATGACTGTTGTATATTTCACAGTGATGCGGGCAGTTCATGGGCTTTAACAAGAACTCTTCATCTTCTTTTGGAGTGCGAATTGGTTGAAAACTATCCTCACCATATTTGGCATAATGCCCAGAGGTAACATAAAGTTCCTTTTGACCAATATGTGGTGTGACCACCATTTCATACCCTGCTTTCTTTTGGGCCTTCTTTAAAAATTGCTCCAAACGTTCGCGAAGAGCGGCGCCATTCGGCAACCATAAGGGAAGCCCTTGTCCCACTTTTTGTGAAAACGTAAAGAGTTCCAGTTCCTTTCCAAGTTTTCTGTGATCTCTCTTTTTTGCCTCTTCCAATAGGTGTAGGTATTCCGTAAGTTCCTTTTGCTTTGGAAAAGAGATGCCGTAAACACGTGTTAACTGCGTATTTTTTTCATCACCTCTCCAATAGGCGCCAGCAACACTCAATAACTTAATGGCCTTTATTATTCCTGTATTGGGAATGTGCCCTCCGCGGCACAGGTCGGTAAAAGTACTATGGTCGCAAAAGGTTATGGTTCCGTCCTCAAGATTCTCGATGAGCTCTACCTTATATTCGTTTCCTTGTTCCTTATAATAGGAAAGTGCTTCCTGTTTGGAAACACTTCTCATTTGGTAGTCGTGCTTTCCACGGGCAATTTCCAATGCCTTTTTTTCAATGGCTGGAAAATCCTTTTCTGAGATGTTTTGCTCACCAAAATCCACATCATAATAAAAACCGTTCTCAATGGCAGGACCTATGGTAAGCTTTATGCCGGGATAAAGTTCTTCCAAAGCTTGGGCCACCACGTGTGAGGTGGAGTGCCAAAATGCTTTTTTCCCTTCATCATCGTTCCATGTATAAAGAGTCAAGGTGCCATCCGTGGTCAACGGTGTGGTAGTTTCAACCGTAGTATCGTTGAACTTTGCGGAAATAACGTTTCTTGCAAGCCCTTCGCTTATACTTTGGGCAACGGAAAAAGGAGTGGTTCCCTTTTCAACTTCTTTTACAGCACCATCGGGCAGTGTGATCTTTATCATGTTATTTGAACTTCTATTTTATTTAGTCGAAAGGACAAAGATAATATCTTGTATAGATGCTACAATACTTCCTTTATATATAAGCACCAATTTTCTGCCGAGAGCAGGGTGGATTAAAGTCATTTTGAGAACGTGGAAAGATTAAACTAGGAGCGCTTTTGTGTTTTTGATATTTTTTGTATTTTTATCTGCTTTGCTTTCAATTAGTTGGAATAAATTCTGCTAAGAAGAGAAAAAAACATCTTGTTTATTTATTAAATGGTGTTACATTTGCAGCCCGAAAACAACAAAAGGTTTGTTTTCTTGGAAAGTTCAGAAGCATATTGAAGCAGCGGTTTTAACAGGTCAGCACGACTTGAAAAAAAACATAAAAATGCATTGTGTAATCGAAAAAAGCGTTTTACATTTGCAGCCCGAAAAACGGTAAGTTGTTTTGAGGGAAAGTTCATGTAAAATGTTGTTTTTTGAGGTCAAGAAAATGTTTTGATTTTTTTTTAAAAAAAGCTTGCCAGTTTAAAAAACAGTTGTAAATTTGCAGCCGCTTTACGGAAGACGTAAAATGGTGAAAACCGAAAGGAGTTTGATTTTAGAAGGATTGATTCGGTTTTTTGAAACAAAGAAGTTCATATACATATTGTAACGACAGCGTAGAATTAAGAAATGAACCATTTTGATGCAGGGACTCGGGATTTCCGGGTGTCGGACAGACATTCAAGGAAATACAATGAAG
>NZ_WYET01000012.1 GCF_013376415.1 Flagellimonas chongwuensis
GGGTCATCAATGTTGACGGAATCGAAACTTCCCATGGCTATATTGACCTTGTTCCTCTCTTTTGTTCTTTCTGATTTATGACTATAATTTAATCAGAATCAAACTTAAGATGGCTATAATTCATTGTGGCAGGATTTCCTTGAACGGAAATCCTTAACTTCAAGCCAAGGTTTGATTTCGTTGTGGAATTTCACGCAGTGAACATTCCGCCCGAAATCATAGCCGAGAACGTTATGAGCAATTAATTTGACTCTAGTTTAGCAAAACCAACTGTCTTACGATAAATATCAGGCGATACTCCTACCTTCTTTTTAAAAAAACGACTGAAATAGAATTCATCGTCATAACCTAAAAAAGCAGCAATTTGTTTCACTGGTTTAGAAGTTAGATAAAGTTCTCGTTTCGCCTCAATAATGATCCTATTTGAAATTAAAGATGAAGTCGTTTGATTGAGATATTTCTTGACGATACCGGCTAAAGTTTTAGGACTTACACATAGTTCATCTGCGTATTCTTGGGGAGAATGGAGTTTGCAATAATTACTTTCAATTGCATCGACTAAATTTTGTAAAATTTCTGTTTTTGAATCTGACGATCTGGGAGTTAATTGTTGATCAAATTGTTTCTTTTGTCTGACCGCTTCAATTAAAAACACTTTTAAAAATGCCACAAGAACTTCATGCTGAGCGATTGAGTCTTTGTCCATCTCTTTCGAAATTTGATCAATCAAATTAAGAAATAGGCTTTGCTCGTTTACAGTAAAATAGGGTAATCCATGGAAATTATTAAAAAGGAATCCCTCGGTCTCTATTTCGTTTTGATGTCTATATGTACAAAAAAAATCGGGATGAAAATTCAATAAATAACCCTGACACTTTTCTTCAGAACGTATCATGAAAGGTTGATACGGAGCCAAACAAATCATTTGATTTCCTTGCAATTCAAAACTTTGAAAATCAACGCTTAGTTCGTAGCTAATTCCACATAACAAAACGATAGAATAATAATTTCTTCTTTGTAAATGATCAAACTGGCTTAGGTCGTTCAACTCTTCTAATCTAAACGCAAGTTCCCCGTTTTGTTTGTCTATAATTATTTGGGCCATACTAAATTTATTTTTTAGCTCATTCAAATTTAAAAAAAAAGGAATGCCAAAAGTACTCCTTTCTTAAATCAAATATTTATTTTGAAGCTAGAATGTTAATTTTTTGAATTGCTGAAGCATCAAAGCCTTCCAAAATTACAGGCGCATTCTCCATCAACGCTGCTGCTACTTTCCCTGTCAAATGAGCTTCTCTGCCAGCGTCATCTGCAAACGTATCGAAAATAGCATAGGTTTCTTCATTGATTTTAAAAGCATACCAAGATAAAGTTGCAGGCTCAGAACTTACCAATGACTTGCCCGCTTGTAAGAAATCCTCCACTGCAGATGTCTTTCCTTCTTTGGCTTTCATGATCACCAACAATCCGTTATTCTGATTACCCACTTTATGATTACTTGCTTGAACATCAACAGCCTTAATGTCTCTGCTAGGATCAAAACCTTCTAAAAGAACTCCAGCATTGGCCAATAAGGCTTTTGCCACTTCTCCTTTTAAGTGTGCCTGTCTGCCTTTTTCAGCTTCAAATGTGTCATAAATTCCGAAAGTTTGTTCATCTATTTGAAATGCAAACCAAGATTCAGTTTTTGGTTCTGCATTTACCAATGATAAACCACCTAGAAGAAACTCTTTCACTTCTTGCTCCTTACCTTCTTTCGCTTTCATGATTACTAATAATCCGATGTTTTCATTTTTTGTGTTGTCCATAATTTTACTTTTTTTAGATTGAGAAAATGCTTGAATTGTTATCCCTAGAATGAGAACTAGGCTACTTAATTTGATTAAACTTTTAAATTTCATTTTGACTTATTTTTGTTACACTACAAATGTAAAACTAAATAAGGGGTCTTGGAATGGAGATAAAAGACTTAAGCATGGACAATTTTCCAGTGACAATGAAGAATGTAAAAAAGCTCATAATCGAGTAGACGGCTCCGTTTGTAAGAAAATAATTAACTTTACCAACAAACCAATACTAAGCCGACAAATCCGCGTCTCTTACTCCGTCAAATGGCGATAAACGAGACCGTTGCGAGTAATTTAAATGAACATCGAAAATTCAATAATATTAGAAATTTTTAAAGGCATTTCTTTTTCAAAAAAAGAAATGAATCTTATTGAAAGTAAACTTAAAAAACTCAAGTTAAAAAAAGGGACTACACTATTAAAAGCAGATGATAAAGTGAACAGTCAATATTATGTTTACAATGGATGTTTAAGAACTTACTTTATTGACAAATCTGGTAAAGAACATACTTTGCAATTCGCCATTAATGATTGGTGGATAAGCGATTATACGGCTTTCTTCACAGCATCCAAAGCGATTATGTATATTGAAACTATTCAGGATGCAACTTTATATGAAATTTCCAAAAAAAGTATGGAAGATTTATTTGTAGAGATTCCACAATTAGAAACTTTTTTCAGAAAAAAAATGGAAAGAGCTTTTGCTAGCTTTCAAAAAAGAATATTAGCAAGTTTAGCCCAATCAGCTAAAGAAAGATACGTTTCTTTTATTAGCACTTACCCAAATATTGAACAGGCTGTAAAAAATTACCATATCGCTTCTTATCTAGGAATTACTACCGAAAGCTTAAGTAGAATTAGAAAAGAAATATCTCATAATTGATTTTATTACCATACATCAATTTTCAGTACTTAATTTGACAGTAATTTTGTTTCTAATCAAAAGAATAACAACAATTATAATCGCTTTAGCTTTATTTTCCTCTTGTGGTAAAAACACAAAAGAAACTAATTCTAATGAAAAATAATTAAGTATTAACACAAAAAAAAGCAAAAAAATGAAAAAAGTATTATTTGTATTAACTAATCATGAAGATTTAGGAGATACTGGATTGAAAACTGGTTTTTGGATTGAAGAATTTGCAGCACCTTATTACTTATTAAAAGATAAAGGAATTGAAATTACTTTGGCATCTCCAAAAGGAGGACAACCTCCAATTGACCCAAAAAGTAATGAACCAGATTTCCAAACTCCAGCAACCATAAGATTTAATGATGATAAAGAAACTCAAGAAATCTTATCTAAAACAATAAAATTGGAAACTGTAAATCAAGCAGATTATGACGCAGTATTTTATCCTGGTGGACACGGTGTTGTATGGGATTTAGCTGAAGATGAAAACTCAATTGCCTTAATAGAAGATTTTTATAACAACAATAAACCTGTTGCTGCTGTTTGTCACGCTCCTGCAATTTTTAAAAACACAAAAAATACGGATGGGACATCTTTGGTTAATGGGAAAAAAGTAACTGGATTTACAAACGGAGAAGAAGAAGCTGTTCAACTAACTTCTGTTGTTCCATTTTTGGTTGAAGAAATGTTAAAGAGTAATGGTGGAATTTACACTAAAAAAGCAGACTGGAGTCCTTATGCGGTCGAAGATGGTTTGTTAATAACCGGACAAAATCCTGCATCTTCAGAACCAGTTGCCGAACTATTACTAGAAAAGTTAAAGTAAAAACTACTCACTACAACGTGTATAATTAATAGCGACTTGGTTTTTTAATTTTTAGGATTTACTTTTAATGAAATTGTAAACGACTTTTCCTTCAGCAACCAATTGACCTTCCTGGAAAGCCTGCATACTTGTTACCATTGGTCTATTGCCCAAATGTACTAGATTATCTACAACTAATCAAAATGCTTTTGCACCTTGTAAATAATCAATTCTAAGATCAATAGTTGCTAATTTATCTTTGACCTCCTCCCCTTAAAACCGAACTGTTTAAAAGTAGAATAGTATCACCCCAAATCCCTTACCCAAACTTTTGCGCATGGATCCTATCGGGTTTTTGTAGTGTTCCGGTAGATAAGCGTAATGCAAAAACACGATAGGGCGCAACCTACTTGTTGGATTTCAATATCCCATATCCTCACCTGTGCTCCTGGCCTTATCGACACCCCTTCCAAGAGCTTTGATGATCTTGGCCGCCATCCGCACTTTATTGGTTGGGATACTGGGAGCTTTCACCCCCATGGTCTTAAGAAGCTTAAAGGCCACATCCTTTTCCTTGGTGGGCAGTCCCATGACCTTGGCAAAGAACTTCCCCGGTTCTTTGGCATGGGCCTTTCGCCCTACATAGGATTCCACATAGTTCCTCTTGAACCCTGTTGTCCTGTCAAAGGTCTTTTCTGCCGCTTGGTAAAAACTGTCCCTATCAAACCCTCTTTTGACCATCTTTCCGTTCAGTTCCACTTCGGATGCCTTGTGCTTGGCCATTGGGGAAAGCGTATAGGTGTTCGTTACGTCCCTTCTGCTGACTATGATATGGATATGGGTCTGTGGCCCCTCTTTTTGCATCCCTGCGGCCACCAATTGTCCATTCTGTTTGTGTGGGGCCAATCTTTCTTGCTCTACGATTCTTTTTTCAAGCTCTTTGACATTCCCAATGGATTCGCCCCGTACCACTTTCCGTACCTCGTTCCT
The DNA here is from genome assembly GCF_013376415.1 of Flagellimonas chongwuensis. Lineage (GTDB taxonomy): Bacteria > Bacteroidota > Bacteroidia > Flavobacteriales > Flavobacteriaceae > Flagellimonas > Flagellimonas chongwuensis. The sequence goes on from NZ_WYET01000012.1 coordinate 4,556, forward strand.
GAGCCTTGCTATTTCTCCACGATACGGCGCATTCTCCTGAACCTGTTTGTCAAATCCCCGATAGGTGCGTTCATGCTCTATCTTGGCGTAATATTTCAGGTTCTCGGCCTTGACCTCTTGGTTGCGATGGAAACTCTTGGCATAGTCCTCCATGAGTTTCCTTGTGTATTCCCTTAGCATATTTGGGTCATTGCCGATGGCCTTCAGTTCCCTTTGGCTGGGACTGACCACTATGGAATAGAATTTTGGGTCTTTTTGTCTTAACTTGGCAGTATTGGCATCTATTTCATCGATGACCGTTTGAGGGCTTACACTGTCGTTCTCTTGGTCAAAGAACTCTTCCCTTTGCTCGGGCAATCTGTCCTCATTTTCCTTTTCCAGATAGTCCACATAGTTCCCTACACTGGAGTTATAGGTACTGCCCATTTTCTGTGCTGAGATGGTAAGGTACATATGCGTTATCTTAATTGATATTTCAGGCTTTCGAAATCTCCGATGCCCATATGGATTTTCAAATAGGGCTTTCCCATCATGCGTTCCACCTTCTCCACATTATCTAGGATTTCATTGCAACGCTTTTTATATTCATTGTATTCATGTAAAAGCCTATCATGTTCCACTTTCGGAACGGTATTTTTTGGCTCCAAAAAATCCATTCGCTCTTCCTGTATCTGGACAGGTTCACGTTTAGGTTTCCTCCCATCTTTTACATAGGCCTCGTAAAGTATCAGCATCATTTCATAGGTCGGCCGGATACTGGTCTTTTCTATGTTCTTGATAATGGCAATGAGCCTATCGATTTTTTTCATCACCTGACGCTCCAATTTTTCGATACTGTCAAGGATGATCTTTGTTCCTTCCCCAATAGGATCAAGGTTGTTCTCCTTGAAGTATTGTATCATTCCATCCAATACCTCACTATGCGATTTGCCGAACTTTTTGGAATAACTGCGAAAACGTATGGCCGTTTCTTTCTTTACTGTGATGTTGGAATAACCACTGGTTCCTTTCTTTGTTCTGCCATTTGTTGATTGCTTTTCCATAGGTGCGATTTTGTTTTTTCGTCAAATTGCGTCAATTTTTTCGTCAAAAATTTCCAGTGTTTATAGGGCTTCCCAAAGGGTTTACTGTAGATTTCGAAAAAGTCTACTGTAAGGCCTGATTATGTGCAGTATTTCAAGAAGTGTTCAACTAACTGGTTTTCAACAAGTTGAAAACCCGAAAACAACCGTGATGGCGCAATTTGCGCATCACCCTCTTGCTATTCCTTCGTCCCGCAAGCGGGACCGAATGAATACTACCTAATCATCCTTCGGCTGCTTTTTTGATCTGCATATGTTCTATAAGGTTTTGCATGTCCTCCCCTATCTTATGTTCCAGTACCCTTGCATAGATCTGGGTAGTGGACAGTTTGGTATGGCCTAAAAGTTTTGAGACTGTTTCTATTGGGACTCCATTCGAAAGGGTTACCGTTGTTGCAAAAGTGTGCCTTGCTGTGTGGAATGTGACCCTTTTTCGGATTCCACAGGCTTTACTGATTTCCTTTAGATAGAAGTTTACCTTCTGGTTACTGAAAACGGGTAAAAGGATATTGTTGATTTTCCTTTCAGAAGATCCTTCATATTTCTTGATGATATCCCTTGCCTGAGGCAGCAATGGTATTTTGAGTCTTTCATCGGTCTTCGTCCTTGTGGTAAACAACCAATCATTGCCGTCTATACCTTTGATAAGATTGTCGGGACTAAGTGTTTTTACATCAATATAGGATAGGCCTGTATAACAGGAGAACAGGAATACATCCTTCGTCTTTTCTACGCCTTGTTTTGTAAAACTGGTTTCTTCTATGAGTCCAAGTTCCCTTTTCGTCAAATGTTCTCTTTGTGCTTTGACAAAGTGCAGTTTATAGTTCTCAAAGGGATCCTTTGAAAGCCATTCCATCCTTACCGCTAATCTTGACATTTTCTTAAGCCGTTCCATGTGCTTCATGGCCCCGTTATTGGTACACTTGGTTCGTGTAGATGGCCTGTACTTTCTTAGATACTGTTCAAAGTCGGACATAAAACGGTAATTCAATTTTTTGAGCTTTATGTCCTCTACCCCATATTCCTCTTTTAAAAAGAGGTTTATGCACCGTTCGGTAATATGGTAGTTCTTTCTGGTTCCGGGGCGCAATGAAGTATGCATGGTTCCATTATGGTAGGCAATTAATTGTTTCAATGTTTTGCCTCCCTCATCTTCCCCAAAGAATCTTGCTTTTATAGCCAATGGAGTAATTACCTTATCTTCTGCCATCAATAGCCTATGGGCCTCATGTAAGCCTGTATATATTTGGTCAAGATACTTGTTAAGGGAAATGACATAACTGGAAAATCCCTTGCCCCTTTTACGGCTATTGTCCCATAAATTGGTTTTGATTTCCCGATTTATGCTAAAATCGGTGCGCTCACCGTCAATGGTGATCCTACAATAGACAATCCGGTTCTCGGATTGCACCTTGTGCTTTCTTGTAAAGAAATTGATTGTTAAACGATTGTTTTTCTGCATGTTGTAACCTTTTAGAGTGTGAATACTGTGAAAGTCAAAACACAAGAAAAATGGTTCTAAAAGTCATTTAAAGGTACAACAAGAAGTGTAAGTGTTTGCTCCCGATGGGAACACGCTTGATATGATTTTAGATGGTTTTAAATGAATTCAAACGATATGTCTAAAAACACAAAACACTGAAAATCATAAGATTAACAGTGTTTTGATTTTACTTAAATAAGTTAAGTCGGGGTGGCAGGATTCGAACCTGCGACCTCCTGCTCCCAAAGCAGGCGCGATAACCGGGCTACGCTACACCCCGATCTATTAAAATAGAAAAGCGGAGAGACTGGGACTCGAACCCAGGCAGCACTTACGCGCTGACAGATTAGCAATCTGCTCCGTTACCACTCCGGCACCTCTCCTATTATGTTCTATGAACGTGCACTCTGAAAATGCGGATGCAAATGTACCTTTTCAGATGTAAGATCGCAACTATTTTTTCACTTTTTTAATGGAACTTTTGTAATGCACCTGCTATTCAGGATATTCCACGCGCAAATGATAAATATTTGTAAGCTTTTGCTTGAGTACTTTCTTCACCATTTCAATCTCTTTTAACGTAATATTCGCGTTCAAGTATTGATTGGCCTGCATTTGACCTTTCACGATTTTCTCCACAAACTCATCAATGATAGTAAATGTAGGATTCTTCAAACTTTTTGATGCTGCCTCAACGGCATCGGACATCATTAATATTGCTGTTTCCTTCGAAAAAGGTATGGGACCCGGATACTCAAAATCACTCCTATCTACATCTTGTTCCAACTCTTGCTGTTTTTTGTAGAAATAGTAGACTAATGTTGTTCCATGGTGGGTTCTGATAAAATCTATCACTCTGTCGGGAAGCTTATTTTTTCTGGCAATCTCTATTCCATTGATCACGTGGTCAATAATGATCTTGGCACTTTCCTTTGGAGGAAGGTCATCATGTGGATTAACATTGGTGATTTGATTCTCCGTAAAGTAAGTAGGTCGTTCCATTTTACCAATATCATGATAAAGCGCACCTACCCTTACCAGCATTGCATTTGCCCCAATTTCGTTGGCAGCTGCCTCCGCTAGGTTGGCAACTTGCAAGGAATGATGAAAGGTTCCGGGTGCCTTGTCCGAAAGTTCTTTGAGCAATTTGGAGTTTGTATCGGAAAGTTCCAACAAGGACACATCGGATACAAGTCCAAAAATTTTTTCGAACATGTATATCAATGGTTGTGCAAAAAGCGTCAGCAACCCATTTAGAACAAACACACCGAATAATATCCATTCAATGTTGTCCATATTACCTTCATGTATCGCATGGAAAGCGAAATAGCCAACAATATATATCAACGTTATCTGACCTACCGAGATAAACAGGTTCGCCCTCTTATAAAGCTCAGAGGCCGTTAATATGGTAACTATACCCGTAATTATCTGCAAAAAGATATACTCAAAACTATTGGGTACTATAAAACCAAGGATAAGTACTGTTAATACGTGTACAAAAAGTCCCAATCTAGCATCAAAAAAGTTTTTTAAGATCAATGGTAGAATGCACAACGGAACCATATAAATAAAATCCTCATAATGCTTTACCATCAAGGTTGTGGCGACAACCATCAATAAGATGTTGAAGAAAATGAATGTTACCTTGTTATTGTTCTGAAAGATCTCGTTCCTGTATCGTTTCAAAAACAAAAACAACATAATGAGCACCAAAGCCACCAAAATGGTATACCCCAATAAAATGAAATAGTAATTGCTGCCCATCCACAGATCGGATTCATATTCATCCTTAAGGGAGTTAAGGATTTTAAAGTCATCATTCTCTACAATCTCACCTTTGGAAATAATCAATTGACCCTGATCAACCTCTCCCCGTGTGTAGGATATTTTAGAAAGTTCTTCATTTAAGGCACTTTCCGTAAGTGTGTCATCGTAAAAAAGATTGGCCTTGAGACTACTTTTTAGTAAAGACTGTACACGTTCTGCCCCGTCTATCCCCACATCCGAAAAAAGCTCGGTTACCTTCTTTTTGGCCTGTTCAAGGCTCAAGTAATCACTTGGAGAAATGGGCTGTGCTTCATTATTCTTGACCACAACCGTGGATTTTGATTGCGGCAGGTTTTGAAAAATTCCACGGAGGTACACTTCATCAATAACTTCTTCAGAAGCGTTCCTCAAGGATTGTCTTTCCGAAGAGGTGTAGTTTCCCGATTGAAGAAGTGCATTTAATCCTTCCCGTACTTCTTGCTTTACATCAGAAATCAAGGACGCATTGTAGGTATAATAATCTGTTTTGTTGGCTCTAATGGAAGACTGCTCCTCCTGTATTTCCTTTTGGGTCTTTTGTATGGAAAAATCTATTGGGGCATAGAGGTTTTCATATTGCCAAGGTTTCCCTTTTTGAAACTCATACTTAAACTTGCCTCCTTTTGGAAAGAAAAAAACAATGAGTGCTACCGATACTACATAAAGGAAATACTTGTAGACCAGTGACTGGTGTTTATATACATTATCCAAAGTTTTTCCCATTCCATAAAACTGTTAGCTTCAAAAATAGAAAATTAATGTATAAGAACATTTTTTTGTAATGCTTACATGCCTATTGTACAGATCTAGACTAGGGTTGGTTCCATGAGTTTTCTGAAAGTTTTTGTTTTTCTACCCAATAACCGCTCCAAGTCACCTGATTGATGTTCGAATTCACCTCCTTCGATAGCCAATACCCAACCTTTTATAAATTCGGCCACGTGACGGGCAACGCTTTTGGCAACCATCCCATCAATATATTTCTGGGCATAAATAGTGGTAAATGGAACTTGTTGTCCATTGATTTCCGATAGGATTTTTGCTATGTCGGAAAACGAAATGGCATGAAATCACCTAATGAATAGGTTTTATTTTCATGTCTAGGTGTCGAAAGTATTTCGGCGTGGGCTTCTGTCAATTCATCCCTTGTCGCTGGTACCATATTTCCACTGTTTGCCGGAAGGTTTATTCCAGTTTCAAAAGGATTGGGACCATAGTAAAACGATAAAAGATCAGTAAAAGGCTGATGGTACAAGATAGTATAGTCGAGCCCTGAGGATTTTAGCACTTGTTCCGTAAAAAGATCGGATTCCGTGACTTCGGCCATAATCCGTCCCGAATCTTTTTTGCGTTCACTTTTTGCAGATAATATACCAATACCGTTGTGAGGGGTGGTCTCCCAAATTCCTTATGGGTTCCCTGATTTCCTTGGCCTCTACCAGGCCATAATTGCCAAAATCCAATCGAATTGATTCTGAATCATAAAAAAATAGGGTAACACCATAATCCTTTTTGAATGTGTCTTTGCCTATTTCTACCCCTTCACCATATCTAAAATCCTTTTTCGAGATGGATACAAAAACCATATAGCCCCCAGGCCTCAGTTGTTTATAGCAATCCTTTATCAACTTGGTTCGTTCTTTGGGGATCAATAAATGAATCAAAGAATAGCTGAATATTCCATCATACACTTCTTGATCAAACGGCATTGAACTGGTAGGTCCATGATGGATTTTTATATGTTCTCCCAAATGCTCGTTTGCCATTGCAATTGCTGTTTCGGAAATCTCAATTCCAATTACCTCGAATCCATTGTCAATAAAAACCTTGGCATTTCTTCCGTAACCAAACCCCGGTACCAAGATTTTATTCAAACCGTTTTTCTTAAATAATTCCAACGTTTCAATAGCTGAATCCGCAGGTTTCCATCCCCACATTTCTTGCTTGTCCCGAAAGCTTGATTCCCAAAATTCTGTCATAGTTACCCTTAGATTATTTGCAAATTTTGTCTTCCAAAACTTCACATTTAAAACCTGATTCCTTTACGATTGCTATAATTTCATCGGAATTGACTACATCTTCCATTCTTAAAATTGTATGTCCACAAGGAAATGCTACCTCTGTCTCATTAAAGTCAAAGTTGACTTTTAAATCAGTATTTTCTAATAGGATTCTACTTGAAACCCTATCTGCCTGAGTTTTGTTTGGAATATCAGTTATAAATACCTCGATCATTGGGTCATTGGATTAAAATTGTTCACTTGTTAGCTCCCTATTCACTACTGCTCCAGTTACATTACCACTATAAACGGCATTGGCAATGGAACGCATCATATTTGAATTATCACCGCAGGCATAGATACTTGGTATGGTCGTTTTTTGGAAATCATCAACTTTTATATAGCCTTGTTCGGTAAGTTCACAACCAAGGGAAACCGGCATATCTGAATGTTGTTTAAAAGGAACTGCAGCATATGCAGCATCAAAAGATATTTTAGTGGTGTCGTCAAAAACTATATTTCGTAGGTGTCCATTTTTGTGTTCAAATTCGGAAATTTTCGTTTCTATGATTTTTATACCGTGCGTGTTTAGTTTATCAAGTTGTTCTGAATTAAAGTCAGCCCCTTCCGTGGTCAAAATCGTAATGTTGTCTGTTAGATTTTTGACCAATGAAGCAAGGTGGAATGCTTTTGCCCCGTTTGCAATAATGGCCGTGTTTTGGTTGCGGTATTCATAACCATGGCAATAAGGGCAATGGATAATAGAAATACCCCAACATGCTGCAAATCCTGGTATGTCCGGTATCATGTCTTTTATCCCTGTTGCAAAAATCAATTTTTTGGCATTGAATTTATCTCCTGCGTTTGTTGTGATTTCAAAGCCATCTTCACTTTTCCTCCCACTACTGGCAATCCCATTATAAAATTTAACTGTACCATATTTTTCAACTTGATGCTTGGCAAGCATTGAAATCTCTTTTGGTGTTTTTCCGTCCTGTGTTAAAAAGTTGTGTGAATGTGGTGTGCGTTCATTGCAAGGCATACCGCTGTCAATTAGTAGAACATGGCGCAAGGAACGTCCCAAAGCCATTGCAGCTGAAAGACCTGCATAGCTCCCACCAACTATAATTGTATCAAAATTGTTCGTATTCGTCATCTTAATTTTATTTAGTGAGCCTAATGGATTTACTTCCCATCCATCAAACATTATTGCAACATAGTCGCAATATTAATTTTTCAAATGTAGTATTGTTTTTGTAATATTGCAACATAGTCGCAATAAAAATATGAAGCGTAGAAATACACACTCAACAGCGGAGATTTTTGAAGTTCTCAAATCGTCGGGAAATGCACTGAGCCACGATATGATACAGGAAAATATTGGTTCCGATATAGACAGGGCCACCATTTACAGAGTACTAAATAGGTTCTGTGAGGATGGAAAAGTGCACAAGATCATTGGGGATGATGGAAAACAATATTTTGCAATTTGCCACAATTGTGGAGAGAAAAAGAAAGTACACTCCCATAATCATATTCACTTCAGATGTTTGCAATGCGGTAAGGTCGAGTGTTTGGAAAGGGATTTGGCCGTCCCGCTACCTGAAGGCTATGTTGCCAAAGTTCATAATCTTGTGATTTCCGGTTTTTGTAACAACTGTTCTTAAAAGCACCTTCTTTTTAGTATGGCATTCTGCTATTCTTCCCTGCATCAATCTCTTAGAACCTAGTAAATGGCGTTTAAATTACCGAAAGGTGTTTTCAGTAGTGGGATACATCAAACTATTAATAAATTTAATGAAATGTCACATATTTGAGACATATTTCATAAATTTGGGTCATGATAAACACTCGAACTAAAATTATAGCTGCCGCAGTGAAGTGTTTTAGGAACAACCCGTCGGATACTTTGGAAAAGGTTGCTGAAGAAGCTGGGGTTTCCCGTAGAACACTGCATCGCTATTTTGAAAATCGTGAGGATTTGATCGAATCCTGCAAAAACGAGATGTTGGTCAGTTGTAACAAGGCTATGACATTAGCCTATGAAAGTGATTCGGACCCGATTAAAAAAATAAGGAACATGCTTTTTGCGGCTATTGAGCAAGGGGCCAGTTATGCATTCGTTAAAAGAATATACGAACGCAGTAACTTCTCCGATTTGGAAAGAAAAAAGGAATTTGAATCCGATGATGTCAAATCAAATTGGTTGAACCTTATCAAAGAACTTCAAAAGGCTGAACGCATCAACACGGAACTGACCATCCCTTGGATTTTTAATTTGTTCGGCTCCATCATTGAGACTGCAATCTATGCCGTCGAATCCGGGGATGTCGCCAAGAACGATAGTAGAAATTTTGCTTGGACCTCCTTTAAGGGAGCCATCGGATTAAAGGAATAAAACCATATCAATATGAATCCATACACAACAGAGAGTCTTATAAAACAACTGTCAGGTTTTTCCAGTCACTTGCAAAAGGTCAATGGCATACACATCCACTATGTCATGGGAGGAAGCGGAGAACCCTTACTACTCTTACCAGGTTGGCCCCAGACCTGGTGGTCATACCATAAAATAATGCCTTTATTGGCCGAAAAGTATACTGTAATTGCGGTCGACCTGCGTGGGATGGGCGATAGTGACAAACCTGAGGGAGGATATTCCAAGAAGAACATGGCCGATGATATCGTGGAATTAGTAGCTGCTTTAGGATATGATAGGGTGCATATGGCAGGACATGACATTGGAGCCAATGTGGCCTATTCGTTTGCCGTCAATCATCCGGAAAACATTGATAAACTGATTCTTCTGGATACACCTCCCCCTGATGAAAATATGTATCGGCTTCCCATGTTGCCCGTTGGAACTCCCGTGTACCCTTGGTGGGTGGCTTTTAATCAGTTGAATGACCTCCCTGCTCAGCTACTGGAAGGACGTTTTGGGTTGTTGTTAGACCATCTGTTTGATAAGTTACTCATCAATAAAAAGGGCATCAGTGATTTTGACCGCTCCGTCTATCTTCAACACTATAACCATAATGAAAATATAAGAGCGGCCAATGCCTGGTACCAAACCTTTGGTCAAGATATTGTAGAACATAAAAGCTCTTCTAAAATTAAAAATCCAACAATGGGAATTGCATCATCCGCTAATTATGACATTCTGGATAATTTTCTGTCCCATAATGTTCATGAACATGAAATGATGGAGATTAAGGATTGCGGTCATTTTCTTCAAGAGGAGAGCCCCGAACAAATTGCAAGGGCAATCTCGGATTTCTTGAATTAGACTTACATAATCAATACTATGATGACTGAAGCAAATAAAATAATTCTACAGAAAGCAAATGAAGCTGTTTCCAAAGGGGATTATGAAGAATTTCTTCAATACTGCACCGATGATACCAAATGGATATTTGTAGGTGACCAGATGCTAAATGGAAAGGAAGCGGTCCGAAAATGGATGTTTAATGAATATATAGAACCTCCACAAAATGATGTTGAAAATTTGATTGCCGAGAACGATTATCTTACGGCAATCGGTAAAATTGCTGTGATGACCGAAAACGGAGATAGAACTATATTCTCTTATTGTGATGTATGGCGGTTTCGTGATGGAAAAATGGCCGAACTAAAAGCTTTTGTAATCGAGTACGAGAATTTGAACTTATAAAGAGGATAATGAAAGAAGAGTAAATTAACAGTACTTGCTACAAGTACAAATTGACCAATTTTACACTATGCCTTCACATACTTCAGAATCTCGACGTTAACCCCAATCCATATTCCCTTCCATTGTAAAAGGGTATCACTATTCCTGATGTTTTTTCCTTGTCCTTGAAAATTGTTTTCTTGATCATTGGATGAAACCAATACGCAATTTTAGTACTTAGGATTCCGATTCCCGCACCTGTGGCAATATCGGTCAACCAATGTTTTTCGTTGTGCAATCTGAACAAACCTGTGCCCAAAGCAACCACATAGCCGGCAACTCCGTACTAAACCGATATGTCCTTATATTCTTGATACAAAAATTCGGCACCCATAAAAGCCGTAGCGGTATGCCCTGAGGGAAAGGAGGTAGAGGAGGAGCCATCCGGTCTAGTGACCTTTGTGGTTTTTTTAGGATGTTTACAGATCCTCCCATAAGGAGATATGCCGTTCCCAAAACAATGGTCCTATCCTTAATAATATGTTTTCCTTGTATGCCCATAGCATTTAAGACATATACAGATACAAACGGACTGTACTGAGAGAAATCGTCTATATTGAATTTCTTATCATCATTCTCCCTAAATTCATTTTTTGTTCTGTAATCAATATCCTTTAAAGTAAGACTCTCTTGTCCAATAACTCCATATCCGATTAAAACAGATGGGATGATAAGCGATTTGTAATTGAATGCATTGGAGGTATTGTTTTTTGTTGAATCAATGGAAGCGTTTTGTCCGAGGGGTTTATCTCTCTTTCGTATAGCATTTCGAACTCGTTTGTAAGTACCCAACTCACGCAGTTTTTCAAACTGCCAATGTAAATTGAAGACAAGAGTGGGAAATGGTGCCTGCCGTGCCATTCGGGAACTTTTTGGGTGCATTCCCAATATATAAAATGCCTTCTTGGCCAAACTAAAATTAAATTCATTACTATTGGGTTACTGATGGGGCCCCTGGTCGATTTTGTACCTCATGTAGGTACTGTAACTGTTGCCATAACAGCTGTTCAAACTCTTTCTCTTCGAATATTTATTGGTTTGGAAAAGTGGCAATGAAGGTCCGGAAGCTGTTTTTCTGAAAAGTCATATGCTTTGATATACTGATCAATGTCTTTCCACATGACCTTAGCTACAGTTTTTGTCCCCAATCCCGTATAGGTTTTTAGGGTAACATTATCCAAATTAAAGACCGTCTGTGCCATAAGGCAAGGATGGTCTTTTGTCAAGGTGAAACTTCTAAATCGTTGCTCTACTTCGCTTACTGTGATGTCTCTTGTTATTACCACCCTCTTCTTAAATTATAGGATTTATATTGTTTCCATAAAAGGAGTCTGCTATACTATGATAATTGATATGGGTAAATTAACTCTGTTGTAGGCACCAATGTACAGTGTGCTATGGATGGATATTGAAATTATAAGAACAAAAAATAGTCCATATCCCTTTATCATTCTTGGATTTGTACTTACAATTAAAATGAATAATAGATGATTCAAAAAAAAAATACAAGTTGATTAACCGGATAATCAACATACAATGATAAAACAGCCCATTTCATTTAAACAACGGTTCGGTAAATGGGAGGGGTCTACACAGCATAAAGGGTTAAACCAGCCATTAGAATTGGCTTTTTTGTCATATTTCACAAATTGAACCACAGGAGGTAGGGTCAAGTAAAGGTCGCTACGGCAGAATTGATATCGAAGGTCTCCTGTTTCAAGGAAGACAATAGATAGGATACAATATCCTTTTCTGAGAAGGAGGATTTGTACACAAACCTGATGGCACTGCTATTGGCGTAACATAGATTGTTCTCCTTTGTGTCGTCCACCACATAAGGAATGTCATAGTATTGTGCCACCCGTTTTATAAACTCTTTTTTGATGGTCAGGGAAGCTAGTTCATCCCTAGAGTATAGGGATATACCGGACTTTTTGACGAATATTTCCGAAAGAGTGACGGTCATGAAATTCTATTCATTTTTGTTTTGAAAGTATTCGATTTTTAGTTGGAACATCTCAGCCATTTTTGTGGCCCTGAATTTTGTTTCTTCGGCTTTCTCCCCGGCAAAGTTTTCATCAACGGTTTCAAAAAAAAGTAATTTCCAACGATTAAAATGTTCGGCTTGCACCGGTAGTTGAACATGAGGCGCGAAGGGACTTCCATTATAGGTATGCTCCTCCAAAAGCACCGTTTGCCAGAAACGGTACATTTTTTCCAAGTGGGTGGGCCAATGGTTGCCTATAACCTTATTGAATATGTCGGCCAATAAATCATCTTGACGGACCTTTCCATAAAAACAGTCAACCAATTGTTTAATGTCCTCCAAGCTTTCAATATCTTTTATTGCGTTCATTTGTTTTATGGTAGTAGTATTCTATTGTTTAGCTTTTGTCTGTGTCCCAAACAATATTGGTGGATAGTGGCCAAAGTTATGAAGAATCGACATAATCAGGATAAATTTATCCGAAATAAGACGAGTTTATGAAACCAACCATCAGAACGGAAAAAGGAGAGGGTAAGGAGAGTCCCATGCTCTAGCTTTGGACGATGTGGTAATCGGGTATCCGGGAAGTTCATCAACAACAATGGCCTTACCATATATGGAACAAGATTACCGTAGTATTGAACATAAGACTCAGAATCAAAAAATTAAAAGTGGTCAAGGGTTTTAATTGGGCCAGTACCGCACCGTTGAATGCCATACAAAATATGGTCACCAAAAAGAGCAGAACCATTTTAAGAACCATGTCCATGGACCCCATTAAGAGGACCATGGCTGCTACTGAACCGACACAGCTCTGACCGATAATGGCAATGGTGGAATAGCCCAATTGGCTTTTTTTAAATTCGTTGTACGCTCTGTAGTACAGTTTTTTCATTATGCCTGTTTTTTGTTTATTCCCAGAATGGGTCGTTGGTATTGTCATTGAATTTTTCATGGTTATGCTTTTTTATTATGATGTTCATTTGGGTGTCCGTGGCGACTTGTTGAATGTGGTTGAAAAGCTGTCTTTCCTCGAAACGTATATGCTCTTCCAGTGTTTCCTCGATTTGGCCCAATGTCTTAAGGTCCGCTTTCTTCTCAGTAAACAATCGGATTAGCCTTCTGTGATCTGAAAGTGCCTTTTTTACCCACGGATGATCGTTTCCCACTATGGGGAAGATGTGCGTTTCCTCAAGTTCGAAATGTGGGACCAGATGGGTTGCATAAAACCAATCCATATACAACTTGATACGTTCCAAGGAAATATTTTTTGACAGTCCCGCTCTGATTTTCCAACAGAGGAGCAAACCGTGATGGTGCTCACGGCTTACTCCCTGAAGGGTTCTGTGGCGTTTGATAGGTGGGCGGTCCATAAAAAGATCAGTTGTTCAACAAACTTTTTTCAAGCTGTTCGGACTTTGGAAACAGGATGTTATTCTCCAGATGGATGTGTCGATGGAGGTCCTCTTCAAATTCCTGTAATAGGGAAAATGCCACCCGATAGGTATTACAGGCATCTGAGGGAGGTGTGTAGGTATCGCTCAATTCCGAGATATTACGGAAGCGGTCTCCCTCATTATCATGTTCCTGCATCATCATTTGAATGGGGTTCTTAACTGTCCCAAAATTGGGAATCTCTAAAGTATCGGTCCCCGTTGGCGCATTCACCATTTTACGGATCCAAGGAAACAGGACCAATTCCTCTTTCTTCATGTGCATGGTCAGTTCCCCGGCCGATGTATTGAATTCTTTCAGGATATGGAACAGTTCAGGATGGCGTCCACCATGTATCTTACAAAGTTTGTTCAGGTATTGTTGCAGTACTGGGATTTGCTTTTCTACATAACGATGGTGTTTTTTTTCAATATAGTCAACCAAAAGGTCCAATGGCCAGGTCTTGAAATCGGGTTGGTCATCCAAATCTTTCGATCGGACCGATGCTAGTTCTTCCAATAGTTCCTCCAAATCCAATCCCTCCTTAGTACTTACTTCGGTCAAGGTACGGTTCCCTTTACAGCAAAAATCAATGTTGTGCGCCTTGAATACTTGCGCTGTCCGGTAGTCTTCGGCTACCAACTGTCCAATTGTTTTTTCCATGGTGTTGTTCATTATACAAGATTTTTAAATAGGATAAAATTGTCCTTTATTAAGGTAAATTTTTTTATCGTTTCAAATAGGTCAATCCCACTTCCAGTCCTGTGGCCAATTCGTACAGACTTGTGCTTTTCAACATGGTCCTTAGATTACTTCGGATATCCACGAACTTATCGTGGAGGGGGCAGGGTTTGTCGGCATTACATTCCTTGAGGCCCAGACCACAGCCAACGTAAATATTATCCCCGTCAATGGCCTTGACGATCATACTCAAGTTAACCCTGTCCATATCTTTTCTTTCAATCTCAAATCCGCCCGTAGGCCCTTTTACGGAATTGACGATGTTGTTCCGGGTAAGTTGTTGCAATATTTTGGCAGTAAAGGCGATTGGCGAGTCTATCTCACCAGCGATTTCAGTAACACTGACGCGCCTACCGTCCAAGGATTGCAGCGCAATATAAACCGCTGCACGTATACCATATTCACAGGCTTTGGAAAACATCATAAGGTGTTAATATCTCCACAAAGATAAGATAAAAATAAAGAGGATGAAATTATCCTTTATTATTTTTAAGGTGAATCTTTATTTTCATGGGAGCAAATAAAGGCCAAGAGAAGTAAGGATAAACGGGTTTGACGGGAGATGAGCGCTTTTAATAATTTTAAAACCCTTCTTATAACAAATTACTTATGCCTATTTGATGCCTACTAGGCTTTCACCTCATCCAATAGCCTTTCGTTATTTTAAATATTTTTTCAAGAATGATAACGGTTTGTTAACGAATGATAAGTCAATCTTAGCTTGGAATTCTATTTTTGACCTAAGCTGTGGGGTCTACCATTTCCAGACTTTCCACGAGCTGTTGTAATGGTCTGCGTCATCAATCAAGGCTTGAATAATAAGTAAAAAAACAACATGGTATGAGAGAACTGGATGGACAAGCTCATAGAGACGAAGTGGGAAAAACAAAAAAAGTAATGGTATTTATAGTCACCATTATATTGGGGTATCTGCTTTTTATCATCCCGGATGTATTTTTTGGGGTTACCAAATTAAACGGAGGAAAAATCGGAGTAAACTTATTGTTCATTGGTCTCTTTCAATTTATAACGGTGACGGCCTTACTGTACTTTTCCCTCAAAATTCTGAAGAAAAAGTTTAGAGATATTGGCCTTCGATTTGATAATCTTGGAAAGGATATTCTTTTGGGTATTTTTTTTGGAGGTTTATGGAGCATTCTTCAATTTGTTTTAATTATTCCCAACACGGGTGGAACAAACCGTCCGGATATCAAGGGAATGCTAGAAATGTATGATGGCACTTTGGTGGGAACTTTATCTTTTATGGCGTTGGGCGTAATCGGTGGCGGTATTACCGAAGAACTTTTTAACCGAGGCTATTTTATCAATGTGCTGAAGGAAACCTTCAAGAACCCCAAAACGGGACTATGGTTTTCTGCAGTTTTGTCCATTTTACTTTTTGCATTGGGACATTTACCTTCTAACACGTTGGATTGGTTCGATATTTTGGTGCCCACCATACTATATACAATTTTGTTTATTTGGACGAAACGCCTTACGGCTTCCATAGTGGCCCATGGCGTCTACAATGCATCAGCCATTATTTTAACCTATTCTATTTATTTTCACTAATGAGGTAGATAGGAACTTAATCCTGTGGATAAAAACAAACAATGTAACAAAAGAGAGATAGAATACTCTTTTGGTAAAAGTAAAACACACTTCAATTTTACAAAATATGCAATTTAAGCTTCAACTGTTTTTTTGGGTCTTCAGCGGACTTATGTGTTTCGGACAACAAAAGTCAATTTCCATAACCATGGATGATGTCCCCAATACTGCGAAGTATCAAAAAGATGGTTATAGCCCAATGTTGTTGAAATTGTTGGACTCCTTGGATATTCCTTTTACCATTTTCATCAATGAGGATAAAATACTCAAGACAGATTCGATAAACCTGAACAAGTCACTATTGGAGTCTTGGGTCAAAAGTGATAATGCACTGATTGGCAATCATACCTTTAGTCACCCAAGGTATTCGGATGTTGGCCTGAACACTTTTATCCAGGATGTGGAAAAAGGAGAAACCTTAACCAAACAATATGCGGCAAAATATGGTAAAGACCTAACTTATTTTAGGTTCCCTTTTAACGATATGGGCAAAGATACGGTTCAGCATATGCAGATTAGGGAATATTTACAATCGGAAAACTATAGGATAGCCCCCTTTACCGTAGAAAGTTCCGATTGGATGTTCGATTACGTTTACCAACATTATCTGGACAATGGCGAAGATGAAAAAGCCAAAGCAATTGGAAAGCAATATGTGGAAAAGACCTTGGCATTGGTTGGTTTTTTTGATGAAATGGCAAAAGGTTTATACGGGCGTTCCGTAAAGCATATTTATCTATGTCACGATAATGCCATCAATACCGATTATTTGGGGGAAATCATCACAAGACTAAAACAGAACGATTATCAAATTATAAGTTTCAAGGAATCACTTACCGACCCGATTTATGATCAAGAGGACCGTTATTACAAAAAGTGGGGCATTAGTTGGTTGTACCGATGGATGGATACACAGACAGAACGTGTAAAGTGGATGAAACAGGAACCTGAACTAACTGAGATACAGAGTCTATACCAACAGATATTGGATGATTAGAAGTTTAATCTGATTGAAACCTTGATTTTTCAGAACAATGACACGAAACCAACAAAACTTCAAGAGGGCTATCAAACTAATTACGATTCCATTTTTGGCACTATTGCTTATTTATTGCTCGCCTAAAGGAGCAGCTGAGTTTGAAACCGATGAACTTATCGGGGTGTGGTCCGGATTATTGTTCCAAACCGAATCAAAATATGACTCATTGGTACTCTCACCAGCAATTGCTCCTACAGAGGCATATTTATATGAAAAAGGCAAGGAGACTGTGCGCCAAATTACCGGAAAAGGAAGGAATTTTAGTTTTAAGGATTCTTCAGGCCTTCGTTTTGAAGGTTTTTTGTCCAGTGACAGTACCAACTTGCATTGGGTATTCACCCATGATCTTTGGGCACAAAGCCTCAGTTTTGAGCATAAGGATAATCAATGGAGCGCTAAAATTCATAAACCAGAAATAATCGATACCGACTATATCGTCTATTTGGAATTTTATAAGGATTCAACAGGCAATGTACAGGCCAATATTCAAAGCAATAAAGAGAATAGGAAGCTGCATTTCATGATTGATGAGGTTTTGGTAGAAGGGAACCGTATCGACTTTAAGATAACCAACGACCGGTTCGGGATTTCTACAGTTTACGATACGGAGAAAAGGAATATAGCCCTTACTTATGGCAATGCTGGGGGAAAATAAAAATTGAACTGAAAAAACTCAAACCCAATGAATTGGAGGGTTATTTGCCAAAATTACCCAATAAAAACTATCGGTACAGCATTCCAGAAGCTCCGGATTCTAACTTGCAATCAGCTTCTTTGGAGGATGAGGATAAGATGCAATGGGAACATGAGGATTGGGTGGGGTACAAATTGAATTTGCCCATGGTACATGAACCAGGGGATGTATTCGAATACTCCTCCGGAGACAGTAATTTATTGACAGGGGTCATCCAAAAATCGGTGGACACTTATCTTCCCCATTTCATTTATAAGGAACTATTGTTGCCCATGGATATCCATGACTTTCAAATGCTTACTTCGCCCATTGATAGGGGATATTTGGCTGGCTCATTTTATATGCGTCCCATTGATTTTGCCAAGTTCGGATTATTGGTACTCAATAAAGGAACTTGGAACGGAGAACAATTGATTGGGGAATCTTGGATAAATGAATCCATAAAACCACATATAAGGGGAAGTTGGCCCAAAGATTCAGACTATGGTTATTTGTGGAGATTGCTGGAACGTGAAGTGGGCGGAAAACGGATGAGGACCATTGAAGCTTGGGGTAATGGTGGTCAGTTTCTTATCATAATTCCTGAAATTGATATGACCATAACTTTTACCGGGGGCAATTATAATTTGTTTCCCGAGATGGAAGACCGTCCCTTTTCGATCTTAACCGAATACATATTGCCCGCTGTTCAATTAAAATAGGTATCTACATCATCACATTAGAAAATGAAAAAACAACTTCCAATAATCAATCTTACACTACTCATTGCCCTGATTTGCTTCTTATTTTATGACAGACAACAGGTCAAAAATGTTGAGACGTTCAAAGAAATCAAGGCAGAAAGGCTTAGCATAATCGATGCCGAGGAAAACCTGTACATTTCAATCAGTAACCCCGAAAAGCAGGCATTGGCCACTACGCATGGTATTGCCCATAATCCAGGTTCAAATAGGGATTTGCCCGGTATCATATTTTTTAATCGTGTTGGGGATGAAGTAGGAGGTATCTACTATGATGGAACTGATGAAGAGAATTTTTCAGGCATCACTTTTGATCAACAAAAAAACGACCAAATAATGGCCATCATGAAAGACGAATACCTAGTTGATGGTGAGTGGAAAAGATGGTATGGCATGTTTTTTAGAGATCGGTCCGACTCCATACGGGTTGAAAAATTGTACGATCAGTTTGTGCAACGTACGAAATCTATGACGAAGGCTGAAAAAGACGCGGAGTATCTGAAATTTAAAGAATACTTGGATTCCGAAATCAACGTATACAGGATGTTCTTGGGGCGTGAGGAAAGCAAGAATACCGGTTTATTTATTTATGATTCAAAAGGAAATGAACGGATTAAAATTTATGTAGATGAATTTGATAATACCCGTTTCGATAACCAAAACAAAAGACAACCCAAATTGTAGCATATTTCTTTTGGGGATTTGTAACCATTTCAAAAGTCGTCTTGTCCTATGGATGTGAATTCACAAAAAAAGACGAATCATCAATTAAAAATCCATAGAAATGATTACTGTAAATTTAAAACGATTTTACTTTTTTCTTTTTACCTCAACCTTGTTGTCAGGGGCAATAGGATATGCCCAACAGCAAACAATCCATACCATGTACGGCAAAAGTGTGGAGCCCTCTGAACTTACCGAGGGTATCAAAAGGATTATGGAACAGCATAGTGTCCCTGGTTTGTCCATTGCCGTGATCAACAACAATGAATTGGTCTATCAAAATGCCTTGGGGGTATCCAATATCGAGAACAACGAGCCCGTGAATGGCGAGAGTATATTCGAGGCAGCCTCCTTATCCAAACCTATTTTTGCCTATTTCGCCTTAAAAATGGTAGAGCAGGGCAAGCTTGATTTGGACCGGCCGCTCCATGAATATCTGCCACATCCGGGTTTTGCTCCCGAATCTGAGGAGGATGCCAAGCTGATTACGGCACGTATGGTATTGGCACATCAGACAGGGATGCCCAACCATGCCTCTGGCAAAAAAATGAAGTTGGCCTTTAGGCCAGGTACCGGATTCGGGTATTCCGGAGAGGCCTATCAATATTTGGCCGCAGTTATTGGCATGCAAAACGAAGTGGGCTGGAAGGAAGGTTTGAACGATTTGTTTCAAAAGAAGGTAACCGAACCTTTGGGTATGCCCCATTCCACCTTTGTTTGGGACGATTATATTGCTGAGCACAAGGTGTACGGACATGATGAAGACGATGGAACGCCCAAACACAGAGTGCCTTCAGAAGGATATTGGGAAGATGGCGTCTTTAGTGCCTACTCCAGTTTGCATAGTGAAGCTAAGGAATATGCCCAATTTGTAATCGCCATGTTGAAGAAAGAAGGCTTAAAACAGGAGACTTTTGAAGAGATGCTCAAAGAACATACCCATTTTGATGAGGATAACCCATTGCGTAAAGAAGTTGGTCAAACCGGATGGGGACTTGGTTTTGCACAAAAACGTACCCCTGAAATGACCATGCATATGCATACCGGAAACAATCATGATTTTCAGGCCTACGTAATGCTCGTTCCGGAAAAGAAGTATGGATTGGTAGTATTTACCAACTGTGCCAGAATGATACAAGTGGTTTCAGGTCTATCAGAAATCCTTGGTCCACAATTTTAAAAAATGCCCAGGATGGCAAAAACTAGTAACTTTCTGAGACAAGATATAAAACAAAAAAAATAACAATAGTATGGAAAATGTTAAAGATGCCTTAGGGGCCCTGGTCCTGATGTCAGGATTGGTGGTAATCGTATATATCATCGCGAGATACACTTATTTGGTAAAAAAGGCCATGATTGAAAACGGGCTGGCGATCCCGACGAAATCGAAGCGATTAATGTTCATTGATATGGGATGTATTTTGGGGGGTATTGGCTTGGGCCTTTTGGTTTCCTCCATGTTCAGTGTGATGGACTTGGATGAAAATACCACCGACCTTTTGGTATGGGGAACTATTTTGATTTTTGGTGCCGTTGGGATGGTTCTGGCCCAATTTTTAAGAAACAAATTTGGCGATCAGGGATAACAATACAGATGCGAAATTGATTGATAGGGTCAAGCAAGGGGATGACGGGGCTTTTGTGGATCTCGTAAATAAGTACAAAGATCTTTCCCTTTCCTTGGCCCATTCCATCATGAAAGACCGCGACAAGGCTGAGGATGTGCTTCAGGATGCCTTTGTGAAGGTATATGAGAAAGCCGGTAGTTTCAAGCATCAATCCGCCTTTTCCAGTTGGTTGTACCGCATTGTGGTCAATACAGCCTATAATGCCTTGAAAAAGGAAAAAAAATATTGTGAAACAGAACATTTTAACCAAGAGACCACAAACATTGAGGAGCGTCCTGAAACAGATACAATTCGTGAGGATGATCAAAAAAAATATATTGTAATGGCCATGGAACGATTACGGCCCGATGAGGCCTTGGTACTCAGGCTCCATTATTTATGTGGACATACGATCACCGAAATCCAGGAAATTACAGGATTTGGAATTTCCAAGATCAAAGTGGACCTGCACAGGGGCAGGGGGCATATGGAAGAGGCCCTAGAAGATTTATTGGGAGATCAAGTCAAAGACCTTTTGTGACATATTAAAACGAATACCTATGGAAGAAAAAGCGTTTAAAAAAATACTTTTGAAAAGTAAAGTGAGGACCTCAGAAGAATTCACCGATGATTTGATGAAGAGGCTGGAAGCTAGGAAAGCGGAACGCCCCACGTCAATACAAATAATGCTCCGACCAGCAATATGGGGTTTTGTAGTGGGAGGAATGGCCATATTGTACATATTGTTTCTGGTGCCTATGAGTTCTTTTACCGTTTTCAACCGGATTCATCTTGGGAAGACACCGTTGATGGTCGGGCTTATATTTCTGTTTATAATGGGTATCAACCATATGCTTCGACTTTCACAAAAGGTGGAATCCTATAATCAATTGGTAAAGTAGTAAGGTATGGTTTTGAACTGTTTAACCATTTGTCCAGAAAAGAATCGTTTATGTATTGCCCCTTTTTGGTCGATCTATGTTGGCAAAGACTCGTTGGAGAAGGTATGTGGAAAATTAACGTATAAAGTGATTGTTAAAGTATGACCAAGAAAATCATATTGCTAAGTATTGTCCTTGTTTTGGCGGGCATCTCTTTTTTTGAACAAAATTCTAAAAAGGCTTCCGCTCCATATCGTTTCAAGAAAATGCAGTCGGAATTGACAAGAAATGTGTATTCGGACAGTGTTTTGAGATACGTAAAACATAATTATAAGACCATAGTACTACGTAATGCCACCATTATTGATGGTACAGGAGCTCCAGCAAAGAAGAAACAAACAATTATAGTCAAATCAGGAAAGTTTCATGTAATCGGAAATGATGATGAAGTAGTTGTGCCTACAGAAGCAAAGATCATGAACATGCAAGGAAAGACAATTATACCAGGTCTTGTAGGTATGCACAACCATCTTCATATCCCCGGTTTCCCAGATGTGGGGGAAATAGCTTCCAAATTGTATTTGGCCGCTGGCGTAACAACAATACAAACCTGTGGAGCCACCGATTCGGAAAAGGAGCTTTTGCTATCATATGAAATTGAGCAAGGGAAAAAAATAGGACCCAATATAGTTCCAAGTGCACCTTTTGTAAATGGCCCTGGTGGCAACCCGAACATGATCATACCCAAAAATTTGAAACATCTGAAGGATACATTAGGGTACTGGTTGAACAAGGATGTCAAATGGATCAAGGTTTATAGAAATGTTGAACCCGATGATCTTGAGGAGATTATTGATATGGCCCACGGATATGGGGCCAAGGTCAGGGGGCATTTATGTTCCGTAACCTTTGAAGAAGCGACCCGGTACGGTATTGACGGGATTGAACATGGGTTGAACAGCGCAAGTGATTTTAGGACCAATAAGACTTATGGTGTCTGTGGAGGAGGTCGTGAGTATATGGATGAATTAAATATAGATGACCCAAAGGTCAAGACCTTACAACAACAAATGATTGATAAGGGCACATTTTTGACATCCACCCTTTCCATATATGAAGCAAGTGTGCCAAACAGAATCTATTTGGATGATAGGGCCAAATCGGTAATGT
Source organism: Flagellimonas chongwuensis (assembly GCF_013376415.1). GTDB lineage: Bacteria > Bacteroidota > Bacteroidia > Flavobacteriales > Flavobacteriaceae > Flagellimonas > Flagellimonas chongwuensis. The sequence continues at coordinate 27,266 of NZ_WYET01000012.1, forward strand.
CCCCTTATTTGCTCGATCAGTATGAAAGGCGGAGCAAGGAGGCGCAACATTTAAAAAGTGACCTGACCCGCGAGAAACGTTTACAGCGCATTATGGCTTTTGATCGACAGTTCCATGAAATGGGTGGCCTATTGTGCAGCGGAGTGGATGCCGGCAGGCATATCGTACCTGGATTTGGGGATCAACGGAATTTTGAGTTGCTAAGAGAAGCCGGTTTTAGCACTGAGGAAGCGATTCAGGTCATGACCAATAATGGTGCAAAAGCGCTTGGAAAAAGTGATATTGGCTCAATAGCAGTTGGTAAAAATGCGGATTTTGTCATTTTGGATGGAACTTTGGTCAATGACCCATCTGCGATATATAAGGTGAATACCGTATTCAAGAACGGATTGGGTTATGATTCCAATAAACTGATCGGGGACCTTCAAGGTAAATTTGGTTTGTAATGAAGTGGGAAGTTCCGATTGGAAGTTAGATGTGATACCATTATTTGATGCAGGGAGCATTGGAGAAGCGAGGCATATCCAAGCATTGATTTTTAGAGGGAAATGCCTGAATGGAGATCAACTGGATAATTAAGTGAGAAATCAAACAAAAGAATAATGTGGAAATAACCAAAACAATGACGATGAAAACAATGTTGATTACGTTTTTTATGGCTTTGGGAGTATTTGTTCACTGCAGAGCCCAAGTGCCTGACCCAGTAAACCAAACCATTATACGTTTGACCGTGATCAAGGATGGGGATAAGGTTCTGATGCGAAAGACCCCTTATGGGTGGATGACCCCAGCCGTGTATTTTAAAGAACGGCAGAGTATACAAGAAGTTCTGGATGAAATGACGGAAAATTATGGTATTCAAATTTCTGGCATAGGTCTGAGGGGCTTATTTACCTATACCTATGATTTTAAACCTACAGCTGATATGCGTCAACTCTATGTAGCTAATTACGTCAGCGGGAATTTGGTGTCGCCATCTGAAAATGAGGAAGTGTATTGGATGCCGATAGAAGAGGCCTTGGACAAGTTGGACGCAACGGTTCCATCATTAAAGCAAATGACCAAACATATTTTAGATAACCCTGACAAGGTATGGGGAGGATCATTTACCCTTTTTAAAGCCAACGGTAAAATGAATTCCCGTGTTACGGAGGACTTTTATATGTTGGCCAATATGTAATAAAATGATCAGGTAATCAGTAGTAACCTGCCTATAACTTTTAAAAATCAAAAGGCGTTAAAAAAGTTCTGTTAAATGTTTGGTAAGACGTTATCATTTAAAATCATCATGATGCTTTGTGCAAAGTTGCTGTTGGGAATGTTCTCGAATGGAACTTTTGCACAAGATATGGATGTAAATAGGTTGGATGCCTATTTCAATACTTTGGAAAGAAATGACAAGTTCATGGGCAGCGTGGCCATTCTAAAAGACGGAGAGCTTGTTTATGATAAACAGTTGGGATATTCCAATTTGGAATTGGGGCAGAAACCAGATGAAAACACAAGCTATGGAATCGGTTCAATTTCCAAGGTATTTACCGCTGTTCTCGTTTTTAAGGCCGTTGAGGTAGGTCTAATCGATTTGGATGATACTATTGAAGGGTATTTCCCTGTCATTGGTAATTCGGATAAGATTACTATTGCCCAATTATTGAACCATCGAAGTGGTGTGTTCAATTTTACCGATGATAAGGAAAACTATCTCAGGTATCGTACCACTTATATCGATCGGGCCGAAATGGTCGACCTCATTGCTGAAGGTGGAAGTGTTTTTGAACCGGGAACTAAAGCGGCGTACAGTAATTCCAATTACGTTTTGCTCTCTATCATTTTAGAAAAGGTGTATGGACAGTCCTATTCAGCTATTTTGTGGGAGCAACTGATCGAGCCATTGGGGCTTGCCCATACTTATTTTGGTGGTACTATAAATGAGGACCAAAGGGAGAGCCGTTCCTACAGGTATGATGGTCAATGGAGACTCATGGTGGAAACGAATACTTCCATCGGATTGGGAGCGGGCGGTATCTTTTCTACCCCGTCTGACCTATTGGTCTTTGCCGATGCCTTATTTTCGGGCAACCTATTGGCCGAGGAGAGCTTGTCACAAATGAAGAACATACGGGATAAATTTGGGATGGGATTGTTCAAGATAGTCTATTATGATCATGTCAGTTATGGTCATAATGGCGAGATTGATGGTTTTATTGGGGCATTGCGCTATTTTAAGGATGATAGGTATGGTGTTGTAGTTTTATCCAATGGGTTGAACCACAACTTGAATGCCATAACCGTAACCATGGTCAATGCCCTTTATGGAAGACACTTTAGTATCCCGGACTTTAGAGTATATCATCCAAAGGCTAAGGAATTGAACGCCTATTTGGGGGTCTACTCCAGTAGCACCTTTCCCGTAAAATTGATGGTCACCAAATCTGGGAACCAATTGGTTGTACAGGCCAAAGGGGATGCCAAAATGAAGATGGAGGCCACTGCAAAAGATGAGTTTAAATATGAGCCAGCCGACATTGTGCTCAAATTCTTTCCCAATAAGGAAGAAATGGCGATTTCCCAAGGCGGAAAATCTTATGTGCTTACACGAGAGTAACCAACTATTTACCTCATAAAAATGATAAAATTTGTTGGCTGTAGGAATCAGCCATCGGGTTCAATTCAAGAATAGTTTAACCTAAAGATGCTGTATAAAAGTAATTAGATTTTCGGAGGTGCTCAATCCTAATTTTTTTTTCAATCGGTTTCTTACCACTCTCAAACTTTCTTTCTTGATCATCATGATCCTGGAAACATCCGATGAGGTCATCCCTATTTTGATAAAGGCCAAGTGTTTCATATCCTTTTGGGAAAGATTAGGGTAATGGGTTGATAATTTAGAATAAAAATCGGGATGTACTTTTTTATAGTGCATCATAAAATCTTCCCAATCTTCATCTAGGTTCATGGTTTCTTGGATATGGGAAAGGATGCTTCTTAATTCTTTTCTTGTGTTCGGTTCAACCTCCAATATCCGATGTTCTATTTTTTTGATAATGTGCTTCTTTTTCTCAAATAATATAGAGGATAGCAAGAGGTTTTGTTGGATTATCTCTTTTTCCTTTCTTTCTAATTCGGCCAGTTTTCTGTCCTGAATGTTCCGGGTACAGCTCAATACCAATAGCACGTTGCCCTTTTTGTCAAAAATGGGCTTGGTATATCCTTCGAACCATTGATAACCAAAGTGTTTTGTCCTGAATTTAAGTTCCAATTTTTCAGGCATGGAGGAGAAGCCTACCGAAGAATTGGAAACATTTTTCAGTAGTTTGGAATATTGTTCAGGATGAATAAAGTCAAAAGGTACCTTTCCCTTAAGATCGTCCGGTGTATATCCCATGATACGTTCCGTTGAAGGGCTTGCATATAGATATTGTCCATCGGCGGGATGGTGTAAACAAACTACATCAATGGTATTTTCTGCGATCAGCTTCAACTTGTCCAGTTTTTGTAAGGCCAGAAGTCGAGCCAAAGCCTCTCCATCGAGGTTTTGTTTCTCTTCCAATAACTGCAACAATCGTTCGGTCTCCTTACCTTGACCCTTTGCTTTTTTCATTTATAAATTTAGCTTCTTTTTACTGTGGGGATACTACAAAACTAATATGGTACACCAAATCATAAAAAATAATCATTCTATGATGATTGTAATTTTGTTTTGATCAATGGTTGGGGTTGATTATCAAAATTTAAGCAACGGTATCATTCCTTATCAAATTCACATATCATAAAATTGAGTTATTTTATTTTTATGGTCGATTTTAATTGAATCAATACCCCTAGCAATCTAGTGAGCGTTACCTTTTCTGGGATACCCATATCGTCGGCCATTCTTGAGATTTCAAGGTTTAAACTTTCGATTTCTGTCCTTCTGTTTTGAAGGATGTCCACATAAGTGGAAATTAACTGGCCGTCCGATCGTTTACTGATCTGCATCAGGTTGTTCTCTATAGCATCCTTGTCAAGGGCAATGCCTTGTTTTTGTGCCACACCAACACATTCTTCAATGACTGTTCTTGCCAATCTTCTTGCATCTGCATTCCTGGTAAAAATGCCATTATCGGTTTCGAGCAATGGACAGATAGAGTTGAAAGCGCAATTGGCAATCACCTTTGTCCATAGCAATGGAGTGATATTGGCTTCACTTCGAAAGCTAAAGTGTTGGGTATTGATCCTTTCCACCAAATCCTGAAGGCCATCATTGTTTCCTTCCAAGTTTCCAACGGGTGATGGCATTACCGATTTAAAGGTAACCTCATTGTCACCTGTTACCTGACTGGTGGAAAACAGGACGCAGCGATATATTTTGTCGAACTCTTCAAAAGGGCGTTCCACATGGAGTCCATTTTGAAGGAGAACGATGGAAAAATCCCCTTCTTTGTCTTTTAGCTTTCTAGCGATTTCGGTATTAGCGAAGGCTTTTACGGTAATCAAAACAATCCCATTGATGGCTTGTAGACCCTTAAAGGTTGTTGTGGTTATCCTTTGTTGAAACGTTTTGTTTTTTCCGATAACGGTAATGGTTTCTTCCATGTCGGGTATGTTGTCCACACTACCTCTTACAAGTACCACCTCTTTGTTTTCTTGCTGTAAAAAAACGGCCAGAGCCTTTCCTATGGCTCCCGAACCAACAATGTAAATTTTTGTTTCTTTCATACTTGTATGTTTTATAGAACTGCTACTAGGTGATCGGTAAGGCTGTAAGTTATCTGTATATGGTTGTTATTTCGATTTACCTGATACTAAAATCATCAATCTTATGATCGGCCCATTCCAGAGATACATTTTTGTTTCCCTGAGTAAAGGCAATAACGGTCATTCCAGCATTTTTTGCTGCCTTCATTCCGGTCTCGCTATCTTCTATCACGGCACACTCTTCGGGCCTTACCTTCAATTTCTCCGCTGTTTTTAGGTATATGGCAGGATGTGGCTTACCCTTTTCTTCAAAATCGGCAGATGAAACAATGTCGAAAAAATCCGTGGTCTTGGTCCTTTCCAGTACCGTTGGAATGATTTTTTGCGGTGCATTGGTCGCTAATCCAATTTTATAGTGTTGGGCTTTGAGCTGTTTTATGAAGGTCTTGACCCCCTGGATTACACAATCTTCGTATCGAATCAATTCCATGACCCTATGGATGACCATCTCTTCCGCTTCAAGTAGTGTTTTTCCGTGCCAAGAAAATCGTTCGAACCAGAACCGGGTGACTTCCTTGGTCGTCATGGACCGGGTCAGTAAGCTCTCTTCTTCTGTCACCGAGACCCCAAGTGAGGAAAAAACTTCGAACTCTGCACGCTTCCAAAGACCTTCACTTTCCACCAACACTCCGTCCATATCAAAAATGACCGCTTTTTTGTCCTTTAATATCAGTTCCATGTTCTTCCAGTATATGCTGCATCCCAGAAATGGTACTCCAAATGTGAGGCATGGATAAAGGCTTCGGTCATTCTGGCCCTTGTTACGGGAGTGGCACGTTCTGCAGCAAGGTCACATATCATGATTGCGCGTTGTACACTATCTGAAAATTCCTCCCCACCGTAGGTGTCGATCCAACGTTGGTACGGGTTATTGACGGTTTGTTGTCCCTTGTATATGTGGTCACCTACTTTTTTATAGATCCAAAAACAGGGTAGCGTGGCGGCCATGGCAACTTCTACGGGTTCAAAGGCAGCAGTACTTTTTAAAAAGTGGGTATAGTGGTGGCATGCCGGTTGTATTTTACCCTTGTCCGTTACGCCAAAATCCTGAAAATAGGATTCGTGAAGCGCATTTTCAACGACTATGGCACCTTCCGCAAAACGGAGATAGGCCAATGCATCTCCAATATCATGGGATTTGGCACCTATAAGTGCAAGTGCCCTTCCAAAATGCTCCAGATAAAGCGAATCTTGGGCCATATAAAATTGAAATTTGTTTTTGGGCAGGGTACCGTTTCCCAACTCTTGGACAAATGGCATGTCTAGTATAGCGCTATATTTTTCATCGATTTTTTTCCAAGCCTGTTCAGTCCATTTCATTTTTAATCATTTTTTGAGGGTTGAAAAAGTGGTTCAAGGGGCCGTTTCCTTTTCCGGTCTGTACATTTTTTCCACTGTAAATGGCGTTGTATACATAACTTTGGGCAACATCCACGGATTCAAATAGGGTTTTGCCCTGTGCCAATAGGGAGGCAATTGCAGAAGATAGGGTACAGCCAGAACCATGTGTATTGTTCGTTCTTATTTTTTTCGTTTCAAAGGAGTGGCACCGATTGTTCGGGTCGAAAAACAAGGAGGTAATATTTGTCGTTTCCTGATGTCCTCCTTTCATGAGGATACTGTTGCAACCCAGTTCTTTGATTTGTTTTCCGGCAATTCTCATTTCTTCCAATGTCTTCACGTTCATATTGGCCAAGATGGCTGCTTCATCCATATTTGGTGTAATGACCGTTGCGATGGGGATCAATTGCTCTATCAGGGCATTTATTGAATCTTCTTCGATAAGCCGATGCCCACTGGTGGCCACCATGACCGGGTCTAATACGATGGGTACCGCGTCGTATTTTTTTAAGGTACTCGTTATGCTTTCCACTAATTCCGGGGTGTGTACCATTCCTATTTTTATGGCAGCAGGCATTATATCCTCCATAACCGCTTCGATTTGATCCTCAACAGCTTCCAATGGTATGGGATAGATGTTCCGTACACCTTGCGTGTTCTGAACGGGCAGGGCCGTTAGCACTGTCGTGGCATAACAGCCCAGAGCCGATATTGTTTTGATATCTGCATGGATACCAGCTCCACCGCTTCCATCAAAACCGGCAATGGACAAAACTGAAGGATAAGTATATTTCTTCATTTTTCTATGGTATTTTTTAGTTGATAAGCCGCCTTCATGGGGTCGTCCGCCCCGCATATGGCAGATACTACGGCTATGCAGTCCGCCCCGGCCCGGAAAACGGCCTTGGTATTGTTCATATGGATATTACCGATGGCAACCAGTGGCTTTGTTGTCAATTGTCGGATTTTTGATATACCCTCTAGGCCCCATTCCGTCACGGTGTCCGTTTTTGTATCGGTCCTAAATACAGGGCTAATCGCAAGGTAGTCGGATACCATTGTTTGCACATTTTCCAGTTGCTTTAAATACTCTATTGAATATCCGATCAGCTTGTCCTCAAAACCGGCTCGTTGTCTCAATACCGTGGGCCGGGTATCCGTATTGCCCACATGAATGCCAGAAGCACCAGCTACGCTGGCCACTTTTGGGTTATCATTGATAATCAATGGCACACCATATTTTTCTGTGATATCCTTTAATCGTTTTGCCCTTTCCAAGAATAGGGGCTCAGATAATTGCTTCTCACGCAATTGGATAATATCAACACCTCCTTGAATAGCCTGTTCCGCTACTTGCAACATGTCTTTTCCACGGCAAGCATCTTCCGAGATGACCAAATACAATCGGTATGGGAATAGGGAATGTACCTTCACTGTTTTGATATTCTGATATGGTCGTAAAACTCTTTTTCCGAAAGATTATGAAGTTTGTCTATGAGTTTTAGCTGAAGACTACCGGGTCCATCCGCCTGTTCTGCCGATAGTTCTCCTGCTATGCCCAGCAAAGCCATTGCTGCCGTTACTCCTTCGGTTTTATCGTCCACAACACCCATAAAAGCCCCTATAAGTGCGGATGCGGTGCAACCCATTCCCGTCACTTTGGTCATTAAAGGATGTCCGTTTTTTACAAAAACAGTTTGAGTGCCGTTTACGATGATATCCGTTTCACCGGAAATGCATACCAAAGTTTCATGTTGAATGGCCAATCCGATAGCAGCGTTTACTGCCTCGCTGCTGTCGGCCGTGCTGTCTACTCCTTTAGTAGCCACTTCGTTGGTTTGGGCCAATGCCATGATCTCAGAGGCATTACCTTTGACCACGATTGGTTTGAACGCTAACAGTTGTTGCAGGATTTTATCCCTGAACGGGGTAGCCCCGGCACCAACAGGGTCCAATACCCATGGTTTGCCCAATTTATGTGAGGTCTCGGCAGCCAAAAGCATGGTTTCAGACCAATATTCATCCAAGGTGCCAATATTGATGACCGATGCATGGGCAAGGGCTACCATATCGGGTACCTCGGATTTTGCATGGGCCATAATAGGGGATGCACCTGCCGCCAAAAGGGCATTGGCCGTATTGTTCATCACAACATAGTTGGTGATATTATGTACCAAAGGAGATTTTGATCTTACGGATTCGATGTGTTTCCAGAGAATTTTTTCCATTACCATTATTGATTTAGATTACAATGGCCTTAGGTGGAAATCGGAAAACAAAGGAAAGTGACATCACCAGAAAGTGATGCTTGTTTCGCTTTTCCCTACGTCGGTGTGAGCCGTATCAGGTTCCAAGGGACTCTCTCAATTCTTTTCAGAATACCCCTAAAGCTTTTACAAAGGTACACATAATTAAGAACCTAATTTGAAGTGGTTGCTATCCTTTTTTGATACAAGGGAATCTTTCATGCACAATTATAACCGTATCCGAAGGGATTTTTATAATGGTCAATACATGAGAGCACTTATTTTTAATTTCGGAGATAAAGAGTAAATCTCTTTCTAAGTATTTTGGAGTGTAAAGGAAGCGGTCAGTCCCACGCTGAAATTTCGTGGTAATTTGTCCACCCCAAAAATAGAGCGTGAATGCACTCCTTTTTCTTCGAGCACTTTCACTAAAAGATCCGATGCGCCGTTTACCACAATAGGGGATTCGTCCCAGTTTCCATCAGCTTGAAAATAAGCATCTATATGATTGAGTCCCACAACTTGGTCGAATCCAATTTTTTCCTCAATTTGGGCTATCACATTTAAAGCGCACAATTCCATGGCTTTGTAGCCATCTTCGGTACTTATCTCATTTCCCAAACGTCCTTGATATTGATATTCTTCATTATATATGGGAAATTGGATGGCCACATAGGCAATATTTTCTCTGATGTTCACGGAGACATAATTTCCTCCCGGTGTGGAGACACTGGGCAATTCCAATCCCAATCCCATTAAGTTTTTTTGCAAGTCAATTTTGATGTTCTCCATTGGTTTTTTATCAAAGTTCGAGAAAGCATTTTCCAAAGGCTCTTCTTTGCAGGTGAAATATATAAATTCAAAAATAACGGACATATCCGTTAAGTAGAGCGTTAATGTCCAGTATGTTGCAAAATGTGCTGTGACCGGTTTTATAAAGGAATTATTCTATTAAGGATAGGGCCAATTTGACCGAGTCATTTAGTTCTTTTTTGTTCCTGTTGATTTTGGAAACGACCAGCATACCGTTGTAGATGGTAAACAAAAGTGATGCTAGCGATTTTAAATCCTTGCTCTTTTTTATCTGACCTTTTTTTTGACCCTTTTTAAGGTATTCAAAAAACAGGTTTTCAAAAGCATTTCTATTACTGGTCAAAATTTCGAGACAATTATTATCGTTGGGAACAAGTTCTGTAGTATTGTTTACAGCGAAACAACCTTTTCTATCGTTGTCGAGCAGCGCCTCGTTTATGGCTTTGTTATAAAGTTCGTAAAACCCGTCTTTTACATTTGAATGGCTATTTAATAAATGGGAAATTCCTTCTATACTTTTTCTACGATACAGTTCAAAGGATTTTTTGAAAAGTTGCTCCTTGTCACCATAGGTGTCGTAAAGACTTGCTCTGTTTATCCCTAGATGGGTGACCAAATCCTGTATTGAAGTTGCGGAATAGCCTTGTTTCCAAAACAGGTTCATTGCCTTGGTCAAGACTTCTTCCTCATCAAATGATTTAACTCTTGGCATAAGATAAAATGTGGAAGTGCTGAATCGCACTTCCACAAAATTAACTTCTTGGAACAACCATTCCAAATATTGACGCAAAAATTAGACGGCGAATATTGGATTAATATTTAATCCACCATCAACATTATATTCAGCCCCTGTGATAAAAGAAGCCTTGTCAGAGGCCAGAAAAGCTGCTACCTCGGCAATTTCTTCTGGTTTACCATATCTTTTCAAAGGAATCCGGTTTTGCATCATATCGCCCATTTCCTTTAACTGTTCTTCGGACATTCCGGTTTTGCCGAATATCGGGGTGGCTATCGGGCCTGGATTAAGTGCGTTTATCCTAATTTTTCTTGGAGACAGTTCTGTGGCAGCGGCACGGGTATAAGCATTCAAAGCGGCTTTGGAAGCACCATAAATGGCGGTATTTGGCATTCCGGTATAGGCATTTATCGATGAAAGGTTGACAATACTGCCACCATCATTTAGAATGGGAAGAAATTTTTCTATAGTAAAAACAGCTCCCTTGAAATTGATGTCCATCAAATTGTCAAATCCATCTTCGGAGCTTTGGCCTACAGGCATTGGGATAAATATACCTGCGTTGACGAACAAAATATCAATTTTACCGAACTCATGTGCCACTTGAGCTACGGCCCGGTCAATAGCGGATAAATCCGAGACATCTGCTACAACACCTTTAACACCTAATTCTGATGCAGCTGATTCAACTTTTTCAGTTGAACGGCCAGTGATAATAACTGTTGCACCTTCTTCCTTGAACTTTTTGGCTGTGGCGTAACCGATTCCGCTGTTCCCCCCGGTAATTAAGGAGACTCTACCTTTTAATGTACTCATTTCTTGTTTTTTTATTAAGATTAATTATATTGGAACGAACGTTCTTGATACAAACGTACGAATAACAGAACGAACATTCCAAATAAAATAATGAAATATGGATTTTGATGATCAAATAGGCTCTAGAAACATTCTTTTTTATATGTGTGGGCACCACAGGAAATTTCCATCCTCAATATAAAATCAGATTCAACACTTTTCAAACCCAATGGAACCGGGGACTCCCAATGGTATTAACCTTAAGTTAATTCACTCTTTTCATTTTGATGACATACTGATCTAGGGGTAATTCTACCTTTCGACCCTCCTATTGGTAAAAGACAAAGTATGGCAATATCCAAGGAGGATATCAAATGCGTTCGAAAGCTTTCAGGGGAATTGGACACGGATCAGGATAGATCCATGTTTGAGGTAAACCTGTTGCTCGATGACAATTTAAGGGAACGCTATCAAGATTATAAATTATTGTGGGAGTGCTATCCCAAAGCTTCCCTTCCACTAAGAAAAGAGCATTTTGCAAAACGGGTTCTGAAAGAAATTTCACAAGAACCAAAACCTAAGATCATCTTGTTTTCTACTAAAATTAAAGCACTGGTTACCGTTGCAGCTGTGGTATTGATTGGTTTTGGTGTGTTCTTGTTTTCGCAGAATGAAGAGTCTAGGTACACCAATCATATCATTGCCCAGAACGGGGAAAGGAAGCAAGTGATGCTCCCAGATGGCTCACGAGTCATAGTGAATGCCAATTCCGAACTGAAATATCCGGAAGTCTTTACGGATACCGGACGTGATGTTTGGATGGAGGGGGAGGTCTATTTTGAAGTCGTGAAGAATGCCGAACAACCTTTTACAGTGAACACAAAAGGATTGGAAGTACAAGTATTGGGAACCAAATTTAATGTGAACACAAAGGGTTTGGCAAAAACGGTGTCCTTGGAAAGTGGTAAGGTTCAAGTGACTTTGGAAGATTCTGGTGATAAAATTCAATTAAGGCCGAACGAAGAACTTTCGTGGAACAAGGAAACCGGAGAAGTGGTAAAGCGCAATTTTGATGTCTCCAAGACCACGGCTTGGAAAGACAATATTCTTTTGCTGCATAATATCACCTTGGAAGAAGCACTACTTCCCATCAATGAATTTTACGGTATTGAGTTTATGGTTTCCGATAGCCTTGTGGCCCATAAAAAAATCAATGCCGCCTTCGAGGATCAAGATTTAGACCAGTTCATTAAAACATTGGAATTTATAGCCGATGTGAAGATTGCAAAAATAGCATCAAAAAAATTTTCTATAGCCCCAAATGATGAAAAGTAAGTCTTCTACATATCGGGAGTTGAACCATAAATCGGATTTGGAATTGTTCGAATTGATCAAAGAAAGGAACAAAGGGGCACTGGAGACCATCTTCAATAGGTATTATGAAACACTATGCCGTTTTGGAATCACTTACGAGAGCGATTTGGATGTGGTTCAGGAAAAGGTTTCCGATGTGTTTATCCAATTATGGAACGCCCACGAGCGTATTCATGAGATCAAAAAGCCAAAACCATACCTCTATGTGGTGGTCAAAAATAAACTCATGGAACAGGTATCCTACCAAAAGCTCAAACAAACTTTGGAACAAGCACAGGAGGACGAGTATTACGCTAGTCCATGTATTGAACAAGAAATCATAGATCAAGAACAACGGGAAATATATGTCAGAAAGATAGAGGGAATCTTAGACCAGATTCCCAAAAAATCCCGTCAAATCTTTGAGATGAGTAGACTGGATGAACTCAAGTACAAGGAAATCTCGGAGATTCTAGGGGTTTCCATCAAAACGGTGGAAAGCCATATGGCCATAGCCCTCAAGACCATTAGAAATATGGTAGTGAAAAACAAACAATTTTAACCCCACAATTAAAATGTATGACTAAACGAACTTTTTAAACCTTAATCAAGAAACTAAAGAAAACAATTGAGAACCAATATTTAAACTACTCTTTCAAAAATGAAAAAATTAAACCTCTTAACATTGCTATTGTGTTTGCCACTTTTAGGCCGAGCAGCTGTTGTTCCCATATCGGCAAGCATATTGGTAAGCACTCAAAATTTTGAAATTATAAACCTTAACCTAAAAAGTGTTGCTTTGGAAAAGGTATTCGACCTTATTGAAAAGCAAACAGGTAAGAAATTTATTTATGCAGCGGATGCTCAAAACCTGCAACAGCGTATCAGTATTGATGCAAATAAAGTGAACTTGGAATCTGTATTGGAAGAGCTAAAAAATAAGGCCAATGTAGACTTTAAGGTGACCGAGCAAGGTGTCCTTGTAAAGTTTATCCAAGAACAACGCAGTATTTCGGGCAAGGTTATTGACGAGGCCGGAGCCCCCATACCGGGGGCCAACGTTTTTGTTGATGGTACGGATTACGGTACGGTATCTGATTTTGATGGAAACTTTAGCTTGGATATTCCTTCCAACTTCAAGGTATTGTCCATAACCTATATAGGGTATCAAAGACAGGATGTAGATATAGAACAACTCAACAGTGTTACCGTTACCCTACTTGAAAGCGCTTCCCAATTGGATGAAATCGTAGTAGTGGGTTATGGTACCGAGGCTAGAAGAAACATCACGGGAGCCATTGCATCGGTTTCTCCGGAAGAAATCGTAACCCAGCCAAAAGCTAACGTGGTGGAAATGTTGGACGGTCGCTTACCTGGGGTTCAAATCATGAGCGATAACTCTCCAGGGGGAGGAACCTCAATCCGGGTTCGGGGTTTCAGTACCATTAACAGTAACGATCCATTGGTGATCATCGATGGCATTCCGGCCTCCAATGGATTAAATGGAATCAATCCTTCGGATATAGAGACCATCCAAGTTTTGAAAGATGCTGCTTCGGCTTCCATTTATGGATCTCGTGCCGCAAATGGTGTTGTTATCATTACTACTAAAAAAGGTTCCGATACAAGTGGAGAATATGTAGTTTCTTTTGACGGATATGCAGGCCTTCAGTCGTCTTACAACTTACCAAGAATGCTGAACGCCCAACAATATGGCGATTTGTTATGGGAGGCGACCTTAAATGATGGAGGAACTCCTTCCAATGATATTTATGGGAATAATCCCAATCAGGCCGTTATTCCACAATGGTTGGATGCCGACCAAACCATTCCAAGTGCAGATGTGGATTGGGTAAATGAAATCATGCAGACCGCTATGATCCAATCGTACAATGTATCCTTGGCAAAAGGCGATTCAAAAAACCAGAATTTGTTCTCTCTCGGTTATTATAATCAAGAAGGTTTGATCAAATACACTGGCTTTGAAAGATATTCTGCAAGATTCAATTCAGCTTATAATATAGGGGATTTCCTTACCATTGGTGAAAATTTCACGGCGAATTACAAAGAGCAAGTTTCGGTTGGCACTAATTCTGCTTTGGGAAGTATTATTCTTACGGCCATGCAATTTCCATCCATCGTACCTGTAAAGGATATCAATGGAGCATATGCAGGTAATCCGATCAACGATAGCAACAACCCCATGGGTCAGTTGTATAGGAACAAGGACAACAAACAAAAAAGGGTCCAGGCCTTAGGTAATGTGTATGCCAATCTATATGTAAGTGATTTTACATTTAAAACTTCTTTTGGACTCGACTACCAGAACTATAATATCAGAAGTTTCTCCCCAACCTACGATGAGATATTGTCTACCAATAATACCAACTCCTTGACCACATCCAATAACTTTAATTATCAGTTTTCCTTTACCAATACATTGAACTATAAAAAGCAGTTTGGCAAGCACAATGTGGATGCATTGATCGGACAGGAGGCCATTGAATACAATTACGAAGGGTTCAGTGCTTCGGTAAGTGAATTTTTGTATGAGGACGAAAATTTCAGGTATCTAAGCTTTGGAACGGAAAATATGTTGAACTCGGGAAGCGCCAACGGGTGGTCACTTAATTCTTACTTTGGAAGGGTTAACTACAATTTTGATGAAAAATACCTTTTCACCGCTACGGTGAGACGTGATGGTAGCTCTAGGTTCAGTGAGGATAACAGATGGGGTACTTTCCCCGCATTTTCGTTGGGATGGAGATTGGACCGTGAGGACTTTTTCAATCCCAATGGTGTAATTTCCTCTTTGATGTTACGCGGAAGTTGGGGCCAAACCGGGAATCAAGAGATTTCCAACTACGCCACAGTGGATAGCTACCGTAATAATAACTCGAATTCCAACTATGCCATAGATGGCGCACAAGAATCAGTTTACATCGGGCTTACACAATCCCGAATCCCAAATGCAGATTTGAAGTGGGAAACAACCACCCAAACTTCTGTGGGTGTAGATTTGGGTCTTTTGGAGAACCGATTGAGCATTACTGCTGATTACTATGTGAAAAACACAGACGATATCCTGGTATACAATACCGTGCCATTGACCTATGGGGGAACCAACGATGGTCAGTGGGTCAACGATGGAAAAATGAAAAATAGTGGTTTTGAATTGGACATCAACTATAATGATATGGTCGGCGATTTGGGTTATAACATTGGGATCAACCTGACAGGTTCCAAGAACGAGCTTACCGAATTGAACACTTCTGATTATTTAGGCATTCCAAGTTCATCATTGCACAGTGTAAACTTTGACCAGGAAATCTCTAGAAGTGCGGTAGGTGAGCCCATTGCTTCTTTCTACGGCTATGTTGCCGATGGTTTGTTCCAAAGTCAGGCAGAAGTGGATAGCTATGGTATGCAACCAAATGCACAACCCGGGGACATCAGGTTTAAAGACGTTGATGGTGATGGCGATGTTGATGCCGATGATAGGACATTCATTGGATCTCCACATCCCGATGTCATGTTGGGTCTTAATCTTCAGTTCAACTATAAGGATTTTGATTTGGGAATTCTGTTCAATGGTAGTTTTGGCAACGACACCTACAACTTTACCAAGTACAAGAACCATTTCTTTAACCAAGCAGCATACAATAAGGAAAATGTATTGTTAAACGCTTGGTCGGAAACAAATACAGGTAGCAGTATTCCTAGATTATCTTTGGATGATCCAAACAACAACATCCGTCCTTCCACCTATTATGTAGAAAATGGATCTTACGTTCGATTGACCAATCTTCAGGTAGGCTATTCGATTGACCCGGAAATCTTGGGTGGAATGAATCTTAGGATTTATGCGCAGGCGAGCAACCTTTTCACCATTACGGATTACAGTGGAATGAATCCACAAGTGGGGCTTCAGAACTATGGTGGAAGCAATCGTAATCTTGATATAGGCATTGACCGAGGATTGTATCCTCCGAGCAGGACTTTTGTAATCGGATGTAACTTAAAACTTTAAACAGCCATGAAAAACATATTAAAAATAAATTCAAAATATATAATGGTAGGTGCTACTTTGGCACTTACGGTCTTGGGTTCTTGCTCCAAGGACTTTTTGGAAGAAACTACTTTTGGAGAGGTTTCCCCTTCAGAAATTACAAAAGCAGAGAATGTTGAAAAAGCCATTATATCTGCTTACAGCGTATTGAATGGTCAGATAGACGGAGCTAGTAATGCGTATAATTCCCCTGCCTCCAACTGGAGCTTCGGAGACGTAGTCTCCGATGACTGCTACAAAGGAGGAGGAGGTACCGGAGACCAGAACCAGATCCATCAAATGGAATTATACAATACCACGCCCGCCACCTATGATGTTGAGCGTAAGTGGATGGCCCTTTTCGAAGGAGTGAAAAGAACCAATGAGGCCATGAAATTGTTGAATGCTTCTGAGGACTTCGATGCTTCGTTAAAAACACAAAGAACAGGGGAGCTGAGGTTTTTAAGGGGTCATTATTATTTTGAACTTAAAAAAATCTATGGTCAAATTCCTTATATCGATGAAACTGCCGAAACAGTTTCCGATTATGCGCGTTCGAATACGGAATTTACTTCCGCAGAAATTTGGGCCAAAATAGAGGCGGATTTTCAAGCAGCATATGATGTATTGCCAAGCAGCCAAGAAGAAGTGGGTAGACCTACAGACCTTGCTGCTATGGCATATTTGGCGAAAGCCTACCTATTTCAAGAAAAATGGCAGGATGTCTTTGATGCGACCACTATTGTCATGGGCGGAAACTATGGGTTGATGGAGGATTTCCAATCAGTGTTCTTGCCCGAAAACGATAACGGTCAAGAGGTTATTTTTGCCGTGCAGTATTCGGTGAACGATGGTCAAGGGAGTAACTATAATGGAAGTATAGGTGACCGTTTAACAGCACCTGGAGGTCCATTCTATTCCCAGTATGGATTTCACCGCCCAACTCAAAATTTGGTAAATGCATTCAAAACAAATGCTACAGGGTTGCCTATTAACGATAATGTTGATGTGACCGAAACCGATTTTGTGGACCCTCGTTTGGACATTACCATAGGTAGACCAGGTATACCTTACAAGGACCTCGAAGTTATTTATGAGGCCAACTGGGCAAGGGATTTGGCAACATACGGCCCATTTGGCCCTAAAAAGAGAATCCTTTCCGCTAACTCGCCATACCACGTTACGGTTTGGCCTTATGTCGATGCACTAAACTATTATATCATACGCTATGCTGAAGTGTTGTTGTGGAGAGCAGAGGCCGCGGTTGAATTGGGTAATTTGGAGGAAGCTCGGACTTTGGTGAACCAAATTCGGGAGCGTGCAGCCAATTCTGAATATGTGCAAGCATTGGACGGTTCGGGAGATGCAGCCAAGTACAATATTGGTACTTACGACACGGTTTGGACCGATGCCATCGATGCAATGGAGAAAGTTCGCATGGAATCTCGTTTAGAACTTGCCATGGAAGGACACCGTTTCTTCAATTTGGTTCGTTGGGGAATCGCCAAAGAAGTTATCGATGATTACTTGGAGGTTGAAAAAACCAAAAGAACCCACCTGACCAATGCCGCATTTACCCAAGGTAAAAATGAGTACTGGCCAATTCCACAGGAATATATTGACAGTGTCGACGAAGGTCTGGTAACCCAGAACAACGGATACTAACAAAATTTCAAATAAAGGGGTGGCTACAGAGCCACCCTTTTTTAAATCAATGGCATGAAAAAACTGATTCTTTTTTCATTGGTTGTTGGTTGTGCCCTTATTTCTCGGGCGCAAACCATAACCCAAGATTACCCCAACAGGACTAAACAAAGGTTACAAGCAAAAAATTTCTATTTGTTTTCAGCAGTGGAAAACGATAAAGAGATTGTGAATCTCTTAAAAACGGACAAACAATTGAAAACTTACTGGGATACAATGACAATGTCATCGGAGTCCTTGCCAAAGAATCCAAGGGAAATAATTGCTCCATTTTTGTGGTCAAGAAGTGATATCGAGGCCGTTGGAAAACGATTGGTGAAATTGTCCAAGGGCAATGCCCACTTCAAGGAACTTTTGCAGAAACTAAGAAATTCAAAGCAGTACGCCAATTTTGAAGATGCTTCTGATGACGAATACCTTTATAAAATATGGGAACAATGCGCCAAGGGATTGGATACGGTGTTGGAAGTGTATGGAGCAGGTAAAATGCCATTTTATAGAAATATTGATTCGATTTCATTCGATGCAAAATCGAAACGATATCACTACGCCGTTTCTACCCTTAAAACAGAGGCGATTGAAGATGCCCAAGAAACACAACTGTTCTTTCAGCCAAGTTTAAATCTTGCTTTAAACCTTTTGTATGCAAACCATAAGGACGAAGCCGTTCGTTATGATCCATTGGACAAAAAGGAGAACGCCGAAGCAATCCGTGCTATCAAAACCACAGATTTTAAGGCTTTTCCTTATGCCTCTATTGTGGTTTTAGGAGGAGGGCCGGAAAATTACCGAGATAAGCTTTCCATAGCTGGAAAGATTAATCTTCAATTGGCGATGAGGGAATACCGGGCTCAAAAAGCACCTTTTATAATTGTTTCAGGAGGACATGTCCATCCGTATATGACGCCTTATTATGAGGCCGTGGAAATGAAACAAGAGCTTATTGTGGAATATGGTGTTCCAGAGGAAAATATCATCATTGAGCCCTACACTAGGCACACCACGACCAATATGCGCAATGCAACCCGTTTGATGGTTGACTATGGAATTCCATTGGATCAGAAAAGCTTGGTGGTGACCAACCCTTTACATAGCGATTATACTGGCAGTGAAAATTTTAAAAAGCGTTGTAAGAACGAGTTGGGTTATCAGCCCGTGAATATCCATGCAAGGTTGTCTCCAACAACTCTTGAGTTTACGGGAAACATAGTTTCATTCCATCAAAACCCAAATCAACCCTTAGACCCTTAGGGAAATGAAAGATCATGAGTGAGATGGCATAATCAAAAACCCACATGGGCAGGTAAATGCCTTTTGGGGCTTCTTTTGGGATTGGAAAATCAATCTACAAAAGATTGACCAAAACTTAACTTTAAGAAGATGGTCGATTTAATTGAGTTTGTTTATTTGTTTAATTATCATAGGTGCAGCCATTAATTGGCTGTGCCTTGATTAAATGGATACCTTTTATAAAAAATAAATTATTACATATGAAAATGCAACTCAAAGTGTTGGTTTTAATGTTGGTTTCAGTAACATTTGGAAAAACCTTTGGACAACAACTGCCACGCATTTATAAGGCACCGGAATTTGATGTGGAATGGCGGCAACCCACAAACCACCCCGATAGAATTGTCCTTTCCTATGGGGAAGATCCATCCACAACTGCTAGTGTCACTTGGAGAACCTCTTCGGAAATAGATACTGCCTATGCTGAAATTGCAATTGCTACCGCCGCTCCTAAATTTTGGCGGAATGCAAGCACGATCAAAGCGGTAACCACAACTTTTGATGCATTGGAAATCAATGAAGCTGAAGTGCTGGCGAACTATCATTCTGTGTGGTTCCCGGATTTAAAAAGTGGTACTACCTATGCTTATCGAGTAGGAGACGGCAAACGGTGGAGCGAGTGGATTCAATTTAAAACCGCACCAATGGAAAGTAAGGACAGGTTCTCATTTTTATATGTAGGAGACACCCAAAATTTCATATTGGAGTTATGGTCACGTTTAATCAGGGAGAGCTATAAAAAAGCCCCGGATGCAAGGTTTATTGTTCATGCGGGGGATCTTGTGAACAATGCCCATAATGAACAGCAATGGCAAGAATGGTTTGATGCAGGTGGTTGGATTCACGGAACTATTGGGGCATTTCCAATTCCTGGCAACCATGAGTATCGAAATTTGACACCTGAAGCATCTGAGAGAAGCCTCTCCCTACAATGGAAACATCAATTTACGTTACCTGATAATGGGCCGGAAGGATTGGAGGAAACAGCCTATTTTATGGACTATCAAAATATGCGAATCATTGGATTGAATAGTAACGTAGATCACCAAAAACAAGCCAAGTGGGTAGAGAAATTGCTTTCGGAAACAGATAAAGACTGGAAGATTGTTACGTTTCACCATCCTTTGTTTTCTGCTTCCGATGGCCGGGACAACAAAGAGTGGAGGGAGTTGATGAAACCTATTTTTGACAAATATGAAGTGGATCTTGTATTGCAGGGACATGATCATAGTTATGCCCGAGGTAGAGTTTCTCCCAATGAAAATGTTTTGGATGGTGTTAACATGAGAGACAAAACAGGAACTGTATATGTAGTTTCGGTAAGTGGAGGTAAAATGTATGGATTGCGCAAAAACGCATGGGAAGGTTATGAGGCCCAAAGAGACAGAGCGGCGGAGAATACCCAATTATTTCAGGTAATCACTATTGAGAATGATAAATTATCTTTTGAATCCTACACTGCTGTTGGGGAACTTTATGATGCTTTTGACTTAATTAAAAAGGCTGGCCAACCTAACGAGTTTGTTGGACGAGACAATGAAGCGATTGCCGAACGTAGATTTTCCAATACCATTCCCTATCAAGATCCACTGCCCGAAGGAGCAGAAGAGTCATTATTGTCAAGATACCCCGGTTATGAAGTAAATGGAGTAAGATTTGTAAATGATAATGAATTTATAGGATATAAAGTCCGATTGGATAAGGAGGGTGAAAGAAAGGAGCTCTCTTTGGATGTGAATGGAAAAATTTTGGAATAACTAAATTTATCTTTACAATTATTCGATGCCATAGAAGGCATAGGCTTCAATTCCTGCCATCGATAACCGTATCAATAAAAAAAGTAACTCTACTGGTAATTTCTGGTTGGCGTTGCGAGAGATAGATGATGTTTGTGATATGGTGTAAATTTCACGTTATCAGTTTTTTACTTTTTGTAATCGTGCTTGGTCTTCCATATCGTTCTTCTTTTGGACTTTATCCGCACTTAGATTAGATTTTGGTCATTTCCTTCCTTTTTTTGGTTACCTAGGCCATAGGCACACCACCTAATTTTGTCGTGTAACAATGATGAAATTAAATCGGGGAGCCATGAAAACAATCAATTTTATAAACAAAGTGCTACTATCTTTTGTTATGGTAGGGCTAAGTGCCCAAGCACAAACAAAGGACACAGGTATTGAAACCAAGCAAATGGTTGAAAACTCCTTGGAGCTTTTCAAACAGCTATCAAACGATATTGCACTTGATGAGGAATTTAATTACCGAAAGGAACTTAAGGCATCCAGAGCCGAACAGACCATGTTCTATTTTAGGGACACTAAAATAAGCAAGACCCAATTGTTGAGGCACTTTAAAAGAGCCGCAAGAAGTTCGGACAACAGCATACAGTTCAAGACCTATTTTTTGGAAAGGCAACTATACTTTATCAATAAACTGGACAGAAAAACCCTTTCCGGAGTGTATGATGCCATGCGTTCAAAAACTTTGAACGGATACTTGGATATATTGGCCGTATTCGCAGCTACTGACCAAATAATGCCAACCATGGTGCGCAGTTAAGATTTTGGTCATTTTTGAAAATAATATGGTTATCAAGAATGGCAACGCCTCCAATAATTTTGTTCACATAATCTAAAATCAAAGTAGAAATCATGATACGACTAAATTTAAACACAAAGAAAAACCTGACCATAGGTGTTATGGTTTTGGCAATATCAGTATTCATTTATGCTTTTACAAGTGCTGAAAATGAAACTGAAAAACAAGAAGCAGGGGTGGCCGCACTTCCAGTAGAGGTAGCTAAGCCCATATTTGAGAACATTACGGAATGGGACGAATATACCGGTAGGTTCGAGGCCAGTAGCAGGGTAGAGGTACGAGCCCGGGTGAGCGGCTTTTTGGAAAAAGTCAACTTCCAGGACGGAGAGCTTGTGAAAAAAGGACAAGTATTGTTCGTAATCGACCAAAGACCTTATAGAATTGCTTTGGATGAGGCAAAGGCCAATTATGCCCAAGCCCTGGCATCGCTAAAAACAGCGCAGGACAATTTTGAAAGGGTAGAATCCTTACGGGAGACAGGAGCTTTGTCCATTGAGGAATATGACAGAAGAAAACAGGCGCTGGTTCATGCTGAGGCAAGCATCCAATTAGCACAGGCAAAGGTGGACAATGCTAAACTCAATTTAGAGTTTACGGAAGTGAAAGCACCTATTTCGGGACTTGTTAGTAGAGATAGGGTAAATGAAGGGAACCTAGTGGATGGTGGTAGTGCCAATTCCACCTTGTTGACCACTATTGTTGCCACTAGTCCCATCCATTTCTATTTTACAGGAAGTGAATCCGATTACTTAAGATATGTGCGATTGGCCAGAAATGGGGAACGTGGTGAGGCCCGTTCCGAAGCATTGCCCGTATTTATCAAATTATTGGACGAGGACGAATTCGTGCACCAGGCCAAGATGGACTTTGTTGACAACGAGATTGACATCAATTCCGGTACCATTGAAAGTAGGGCAGTTCTTGAGAACAAGGATCACTTATTAGAGCCCGGAATGTACGGTAAGGCACGATTAGTGGGAAGTGCCGAACACAAGGCAATGATGGTCCCCGATGAAATTATCGGTACCAACCAGTCCATTCGCTTTATCTACACCTTGTCAGAAGACAATCAAGTTGTAAGCAAGGCAGTAACATTGGGTCCTTTACATTCCAATGGACTTAGGATTGTCAGGGACGGTATTTTGCCAGAGGATCAGGTCATTGTAAATAATCTACAAAAAATAAGACCCGGTATGGTGGTAAGTCCTTCACAAGTAGCCATACAGGGAGAGGTGAACAACCTGACAACGGTGGCCCAGGTAGATTGATATTGGAGTAACAGCCAACTGTAAAATTACAATCAACAAAAAGTAAACTTCTTTTGCCCTCCAGACCCCATATAATTGGGAGTTTGGATGGGCAGCGGGAGACCTATCATCAAAAAGTAAAGCAATGAAATTCAGTCATATATTTATTAAAAGGCCCATATTCGCCGCAGTACTCAGTGTACTGATCTTGATTGTGGGCGGGCTTGCCTACGTCTCTTTGCCCATTTCACAGTTTCCGGATGTGGCACCCCCAACTATTGAGGTTGTGGCGGTATACCCTGGGGCAAATGCACAGACCCTTTCAGAGAGCGTAGCCGCACCTCTGGAAAAGGAAATTAATGGGGTAGAGGATATGATCTACATGACCTCACAGTCATCAGCCGATGGTCGCGTGGTACTACAGGTTGCCTTTGAACTGGGGACGGACCTCGACAAGGCACAGGTACAAGTGCAGAACCGGGTGGCCATAGCTGAACCTCGATTGCCAGAGTCCGTAAAAAGATTGGGTATTACTACCAAAAAGATATCACCGGATATGCTTCTTGTTGTGAACATGTATTCACTGAACAAGACCTATGACCAGACCTATATGGGCAACTATGCAGTGCTCCAACTAAAGGATGAACTCGCCCGTATCAAAGGGGTCGGGGATATCCAAATCTTTGGAGCGGCCGAATATGCCATGCGCATCTGGCTCAATCCTGATAAAATAGCAACATTGGATATCACTGCCGGAGAAGTGGTCGCAGCTCTGAGGGCGCAGAATATTCAGATTGCCAGTGGTACGTTGAATACGCTCCCTTCGGGAAGCCAATCCGCCTTTGAGGTGAATATTCAGACCCAAGGTAAACTGGTGACCACCGAACAGTTCGAAAATGTGATTATCAAGTCGGGTGAAGATGGGAGAATTGTTCGCCTTAAAGATATTGGCCGTGTTGAACTTGGTGCACAGAACTATGCTACCAAAGGATATTTGGGAAAAGATCCAGCTATCGCGATGCCCATTTTCCAACAACCGGGAGGAAATGCCTTGGAGACTGCCTCACAGATTCAGGATAAAATGGAGGCACTATCCAAAAATTTCCCAAACGACCTCGAGTACAAAATAGCATACAACCCCACTGAATTCATCCAGAAATCGGTCGATGAGGTGTACCATACTATTTTTGAGGCAGTGATCTTGGTGGTCTTGGTGATCCTATTGTTCCTTCAATCTTGGAGGGCGGCCATCATCCCGATTTTGGCAATACCCGTTTCCCTCATCGGTACCTTTGCCGTAATGCAGGCCATTGGATTCTCGCTGAACAACCTTACCTTGTTCGGGTTGGTGCTTGCCATTGGTATTGTGGTGGATGATGCCATTGTAGTGGTCGAAAATATGGAACGTTATCTGGCTAAAGGATTATCTCCCAAAGAGGCGGCCTTTAAGACGATGGACGAAGTTGGAGGCGCATTGGTCGCCATTGGGTTGGTCTTGATAGCCGTATTTATTCCAACCGCCTTTTTGGAGGGCATTTCCGGTCAATTTTACAAGCAGTTCGGAATGACAATTGCCGTGGCCACTGCCATATCGGTTTTTGTATCCCTTACCTTGAGCCCGGCCATGGCCGCCTTGCTCATGAAGCACGAGGATAGGTCGTCAAAAGGGAAAACACCTGTGTGGTTGAGACCATTGGCATTTATTGGAAATCGTTTCAACGGTTTTATGGATTGGGTTTCCGAGCGCTATGGAAAAGCGGTACAAAAATTGGTGCGTACCGCCACGATGGTCATGGCAGTTTACTTTGGACTGATCGCCATTACAGGTTTTGAGTTCAATAGGGTGCCCCAAGGCTTTATTCCGGCCATGGACCAGCAGTACTTCATTACCATTGTCCAGCTACCCCCAGGTTCCTCATTGACCAGAACCGATAAGGTTGTCCGTGAGGTACTTGACCTAGGGTTGGAAATTGATGGGGTGGAAAATGCCGTTTCATTTACAGGGTTTGATGCAGCATCGTTTACCAATGCATCAAATGCCGCAGCAGTGTTCTTGACCTTGGAAGATTTTGATGTTAGAAATGAAAAAGGTTTGGCATATGAAGACCTTTTGGGCACGGTCAGAGCAAAGCTGAGCCAAATTGATGATGCCATCGTATTGGTTATCCCGCCACCATCGGTAAGGGGTATCGGTAACGCAGGTGGGTTCCGGATGATGGTACAGGATAGAGGGAATCTGGGAACGGAAGAACTCCTCAAGGCGACCAATGAACTGGCGATGGCAGCCAATCAGGACCCGATATTGAACAACGTATTTAGTTTTTTCAATAATCAGACCCCGCAATTATTCTTGGATATTGACCGTGTAAAGGCCGAAAAATTGGGAATCGATGTAGCGGACATATTCCAATCATTGGAAATCTATATGGGTTCCGCCTTTGTGAACGAGTTCAATTACTTGGGAAGAACTTTTCAGGTAACGGCACAAGCCGATGCCCCTAACCGTTTGACACCGGATGATATTTCAAGGATAAAAGTACGCAACGATAAAGGAGAGATGGTTCCCTTGGGTACGGTCTCACAACAGGAAGATATTTCCGGACCTTCACGAATCCCCAGGTTTAATCTGTATCCATCAGCTTCACTAAACGGGGATTTTGCACCGGGTCATAGCTCAGGCGAAGGATTGGACCGTATGGAGGAATTGGCTGCGGAAATATTGCCACCAGGAATATCTTTTCAATGGACGGAAATTGCTTATCAAGAAAGAAAAGCGGGCAATACCGCAGGAATAGCATTTTTGTTGGCGGTCGTATTTGTATTTCTCTTGTTGGCCGCCCAGTTCGAGAGCTTGGTATTGCCATTGGCGGTAATTTTCATTGTGCCCATGGTATTGTTATCGGCCATGATAGGTGTCGACCTGGCCGGTCTCGACAACAATATCATGGTTCAGATCGGATTGGTAGTGCTTGTGGGACTGGCGAGTAAGAATGCCATTTTGATCGTGGAGTTTGCGAAACAATTGGAGGACCAAGGAGAAGACTTGAAAACAGCGGTTATCGAAGCCTCAAAGTTGAGATTGAGACCAATTTTAATGACGGCCATGGCTTTCATCCTGGGAGTTGTCCCATTGGCCATTGCTACAGGAGCCGGTTCGGAATTGCGCGTATCCTTGGGTATAGCGGTATTCAGTGGAATGTTGGGCGTAACCGTTTTCGGGATTTTCTTGACCCCGGTATTCTATTATTTGGGCAGAAAATGGTCATTAAAAAGGGCTGTAAGAGAAAATAAGGAGCTGGTTCATCAATTAAATTAAAATCTAAAAGCAATGAAAAATTCAATAATAGTAACTGCAATAACATTACTGTTGGCTTCTTGTGGAATTACAAAGAGAGATTATAATGTTCAAAACGACGCGGAGGTCAAGCAGGATTTTCTTGCCAACGAAATCAAAGAGGAAGCCTATACCGAAGCAGCCATAACAAAAGAATGGTGGTCAGAATTTAACGACCCCGTTCTTGATACACTCATTGAGAAGGCCAGAAGACACAATCTGGATATCAATTCGGCGGTGGCCAATTACAAGGCATCACGGGCTTTTCTCAAAGAAAGAAAATTGGACCGATTGCCAACAGTGACAGCCAATGGAAATTATACACGTACCCGTTTAGGTGAGAATGTTTTTGTTCAGGGCAGCAACCCTACCTATAGTACTTACAATGCAAGCTTTGATGCTTTTTGGGAAGCAGACCTTTTTGGTAGGGTAACTAATAGAATCAAAGGGGCGTATGCCAATAGTAATCTTGCCTTGGCCGATATGCACGGAATGTATGTGAGCATATTTGCCGAAGTGGCCAATAATTACATGGAGCTACGTGGCACACAATATTTACTCGATATCGCCCGACGTAACTTACAGGGTCAACAGGAAACCTATGAGCTCACGGTCAAATTAACCGAAGCCGGTACCAGTAACAGCCTTGATGTATCCCGGGCATTGGCCCAATTGGAGAGCACCCGAGCCAGTATTCCACCTTTGGAGGCTAGGGTAGAGGCACTGAAGAACAGTTTGAGCGTGCTTATCGGAGAGGTTCCCGGAAATTTGGGAAATGAAGTTGTTGACAAAAAGCCATTGCCAAGCCTACCGGCAACGGTAGCTCTGGGCGATGTTAGGGAAATGCTCAGAAGAAGACCTGATGTTCGTAGGGCCGAGGCTGCACTTCAGGAACGCATTGCTGCCTACAATATTTCGGTGGCCGACCTTTATCCCAAGATTGAGTTTGGAGGATCCGTTGGATTCTCAGCAGTCGATTTTGCAAATTTTGGTGAAAAACCATCATTTACTTGGACCCTGATGCCCAGCATCAGTTGGGCCGCTTTTAACCTGGGTCGGGTAAAACAACAGATTAAAAGAAATGATGCTTTGACCATCGCAGCCCTCAATCAGTATGAGAAAGCGGTATTGCAGGGATTGGAGGATATCAAGACCTCCTTGGCGAACTATAGCAAAGAGTTGGAACGAAGGGAAATCCTGCGTATTTCATCAGAAGCAAGCGCACAGGCTGCGACCTTTGCCAAGCAACGTTTTAACTCTGGATTGGATAGTTTTATTGATTACCTAAATGCAGATAACGCTTTGTTGCAGGCTGAGAATGCGTTAGCTTTAAGCGAGATTTCGTCAGCAACATCCCTAATAGCCATTTACAAGGCCTTGGGCGGTGGATGGGAAATCATTTCAGAAGAAGAATTGGATACTAAATATGAAAACTTGCATCTGGCCAGTGCCGATGCCAATTAAAACTTAGGTTGTAAGGTGGGTCGGATATTTTGGACAAAAAATAGTGCCGATCCACTACAAGATATATGAACAAGGCCGATATACCTGTTTTTGAAAATACGAATGATTTACATGAGGCCATTGGTTTTGCCCATAGGAGCCATATACCCAATTTTGATGTGTTTCCGGTAGAGGACATGGAAGCTTCATCGAGAAGGTGCATGCCGCCCTATCGACAAGGATTTTATCAGGTAGGGCTGTTGAACTATACGGGAAAGAGTCAACTCAACCTTAATACGGATACCTTGGAACTGAATGAGTTTCCGTTATGGTTTGTGGTTCCAGGGCAGGTGTTCTCTTGGTTCAGGGATGAAAAGATGTCGGGATATTATGTGATGTTCAGAAAAGAGTTTTTGATCAATACTTTTCCGGATTTGCAGAAAGATTTTCCTTTTTTGAAAATGTCCGAAAACAATGTGCTGATGCTCACCAAAGAAGAACATGAGTCGTTGTATTTTGATATGGAACGGATGCATTCGGTTTTTAAGAACCCGCATCCGTACCAAGAGAAAATGTTGGAGGGAATGCTCGGTTCCTTACTGTATTTCTGTAAGGCAATCCATGAGCGCCATAAAACAACGGAAAATCACCTGAGCAGGTCACAGATCATTGCAAATCAGTTTGAAGCGTTGGTGGACAAAATGTATGTGGATACCAAAAACGTGAGCGATTATGCGGAAGAATTGAACATAACACCGAACTACCTGACCACGACCATCAAGAAATTGACAGGCAAGAGTGCCAAGGACATCATTCAGGAACGGCTTTTGATGGAAAGTAAAAGCCTGTTGAAATATTCAGGGTTGGATATTGCTGAGATAGCCTATCGCCTCAATTTTCAAGAACCGACCCATTTTACCAGGTTCTTTAAAAATTTGAGCGGAGTAACGCCAAATCAATTTAGGAGAATGTAAATAGTTTGATACCGATTTGACCAACAATAAATTGAGAAAAGAAATACTATTAAGAATGAAAAACCATATGCTAAATTTGTAAAATGAAATAAATGAGTAATGAAGAATGATAAATATGTTGCTGTTGTAACGGAAGCAGGTAACGGACTGGGCCACAAGTTTGCCAAGATTTTATTGGAGAATGGGTATGAGGTTGTGCTTGCGGCATGCGGGAAAAGCTTTGAATTACTCTCCAAAGACGGGGAGGATTTACACGGATATCAGCTTTTGAAAATCGATTTTAGTTCGGAAGAGAGTTTGGGCGTGTTGGAACACACCATAAAGGAATCGTATGGTAAATTGGATTTGCTGATCAACAATGCTGAAATTGTCAATGGTTTTGGCCACAAGATAGATCAAATCAATATCGAGGATATCAAGGAGGTCTATGAGATCAATTTTTTCTCTATCATTCGAACCATACAAACACTTAAGCCTTTATTGAATCAGAGTAACGAACCTAGAATCATTAACATCACCAGCTCGTTGGGTGACATCAATAAGATGAAGGATGAAAGTTTTTGTTATTCTGGATATAGTCTTACTGCTTATTCTACCTCCAAAGCAGCGCTTAACATGTTTACTCATTTGCAGTGCAAGGAATTTAAGCCTTCTAAAATAAAAATGTACAGTTTTGATCCTGTAAATATGAAAAACTGTACTTATAACTCCGTAGCCATTTGTGATGGCATCAAAGATGACTTTATTTCCCTGATTGAAAGAAAGCAAATGAGAGCGTAGATTGTCTCATTAAAAATGTTACGTAAGCGTTTAACTTGTATTTGTATAGTCTAAGTAAGACTACCTTTCTACATCAACAATTAAATTTTCGCATTCAATTGGTTCATAAATAGATGTGGATGATTTTTGGGAAAGTGCTTTTTATAAAGGAAAGCAGGTATGATACTTATTGCATAAGTTTGAACCATAGTATAGGTTTCAACACATCTTTTTATCTTTTTTGAATCTGTTCTTCGCTGGTGGCCATGGAATTAATTTTATCATGCGTAAAAAGCGCCCGTTTGCCGGATATTGCCGATCTGGTGTTATGTTATTGAATGTCAATGCCACCAACAGCATAATAGTGACCCCGCTGAGCACAGGAAAGAAAATATACCAATAGCCCAATCCAATAATTTTTTCCGAACCTATTACCGCAATCAAGGCGGTGGCTCCCCCGGGCGGATGGAGGGTCTTGCTGAATTGCATGGCCAGAATGGATAATGAAACGGATAGGGCAGCGGCCAGCCAAAGAATATCTCCCAAAAATTGACATACAGTGACACCTATTACCGCACTTATCAGATGCCCTCCTATCAAGTTGCGTGGTTGCGCCAATGGACTATGGATGGCTCCATATATTAAAACACCTGTGGCACCAAAAGATCCTATGAGCAATATGTTGTCCGATTGGTCCAAATATTGATTTTGGATAATACCGATGCAGGCAATTCCTATAAATGAGCCTAAAAAGGACCAAATCAACTCTTTAGGTTCCACAGAGGTTTCCTTGTACACAATATATCTCCCAATACGATATCCCCGCTTGATATTCTTTTTCATATATGGCCCCAAAGATAAGGCTATGTCATGGCGGTGCAATTTAGAATGAGATGATAATGAGAAAGAAAAATAAATTTTTTGTTATGAGAATAACACTGAATGCAACACTTTCCTTAATAATTAAATTGCAAAATAAAGTTTTATTGTAGCTAATATTAAAAGAAGAAAACTGATCAGGACAATTTGAAAATTATTTGTCTTTAAGTGAAGATATGTATGGATTCTGTTTGATTAAAGGTTTTAAGGTCGAACCGGTAATTTTCTTGTGTCCTGAACACTGGTCACAAGCAAAAAAAAGCCCTAAAAAATTAGGGCCTTTTACAGCTTAATGAAAGGCTCAAACTTCCTTCACAATCGCTTAGAAATAGTATGTTTAAGGATTAAAACTTTTTGGTTCTACTCACCTCTTTCTTGTTTTTGCTTGTTCACCATGGCTTCCACATCGCTCAACAATTTTTTAGCGTCGTAGACAATACCATCTTTGATGGTGTATTCAATTCCACCAACTCTTTCCACTTTTGCGGTGTCATCGTTCAAACGAACGGCGCCAGTTCCGTAAAGTACTTTTAGGTTTTGAAGAGGGTTCTCGTCCACAATGATCATGTCGGCCAACAAACCTTCACGGATCACACCATACTCGATTGGTTTTTTCAAAGGCTTGAAGATTTCTTGGGCACTGTGCATGGTTGCTGCACGGATAACTTCCAATGGGTGGAATCCGGCTTCTTGGAACATTTCAAGTTCCAATATGGTTCCAAAACCATAGGTCTGGTAAATGAAACCTGAATCTGAACCTAGCGTGATCTTCCCGCCCATGTTCTTGTATTCATTAAGGAACTGCATCCAAACTTGATAGTATTTTTTCCACGCCACTTCGTCTTCAGTGGTCCAGTCGAACCAATATGCGCCATGGCTCGTACGGCTGGGTGAAAAGAAATCCATCAAAGAGGGCAAAGTGTATTTCTCGTGCCAGTCCGCGTTGCGTGCTCTCATCACATCCCTGCCTGCAGAATAAATGGTCATGGTCGGGTTGATATAGAAATCCAGTTTTAAAAATTCATCAAGAAGTGCATTCCATTTTTCACCTCCCGGTTTCACCAAGTTCCATTGGCGTGCAACTTGGCCAAAACGGTGCTGTTCATCTCCATAATTGATGTCCACCGGCCAAGGCTGCACATCGTTGTTTTCGTACATGGATTCAAATAGGCCATAAAAGTGGGTCATACTGGTAAGTCCCAATCTAGCAGCATCAATGGTGTTCATTTGTGCCACACCACTTTGTGCCAGGTGGGCAGTGCTCCCCATCCCCAATGAGTTGGCTTCATCTAGTACGGCCTCCATAATTTCTGGGCGATGTGAGCTAAGCTTTAGTCCATCCACACCTTTCTTGTTGGCATATCGTACCCATTCCCTTGCATCTTCCGGTGTTAGAATTTTTCGATTTTCCCATTCTTTTCCAGTTCCAATCCTATGAAAGGAGACCATTCTTGGCGCAACAATCTCGTTTTTGGCACTTCTTTCTTTTTCTTTTAGCGACCACTCCAAGTTTCCAAAAGGCACGCCTCTTATTGTTGTAATTCCATGGGCCATCCATAATTTATATACGTACTCTGCTTCAGGAGCTTTTGGGGCACCTCCAGTGTGCACGTGCAGGTCAATCAAACCTGGCATCACATATTTACCGTTGGCATCGATTTCTTTGGTTTTGCCATTTCCCAGTTTCGGGCGTTTGGATTCATCGATTGGAACTTTGGGTACACCGACTCTTGCGATATCTACAATTTTGTTGTCCTCGACAATAATGTCCACAGGCCCTGAAGCTGGTCCGCCGGTTCCGTCGATTAAAATGGCACCTCTAATAATAAGTCTGTCAAAGGGACCTTCTCCCTCGCCCGCTTTTCTGTCTGGTGCACCAATAGTTTGGGCACACATCAGCATTGGGAGCAACAGAAGTGTTGCAAAAAATAATTTTTTCATGATTTAACGTTTAAATGGTTGGTGGTTGGTCAAACCCATGATTGTGGAAAATGGGCATAAACAATCCGTATTTAATAACACTGTTCAATACTATGTTAAATAAATATAGATTTAGGGTGACAGAAGGTTGTTTTTTATAAATAATGGAAGTGTTACTGGGGTTAAGATGGTCTGCTTGATAAACGGCTCAAAAAAAAATCATAAAATCGTCATGCTGTAGAGAAAATCGTAATCAGTAAATAGAAGACAGTTGTTCTACTTATTGGGAGAGCAGAATCAGTAGAAATAAGGAAATAAAATCTTCTTTTTTGTTGGACCTTAAAAACGCATAGGCCCTTTTCATTTGGGTTTTTACCGTGTTTACCGAAATACCGTTGGCTTCGGCAATTTCAGTATAGCTTTTTCCATCCACTACGACCGACACAAAAATTTCTTTCCTTTTTGTGGGCAATTTGTTGATGAGGTCGTTCAACTTATTATTTTGTCGGTCCAATTTGGGTTCTGGGGCACTGGTATCCGTTTCAAAAGTATCCAGTAGCCGTTGTTCCCTTTTTTTCTTTTCTAAATACTGAAGGCTTAAATTTTTGACGGATTTTTTTGCATAAGCTTCAAAAGATGTGTTTATGGTAATCGACTCTCTCTTGTTCCAAAACGAAACAAAAAAGTCCTGCACAATGTCTTTTGAAATATCCTTATCCTTTACTATGGAAAAGGAAACCAAGCACAAAAGTGGATAGTTGTTTTTAAAAAGCTCTTCAACCTTAAATCTCATAAATTGAGGTTTCGGGGGTATTCATATAAATTTAAAGTTACCGAAATATAAAATTAAACTGGATCATTACCCAAATTGGATAAAAAAATTATTGATTTTTAAAAAAATCTTTGAGGATTGTCACCCTATTTCAATAAAATACTATCTAATACATGAGAACAATGATCTAATGCAACAGAAAGAAACATTGCTTACACTTATAAAGAAGTTGAAGGAGTCGACCGGTTGGAAAGATAAATCTGACAAGGAGTTTGAGGATTTCTCTCAAGAATTGATTGGGCGTATTATTGAAGAGGATTTGGTGGACGAATCTTTGGAATTTTTGGAAGGTTTGGATGTAGATAAGGATTGGAAATCCTTAGAGGCCAGGATGACTAAAACCAAGGTTAAAAAACTTTATCCAAAACGAATACTCAAATATGCAGCCATTTTTGTTGGTGTGGTGTCGTTGGGAATTGGTTTTGTATGGATAGGCAACCAGAATAATGATGCCATATTATCAGGTATGGATGGTGAGTATGTAACATTGGACACGGGTTCGGATAGAACCTTGATAGAGTCACATGGTAGCCATGCCGTTACACTTCCATCAGGTGAAACAGTGGCCGTGCATAATGGAGATACATTGATATATGGTTCTAATGAAGAGATTAAGGACTTTGTTTATAATGAGCTCAATATACCCAATGGGAAAATGTTCACGCTTGTATTGTCAGATGGTACCAAGATTTATTTAAACTCAGGAACAAGGATCAAATTTCCAGTAAAGTTTCCTGAAAATGGTAGACGGGAAGTGTTGGTTTATGGTGAAGCATATTTTGATGTGACCAAGGATGAAAATCGTCCGTTTGTGGTCAATTCCAAAGAAGTTGCAATAGAAGTATTGGGAACACAATTTAATCTGTCTTCCTATGATGATCAAAATGAAGTGGCTACAGTATTGGTAGAAGGTTCGGTGAGTCTTTCACATGCGGAAAATGGCAAGGATGGGATTTTGTTGAAACCTGGAGAAAAAGGCGCGTGGAACAGGGGCAAGGGAATAATCGAGGTAGAAGAAGTAGATGTTTCATTACATACCGGTTGGGTAAATGGAGAAGTTGTTTTTAGGAACGCACCATTTACCGAATTACTGGCAAGTTTGGAGAGGACCTACAATGTGAAAATAGAAAACACCAACGACAGTATTATTGGACAGACTTTTAGTGCGAGGTTCAATAGAAATGTAGAAAAAATAGAGGATGTTCTTGAGGCCTTGAGAATTATAACACCTTTTGAGTATGAGGTTGTTGATGGTAAAAAAGGTAAAAAGAAGGATGTCAAAATAAAGTAACAGATAACAACCAAACGATAAACTATTAATACTAAAATATATATGCCAATGAAATGACTTTTTTATTAAAAAAAGTACACACAAAAAAAGGGAATGTTGGCCCATTCCCTCTCTTGAACTGTGTAATAAATATCGATTCAAACTAATTAAATCAACTCAAAATTATGAAAAAAAAACCATCTAGAATTCTTTTTTTAAAGAGATTCTTGAAGAATGGTTTATCAACCAAATTGACCATTTTTCTAATAATTGCTTCGATAATCCAAATTCAGGCGGCTAACTCCGATTCGCAAGGAGAAAAGCTTTCACTTGATTTAGAAGAAGTTACCATAGAGAGCGCACTGGGAGAAATCGAATCCCGTTCCGAGTATCGTTTTATGTACGAGTACAGTCAGATCCCTTTAAAAAAGAAGGTGAGTTTAAAGACGAACGACCAGAAAGTGGAGGATATCCTGACGCTTTTGTTCAGGGATACTAAAGTGGTTTATCAAATCCGTGGCAGACAGATTATACTGATGAAATCTGCCGGTAAGAAATCATCGGATGGATTTTCTTCGGCGGAACCCGTCAAGCCAATAATACAGAGCACAGTAACAGGTACGGTAGTGGATTTTAGCGGGGTGCCTTTATTGGGTGCGAACGTTATGGTTAAAGGAACGTCCAATGGTGCCCAAACCGATTTTGATGGAAATTTTACCATACAGGCCGAGCCTGGGGACATTTTAGTGGTGTCCTACATCGGTTTTAAGACTTCGGAGACCGAAGTTACGGGTAGCGGTCCCATCACTATTGAACTCCAAGAAGATTCCGCACAGTTGGATGAGGTTGTTGTAACCGCCCTTGGTATTTCCCGGGAGAAAAAATCCTTAGGGTACGCAACACAAGAGGTTGATGGCGAGGATGTGAACAGGACTCCAACGGATAACGTGGTTAATGCCTTATCTGGTAAAATTGCCGGTGTTCAGATCAAGAACAATACCAATATGGGTGGATCTAGTAATGTTGTGATTCGTGGTAGTACCTCTTTAACAGGTAACAACCAAGCATTGTTCGTTGTGGATGGAGTTCCTGTGAGTAACTCCAACTTTAACACAGCCGATCAGCAAAGCGGTACCGGTGGTTTCGATTACGGTAACATGGCCTCGGACATCAACCCAAACGATATCAAATCCATTAACGTACTTAAAGGTGCGGCAGCAACGGCACTTTATGGTTCTAGGGCCACGAACGGAGCGGTGATCATTACCACTAAATCAGGAGCCGGAGCAAAACAAAAACCAACAGTAACTATCAACTCAAATGTTACCATGGGATTCATCGATAAATCCACATGGCCAGATTTCCAATATCAGTACGGTACAGGATATGGTCCTGTTTATGGTAACGATGGAATGAGTTTTTTCAACGACCAAGATGCCAATGGTGATGGAGAATTGGATTTGGTAACACCAGCTACCGCATATGGTTCTTATGGTGCACAGTTTGATCCCAATCTAATGGTATATCAATGGGATTCCTTCTACGAAGGATCTCCGTATTATCTCCAACCAAGTCCATGGGTTGCTCCGGAGAGCAGATTGATCGATTTCTTTGAAACCCCCGTAACCATGACCAATAGTGTTGCGGTTGCCGGTGGAAGTGATAAGGCAACCTATAGAATTGCCTATACCCGTTTCAATCAAGATGGATTGATGCCGAACAGTAACATGACGAGGGACAATATTTCCATCAATACATCTTTTAATATTACCGATAAGTTCTCCGTTTCGGGAAGTGCAAACTATATACTTACCGATGCCTTGGGTAGAAACAGAACAGGTAGTGAAACAGGAGCCAATGCGCAGAACGTTATCTCATCCATGAGAAGATACTGGGCCATGAATGTTGGTATCGATGAACTGAAAGATGCTTATTTTAACACAGGAACCAATGTTGACCCATTTATGGGTGGTACAATCGATAACCCTTACTGGGTCGTTTACGAAAACTACCAGAACGATTCCCGTAGTAGAATTTTTGGAAACGTATCCGCAAAATATAAATTCACCGACTGGTTGAATGTGGAAGGTAGGGTTTCCTTGGATACCTATTCCTTTATTCAAGAAGAAAGGAATAATGTAGGTACAGCTGGTGCCGTGGGAAGATATTCCAGAAGAAACATCAACTATAGTGAAGAAAACTATGATTTGATGATCAACTTCAACAAATATGTTACCGACAAGTTGAACATCAGCGGTGTCTTGGGAGCCAATATTAGAAGAACCGACCTGAGCTCCATATATGCCGAAACAAATGGTGGATTGGTACTTCCAGATTTGTTCTCCCTTTCCAACTCATTAAACTTGCCACCAGCTCCAATAGAGAATGTGGAGAAAGTTGGAGTTGATGGATATTACGGTTTGGCCTCGTTCGGTTATGATAATTTGATCTATGTGGATTTGACCGGAAGGTTTGACCACTCTTCAACTTTGCCAGAAGAGAACAGTACATATTTCTATCCATCCATTTCTTCCAGTTTTGTGTTTTCCAATTTAGTGGACAAAAACTGGTTGAGTTTTGGTAAACTTCGTTTAAACTATGCCGAGGTAGGTAGCTCCGCTCCTGCAAACAGTTTGATCGATGTATTGAACAAACCGACACCATTTGGAGCGGTTCCTTTGTACGGTACAAATGATACCAAGAACAATGAAGACTTATTGCCCGAAACAACAATCAGTTACGAGGCTGGTCTTGAAATGAGGTTCTTGAACAGTAGATTAGGTTTTGATCTATCTCTTTACCAAACAAATTCCAAGGATCAGATTATCCCTGTGGCCATTTCAACCACAACAGGATACTCTTCCAGATTTGTAAATGCTGGTGAAGTTGAAAACAAAGGTATTGAGGTAGCCATTAATGGAGACATCGTACAAACAGAGGATTTTCAATGGAAAGCCAATGTAAACTGGGCCAAAAACCAGAGTGAGGTAGTTTCCTTGTTCGAAGGTGGTAGCAATCTACAATTGGGAACTGTAAGTGGAGTTTCCATCAATGCAACTGTTGGGGAACCCTATGGAACCATTCAAGGAACCGACTATATCTACGTGGATGGAAAACGTTTGATCAACCAAGAAACAGGGGCATATGAGCGTACTACAACATCCAACAACGTAATTGGTAACATTACCCCTGATTGGACGGCAGGTATTACCAACCAGTTTAGGTACAAGAACTTTGATTTGAGCTTTTTAATTGATATCCAAAGTGGAGGAGATGTCTACTCAAACGATATCTCAACAGGTAACCGTTCAGGTCTGTACGCTTGGTCTGTAGGACTTAACGATTTGGGCAATCCAATAAGAAACTCCTTGGCCGATGGCGGAGGTATCATATTGGACGGTGTAGCTCCTGATGGATCTCCAAATACCGTTAGAACCGCAATGGATAACTACAGAAATGCAACAGGTAGTGTTATGGCACCACAGGCACACTTCGTATACGATGCATCTTATGTGAAGCTTAGAGAAGTTGCCTTGAACTATAATTTCCCGAAAATGGCCTTTATGGACAAACTTAGCATTCAATCGTTAAGATTGGGATTAACAGGTTCCAACTTGTGGATCATCCATAAAAACCTGCCATATGCTGACCCAGAAGCTGGATTAAGTTCCGGTAACTTGCAAGGTTCCCAGAACGGGGTTTTGCCTACGGTAAGAAATATCGGTTTTAACCTACAAGTTCAATTCTAAACCAAAAAAAATCAGAAAATGAAAAACTATTATATCATAATTTTAATGGCGCTGTTTTTCTCATGTTCCGGTGATTTGGAAGACATGAACGTGGACGTGAAGAACGCAACAGAGGCTCCTGCGGAGACCTTTTTCAACAATGCCGTGAAAAATCTGTCCGATACCATGAGCGGTATCACCTATGGGGCCAATGGTAACCCATTTAATACAACCAGATTGTTGGTGCAGCAAATTTCCTCAGTAACCTATAACGAGGGAACCACATACTATTCCAACTTTACTTGGAACGAGGTCTATATGGATATCTTGAACAACCTTCGCCAAAGCGCTGAGGTCATTCAGAGTGCAGAGAGTTTGACTCCTGCAAACGAAAACCAATTGGCAATCATAGAGATTGTTCAGGTATATACTTGGTCCAAACTTGTGGAGTCTTTTGGTGATATACCCTATTCCCAAGCTTTGGATGTGGATAACATTTCGCCAGAATATGATGATCAAGAAGCAATTTACACCGATTTGTTATCAAGATTGACGACGGCTATCAATGCTTTGGATGCCTCCCAGCCTTCTTGGGGTCAAGACCTTCTTTATAATGGAGATGTGGCCAGCTGGAGCTCTTTTGGTAGTTCATTGTTGTTCCAAATGGGTATGAGAATCATAGAATCCAATCCAACTTTGGCTACGGATGCCATAACAACGGCCTTGCCAAATATTTTTACCTCAAATGCAGATATTGCAGAAATAGAGCATTTGGAATCTCAGCCGAATACAGCTGAACTTTGGACCGACTTGGCGGTCGGAAACCGTAGGGACTTTGTTGGAACAGATGTATTTATAGATTACATGAACGAGTTGGAAGACCCAAGAAGATCAGTGTTTTTTCAAGAAGTTGATGGTACCGACGGTGTGTATCGTGGCTCGGAATCCGGACTTGTGGTAGCGTATTTTGATTTCTCCAGATTCGGAACATTGTTCTATCAGCCTACCACTCCGGTAATCCTTTTGGACTATGCAACAATTGAATTTTTGTTGGCCGAAGCTGCCGAGAGAGGAATTGCCGGGGTAACCGATGCAGAAGCACACTACAATGCGGCCATACAAGCCAATTTTGATTATTACGGACTTGGAGACAGCGCAGCTGCCTATTTGGCCAGCCCCGAAGTCGCATACACTACCGCTCCCGGTACATGGGAAGAAAAAATAGGTATGCAAAAGTGGGTGGCATTGTTCAACCAAGGATTGGAAGCATGGACAGAGTACAGAAGGTTGGATTATCCAACGTTGGAGGCACCTCCACAATCCTTTGTTCCTACCGTTCCGGTAAGATTGACATACCCTATTTCCGAACAAACCTTGAACAGGGCCAACTATGAAAGCGCAGATGCGGCCATAGGCGGGGACCTGCTTACTACAAGTTTGTTCTGGGATGTGGATTAAATCCTTTTAAAATAACCAACTTAACTATAAGATTGCCTGGGCTGTAACCCAGTCCAGGCTCTCATTGATTTTTTTATCCGTTTGATTAGCTCAAAAGGGGGCAGGATATGCTCTATCTGAATTTGATTGCTCAATTAATCAAAATTCTGCCCCTTTTTTTTATTTATGATTCACTAATTTAAATTGTTATATCACAGCCTTTTAGGATACCCTCGTCACATTAAAACATAAAAACCATGAAAATAAGACTTAACAAAATACTATATCTTCTACTCTTGATCGGTACTACAGTTTCCGGGCAGCAGTTGAATACCGCAATGGACTCAACAGTTACGGTTCAAGGAAAGGTCAACATCAAGGGGAAAGAAGTAAAATACAAAGCAACAACAGGTAAGCAGCCTGTATGGGACGATAAAGGGAAAATTATAGCCGGACTGTTTTTTACCTACTACCAAAGAACAGATGTGGATAACATTGCCAAAAGACCATTGGTAATTTCTTTTAACGGAGGCCCAGGCTCGGCTTCGGTTTGGATGCACATTGCATATACCGGACCAAAAATTTTGAATATTGATGAAGAAGGATATCCGGTTCAACCTTACGGAATTAAAGACAATCCAAACTCTATATTGGATGTTGCCGATATCGTTTATGTGAACCCGGTGAACACGGGTTACTCCAGGGCCATAAATGAAATGGACGACAAGACCAAGTCAGAGACCTTTTTTGGGGTGAAACAGGATATAAAGTACTTGGCGACATGGATAGATAACTTTGTTACTAGGAACAACCGTTGGGCCTCGCCAAAATTTTTAATTGGAGAAAGTTACGGAACACCGAGGGTTTCAGGGTTGTCATTGGAGCTCCAAAACTCTCATTGGATGTATTTGAACGGAGTTATACTGGTTTCGCCAACAACTTTGGGGATTGAAAGAGGAACTGTTGCAGGTGCAGCAAATTTCTTGCCCTATTACACCGCTGCAGCTTGGTTCCATGAGCAATTACCTGCCGATTTACAATCAAAAGATCTAGTGGAGATTCTTCCAGAGGTGGAAGCATATACCATAGATGTTCTTACCCCTGCAATCTCTAAGGGAGGATACTTGCCAGAATCAGAAAGGAAGCAAGTTGCAGCAACCATATCTAGATACTCCGGATTATCCGAAAAAGTGATATTGGAGCATAACCTACGTATACCTAAAACCTTCTTTTGGAAAGAGTTGTTAAGGGATGAAGGGTACAATATCGGTAGATTGGATTCACGTTACTTGGGAATTGATGAACAGACCGCAGGAACAAGGCCCGATTATGCGGCAGAACTTACCAGTTGGTTACATTCCTTCACACCGGCCATCAACCATTACTTCAAGAACTATCTCAATTATCATACCGATGTAAAGTATAATATGTTCGGCCCGGTACGTCCTTGGGATAGAAGCAACAATACAACAGGATACGATTTGAGACAGGCTATGGCACAAAATCCTTATTTGAATGTATTGGTGCAGTCCGGTTACTACGATGGTGGAACAGACTACTTTAATGCAAAATATAACATGTGGCAGATGGACCCCAGTGGTAAACTTAAAGATAGAATGGAGTGGAAAGGTTATAGGAGCGGACATATGATGTATCTTAGGAATGAAGATTTGCAAACCGCAAACGATGACCTAAGGGAATTTATAGCAAAGTCGCTCCCGGCAGAAGGAATGCCCGCAAAATACAGTAGAAAGTAAAACAACTGATGCGGGACCAAAATAAAATAGAATACAATTAACTTATAAAATGAAGAGACTAAAATTTCACTTATTGATTCTTGCTGTTGCCCTGGTGCAAGGAGCAATGTACGGACAAATTGAAAAAGCACCGGAGCGTGCCGAAGGAGAAGGGCCTTGGAGCCAACTGATCATTAGGGGAGCTACGATGATAAACGGTACACTGGCCCCACCGCAGGGCCCCGTGGATATCGTTGTGGAAAACAACAAAATCGTAGATGTCAGGGTGGTAGGTTATCCAGGAGTTCCAATAGACCCTAAAAGACGCCCAGCCCTGAAGCCGGGAGGAAAGGAACTAAATGCCGAAGGAATGTACATAATGCCCGGTTTTGTGGATACCCACGCCCATATTGGAGGAATGGCACAGGGAACTTCTGCCGAGTATGTTTTTAAACTTTGGATGGGACATGGAATCACTACGATTGCCGACCCAGCATCCGGAAATGGTATAGAGTGGACCTTGGAACACAAGAAAAAGAGTAAAAACAATAAGATTACCGCCCCACGAATCAAAGCATATACCGCTTTTGGTAGTAAACTTAACGGTGAAATGGGAAGGGAAAACATTGCCACGCCAGAGCAAGCCATTGAATGGGTCCGTGAAAATGCCAAAAAAGGAGCGGATGGTATCAAATTCTTTGGAGCCCCACCAAAAGTTATGGAAGCTGCATTGGTGGAGAACAAAAAATTGGGACTTCGTTCCAAAATGCACCACTCCCAAACCTATGTGGGGCAATGGAACGTGCTTCACAGCGCACGTGCAGGTTTAACTGCAATGGAACACTGGTATGGACTTCCAGAGGCATTATTCGATGATAGAACAGTTCAGGATTATTCTTTGGATTATAACTATCAGAACGAGCAAGATCGTTTTGGTGAAGCAGGTCAATTGTGGACTCAAGCCGCAAAACCATATTCCGACAAATGGAATGCCGTAATGGAAGAGTTGCTCGAGTTGGACTTTACACTATCGCCAACAATGGTGATTTATGAGGCCAACCGTGATTTGGCAAGGGCCAGAAGGGCAG
This sequence comes from Flagellimonas chongwuensis, assembly GCF_013376415.1. Lineage (GTDB taxonomy): Bacteria > Bacteroidota > Bacteroidia > Flavobacteriales > Flavobacteriaceae > Flagellimonas > Flagellimonas chongwuensis. Next base: position 69,574 of record NZ_WYET01000012.1, read on the forward strand.
AGTGGCACGAGGAGTATACCTTACCGACACTTTGGGAATTTTACTCCCCAAGCCGTCAATCCCACGGTTCTTACTGGCACTACTGGGGAACAGAAAGAGAGATTGATTGGAAGGCCAACTACGAGCTTTGGATGACTTTCATCAACGAATACAAAAACCGTGGTGGTCGTGTAACGGTTGGAACCGATGCAGGTTTTATATACGAACTGTACGGATTTGCATATCCAAGGGAAATGGAATTGTTGCGTGAGGCCGGTTTCCACCCGTTGGAAGTAATCAAAGCAGCCACACTCAATGGAGCAGAATCTTTGGGTATGGATGATGAGATAGGTACCATTGCCGTGGGCAAATTGGCAGATTTCGTGATTACGGAAGAAAACCCATTGGCGAACCTTAAATCGTTGTACGGAACAGGGGCCATCAAATTAATGGAGGACAATACCATTGAAAGAGTAGGTGGTGTCAAGTATACCATCAAAGACGGAATCATCTATGATGCCAAACAATTGTTGAAAGATGTGAAGGCGATGGTGGATAAAGAAAAAGAAGCCAAGAACTACAAGATACTACAACCAGGAATAAAAGGGTAAAATTAGTTTGATTTTAATAGGTTAGAATATACCCTTTTTACAATCGTGGTGGTTGTTCGCAATCACCACGATACTTCACTACGAACAAAAATCACTTCAGTATGAACAAATAGGTTGTTACGGTAAACCTGATGTTTCAACGAGCAAGAAACTTATACCCAATTTTTAGGGTAACTCCTATCGTGGCAATTATTAACAACTTACATCATGTCGGACATTGTAAATTTTAACAATACAGAAGCGGCCTTTGCCACAAAGTCCAATATGGAACTTAAAAAAGCCAAATTCTTATTTGGAATGTTGGAATATGGTCAGCTTACCAAGCTGGCAAAACCTACGCTAAATTTTGCTTTTCAAGCTAGACTCCCTATAAAGGGAATACTAAAGAAGACTATTTTTTCACAGTTTTGCGGAGGTGAGAACCTACAAGAGTGCAAGGAACAAATAGATCAGCTCTATCAAAATGGTGAGGTAATGTCCATATTGGACTATTCCGTCGAAGGAGCGGAGAACGATAAAAATTTTGATGCAACCTTAGATACTCTGCTCAAAATATGCAAGTTCTCGGAATTTCAAAAACAGATTCCTTTTTTGGTTTTCAAGCCAACAGGAATTGGTAGGTTGGAAATTTTTCGAAAGGTTTCGGAAGATGTACCCATGAATTTGTCCGAATCTGAAGAATGGGCAAGAGTAAAGAAAAGATTTGAAGCTATATGTAGAGCAGTGGCAGAGACCGATAATTTAAAGATTATGGTGGATGCTGAAGAGTCTTGGAGCCACATTGCCGTTGATGGGCTTACAGAGAGTATGATGCTTAAATACAACAAAGAGCGAACCGTTGTTTTTGCCACCGTTCAACTTTATCTGAGTAAAAAATACGATTACCTAAAACATTTAAAGGATTTTGGGAAAAAGAACGGAATCAGAGTAGGGGTGAAGTTGGTTCGTGGTGCCTACATGGAAAAGGAAAGGGACAGAGCTTTGGCACGAGGATATGATAGCCCGGTATGTCCGGACAAATCCACAACGGATAAAAACTTTGATAGTGGGGTGGATTTTGTTCTTGAAAACCTAGATGTCTTTGATTTGTTTCTCGGAACCCATAACGAAATCAGTTGTAGGGAATTGGTTAAGAAGCTTTACACTCAGGGAATTGGCGTTACAGACTCACGTGTTTGGTTCGGTCAGTTGTTCGGGATGAGCGATAACATAAGTTTTAACATGGCCAAAGCAGGGTATAATGTAGTAAAATATGTGCCCTTCGGACCAATTAAGGATGTAATGCCGTATTTGATTAGAAGAGCAGAAGAAAACTCATCCGTAGGTTCACAATCTTCAAGAGAAATGGAATTGCTCAAAAAAGAATTACAACGACGAAAGGAAATGACCAAATTGAGATAATGAATTCGTAATGGTGTATGTAAAGATCGTAAGAGCATTGCTTTTACGGCCTTTTTTTTGACCAAAATCGAATTGAACAAAAAAAAAGCCGTCATTCTAATATGACGGCCTTGAAGTTACTCGTTTTTGGTGTTATCCCAAAAAAGGATACCTGTAATCCTCCGGGGTCACAAAAGTTTCCTTGATCAGTCTGGGGGATACCCATCTGAGGAGGTTCTGCATGGATCCCGCTTTATCGTTGGTCCCGGAGCCCCTTGCCCCTCCGAAGGGCTGTTGTCCCACAACGGCGCCGGTCGGCTTATCGTTGATGTAGAAATTGCCCGCTGCGTTCTGCAGGGCCTTGGTGGCCTCGTCTATGGAATAGCGGTCGCCGGAGATCACTGCCCCGGTAAGCCCGTACTC
>NZ_WYET01000011.1:0-2500 GCF_013376415.1 Flagellimonas chongwuensis
AAACAAAGAAGTTCATATACATATTGTAACGACAGCGTAGAATTAAGAAATGAACCATTTTGATGCAGGGACTCGGGATTTCCGGGTGTCGGACAGACATTCAAGGAAATACAATGAAGAGTTTGATCCTGGCTCAGGATGAACGCTAGCGGCAGGCCTAACACATGCAAGTCGAGGGGCAGCGGGGAGAAGCTTGCTTTTCCGCCGGCGACCGGCGCACGGGTGCGGAACGCGTATGGAACCTGCCCCTGTCAGGGGAATAGCCCAGGGAAACTTGGATTAATGCCCCATGGTACCGTTATATCGCATGATATTACGGTTAAAGATTTATCGGACAGGGATGGCCATGCGTACCATTAGTTAGTTGGTGGGGTAACGGCCCACCAAGGCAGCGATGGTTAGGGGCCCTGAGAGGGGGATCCCCCACACTGGTACTGAGACACGGACCAGACTCCTACGGGAGGCAGCAGTGAGGAATATTGGACAATGGGCGGGAGCCTGATCCAGCCATGCCGCGTGCAGGATGACGGCCCTATGGGTTGTAAACTGCTTTTATACGGGAAGAAATGCGCCCACGTGTGGGCGTCTGACGGTACCGTAAGAATAAGGACCGGCTAACTCCGTGCCAGCAGCCGCGGTAATACGGAGGGTCCGAGCGTTATCCGGAATCATTGGGTTTAAAGGGTCCGTAGGCGGGCCTGTAAGTCAGGGGTGAAAGTTTGTGGCTCAACCATAAAATTGCCTTTGATACTGCAGGTCTTGAGTCATGGTGGGGTCGCCGGAACATGTGGTGTAGCGGTGAAATGCATAGATATCACATAGAACACCGATCGCGAAGGCAGGTGGCCAACCATGTACTGACGCTGATGGACGAAAGCGTGGGTAGCGAACGGGATTAGATACCCCGGTAGTCCACGCCGTAAACGATGGATACTAGCTGTGGGGACTTCGGTCTCCGTGGCCAAGCGAAAGTGATAAGTATCCCACCTGGGGAGTACGTTCGCAAGAATGAAACTCAAAGGAATTGACGGGGGCCCGCACAAGCGGTGGAGCATGTGGTTTAATTCGATGATACGCGAGGAACCTTACCAGGGCTTAAATGCAGGCTGCATGGGGTAGAGATACCCCTTTCTTCGGACCGCCTGCAAGGTGCTGCATGGTTGTCGTCAGCTCGTGCCGTGAGGTGTCAGGTTAAGTCCTATAACGAGCGCAACCCCTACCGTTAGTTGCCAGCATGTCAAGATGGGGACTCTAACGGGACTGCCGGTGCAAACCGTGAGGAAGGTGGGGACGACGTCAAATCATCACGGCCCTTACGTCCTGGGCTACACACGTGCTACAATGGCCGGTACAGAGGGAAGCCACCCCGCAAGGGGGCGCGGATCTACAAAACCGGTCACAGTTCGGATCGGGGTCTGCAACTCGACCCCGTGAAGCTGGAATCGCTAGTAATCGGATATCAGCCATGATCCGGTGAATACGTTCCCGGGCCTTGTACACACCGCCCGTCAAGCCATGGAAGCCGGGAGTGCCTGAAGTCCGTCACCGCAAGGAGCGGCCTAGGGCAAAATCGGTAACTAGGGCTAAGTCGTAACAAGGTAGCCGTACCGGAAGGTGCGGCTGGAACACCTCCTTTCTAGAGAAAGAGATGCCCGGAGGTGCCTTGTCCCGCACGAGGTGGTCTTTATCCTCTGCGCTGTCGTTTATGATATGTTATACTGATATAAGGCAATAAAAGGCCAAGACAGTCTCATAGCTCAGCTGGTTAGAGCGCTACACTGATAATGTAGAGGTCGGCAGTTCGAGTCTGCCTGAGACTACGAAGATGTACGAGGTGCGTATGTACGGAGTGCGAAGTTCATTGAGTATTGAATAAGGAAATTCTAGGAGCGAGTTATTGCGGGTTATAGACTCATAACTCACAACTCATAACTCTTTACTAGGGAAATGGGGGATTAGCTCAGCTGGCTAGAGCGCCTGCCTTGCACGCAGGAGGTCATCGGTTCGACTCCGATATTCTCCACTGGATAGTATTGAGTATCCAGATTTTAGAAGTGAGATCCATCTCATGTCTAATATCTAATATCTCAAGACTGTTTAAAAGTTCATTGACATATTGGGACGGAGCAGGATTGATTTTAAATCGATCTGTGCGAAGTCAAAGAAGAAACACGAAGTAGAATAGAATATATAAGGATTACGAGAGGGCATCTGTACCTTATGGTACAGGTGCGACAAGCAAAAGAAGGGCGTATGGGGGATGCCTAGGCTCTCAGAGGCGACGAAGGACGCGATAAGCTGCGAAAATCCACGGGGAGCTGCACATGAGCATTGATCCGTGGGTGTCCGAATGGGGCAACCCGGCAGGTTGAAGGCCTGTCACCCAGCAATGGGGGCGAACCCGCTGAACTGAAACATCTAAGTAGGCGGAGGAAGAGAAAACAAGAGTGATTCCGAGAGTAGTGGCGAGCGAAATCGGAACAGCCCAAACCGTCGTTGT
>NZ_WYET01000006.1 GCF_013376415.1 Flagellimonas chongwuensis
CAAATTACCGTCTTCGTCCCATTCTGCGATGACGCCCCGCTTGCTCTGGTCCACGCACTTGGCCAGCCATTCCTCGTCGTAGGCCACCCCGTGCTGGTCAAGGACGTCCTGTGGCACCCCGTCCCATACATTGGGCTGGTTCCCCTTGTAACCGATTTCCTCTATACCGATCTTGCTGGTGTAGAAGCCCGTCATCGTAAGGTTCCTAACCAGGGAGAAGAAGTTCACCTCAAAGGGGCGCTCGTTGCCCGGCACCTCCGGGTCGTAGTACGCGATACCGTCCAAAATGGCCTTTTGTTGTTCCTCCGTCGCATCCTTGAACTCCACTCCGTGCTCCGTGTTGCTCTTGTGGTCCAGCCACATCAGCCCTCCTCGGATGTCCGGCTGCAGGGTCTCAACGTCCTTGCCCATGAACTCGATGAAGCCCACAACGTCCGCATCCGATGCCCCCTTGTACTCCTGCGTCGCCGGGAGTATCAGGTCGCACAGTACCGTCAATGTCTCCACCTCGTGCGGGTTCAAGAACTGTTCGTCCTGTAGCTCCGTTATCTGCTCCAGCTCCTGGGGAACGCGCCCCGGGTAGGTGATCTTCGGGGCCTCCGTCAGTTCGGTGCCCTCCGTCGAGGGCTTGCAACCATGGATCGCAAGTCCGCCCGCAACAGAGCCCAATACTATCGACTTTAAACTCTTCCTTCTGTCCATACCCTATATGTTTTGTTGTTTGAGTTGTTCCACGATGTACTCCGAGGCCCTCATCGAGAGCGCCAATATCGTCCATGTACAGTTCTTGTCCGCCTGCGACACGAATGGCCCCGCGTCCACGATGAACACGTTGTCCACATCGTGCAGCTGTTGGTACTTGTTGGTCACCGACGTCCTTGGGTCGTCCCCCATTCGGGTGGTGCCCACCTCGTGGATGATCTTTCCGGGGTTGTGAAGCCCGTAGTTGGTCTCCTTGCCCGGCTTCTTGCCCAATGGCTCCCCGCCCATGTTGATCAGGATCTCCTCGAAGGTGTCCTGCATGTGCTTGGCCTGGTTGATCTCCAACTGGCTCCATTTGTAGTTGAACCTCAGTACGGGGATACCGAACTCGTCCACCGTGGTCGGGTCGATCTCGCAATAGTTCTCCTTCCTCGCGATGGACTCGCCCCTTCCGGCCATGCCCACGACCGCGCCGTAGTACTTCTTGGCGTCGCTGCGCAGCACGTCCCCGTAGCCGCCCACCTTCGTCCCGAAGAACTGGTTGAACTCGTTCACGTTGAAGCCGAAGCCGTAGCTCGGCATCCCCATGCCGCCCCATACCTCGATATGGTAGCCCCGAGGGAAGTCCAGCTTGCTGTTGTCACCCCACCATGGGGAGTACACGTGCATGCCCCCCACGCCGTCCTCGTTGTAGGAGACCTTACGGTTCATCAGGTCCGGGATGAACCCCGCCCTGTCTGCCCCCGTCGAGTCGTGGAGGTACTTGCCCACCACATCGCTGCTGTTGCCCAGTCCGTTGGGGTGCTGCTCGCTCTTGGAGTTCAGCAAGATCCTAGCGGAACTACAGGCCGAGGCCCCTAGGACCACCACCTTGCCCTTGAGCTTATATTCTTTTCTATCTTCTTTGTTGATGTAGGATACGCCCGTGGCACGGCCCTCTTCGTCCGTGGTCACCTCTCGTACCATGCAGTTCACGTACAGGTCGATCTGCCCGCCGTTCTTCTGCGCCGGGAAGATAAGGCACGTCCCCGCCGAGAAGTCCGCATATACCTGACAGGCACGGTTGCACTGTCCGCAGTAGAAGCACACGCCCCTGTCCTCGTTGATCTTCTTGGTGAGCATCGACATCCGCGATGGGTACACCGGGATGTTGCTCTTCCTGGCCCCCTTGATATAAAAAAGCTCGTGCAACCTTGGCTTGGGCGGTGGAAGGAAGAAGCCGTCCGGGTCGTTGGGAAGTCCCTCGTTGGTCCCGAACACACCGATCATCTTGTCCACCTTGTCATAGTACGGCTTTACATCGTCATAGCTTATCGGCCAGTTGTCCCCGTAACCGTCCACGTCCTTGTGCTTGAAGTCCTGCGGGCCGAACCGCAGCGATATGCGCCCCCAGTGGTTGGTACGGCCCCCCAGCATCCGCGAACGGAACCACGAAAAGTCCGTGCCGTCCTTCTGCGTGTAGGGCTCCCCCTCGATGTCCCAGCCCCCGTAGGCGGCATCGAAGTCCCCGAAGGGACGGAATCGCGTGCTCTTGCCGCGCCTTGGGCTCTCGTAGGACCACTTCAGCTGGGTCTGGTGCTCAGGCTTCGCCGGGTCGAAGAAAGGGCCAGCCTCGACAACGGCCACCTTGAGGCCCGCCTCCGACAGCACCTTCGCCGACATGCCGCCACCGGCCCCGGAGCCCACGATGATCGCATCGTACACCGTAGAATTCTCTATTATCTGCATCTGTTAGTTTGGTTTAATT
>NZ_WYET01000010.1 GCF_013376415.1 Flagellimonas chongwuensis
CTCCCGAACGAGAAGAAGTACTCAAACAATACAAGGCGTTTTACGACAGTGAAGTGGACGTTCCGCTTTACATCGGAAGCGAAGAAATAAGAACGGGCAACACCAGGCCCATGTCGCCCCCGCACGACCACAAGCATATTCTGGGGCACTACCACTTGGCCGAGAAGACCCACGTGGAGCAGGCCATCGCCAACTGCCTGGAAGCCAGGGAAGCCTGGGCCAACATCACTTGGGAACAGCGATGCGCCATCTTCCTAAAGGCCGCCGAGCTCATCGCGGGGCCATACCGCCAAAAGATGAACGCCGCCACCATGCTGGCCCAGTCCAAAAACATCTATCAGGCCGAGATCGATTCCGCCTGCGAGATCGTCGACTTTTTGCGTTTCAACGTGGAGTACATGGCACAGATCTATGGCGAACAGCCGGAATCCTCCGAGGGTGTCTGGAACAGGGTCGAGTACCGTCCGCTGGAAGGGTTCGTATATGCCATCACCCCGTTCAACTTTACCGCCATTGCAGGGAACCTTCCCGCAAGTGCGGCCATGATGGGCAACGTGGTGGTCTGGAAGCCCAGTGACAGCCAGATCTATTCCGCCAAGGTGATCGTCGATGTCTTCAAGGAGGCCGGACTGCCCGATGGCGTGATCAACGTGGTCTACGGGGATCCCGTTATGATATCCGACACCGTGTTGGACAGCCCGGACTTTACGGGAATACATTTTACCGGTTCCACCAACGTGTTCAAGAACCTTTGGAAGCAGATCGGGAACAACATCCATAAGTACAAAACATATCCGCGCATCGTGGGCGAGACCGGCGGGAAGGACTTCATCATCGCGCACCCGACCGCCAAACCGCAACAGGTGGCCACCGCCATCAGCCGCGGGGCCTTTGAGTTCCAGGGACAGAAATGTAGCGCGGCATCAAGGGTGTACCTGCCAAAATCCACTGCCGATGAAACCTTGGAACTGGTCAAAAAGGACATCGCATCCTTCAACAAGCCGGGCTCCCCGGAGGACATGGGCAATTTTATCACTGCCGTGATCCACGAAGGGTCCTTTGACAAACTGGCCAAGTACATCGATCAAGCCAAGGCCGATGACAATGCCGAGATCATCGCCGGCGGCAACTACGACAAGTCCGTAGGATACTTTATAGAACCTACCGTGATCTTGACCACCGACCCACAGTACGAGACCATGTACACCGAGCTGTTCGGCCCGGTGGTGACCGTCTACGTATACGAGGACAAGGATTGGAGCGAAACGTTGAAGCTTGTGGACGGCACATCGGAGTACGGGCTTACCGGGGCAGTGATCTCCGGCGACCGCTATTCCATAGACGAGGCCACCAAGGCCCTGCAGAACGCAGCGGGCAATTTCTACATCAACGATAAGCCGACCGGCGCCGT